>NZ_JAPKNJ010000001.1:0-1385465 GCF_026343945.1 Kaistia algarum
GCCGTGCGGCGCACGGCTTGAACGAGCGCGGCCGACAGCGCGCGAGACATCAGCCGCTGCAACAACCCGAAGCGCTTCCGCCGCTCCACAATATGCGGTAACAACCTCCTAATTGCATACCGCTTGACGGATCCCATGACATCATGACCCTGCTTCCCCCTCACGGTGCGCGCGGCGACGCGATCATGGTGGCGAGCGGCCATCCTTTCGCCGCCGAGACGGCGCTCCAGATCCTTCAGCAAGGCGGCAGCGCCATCGATGCGGCCATCGCCGCCGATGCGATTCTTGGCGTCGTCGAACCGATGGCGACCGGGATCGGCGGCGATCTGCTGGCCATGATCGTTCCGCCGGACGGCGCGGCGCTCACCTATAACGGTACCGGCCGCGCGCCGAGGGGCCTCGACGCCGAACGGGTCGCGGCGCTGCCCGGCCGGCGCATTCCCGACCGCCATCCGTTGTCGCTGACGGTGCCGGGCGCGGTTCGCGGCTGGTTCGACCTCCATGCCCGTTTCGGCCGCCTCGACATGGCGCAGTTGCTGGCGCCGGCGATAGCGCTTGCGCGCCGTGGCTTCGCGGTGGCTCCGATCTGCGCCCGCGAATGGACGATCTTCGAAGGCGTCATTGCCCGAGACCCGGTGGCGGCGGCGCTCTATCGGGCCGGCAAGGTCCCGCAGGCCGGCGATATCTTCGCCAACCCGGAACTCGCCGATCTCCTGGCGGCGATCGCCACGAAGGGTCCAGACGCCTATTATCGTGGCCTGCCGGCAGAGGCGGCGGAAAAGGCGGCTATCCTCCATGGCGGCGCGCTCAAGGCCGCCGATTTCGACGGGCACGCGGGTCATTTCGATATTCCGCTTTCCACCCGCTTTCGTGGTCTCGACATTCTGGAGTGCCCGCCCAACACCCACGGGCTGGCTGTGCTCGAGGCCCTCGCCGCGCTGGAACCGCTTGCGCTCGATCCCGGCGACCCACGAACCATGATCGAGGCCGTCGCGGCCATGGGCCAAGGCCTCGCGACGGCCCGCAAGACGGTGGCCGATCCGGCTGGCAACACCGTCTGCACTGTCGTCGTCGATCAAGACGGGCTGGCGGTGACGCTGATGTCCAGCATCTTCAAGCGCTTCGGCTCGGGGATCGGCGTCCCCGGCTGCGGCTTCGTCCTGCAAAATCGCGGTTCCGGCTTTGCCGAACCTGGCCACATCAATGGCCCAGCACCGGGAAAGCGGCCCTATCACACGGTCATTCCAGCCGCGGCCCTGAAGGACGGGCGCTTCCACGCTGGCTTGGGGGTGGTCGGCGGCGCCATGCAGCCCCAGGGCCATGTCCAGCTCCTGCTGCGGATTGCCGCCTGGGGCGAGCCGCTCCAGGCGGCACTCGACGCGCCGCGCTGGCGACTGGAAGGGAAAGACGAACTCGCGATCGAACCGGGTACCCCGGATGCGCTTGTCCGGGCGTTTCAGGACGCGGGCTATCGCGAGCCGACGGGGGGCGAGATCGCCGGTCGCAGCGATTTCGGCGGCGCGCAGATCGTCGTCCGGGCGAGCGACGGCTCGCTTCGCGGCGCTTCCGACAAGCGCAAGGACGGAACTGCGCGCGGGGCCTGATGTGGTTTGGCGAGGCCTGGTGCCGCCCTGCCCTGCCCGCGCGGCCGGCATCGCGCCTTGCATGACCTCATTCAGCGGTGCCAGCAGGCGACCTTGTGATCGTCGCCCTTGTTGACCAGGAGCGGCACCTGCAGCGAGCAGCGCTCCGTCGCCAGCGGACAGCGGGCGTGGAAATGGCAGCCGCTTGGCCAATGCGCCACGTCGGGAATATCGCCGCGATAGACGAGGCGCTTGCGCAGGCGCTGCGTGCGGGGATCCGGCACCGGCACGGAGGACAGGAGGGCCTCGGTATAGGGATGCAGCGGCGTCTCGTAGAGGGTGTCGCGATCGGCAATCTCGACCAGCCGGCCCGAATGCAGGATCGCCACGCGGTGCGAGATGTGGCGGACGACGGAGAGGTCGTGCGCGATGAAGAGATAGGCGATGCCCAGTTCCTTCTGCAGGTCCTGCAGGAGGTTGACCACCTGGGCTCGGACCGAGACGTCCAGCGCCGAGACGGGTTCGTCGGCCACGATCAGGTCCGGCTTGAGGGCGAGGGCCCGGGCGATGCCGATGCGCTGGCGCTGGCCGCCGGAGAAGGCGTGCGGGAAACGATCCTGGGCGTCGCGCGGCAGGCCGACCAGGCGCATCAATTCGCCGATCTGGTCGCGCGCCTCGTCGGTATTCCGGACAAGGCCAAAGACGATCAACGGCTCGGCGACGATGTCGAGCACGCGCATGCGCGGATTGAGGCTCGCAAAGGGATCCTGGAAGACCAACTGCATATGGCGGCGCAGCTTTCTGAGTTCCTCGCCGCGCACATTGGTGATGTCGCGCCCCTTGAAGAAGATGCGCCCATCCGAGAGGTCGATGCGGCGCAGGACGGCACGGCCGATCGTCGTCTTGCCGGACCCGGATTCGCCAACGAGCCCGAGTGTCTCCCCCGGCCTTATGTCGAAGGAAACATCGCGCAGCGCCTGAACCTTGCGCGGTTTCGACCAGAGCCCGCTGCGGCTGGCCTCATATTCCACCGTCATGCTGCGCACGGAGAGGATTGGCTCGAGGTCGGGGCGCGCGAGCGGCGCCTTTGAAAGTGCGGCTGACATGCGGACCTCAGCTGGGAACGGCTTCAAGTGTGGCGCGATCCTGCCAGGCAGGGACGGAAGGCTTCCAGCAGGCAGCCGAGGCTCCTGCATGGACCGGCGCGAGCGGGGGCGACTTTTCGCAGCGCGCATCGGCGATCGGGCAACGCGGGCGGAAGGAGCAACCGGCCGGCGGCGAGATCAGGCTTGGCGGAGCGCCCTCGATGGCGATCAGCCGCGTCATCCGGTCGTCGAGCCGCGGCGTCGAGCGGATCAGGCCCTGCGTATAGGGATGCGCCGGACGTTCGAAGAGGTCGTCGGCAAGCCCCGTCTCGACGATCCGCCCGGCATACATGACCGCGACGCGGCGGCAGAGCCCGGCGACGACGCCGAGGTCATGCGTGATCAGGATGACCGACAGGTTCAGCGTTTCCTGCAGGCCGGCGAGAAGTTCCAGCACCTGCGCCTGGATCGTCACGTCCAGCGCCGTGGTCGGCTCGTCGGCGATGAGGAGCTGCGGCTCGCAGGCGATCGCCATGGCGATCATGATGCGCTGGCGCATGCCGCCAGAGAGTTCGTGCGGATATTGGTCGGCGCGGCGCGGCGGAGCCGGGATGCCGACCGCCTCGAGGAGTTCGAGCACGCGGGTGCGCGCCTGCGACTTGGTCATGCCAAGATGGCGCTGCAACACTTCGGCGATCTGGGCACCGACCGTGAGCAACGGGTTCAGCGACGTCATCGGGTCCTGGAAGATGAGCGAGACATCCTTGCCGCGGATTTCCCGGGCGAGCTTCAGGCCGCCGCCCGACAGCAGCGACTGGCCCTTCCATCTTATGTCGCCGCTGACGATGCGGCCCGGAACGTCGACAAGGCCCATCACGGCCTGGGCCGTGACGCTCTTGCCCGAGCCCGACTCGCCGACGATCGCCAGCGTCTCGCCCCGCCGGATCGACAGGTCCACGCCGCGCAGGCCGTGAACCGTACCGGCACGGGTGTCGAATTCCACATGAAGCCGCTCGACCTCGAGCAGCGGCATTTCGCTGATGACATCCATGCCCGTCATGCCTCCACCGGCGCGACCGCCGACGGGCCGGCGCGGCGGCGCTCTGCCGCCTTGGCGCGGGCAAAGCGCTTCTCGCGCTCCTGCGGGTCGGTGGTAACGCGGAGCCAGTTGGCGAAGAGGTTGATCGAAAGGACGGTCAGCGAGATCGCCATCCCCGGAAACGTGATCAACCACCAGGCGACGAAGATGTAGTCCTTGCCGTTCGCGACATCGAGGCCCCAGCTCGTCGCCGGGGGCTGCACGCCGAGGCCGAGAAACGACATGGCGGCCTCGGCCAGCACGATATTGGTGAATTCGAGGATGGCGAGGGTCAGCAGCGGCGAGGTCAGGTTCGGCAGGATATGCCGGAAGATGACGCGGCCCGGCCGGCATCCGATCACTTCGGCCGCTTCGACATAGGGCGTCTGCCGGACCGAGAGCACGATGCTGCGCACGACCCGCGCATAGATCATCCAGTTGGTCACGGCGAGGACGACGATCATGGTTGTCATGCCCGGGCCGACCACCGAGACGATCAGCAGGATCATGAGAAGGCCGGGAAACGCTACCTGGATGTCGACGATCCGCATCAGGAGCGCGTCAGTCCGCCCTCCCCTGAAACCGGCGAAGAGTCCGACGAGAACGCCGAAAGATCCAGCCAGCAGCACGACGGAAACACCAACGAGGAGCGACGTCCGAGCGCCGGTGATGACGCGGGACAGGACGTCGCGGCCCAGATGATCCGTTCCGAGAAGATGCTCCATGCTGCCCTTGGGCAGCCAGGCCGGCGGCTTCAGCCGCGCCGCGACCGATTGCGCGGCCGGATCATAGGGGGCAATCCATGCCCCGAAAATGGCCATGAGGATCAGCAGCACGATGACCGCGAAGCCGAAAAGGCCGGACTTGTCATGCCAGAGCTCCGACGCCAGCGCGCGAAGCGTGCCGGACCGAAGCCTGGCGGCGGGGGCAGCCGGAACGATTGCAGGGGTTGCCATTCTGTCAGGCCAATTTGATACGAGGGTCGATGAGCTTGTAGGCCACGTCGAGCACGATGTTCACGACGACGATGCAGATCGCCACGGTGAAGACGATCGCCTGAAGCAGGAAGAGATCACTGTGCTTGATCGCCTGCATCGCGGTCAGGCCGAGCCCGGGCCAGGCGAAGACCGTCTCGACGACGACGGTGTAGCCGGCGAGCGCGCTGATCAGTTCCCAACCGGCGAGCGTGATGAAGGGCACCATCGCGTTGCGGAGTGCATGGCCGAACAGCACCTGCCGGAAGGACAGGCCCTTGGCCCGCGCGGTGCGGACATATTGCTGGTTCAGTTCGTCGATCACCGACGAGCGGACCAGCATCATCAGCCGTGCCGTGGCCGGGATGGCCAGCGTGACCGCAGGCAGGATGAAATGAGCCCAGCTGCCATAGCCGGAAGTCGGCAGCAGCCGGAAGGTCACGGCAAAGACCATGATCAGCAGCAGGCCGAGCCAGAATTGCGGCAGGGACAAGCCGAACAGCCCGCCAAAGACGGTAAGCCGATCGGCAAATCCTCCGGGGCGTATGGCAGCGAGCGCTCCCAGTGGCAGCGCCAGCACCAAAGCGAGGCCAAGACCAACCGCGATCAGTTGCAGCGTCTTGGGCAGGCGGCCGGCCACCACATCGAGGGCGGGCCGGCGTTGCCACATGCTCTCGCCGAAGTCGAGGGTCGCCAGACCCTCGACGAAGGTGACGAACTGCTCGGCGAGCGGCTTGTCGAGCCCGAACTTCTGCTCGAAGGCCGCCCGCTGCTGGTCCGTCGCCGACAGGGGCAACATGACCTTGGCCGGATCTCCGACGAGGCGCGTCGCCACGAACACGACGAGCGTCACGCCCAGGACGACGAGAAAGCCCTGGAAGATCCGCCTCAAGATGAATTTGCCCATGCCGGACCCTTTCCCTGAGAGACAGGCCGCCGATTACTCGGTGACCTTCATCTCCTTGACGAGCAGCTTCGCATCGACCCGGGGCGCCCACTCCAGGCGCTGGGAGAAGCCATAGATGTCCTGCATGTTGAGGAGTGGGACCAGGTAGTAGTGCTCATTCGCCTTCTTGGTGATCTGAGCGTAGAGCGCCTTGCGCTTGGCGACGTCCGTCTCGACGCGTGCCTGCTTGACCCACTCCGCCATCTCCTCGTCCTTATTGGAGGTCGCGGTTCCGCCAGCCTGATAGGCGAAGCTGGTTTCGCGATCCGCGTCGAGCAACTCGTTCGAGTTCACGACGAAGACGCCATCGGGCCGATGGTTCTTGTCGAAGAGCTGGTTCAGATATTCGCCGAACTCCTCGATCCGGTAGTCAACCTTCAGCCCCGCCGTCTCCCAGTAGGAGCCGACCGCCTCGATCAGCTCGCGGTCCTTGAGCCAGCGGCCGGCCTCGCCGACCAGCACGACGGTCTTGCCCTCGGCGCCGGCTTCCTTGATCAGCGCCTTGGCCTGCTCCGGATCATAGGGGTAGGCTTCGAGCGTCTCGTTGAAGCCGAAGGCCCGCGGATTGACGAGCTGTCCCTTGGTCGGGATCGCGTAGCCGCCGAAGAGGCTGTCTGCGAGCGCCTTGCGATCGATGGCAATGTTCATCGCCTTGCGGACGCGCTCATCCTTCGTGACGTCGTTCTCCGTCGACAGGATGATGACGGAGGTCTCGACGCCCTGCACGGCGGCGGATTTCGGCACGCCGGCGACGAATTCCGGGAGGAGATTGGTGATGACGTCGAGTTCGCCTGCCATCAGGCCGGCCATGCGCGTGCCGGACTCACCGATGAACCGGAAATGTACAGTGTCGATCGACGGCGCATCGCCCCAATAGTCGGGATTCTTTTCGAGCACGACTTCCTGGCCGCGGGTCCAGGCGGCGAGCTTGTACGGTCCGGTGCCGGCGGGCTCGGAGATGAACTTCGGATCGCTGGAATATTTCGCCGGGACCATCTTCATCCAGTACATGCGGGACGGAAGGATGGGATCCGGGCCGGAGGTCTTGATGCGGACGGTAAGGTCATCGACCTTCTCGGCGCCGGTGATGGTGCCGAAATAGGACATCTGCTCGGAGGCGAAGGCCGGGTCGATGATGCGCGTCACCGAGACGACGACCGCGTCGGAATTGAAGGGCTCGCCATTGGTGAACTTGATGTCCGGACGGAGCTTGAACTCCCATGTCGTGGCATCGACCTGGGTCGGCGCCGCCGCGGCGAGACCTGGCACGAGCTCGCCGGACGCGCTGCGCGCCATCAGCGTCTCGTAGATATTGTCGTTGATGGCACGCTCGCCGCCGTCATCGCGCTTTTGCGGATCGAGCGTCGAGGCCTCGGAACCGACTGCGACGGTTATCTCGGACGCCTGCACAACGCCCGCAGCGGGCCACGCCATGATGGCCACGAGTGCCACTCTGGAAAGCAATGTTTTTATTGTCATCATCCGCTCCTTTGCCCCAAGGCAAGGGTTGTAGCGCAGCCCTGCGCTGCACCAATTGGCGGATCGTCGGCATTCCCCGGAACGGCAGATTGGACATTCTCCAAATCCGAGTCAAGTCGTCAGTATACAGCGCATTGATCTGGATCAAGGCGTTCCGCCCGGCGCGGCACGCCGGCAACCGGCCGAGACGGCGTTGAAACCGGCGGGCGCAATCCCGCAACAATGCAGCAAGACGCGAACCGGGCAACATCTAAGAGCTTGGGCTGGCGCAGATATTTGCAGCGTCTGCCGCGTTTCTGGACACGGAGCCGCACCTGCCAGGATAGCGCTTTAAAGACAAGACGGAACGTCTAGGCCTGACCCGTGCTCATGATGAAAAAAGGGGCTGTGCAACGGCAATTGTATACTGCATTCTAAATCCCAATGGATCGCGGCATTCCCCGGCTACGTTCCCTTGCCCTATCGGGATTTCGGTCCCGCTGCTGTTGAACTGCCCCACCGCGCGGGTCGGCCGGTCGCCCGAGATATCATTCTCTCGTGTGGTCCATCTTGGAAGCACCAAGCTGTGCTCTGCCGTAGCGATTATTCGCTTCGACAAGCCGGATCACCGTCGCGACAAAACCCTTCCGTTCTTCCTCATCGAGTGTCTCAAGCAGGCGCTCCTGTGCCCGCGCCATCGCCGGATGCATCCGCTCGACAAGTTCCTCGCCATTTCGGGTAAGGCGTGCCAGCACCATGCGGCGGTCGGCCTCGCTCCGAGTCCGCTCGACGAAACCGCGCTGCTCAAGCCGGGCCAGGACATCGGCAACATTGGTCCGGTCGATGCCGAGGGCGTTGGCGAGCGTGACCTGATCCGTGTCGGGATTGGTCGAGAGTATGGTCAGCAGCCCATATTGCACCGGTGTGATACTGAACTCGGCGCATTCCTCATAGAACAGAGCATAGTGGATCTGATGCAGCCGGCGCAGCAGATAGCCCGGCCGCCTCCAAAGCGGCAGCCGGTCGGCGAGCGCCCTCAGGACAGGGTTAGGGTTCGGCTCCCCTTGCGCCGGCGACGCCTGTGCCGCCCGATCCTGTGCCGTCTTGGATTTTGGTCCCGTCAATCGATTTTCCTCTCCCGCCGCCGAGCCGCGTTCGGCAAGGCCATCTCAGCCGAATGGCAGGATAGACCGAGAAGTCCGTCGCTACAGCAGGACGATTGACGCCGTCGCTCGATTTCATCAGCCAGCCTCCGTCACAGCGCATTGTCGACGATAAGAAAGGATGTATACTGACGATTATCGGATGGCCGGCTTCCCCATCGCTACCTTCCGGACATGTTCATCCCAGCTTTGTGCCCGTTCTGATCGAGGAGCAACGTCATGGCTCAGGAACCTCTCGCCACGAAAGGCAACTTCCTCCACATCTACGATTTCATCGTGGAGGCCGGCCGCGAAGAGGAATTCATCAAGCTTTTCGAAGAGTTCGATTATTCGGACGGCAACCCGATGCACAAATCCTCGGCGCAGGTGAAGGACGGCGTGCTCTGCCGCGACACCGAAAATCCGCAGCGCTTCTTCCTGATCGCCGAATGGTCCGACATCGTCGAGCATGCCAAGATCCGCAAGATCCTGGCGGAAGAGATCAAGCCGGCCTTCGTCGGGCTGATCGAAGGGCGCAAATTCGTCCCAAAATATGTCGAGGTCGTCTCCTCGACACCCGACGAGATCCTCAACGCGGCAGCCGCCTCCGCCTGATGCGGGCGCTATACACATTCTTCCGGTCCTCGACCTCCTACCGCGTGCGCATAGCGCTCGCGGTAAAGGGGCTCGACTGGGAGCCGCGCTATGTGAGCCTGCCCAAGATGGAGCATCGCTCCGCCGATTATATGGGCGTCAACCCGCAGGGGCTGGTGCCGACCCTCGTCGACGGCGAGCATGTGATCGCGCAGAGCCTCACCATTCTCGAATATCTCGATGAGATCTATCCCGAGCCGCCGATCGTGCCTCGGGATCCGGCTGAGCGTGCCTATGTGCGACGCCTCGCGCAGATCATCGGCTGCGACATGCATCCGCTGAACAATATCCGTGTGCTCAAATGGCTGAAGTCGCGCTGGGACTTCAGCGAAGACGACACCAATGAATGGTATCGGCACTGGGTCGACGAGGGCTTCCGCTCGTTCGAGGCTACCTTGGCCTTCGAAGGGAGGCACGGCATCTATTGCCTCGGCGATAGACTCAGCATCGCCGACATCTGCCTCGTGCCGCAGGTGGCCAATGCCCGCCGCTTCAACTGCGACCTCTCGGCCTTTCCCATGACGATCGCGATCGCGGATCGCATTGCGGCGCTGCCGGCGGTGCAGGCCGTCGCGCCGCAGACGCAGGCCGACGCATTCTGAGCGCCCTTCCGTCGCCTGACGTCAGGCGACGCGCTTCGCCTCCAGGCTCTGCTTGTCGTAACCGGCGACCTTCTTGTAGCTGTTGGTAATCGCCGCCAGTTCCTCGGCCGAGATGATTTCCTCGATCCGGTCGAAGGGCTTGTCGCCGCTGCGCAGATAGACCTCGCGCAGGATTGCGTCCGGCGGCGTCGTGCGGTTGGTGCGCACAACTTGCGCCGTGGCGGCGAGGCGTTTGTCCTCATAGAGCTTCAGCGCTGTTTCCGCGTCGGCATTCTCGGCGAGCGCATCGGCGAGCGCGCGCGCATCGAGGATCGCCTGGCCAGCACCGTTCGAGCCGCGCGGATACATCGGATGCGCGGCATCTCCCAGCAGCGTGATCCGGCAGAAGCTCCAGCGGTCCAGCGGATCCTTGTCGACCATCGGATATTCGAGGATCGAATCCGCGGCGCGGATCATCGCCGGCACATCGAGGAAATCGAAATGCCAGTCGTCGAAATAGGAGATGAAGTCCTCGAGCCGCCCCTGCTTGTTCCAATCCTGGCGGTCGTGATCCGGCGTCTCGACCTCGGCCACCCAGTTGATCAGCTGGTCGCCATCTGAATCGATGTTGTTGCGGATCGGATAGATGACCATCTTGCCATGCGTCAGCCATCCGGCACGGACATAGCTTGCCCCCGTCAGATAGGGCTTCCAGCGCGTGACGCCGCGCCACATATTGACGCCGGAATAGATCGGGCCGCCATCGCCTGGATGGAGTTGCCGGCGGATCTGCGAATGAATGCCGTCAGCCCCGATCACGGCGAGACCCTCGACCGTCTCGGTATCGTCATCGCGTCCGCCGATCGCAAAGACGGCGCTCGCCACGCCGTTGCCCTGATCGACCCGGACGCAGCGGCGGCCAGTGATCACGCGGTCAGCGCCGGCCTCGGCGATGAAGGTGCGATAGAGGATCTGCTGCAGATCGCCGCGATGGATCTGGAACTGCGGCCATTCATAACCGGCGAATGTCCCGACCGGCTCCTTGTAGATGAACTGCCCGAAACGGTTGAAGAAGCAGGATTCCTGCGCCGTAACGGCGACCGCAGCCAAGGCCTCCCGCAGCCCGAGTTCGCACAATTCCCGGCTCGCATGCGGCAGGACGCTGATGCCGACCCCGATCGGACGGATCTCGGAGGCGCTCTCATAGACCCGGGCCGAAATCCCCCGCCGATGCAACATCAAGGCAAGGGTGAGACCGCCGATTCCGGCGCCGACAATGATGACGTCCATGACCTGCTCCTTCGCTCAGGAGGACAGTAACCGACCGGCCGGCGACCCTGTCAAGAAAAAGGGGGGTATACTGACGGAATTTTGTATCCCGTTTTGCTGATCTCGCGCTAGCATTGCCATATTCAACCCATCCAGAGGAGAAATGCGCGTGCCCGAGGCCTTCGATCGTGTCGTGATCATCACCGGCGCCGCAAGCGGCATCGGCGCGGAGACCGCGAGGCGGCTGGCCGCGTCCCGAACGGCGCTGGTCCTCCACACACGCAAGAATGAGGCCGGGCTCGCTGCTGTCGCGGCAGCCTGCACCGAACTCGGGGCCGGCGTCGCGACCCATCTGGGTGATCTCGGCGACCCCGAGGTCCCACCCGGCCTCGTCGCCACGGCCCGTAGCCGCTTCGGGCGCGTCGACCAGATCGTCTCGAATGCCGGACAGGCCAAGCGCTCGCGCTTTGGCGATCTGACGCCGGAAGAACTGGTCACTGCATTCGACACGATGCCCGTGGCGTTCCTTCGCCTCGTCAACGCCGCCCTGCCAGATCTGGAGACCTCGGCACAGGGCCGCGTCGTCGCCGTCAGCTCGTTCGTCGCTCACATCTTCGGCACGGCCGGGCTGCTCTTCCCGGCAACCTCGGCCGCCAAGGCGGCGCTCGAAGCGCTGGTCAAGGCGCTCGCCTGGCAATTGGCGCCGACGGGCGCCACGGCCAATGCCGTCGTTCCGGGCTTCACGCGCAAGCAGGGTGGCGGCCATCTCGCCGCGACGCCTGATTCGCTGAAGACGGCGGTCTCGGTCACGCCGACCGACCGCCTGACCGACCCGTCCGATATCGCGGCGACGATCGCCTTCCTACTTTCCCCCGGCGCCCGGCAGATCACGGGCCAGACCCTCCACGTCAATGGCGGCCTCACCCTGCCCTGACGGTCAGCCGCCGAAACGTCGTGGACTGAAGCCTTCGATATCGATCGGCGGCGGCGAGCCGGCGATCAGATCGGCGACGATGCGGCCCGTGAAGGGGCCGTTGGCGAATCCGATATGGCCGTGACCGAAGGCGAAGATCAGGCCGGGGTGGCGGCTGGACCGGCCGATGATCGGCCGGCCATCGGGCGTCGAGGGCCTGCTGCCCATCCACGGCTCCGGCTCGATCGGGTCCGACAACGCAATCGTGCGACGGGCGTCGGCCGTCACCCGCTCGATCTGGCGGTGATCGGGCGGGTCGTCGGGCAAGGCCAGTTCGACCCCGGTCAGCAGCCGAACCGCCCCCGCCATCGGCGACAACACATAGCCGCCTGCGGCATCGTGGATCGGCCGGTTCAGCGAGGCCCCATCGGCCAGCGCAAAATGACGGTGATAACCGCGCTCGGCGGCGAGCGGGAAGCGATAGCCGAGTGGCCGAGCCAAGTCGGCCGCCCTTGCGCCAGCCGCCAACACGACGAAGCGGGCACGGACCGTCGTGCCGGCGCCATGGACCGAAAGGGCGCCCTCGCCTGCCTCAATGCGCTGGACCGGCTCCGTCACGAACCGGCCGCCACGCTCGGCAACGGCGCGGGCATAGAAATCGACCAATTCACCTGGGCTTTCGACCGAGCCACTATCGGCAAAGAACAGCCCATGACTGAAGCGCCGCGCGAGGCCCGGCTCCAACTGCCGGATCTCCTCCGCGGAAAGGACGTCCGCCCGCACATGGTGCTCGGCGAGGACCGAGCGCTCCAGCGCCGAGGCGTCGAGCGAGGCCCTGTCGCGGTAGAGCCGCAGCCAGCCATTGGCGCGGATGAGATGGCGGGCGCCGACCCGGCCGGCGAGTTCGGCATGGCTCTCGAAGGCCCGCGCGACCAGCGAATCAAGGAGATGGGCGCTCTCGCGCCAATGCGCCTCGTCGGCCGCCGCGATGAAGCGCCGGACCCAGGGGAGAAGACGGGGCAGCGAACCAAACCGCAAACGCACCGCGACATCGCGGCCAAGGCCGTACCGAGCGAGGCGTCGGCGGATTCCCGGACCCGCCACCGGAAAGATCGAATTGCGGCTCAGGACGCCGGCATTGCCAAAAGAGGCCCGGCCGCGCGGGTCGCCTGGATCGAAGACCACGACGCGAAAGCCGCGGTCCTGCAGATGCAGCGCCGAGGCGAGCCCGACAATGCCGGCCCCGACGATGACGACGTCGCCATCCTGACTGCCACCCAGCGCTTCCACGGAAACGAACCCCATTGCTGCGTCGCCGCACCAGCCACCGACGATGTGGGGGCTCGGGCTACGGGCAATCCTCGCACGACCCACAAAAAGAAAAACCCCCGCAAAGGCCGAAGCCTTGCGAGGGTTTTTTGGTTGCGGGGACAGGATTTGAACCTGTGACCTTCAGGTTATGAGCCTGACGAGCTGCCGGGCTGCTCCACCCCGCGGCAAGCGCGATGTCGTCGTCGCGCAGTGGTGATATAGAGGCCCGACCCCGGTTTGAGAAGCCCTAAAGGAGAGATTTTCATTTCATCCACAGGGCGTCGCGCGATTAGCCGGTAAAAGAATGCCGCCAGGCGGATCGCGCGCGACCGTCATGCTGTCTCGCCGGTCGTCTCGGCGCTGGATGAAGGGGGAGCCGGAAACTGCCGGCTCCGCCTCTCAGTTCGGCAGGTTCAGGCGGATATGCAGTTCACGCAGTTGCTTCACCGTCGCGTCGCTCGGTGCGCCCATCAGGAGGTCCTGTGCCTGCTGGTTCATCGGGAACAGCGTGATTTCGCGCAGATTTTCCGCCCCGCAGAGCAGCATCACGACGCGGTCGACGCCGGCCGCCATGCCGCCATGCGGCGGCGCGCCATATTGGAAGGCGCGATAGAGGCCGCCGAACTTCTCCTCGACCTCTTCCTTGGAGCGGCCGACCAACTCGAATGCCTTGACCATGGTCTCGGGCAACTGGTTGCGGATCGAGCCGGAGGCGATTTCGAAGCCGTTGCAGACGGCGTCATACTGGAACGCCTTGATCGTCAGCGGATCCTGATGCTCCAGCGCCTCGATGCCGCCCTGCGGCATGGAGAAGGGATTATGGGCGAAATCGAGCGTCTTCGTCTCCTCGTCCCATTCATAGAACGGGAAATCGACGATCCAACACAGCTCGAAGCGCTCGGTATCGACGAGGTTCAGATCGGTGCCGACGCGCGTCCTCGCCTCGCCGGCGAATTTGTAGAACTTCTTCGGATCGCCGGCGACGAAGAAGACGGCGTCGCCCTCGCCAAGACCGAGTTGGGTCCGGATCGCATCCGTGCGCTCTTCGCCGATGTTCTTGGCGACCGGGCCGGCGCCTTCGAGCACGTCGTTCTCGGAACGCCAGAAAATATAGCCGAGCCCCGGCTGGCCTTGCTGCTGCGCCCAGCTATTCATGCGGTCGCAGAAGGCGCGCGAACCGCCGCCCTTGGCCGGGATAGCCCAGACTTCGGCCTTCGGATCGGCCTCGATCATGCGCGCGAACACCTTGAAGCCCGAGCCGGCGAAATGGGTCGTAACCGCCTGCATTTCGATCGGGTTGCGCAGGTCCGGCTTGTCGGAGCCATAGGTGCGGATCGCGGTATCATAGGGGATGCGGCGAAATTTCTGCGTCACCGGCTTGCCGTTCGCGAATTCCTCGAAGATGCCGCGCAGGACCGGCTCCATCGTGTCCCAGACGTCTTCCTGGGTGACGAAGCTCATTTCGAGATCTAGCTGGTAGAATTCGCCTGGCAGGCGATCGGCGCGCGGATCCTCGTCGCGGAAGCAGGGCGCGATCTGGAAATAGCGGTCGAAGCCGGCCACCATCAACAGCTGCTTGAACTGCTGGGGCGCCTGCGGCAGCGCGTAGAACTTGCCGGGGTGGATGCGGCTCGGGACCAGGAAGTCGCGTGCGCCTTCCGGCGAGGAGGCCGTCAGGATCGGCGTCGTATATTCGGTGAAGCCGATATCTTCCATGCGCTCGCGCATCGAGCGGATGATCTTGGTGCGCTTGACGATATTGGCGTGCAGGCTCTCGCGGCGCAGATCGAGGAAGCGATATTTGAGGCGCACATCCTCGGGATAATCCGGCTCGCCGAAGACCGGCAGCGGGAGCTCCCGCGCGGCACCCAGCACCTCGATTCCCTCGGCGAAGAGTTCGATCGCGCCGGTGGCGAGGTTGGCGTTGATTGTCTCGGGCGTGCGCTTCTTCACGACGCCGTCGACCTTGATGCACCATTCGGAGCGCAGCAGTTCCGCCGAACGGAAGGCCGGCGAATCGGGGTCGGCGACGACCTGCGTCATGCCGTAATGGTCACGCAGATCGACGAAGAGCAGGCCGCCATGATCTCGGACGCGATGCACCCATCCTGACAGGCGGACGGTCTCGCCCGCATTGGTCTCGCGGAGAGCTCCGCAGGTGTGCGTCCGGTAGCGATGCATGGTCTTAAATCCGCGGAATAGGCTTGTTTCGGCCGCGGCGAAGGGCTTCGTCGCGCGCGGAGAAGCGCATGCACGGCTTTTCTTGTCAAGCAACGGTCGCGGTCATGCCACCCGTTGCGATCGACAGCCGAACGATACGCGTTCCACCTTTCCGGGCTTGCCTGGAGAATGGGTTTGGCCAGACGATAGCGTCGATCCATCCATCGCAGGACACCGGGATTCGGGGGAAGTCATGTCTGGTTTCAAGAAGCTCAGCCGCCGGGGGCTGTTGGTCGGGGGTGCCGCCCTGGCGAGCGCCAGCGTGATCCGCCCGACCTTCGCGGAGGACGAAGGATCGGCCGCGTCGGCGCCCTTGGGGCCACCGCCGGACCGTTGGGAGAGCTTGCGCCGCGTCACCAAGGGGGCGCTGCTTCGACCAGGCGACGCAGACTACAGTCAGGCGGCTCTGCCCAACAATCTGCGCTTCCGCCACATCCGCCCCGAAGCCATCGCGCCCTGCTCCTCGGCGCAGATGGTCGCCGACGTGCTGAGCTGGTGCCGCGACTACGACATGCCGTTCGTGGTCCGCGGCGGCGGCCACTCCTATTCCGGGTTCTCGACCAGCCATGGCCTCGTGATCGACATGTCGCCGATGCGGGCCATACAATATGATCCTCGAAGCGGTCTGGTGCGCGTCGAGGCCGGTGCGACGAACCGGGAGCTCTTCGCCGCGCAGCGCCAGGTCGGCCGGATTGTCACGCATGGCCGCTGTCCGACAGTCGGAATCGCCGGATTCCTGTTGGGCGGCGGCGTCGGGTTCAATATGCGTCGGTTCGGTGTCTGCAGCGATCTGATGACCGAGGCGGAGATCGTCACCGCAGACGGCGCCCTTCGACGCCTCTCGGCGGAGCAGGACGCCGATCTGTTCTGGGCGGTGCGTGGCGGCGGCGGCGGAAATTTCGGGGTCAGCACGTCGTTCACTCTCCGCACACAGCCGGTCGACGAACAATTGACCGCCTTCCGTATGGTCTGGCGAGACAAGACGCTGGAGGTAGCGAAGGCACTGTTCCACGCGGCGGAGATGGCCCCGAACGGGTTTGCCTCGCGGATATCCCTCGGCGGCGTGACGCCAGCTCAATCGGGCAAGGGCCGGCAGGTTTCGGTGACGATGATCGGCCAGTTCATCGGCGACCGTGACGGGCTGATGGCGATTCTGAAGCCCGTGCTCGATGCCGGCCCCCCGGACTTCAGTGACATCCGGGAGGGCGGCTATTGGGAGGCGCAGGAGTTCCTGATGGAGCCGGGAGCGCCGGCCTGGTTCCGCGAGCGCTCGACTTTCCTGCCGGCATCACCAGACGACGCCTTCCTGGAAGCGGCCTTCGACCGGCTGCGCCATTGGCCGGGCACCGGCGCGCACGGCGATTTGTTCTTCTTCCAGACGGGCGGGCGGATCAATGAGATCGCTCCCGACGAGACCGCCTTTGTCCATCGCTCCAGTCACTGGCTCGCCGTGGTGGGGGCCAACTGGAGCGAGGATGACAATGCGAGGCCGGATATCACCCGGCGTGCCGTGGCTTGGCAGGACGATTTCTACGCGATGGTCGGTGAGTATGGCGGACAGGGAGCGTTCCAGAACTTCGCGGACGCCTCGCTGGTCGACTGGCGCACGCGCTATTTCGGCGCCAATCTCGACCGGTTGATGGCGATCAAGGCGGCTGTCGACCCGACCAATCTCTTCCGCCATCCGCAATCGCTCTGAAGGCCTCAGGCGAGCGCGAGAGCCCCTGTCGCGGGCTGGCCCGAATCGGCGGCGACCTTGCCGGCGAGATCGGCGTTCAGCAGCGAACCAAGCGCGATACCGATCGCGGGACGCTTCTCGACCAGTGCCATCAGCGCCTTCCTATCCCACGCGACGAAGCGTGAACCGGACGAAACGGTCACGCTCGCCGAAGCCGCGGTCCCGCGCAGGAAGGCGACCTCGCCGATGAACGTGCCGGCGGCAACCGGAAACACGGAATGGGCCTTGGCAACGCGGACATCGCCCGAGAGCACATAATAGAGCCGCTCGACCGGGGCGCCCCTGACCGTGAGGTTCTCGACCTCCCCCGCTTCTCGCCAGTTCGCGAGGCGCATCAGGCGGCGATACTCGCCGGGCGTGAAGATGCCGAAGGTACGGAACAGTCCGACTTCGTCTTCCGAGAGACCGAACATGGTCCGGTCGAGCACGAGCAAGCCGATCATGGCGCCGTTCACGACGAACATGACGATGCTCCAGAACACCGGACCCCAGAGGACCTCCGGCGGGACGACGAAGAAATAGACGGCGTTGAGCAGCGTGCCGGCCAGGAGAAAGGCGCGCAGCAGCAACTGGCTCTTGAAGAACATGGCGGCGACGGAAAGCAGCGCCGCGACGTGGACGAGGCTGTTCGCCACGAGGTCGAAGGTAGACATGGTCGGATACCGCAGAAGTGGAAAGTGATCGAGGCCTGTCCCCTTGGCGCCTCGCGGCCGTCCCAATGCCTGAAAGCGATCCACCGCTCTATGATGACCGTCACAGCGCATTCCCGGACGCGGACCCCTTGCAATGCCGCCGGGGCACCCCATCTAGGTCTTATCCAAGCACGAGCAGGATGCGCTCCGACACAAAGGATAGCGCTCCAACGTTGGTTCAGGACGGATGTACTCCGGACCGGCGGGCTCAGGCGGATGCGTCCGGACGCACCCCCCTTGCCTGGATACCGATTGCCCAGGCCCGTAGCCGAAGACCGTTCAGGAGAAATTCTGCGCGTCTTTGCCGGAGCCTGGGCTTTCCTTTTTATGGCGATACCCGCGACAAGTGTTTTGCGCTGCGCTAATAGAACGATATGTCCGATATTATTGCTTCCACTGAAGCTCTCGCCGCCGCCTGCGCCCGCTTCGCCCGCCATGAGTTCGTCACGGTTGATACCGAATTCATGCGAGAGACGACTTACTGGCCGAAGCTGTGCATCATCCAGATCGCCAGCGAGGAAGAGGCCGTCATCGTCGACGCCGAAGCGCCGGGCCTCGACCTGGCGCCGTTCTTCCAATTGATGGCCGATGAGACGGTGTTGAAGGTGTTCCATGCCGCCCGGCAGGACATCGAGATCGTCTGGCACCTCGGTGGCATCCTTCCGCACCCGATCTTCGATAGCCAGGTCGCCGCCATGGTCTGCGGCTTCGGCGATTCGATCAGCTACGATCAGCTGGTCGGCCGCATTACCGGTCACTCGATCGACAAGACGTCGCGGTTCACCGATTGGAGCCACCGTCCGCTGACGCAGCACCAGATCGACTATGCGCTCGCCGATGTCACGCATCTGCGCGACGTCTACAAGGCGTTGCGCGACCAGCTCGAGCGGCAGAGCCGTTCCGATTGGGTCAGCGAAGAGATGAAGGTGCTGACATCAGTCGACACCTATCAGGTAGACCCGGAGCAGGTGTGGAAGCGGCTCAAGCTTCGAATCAAGAAGCCGCTGCAACTCGCCGTCCTGCAGGAGCTGGCCGCCTGGCGCGAGCGCGAGGCGCAGGCCCGCGACGTGCCGCGCGGCCGGGTGATCAAGGACGACGCGATCTACGAGATCGCCGAGCAACACCCGGCGACGGCCGAGGCGCTGGGTCGCCTGCGCAGCATCCCGAAGGGTTTCGAGCGCTCCCGCGTCGGCGAGGAGATCCTCGCCATCGTGCAGAGAGCGTCCAGCCTGCCGAAGGACAAGCTGCCAAAGGTCCCGAAGACCCGCCCCGCCTCCGAGGGCAACGGCGCCGCCGTTGACCTGCTCAAGGTCCTGCTCAAGATGACGAGCGAGGAACACGGCGTCGCGGCAAAGGTCATCGCGACGGTCGACGAACTCGAGGCGATCGCCAATGACGACAAGGCCGACGTCGCGCCGCTCGCTGGCTGGCGCCGCGAACTGTTCGGCGAGAATGCGCTGAAGTTGAAGCGTGGCGAGCTCGCCATGCGGCTCGACGGACGGCGCGTGGTACTGGTCGGCGAGCCGACCAGCGAGGCCTGAACCTCCACCATCAAGCTCGCGGCCTTGCCGCGGGCCGAGGGTCTATTCCACCACGATGGCCGGTCGCATGGCGCCGAGCTTGGCCATTTGCGCGACGCGGCGGCCGAGGCGGGTTCCGGCCAGCATGGCGCGGTCCTGGGGCAAGACCAGGGTCAACTGGTCGCCGCGTGCTTCGATGCGCGTGCGCGGGATGACGCCGGCCATGGCACCGGAAACCAGATAGGCAACGCGCAGTGCTGCACCCAGCGCCCTCGCCCGCTCCATCAGCCGGGTCGAGGCGAGTTCGCGGATGCGCGACGACAGATGCTCGTCGACCAGCCCCTCGTGGCGATAATAATTCGCCAGAGCGAGATAGGCGCGGCCGGGATGGTCGATGCCGACGAAAGCCCCGTGCGCGATCAGATTGAGGCTCTGCTCGCCCCGGTAATCCGGATGGCCCCGCCAGCCAATGTCGGCGAGCAGGCAGGCGGCGACGCGCAGGCGCACCTCCTCCTCCGTCTCGTCTAGGCCGAGCGCCGCCATGGCCTCTGCCGTCCAGGCTCCCAGTTCATAGGCATGGCCGGGCGAGCGGGAACGCAGCAAGGCGAGTTCGGCCGAGGCGGCGATCAGCGGGTCGCTGGCGCGCTCATCGGCGTCCAGCAGGTCGTAGAGCAGACCTTCGCGCACGCCGAGCGCCGAGAGCACGATCTCGGACGGGCGCATGGCGCGGATCACCTGCTCCAGCACGATCGCACCATAGGGCAGCAGGCCGCGCCGGCTCTTTGAGACGGCCTCGATCGAATCGAGCGATTCGGCGTCGCGCCGCGCCACCATGCGGCAGAACTCCAGCGCTTCGTCGGCGGGGATCGCATATTGATGCATGATATGCAGCGGATAGGCCTTCTGGCGCATATGCAGTCGCGCCAGCGAACGCCATGTGCCGCCGATGGCATAGAAGGGTCGCCCCTGCCCGCTTGGAAGAACCTTGGACGAGGAGAGCGCCTCGGCGGCGATCTTCTCGGCCTTCCGCAACGTCTTCTCGGATGACTCTTCCAGGCGCAGACCGCCGAGCGGGAAGGTCTCGCCGGTGCCGATCTCATCGCCATCGACGTCGACGACCTCGAGACTGCCGCCGCCTAGGTCTCCGGCGATCCCGTCAGGATTGTGGATGCCGGAAAGCACCCCCATCGCCGAAAGCCGGGCCTCCTCACGCCCGGAGAGGAGTGAAACATCGACTCCGGTGATGCGCTCCACCTCTTCCAGGAACGCGGGACCGTTGGATGCCTCACGCGAAGCGGCGGTGGCGAGCACATGCAGCGACGTCACGCCCATCTGCTCGCAAAGGCCCATGAAACGGCGGATCGCGGCGAGCGAGGCCGCCACCGCGTCGTCGTTCAGCCTGCCGGTGGTCGCGATGCCGCGACCAAGACCGGCGAGTTCCTTCTCGTTGAACAACGGCATCGGCGAACGGCTGAGCCGCTCATAGACGACGAGCCGCACCGAATTGGACCCGATGTCGATAATCGCAACCGGGCCGCTGCCGTTCATGCGGCCTGGCGCATGTTCCGGAGAGGCGGCGGCGTCAGGATTTGCCGCGGTTCCCGATTGAGCGCGGCGAGCTGTTCTTAAGAGATTTTCCACGTCCGGAAAGACTCGGGTTCGTCATGAAGTACTGATGCGCGTTGAAAGGCTGCTCTCCCTTCCGCGGCACGATTCGCCGCGAAGAGCCGTCTTGCAGGATTTCCCAGCTCTGCTGGTTGTCCTTCAGATTGGCGACCATGATCTGGTCCAGAACCTGCTCGTGCACCGTCGGATTCTGCATCGGGATCATCGCCTCGACACGGCGATCCAGATTGCGCGGCATCATGTCCGCAGAGCCGATATAGACAATCGCCTCCGGCGAGGGCAAGCCGTGGCCGTTGCCGAAACACAGAATACGGGCGTGCTCCAGGAAACGGCCGACGATCGACTTGGCCCGGATCCGATCCGAAAGCCCTGGCACGCCCGGGCGCAGACAGCAGATACCGCGCACAACGATGTCAATTTCGACGCCGGCCCGGCTGGCGTCATAAAGCGCATCGATGATCTGCGGATCGACCAGCGAATTCATCTTCATCCAGATGGCGCCGGGGCGTCCTGCCTTCACATGCTCGATCTCGGCATAGATGCAGTCGAGGATTCGCTTCCGAAGGAAGTGCGGCGAGGTGGACAGCGTCTCCATTTCCACCGGCTCGGCATAGCCGGTGATGTAGTTGAAGACGCGGGCCACATCGCGGGCGATCATCGGATCATCCGAGAAGAAGGATAGATCGGTATAGATCCGGGCCGTGATCGGATGATAGTTGCCCGTGCCGATATGGACGTAGCTCCGGAGCGCCCCGCCCTCGCGGCGCACGACCAGCGAGAGCTTGGCATGGGTCTTCAGCTCGATGAAGCCGTAGACGACCTGCACGCCGGCGCGCTCCAGATCGCGAGCCCATTTTATGTTGGCCTCTTCGTCGAAGCGCGCCTTGAGCTCGACAAGCGCCGTGACGGATTTGCCGGCCTCAGCGGCCTCGGCAAGCGCCTGCACGATCGGCGAGTTCTTGGAGGTGCGGTACAGCGTCTGCTTGATAGCGACGACGTCGGGATCAAGCGCCGCCTGGCGCAGATACTGCACGACGGCATCGAACGATTCATACGGATGATGGACGATCAGGTCCTTCTGGCGGATCGCCGCGAAGCAATCGCCGCCATGCTCCCGAATGCGCTCGGGAAATCGGGCCTGATAGGCCGGGAATTTCAGGTGGGGGCGATCAATGCCGACGAGCTGCGACAGATCGTTCAGCGCCAGCATGCCCTCGACGAGGAAGATCTCGTCAGGCAGCACCGCCAAGGCCCCGGCAACAAAGCCGCGCAGCGATTCCGGCGTGTTCTTGTCGATCTCAAGGCGGATCACGGAGCCGCGACGCCGACGCTTCAGCGCGGTCTCGAAGAAGCGGACCAGGTCCTCTGCCTCTTCCTCGACTTCAAGCTCGGAGTCGCGGATGACTCGGAAGGCGCCCTGCCCCTCGACCGAATAACCGGGGAAGAGGCGCGGGGTGAACAGCGCGACGACATGCTCGAGGCTGATGAAACGATCCACGCCCGGAGCCGAATCCGGCAGGCGAATGAAGCGATCGACCGTCATCGGGATGCGCAGCAGCGCCGTCATCCGGGCGCCCGTCGCCGGCCGGACGAGCTGGAGGGCGAGCGAGAAGCCGAGATTGGGGATGAAGGGAAAGGGATGCGCCGGATCGATGGCGAGCGGCGTCAGGATCGGGAAAATCGAGTCGAGGAAATAGGCTTCGAGGAAGCTCTTGTCGGCCTCGGTCAGATCGGCAAGGTGCGAGGCAACGATGCCGACACCGGCGAGTTCGACGCGAAGCTCGGCCCAGCGCGACTGCTGGTCGCTGGCGAGCACGGAAACCGCCTCGGAAATCTTGATCAGCTGCTCGCTCGGCGTCAGGCCGTCGTCGCTGGTCGGGCCGACGCCCTCCAGCTGCTGGCCGCGCAAGCCGGCGACGCGGACCATGAAGAACTCGTCCAGATTATTGGCGGAGATCGACAGGAAGCGGAGACGCTCCAGCAACGGGTGGTTCGCATTGCCGGATTCCTCCAGAACGCGGCGATTGAATTGCAGCCAGGATATCTCCCGATTGACGAACCGTTCCGGGCTGTGTCGCAGATGCTCGGCTTCAGCATGCGCGGCGTTGACAGCCGCGATAGCCGCTTTGGCGTCCGGATTGGTCTGGTCCATCATTCTCTTTCCTCGCTAATCCGGCATCCTATAGCGTGCCAATATGACGGTTTCGTCATGGCTCGGCAAAGGCGAAGCGAAGGGACCTCGGTTTAGAGTGGAAGTTCGGGTTCCAGCCCGAAGTCGCGATCGAGAATCTGAGAGGCGAGCTGCCGCGTGATCGGCCTGCCAGCCGCCAACGCCGCCTCGTCGAGCGCCGCCACAAGGCGGTTGGCCGCATCGAAGGAACGCTCCATGCGCCGGGAAATATAGGGTACGAGGCTGGGATCGATGCCGAGCTGGCGGTCGGAAAACAGTTTCACCAGCACGCGCTGCAACAGATCGTCGTCGGGGGCGCTGAGCTCCACGGGCAGGACAGCGCGGAGGCGCGAGGCGAGGTCGGGCAGTTTCAGACCAAGACTCGATGGCGCCTCGCGGCTGGTGATCAGCAGGAAGGCGCTCCGTTCCCGGACGCGGTTGATCAGGTGAAACAGCGCCGCTTCATCGACGCCGCCCCGGTCGAGGCCCTCGACGAGCACGCGGCCCGTCGCCAGAAGCCTGTCAATGTCCACCTCATGCAGCGTCGACGCCTCGATCTCCGCCGCGGCGCTGGCTTCCTTCCATATCCGGGCGAGATGCGTCTTGCCGGACCCCGCCGGTCCGACGAGCAGCACGACGTGGTTCGGCCACTGGGGAAAGCGGTCGATCAGGGTCGCCGCGGCCTCGTTGGCAGCGCCGGTCAGGAAGTCGGCGCGTGTCATCTGAGGACTATGCGGCAGGCTCAGGGCAAGCTGGTGCGTGGCGCTATTCATCGTCTTCTATGGCGGTCCTGCCACGATAGATGGGGCTCGTCAGGTAGCGCGCCAACATGAACCGCATAAGGACGGCGATCGCCGCGGTCGCCGGGACGGCGATCAGGAGGCCGATGAAGCCGAACAACACGCCGAAGGCGAAGAGACCGAACATCAACCAGACCGGATGCAGGCCGACGCTGCGCCCGACGAGGCGCGGCTGCAAGATATTGCCCTCGAAGAACTGCCCGGTGACGAAGATGCCAACGGTAACCGCAACCCAGGGCCATTCCGGCCAGAACTGCACGATGGCCACGCCGACCGCGACGACGAACCCGACCGTCGAGCCGACATAAGGAATAAAACTGAGCATGCCGGCGCCAAAGCCGATCAGCAGCCCGAAATTCAGCCCGAGTATGGCGAGGGACAGGCCATAAAAGGTGCCGAGTATGATGCAAAGCAGGCCCTGACCGCGAACAAAGCCGGCGACTGCCGAATCGATATCGCGGGCGATCATCCGGACAGTCTCGACATGATCGCGCGGCAGCCAGCTATCGATGCGGGCGATCATCCGGTCCCAGTCGACCAGCAGGTAGAAGGCGACGACCGGCGTCACGACCAGCAGCGAGATAATGTCGATAAGGGCCGAACCGCCGCTCCAGATCGATTGTAGCAGCGTCGTGAGCCAGCTCGCGCCCTGGCTCATGATCTGGCCCATGGAGGCCTTCAGCTGCTCCTGATCGATGCTGAACAGCTGTCCGAAGCGCGTATTGTTCAGGAACGACGTGAAGAAATGCTGCAGTTGCTGGGCATAGGTCGGGATCTTCTCGATGAAGGCCGCCAGCTGATTGGCGAGAATCGGCACCAGCACCACGAAGCCGACCACCAGCACCAGGACGAAAATCACGAGGATGACCAGCGAGGCGGCCATGCGGCTGAGACCGCGGCGCTCGAACCAGTCGGCGATCGGATCCAGCGCATAGGCAGCCGCCATGCCCGCGATGAACGGCAGCAGAATCGTCCGGAAAACGAAGAGAAAAAGGAGAAAGATCAGCGCGGTGCCGAGCCAGAAGCCGATCTGTCGCTGCAAATTCACGGCGCGGCTTTCCTTGGCGTCTCAATCGGCGGCCCCCATCGGGCCTGTTTTCAGATAGGACCAGCGCCGGATGGCGGTCAAGTCGCGGAATCCGGTCCGGTTCCGGCCTCAAGGGCGATTTCCGGTTGACGCCGGCCCTCCCGGCATGATCCTCCCTCCCCAGCGAAACCGGAACGCCCCGATGACCGACAGGACGCCCGCCCCGAACGCCCTCCGTTATGCCGATGCGGGTGTCGACATCGACGCTGGCAACCGGCTCGTGGACATGATCAAGCCGCTGGTGAAGGCAACGCGCCGGCCGGGCGCCGATGCGGAGATCGGCGGCTTCGGCGGATTGTTCGACCTGAAGGCCGCTGGCTATACCGACCCGCTGCTCGTCGCCGCCAATGACGGGGTCGGCACCAAGCTGAAAGTGGCGATCGACACCGGCATCCACGATACAGTCGGCATCGACCTGGTCGCCATGTGCGTCAATGACCTCATCGTCCAGGGCGCCGAGCCCTTGTTTTTCCTCGATTATTTCGCGACCGGCAAGCTGGACCCGGCCGAGGCGGCAATCGTCGTCGCCGGCATCGCGGAAGGCTGCCGCCTCGCGGGCGCCGCGCTGATCGGCGGCGAGACCGCGGAAATGCCCGGGCTCTACAAGGAAGGCGACTATGACCTCGCCGGCTTTGCCGTCGGCGCCGTCGAGCGCGCCGGGCTGTTGCCGCGCGGCGATGTTGCCGAGGGTGACGTGCTGCTCGGTCTCGGCTCGTCGGGCGTCCATTCCAACGGCTTCTCGCTGGTGCGCCGTATCGTCGAGCTCTCCGGAGCGGATTATGCGGCGCCGGCACCGTTCGACGCGGAACGCTCGCTCGGCCGCGCCTTGCTGGCGCCGACGCGGATCTATGTGAGGCCGCTGCTCGCCGCGATCCGAAAGACGAGCGCGATCAAGGCGATGGCGCATATCACCGGCGGCGGCTTCATCGACAATATTCCGCGCGTCCTGCCCGATCACCTCGCCGCAGCCGTCGATCTCGACGCCGTCACGCCGCCGCCGGTATTCGGCTGGCTGGCCCGCGAAGGCGGGGTCGAAACGCGCGAGATGCTGCGCACGTTCAATTGCGGCGTCGGCATGATCGTCGTGGTTGAGCCCGATGCCGCCGATGCTGTGGCTGAGATCCTCAGCGCCGAGGGCGAGAGTGTGATGCGGCTCGGCAGCCTCGTGCGCCGCGAGGGCGAGGGCGTCGTCTTCTCCGGGACGCTGGCGCTGTGAAACGCAAGGTCGGCATTCTCATCTCGGGGCGCGGCAGCAACATGTCGGCGCTGATCGAGGCCGCGGCCGACCCGGACTATCCCGCTGACATCGCTCTGGTTCTCTCCAACCGTCCCGATGCCGGCGGGCTCGATCGCGCCCGCGAGGCGGGGCTGCAGACCGCCGTTGTCGACCACAAGGCCTATCCCGACCGCGCCAGCTTCGACGCGGCCGTCGATGCGCGGCTGCGCGAGGCCGGGGTCGAGATCGTCTGTCTGGCCGGCTTCATGCGCCTGCTGACGCCGGGATTCGTCGAAGGCTGGCGCAACCGGATGATCAACATCCACCCGTCGCTGCTGCCGCTTTTCCCCGGTCTCCACACCCATCAGCGGGCCATCGACGCGGGGATGCGGCTTGCCGGCTGCACGGTGCATTTCGTGCGGCCCGAGATGGACACCGGCCCGATCATTGCCCAGGCGGCGGTACCGATCGCGCCGAACGACACCGAAGAAACCCTGTCTAAACGGATACTGAGCGCCGAGCACCGGATCTACCCGCTGGCGCTGGCCCTGCTCGCCGGCAATCTGCTGCGCGTCGAGGGTGAACGGGCCGTGATCGACGGCGCCCTGCCGGTTGACCTTTCCGGCATGGTCGCGGCGCCGGAGTTCGAGGGTTAAATTTCTCGACGATTGGCTCCAGCCCGCCTACTTACCGCGAAGGTCAGATGGCGTTCCGTTCCATATTTTTTCTGGGAAATACTTCTTTCGATCATATTCATCATAAAATAATGTTCCGTGAATTCCCTGAGCTTTCGCTTTCGGAATTTCTTGGGTCCACATTCTTTCGAAGATCTCATCTAAAGCAGATATATCATCTCTTTTAAGAATATCCTCGATGAATTCGATTTCAAATTTTTCTGAAAATATAGCCGAAAAATCGTTGTCCGTTACCTGATAGACAGGGAACCGACAGTCTAGTCCGTCGTCTATCACCATTATGTTCTTCATCGGTCTCTACCCAGCTGCATGTAACGGCTGCGAAGGCATTCGAATTCTAGACCAGGAACTGGCCGCCGCTCGCGTCGATGCATTCGCCGGTGACCCAGCGGGCATCGTCGGAAGCCAGAAACGCAACGATATCCGCGACATCGGCCGGCTCGCCGACGCGAGCGAACACCGAGCGCGCCGAAGCGATGCGGGCGCCCTCCTCGCTGTCGACCCAGGCGCTCATGTCGGAGCGGATGATTCCCGGCAGAACCGCGTTGACCGTGATACCGCGCGGGCCGAATTCCTTGGCAAAGGAAAGCGTCAGGTGGTTGAGGCCCGCCTTCGTCATGCCGTAGAGCATGGCGCTGGGCAGCGCCATTTTCGAAAGACCAGACGAGACGTTCACGATCCGCCCGCCCGATTTCATCCTGACCGACAATTTCTGGATCAGGAAGAACGGCGCCCTCAGATTGACGGCGACCAGCCCATCGAAGCTTGACTCGCCTGCCTCCGGCCCATCGGGGAGCAGATGGCCGGCATTGTTGACGAGGATATCCAGCACCTCGCCGCCGCCGATCTGGTCTTCGATCTGCGAAACGATGGCGTCGATGTTTGCAATGTCCGACAGATCTCCGGAGACGAGGAACGGGCGGATGCCAAAGCCCGCGATCTCTTCTGCGAGCGCCTCGGCAGCATCCCGGCTGCGCGCATAGTGCAGCACCAGCCGCGCGCCGTCCTTCGCCAGGCGCAGCGCGATCGCCCGGCCGATCCCGCGCGAGGCGCCGGTGACCAGCGCCGTCTTCCCCGTCAATTTACCCATGATTTCAATGCCTTAAAGAGCGCGGATCCAGACCTTGGTGTCATGCACGGCCGCCCCGCCGAACGGCGCGACCGGGTCGGCACCGGTCAAGCTATTGATTCCATTGCCGTCTTCGAAGGCGCTATTGGCCCATATGCCTTCGGAAATGACGACGCCGCGCTTCAGCCCGTCGAAATAGCGCGCATGCAGGCGCACCGTTCCGCGCTCATTGCCGATCGCCACCAGGCCGCCATTGGCGATATCGAGGCTCGCGGCGTCGTCGGAATGGATCATCAGCTCCGGCCGACCCTCCTTGGCGATCGATCCGGGCGTCTCGTTGAAGGTCGAATTCAGGAAGGAACGCGATGGCGAGGTGGCGAGGCGGAAGGGATGCGTCGCGTCGGCCGATTCGATCGCGCCCCAATGGTCCGGGAATTCCGGCATGCTCGCCACCGGACCGACCGCGCCGTAATTCTCGGTACGGACCGCCGTCCAGTCGACGCGGAAATGATACTTGCCGTCGGGATGGCCAAAGCCGTCGAGGAAGTGCGCGCGCTCGAACGGCGTCTGGCAATCGATCCAGCGATTTTCCTCCAGCGAAGCCAGCGTGCCCCGGCCGGAGGTGCGCAGCATGTCGTCGATCAGCTCGCGCTCGCTCATCTCGAAGCCGGGATGGGTCAGCCCCAGCCGGCGGGCGAGGCCGGTGATCACCTGGTGGTTGGTGCGGCAGCCTTCCGGAGGGTCGACCTGCTTGCCGCCGAAGATGATGTATTGGTGTCCGCCGCCCTTGTAGATGTCGTCATGCTCCAGGAACATGGTCGCCGGCAGGACGATATCGGCCATCTTCGCGGTATCGGTCATGATCTGCTCATGCACGGCGACGAACAGGTCCTCGCGCGCGAAACCCTGCTTGACCAGGGTCTGGTCGGGGCAGATCGACACCGGGTTGGTGTTCTGGATCAGCATCGCTGTGACCGGCGGCCCGCCCTTCAGCGCGTCGGCATCGCCGGTCAGGATATGGGCGGTGCGCGACTGGTCGAGCTGGCGCACATTCGGGTCGAGCTTGTCATTGCCCTCAATCGCCGTGGCATCGAGATGGAAGATGCCACTGTTCGAATGAAACGCGCCGCCGCCCTCATATTGCCAGGCACCGCTGACCGTGGGGATCGACAGCACGGCATGCATCGCCACCGCGCCGTTGCGCTGGCGCGAGAAGCCATAACCGATGCGGAAGAAGGTCCGCTTCGTCGTGCCGATCAGCCGGGCGAAACTCTCGATCTCCTCGACCGAAAGCCCGGTGATCGCGGCTGCCCATTGCGGCGTCTTCGTCTGGAGATGCGCTTCCAGTTCGGCCGGTGCGTCGGCATAGCGCTCCAGATAGGCGCGGTCGGCGAGGCCGTCGCGGAAGAGAACATGCATGATCGCGCAGGCCAGAGCGCCATCGGTGCCCGGCCGCAGGCAGAGCGCGATGTCGGCCTGCTTCATCGTTTCGTTCTGGTAGATATCGATGGCGACGATCTTCGCGCCGCGTTCCTTGCGGGCGCGGATCGCGTGGGTCATGACATTGACCTGCGTCGCCACCGCATTGGTGCCCCAGAGCACGACGAGATCGGATTTCGCCATTTCGCGCGGATCGACGCCGGCGATCCGCCCGGCCCCGGCGATATAGCCGGTCCAGGCCATATTGACGCAGATCGTGCCGTAAAAGCCGGAATAGCGCTTCTCATGGCGCAGCCGGTTGATGCCGTCGCGCTGCACGAGGCCCATCGTCCCGGCATAATAATAGGGCCACACGGTCTCGGCGCCGAGCCGCGCCTCCGCCTTCACGAAGGCTTCCGCAATCTCGTCCAGCGCATCGTCCCACGAGATCGGCGCCCACTCGCCGGCGCCCTTTTCGCCTTTGCGTCTAAGAGGTTGCGTCAAACGGTTCGGATTATGAATCCGCTCCGCATAGCGCGCGACCTTGGCGCATATGACGCCGGCCGTATAATCATTGTCCTTCGCCCCCCGAACCCGCCCGATCCTTTTCCCGTCCAGCACCTCGACATCGAGCGCGCAGGTGGACGGGCAATCATGCGGGCAGGCCGAATGGCCGATACGAAGGGGAACATGCTGGTTCATGGGCGCGTGGGGCTCGCTGGTGGTGCGAGAGAGTTATGGCGCGATGCGGGAGGGGTGTCGAGGGCGGGATTTCGTCGTCTGGAAGATTGGGCGTCCTTAGTCAGGCTGGAAGACGTATTAAAACTCTGCAGAAAGCAGTGTTGGATAAAACCGATAGTAATTCTTATAGCTATCGATAAACTCGGCAATTGCAATGCCAGACGCGGCGTCAAACCCAAGCCCGGCAACAATCGTCGCAACGTCTTTTGCAACAACCTCGCGTTCGAGAAACAGGCGCTCACGAATGGTCAAGTCGGGTACAACCAGTTTATGAATTTGGTCCCAGCGACTTGATCCGAACGGCCATGATTGTAGGTCCAAGCGTTGGATCAGCTCATCCTCTTCCGATCGCCGTACCACTACTCCAGTCATTGACAGCATCTGAGCACCATCGGCGTAACGAACAACTGAGAGTGGCCTAAAGGTGCTCTCGTGCGTCGGCGGAAATGCTTTCAAAGCGGCGGCCGCAAACGAGGCCGATAGCACTCTTGGCAATTCTTCTGCAGTCATCTCATCGGCGACTGTTCTAGACGGAAGATACTCTCTGATTCTCTGTCGGAGAACATCGAATTGCTTTTTCCGCCTCTCTTCCACTGAAATAATCGAACCGCTAGGCTTTTCGATCAGTTCGTGCGGATGGGCGTTGACGGTTACACGTACGATATCGCCGGGCGCCAACTTGTCCAAAAGTGACTGGAATTCCCGGATTTGCTCACCGATTTTCTTCGGATCAGTATAGTCTAGCCATACAATAACTCCCTTTGCATCAGCGAATCCGCACTCTTCCAGTATTTGGTCGATCGAATCAACTACGGCGCTAGACGTCTTCTCCAAGCAGCGGCAATTGCCGATAGGCTTGTTGAACCGTGCTCTCGCTACTATCGAGTCTTCGGTGTCGAACGAAATGAGGCGCACGATGCCGAGGATTCTATGAATCAGCTTGTGATCTTCAAGTGGATAGGCGCCCATGCTGAGATAGGCATAATCCATTAGTGGAGTCCACCTTTCAAAGCGTCCAAGTAGGTCGATGAATATCCGTCGATCGACTGCTTTGTGTGGACGAAGGTGGTAAGGGATCGCGGAGCCGCTCAAAGGACACCGTCCTTCGCGGACTTCACCGCCCGATCGAAAGACTCCTTCCCCACCTCACCGGGCTTGGGCGACTGGTCTTCACCGAAGTATTTCTTCGCAAGTAGCGCAACATCTGCTTTTGCCGCCTCATACTTGACTACGACGTGCGTCTTTTCTTCGACAGGTTCGGGGTAGTTCGGCTCATACCGTCTCATCGTCGGCAATTTGCGGATTGGAGTGAGAGCCACGGTAGACGGCATCGATCGAAGCGTCGGCAGATCAACGTACTCGCTGGCTCGATAGATGGATTCCAGCTTATCGGGGAATTTTTTCCAGCGATTGGTAAACGAAGTAAGGCTCTTCGTCGCCTCCCTCATCAAATCCTTTGCTTCAGAATAGACGTTGGAGGCTGCATCGATACCACGCTTTGTTGTGGTTAGTGGAAGTTGTTTCGGGTTTTCGCATTTCATCAGGACGATACCTGTGATAGCAATGAACTGCCCGTGGTAATTTGGAACTGTTGCCTCGCCCCAACCGGTGAGTCTTGTCTTGTCCTTCCAAATCACTACTCGATCATTGCAGGCAACCGTCCACCCGGCGTCATCCGTCGTTCCGCGGGTCTCCTCCTCGGTGTCAGCCTCTTCTGCCGTCAACAGTTCACGATAGAGGCCAGCGTAGATCTCCACGTCTACTTCTCCAAGTTTGCCGAAGTAGACGTAAGGCGCAATCCGCCTTCCTCCGTCCTCCGCCGTTTGCAGAAGTCGGAATGGTTCCGGAACGATCGCCCGCGGCTGATCGCGACCGTTCCCGACGAGCACGGAGAAGCCCTTCTCTAAAATTATCGAATAGTGCTGAGATATCGTTCTGCAAAAATCGTCGATCCACTCGGGCTCGCTAAACGATGCCGACACTTCAGGATTGAGCGTCATCACCGTTATAGATGTCCCTCTGTTCGGCAGCCTCCCTTCCTGCAATTCGTGGACTGGCAAGTCCGTCCACCCCTCAGTCGTCATCCACTGAGAAGTGAATTCGACGGTGAAGCCGGTGTCGGACCATGACTCGACCAATGCATCGGTGCCCAACTTGAAGATGGCCCTCTTCATACCGATCCCGTACATGCCGACTGTGGCCGATGTCGTCTCGCTCTCAGCACCCTCAGGCTTACCCATGGCGAAGGCATATCTCTTGGCCGTCTCAATCGGGATGCCGCCACAATTGTCAACGATCTGGAAATGGTCCGACGCCAAGAGGACGGTGGCATGGAAGCCCTCATATGGTCTTGCAGCCGTCTGATCCGGGCTCGCTGACCTAAGGATTCCGTCGACGCAATTATCTAAAAGGTCGAGAATCGCGTCCCGCAGTTCGATGTCTCGAGTGAGCATGCTCACGAAGAACTGTTTCGTGGGCGATGCGAAGGCATCTCCTATCTTTGGGGTATCTTGGGTCAAGATTCAGTGCGCCCCGCGCTTGACTCATGGATCGGGCGTCGACTGAATTCCACAAATCGGGTATCACCGCCCTGCGATTCATATTCGACCCAAGGTTACATCGGTGCAAGCTCCACCTCGCATGGTCGACCTTTTTTGTGGTTGTGGCGGACTCGCGCTCGGCGCGCGGGCCTCTGGCTTCGGCGCCGAACTTGCTTTCGATATCGACGCGATTCTCTCGTCATCCTTCAAACACAACTTTCCGGACTCCAGGTTGCAATTGGGAAATCTGGCCGAAGCCCACGGCAGAGACATTAAGGCCATGGCAGGCGGCGAAATTATAGGTGTCTTCGGCGGACCGCCGTGCCAAGCATTCAGCGACATAGGGCATCGAAAGCTCGACGATCCACGCAGAGACTTGCTCGACGTCTTCTTCCGACTCGTCGCCGAGATCGAGCCTGCCTTCTTTGTCATGGAGAATGTAAGAGGCCTAGGATATTCGGATTCTAAACCCGTACTTGATAAGGCTCTCGACCGAGTTGCAGAACGTTACGAGCTTGTTGGGCCACTGTTGCTCGACGCCGCCAACTATGGTGCCGCCACGCGGCGACGGCGACTGTTTGTGATCGGGTATGATCCCACACGCTGCGACCCTTTGATGGCCGAGGACCTGGCTCGGGCGGAATTGCCAGCGGTGACCGTCAAAGACGCAATTTGGGACCTCCACGATGCCACTGAGGTCGGGATCGTCGATGGCTTCGACACATGGCGTCTGGAAAGCAGTGAAGCCAATGGCTATCGCTCTGCGCTAATCTCGAAAGATCGACTATTTACTGGTCATCGTCCAACCATTCACACTTCGGCGGTCGTGGAGCGGTTTCTCAAGGTTGAGCAGGGCGAGGTAGACATCGTTGGCCGCCATCCGCGACTCCATTGGGATAGACAGTGCCCAACGCTCCGAGCGGGAACTGGAAGCGATCGAGGGTCGTTCCAATCAGTGAGGCCCATTCATCCCGACGAGCCTAGAGTCATTTCGGTTCGAGAAGCCGCTAGACTTCAGGGCTTTCCGGATCATTTTCGCTTCCACCCCACCATTTGGCATTCATTTCGAATGATCGGAAACAGCGTTTCGCCTCCGATGTCTAGGGCGATATTTTCACTACTGGCCTCTCGCACGGAGATGCCGCAGGCTGCGATCGCAGCAGAGTAGAACCGCTATGGCCATTTCCGTCCGTCTGCTGGACTCTTGCGATCCTCCTGTTACCGACCTTACGCGAAAGATAATGCAGCGAGTGGGGAGTCGCGACACCCGCCCGGAGCTCGTCGTTCGTCGCGCGCTTCATGCAGCGGGCTTCCGGTTCCGATTGCATGACCGGAGCCTTCCAGGCACCCCAGACATCGTCTTGGCGCGTTGGCGAACTGCCATATTCGTTCACGGCTGTTTTTGGCATCGTCACGAGGGATGTCGTTATTCGGGCATGCCAAAAACGAGGACGGACTTCTGGTCGATGAAGTTCGACCGAAATGTCGAAAGAGATCGAGCCAACCGGAAGGAGCTACAGGCTGCCGGATGGTGCGTCGTCGAAGTCTGGGAATGCGAAATTAAACGACGCACATTCTTAGAACCGTTGTTGAGCCGCATACGATCGGCGGGAATCGAGGTCCAGTAAGGCACCCGGTCTCGATTTTGATCAGAATCACTTGCGGACGACGCGGGGGCTAGGGCCGCAAAGTGGTGCGAGGACGACGGTTTTGTTCTACCCGCGCAACCGCTCCGCCCACTTCCCCACCTCATCCCCGCTGCCCAGATCCGCCTGCACCAGCCCGTCGACCATGAAGGTCGGCGACACGTGGATGCCGTTTTGGCGGGAGTATTTGGCGTGCCACTTGATCTCTTTTTCGAGTTCGCGGGCCGCATAGGCGTCCCAGAGGGGGATGCCGCTATAGGCGATGAGGCGGTCGATGATCTGGCGCGGGGTGGCGTCGAGATTGGCGCCGCCGAAATGGTGGTCGAACTCGAATTCCTCGCGGTGCGCGGCGATGGCGGCGAGCACGGTTCGGGCCGTCTCCTTGCCGCCGGGGAGCGACGAGGCGGCGAGGACGCAGCGCACCAAGAGGCCCGAGAGCATGTGCCAGGGCTGCGAGACGAAGCGCAGCTTCACCGTGATCTTGTCCTCGCCGGCGGCCTCCAGCAGTGCGTCGACCTTGGCGAAGGCGCGGCAGGAATAGGGGCAGGTCGGCTCCAGGAACATCTCGAAGACGCGAGGCCCATGGCCGAAGGTCAGCGGATCGGCGCGGAAGGCGGAAAGCGTCATGTCGTGGCTCCTGAGATCGGCAAGATGGGCGGGAAAATGGTTCGGGGCGGATGTCGCGCCACCATGGCGCAGATGCGTTCCGGCTGGAAGCCGTCCGGCGCGGAGGGGGTGTCGCGGGCGCGGTTCAGGCTCGGATTTCGGCGGGCACGGTGCGGAAGGCCAGTTCGCTGCCATCCTCCAGTCCGTCGACGGCGTGCCGGTTGCGGCCCTTCGCCTTCGCCGCATAGAGCGCGCTGTCGGCGGCGGCGTTGAGCGCGTCGCCCGACTGGCCTTCCCGCCACTGCGCCGCGCCGATCGACAGGGTGAGCGGGATGCTCTTCTCCGCGACGACGAGCGGGACGGCGCGGACGGCGCCGACCAGCGCCGCGGCCATGGCGCCGGCAATTTCGGCGGTGGCGTCCGGCAGGACGACGCAGAATTCATCGCCGCCGGTGCGCGCCATCATGTCGCCGGGGCGCAGGCGGGCCGAAGAGGTGCGCGCGACATGGGCGATGCCGGCATCGCCCGCCTGATGGCCATGGCGGTCGTTCAGCCGCTTGAGGTCGTCCAGATCGACGACGAGCAGCGACAGCGGCCGTCCACTTGCGCTCGCGGCGGCGATTTCGGCATCAAGCCGCTCGGTCAGCGCCCGGCGATTGGGCAGGCCGGTCAGTTCATCGAGCAGTGCCTGGCGCTCAAGGCGGGAATAGAGCCAGTCGACAACCATCAGCATCAATCCGAAATTCCAGACAAGACCCGAGAAGACGACAACAAGAATCGCCACCGGTTCGATCCGGCCATAGATGTCTCGCGGCAGAAGGCCCATCAAAACGAGCGCGTTGCCGGCGAATTCGACGACATGGGCAAGAATCGCGATCGCCAGGGCGCCCGTGGCAAGGCGCGTGCCCACCACGCGGCGGCCGGGGGCGCGGCGCAGATCGACGATGCAGGCGACGAGCGGAATGGACTGCGCCAGCGCATAGACGATGTTGCGCCGCGTATAGTCTGGGTCGACGGGGGAAAGCGGCAGAAGCACAGCCGCCGTCACCAGGAGGAGCACGGCGATGGCCAGCCAGGGAGCCGGCCGCTCCTCGAAGCGACGTATGCCGGCCCAATATAGCGAGAAGGCAAGCGCGACCATGAGGTTGCCCGCGAAGATCGCCACCGTCTCGTCGACAATCGACGCCGCAGCCAGCGTCAGGCCGCTTACCACCAGAGTGAGGCTGGCTATCGACCAGATGCCGGCGGCACTCAGGCGCTCGTAAGCGTGGTAGGAAACGCCCCAGACGATCGCCAGCAAGGCTGAGTTCAACAGGATGACGACGTAAAGAGTCGTAAAGTCCAGCGCCATGTGGCCTTGCCTTCCCGCGTCCTCCGACGCGCTGTCAGCCAAAACGTCCCTGCCCCAAATTCGATGCTAATTGCAGGAAGGGCGGCGCTGCGTAAACCCTGAATGGTAGGGAGTACCTAACAAATCTGCGCCTGCGCCTTCCGGCGGGCCCGGCGAGGCTGTAGGAAGCTCTCATGAATTACCGCCACGCCTATCACGCCGGAAACTTCGCCGATGTCGTCAAGCACGCGACGCTGGCGCTTCTCATCGACCGCCTGAAGGCGAAGGAGAAACCGTTCCGGGTCATCGACACCCATGCAGGCATCGGCCTCTACGATCTGGCCGGGCCGCTCGCGGCCAAGACCGACGAATGGCACCAGGGCATCGGCAAGCTGCTCGGGCCGGATATGAAGCCGGTCGCGCTGACGCGCCGCCTGTCCGAGGCGTTGGCGCCCTATCTGTTCGCGGTCCGGGCGGCCAATCCGGACGGGCGGCTGCGCTTCTATCCTGGCTCGCCGATGATCGCACGTACGCTGCTGCGAGGGAGCGACCGGCTCACGGCGACGGAGCTGCATCCGGATGATTATCGCCAGCTCGGCGAGTGCTTCGCCGGCGATATCCAGGTGAAGGCGATCGAGCTCGACGGCTGGCTGGCGCTCGGCTCCTTCGTGCCGCCCAAGGAGCGGCGTGGCCTGGTGCTCGTCGATCCGCCCTATGAGCAGGGCGACGAGTTCAAGGCGTTGGCCGAAGGCTTCGAGAAGGCCTATCGACGCTGGCCGACCGGCATCTACGCGCTCTGGTATCCGGTCAAGGAGATCGGCGCGGTCAAGAACTTCGTCAAGCATCTCTCCGACAGCGGCATTCCCCGCCTGCTGGGCGCCGAACTCTGGGTGCGCGAACGCGCCACCGAAGGCCGCTTCAACGGCACCGGCCTCATCCTGTGCAACCCGCCCTACCAGCTCGACAAGACGCTGGACGACATGCTCACCGGCCTCGCCCCGATCCTCGGCGAAGATGACAAGGCCGGGCGGCGGGTGTGGTGGATCCGGGGCGAAGCGTAGAAGGCAGCCTATTCCGACCCGCTCGACGGGTCGGAGATCAGGGAGCTCCGTTCGCTGGCAATCCGGCGCCGTAGCGCATTCCGTCGACGAGCAGCGCCACCATGCGTTCGGCATGGCCGGGGCGGTCTTCGCGGGCCTGCATGCCGAGACGGGCGGCTGCGTTCAGGAGTTCGTCCGGCTCGACATCGGCGCGGATCTCGCCCGATGCGATCGCAGCATCCAGCAGGGACTGCAACGCCGGCACGAGCCGTGACTGGAAATAGGCCGGCAGACAGCTGAAGGTCGGGTCGCCGGAATGCAGCGCTGAGGCGAGGCCGCGCTTGGTGGCGATGAAGGCGGCGTAACGCTGCATCCACCGCGCCAGCGCCTCCCCCGGCGGATAAGCCGCCGCGAGCGTCCGCGCAGCCGCCGCACAGGAATCGACCTCTCGGCGAAACACGGCGCCGACGAGATCGGCGCGTTGCGGAAAATGGCGATAGAGCGTTCCAACGCCGACGCCCGCCTTGGCGGCGATCTCCCGCACGGGCGCATCAACCCCGGACGCCGCAAAAACCGCCAGCGCCGCCTCCAGCAACGCATCCACATTGCGCTGCGCGTCGGCGCGCACGGGCCGGCATGCGTCCATCTCGCGAAGGGCGTCGTCGCCTGGTTCGACGGAGTCGTGACTCATCGCACGAAACTTCTCTTGCTAAACGGAACAATGTTCCATATAAAAACGGAATGACGTTCCGCTTCTGGTTATAGACCGGTGCGGCCGCATTGACCACCCATCCTATTCAAACAGGACATTATCATGTCTCCCACCCGCATTGCCCTCGTCACCGGCGCCAATCAGGGCGTCGGGTTCCAGCTTGCCAAGGAACTCGTGGCCAACGGCGTTACCGTCCTCGTTGGATCGCGCAATTTCGAGCGCGGCGAGGCTGCCGCCGGCCGGATCGGCGACGGCGCCATCCCGATCCAGATCGACGTCACGGATCTGGGCTCGATCGCCGCCGCGGCGGAGCGCATCCGCAACGAATTCGGCCGCCTCGATCTGCTGGTCAACAATGCGGGCATATCGAACACGCGCGAAGGCGCCGTCTCGATCGCGGACTACATCCAGACCAGCCGCGCCAGCAACGTGTCGCTCGATGAGGTTCGCGCCATCTGGGACACCAATGTCTTCGGCGTGCTCGCGGTCTATCAGGCGATGCTGCCGCTGCTGCGCCTGTCCGCCGACGCCCGCATTGTCAACGTCTCCAGCACCGTCGGCTCGCTCGCCACCAATGCCGATCCCGCCTTCCCCTATCGCTCGATCTTCGCCCCCGGCTACGCCGCTTCCAAGACCGCGCTCAACGCAATGACCCTCGCCATGATGATCGAACTGGAAGGTACGGGCATCAAGATCAACCTCGTCTCGCCCGGCTTCACCAGCACGAACCTCAACAATTACGAAGGCACGGAATCGCTCGAAGACGGCTCGCGCGAGGTGGTACGCGTCGCGCTGCTCGGCCCCGACGGCCCCACCGGCACCTATACGAGCTGGGAAAACGCGACGATCCCCTGGTGATCCGGTCGTCCACCCGCCCATTCACTTTAGGAACACGCCATGCATTACCGCACGCTCGGCAAGACCGGCATCAAAGTCAGCCCCTATGCATTAGGGGCGATGATGTTCGGAGGGATCGCCAATGCCGACCACGATGACGGCATCCGGATCATCCACAAGGCGCTCGATTTCGGCATCAACTTCATCGACACGGCCGACCGCTACAGCGCGGGCGAATCCGAGGAGATCGTCGGCAAGGCGCTCAAGGGGCGGCGCGACAAGGTCGTGCTCGCGACCAAGTTCTCGGGACCAATGGGCGAGGATCCCAACCGGCAGGGCGCTTCGCGGCGCTGGATCATGCAGGCGGTGGATGATTCGCTCCGGCGCCTGCAGACCGACCATATCGATCTCTACCAGATCCATCGGCCGATGCCGGACACCGACATCGAGGAGACGCTGTCGGCCCTGACCGATCTCATGCGGGCCGGCAAGGTGCGCGCCATCGGCTCCTCGACCTTCCCGGTCTCCGAGATCGTCGAGGCGCAATGGGTCGCCGAGCGGCGCGGGCTTGCTCGTTTCCGTACCGAGCAGCCGCCTTATTCCATTCTCGATCGCGGCATCGAGAGCGACATGCTGCCGACCTGCCAGCGCTACGGCATGGGCGTGATGGTGTGGAGCCCGCTGTCGAAGGGCATGCTGACCGGCCGCTATCGCAAGGGCCAGCCGCTGCCGGAGGGCGGCACGCGCGCCCGAATCTTCAGCCGGCAGATGTCGGATGAGCGCAGCCTCGACGCAGTCGAGCAACTCCTTCCGCTCGCCGCCGAAGCCGGAATGTCGCTCACCCACATGGCGATGGCGTTCGTCATGGCCCATCCGGGCGTCACCTCGGCCATCCTCGGCCCGCGAACCATGGCCCATCTGGACGACCTGCTCGCCGGAGCCGAGATTCGTCTTACCGATGAAATCATGGACCGGATCGACCAGATCGTCCCGCCGGGAACCGACGCAGGGCTGAACGAGGCGGCCTATCGTCCGCCGGCGGTGACGCAGCCAAGCCTGCGGCGGCGCCCTGCCGGGGAGCGCGCCGCCGCCTGATCGCCGCGCGGACGATCCGGAGCGGGAAAGCAGTGGGGGCGACGGACCCGCTCGCCCTCCCCTTCAATAACCCCGCGTTCCCCGCGCTTCGAGATCGAGCGCCGGGCCGACCGGGACGATGCCGGTCGGGTTGATGGTGCGGTGGCTCTTGTAATAGTGCTTCTTGATGTGGTCCATATCGACCGTCTCGGCGATACCCGGCACCTGGTAGAGTTCGCGCGTATAGGAAGAGAGTGCGGGATAGTCGGCGATGCGGCGGATGTTGCATTTGAAATGGCCGACATAGACCGGGTCAAAGCGGATCAGCGTCGACCAGAGCCGCCAATCGGCCTCGGTCGGCTCGCTGCCGGCCAGGTAGCGCTGCTTCGACAGGATGCCTTCCAGCCAGTCGAGGCTTTCGAACAGCGGAGCGACGGCCTCCTCATACGCGGCCTGCGTCGTCGCGAAGCCGGCGCGGTAGACGCCATTGTTGATGGTCGGATAGATCCGGGCGTTGAGCGCGTCGATCTCGGGCCGCAGTTCTTCCGGATAATAGTCCCCTGGCTTCGCGCCGACACCGTCGAAGGCCGAATTCAGCATGCGGATGATTTCGGACGATTCGTTCGAGACGATCGTCTTCCGCTTCTTGTCCCAGAGCACCGGCACGGTGACGCGGCCGGTGTAGGCCGGATCGGCCAGCGTATAGACCTCGTGCAGGAAGCGCTTGCCGTTGACCTTGTCGGGCGTGACGCCGGGGCCCTCGTCGAAGGTCCAGCCATTTTCCAGCATCAGCCAGTTGACGACCGAATAGTCGATCATCCCCTCCAGGCCCTTGAGCGCACGGAAGATCATCGTCCGGTGCGCCCAGGGGCAGGCCCGCGAAATATAGAGGTGGTAGCGCCCGGCCTCGGCCGGGAAGCCGCCCTCGCCGCTCGGGCCGGGGCTGCCATCCGCCGTTACCCAGTTGCGGAAACCGGCGGCCTGGCGCTCGAAGCGCCCGCCGGTATTGCCGGTGTCATACCATTGGTCGTGCCAGACACCGTCGATCAACAGGCCCATTTCGTCACTCCATCTCTTGCTGCCCATCATGTGCGGTTCGCACGGCGTGACACCAGAGGCACGCGCGGCGACAAACCGTTCACCGCTTCGCCCCGACGCTTGACCGAAGCCGCCCGGCGACGCATCGTCCACTGGGCTCCAACTTTCGGGGAATCGCGATCATGATCCGCGCGCTTATTGCCATGCTGATGCTTGCCCTTCTCGGTGGCGTCGCCGCGGCCGGATCGAGGGATCTCGACGATCCGACCGTCGGCGTCGGGCGCCTCAGCCGCGGCAGCGTTCCGCTCTGCGACCAGAACTCGGTGCTCGGCAATGTCGCCAGCCGCTATCGCTCCGTTCAGGCCGATCTCTGGCAGACTGGGCTCGCCATTGCCTCTGTCGGCCGTATCAACGAAACCGCGTTCGAGCCGGGCGAACTGCTCGATCGCCGCTTCTGCCATGCCAAGGTCGAGCTTTCGAATGGCCGGCCGGCGGATGTGTTTTATCTGATCGAAGAGCGCCAGGGCTTCGCCTCGATCGGCTGGGGCGTCGAGTTCTGCGTACCGGGACAGGATCCTTGGCGCGTTTATGACGGCGGCTGCCGGACTCTGCGTCCGTAAGTCCGATGCGCGGTCGGTTTCACCCAACCGCCCTTCTCGCCACATTGATTCTGCTTTTCGGCCTGGCGCCCGATTGGGCTCGCGCCGATAATCCTGGCGACTTCGCCTTCTATGTCCTGTCGCTGTCCTGGTCGCCGACCTATTGCGAGAGCAGCCAGGGGCGCAGCGATCGCATCCAGTGCGGCGGGCGGCCCTTCTCCTTCGTCGTGCACGGTCTCTGGCCGCAATATGAGCGCGGCTATCCGAGCGATTGTCCAAGCGCGGGACCGATGGGCGTCTCGGGCAGCATCATTGATGCCATGCTCGACATCATGCCAAGCCCCGGCCTCATCCGCCATGAGTGGCGCACGCATGGAACCTGCTCGGGGCTGCCGCAGCGGGCCTATTTCGATCTCATCCGCCGCGCCAGCGAGATCGTTCGCATTCCCGAGCGCTTCACCGACAATCAGGAAGCCGTGACCGTCTCGCCGCGCGAAGTCGAGGCAGCCTTCCGCGCCGCCAATCCCGGCCTGCCGGGCGACGGGATCGGCGTCGCCTGCGATTCCCGCCGCCTCAAGGAAGTGCGCATCTGCCTGACGCGCGACCTTTCCTTCCGCTCCTGCCCCGAGGTCGACCGCGCCGCGTGCCGCCGCGACCGGCTTGTCATGCCTCCCGTCCGCTGAAAGCTTCCCATGCTGGTCCTGCGCAGTTCCGACGCCTCTCCCTTCGGCCGCAAGGTCAAGATCGCGGCGCATATTCTGGGTCTGTTTGATCGTCTGCAGATCGTCGCCACCGATACGGCCGATCCGTCGGACGCCATCCGCCAGCAGAACCCGCTCGGCAAGATCCCGGCGCTGATCCTCGAGGATGGGACGGTGCTCTATGATTCCCGCGTCATCGTCGACTATCTCGACCATCTCGCCGGGGCCGGCCGGATCGTACCGATCGAAGCGGCCCGCCGCTATCCGGCGCTGGTGATGCAGGCGCTGGCCGACGGCATTCTCGATGCGGCATTGCTGCAGGTCTATGAGAAGCGCTGGCGCGAGGCGCCGCTGCATAGCGAGCGCTGGACCGAGCACCAGGCCGGCAAGGTGGCGCGCGGGCTAGCGGCGCTGGCCGAAACCGATCTCTCCGGTGAGACGCATGTCGGCCATATCACCGTCGCCTGCATGCTCGGCTATCTCGACCTGCGGTTCGCCGGAGCATGGCGGGCCGACTATCCGAGCCTCGTCGCCTGGCTCGACGATTTCGCCGAGCGGACCCCTTCCTTTGCCACGACGCGGCCCAAGGGCTGAAGTTACCGCGCCAAGCGCTCGCGGCCGCCTCATCGACCGAACGGAGTTTTCCATGGCATTTTCGATGCGCGACGCCGACCGGCTCGCCGAGATCCTGCATGAGGCGGCGGAGGTGGAGATCATCCCACGCTTCCGGCATTTAGGCACCGGCGCCATTCGCGAGAAGACCTCGGCCGAGGACCTCGTCACCGACGCCGATGTCGCCGCCGAGAAGCACATTGCAGCCGCGCTGGTAAAGGCATTTCCGGGCGCGATCGTCGTCGGCGAGGAAGGCGTTTCCGCCCGGCCGGCGCTGCTCGACGAGTTGGACGGCGCCGAACTCGCTTTCGTGGTCGACCCGGTCGATGGCACCAAGAACTTCGCCTCCGGCCTGCCGCTCTTCGGCGTCATGGCCGCGGTGGTCGCCAAGGGTGAGATCGTCGGCGGTGTCATCCTTGATCCGATCGGCGGCGACTGGTCGATCGGCGTCGCGGGCGAAGGTGCCTTCACCGTCACGAAAGAGGGCACGTGCACGCCGCTCGAAGTCGCCAAGGCCCTGCCGGCCGCGAAGATGACCGGCACCGCGTCCTGGTCGACCCTGCCGGAGCCGTTGCGCTCGCAGCTTTGCGCGAATCTCGCCCATACACGCTCGGCCGCGAACTACCGCTGCGCCGCGCACGAATACCGGATGATCGCCGCCGGCAGCAGCCATTTCGCGTTGTTCTCCAAGATCAATGTCTGGGACCACGCGGCCGGCTGGCTGCTGCATCGCGAGGCCGGCGGCTATTCCGCACGCTTCGACGGCAGCGCCTATCTGCCGGGCCACCGCGACGGCGGCCTTCTGTTCGCGCCCAGCGAGGCAGCCTGGCATGATCTGCATGCGGCTCTGTTCCAGGGAACGGAATACGCGGGCTGAGTTCCGCGAGCTGTTCTCCAAGGCAAGCAAGGCCGGCCCCCCGCCCCTCGCCCGCAATCGGGCGAGGGAATTGGGCGGCGGCCTTCATAGAGCTCGCCGCCGGGAATGAGTCCCCTCTCTCCCGCCTGCGGGTGAGGGCTGGGCTGAGGGCCTTTTCTTCGCATCCGCAAGCGAGCTTGACTCGATCCATGCCTCTTACTTATCCTCTCGGTTAAATTCGGAGGATGTCCATGCGGCCGCTGATTCTGAAGATGTCGATGTCGGCGGATGGCTTCGTCTGCGGGCCGAACAACGAGGTCGAGTGGGTCTTCTCCAGCATGGATGAAGGCGCCAATGGCTGGACGATGGACCTGCTCTGGAATGTCGGCGTCCACATCATGGGCAGCCGCACCTATTACGACATGGCGAGCTACTGGCCCTATTCGGCCGAAATCTATGCTCCGCCCATGAACGAAATTCCGAAGGTCATTTTCAGCCGCAAGGGGCTGATCGAGCCGCCCCGCGCGCGCCTCGCCGTGCAGCAATCGGATGGACAGGCGTCGCCCGGCGAGGCCGTCGCTGATCCCGAACGGCCGCTCTCCCGCTTCGAGGCGGAATGGGCAGAACCGCCCGTCTCGGATGATCTCGCCGGCGAGATTGCGCGGCTGAAGGCGGAGGACGGCAAGCCCATCCTCGCCCATGGCGGCGCCGGCTTCGCGCGCAGCCTGATCGCCGAGGGCCTCGTCGACGAGCTTCGCCTGCTGGTGCATCCGGTGCTGCTCGGCACAGGCAAGTCGATCTTCACCGACCTGCCCAAGCCGACCGATCTGAAGCTCATCAGCGCCACGGTCTTCGGCAGCGGCGCGATCGCGCAGGTTTACAGGCCGGGGTGAGCGTTCCCCGGCCTCTTTGAACCCTCCCCTTGAGGGAGGGCTCAAGCAAGAGCGGCTGATCCGACAGTTCGCCTCAGAACTTGTAGCCGACGCCGGCCCGGATCGTGTTGGTGTTGAGATCGGCATTGGCGCCCGTGCCGAGGCCGGTCTGGTAGAACTCCTTGCCGAAATCGGCGTACTGATATTCGACGCGGGCGATGATGTGGTCGGTAACTGCCGCCTCGACGCCGGCGCCGAGCGTCCAGCCCCAATGGGTGCTGTCCGTCGACATGGCACCGCTGTCGACCGTGGCGCCCGTGACCGCCGCGCCGCCCGTGCCATAGGCGAGGACCCGACCGAAGGAATAGCCGGCGCGCAATCGGGCGGTCGAATCCCAGTTCTGCTTGACGCTGCCATTGGCGCCGTAATTGCCGCTGAGATTGTCCCAGTTCAGATCGGCTTCGGCGCCGAGAACGATGTTGTTGCCGAGGTCGAAATTGTAGCCGCCAAAGCCGCCGAGCTTGGCGCCGTCGACATTCGGCGAGGCGGCGGAGAAGCCGTTGTCGACATTGAAATTGCCCCAGCCATAGCCAAGGATCGCGCCGAGATAGGGGCCGGTCCAGGTGAAGGCCGGAGTGACCGCCAGAGGCGCCGCAGCAGCGGGCTCATAGGTCAGGTCGGCGGCGAAAGCCGAGGCGGAGCCGATGGCGAGCGCCGCGGCGGCGAGGGAGAGGGTGCGGATACGCAGCATCTTTTTCTCCAGCATGCGAGACGAAAACGAGGCGCGACAAGCCCCGTCGCTGGAGCTGAATCAACTGCCGCAATGCGGCGAAACGGGACGGAAAATGGGGCGATATCGGGACATTCGCGATTGTTGCGAGAGGGTCGCATCGCCCGCTTAGGATATTGGAGGAATTCGTCTTTCTCGATTTCGCACGCGCTTCACTGGCGTGGCTGGCCTCATTTCCGGCACAGGCCTTTCCTCCGGTTTACGGAGGTTAAGCCGAGGCGCCGCAGAGTCCGATTTCATTAAGCATGTCGCCAAACCCGCGCTTGCGATGACCGAGGCGCGAGCTCTTCTGCGCCCCTGAGGGAGGCTCCGGGGGGAGACCGGTTTGCAGCGCATCGCCGGCGATGGAGCTTACCGAATCCGCAGCGCCGCCCTATCTACGAACGCGGCAATGAGGGGACGTTCATGGCGGATGCGAAGAAGGCGGCATTGGTGACCGGCGGGGCGCGGCGGATCGGGCGCGCCATCGCGCAGGATCTTGCCGCGAACGGTTTCGCCGTTGCCATCCATTGCTATCATTCCGTGACGGAGGCCGAGGGGCTCGCGGCAGATATCCGCGCCAGCGGCGGCGAGGCGATCGTCGTCACGGCAGACCTTGCCGATCTCGAAGCGGCCCGCGCCCTTCCCGCCGAGGTCGCGGCGCGATTGGGTCCTGCTACACTCCTCGTCAACAACGCCTCGATCTTCGAAGATGACGGCATCGGCAATCTCGATCCGGCTAGGTTCCAGCGCCAATTGGCCGTCAATCTGACGGCGCCGGTGCTGCTCGCCGATGCCTTTGCGAGTGCGCTTCCCGTCCCGCGCGAGGGGCTCGTCGTCAACATGGTCGATCAGCGCGCCTGGAAGACGACGCCAAATTACGTCTCCTACCAGCTATCGAAATCGGCCCTGCTGACCGCGACGCGAACGCTGGCGCAGGGGTTGGCGCCGCGCATCCGCGTCAATGCCATCGGCCCCGGCCCCACCCTGCCCTCGCCGCGCCAGGACCCGGCCGAGTTTCGCAAGCAGGCGGAAGCCGTCCTGCTCGGCCATGGGCCGGAACTCGACGAATTCGGGCGGACGATCCGCTATCTCTATGAGACACGCTCGATCACCGGGCAGATGATCGCACTCGACGGCGGCCAGCATCTTGCCTGGGAGACGCCCGACGTCGTAGGGATCAAAGAGTGAACGACGATCCGACTCAAGCTCCCATTCCCGGCGACGCTGCCGAACCCGAGGCGATCGAGGCGGCCGCCGAAGAGACCCCGTTCGAGGCGGGCGGCGAGCTGACGCCGCGCGGCCAGGGCGCGGCGGTGATCGCCGATTTCGTCACGCGGCTGCCCAACGCGCCCGGCGTCTACCGCATGTTCGACAAGAACGGCACCGTTCTCTATGTCGGCAAGGCGCGGAACCTCAAGAAGCGCGTCACCAGCTATACCCGCATCGGACTGCAGTCGAACCGGATCATCCGCATGATCCAGCAGACGGCGACGATGGAGTTCGTCACGACACGGACCGAGACGGAAGCGCTGCTGCTGGAAGCGAATCTCATCAAGCGCCTGCGGCCGCGCTTTAATGTTCTGCTTCGGGACGACAAGTCGTTTCCCTACATCCTGATCACCGGCGATCACGAGGCGCCGCAGCTCGTCAAGCATCGCGGCGGGCGGGCGCGCAAGGGCGACTACTACGGCCCCTTCGCCTCGGCCGGCGCGGTCGGGCGCACTGTGAACGCCATGCAGCGCGCCTTCCTGATCCGCACCTGCACCGACAGCGTTTATGAGAGCCGCACGCGGCCGTGCCTCCTGTTCCAGATCAAGCGCTGCTCGGCGCCCTGCACGCGGGAGATCTCGCTTCCCGATTATGCCGAACTGGTCAAGGAGGCGAAGGGCTTCCTCTCCGGCAAGTCAAACGCCATCCGCACCGACCTTGCCCGCGCCATGGAGGCGGCCAGCGCCGAACTCGATTTCGAACGCGCCGCGATCTATCGCGACCGCATATCGGCGCTCAGCCATGTTCAGGCGCATCAGGGTATCAACCCGCAAAGCGTCGACGAAGCGGATGTCATCGCCGTCGCCCAGGAGGGCGGGCAGAGCTGCGTGCAGGTGTTCTTCTTCCGCACTGGCCAGAACTGGGGCAACCATGCCTTCTATCCACGCGCCGACAAGAGCCTCGACGCGGCGGAAGTGCTCGGCGCGTTCCTCGCGCAGTTCTACGAGGACAAGCCCTGCCCGCGCCTGATCCTGATCAGCCACGAGGTCGAGGAGATGGATCTCCTCACCGACGCGCTTTCCGAGCATGCTGGCCACAGGGTCGAGATCGCGGTGCCGAAGCGGGGCGAGAAGAAGGACCTCGTCGACCACGCGCTCGCTAACGCCAAGGAGGCGCTCGGCCGCAATCTTGCCGAGACATCCAGTCAGGCGCGGCTTCTGGACGGCGTCGCCGCTGCCTTCGGCCTCGACGCATCACCGCGGCGCATCGAGGTCTATGACAACAGCCACATCATGGGCACCAACGCCGTCGGCGGCATGATCGTCGCCGGGCCGCTCGGCTTCGTGAAGAACCAGTATCGCAAGTTCAACATCCGCTCGGAGGAGATCACGCCGGGCGATGATTTCGGCATGATGCGCGAGGTGCTGACGCGGCGCTTCTCCCGCCTCGTCAAGGAGCATGGCTCGCGTGAGGCCGCGCCGCGCGACGAGGATGGCTTCGGCCCCTGGCCGGATCTCGTCTTCATCGATGGCGGCGCCGGCCAGCTTTCCGCCGCGCGCGGCATTTTGGAAGAGCTGGGCCTTACCGAGGACGTACCGCTGGTCGGCATCGCCAAGGGTCCCGACCGCGATGCGGGGCGCGAGAAATTCTTCATCCCCGGCCGCGAGGCCTTCATGCTGCAGCCGCGCGACCCCGTGCTCTATTTTGTGCAGCGCCTGCGCGACGAGGCGCACCGCTTCGCCATCGGAACGCACCGCGCCAAGCGCAAGGCCTCGCTGTCGAAGAGCCCGCTCGACGAGATCGACGGCATCGGCCCGACGAGGAAGCGCGCTTTGCTTGCCCATTTCGGCACGGCGAAATCGGTCGCGCGGGCGTCGATCCCCGACCTGATGAGCGCCCCCGGCGTGTCCGCGCAAATGGCGCAGACGATCTATGACTTTTTTCATGAGGGCGGGGAGTAGGCTCCCCGCCATCGCTGTTTCCGCTCAGGCCGCCCGCCCCCAGCGCGGGAACGGATCTTCCAGCTGCGCCGCTGCCTGGGTGAGGCCGGTCGTGACGCTGCCATACAGGCAGACGTCAAGGGCACTGCGGATCGCCGCTTCATCCATTTCGGGCCCGCCGATGAAGACGAGTTCCTGCCGGCGGTCGCCCCAGGTGGCGTTCCAGTGACGGCGAACCATGGAAACGCTCTCTTCGTCCTGCGGCCAGCGCTCGCGCGGCACCGCCGCCCACCAGCGGCCCAGCCCCTCCGTGCGCAGGATCGAACCGGCGATGGAGAGTTCGGCGAGCCATTCCGGCCGCGTCGCGATCCAGAAATGACCTTTGGCACGGATGACTCCAGGAAAACCGCGGCCGAGCGCCTCGTAAAGCCGGGCGGGATGGAACGGGCGGCGCGCGCGATAGACGAAGGAACTTATGCCGTATTCCTCCGTCTCCGGGACATGGCTGTCATAGTGATAGAGTTCCTTCATCCAGAGCGGATGCTCGCGCGAGCGCTCCTCGTCATAGAGGCCGGTATCGAGGATCAGATCGAGCGGCGCCTGGCCGAAATCTGTCTCGATGATGCGGGCATCGGCATTGAGGCCGCGCACGACGCGGCGCACATCCGCCAGCCGCTCCGGCTCGACGTCGCGCACCTTGTTGATGACGACGATGTCGGCAAACTCGATCTGCTCGGCCAGCAGGTCGGCCAGCGTGCGGAAATCGCCCTCGCCCGCCGTCTCGCCGCGCTCGGCCAGCAGATCCTGCGAAGTATAATCCTTGAGCAGGTTGACCGCGTCGACCACCGTCACCATCGCGTCGAGCGCGGCGATGTCGGAGAGCGACTGTCCCTTCTCGTCGCGAAAATCGAAGGTCGCGGCGACCGGCAGCGGCTCGGCGATACCGGTGCCCTCGATCAGCAGGCAATCGAACCGTCCGTCGTCGGCGAGGCGCCGCACCTCGGCCAGCAGATCGTCGCGCAGCGTGCAGCAGATGCAGCCATTGGTCATCTCGACCAGCTTCTCGTCGGTGCGCGACAGATCCGCCCCACCCTCGCGAACGAGATCGGCGTCGATGTTCACTTCCGACATGTCGTTGACGATGACGGCGACCTTGCGTCCTTCGCGATTGTTCAGGACATGGTTGAGCAGGGTCGTCTTGCCGGCGCCGAGAAAACCGGAGAGCACCGTGACCGGCAGGCGCCGATCAGAGACGGACAGACGCGACATGCGTTCCTCATGTAATGTTATAACGTAACATTCACAGGAAACGCCAAAGCTGGAGGGAATGCAAGGGGGTGGGGTGCGGCGTGTTGGCTTGGTGAGCGAGAGCGAGAGGCAGCAGCCGAAGGAAGATTTCAGAGCTTGTCGAGGCTCCAGCGCTCCCGGCAGGCGCGAATGAAACGCGTCGCATCGCTGGCGACCTGCGCAGCATCGTCTGCACTTATGCTGGCGTCCATTCCATAGTCTGCGATCTCTCGCGCGCTAAACGCGCCATTGAGCGCCTTCCCGCACTCGCGGAGTTCCTCAGACTCACCTTCCACGAGTGCCGCAAAATGAAAAATGGTGTCTCGATGATTTTGAGGCGCGGAATTGATCCTTCCGATTCCGCCAGACGCCAGGACCGCGGCCAAGGCGCAGTGATTCATCGCATAGTAGGCGGCGTGCGCGCATGCGTTCGGCGTATCCCGCCGAACCGCCAGCTTTTCAGCTTCGGTCACGAAAACCGTTGCCTTGCCAAATTCCTGACGGGCACGCACCAGCCGCTCTGCGTCCGAGAGGGGAGAGAGGGGTTCTTTACGAGGTCTGTTTGCGTGCTTCTTCTTGGGTGGATCCTTCATCGCCTTCATCGGACAATGATCCCATCCCGCCGGATCGCGGCAGCTAGATCCCCCACGCTGTCACGATCGAGAAAGTCGTCAGATACCGACAAGGGGACGATATGAATGCCGGCTAACAGATGAGGATAAGCGATATCTGAAAGCATCCGGTTCGTAGCCTGTCGGTTCGTCAGGTTGCGAACAAAGACTGCAACATCGTAGTCGGAATCGCGACGAGCATCGCCCCGGGCTCTCGAACCAAACAGCACAACGTCATTGATGCGCCCCGGAAGGGCACGCTCCGCCTCCCGTCGAAACGCTTGGAGCCGCTCGACAGCCGCCCTGGGCAGTACCCCAGCCAAGTTCTTGTTTGGCAGCATGACTTTCATAGACGAAGGATATCAGCAAACCTACGCTGCATCCATTCGATGCAGCGTTTCATATCACTCAATTCCCCTACCCCAGCACCCCCTTCCCCAACAGGCCATGCACGCCCTTTTCGCCGTTCACCGTCTGCGTGACGTGGAAATCGGCGGCCAGAGAACAGAGGCGGTAGGCGTCGGCGGGGGTCATGTCGGTTCGGGAGGTGATGAAGGCGATCATTTCGCGCAGCGCGATGCGCATCGCCTCGTCGAGGTCGGAGGAGAAACCCATCGTCATGTAGTGCGTCGGCGTTTCGCCGCGCGGTAGGCGAAGGAGCGGTTCTGCGCCGGGCTTCTTGTGCAGGATGAAGGTGAAGGTGCCGGTGAGCGCCGTTTCGAGCGCCGTGATGCAGACCTCGCCATGGCCCTGCACGCCGTGGCCGTCGCCGCAGAGAAAGTTCGCGCCCTCGCTCCAAACGGGCAGGAACAACGTCGAGCCGGCGCCGAGATCCTTGTTGTCGAGATTGCCGCCATGGAGGCGCGGTTCGCGCGACGACAATTCACCATAGTTGGGTGGCGGCGCGACGCCCATGACGCCGAAGAACGGCGCAAGCGCCAGCTCCGGGCCGAAGGGCAGCCGGCAGGTCTTCCGCTCGCGGTCGATCGGGATATGGATCAGATCGAGCGCCGGCAGGATGAAATCCTCCGGCAGCGTGCCCTCGAACGGCACCAGCGCGTTGAAGCCCCAATCGGCGCCGAGTTCTACCTTTTCGATCCGGACCTCGAGCATGTCGCCCGGCTCGGCCCCTTCGATCGCGACGGGGCCGGTGAGGAGATGGCCGAAGCGCATCGGCAGGTTCGCTGCATGGATTTCGAGCAGGGCTGGCGACACATGCATCCCCTGCCCTTCCGGCGGAAGCAATCCCGGCGGCCCCGTCAATGTCTCGATCACGACGCGGTCACCGGACTGAACGGTGAGAACTGGCTTCGTTGCGGCGGCGAAGCGGCCCCACAGGACGGTGTCGGGGGTGGCGGCGAGGCGATGATCGGTCACGGCGGGGTCCTGTCGCTGCGTGGCATGGGGCTGCCATCATGCAAGTTCGGGACCCCGGCCGCCATCGCGACGCGCTCAATCCCCGGCGGCGACCGCTGCCGGATCCATCCAGAACGGCTCGAACATGTTGCCGTCCGGATCCTCGAAGGTGCGCTGATACATGAAGCCCATATCGTTTGGCGGACGGACATCGGCCACACCGCCGGCGGCGGCGGCGCGGACAACGACGTCGTCCACGGCCTCGCGTCCGTCGAAGGCGAGCGCGATCAGATGGCCGCTTGCCGCATGGGCGTCGGCGATCGGCTTCTGCGTAAAGGTGGAATAGAACTCCCGCGTCAGCAGCATGAAGAAGATTTCCTCCGACCAGACCAAGCAACTGGCATTCGCGTCGCTGAACTGCGGGTTCTTGCTGAAGCCGATTGCTTCATAAAAGCGCGTCGCGACGGCGAGATCATGGACGGGCAGGTTCACAAAGATCATCTTGGGCATCGGCTTCTCCTCCGGGTTCGTTCGGTCGGCTTGGCCATCTATCTTACGACGAACGAGGCAGGGCAGAATCGACGAATAGCAGCCAATTTTTCGCCCGACCTTTCACCCCTGCAATCGCGTGGCGGCGTGAACGTTCCGTACCGCACGGCTCGCCTTTTTGTTGCATATCGACAACGAGCTATCCTGCGTTGCGCGTCGTTGCCTTTGTGCCTTGCCGGCGCCCGGGCCGCCGCCCAAATGCCCGCCTGCTGATCGGCGTCTCGGCAGCTCTTCGAGACCTCCCGGGCGCGGGCCGCCCTGCGGTTTCGTGTTCCAGACCGGCCCGGCGTGTCCGTAGCACAGGGGTGAGAGCATCCGCCCATGAAGCGGAAGCGCGCCGGTTCGAGTCTGGTCGGGTGCATCAAGTCGCCACCACCACGGAACAAGGCTCAGCACTGACGTCGGCAACCGCCCAAAGCGGCCCTCTCGGAACGCCGTTGCGAATGGCCGCTTCGGGGTGGGAACCGGACGCTTAGGCCGGGTCGACAGTGACCGGTCCCTCACAGGAGTAGGTGCCGCTTTTTTGTCTCCACCGCCCCCAAAAGCGGCTCGGTGACGGTATATTGATTGCATGATCGATCTCGCCGACTTCGCCCACCATGCCTGGGTCTCGTTCGACGCCTCGCCGCTGGGGGTGGTTTGGGTCGAAGCCTTTGGAGGAACCTTCGCCGACTGGGTCCGCGACGGGCTGAAAGCCGGCCGCTGGCCAGACGGTCAGGCCCTAGCGCGGGACCTCGTCGCCCACCAGACCCGCCCGGCCCAGGACGCCGACGTATTCGGCGAAACACGCGCGGCCGAACTTGAACCGCACGACCTCGACACGATCTCGACCGCGTTCGTTGCCGCGACGGGCCAAGGCTTCCGCCCCAGATATATTTCGGAAGGCGAAGGGTCGGCGCGCAAGGCGCGCAAACGGCGGGAGGACGAGGCCTACGACCTGTCGCCCCGCGAGGGAGAAGGCGGCACCGAGCGCCTGCTGCGTATCCTGACGGCGTGGCGCCAGGATCGCGACGACTTCAACACGCTGATGATGAGCCGCATCGGCCTCAGCGTTGGCGAGCTCGCGCAGCGGACGGGCGCGCTCGCCCACTTGACCACGGTGCTTGACGAGCAGCGGCGCACGGCGACGCTCTTCCAGCCATCGCCCGCGCTGCGGACGGCGCTGCAGACGATCAATTCCCCGACCTACAAGGCGATGACTGAAGCTTTGCGGCCGTCGGGCCTCATGGCCGAGCACATCACCCGCCTCGCGCAGTCGCCGATTTCCAAGATCGTCTCCCAGCTCAACGAGGAGCGCTCGCGGATCCTGGACATGGCCCGCCTGACGACGCCCTCGACGGAAATCCTCAAGGGCCTGCAGCTCTACCCCAATCTCGGCAGCGACTTCGCCCGCCAGATCGGCTTGGCGACCCAGGCCTCGAGCACGGCGAAGGCTCTCGCCGCCGCCATGCCGACCTACAACCTGGCGAAGTCGCTGGCGATCACGCCGCTCATCGAGCAGTCGGCCTTCGCCCGGATGATCAGCCGCGAGTACAGCCTGCGCCTGCCGGCCGCGACCTTGGCGGCGATCACGGCGCTGAGCGCCAACACGGCGATCCTCGACCAGCTGAACCGCTCATCGTTGTTCCCGCCCGGGTTTCAGATGGCGGCGGCGCTTGGCCAACAAGGTGCCGTCGCCAAAGGCCTTGTGGCCGACGTCCTGCACCATTACGACGAGTACGCCCCCGAGGCGCCGGCCTTCGCCGAAGCTCTGACCAGCACCGCCATCGTCGACGCCGGTGCGCTGACCGAAGCCGAAGCCATCAGCTTCCTGCGGCGGGTCGGAGGCTGGCTCCTCGCGGCAATCAGGAACGAGAAGGACGTCATCCGCCAACTCGGGCTGATCGGCGTTCTGAACTTCGTCCTGGTGGTCCTCACCACGTTCCTCACCTATGAGGCCGTGGTAATCGGCCAGCGCAGCCTCGCCGTCGCCGAGGCTGGGCCGACCCACGCCGACGTCAAGGCCCTCACCGACGAGACCCACGCGATGCGCCATGACATCGAGGCGACGATGCGCGGCGACGAGAAAGTCCACGATCGGACCCGCTACGTCCACCAGAGCACCCCGCTGCGGGCCGAGCCCCAAGCGCACGGGTTAGTCTTGCGCACGCTCTACCCTGACCAGGTCCTGCGCGTCGTCGACGCACGCGGCGAATGGGTGCAGGTCGAGGCGTTCGACTATCATAGCGACCAGCCGATGCGGGGCTGGGTGAACCGCCGCCGGCTTCGCCTGCGCCCGGCGTACTGATCCACCCGAGCCCCGGGAAAAACGAGAAGACCGTCAAAGAAATCTGCCCGTTAAGCGCCATTCCACAAAAATAGATCGTGTAGCGCCTCTATGAAGAGTTGGATGGTTTATCTGTCCAGAACACGTGCGCCAACGTAATCAGCTTCGATCAAATCATCCAAGCCGATGGTGCGCTGCCAATTTTGGGGTAGCTGGTCGCTTCCCACGATTGGCCAAACTCGCTTGTTCAACGGCTTTGGCAAGGCGAGTTGGGCCGCCACGGGCGACCTCATAGGTGCCGCCTTCAACGTAGATTGCGTCCAAGGCTCCTCAGCGCGCGAGTTGAATGGGCCGATTGCGACGCTACCAAGAGCGAAGGGACCCACCGATATCACTTGGCCTAATGCAAACGATCCGTCAGACAGCTCAACCGAAAATAGGTCGCCGTCCTTGTACTGCTTGGCCACGTGGTTTCTGCTCTTCCAACGAGGAACAATCCCAGTTCGCATAGGCATTGGCAACGTCCGCTATGGGTTCGGAAGCGGTCGCCCAGGTCCTCGTTCGTTGACGGCAGCGAATTGGGCCTTGGCGCCGGGAACCGGACAGTCCGCTCACGGCCTGATACCGGAAGTTCAGATACGCACTTGGCAAGGTCTGCTCTGGCACGAAGCGCGTGCCCTGAATGTCGCCAAGGCGAACCGGATCCGCCGCCAGGAGGAGACGGCCGCCGCGCATTGGCTGCTCAACACGGCGAAGTTGATCGAGGACAATCCGCCTCCTGACGCTGAAGGAGCTCGGGGCGCTGGAGAGGCTGGTCGAGACGATCGGCCGCGTCGATCGCCATGCGTCGGACGGTCAGGGGCTGGAGGCGATGCGGAAGGAGCTGTTCCGCTTCGACCGCACGGTGGCGAGACAACAAAAAAGCCCGGCGGATCGCTCCGCCGGGCCTTCTCATGAAAATAGCCTGCCGATCAGGGCAGCATGGCGAGGCAGGCGCCAGCGGCCTCGGCGGCCGCCTTGGCGCCGCCGCGGCCGATCGTGCCGTTCATGACGAGGCTCTTCGTCTGGGTTGTGATCAGGGCGCGGAGATCGGCACCGGCCGTCACGTTCGGCGCGGTTGCGTCATAGATCGTCTTGGCGTCGGCGCTGAGACCGGCGGCGCAGGTGGCCGCGCCCGCCGCGTCGGCCAAGGCGGGGCCTGCAAAGGCACAGAGCAGCACACCGGCCGCTGCGATCAAGGTCTTCTTCATTTTCATTTCCTTCTCAATCCTTCGGCCGCCGTCTGTTGCAGCAGCCGCTATCTGGTTGGAGCGTATCAGCGGACGCCGACGCGATTGACCGGGCCGCCGCGATTCGCCGGCTGGACGCCGACCCCAGGCGCGCCGACACCGACGCCAGGCGCCCCGGCGCCCGCAACGCAGCCTGCGGGGTATCCCGGACGGGTGCAGTAGCGCACGGCGCCCGTCGGCCGCGCGACGCAGCCCTTCGGGACGCCGACCGTCTTGCAATAGACCACCGCCGAGGCGGTCTCTGGAATTGCGATCAGGCCGAGGCCCGCGAAGGCGAGACATATCTTCCAGTTCGCGGTTCGCGCTTGATTCATGTGTGTTTTCCTCTTTGGCACGCCGCCCGCACCGGCTGGCGGGGCCTGCATAGCGAGATATAGCCCAGCTTTCCTTGAAGCGGCGTGAAGTTATTGCTTCAATTTGCAGGATTGGATACCGAAATCTCAAGAATAAGATACGGTCAAAAACTTCCATCCCCGGTTACACTGTCCTCGCTCATCTTCCCACAGCTTCTCGCCCCTGGCACCGCGGCGCGCCGGGATCAAAGCGAGGCACCGATCGATCCGATCCGCGGTCCGCGCCATAGCCGCCGGAACTGTCGCCGAACCGCCACCGCCTGCGGCATAATCCGCGGTGCGGCGCCGTTCCTGTGGACGAGCGCGCTTCGATGGTCCGGCTCACTGGCGCGATCGTGCTAGGAAACGTCACCCGTCTCGCGCGGGAGATAAGGCGACGCATGCAGATCGAACTCGGCCAGAATTCCAGCGTGCCCGGCGGCGGGCCGGCGATGATGGATGTCGAGGAATTGCTGGCGACGCGCCTGCTCGTCCAGGGCAATTCCGGCTCGGGAAAGTCGCATCTGCTGCGCCGCATCCTGGAACAGAGCGCGCCTTACGTGCAGCAGGTGGTGATCGATCCCGAGGGTGATTTCGCCAGCCTGTCCGAGAAGTTTGGCCATGTCGTGCTCGATGCCGAGCGCGGGCTCGCCGATCTCGACGCGATCGCCCGGCGCGTGCGCCAGCACCGCGTCTCGGCCGTGCTCAATCTCGAAAGCCTCGACGCCGAGATGCAGATGCGCGCGGCGGGCACCTTCCTGAACGCGCTGTTCGAGTGCGAGCGCGATTTCTGGTTTCCCGCCCTCGTCGTCGTCGACGAGGCGCAGCTTTTCGCCCCGGCCGTCGCCGGCGAGGTATCGGAGGAAGCGCGCAAGCTTTCGCTCGGCGCGATGACGAACCTGATGTGCCGCGGCCGCAAGCGCGGGCTCGCCGGCATCATCGCGACGCAGCGTCTCGCCAAGCTCGCCAAGAACGTCGCGGCGGAAGCCTCCAACTTCCTCATGGGCCGCACTTTTCTCGACATCGATATGGTGCGCGCCGCCGATCTGCTCGGATTGGAGCGCCGGCAGGCCGAGACGTTCCGGGAGCTTGCGCGCGGCCATTTCGTCGCCCTCGGTCCGGCGCTGTCGCGGCGGCCTTTGCCGATCGCCGTCGGCACGGTCGAGACGCAGCCGCGCGCCGGCACGCCGAAGCTGATGCCCCTGCCCGAGCAGGGAACCGACGAGACCCGCGAGATGGTGCTGGCGCCGGTGCCGGTCGAGGCGCAACGCCCCCTCGCCGAGCGACGGCCGAGCGCCGCGCCGCAACCGACGACGAATGAGATTCTCGAACGGCTGGTGCGCGAGCGCGCCGTATCGGCAGCCGAAGACGAGGCGGCGGCGCCGGGCTTGCCGCCGGAAGAGCGCGCAGCCGCCTTCCGCGCCATCGTCGCCACCATGCTGGCGGAAGGCGAGGCGCTGTTTCGCTCCGAGGCGGTGCTCTATCAGGATTTCCTCGTCCGCTGCCGGATCGAGCGGATCGGCGGCGCGCCGCTTTCGCTGGCCGAATTCCGCTTCCTGCAGGCGACGGCGCGCGCCCGCATCGGTCGCGGCGAGCCGGATATCGAGCGCTGGGAGACGGCGGAGCGCATCGCCCGCGACTTGCCGGAAGAGCAGCAGCTCGTCTATCTCGCCTTCGCCGCGGCGGCTCTGGCCGGCGGGCCCTGCCCTTCGGATCTCGAACTCGCCCACCGCGCCGGCACCCATTCGGCCGGCCGGGCGCGGAGCCGCGTCAATCATCTCGAAAAGAGCGGCCACGTCGTGCTGCGTACCGACATTCGCGGCAACCGGGCTGCCAATCTGCCCGATCTCGGCGTCGAGACGGCCGCCGCCGATCCACGCGGTCCTTCCACCTTCGCGCCGGTTCCGGACGCGGCCGAGTAGTCTGGCGAGGCTACCGATTCCATTGGTCGACTGCCTGCCGGAGCGGCGCGACGCGTGATATGAACGCTCGTCCACGGTGCATTGCAGGCTAGCGGTAGGACCACTACGACCGCCGGCCTTGGCACCGGGGCGAAACGCGAAGGGGGATCGCGCGATGAAGTGGCGGACTTTGGCCGCAATGGCGTTCGGCGCGGGAGCCGTGATCGTGTTCGTGGGAGGGCTGGCCTATCTCGGTGACGAGGGTCTGGCGCCCATCGACAGGTTGGTTGCCAAGGTGACCGGCATGCAGCCCCGAACAGCCGCTCACAAGGACCCCGCCCTTGCCGATGACAGCGCGGGCGGCTGGTTCGTTCCCGACATCGACAAGCTGCCCGATGACGCCTGGGGCCGCATGGTTCGCAAGGGCCGAGACCAAACGGTGCGCACGCCGTCGCTGCTCGGGCCGGAGGCGACCGATCCGACGATGCGCTTTGCCGGCAGCAATCTTACCTGTCAGAACTGCCATCTGAAGGCGGGCACCAAGAAGTTCGGGCTGCCCTTCATCGGCGTCTTCGCCTCTTATCCCGAATATAGTGCCCGCCACGGCGCGGTCGCGACGATGGAGGACCGCGTCAACAGTTGCATGACGCGCAGCCTGAACGGCAAGCCGCTTCCCGTCGATTCAGAGGCGATGGTCGCCTTCATTTCCTATTTCAAGTTTCTCTCGCAGGGCCGCCCGATCGGCGAGCCAACGCTTGGGCGCGGCGCCGGCAGCCTTCCCGAGCTGACTCGCGCCGCCGACCCGGCGGCCGGAGCCAAGGTCTTCGCGGCGAGTTGCGCCGCCTGCCATGGCGCAAACGGTCTCGGGCGGCGCGTCGGCAGCGTCGGCGACGGCCAGGGCTACGAATTCCCGCCGCTCTGGGGACCGGACAGCTTCAATGACGGCGCCGGCATGGCGCGGCTCACCGATGCGGCGAACTTCATCTATGCCAACATGCCGAACGGTGCGACCTACGAGCAGCCTACGCTGACGAGCGAACAGGCCTGGGATGTCGCGGCCTATCTCGAATCGATGGCCCGGCCGCAACTGGCGGGCCTCGACAAGGACTTTCCAAACCGCCTGCAAAAGCCGGTGGATGCCGCCTACGGCCCCTATGCGGACGGCTTTCCGGAGCTTCAGCACAAATACGGGCCGTTCCAGCCGATCCGGGACAAGCTGATGGCGATGGAAAAGGCCGAAGCCGCCGCAAAAGCTTCGCCGGCGGCGCCCTAGCGGCGCTGCGATTCGTCGGAAAAGCGGGACGGGCCTATGCCTGCCCCGCGATCTCCTCAATCAGGCGCGGTAGTTCGCCGAGATCAGCGATCTGGCGGAAGCGCGGCGCGGCAGCCGGGAGTTCGGCGTGTTCGAAGCTCCAGGTCAATTCATGGGGGACATAGACGCCCCATCCGCCCGCGTCGATTGCCGGGACGATGTCGGATTTCAGCGAGTTGCCGACCATCATCGCGTGCTCGGGTCCATCGGCGTGGCGCGTGAAGATCCGCTCATAGGTGACGCGCGCCTTGTCGCTCACGACCTCGACCGCATCGAACAGATCGCCAAGGCCGGATTGGGCGAGCTTGCGCTCCTGGTCGAAAAGGTCGCCCTTGGTGATCAGGATGATGCGGTAGGTCCCGGCGAGCCGCTCCAGCGCGTCGCGCGCAAAGGGCAGCGTCTCGACCGGATGGACAAGCAGTTCGCGGCCGGCGTCGAGGATCTTGGCGATCACATCGGTACCGACCCGCCCCTCGGTGACCTCGATCGCCGTCTCGATCATCGAAAGCGTGAAGCCCTTGATGCCGAAGCCGTAGAAGGCGAGGTTGCGTCGCTCCGCATCCAGAAGGCGGTCGGCCAGCACCTTCTTCTCGCCGTGTTCTGAGAGCAGATCCAGAAAGCGCGTCTCGGTCAGGCGATAGAACTGCTCGTTCTGCCAGAGCGTGTCGTCGGCGTCGAAGCCGATCGCAGAGAGCTTCGCCATGGTCCAGGCTCGTTCCATAGAGTGCGTCGCCCTTTCTTAGGGTGTTTCGAAGCGTGGGGAAACGGCCAACGCAGTGCGGCGGCTGCGGCAAGATCGGCTTAAACGTCCCCTTCCCCGCGCCATGATCGCCGCGGGGACAGACGATCGATCCACTGTCTTGTGGAACCCTATGCTGATTTTCATGCCGGCTTGATTGATCCCGCCGCGCGAAGCAGCTATATAGACATATGTTCGACACAGGCATCGCCATGAATTCTGCCATAATTGGCAACTCACGGGACATCGCTGAATTCGGATGGGAGCCGTGCGAGGTCGCACGGCCGATATGCGCTTCGGCGTGATAGGAGCCAGTCATGGCAAACGGTACGGTTAAGTTCTTCAACAACGACAAGGGCTTTGGCTTCATCGAGGTCGAGGGCGGCGGCGCTGACGTCTTCGTTCACATCTCGGAAGTCGAGCGTTCGGGCATGAGCTCGCTCCGCGAAGGCCAGAAGGTCTCGTTCGAGAGCAAGATGGACCCGAAGAAGGGCAAGCCGAACGCGGTCAACATCCGCGCGGCCTAATTGGCCTCGGCCGAAAGGTCGATTCGGAATCGAAAGGGCGCCTTCAGGCGCCCTTTTTTATTGCTTGCTGTTTTCATCGCTAGCGCAACCGGCGTCGGACCGAACGTCCCCTCGCCCGTATCGCGCGCAGCCTCGGGCCAGAGAATCGGATCTGGCTTCGCAGTAGCCTGGCGCTGGCCCGAGACCTGGGTCGTCTCGCAGGGACTGTGACGACGGGTGATCGGGTGGCCCCGCATTCAGCACACCGATCTCGGCAATCGGGCGCTTGGACGACTCACCCTTTCTCGGCCCCCATGCTGGCGGCGCTGTCGAATAGGGGCCCTCGCCGAGGTTCCCCTTGGTTTCCTCGCCTGTGGTCTCCATATATGATCCATATACGAATCATATAGGGAGATCCTCATGGGCATTGTGAGCATAGAGGATGATCTGCACGATCAGCTACGCCGAGCCAGCAAGGTATCCTGTCGTTCGATCAATGCGCAGGCTGCCTACTGGATCAAGATCGGCATGCTGTGCGAGGCCAATCCAACGCTCGGCTTCACGGCGATCATCGAGCGCGAGCTACGCGCCGCAGGCGTTTCGGCCCCATCGCTGGCTTTGAGCGAAGCATGACCAAGCAGCCTCGGGAACTGGCGTTGCTGGCCGAATCCGGACGGCTCCTGGCATCCGTATTCTCCCTGCTGGATCGAACGCCGCTTGCCGGCCTGTCGACGCTTCAAGTCGATGAAATGGTCGAGCGATTCATCGTCCAGGATCTCCAGGCCCGACCCGCGAGCAAGGGCCAGTATGGCTATGGCTTTGTGTTGAATTCGTCGGTGAACGATGTGGTCTGCCACGGCGTCCCTTCCGCGTCGGACGTGCTGCGGGACGGCGATATCGTCAATTTCGACATCACGCTCGAGAAGAACGGCTATATCGCGGATTCCAGCAAGACCTACCTCGTTGGCGAGGTCAATCCGGCTGCCAGGAGGTTAGTCGATACCGCTTACGACGCCATGTGGATGGGCATCCGGGCGGTTCGCCCCGGCGCGCGGCTCGGCGACATCGGCTGGGCGATCGAACGGTATGCCAAGAGAAATGGGTATTCGGTGGTGCATGAATATTGCGGTCACGGCATCGGCCGGGAAATGCATGAGGAGCCGCAGATCCTGCATTTCGGTAAGCCGGGGACGGGACTGACGCTCCGCGAGGGCATGGTCTTCACGATCGAGCCGATGCTCAATCGGGGCCGGCGGAGCGTGAAAACCGAGGCCGACGGTTGGACGGTCGTAACCGCGGACGGGTCGCTTTCGGCCCAGTTCGAGCACACCGTGGCCGTCACGGCATCCGGCGTGTCGGTGCTGACGCTGCGTCCTGGCGAATCTGGCTCACGAACCCCAAGACGGCACGCTGCGGCGACCGGTTGACCCAACGGAATCGCGGACCCGCAACAAAACAGCCGCAGCGATCCGTTGCTCGGACGGCTCGACGGCAAGACATTATGGGACTTCGCTCAACCGGGTCCACCGCACCGCCCCAAGGCGGGCCGGTTTGCCGTTTACCAGGCGCTGGACGTCGAGCGCTTCGATCTGGCTTCGTAAGGCTTTCTCAAGCCTTGGCGGCGACGCGCTTGCGGGCCGGCTTGGGTGCTGCCTTGGCGGCAGCCTTCTTTTCAGCAGCGGCCGATTCCTCGGCAACATCGCGGGCCATGCGCAGTTCGCGCAGCTTCGCCGTGCGATCGCGCATGGCGCGGTTCTCGGCTTCGTAATCCGATGCGGCTTTCGCTGCTTCGCGGGCGGCGCGCTGCGTCTTCTCGAACTTCGCGTCCGCCTGCTCTCTCGTCATGGAGCTAGCCATGTCGTTCCTTTCGCGCCGCCGTCACGACTCCCGAGGGTGTGACGGCGCGGTTCGGCCGGACCTGCTGGCCCGGCCGTCGGCTGGCAATCAAGGGCCGCTGCGGCGGGCGGCGCCGGGGCCACCTTCGGGACGCGGCTTCGGCTTCGGGCCGGCAATCAGCCCTTCGCGGATCGCCTGCTTGCGGGCGAGCTTGCGGGCACGGCGAATTGCTTCAGCCTTCTCCCGGACGCGCTTCTCCGAGGGCTTCTCATAGGCGCTGCGCATCTTGATTTCACGGAAGATGCCTTCGCGCTGCATCTTCTTCTTCAGCACCCGGAGGGCCTGATCGACGTTATTGTCGCGAACGAGTACCTGCAAAACCTTGCCTTGTCCTTTCCGGCCCGGGATCCATTTTTCCGGGCTCCATCAGTCTGTGAGCGCCAAAGCGCGCCCATAAAAAAGCGAAGCTCAAACCTCCTGGATGGCGGAGAGCTTCCATTCTTCACCGGATCTTCTCGTGAAGGTCCAGACTTCCGTCGTCTCGCTCGCCCGTCCAGGCTCGCCGGAAACGATCTCGCCAGTCGTGCGATTCCGCATGACGTCGCAGCTCTCATAGCACATTGCAACAGTTGCGTAGTCGATATTGCCTTCACGCCACGCTTCTGCGAGGTCGCCTTTGAGCAATTTCACGTCCGTGACGTCGTTACGAAGGCCATTCGTGGCGTTCTGGCCGAGCTCCTCGGACAGGTAGGACATCATTTCCGGCGTCGTCACGGCCCGCAGCGCGGCATAATCTTCCTTGGCGAAGGCCGCCTGCACCTCGGCAAGACGACGCTCGAAAACGTCGAGGTCGGAATCGAGAATGCCAACCTCATCGTTTGCATTTCGCGCATTGGCCGGCCGAGCCGGTGCCGCGGATGAACCGCCGAGACCGCTGTTGCCAAGACCGAAGCCGCCAAGGCCGCCGAAAGCCTGCTTCGTCACGGGCTCCTGCGGCAGGGGAGCGCCGCCGGCAGCGGTCGGCTGCCGACGCGAGGCCAGAAAGCGCATCAGCAGCATGAGGCCAAAGCCGATCAGAGCGATCTGAAGGATGAAGCCGAGGCCGCCGGCCAGACCGCCAAAGCCATTGCCCATCAGCATGCCGATGAGGCCGCCGAGCGCGAGGCCGCCGAGCAGCGATCCGCCGAACCCGCCGAAGAAACCGCCACGCTGCGGCGCGACGCCCGGCGCAGGGGCAGCCGCACTCGGCTGCGTCATCGAGCGCTGGATCGGGCTCGTCGACGCGGGTGCCGTGGGGGTCGCGGCCGGCGCCTGGAAGGTCCGTGCGCCACGGCTGCCGAAGCTGCCGCCGCGCCGCGCATCCGCGCTGTCGACGACCGAAAGGCTCGCGATCAACGCGATGGCGAGGATGGCAAGCGGTGCGGTGAAGCGTTTCAGGCGGCTCATGGGTCTCCCTCGATGTGGGCCCGTTTGCGGGCGGACGCTCGTCATATGGGGATCGTCGACCCGGATTCGAAGGGGTGGAAGCGAAATCGGGCGGTTTGATCGGCCCCAACGCCATGCTAATAGCCCCGAAATGTTCCTCCGTGCCGTAGTCATTCGCCGATGAGCCTCTGCGTCGCCGCCCTCTATCAGTTTGCCGCCCTGCCCGATTTCGAGGCGCTGCGCGAGCCCTTGCTCGAGCTTTGCACCTCGCTCGAGATCCGCGGGACGCTGCTGCTGGCGAGCGAGGGCATCAACGGCACAGTTGCCGGCACGGATGAAGCCATCGACGCCCTTGTCACGGCGTTGCGCGGCGGCCCGCTGTTCGGCGGACGGCTCGGCTCGATGGAGCTTAAATTCTCGCGCGCGGCCGAGATGCCGTTCCGCCGTCTCAAGGTGAAGCTGAAGGCCGAGATCGTGGCGCTCGGCCTGCCAGAAATCGACCCGACCCGGATCGTCGGCACCTATGTCGAGCCGGCGGACTGGAACGCGCTGATCGCCGATCCGGATGTGCTGGTGGTCGACACCCGCAACCATTTCGAATTCGAGATGGGCAGCTTCGACAGAGCGCTCGACCCGGAAACGCGCTCCTTCGCGGATTTTCCGGAGTTCGTACGCCGTAAGCTTGATCCGGTCCGCGACCGGCGCATCGCCATGTTCTGCACTGGCGGGATACGCTGCGAAAAGGCCAGCGCCTATCTGAAAGCCGAAGGCTTTGACGAGGTCTACCACCTTAAAGGCGGCATATTGCGCTATCTGGAGACGGTTCCGGCCGAGTCCAGTCGGTGGCACGGCGACTGCTTTGTCTTCGACGAGCGCATCGCCCTCGGTCATGGTCTGGAGGAGCGCCGGCCGCCGGCCAAGGATCAGACGGCCTCTGGTGCTTCCGGCTCTTCGCGCAGATAGGCCTCGACCGTTCCCGTCAGCTTGATGGTCAGCGGATTGCCGAAGCGGTCGCGCGCCTTGCCGGCGGCAACGCGCACCCAGCCCTCGCTGACGCAATATTCCTCGACATTGGTCTTCTCGACGCCCTTGAAGCGGATGCCGACGCCGCGTTCGAGCAATTCGGCATTGTAAAAGGGGCTGCGCGGATCGCTCGACAGGCGATCGGGAAGTTCGGTGCTCATTGCATATCCTCTTGGAGGCCGCTGGGGCGGCGTCCCTCATAGCGGCACCACGCGGCCATGCCAACCCGCAGCCTCCGCTACCTGCTCCTGCGACAGACTGTTCAGCAGGATTGCGCGTTGCCGCGATTGCTCTTGGCGGTCAGGCCGACTAGCTAGGAGTTACCATTTGGTACCCTTTGGAAAGTCATATTCATGGCGCTCACCCTCAACGTCATCATCGGCAGCACACGGCCGGGCCGGCACGGTCCCTCGATCGCCAAATGGTTCGAGGGCTATGCCCGCGAACATGGCGCATTCGAGCCGAAGCTCGTCGATCTGGCCGACTTCAACCTGCCGGTCTATGACGAGCCTAAACACCCGCGCCTCCAGCATTACGAGCATGCGCACACCAAGGCCTGGAGCGCCTCCGTTGCCTCGGCTGATGCCTATGCCTTCGTCACGCCGGAATATAACTACTTCGCGCCGCCGGCGCTCGTGAACGCGCTCGACTTCGTCTATTCCGAATGGGGCCGCAAGCCGGCCGGCCTCGTCAGCTATGGCGGCGTCTCGGCCGGGCTGCGCGCCGCGCAGTCGCTGAAGATGGTGCTGACCACGCTCAACATGATGCCCGTACCGCAGGGCGTCGCCATACCGATGTTCGCCTCGCTGATCGATGCCGAAAAGGTGTTCCAGCCGAACGAGTTGATCCTGACCAGCGCCAAGTCGATGCTTGACGAGCTCGCCGTCTGGGCGACGGCCTTGAAGCCGACCCGCGGCTAGAGATAGCTCGCGACCGTGAGGCCAACGAGATAAAGGCCGCACGCTGCGAGCATGAGAAAGACGGCGGCCGAGCCAAGATCCTTGGCGCGGCCGGCGAATTCCGAGCGCTGCGGCGAGACTTCGTCGACAATCGCCTCGATGGCGGTGTTCAAAGCCTCGACAGCCAGCGTCAACAGGCAGAGGATCACAAAACCGCCGATTTCCTGCCACGACCGTCCGAGCCAGGCGATCCAGACCAGCCCGGCCACCGCTCCCGCGAGTTCCATGCGGGCAGCGACTTCGCTTGAAACGAGAATTTGAAGGCCTGAGAGCGCACAGCCGTAGGCCTGCCGAAAATGGTCGATCCAAGCGCGCATCGGTTCTCCGGCGTTGAGACGGCTGACGATTCCGTCATGCCCTAGACGAGTAAGATGTGATCTCTATGTCAGCCTTCCAGCGATTCGGGCCTTAACCAATCGGCGCCAGTTCGCATTTCCTTGTGGCTGGCGACGGCGATACGATATCAGGAGCGACATGCTCCGGGAGACGTGATGAGCCAGCTTGGCGGATTTGAAGCCAGACGACCGCAGCGCTCGCTGCTGCTGTCCCTGCCCAACATTCTGACCTATGCCCGCATCGTCGCGGTGCCGCTGGTCGTGTTCTGCGTTGTCGGCGGGCAGGATGCCTGGCGCTGGATCGCGCTCGCGCTCTTCGTTCTTGCCAGCATAACCGACTATTTCGACGGCTATCTGGCGCGCATCTGGAAGCAGCAATCCTCGCTTGGACGCATGCTCGATCCAATTGCCGACAAGCTGCTGGTCTCGGCCTGCATCCTCGCCCTCGTCTTCGAGCGCACGATCGACAATTATTCGATCTGGGCTGCGCTCATCATCCTCTCGCGCGAAATCCTCGTCTCGGGCCTCCGGGAATATCTTGCCGAACTCCGCGTCAGCGTGCCGGTGACAAGGCTTGCCAAGTGGAAGACGGCGTTGCAGATGATCGCGCTTGGCTTCCTCCTTGCCGGACCGGCCGGCGATGTCCATTTCCCCTATACGACATGGATCGGGCTGGTCCTGCTCTGGATCGCGGCGCTGGTGACGCTCTACACCGGCTATGATTATTTCCGCGCCGGCCTCGGACACATCCTTGAGGAGAAGCCGTGAAGCTTCGCTATTTCGCCTGGGTCCGCGAGCGCATCGGCGCCGCGGAGGAAACGCTGGAGCCGCCGGCCGCGGTCGAGACCGTGGGCGACCTGATCTCCTGGCTGCGCGGGCGGGGCGAAGACTATGAGCGGGCGCTGGCCGAACCGAACGCCATCCGCGTCGCGCTCGACCACGACCACGCAGAGCATGATGCTCCAATCGCTGGTGTGCGCGAGGTGGCGCTGTTCCCGCCGATGACCGGAGGATAGGCCATGGCCACGATCCGCACCGCGATTACTGCCGAGCCGCTGGACATTGCCGGCGAGATCGAGGCGATCCATCGGGGGCGGACCGATATCGGCGCCGTTGTCTCGTTCACGGGCCTGTGCCGCGACGAGGCCGGGCGGCTCGATGCGCTGGAGCTGGAGCATTATCCCGGCATGGCCGAGCGCGAGGTCGGACGGATCGCGCGACAGGCGGCGGAGCGTTGGGACGTCACGGCGCTCACGGTGATCCACCGCCACGGCAAGATCCGCCCCGGCGAGACGATCGTGCTCGTCGTCGCCGCTTCCGTCCATCGCCATGCCGCCTTCGAGGCGGCCGAGTTCATCATGGATTTCCTGAAGACGCATGCCCCCTTTTGGAAGAAGGAACATGCGAGCGACGGCACCCCGCTCGGCTGGGTCGCCGCGAAAATTGCCGATGACGACGCCGAGGCGCGCTGGGTCGCCGACTGAGGCATCCCTCCCTACCCTGCTGCAATCCTCGGCGGAATCTGACACTGTGCCGGCCCAATCACGAAGGAGGCCGGCCGTGCTCAGGATCTGGGGACGCGATAATTCCAACAACGTCAAAAAGGTGCTCTGGTGCGCCGAGGAGATCGGCCTCGCCTATGAGCATGTCCCCGCGGGCGGTGCCTTCGGCATCGTCGACAGCGCCGACTATCGCGCGCTCAATCCGAACGGCCTCGTTCCGACGATCGAGGATGACGGCCTTGTGCTGTGGGAATCGAACGCCATCGTACGCTATCTGTGCGCCCGCTATTCGGATGGCGCGCTCTATGACACCGATCCGGCCCGGCGGGCGCTGGGAGACCGCTGGATGGACTGGACGACGAGCTCGTTCGCGCGCCCGTTCCGCGACGTTTTCTGGAATATCGTGCGCACACCGGAGGGTAAGCGCGACATGGTAGCCGTCGAGGCGGGGCGGAAGGAGTGCGCGAAGCTGCTCGCCGCCGCCGATACGGCGCTGGCGGAATATCCCTTCCTCTCCGGCGACCGGCTCGGCATGGGCGATTTCCCCCTCGGCACCTTCATCCATTCCTGGTACGCGATGCCGATCGAACGGCCCGACCTGCCGGCGCTCAGCGCCTGGTATGGCCGCCTGAAAGAAAGGCCAGCCTATCGCAAGGCGGTGGCCCTTCCGCTCACCTGACAAGGCATTCAGGGAGCATGCCCTTGATCCGATTGATCTAGCGCAGCTTTCCGAGTTTGAACGACATCGGCGCCGATTGGCGCCGATGTCGCGCTTGGCGGTTACTTTTCATCAACCTTCTTCATCGCATCTTGCCGAAGGGGCCGGCATGATCCATGCTGGCTAAGCGGGCGGCTGATGGGTTCACTTATGATTTTTTCAGCGATAGCCGCCGTCGCGATTGGCTGGCTTTTGCGAAATTATTGGCTCGCTTTTATGGCGGGCCTCGCTGTCAGCTACGCTTCGGCCATACTCAACTGGCTGGTCTATGCCGACCGGCCGGATTTGAACGATTATCAGTTCCGGACCGTTCTCGCCGGCTTCCTGGCGGGCGCGCTCGGTGTCGTCGTCGCGTTCCTGAGCACGGCCTATGAGGAATATCGCGCCGAGACGCGCGCGCAGCAGGCGAGCCGCATGGCTGCGCCCGAGGCGCCAGTACCGGAACGCCCGAAAATGTCGACGGCGATGAAGCGGCGACTGAAGCTCGTCGATGCCCGGGCCAAGCGCATCGGCAACGATCTGAGCAATCTGACCTTCGGGCTGGTCGATCGCTGGGTCAATCGCGAGAGCTATCGCGACGCCGGGCGGAAATGATTTCCGGCCAATGACATCCGGCCGCGGGGCCGGAGAGGCGCGAGGCCGGCGAACCGGCCCCGCGCGGCTATTTTGGGCTTAGCCGACGAGCTCGACGCCCGAGAACCAATAGGCGATCTCCTGCGCCGCCGTCTCCGGCGCGTCGGAGCCATGCACCGAGTTCTCGCCGATCGACAGCGCGAATTCCTTGCGGATCGTGCCCTCGGCGGCATTGGCCGGGTTGGTGGCGCCCATGATCTCGCGGTTCTTCAGGATGGCGCCTTCGCCTTCCAGAACCTGAACGACGGTCGGGCCGGCGGTCATCGTCTCGACCAGTTCACCGAAGAAGGGCCGCTCCTTGTGGACGGCGTAGAAGCCTTCCGCCTGGGCGCGCGACATCCAGACCCGCTTGGAGCCGACGACGCGAAGGCCGGCGTCCTCGAGCTTGGCGATGATCTTGCCGGTCAGGTTGCGCTTGGTCGCGTCGGGCTTGATCATCGAGAAGGTACGTTCGATCGCCATGTCGGATCCTGTCATTGGAGAGGGAAAAGTCGGCCGCTGTATAGCTGGGCCGCCTTGATGCGGCAAGCGATCCGCCGCCTGGAGCCGCTTGCCGTGCCGGCCGGGACGCCCTAGCGTCGCCCCAAGACGGATCCGATCCGCAGGGCCACGTGAGGGAACCACAGGGAGCAGTCCGTGAAGGCTCATTTTTCGATGTTTGCCGGCTACAATCGCTGGGCGAATGAGCGGATATACGGCGCGTCGGCCGCACTGTCGCCGGCCGATTTCACCGCCGACCACGGCGCCTTCTTCGGCTCGCTCGCTGGCACGCTCAACCATCTGCTGGTCACCGACCGGATCTGGATGCGCCGCTTCACCGGCGATGGGCCCGTGCAGACCCGGCTTGACGAGATCCTGTCCCTCGACATCGCCGAGCTGACGGCCCTGCGCCGGCAGGAGGACGAGCGGATCATCACCTATGTTGACGCGCTGACCGAGGCCGACCTCGCCGGCGTGGTCACCTACCGGACGATCACGGCCCCCTCCGAAATTCGCCAGCCGCTGGCCACGGGACTGGCCCATTTCTTCAACCACCAGACCCACCATCGGGGCCAGGCAACGGCGCTGTTCACGCGGATCGGCGGGCGGGCGGCGGTGGAGAGCCTCGATCTGCTGCTGTTCCAGCGGGCGACCGGGATCGGGATGGGGTAACGGAGCGCCTCGCCCTCCTGAAGGCTCGCAACCATCGGCGCGACGCCGCGTTCTCCCCTGCAACCCAAGGAGAACGCCGATGGCGAATGAGGAAGACACCGGCAAGACGCCGGCCGAACTCGAAGAGCATGTCTGGAAGCTTGCGAAGAAGATTCAGTTTACCCTGTTCACGTCGTGGGACGGCAAGCGGATCGTGCAATGGCCGCTTACGGCCAATGTCGACGCCGATGCCCGGGTGATCCAGTTCCTCGTCGAGGACGACGGCGTTCGCTACAGCCATCTCGGCGCATCCCCGACGGTGACGCTCGGCTTTGCCGATCACCCGAAATATGTCGTGATCCGCGGCGATGCGGCCTTGAGCGACGACAGGGCCAAGATCCGGGAATTGTGGTCGCCTTTCGCCAAGGCGTGGTGGGATTCCCCCGAGGATCCGGCGATCCGCCTGCTGACGGTCATCCCGACCGAGGCCGAATATTGGGATAGCGGTAATGCCCTCGTCGCCTCGGTCCTCATGCTGACGGCGGCCGCGACCGGCGCCAAGCCGGCGGTCGGCGAACACGCGAAAGTCGCGATGTAGGCAGGATTTGCGGGGCCGGGACCGCGGCGATGCGGCCCGGCCCGGTCGATTCAAGAAAACGTGCGCAAGTCAGGCATGGAACGAAACGTTTCCGCGTGTATTATTGTGTGAGGTCGGTTGCGCGGAGGGGAGGAAATCATGCGGACATGGCACGAGGGACTGCCGAGCAAGATGCCGGAGACGGTTGCGCTGCCGGAGCGTCCGGGCATGCGCCTGCGCCGTTCGCCCAGCCTGGAAGCGGTTACGATCGCTTCATCGACAGCCGAGGATAGCGGTTACTGGCAGCCACACCGCGACGATGAGATCCTCATCCGCTGATCTCATCGCTTGACGGCCGGCACCGGCTGGAGCCGGTGCCTTTTGCCGCGCAATTCCCCCTTTCATGTTTCCTGTCTCGAATGCATGCGGCTTCGGGTTCGTGCCGAAGATGTCTTGACATGGGATCATGTGAGAACAAAATAGGAACAAACGACAGGACGAGGCAGAAATGGGTTCCGAAGCCGCCGGCTCGATCGAGGAACGGGATCCGATGCAGGAGCGCATCGACGATGTGCTCGCAGCCCATGGCGGCGACGCCCGCTCGGCGATCGAGACGCTGCTTCTCTATGGGGACGGCGTCGTGGACAGCTTGTCGTTTGGCTATTTGCGCGGCCGCATCGTGACGAGGGCGCGGCTGTCGCGGAGAGAGGGAAAGGTGCCATGAACGATCGGATTCGGGACTGGATCGCCACGATTGCCGCCGAGGCGGAACGGCGCGACGGCTGGCTGGAGTTCGAAGCGGCGGGCGGCGCCACGCTGCTGGTAGGCGGCGACGTCGAATGCGGCGATGAAAGCGTTGCCTTCGACGACGACAGCGGCTTTCGCTCGGAGGTCGCTTATGCAGCGATCCGCGCGATCCGGACGGGCCGCCAAGGCGAGCCCGGCGCCGGCCGCCGCCGGGCGGCTCCGGATTTCAGGGCAAGGATCGCGGCTTAGCCGATCTTGGACGGAGAGCAGCGCCGATACCCGTCCGCCCGGACGCATGAGGCTGACTCGACCCGCACCGCGGCGGCTTCTTCCGTATCCGAATTAAATCTTGGGAGCGTCGAAGCGATTGCTTGATTCAGCTGCTTCGTCGGCGCAGCATGGCGGCTTCTCCCATGGATTGCCGGTTTCATGTTGCGTTTTTTGTGCCTTTTGTCGGTCTTTATGACCGCATTCCTGCCAATCGCCGCTTATGGCGCGGTCCCGGCCGTCGAGCCTGAAATGCCGAGTTCGCTTTCCGACGACGAACTGGCGGAGATTGTCGACTTCGTCGTCGGCAATGCCGTTTTCACGCTCTATCATCAAGCCGGCCACATGATGGCGGTGCGCTATGGCGACGGGCCGGACGATGAGCGCCATGCCGACCGATTCGCGGCCATCACCCTGCTGGAGCCGCGCTCGGGCGCCGGCGACCAGACATTGGTCGACGCGATCGACAGCTACCGCCTGGCCGCCCACCAGCAGGATGGAGATAGCGGCCTGCCGATGCCCGCCCCCGACGGCCATGCGCTCGACGCCGCCCGCGCGGAGGCGATCGCCTGCGACATGATCGGCGCGGATCCCGTCGGTTTCGCCGATGTCGCCGAAGCCATGGCGCTTTCGCGCGACAAGCGATCCGCCTGCCAGGCGAGCTGGCGCGCCGACCTCGCCGCGTGGCGCGATTCGCTGCGGGCAATCCGCCGCGCGGACAGCGCGCCGGGATCGGCACTGCCGGTCGCCTATGATCCGCCGGTCGACCAGGACGTCGCCGAGGCCACGATCCTGCAGGATAATCACGTGCTGGAGGAAGTCGCCGCCAAGCTGGGGGCCACCTACGACTTCGCCTCGCCGCCGACGGTCAGGGCGATGCATTGCGGCGAGGCGACCTCGCGCTTCGATGCGATCCGCAACGAACTGGTGCTCTGCTACGAGCTGTCCGCCCGTCACGGCCAGCTGATCCTGCGGGACATAGAGAGCCGCGGCTGAACGCGCGTCGACAAAAGCGCCATCCGGCCTTGCGCCGCCGCGCCGGGCACGGCACATAGCCGCCCATGCTGCATGTCAATGACGTCACCTATCGCATCGCCGGCCGAACGCTCCTCGAAGGCGCGAGCATCGCTCTGCCCGACGGGGTCAAGGCCGGATTCGTCGGGCGCAACGGCGCCGGAAAAACGACGTTGTTCAAGCTCGTCACCGGCGATATTTCGCCCGAGAGCGGATCGATCGGCCTGCCGCGCGGCGTGCGGATCGGCCAGGTCGCGCAGGAGGCGCCGGGCACGGAGCAATCGCTGATCGACTTCGTGCTCGACGCCGATAAGGAACGGCGCGCGCTGCTGGCGGAAGCGGAGACGGCCAGCGACCCGCATCGGATCGCCGAGATCCAGATCCGCCTTGCCGATATCGGTGCCCATGCCGCCGAGGCGCGCGCGGGCGCGATCCTCGCCGGACTCGGCTTCGATGCCGAGGCGCAGCAGCGCCCTTGCTCGGCCTTTTCCGGCGGCTGGCGGATGCGTGTCGCGCTGGCAGCCGTCCTTTTCTCCGAACCCGATCTGCTGCTGCTCGACGAGCCCACCAACTATCTCGACCTCGAAGGGACGATGTGGCTCGAAACCTATGTGGCGAAATATCCCCACACGGTATTCCTGATCAGCCACGACCGCGACCTCCTGAACCGAGCCGTCGAGATGATAGTGCATCTGGATGGTGGCAAGCTCATCGCTTATCGCGGTGGATATGACTCGTTCGACCGGCAACGGCGCGAGAAGCAGGCGCTGACCCAGAAGCAGCAGAAGAAGCAGGACGATCAGCGCAAGCACCTTCAGGCCTTCGTCGACCGCTTCAAGGCCAAGGCCTCGAAGGCGCGGCAGGCGCAATCGCGCATGAAGGCGCTGGAGCGGATGCAGCCGATCACCGGCATCGTCGACGAGGAGGTGACGCCGTTCATCTTCCCGCCGGCCACCCGCCGTCTGGCGCCGCCGATCATCTCGCTCGATGGCGTCTCGGTCGGGTACGAGGCCGACAAGCCGATCCTGAAGCGCCTCGACCTTAGGATCGACATCGACGACCGCATCGGCCTGCTGGGCGCGAACGGCAACGGCAAGTCGACGCTGGCCAAGCTTATCGCCGGGCGCCTGGAAGCCATGTCCGGCTCGATGCGCCGCGCCGAGAGAATGGAGATCGCCTTTTTCGCCCAACACCAGCTCGACGATCTGCGCCCTGCCGAATCGCCGGTCCAGCATGTGCGCATGCTGATGCCGGATGTGAGCGAGGCGCAGGTTCGGGCCCGGGTCGGAGCCATGGGCTTCCGGACCGCAAAGATGGACACACCGGCGCGCGAGCTTTCCGGCGGCGAGCGGGCGCGCCTTCTGCTCGGCCTTGCCACCTTCCGCGGCGCCAATCTTCTCATCCTAGACGAGCCGACCAACCATCTCGACATCGACAGCCGCGAGGCGCTGGTGCAGGCGCTGAACGAATTTCCCGGCGCCGTCATCCTGATCAGCCATGACCGCCATCTGGTCGAGACGTCGGTCGACCGCCTGTTGCTGGTCGCGGGCGGCGGCGTGACGCCGTTCGAGGGCGACATGGACGATTATCGTCGCCTGATCATGCAGGGTCCCGAGAGCCAGGAACCGGCGCGGGGTGGCGAAACGGTCAAGCCCGCATCGGCGCAGGATCGGCGCCGCGAGCAGGCGCAGCGACGCACGGAGCTCGCCCCCTTGCGCAAAAAGATCAAGGAAGCCGAATCCTTGGTCGAAAAGCTTCAGAAAGAGATTCAGAAGCTCGACGCGGCGCTCGCCGACAGCGCGCTCTATGTCAACGATCCGGCAAAGGCGACGGCACTGGCCAAATTGCGATCGGACACCTCGGCGTCGCTGGCCGCCACGGAAGAGAACTGGCTGGAAATCTCGGCGCAATACGAGACGCTCTGGCGCGACGGCTGACGACGTCGCCGTCTTCCATCGGGGCTAACACCCCTGGACGCTCTCCTTCAGCGGTCCTCGCGGCGCCGGGTGAGCGCAGAGCTTTCGCCCGCGCCAATCAACGAATAGACAGAAGGATGGCGGGTACGCTGAGGCCTCGCCTACCATGCCTCCGGAACGATACAGGGGAAAACGATGTCGCAGCATGGGGATATGGCCGACGAAGCCGTCCGGCAGCCTGTCCGATCCTCCACCCCTGCCCGGGCGTCGCTCGCCTCCAAGATATTCCCGGTCCTGGCGCTTGTTCTGGCCCTGGCGCTGCACCTTACCCACACGGTGATGGATAATTTGCCGCTGGTGGCCGAACTGGCCGTGTCGGCCGTGGTCGTCGCCATCATGGTCGTCACCGTCTTCGTTGTGCTTCGCCATGCCGAAGCGGTCGCGCACCGGGTCGGCGAACCCTACGGAACGCTGGTGCTCACGATCGCAGTGACGGCGATCGAAGCATCGGTGATCGTTTCGATGATGCTGCACGGCTCGAACAATCCGACGCTGGCGCGGGAGTCTGTATTTTCGACGGTGATGATCGTCTGTGCCGGCGTGGTCGGGATCTGCCTCACCTTGGGCGGATTGCGACACCGGGAACAGAATTTGAAGCGGCAGGGCACGAGCGCGCTACTCGCCGTCGTGATCGCCCTGACCGGTTTGACGCTCGTCCTGCCCGATTTCACGCTCACCGCGGGCCCCGGGAACTTTAACCCGGTCCAACTGGTCTTCGTGAGCCTGCTCTGCATCCTGCTCTATGGCAGCTTCCTGCTCGCCCAGGTCACGCGCCATCGCGAGGATTTTCTCGACGCCGAAGCGCCGGCGGGTCACGAGGCGGGTGGAGCGTCGGCGGGCGGCCTGCCGATGCGCCTCATTCTGCTCGTTGTCGGGCTGGTCGGTATCGTGCTCCTGGCCGAATATGTCGCATCCGGTATTGAGCAGGGCCTCGCCGACCTCCAGGTGCCGCAGTCCGATGCGATCGTCGGCGCCTTCATCGCGACGCTCGTGCTGCTGCCGGAGGCGATCTCGGCTATCAAGGCATCCTACCACAACGAGTTGCAGCGCAGCCTCAACATCGCGCTCGGTTCCGCCTGCGCGACCATCGGCCTAACCATTCCGGTGGTGGCAGTGGCAAGCCTCATCACAGGACGGGAACTGACACTCGGTCTGGCGTCCGGCGATATCGTGCTGCTCATGCTCGCTTTGACCGTCAGCCTCGTCAGCTTTGGCACCGGCCGAACCAACGCGATGACCGGCGGGGTTCACCTCGTCATCTTCGTCGCCTATCTGCTGCTGATCGCCGTTCCCTGACTGCCGATCCCACGCCCTTGACGGCGCGACCGTCAGGCCCTCTTCTCCCAGCGGCCATTTCCGGATTGCTGCCAGTAGGTCGCGTCATGACCCTCGCCTTTGACCCGCCGCCAGGCGGCCCTTGCCGTATCCAGCGATTCCGGATCATTGCCGTTGAAGAGCAGCACGAGGCGGTCATAGCCTTCGGCGCTGCCGATATCGGCGCCGTCGACCGCGAAGCGAACGCGGGCTCCATTTGGATTGGCGGCATCGGCCGTCAACACGATCGGCTGGATCGCGGCATTCGGGTCGCGCCAGGTCCCGTGCGGCAGGAAGGATTCCTCGCGAAAGGTCCACAGCAGCGCATCGAGCGAATCGCAACGCTCGGGCGAGCCTGCCTCGACGACGACGCGCCAGCCACGTTCGAGGCACTTCTCAAGCAGAGGCGGCAGCACGGATTCGAGCGGCTGCTGCTGGAGGTGGTAGAACAGGACTTCGGTCATGGCGGGAAGCTAGCATCGGCGCCCGCCGACGCGAAGAGGCGCAATGGCGCTGGAGGCGGCTTGGCAACCGCCGGATCGCCGTCGTGACGGACGCGCCCGGCCGCCGCGCAGCGGAAGACGCGGAATTTGCTCGGCCCGGAGGCGCTCTCGCCCGCCTGTTCGAGGAGCGGCCTGCGCTGTTTCTGATGCTGCTGATCTTCGGCCAGATGCTGCTCTGGACCGCGCTGCCGGCCCTGTTCTTTCATTCGCTGCCGCTCGACGTTCTGGAGAACGTCGGCTGGAGCCGCGACCTGCAATGGGGCTACTACAAGCACCCTCCCCTGCAGGTATGGGCCAGTGCTGCCGCGCTGGCGCTTCCCGGCCATGCGATCTGGCCGCTCTATCTTTTGGGTCCGATCGCGAGCGCGCTGACTTTTGTTGCAATCTACAAGCTCGGCTGCGAGATCGCCGACCGCCACGCCGGGCTGCTGGCGGCGCTGCTGTTCAGCCTCGTCTTCTACGCCAATTTCGCCGTCACCGAATTCAACGCCAATGTCGTGCAGCTGCCGATCTGGGCCTTTGCTGCCTACGCGCTATGGCGCGGGCTGACGCGACCAGGCCTCATCGCCTGGGCCGCTCTCGGCATTCTGCTGGCGCTCGGCGTCTATGCGAAATATTCGAGCATCGTCCTTGTGGCCTCGCTGATCGTCGCCGCGCTCGTCCTGCCGGAAGGCCGCCAGGCTCTTCGCCGGCCCGGACCCTATCTCGGCGCGCTGATCGCGCTTGCCCTGGCACTGCCGAACCTCCTCTGGTTGCGGGATGTCGACTATCTGCCACTGCGCTATGCGGCGGGCCGGTCGGAGGCGCTGACGCTTCTTGGACGGATCAGCAACCCGGCGGGATTCCTGCTGACGCAACTCGCCGATTGCGCCGGAGCGCTGCTGATGATCTGGGCCGGGCTTGGACTGCGGCATTGGCGATCGAACGGCGAAGGCGTCGATTTCGCCGCCTCGCCGACCGGGCTGCGCTATGGCCTTGCCATCGCCTTGGCCCCGCTCGCGATCACCGCGGCGATCCCGCTGCTGGCGGGCTCCGGCATCAAGGATATGTGGGGCGGGCCGATGCTGATCTGGCTGCCGCTCGCCACCGTGCTGACCTTAAAGCCGGTCTATGAGCGGCGGCGACTTTCCTGGATGCTCGCCGCGTGGCTCGCGATATTTGTCGGTGCCCCCGTCATCGCGGCGGCGATCAGCGCCGGTGGACCCCATGTCGGGATCCAACCCCAGCGCACCAGCCTGCCCGGACCCGAACTCGCGGACGGGCTCATGGCCGCTTGGCGGTCGACAACCCCCGCGCCGCTGCGCATCGTCGCCGGCGATACGTGGGAGAGCGGGCTTGTATCGGCCTATTCGCCGGACCGGCCGTCCGTCTTCGTCGGCGGGGCGACCCTGCTCAACCCATGGATCGACGGGGCGCGCATCGACCGCGAGGGCCTGCTCGTCGTCTGGCCGGAGAGCCCAAACGGCATGCCGGCGCAATATCGCACCCTCGGCCCCTTCGCGGCCGAGGGTGTCGTGACGGAGAGGGTGCCGGGCACCAGCGGCAAGGAATTGCGGTTCGGCTGGGCCGCCCGCCTTCCCCGCCCCTGACGCGCTCAGGTCTCGTAATTGTCGGCGACGAGACGATCGAGCAACCTGACGCCCCAGCCCGAGGCCCAGGAGCGGTTCGTCTCCGACTGCGGCGACGACATGGCCGTGCCGGCGATGTCGAGATGCGCCCAGGGCGTGCCGTCCTTGACGAAACGCTTCAGGAACTGCGCCGCCGTGATCGAGCCGGCATCGCGGCCGCCCGTGTTCTTGATGTCGGCGAATTTCGATTCGATCTGCTTGTCATAGGCTTGGCCGAGCGGCATGCGCCAGACCTTCTCGCCGGTCGCCTCGCCCGCCTTCGACAGGGCGGCGGCGAGCGCGTCGTCGGTCGAGAAAAGCCCGGCATGGTCGTGGCCGAGCGCGACGATGATGGCGCCGGTGAGCGTCGCCAGGTCGACGATCATCCGCGGATCGAACTCCTTCTGCACGTACCAGAGCGCATCGGCGAGTACGAGACGCCCTTCCGCGTCGGTATTGATGATCTCGATCGTCGTTCCCGATGCCGCTTCGACGATATCGCCGGGCCGTTGGGCGTTGCCGTCCGGCATGTTCTCGACGAGGCCGATGATGCCGACGACATTGGTCTTCGCCTTACGGGAGGCCAGCGCGTGGATCAGCCCGACCACGGCGGCGGCGCCGCCCATGTCGCCCTTCATGTCTTCCATGCCGCCGGCCGGCTTGATCGAGATGCCGCCGGTATCGAACACCACGCCCTTGCCGACGAAGGCGATCGGCCGCTCCTTGGTATCGCTGCCGTTCCAGTGCATGGCGACAAGTCGCGGCGGACGGACGGAGCCCTGGTTGACGCCGAGCAGGGCACGCATGCCGAGCTTCTTCATCTGCTTCTCGGTCAGCACCTCGATCGTGACGCCGAGCCGCTCCAGGCTCTCCGCCTTCTCGGCGAACTCGACAGTGCCGAGCACATTGGCCGGCTCGTTCACAAGTTCGCGCGCCAGAATTGCACCTTCCGCGACCGCCTGCCGGCTCACCCACGCCTTCTTGGCCTTGCCGGCCTCGGGATGGACGATCTCCAGCGAGGCGGCCGACTTCTTGCTGTCCTCGCCATTGCCCTTCCCTCGGCTCTTGTAGCGGTCGAAGGAATAAGAGCGCAGCACGGCGCCAAGCCCGATCTCCGCGAGTTGATCCGGCGAGATGGCCTCGCCATCGGCGCGTTCGGCGTAGAGAACGGCCGCATCGCCCTTGCGGAGCGCGCCCAGCAGCGAGCCGCCGATTCGGGCCCAATCCGCCTCGACCAGCTCGGCCGGCTTGCCAATACCGACAAGTATCGCGCGATCGTACTCCGTTCCGGCCGGAACCAGAACGTCGAGCACAGAGAATTTACCCGCCTTGAAAGCGGCGGTGGCGGCGGCGCGCGAAAGCAGCGCTGCGATGCCGATCACCTCTGCCGCCGGCGGCATCTTCAGGCTATCGTCGACCAGGAAGACTGCGGATCCTTTTTCGGCAGTGGCCGACTTGCGGAAGGAGACGGTGGAGATTTCAGTCATAGGGAGCTTTCGGCAGGAAGGCGGCTACGGGGTGGAGGCCGTGGACAACCAGAGTGACGCCGCGAGGCCGCCTCTGGCAAGGCCCGGCATATCAGGCTAGAAATTTACCGATCGTTCATCATGTTTGTTGGCGGCTCGTTCACCTAAATGGTTCACCCATCAGGACACTGCGGACGCGGGGCACGTCCGACGAACAGCAGTCGCCATCGGCCGGCTGGGCACATCGACGGCCCGGCTTGCCAAAGCGGCATGCGCGATCTACGGACCAACGCATGAAGCTGATCGGATGGTACGTCTTCAAGCGCATGCTGGGTGCCTGCCTGCTCAGCCTTGGCGGCCTTTCGGGCACCGTCTGGCTCAGCCAGGCGCTGCGCGAACTGAACCTCATCACATCCAAGGGGCAGAGCCTCTTCACCTTCTTGCACGTTTCCGGCCTGATCTTTCCGGGACTCCTGCTCATCGTCTGCCCGGTCGCCATCCTGATCGGCGTCATCTACACGCTGAACCAGCTGAACGCCGATTCGGAACTCGTCATCATTAATGCGAGCGGCGCCCCGCCGACCACGCTGCTGAAGCCAGCTCTCCTGCTGGGCACGCTTGGCATGGTCGTCGTCGCAGCGATGTCGCTCTATCTCGTGCCGCGCTCGCTGCAATCGTTCCGCGATCTGATCACCAATGTGAACGCTGACTTGATCTCGACCTTCGTCGACGAGGGCTCGTTCACGCCGATCGGCGACCAGCTGGTTTTCCATATTCGCGAGCGCAAGCCTGATGGCACGATGGAGGGCATCTTCATTCAGGACGAGCGCGAAGCCGGGCAGAGCAACGTCTACATCGCCAACAAGGGCATCGTGCTGAAGAACCCACTCGGCACCTTTCTGGTGATGCAGGACGGAACGATCCAGCAGCGCTCGGTGGCGAAGGACTCGATGTCGGTGATCCAGTTCGAGTCTTATGCGTTCGATCTCTCGACGTTCACCAGTGCGGCCTCGCTGCCATCGATGAAGCCGGCGGAGCGCGACACGACCTATCTTCTGGCACCCGATCCGAACGACACCGAATTTCAGAAACGTCCCGCTTCGTTTCCGGCGGAACTGCATGATCGCCTCTCGAACCCGCTCTACACGATGCTCTTCGCCATCCTGCCGGTGCTGGCGCTCGGCCAAGCCCAGACCACGCGGCACGGCCGCGGCGTCGTTATCCTCGGCACGGTGCTGGCCGCGACGGGACTTCGCGTCGCCGGACTGATCCTTGCCGGTCTCGCCGCGAACAATCCGATCCTCATTCCTGCCCTTTACGGCCTGCCGCTGGCCTTCATCATCGTCTCCCTCATTGCCATTCTTCGCGGCTATCGGTTCTCAAGCTCCGAAGGCATCGGTTCGATGGTGCTGGAGGCAGTTCAGCGGCTCATGCCGCGGCGCGGCGCGGCGGGCGGAGCCTGATCCATGCTGCGCCACCCGACCATCAGCTTCTATTTCGCCAGGCGGTTCGCCCGCATGACGTTTGTGATCTTCCTCGTCGTGTTCGTGCTGATCGCCTTCGTCGACTATCTCGAGCTCGCCCGGCGTTCGGTGCAGCGGGAGAACTTCGACGCATTCTGGTACCTCGTCATATCGCTGACCCGCGTTCCGACGGTGATCGAGCGCGCCCTGCCCTTCACGGTGCTGTTCGCCTCGATGGCCAGCTTCGTGATGGCCAACCGGCAGCTCGAGCTGGTCGTGGCCCGCGCTTCAGGGCTCTCGGCATGGCAGTTCATCCTTCCCGCCGGCACGGTGGCACTCGCCTTCGGCATATTTGCAACGACCGTGTTCAATCCAGGTGCGACGGCGCTCAAGGAAGAATCGATCCGCATCCTCAACAGCCTCACGGCGGATGCCGTCGGCCAGGGTGAGAATCAGCAGAACAAGCCGATCTGGATCCGCCAGTCCGGACTCGAAGGCAGCTCCATCATGGGAGCGAAGAACAGCTTCAATCGCGGCCTGTCCCTGACCGGGGTGACCGCCTTCGTCTTCGATCTGAACAACGGACTCTCCCGCCGAATCGACGCTCGCACGGCCGAATACCAGGACGGCAAATGGCTGCTCCGTGACACCATGGTTGCGCGCCAGGCGGAGCGTCCCGTGCATGTCGACGAGGTCGTGCTGCCGACCGATCTGAGGGCCGACCAGGTCAGCCAGCAGCTCGCCAATCCGGAGACAATCTCGTTCTGGTCTCTGCCGCAATTCATTGAAATATCGTCGCGATCCGGCGTTCCCAGCACCGGCTACGAGATGCGCTACCAGTCGCTTCTCGCCCAGCCGCTGCTCTTCCTCGCCATGGTGCTGGTAGCCGCCACCGTCTCGCTCCGCTTCTCCCGTTCGCGCGATCTCGGGCAGGTGATTCTGACTGGCGTGATCGTGGGCTTCGTGCTTTATGTTGTCTCGGAACTGGCAATAGGCTTGGGGAGAAGCGGCGTCGTGAATCCGGCGATTGCAGCCTGGGCTCCACCTATCGTCGCGACCTTGGCGAGCGTCACCGTATTGTTGCATCGGGAGGACGGATGATACGCGTTTCCGTTCTGTCGGCAGGCGGAGTTTGCCTCGTGCGCGCGATGCGTCGTGCGCTTTGTGGTGGAGCTATGCTGGCTGCCGCTTCCCTGTGCCTGACGGTTTCGCCGGCTGCCGCGCAAGCTCCCGCCGGATCCCTTGGTTTCGCCACCGACACAATGCCGAAGGGCACTCCCGGCGCGCAGATGATGCTGGAGTCGGACCAGATCGTCTATGATTACGATCATTCCACAGTATCGGCGCTCGGTGCAGTCAAGATTTATTACGATGGCTACACATTAGAGGCGCAGAAGGTCACCTACGACCAGAAGAACAAGAAGATGATCGCCGAGGGCGGCGTGAAGATCGTCGATCGTACGGGTGCGATCATCCAGGCGGATACGATCGATATCACCGACGACTTTGCAACTGGCTTCATCACGGCTTTGCGGCTCGACACGCCGTCGCAGACGCACTTCGCGGCCGAGAAAGCTCTTCGAGATCAGGGCAAGACGACAACGTTCTATCGCGGCGTCTATACTGCCTGCGAACCTTGCCGGGAAAACCCGAAGAAAGCCCCGGTGTGGCAGGTGAAGGCCGCGCGCATCATCGCCGACCACAACGAGCACATGATCTATTTCCGGTCGGCGAGCCTCGAATTCCTAGGGATCCCGGTCGCCTATTTCCCGGCCTTCTCGGCGCCAGACCCGACAGTCAAGCGCAAGAGCGGCTTTCTGTTCCCGGCGGCCGGCTATAAGTCGGCGCTCGGTGCCTTCGTGAAGGTTCCCTATTTCTTCGCGCTTGGCCCGAATTACGACCTGACCTTCACTCCATCGGCCTATACGCGCCAAGGCGTGTTGCTCGATTTCGAGTGGCGCCATCGCCTCGACTATGGCCAGTACACGATCCAGGCTGCGGGTATCGACCAACTCGATCCAAGTGCATTCATATCGAGCGGTACGCGTAATTCGGGCGACACGGATCTGCGCGGCGGCGTGCGCACAACGGGCGAGTTTTATCTGAACAAGCAGTGGACCGTCGGCTGGGACGGCATCTGGCTCAGCGACCGGACCTTCAGCCGCGACTACAGCGTTCTGACCGGCGCCAACGACGTCGCAGTTTCCAATCTGCATCTCACCGGACAGAGTGCGACGAACTATTTCGACATTCGCGGCTATTATTTCCGCGTACTTAACAACGATACCGGCGCGCAATATGACCAAGATCGCCAACCGATCGTCGCGCCCGTTGCCGACCAGAGCTACATCTTCCAGGATCCGATCCTGGGCGGCCAGCTATCTATGAAGAACAATGTCGTCAGCCTGACCCGCGGCGAAACGGACTATGTCGACAAGAACGGCGTCGGCCACTATGTGCCTGGCGATGCGATTCTGGGACTTGAGGGCAATTTCAACCGCGCCAGCACGGACTGGACCTGGCAGAGCAGCCAGATCCTGCCGCTCGGCATGGTATTCAAGCCCTTCGCCTATCTGAAAGCCGATGCGTTCTATCTGGACCAGCAGCAGATCCTCTCCGGGCTGGACGATCAGGGCACCTATACCCGCATCATGCCGGCGCTCGGCGGTGAGTGGAGCTGGCCGATCCTGATGGCCGCTGGATCCAGTAGCCTGGTGGTTGAGCCGATCGCGCAGATCATCGCCAGACCGGATGAGCAGCTTGCCGGCCGGTTGCCGAACGAAGACGCCCAGAGCCTCGTTTTTGACGATTCGACCCTGTTCGCCTGGGACAAGTTCTCGGGATATGACCGCGTCGAAGGCGGCACCCGCGCCAATGTCGGGTTCCGCTATGTCGCCGAGCTCGGGGAGATTGCCACCCTTCGCGGCGTTCTTGGGCAGTCCTACCAGCTCGCCGGGCTTAATTCCTTCAGCGTAACCAATCCGACCCAGACCGGCGCCGTATCCGGCCTCGAATCGAACGTCTCGGACTATGTCGGCAGCGTCACCGTAGACGGCGGCGCCGGCTATTTCCTGACCGCGAACGCACGCTTCGATGCAGACACCCTGGACGTGAATCAGGCGCAAGTCACGGCGACTGGAAAGGCCGGCGACGTCACTGCGTCGGCTTCCTATCTTTACCTCCGCGAGACGCCGGCGATTGCCAGCACCGATGCCGGCGAAGAGTCGGACACGATCAGCGGCAAGGCCTCTTGGCAGTTCACGGAATCGTGGCGCGTTTTCGGTTCGCTCGCCTGGGACCTCTACCAAAAGGAAATGGCCGGCAACAGCTTCGGCTTCGCCTATGACGACGAGTGCACGACCTTCTCGATCTCCTATAGCGAGACGACGAGCAACTATACGGACCTGGAGACGTCGAAGACGCTGATGGTCAGCCTGCAATTGCGGACGCTCGGTGCCACCGGATTCTCGACGCAGCTCGGCAGCAGCAGCAGCAACTGATCGGCGGCGTCTGAAGACCGTGCGAACACTTCCCGCTTCGCGTCAGTGGATATGGTTGCCACCTCTGACGCGAAATGGGTTGACCCTCCAACACTAGGCTGAGGCGGGCGGTCCGTCTAATTTGGCGTCGGTTCGTGGGTGCACTGACCTTTGCCAACGATCCATGGAAAACGGTTTGCGTCCTTCATCGTTTTGCCGGATTTCTCCTGTCTAGAACCCAGTTCCTGCTATTTTCCTTGTCCGAGGGCAGGCTCGCGATGAACGGAACCGAAGATTTCGGCCATGCATAGTGCACTTCGAAAGGCGGCCTTCCTGGCGGCCCTCCTACTCGCCGCAGCCCCGCTGGCGCAATTGCCGGCCGCAGCGCAATCGACGGTCAAGGCAACTGTCGACGGCCAGCCCATCACCAGCTATGATGTCAGCCAGCGCGTGCGCCTGCTCGAACTCTTCCATCAGAAGACAAGCCCGAAGCTCGCGCTGGACGATCTGGTTGACGAGACCGTCGTGGCCCAAGCCGCTGCCAAGCGCAATCTGACGGTGCCGGACGCGCAGGTCCAGGAACGCTTCAACGGCCTCGCCAAGCAGGTCAAGCTCACGCCGGATGCGTTTTCTTCGGCGCTGAAGAAGGCTGGTGTGGAGCCCGATACGCTGCGCAAACTGCTTCGTGCGCAGATCATGTTCGGCCTTGTGATGCGCGCGAAGGCACGCTCTCTGCAGGCCGATGTCACGGAAGCCGACATCCAGGCGGAACTTGCCAAGGAAGGCCTCAATCCGTCGTCGGCGACCATGCGGGAATACAGGCTCCAGCAGATCGTCTTCGTCATTCCGAGAGGCTCGTCGCCGGGTCTCGTGCCGCAGCGCCAGCGGGATGCGGAGTCCTTTCGCAAGCGCTTCAACGGCTGCGATGGCAGCCTTGCGCTAGCCCAGTCGATGAAGGGCGTCGTCGTCGTGGATGCCGGCCGCCGTGATACGAGCCAGATCGATGGCGATTTCGCGGAAGCGCTGGCCAAGACGTCAGCCGGTAGCACGATGAAGCCGGAAGTCACGGGCCGCGGCGTCGAGGTCATCGCGGTTTGCGACGTCAAGGAGATCCAGAGCACGGCTGGCATCCGCGCCGAGGTCGAGAAGAAGCTCAGCGCCGAACAGACCAAGGATCTCGACAAGACGGTGAAAGCCGAGCTTCGAAAGGACGCCAACATCGTCTATAATTGACAGACGATGGCGTACTCCGAATCCCCTCTCCCTCTCGTCCTCACCATGGGCGAGCCAGCTGGCATCGGGCCCGACGTGACCCTGTCGGCCTGGATGGCTCGATACGATCGATCCCTCCCTGCCTTCTATTGTCTGGCCGACCCGAATCTGTTGAAAGCGCGTGCCGCTCGGCTGGGCCTTGCCGTGCCCATCGAGATCGTGTCGGCGGCTGACGCCACCCGCGTATTCGCGCATGCTCTGCCGGTCGTTCCGCTCGAATCGAAGGCTTTTGCCGAGCCGGGCCAGCCGGAGCGGTCGGCGGCGATCGGCGTGATAGAGGCGATCGCGCGGTCTGTCGGTGACGTCCGGGCCGGCCTCGCCTCGGCCATCGTCACTAACCCGATCAACAAAAAGGTGCTGGTAGACGCGGGCTTTCAGCATCCGGGCCACACCGAATTCCTCGGCATGCTCTCGGCAGCCTGGAGCGGCACGGCGGCGCGGCCCATCATGATGCTGGCGGGACCCGGATTGCGCGCCGTTCCGGCGACGATCCACGTTCCGATCGCCGCAGTTCCGGGCCTGCTGACCGAGCAATTGATCCTGCATACAGCGCGCACCGTCGATCAGGAGATGCGCCGGCGCTTCGGAATCGCCAATCCGCGGATCGCTGTCGCTGGCCTCAATCCGCATGCCGGCGAGGGCGGCGTCATGGGAACGGAGGACGATGCCGTCCTGCGTCCCGCCGTGGCGCGGCTGCGGCAGGAAGGTATCGATGCGGTCGGGCCGCTCGCGCCGGACACTATGTTCCATCCCGTCGCCCGGGCGCGCTACGACGTGGCGCTCTGCATGTATCACGACCAGGCTCTGATCCCGGCCAAGACCATCGCTTTCGCCGAGACCGTCAATGTGACGCTTGGCCTGCCCTTCGTCCGCACATCGCCGGACCATGGCACGGCCTTCGATATCGCCGGAACCGGTCAGGCCGATTTCTCCAGCCTCGCCGCCGCGCTCCGCCTTGCGGACGAATTGGCCCGCAACGAAGCGGGCTATGTCGCCGAGCACGCCGCTGCCAGGCATATGGCGTGACCGCTATCGACGGGCTGCCGCCGCTGCGCGATGTCATCGAGCAGCACGGCCTTCGTGCCGTGAAGGCGCTCGGCCAGAACTTTCTGCTGGATCTGAACCTGACCGGCCGGATCGCGCGTGCAACCGGACCGCTGGACGGCGTCACCGTCATCGAGGTTGGCCCCGGCCCCGGCGGGCTGACGCGGGCCTTGCTCAGTGCGGGCGCAGCCCGTGTCGTGGCGATCGAACGCGATGCTCGCTGCCTGGATGCGCTCGCCGAGATTTCGGCGCATTATCCCGGCCAGCTTGAGGTGATCGAAGGCGACGCGCTGAAGGCGGATTATGCGGCTCTCGCGTCGGGACGCACGCGGATCATCGCCAACCTGCCCTACAATATCGCGACACCGTTGCTGATCGGCTGGCTGCAGAGCGAGCCATGGCCGCCCTTTTATGAATCGATGACGCTGATGTTTCAGCGCGAGGTGGCTGAGCGAATCGTCGCGACACCCGTCGACGACGCCTATGGCCGTCTCGCCGTGCTCGCGGGCTGGCGCTGCGAGGCGCGGATCCTGTTCGACATCTCGCCTCGCGCCTTCACGCCGCCCCCGAAGGTCGTGTCGTCCGTCATTGAGCTCGTGCCACGGCAATCTCCCCTGCCCTGCGACCGGGCGCTGCTAGAGCGGGTCACGGCCGCTGCCTTCGGCCAGCGGCGCAAGATGCTGCGCCAGAGCCTGAAGAGCCTTGGCGTGGACCCGCTTCCTCTGCTGGGCGAAGCCGGGCTGGCGGAGACGGCGCGGGCGGAAGAAATCGATGTCGCCGGCTTCGTGCGCCTCGCCAATGCATTGGCGAAACGGCCCGAATGAGGGATCAGGCTTCCGTCAGGAGCTCTTCGACGAAACTCTCCAGCCAAGTGGTGCGGGCGCGCTTCATCCGCTCGGCATAGAGGATCGCCTGCGCCTTCTCGAGCGAGGTTTGCAGGTCCTTGTTGATGAGGACGTAGTCATAATCGCGCCAATGCAGGATCTCGGCCCGGGCATTGGCGAGACGGCGGGCGATGACGTCCGGTCTGTCCTCGGCACGGCGCTCCAGCCGGGCGGCGAGTTCCTTCATCGTCGGCGGCAGCACGAAGATGCGCACCAGATCCTGCGGCATCGCTTTCGCCACCTGGTCGGCACCCTGCCAGTCGATGTCGAACAGGACATCAAGACCCTCGGCGAGCGCCTTCTCGACGGGCGCCTTGGGTGTCCCGTAGCAGTTGCCATGCACCTCCGCCCACTCCAGCAGGTCACCATGCTCGCGCATCCGGTCATAGGCCGGCTGGTCGATGAAGTGATAGTGCACCCCGTCGATCTCGCTTGGCCGGCGGCCTCGGGTCGTCACCGAGACGGACAGGACGATGTCCTTGTCCTGCTCCATCAGGTGACGAGCGATGGTCGACTTGCCGGCGCCCGATGGTGAGGAAAGAACCAGCATCAGACCGCGACGCGGCGATTTTTCCCCTGGCGGACCGCTCGACATCTCACTCGTCATCATCAGAGAAGCGCTTCCTATTCGAGGTTCTGAACCTGCTCTCGAAGCTGGTCGACGGCGGCCTTGAGTTCGAGGCCGATCGACGTCAGCGAACGGTCGTTCGCCTTCGAGCACAGCGTGTTGGTCTCGCGGTTGAATTCCTGGGCGAGGAAATCGAGCTTGCGCCCGACCGCACCGCCTTCGGCCAAGATATCGCGCGCTGCCGCGACATGCGCCTCGAGGCGGTCGAGTTCCTCGCGGATGTCGGCCCGGGTCGCTAGCAGGACGGCCTCCTGGTGCAATCGGCCCGGATCCAGCGCGGGGGACGCGCCGAGAAGCGCGGCAACCTGCTCGGTGAGCCGCGCGCGGATGGCTTCGGGCGTGCGGGCCGGCGCGGTTTCGGCCGCGAGCCGAAGCCGCTCGATCTCGTCCATGCGCGCCGTCAGGATCGCCCCAAGCGCCGCCCCTTCACGGGCCCGCGCCACGGCAAGTTCCGCGAGCGCTGTGTCGAGGTCGTCCAGGATGCGCGTCGCGAGAGCGGAGGCCGTCGCCGGGTCGTCTTCTGCCTCGACGGTCTCGATGACGCCGCGGATACTGAGGATGCCGTCCAGCGTCGGCGGCGCGGCGGCGATCTCGCTACCGACGCGGCGCATCAGATCGAGCAGCGACGCGAGCAGTTCCTCATTGACCTTGAGGGTGGTCGCGCTCGCCTCGCGCTGCAGCGACAATCCCGCCTGGAGGCTGCCACGATGCAGACGGCTAGCGATGCGCTCGCGCGCCGGCTGGTCGAGGTGATCGTGTCCAGGTGGCAGCCGCAGCCGAACGTCGAGGCCCTTACCGTTGACGCTGCGCAGCTCCCAGGTCCAGCGATAGCCGAATCCGGCTCCGGCGGCACGGGCGAAGCCCGTCATGCTCATCAGCGTCATCAATGGTTCCCGGCTCCGCCGAAAGAAAAGCGACAGTAGTCCGCCGCTCCGCCCGGCTCAAGGCGCTGGCTGTCAGGTGGCGGGCTTGCGCTTGGGGGCCGGCATACCCGGCGTCGGCTCGGGCTTGGCGGGGATATCGTAGCCGGAGGTGTCGGCATCGGAAGTGGCATCGGCAGCCGGAGCTGGAGCCGCCGCGCCGGGTGCCGCATCGGCGTCGGCATCCGGTGTATCGTCGAGCGCATCGCCAGGGCCGGCCGAAGCGGCGACCGCTGCCGTCCCGTCCGCCTTCTGTTTGGCGATCATCTGGCGGTAGCGCGCGACATTCTTCCGGTGTTCCTGGTAGGTATCGGCAAAAGCGTGGCCGCCCGTGCCGTCGGCGACGAAATATACATCCTTGGTGCGCGAGGGGTTGGCGACGGCAGCGAGCGACGCCTTGCCCGGATTGGCGATTGGCCCCTTGGGAAGTCCTGTGATCTTGTAGGTGTTGTAGTCGTTCTCCGCGTCGAGATCCGACTTCGTGATCGATGCGCCGCTCGGCAGCCCGGCGCCGCCATAGACGCCGTAGATCACCGTTGGATCGGACTGGAGGCGCATATTCTGCTTCAGCCGGTTGATGAAGACAGCGGCGACGCGGCTGCGCTCATCCGCCATGCCGGTCTCTTTCTCGACGATCGAGGCAAGCGTCACCAATTGGTCCTGCGACGCGATCGGCAGGTCCTTGTCCCGGCTGTTCCAGACTGCCGTAAGGAGGCGGTCACGCTCGCGGATCATACGGTCGATGATGTTCTGGCGCGAATCGCCACGCGTATAGCGATAGGTGTCCGGGAGAAGCGCTCCTTCCGGCGGCACCGTTTCTATCGGGCCGACGAGAATGGGATCGGCATTGAGCCTGTCGACGATCTGCTGGCTCGTGAGGCCCTCGGGAACCGTAACCGAATAGACGATCGACTTGCCGCTCACCAGTTCGTTCATGATCTCGCGCATGCTGGCATGGGCGGGGATCAGATACTCGCCGGCCTTCAGCTCATCCTGCAGATGCGAGAAGCGAACGCCGGCGACGAAGATCCATTTCGAAGAGATGAGGCCGCGATCGACCAATTGATCGGCAATGCCGGCAACGCCCAGGCCGCGGTCGACCGTGACGGTGCGCGGCTGATCGAAATGGCTGCGCTCCTCGAAGCGCATCTTGCCGAAGAAGAACACACCTGCCGCGCCAAGCACGCCGACGACCAAAATGGTCATGGCGAAATTCATGACGATGACGAGGGGGTGGCGCGCTTGCTGCGAGCGCACGGGAGGCGCCGGCGGACGCTCGGGCCGGAGCGCATCGCCGGGACTGCGCGGATTGATGCGCTGTCCGACGTCGGGAAGCCGAAGGTCCTCGACGACCGTCTTCTCCTGAGCTCCGCCTGGCATGCTCGGATCGTTCATCACACCCTACTTTTCGGACCCAGCTACATCCGGCGTTACGGCCGGAAGCCGTCTGGCGACTGTATGGAGGATTATGGCGAAAGCGCGAAGCTGCCGACGCCAGACCCGCGATCAGACCTGATGGCGGCGGAGCACCAGGGAAGCGTTCGTTCCTCCAAAACCAAAGGAATTCGACACGGCAACGTCGATCTTGCGCGGCCGGGCGACGTTCGGAACGAGATCCACCGCCGTCTCCACCGCAGGATTGTCGAGATTGATCGTCGGCGGCGCGATCTGGTCGCGAATCGCCAGCAGAGAGAAGATCGCCTCGACCGCACCGGCGGCACCCAGAAGATGGCCCGTCGATGATTTGGTCGATGACATCGAGACCGTCGACGCCGCATTGCCCAGAACACGCTCGACAGCCGCCAGCTCGATGCCGTCAGCCATGGTCGATGTGCCGTGCGCGTTGACGTAGTCGACATCCGAGGCCGAGATGCCGGCGCGCTTCAGAGCGGCCTGGACACAGCGATAGGCACCGTCACCATCCGGAGAAGGCGCCGTGATGTGATAGGCGTCGCCGGAAAGTCCGTAGCCGATGACCTCGCCATAGATCTTCGCGCCGCGGGCCAGAGCATGCTCCCGCTCTTCCAGCACGACGATGCCGGCGCCCTCGCCCATGACGAAGCCGTCACGGTCGCGGTCATAGGGCCGGGAGGCCTTTTCCGGCCGGTCGTTATAGCCGGTCGACAACGCCTTGCACGCGGCGAAGCCGGCCATAGCGATACGCGAGATCGGGCTTTCCGTACCGCCGGCGACCATGACATCCGCATCGTCCAGCGCGATCAGCCGAGCGGCGTCGCCGATCGCATGCGCGCCGGTGGAGCAGGCGGTAACGACCGAATGGTTCGGTCCCTTGAAGCCGAAACGGATCGATACCTGACCGGAAGCGAGGTTGATCAGACGGCCCGTAATGAAGAACGGGCTGATGCGGCGCGGGCCCTTGTCGCGCAGGACATGGCCCGCCTCGACGATCCCCTGAATGCCGCCGATACCCGAACCGATCAGGACACCGGTCCGGATCTGATCTTCATAATCGGTCGGCAGCCAGCCGGAATCGTGAACAGCCTGGTCAGCCGCGGCCATTGCATAGGCGATAAAATCATCGACCTTGCGCTGTTCCTTCGGCTCCATCCAATCGTCGGGGTCGTACTTGCCATCCGCCTTCGATCCGCGCGGAATGAGGCAGGCAATCTGGCAAGGGAGGTCGTCGACCTCGAATTCCGTGATCCGTGCCGCGCCGCTGCGGCCGGCGATCAGGTTCTGCCAGGAAGGTTCGACACCGCAACCGAGCGGCGATACCATTCCCATCCCGGTGACGACGACACGTCTCATGCGTTTCTCCCGGACCGGACCCCGAGACGGGTCCGGTTGCCGATTTTATCGTTGAACCGGCGGCCGTTAGGCCAGCTCAGCCGGCGTTCTTTTCGAGGAAGCTCACGGCGTCGCCGACCGTCAGGATCGTCTCGGCAGCGTCGTCCGGAATCTCGACGCCGAATTCTTCTTCGAACGCCATGACGAGCTCGACCGTGTCGAGGCTGTCCGCGCCGAGGTCGTCGATGAAGCTCGCGCCCTCGGTCACCTTGTCGGCTTCGACGCCGAGGTGTTCGATCACGATCTTCTTAACCCGGTCAGCGATATCGCTCATTTCTCAAACCTCGACTTGATTGTGTCACTAAAACTCTGTGCGACCTTTCGCACACGGGAAAGCGTCGGCTTCAGCAATTCCCGAAATCGTCACGCGATATCGTCACTAGTCCGATGTCATCGTCAATCCGTCTGTTCTTCGCTGCACTGTGCGGCGAAGAGAAGCCGGAATGATGGGCGGTCCTAACACAGTTTCCAAACCTTGACCAGCACCGGCAGCCCCATGCGAGGCGCGGAACACGCCGATCGCAAGAGAAGAAAATTCCCTTTTTAGATCATAGCCATACCGCCATTGACGTGCAGCGTCTGGCCCGTCACGTAAGCGGCCTCCGCCGACGCCAGATAGACGACGGCGGAGGCGATCTCTTCGCCTGTGCCGAGTCGCTTGGCCGGGACGCGTTCCAGGATCGTGGCACGGATCTTTTCGTTGAGCACGTCGGTCATCGCCGTTTCGATGAAGCCGGGTGCGACGCAGTTGACGGTGATGTTGCGACCCGCCACTTCGCCCGCCAGCGATTTCGACATGCCGATGAGGCCGGCCTTGGCGGCGGTGTAGTTGCCCTGCCCCGGATTTCCCGTGACCGCGACGACGGAGGAGATGTTGATGATGCGGCCGTAGCGCTGGCGCATCATGCCGCGCAGCGCTGCGCGGGCGAGACGGAAAGGCGCCGTCAGATTGACGTCGAGCACGTCGGCCCAGGCCTCGTCGGAGAGGCGGGCGAACAGCATGTCGCGCGTAATGCCGGCATTGTTGACGAGGATATCGAGACCGCCAAGCGCCTCTTCAACCCGCGGCATTAGCCCTTCGACTTCTTCCGGAGACCCGAGATTGGCCGGCAGCACATGAGCATTCGCGCCGAGTTCGCCGGCGAGCGCTTCCAGCGCATCGCGCCGCGTTCCGGAGAGCGCGACGATTGCGCCCTGGCCGTGCAGCGCCGTCGCGATCGCCTTGCCGATGCCACCGCTGGCGCCGGTTACGAGGGCGCGCTTGCCCGTCAGATCGAACATGGAAGTCCCCTCTTCTCTATCAGGCGAGAGCCGCGATAGCGGCCGGCACGTCTTCTGGTTGGCCGACGGCAAGCGTTGCCACGCCGGGCGCTATGCGCTTCGCCAGCCCGCTCAGCACCTTGCCGGCACCGACTTCGACGAGGCGGTCGACGCCATTCGCCGCCAACCATTCGACCGATTCGCGCCAGCGCACCATGCCCGTCACTTGCTCGACAAGCCGGGCACGGATCGCGTCGGGATCCTGGATCGGAGCGGCCAGTACATTGGCCACGATCGGCACCCGAGGCACGGCGATCGTGACACCCGCGAGCGCCTCGGCCATCTCGTCGGCGGCGGGCTGCATCAGGCGGCAATGGAACGGAGCGCTGACGGGCAGCAGGATCGCCCGTTTGGCACCTTTGGTCCGGGCGATCTCCAGCGCGCGCTCGATCGCCGCGCGGCTGCCCGAAATCACGACCTGGCCCGGTCCGTTGTCGTTGGCGGCCTCGCATACGTCATCGCCAGCGGCTTCCGCCGCGACGGCCTTCGCCGTCTCGAAATCGAGCCCGAGCAGGGCCGCCATCGCCCCTTCGCCCACGGGAACCGCCGCCTGCATCGCCTTGCCGCGAATTCGCAGCAGGCGGGCCGCGTCGGCAATGGAAAGGCTTCCGGCGGCAGCCAGCGCCGAATATTCGCCGAGCGAATGACCGGCCACATAGGCAGCCGCCCGATCGAGCACGAGACCTTCGGCCTCCAGCGCCCGCATCGCGGCAAGGCTCACCGCCATCAGCGCCGGCTGGGCGTTGGCGGTCAGGGTCAAGGTGTCGAGAGGCCCTTCGAAGATCAGTCCCGACAGATTTTCGCCGAGAGCATCGTTTACTTCCTCGAAGACGGCAGCCGCCGCCGGAAAGGCCTCGGCGATTGCCTTGCCCATACCGACAGCCTGGCTGCCCTGCCCTGGAAATGTCAGCGCCGCCGTCATGCGATCGCGCCCCTTGATCTGAATTTTGGCCCGGAAAGATGGGCTCTATTGGCGGCGGCTAATCGCCTCTCCGCCGCCCGAAGTCAAGCCCGGCGCGGCCTTGGACCCGACTTCCCTGGTTCCGGCAGGCAGCGATAAAACATGGCCGCCTTATTAAATTCCGTTCATGTCGCTCTCGGGACGTTGCCGGCCAACGGACGCGCTCCATGTCCAATTTGTCTCGTTTCGGTGCCATGCAACATCGAAGGGGAGACGATCTCAAAGTTGGAGTTATCCGATGAAAACTCTCGCAATCCTCGCTCCGGTTGTCGTCCTCATGGCCGCCGCCCCGGCCTTCGCCATGGACGTCGACACCGGCAAGCTGACGGGCGTCAATTCCCAGACCGCGACGGTCACGCTCGACAATGGCCGCCAATATACGCTGCAGCATCCGTCGCAGCTTCTCGGCGTCATGCCGGGCGAGCAGGTGATCGTGACGTATCAGGGCAAGACGGCCGTTGGCTTCACCGACGATCCGGCGCAGTTCGAGAGCGCCTCGAGCCCCGCGCCCTAGCCGATCTCGTCAGCCGGGGGTCGGTTTCGCACCGCCCCCCGTTGCCGGTTCCATCTTGTGGGTGGGATGATCGTAGCGCGCCGTATCTCCGGGCCGTTCGATATAGCAGGCGGCGCTCCGCTGAGGAGCGCCGGCCTTCAACAGTTCCGACACCGTGACGAAGCGATAGCCGGCAGCCCTCAGCTTCGGGATGATCGTCTTTAGAGCTGCCCCGGTGTGCTTGCCGCGCCCATTGGCATGCATGACGATGATCGAACCGGGCTTCACCTCGGCGAGAACGGCCTTCGCCATCGGCGCGGCGCCGATGCCCGACGGATCGCCGGAGACGACATCCCACTGGATCGCCGTCTCGCCCATGGCCGAGACGGCGGCAAGGCTCTCCGGTGAACAGGAACCGTAGGGGAAGCGGAAGACGCCGCTCGCCGGCAACGCACCGACCGCCGGGCAGACCGCCGCGATCCGTTCGCGCAGCCCCTGCAACACCGTTTCGGTGCGGCCGATTTCTTCCGCGACCTTGGCGGCATCGGCGTGATCGAGATTGGCGTGGTCATAGGTGTGGTTGCCTATCTCGAACAGCGGATCGGCCAGAAGCTGCATCGCCCGCGCCTCGTGGCTCTGCGCCCAGCGTCCGCCCATGAAGAACGTCGCCGGCGCTTTTTGCGCACGCAGCGCATCGACCACCGCCGCGTCATAACCGGCGACTTCCCGGCCCGCCTCGCAAAGGTCAAAGGTCAACGCCACCAGCTTCTGACCCGCCGGCAGCTTGACGCGCCGCACGACGCCCGAAGCGTCTTCGGCCGCACCCGACAAGAGCGCGGGCGTCGCCGTCGGAACGACCAAATGGTCCGCGGCGGTAGCACGGCGCGACAGGTTCTCGCCTTCCACCGCCGCGAGTTCGCCCGGAGAAAAGCAGGCGGCGGGAGGGTCGGCCAGCGCGAGCGTCGGCACCAGGAAAAAAGCGGCAAGCAGGGCGGCATGTTTCATCATGGCGCCGTTCCACATCCCCAAGACGGCGGCATCAAGGCAGCGGGTTCCATGGCAACGCGGTGAAAGGCCGCGTTGCCTCCATCCGCCTCAGTGCCGGCGCGGCGGGGCGAGGTTTGGAAGAAAGGCGGTCAGAAGGCCGATCACCGGCAGGAAGGCGCAGACCTGGAACACGAACTTGATCGACGTCATGTCTGCGAGTTCGCCCAGCGCCGCCGCACCGATGCCGCCCATACCGAATGCGAAGCCGAAGAAGAGCCCCGAGACCATGCCGACCTTCCCGGGCATCAGTTCCTGCGCATAGACGATGATCGCCGAGAACGCCGAGGAAAGGACAAGCCCGATGATGATCGAGAGCACGACCGTCCAGAACAGGGAGGCATGCGGCAGCAGCAGCGTGAAGGGCAGCACTCCCAGGATCGAGAACCAGATGACGAACTTCCGCCCGAAGCGGTCGCCAATGGGGCCGCCGGCGACGGTGCCGACCGCCACGGCGCCGAGGAAGACGAACAGATAGAGCTGGGAATCGCGGACCGAGACGCCGAATTCGTCGATCAGGAAGAACGTGTAGTAGCTGGTCAGCGCCGCCATATAGAAGAACTTGGAGAAAATCAGCAGCGCCAGGATCACCAGCGAACGCACGACGACCTTGCGCGGCAGGGTCGAGACGACCGCTTGCACCGCCTTCTTCCCGCCGGCTGCCCGGTGCTGCGCGCGATACCAGAGGCCGACGCGCGACAGGAGCAGGATGCCGATCAAGGCGGCAAGGGCGAACCAGGCCACAGCCCCCTGCCCGCGCGGCAGGATGATGAGCGCGGCGAGCAGTGGCCCGATGGCCGAACCGAAATTGCCGCCGACCTGGAACAGCGACTGGGCGAGGCCATGGCGCCCGCCCGATGCCATGCGGGCGACCCGCGAGGATTCAGGATGGAAGATCGAGGAACCGAGCCCGATCATCGCTACCGATACGAGGATCATGACATAGCTGCCGGCCGTCGCCAGCAACAGTAGACCGATGAGCGTGAAGCCCATCCCGACCGGCAGCGAGAATGGCAGCGGGCGTTTGTCGGTATAGATGCCGACAAGAGGCTGCAGGATCGAGGCGGTGAGCTGGAAGACGAGCTGGATGATGCCGATCTGGCCGAAATCGAGCGCGAATTCGTTCTTGAGGATCGGGTAGATCGCCGAAATCACCGACTGCATCAGGTCGTTCAGCAGATGCGACATGCTGATGGCGACGAGGATGCCGAAGGCGGTCTTCTGGGCAAGGCTACGTCCCGCGGCGCCCGGCAGGGCTTCTGCGCTCTGGCTCACTTTTTTCGAAGTCCTCGAATGGGAAATGACCGAGGAAGAGCAGGCCGGGGCCGGCTTCCGCTGATCTTGAGGGGAGGCCAATATGCCTCCGGTCCAACCGGAAGGGAAGCATAGCGATTCGATGCTTCGATCACGAATTCTTATAATGATTGCCGGAGCGCGTTGACCAGGCAGAAATCGTCCGCCGCCGCGCCTCAGCTGTTCGCCGGCCTCACGGTCCAGTTGCTCCACATCACCGAATGGCTCGGCGTCGAATTCCTTCAAGGCGCGGTGAAGACGCGTGCCGTCCGCCGTTTCTTCTCTTACTTGGCTCAGCTATCGTGAGGCCGCTGAGCATCGGCATCGGCAATGCCTTCGATGTCGGCTTCCGCGTCGCATGGAAGCGCTGACGTCGCGACCGGGGCGTCGATACTTGCCTCCGTACGGCATTTCAGATATGCACCGCCCGTCGCAATGACACCCGGCCGGGGGTTGAACGGAAGGCGGCTTGCCGCAGGGATCGCAGGATCCCGTCTTCCCGTGTCTCCGCTCTCGAAGTTATACCGATCAAGCCTTTCTCGAAGGCTTCGGTGAGGCTTGGCGCCGGGCAGCATGAAGGAAGGGCACTATGCCACTTTACGAACACGTATTTCTGTCCCGACAGGATGTGTCGGCGCAGCAGGTCGAGACGCTGACCGAGACCTTCAAGGGCATCCTTGAAGCCAATGGCGGCTCCGTCGCCAAGATCGAGCAGTGGGGCCTCAAGTCCGTCGCTTTCCGGATCCGCAAGAACCGCAAGGCGCACTACACGCTCATGAACATCGACGCGCCGTCCGCGGCCGTCGCCGAGCTCGAGCGTCAGCAGCGCATGAACGAAGACGTTCTGCGCATCCTGACGATCAAGGTCGAGGCGCATGAGGAAGGCCAGTCGGCCATGCTGCAGAAGCGTGACCGCGAAGACCGCGATGATCGCGGCGGCCGTTTCGGTGATCGCGGCGACCGTCCGCGCAGCGGCGGCTTCCGTGGTGGCGATCGTGATGGCGGTGGCGGCGGCTTCCGCAGCGAGCGTCGTCCCCGGTCCGAAGAGAGCGAAGGTGGAGCAGAATAATGGCTGAGTTCGGCACTTCCAGCACCACCACCACCAGCTCGGGCGGCCAGCGTCGTCCCTTCTTCCGTCGTCGCAAGACCTGCCCGTTCTCCGGCCCCAACGCGCCGAAGATCGACTACAAGGACGTGCGGCTGCTGCAGCGCTATATTTCCGAGCGCGGCAAGATCGTTCCCTCGCGCATCACGGCCGTCTCGGCCAAGAAGCAGCGCGAGCTGGCCCAGGCCATCAAGCGTTCGCGCTTCCTCGGCCTCTTGCCCTACGTCATCAAGTAAGGCGTATCGCGCCGGCCGCACGGATCGGCCGGCGCGTTCTCCTCGGCGTTTCAAGCGCCGATCTATCCGGGTTGGGGTGCGGGCAGTCGCCGCGCGCCTCTAACCGCTGATCAAGCGGGACAGCACATGATGATACGCAATGTCCTCATCGGCCTCGGCGCCGGACTCGCGGCGGCCCTGCTCTATGCCGGCCTGCTGACGAGCAATCTCGTCGCCGTCCCGCTCTTCCTCATTTCCCCGCTCCCCATCGCGATCGCTGGTCTGGGCTTCGGCACGCTCTCGGGCGCACTGGCCGCGGCGATGGCATCGGCGCTGATCGCTATCGCCCTCGATCCGGTCCTCGGCGTCCTCTATCTGATCAACTATGCCGCGCCGGTGGCCTGGGTCGCCCATCTCGTCGGGCTATCGCGCCCCTCGGAGGCCACGCCGGACGCGCAGGAATGGTTTCCGCTCGACACCGTATTGCTTCGGGCCGGCCTGGCAACCGCGCTGTCGGTCGTCGCCTGGACGGCGCTGCGCGGGTATGATTCTGCAACTCTTGCCGCCGGCCTGCTCGATGCCCTGACGACGATCATGGCAGACGGCGGATCCGAAGTCGCGCGCGGTCAGCTAGAGCCGATCGTCGGCGCGATTGTCACGCTGATGCCGGTCCTCTTCGCGTTTTCCGTGCTCGTCATCGTCGTGTTCAATGTCTATGTCGGCGCCCGCATCGTCCAGAGGTCGGGACTATTGCAGCGCCCCTGGACCCCGCTTTGGCGCGTACGCCCGCAGCGGATCCTCGTCCTCTTCTTCGGTCTGACCCTGGCAGCGACGTTTATCGGCGGGTCGATCGGTGAAGTCGGCGGAGCCTTTGCCGGCGCTTTCGCCGCCATTTTCGCGCTCACCGGCTACGGCCTCGTCCACGCATCCCTGCTGGGCCGTCCCGCCCGGGGCGTGCTGTTGTGGCTGCTCTACGTACTGACCTTTCTGTTCAGCCCGACGCTCGTCGTGATGTGCGTCGTTGGCGTTGCCGACAGCCTTTTCGATTTGCGCTCGCGCCGCCTCGGCGGCGCGGACGGACCCAAGTGATTTCTCAATTTCATCCAATGACACCAACAAGGAGATAGATCATGGACGTCATTCTGCTGGAACGCGTCGCCAAGCTCGGCCAGATGGGCGAGATCGTGCACGTCAAGGACGGCTTCGCCCGCAACTTCCTGCTTCCGCAGGGCAAGGCTCTGCGCGCGACCGAAGGCAACAAGAAGCGCTTCGAGACCGAGAAGGTCCACCTCGAGGCGCGCAACCTCGAGCGCAAGCAGGAAGCCAGCGCCGTTGCCGAGAAGCTCGACGGACAGAAGTTCATCGTCATCCGCCAGGCGGGCGAGACCGGCCAGCTCTATGGCTCCGTCTCGAGCCGCGACATCGCCGACATCATCTCGGAAGGCGGTTTCGCCGTTGCGCGCAACCAGGTCGTGCTCGATCATCCGATCAAGACCATCGGCCTGCACACTGTCGCGATCGCGCTTCACCCCGAAGTCGAATCGACCGTCACCATCAACGTCGCGCGAAGCGTCGATGAGGCGACTCGCCAGTCGCGCGGCGAAGACCTGACGGTACGCGAAGTCTTCGAGCTTGAGCCTCTGGAAGATGAGGAAGAAGGCCTCGAGGGCGAAGACGAGGACCTTTCCGAGCAGGCGTAAGCCCACTCGAAACCCAAAGGACGCCTTACTTTTCAACGGAGCGCGCCGATCCCTCGGCGCGCTCCGTTTTCATTTTGGCCGGCGTGGCTTTCGGGTCACGCTGAGGCCCTTGAAATCATGGCGAAATCAGGACTAACATTTGTATGACAGCTGGGTAACACCGGAAAATTGAAGCCTACGCTCGGTGAAACGAGGTTTCAGAGGAAGGGGCAGCGTTCACATGAACCGGTTGCTCGTGAAGTATCTCTCGCGAATCATGTTGAAGGGCTCGCTGGAGATCGTCGATGCGAAGGGCGTCGCGCATCGCTTCGGCGATGGCAGCGGCAGTCTCGTCCGCGCGCGGTTTACCTCCGCCGCCGCCGAACGCGCGGTGATGCTCAATCCGGAACTGAAGCTCGGCGAAACCTTCATGAATGGGGGGTTCGTCGTCGAGCAGGGCTCGATCTACGATTTCCTGGCCACCGTGCTCCAGAACATCGGCGGCGGGGGCCGCGCCTGGTGGGCGCGCGTCATTTACCGCCTGAGGGTTTGGACAAGGCGCTTCCGGCAATGGAACACGCCATTCCGCGCCCGGCGCAACGTCGCGCACCATTACGATCTCGACGGGCGTCTCTATTCGCTGTTCCTCGACAGCGACCAGCAATATTCCTGCGCTTATTTCGAGACGCCCGAAACGACGCTGGAAGACGCACAGCATGCCAAGAAGCGGCATCTGGCGGCGAAGCTTGCGCTCGCTCCCACCCAGCGTGTTCTGGATATCGGCTCCGGCTGGGGCGGGCTCGGCCTCTATCTCGCTGGTCACGCCGATGTCGACGTCACCGGCGTGACGCTCTCGCAAGAACAGCACAAGGTTTCGAATTCGCGCGCCGAGGAACGCGACCTCGCCCATCGCGCCCGTTTCCTGCTGCAGGACTACCGCTCGCTGACGAGCCGCTTCGACCGTATCGTCTCGGTCGGCATGTTCGAGCATGTCGGCGTCGGCCACTATGACCAGTTCTTCCAAAAGGTCCGCGAATTGCTGACCGATGACGGCGTCATGGTGCTGCACTCGATCGGCCGGTTCGACGGGCCGGGCGAGACGAATTCCTGGATCCACAAATACATCTTCCCCGGCGGCTACATTCCCTCGCTTTCCGAGGTGTTGCCCGCGATCGAACGGGCCGGGCTCAAGGTAACGGATGTCGAGATCCTTCGCCTTCATTACGCGGAGACGTTGAAGGCCTGGCGCGAGCGCTTCCTCGCCCGGCGCGAAGAGGCGAAGGCGCTCTATGACGAACGCTTCTGCCGGATGTGGGAGTTCTACCTGGCGGCCTCGGAAACGGCGTTCCGCTTCCAGGACATGATGAACTTCCAGATCCAGATCGTCCGCGACCAGAACGCGCTGCCGCTGACGCGCGACTATATCTGGCAGGCCGAGGAGGCGCTGCGACGGCGCGATAACGCCGGCTCGCGCCCCTCGCTCAAGATCGCGGGCGAATAAGGATCAGGCGACCAGACCGTTCAGGGGACGGACAGGCAGACTTCCGGGGAAGACCTCGGTGGAAAGCACCCGTTCGCTGAGGCCGAGATGGTCGCGCAGCACCCCCTTCAGCACGGCGCGCAGATCGGTGGTCGGCCTCAGGTCACGCGCCTGGTAGAGCTGGTTCGGCGCAAGACCGGGCCAGTCGGCGACAACGCGCCCGCCACGAACCGCGCCGCCGGCCAGAAGCGCCATCGTCGCCGTGCCATGGTCGGTTCCGTCCGTACCGTTGACATGGGCGGTCCGGCCGAACTCCGTCACCACGGCAACGACCGTATCCTTCCAGACCGGGCCGAGTTCCACCGCGAGACCCTCCAGCGCCCCGTCCAGCGCACCGAGAAGCTTGTCGAGATTGCCATCCATCGGCCCTTCTTTGGCGTGGGTGTCCCAGCCGTCATAGGAGAGCGCCGCGATGCGCGGACCGTCCTCCTGGGCCAGCAGCCGGCCGGCGCCGACGGCGATCGTCCGGAACTGGTTGTTGATGTCGCCGCCCGGGCGTCCGCCGCCGCCTGCCATGCGATCGATCTCGCGACCAGCGGAAAAGGCTTGGGCCAGTTTTGAATCCGTCTGCGAATAGAGGTCCATCAACCGCTGCGCCGTATCGGGGCCGGTCGCCTGCAAATCGGTAGGCATCCAGGTGAAGACCGGGGCCGCGCCGCGCAGCACCAGCGGCACGACGGGGCTGACGGCAAGGCCGTGGAGGGGCCGCACCGCATCGCCCTTCGGCAGCGCCGCCACGGCGCGGTTCAGCCAGCCTGTCTCGGCAAGCCGGGGGCCGTTGGTGCCGTTCTCCAGGACATCCTGGCCGTCGAAATGCGAACGATCCCGATAGGGAGTCGCCGCGGCATGCACGACGAGAGCCTCTCCCGACTGGAAGCGGCGGCGGAAGTTCGGCATGGCATCGTTAAGCGCGAATATGCCATGCAGCGGGCTGGCGCCGCCGACACCCTTGGCGCCAACGGCGATGTCGCCGCGAAGCGCCGTATAGGCCGGATCGCCGATCGGCGGGACGACAGCCAATCCGTCAACGGCCCCGCGCAGGATTACGAGGACGAAACGCGGATCGCGGGTGCCTGCAAAGGCGAAGCGCGGCATCTGGGCCCAGGCGACGAAAGATCCGGCCGAAGCCAGGAAGAGACGCCGGGTCGGACGGAAGCTGCCGGAGGCGGAAGCGTGATTGGTCATCTTCATCTCCACTGGAATTCGGGGCTCATGAGCAGCAGCGCAACGGCCTGGCGGCCGGTCTCCGCACGGCGGATGGTTTGCCTTGTATCGGCAGATAGGTCCGGACCGAGCAGGTCTTCGGCGAGTTGCTCCGGCGGGCGGGACAGCGTCGCCTGCTGAGCGATGCGGTCGGCGACATCAAGTCGCGTGGTCATACCGTCGGGTGACAGCCACGTCGCGGCGTCGTCGTGGAATCCCTCCGGCGAGACTGGCGCCCAAGTCATCTGACCGAGCGAGCGGAGGACGCCCTGCATACGCGGCGTGTCCAACGTTACGCCGGTCGCCCGCAGCGACGCGTTGACGAATTGCTGCGGTGTCGCGAATTTCTGCCCCTTGCCCCAGGCTGCGGGGGCTTCGATCAGAGCGCGCGACACGGCCTTCAGGTCGCCGTCGGTCTTCCGGAACGTACCGGCGAGCGCAGCAACGATTTCCTCCGGCGGATGGTCGTCGACGAAATGGCGGGCGAGCTTGGTGGCTATGTGATGGGCGGTGGCGGGGTGGGCGGCTAGGTCCTGCAGCACGTCCAGCCCCTGCCGCTCATTGCCCTTGGGATGATCGGGATCGACCGAATAGGTCTTGCCCATCACGACATGGCCGCCTGGCTCATGTCGGTTGGCCGCGAAGAAAAAGCTGCCGATGTCGGATCGCCGTACATCCCGGACAAAGGTCCAACCGGTCAGGACGCGCGCGAATTCCGTCACATCCTGCTGGCTGTAGCCGCCATCGACGCCGACCGTATGCAGTTCGAGGATTTCGCGCGCATGATTCTCGTTGAGGCCATTGCCGCTCTTGAGGCCGGCCGGGGAATTGGGGCCGGTGGAATCGACATTGTCCAGCGAGAGCAGCATGGCCGGGTGGCGGGTTGCGGCGACCAGCATGTCCTCGAAGCGGCCGAGCACATGCGGACGGATCGCCTCGCGCTCGAAGGCACCGGCAAGACCTCGGATCCGCTCGTCCTTGTCGGATTGCAGAGCGAAATGATTCGCCCAGAAATCGACGAGGCGCTCGACATAGCCAATATCGGCGGAGAGCCGGCGGGACGCACGGGCCGCGATCTCCGACCGGTAGAACACCATGGAGCGGCGCGGCGCCGTATCGTCGAGCGCCTTGCCGCCGGGCGCCATCATGGCCGCCCCGACCACCGGTACTGCAACCGGCGCTGCCTTCGATGCGTCGCCCGCTGCCGTGGAGGCCATTCCACCGGCCGACTCGGCGGCCGCCATGTCGGGCACTTTCACCTCGGGCGCGGCACGCCGCGTCGTCTGGCGGGCGATCTGGTCGCGGCGGATGGCGAGATAGGCCTCTTCGGCACCCGGCAACCCCGCATCGTCGAGACGGACGATATCCGCCGCATCCAGTTCCGCCAGGACGGCGGCTTTCGGATCGGCGGCGATCCGGCCGATATCGCCAGGCCTCGGGCCGAGGCCGAATCGTTTCAAGGCCAAGGCGGCCTCTTCCACTGACATGCATGCGCTCCTTCGGCTTGCCCCAGCCGATAGCCATGACGGCTCGAGCGGCAGGCTCCTACGCGGTTAAGCGAAAATTGCGGCTCTGGGCTAAATTGTCGGCATCGCGAATCGGATTGTCTCAACGCCGCAACTTGCAAGCTTCAAATGCGGTCTCGGCCCTTCGCAGGCGGAGAATTCACATGGCTGTTAATAGCGGTACTAGACTGGCAATCGATTCGATTTGAACGGAAGCTGGCGGCTAAGTGAGCGTCGGAGGAGGCTCGCCATCCGAAGCGGCGTGACGAGGCGTGGACGCGGCCCAGGGTTGCGAGCCCGAGTGTCTCCGTGTCGTTTCGACCTTTGGAAAACACGAGAACGAGGACGATGAACCTTCCTGCCCTTGGCCTGAACGTGCCGACCAGCGAGTTCTATCGCCAGGCGCCGCACAACATCGAAGCGGAGCAGGCGCTGCTCGGCGCGGTGCTGGTCAACAACGAAGCGTTCTACCGCGTGTCGGACTTCCTGGAGCCGACGCACTTCTTCGAGCCGGTGCACCAGCAGATCTACGAAATCACCTCGCAGATCATCCGCTCGAACAAGGTCGCGACTCCGGTCACGATGAAGACCTTCCTCCCGGCCGACCTCGCCATCGGAGAGCTCAATCTCGCGCAATATCTCGCCCGCCTGGCCGCCGAGGCGACGACGATCATCAATGCCGAGGATTATGGCCGGGCGATCTACGACCTCGCGCTCCGCCGTTCGCTGATCGGCATCGGCGAGGATGTGGTCAACATCGCCTATGATGCGCCGGTCGACATGCCGCCGCGGGCCCAGATCGAGGACGCCGAGCGCCGGCTTTTCGCCCTTGCCGAGACCGGGCGCTATGATGGCGGTTTCCATGCGTTCGAGGAAGCGCTCAAATCCGCCATCGACATGGCGAGCGCCGCCTATCAGCGAGATGGAGGCCTCTCGGGTATAGCCACCGGTCTCGATGATCTCGACCAGAAGATGGGCGGGTTGCAGCCCTCGGATCTGATCATCCTTGCCGGGCGCCCCGCCATGGGCAAGACCTCGCTCGCCACCAACATCGCCTACAACATCGCCAAGGCCTATCGCGGCGAATTGCAGCCCGATGGCACTATCAAGACGGTGAATGGCGGGATCGTCGGCTTCTTCTCGCTGGAAATGTCGGCCGAGCAGCTCGCGACCCGCGTCATCGCCGAGCAGTCCGGCGTCTCGTCATCGCATATTCGCCGCGGCTCGATCGACGAGAACCAATTCGCCCGTGTCGTCACGGCGTCGCGCGAAATGGCACGCATTCCGCTCTATATCGACCAAACCGGCGGCCTCTCGATAGCCCAGCTCACGGCCAGAGCCCGCCGGCTGAAGCGCCAGCGCGGCCTCGACGTTCTGGTGATCGACTATCTCCAGCTGCTTTCGGGCTCGGGCAAGCGTTCCGAGAACCGCGTGCAGGAGATCACCGAGATCACCACGGGTCTCAAGGCGCTGTGCAAGGAACTCGCTGTCCCGATCATCGCGCTGTCGCAGCTGTCGCGTCAGGTCGAATCGCGCGACGACAAGCGCCCGCAGCTCTCGGATCTGCGCGAATCCGGTTCGATCGAGCAGGACGCCGACGTGGTGATGTTCGTCTATCGCGACGAATATTACCTGAAGGGCAAGATGCCCAAGGAAGGCACCGAAGAGTTTTTCAAATGGCAGGCCGAGATGGAGCAGGTCGCCGGCGTCGCCGAAGTCATCATCGGCAAGCAGCGCCACGGGCCGACCGGAACCGTCCAGCTCCAGTTCGAGGCCGAGGTGACGCGCTTCTCCAACCTCGTCCGGCGCGACCACCTGCCCGATTCCTACGAGTGAGGTCGCGCCCGGCATCTTCGCCGGGAAACCCCGCCCTTCAGGAAATCTCCGAGGCCGGCTCCACCATGGCCGGGGCGCGTTGCGGCGGCTTCTGCATCCGCGGACGAATTTCGTGCCGCCGGAACAGGACAGTCATGATCGCGCGCAGCATCGGGAATGGAATGCGCCAGTAGTCGCCTATGATCTCGTCGGCGCGGTCCGGCTGGAAATGCGGCAGCCCGGACCACGAATAGACGGTAAGCTCGCCAATCCTGAACGTCTGGCCGCAGTCATAGATATCGACCCGGAGGTGATCCAGTCCGGCCGCAAGACGCTCGGCCGCCGCCAGCATTTCGATCAGGCGTTTGGGGCGCGGCAGGTTTCCCGGATGCGGTTCGCGCGACGAGCGCCAGGGCAAGCGCGTCCAGTCGGGCGTATGAAATCCCGTCGTGCGGTCGCGGTTGCCGGACGCGACCAAAATCGTCTCTATGACGCGCGCTTTGCCGTTGAAGACGAAGATCTTGCGTTCGGGGGGCGGCTCACCGGAATCGTGGAAGAGCAGTCTCTCGACGATCAGTCCGGGCTGTAAATGTTCATAGCCGGGCTCTCCCATCGTCGTTCCGTGATTATAGGCCAGCCATTGCCGCGCTGACGCACGCATACGCGCCGTATCCGGCTCCGCTCCAGCCTCGACGATCTCGACGTGACCATAGCCGTGCGTGCTCTTGAGGACGAACGGTGTCGGCAGACTGTCGAAGGGGATCTGATCCGGGTCCCGGCCGAACCACAGAAGCTCAGGCAGATACCCAGCCCCGAGCCGCTCCGCCACGAATCGCCGCGTCGCGTGTTTGTCGCTGAAGATGGCGAAGTCGGGGTTGAGGTCGAACAGCTTCCGCCATTGCATCTTCTCGCTGAAGTGCCGTGGGCGAAACAGGGCGAGTTCACGACCCTCCTCACGGCGATATAGCGCACGCGTGTCGTCGATGATTTCCCGCCACCTGGCGATCCGCGCCGGCATGACACGGTCGCGCAGCCCCGAAAAAGCCAGACGCATCAGCCCCCCACGGGCAATTCAAAAGACCTTGGAAACGCCAGTTCGTGTCGCCGCAAGCCGACGCGATCGCGTCGCTCTCGCTGCGGACCGGGCAGCTCAGATATTCGCCGGCTGAAGCAGATCCCACAGATTGCCGTAGAGATCCTCGAATACGGCGACCGTCGCGTAGGATTCATGCCGCGGGGTCTCGCGAAAAACGAGCCCTCGCGCACTGAAGGCCGCGTAGTCGCGAGCGAAATCCTCCGTCTCCAGGAAGAAGCCAACGCGCCCGCCAGTCTGGTCGCCGATCCGCGCCGTCTGCTCGGCGCCCTCTGCCTTCGCCAGGAGCAGCGCCGCGCCACCCGTCCCCTTTGGCGCCACCAGCACCCAGCGCCTGCCGGGCCCGAGCGGCGTGTCGGTAAGAAGCTCGAAATCGAGCACGTTTGTGAAGAATGTGATCGCCCGGTCGTAGTCATCGACGAGGAAGGTCACATGTGCGAGGCGGCTGCCGGCCATCAGCGGGTTCCCTGTGCATGAAATAGGGCGGCGGTGCCCCGCAATCGCCCTTCTTCCATGCGAAGAGCTATCGTCGATCACGAGCAATGTCATGCAGGAATCGGTTAGTGTCGCAGCCATGGTCGCACCGCATCAAAGGTTCATGAATCCCATCGCTCAAGCCGAAGCCGCCGGTCCCGCTGATTCCAGTCGCCTGACCATCGATCTCGGCGCGTTGGTCGGCAATTGGCGCCATCTCGCCCGCCTCGCCGGGCAGGCCGAGACGGCGGCCGCCGTGAAGGGCGACGCCTATGGCATGGGGCTGGAGCCGACGGGAACCGCGCTGGAGCGGGCGGGATGCCGCTCGTTCTTCGTCGCCCTGCCCTCGGAAGGCCTGCGGCTGCGCCGCATCCTGCCGCGCGCGGCGATCTATGTGCTGAGCGGGCTGACGGCCGGCAACGCGCCCGCCCTCGCCGCCGCGTCGCTGCGTCCCGTGCTGGGCTCGATCGAGGAATGGCGCGAATGGTCGGCCTATCGCGCCGGTGGCGGGCGCGGCGAGGCAGCGCTCCATATCGATACCGGCATGAACCGCCTCGGGCTCAGCCTCGACGAGGCACGCGATGTCTCCACCGGCGATTGGCGCCGCCAGGGCTTGACGCTGGTCATCAGCCATCTCGCCTGCGCCGATACACCGGGCCATCCGCTGAACGAGACGCAGCTGAAGCGGTTCCGCGCCGGCGCCGCCCTGTTCGAGGGACTGCCGGCCTCGCTCGCCAATTCGGCGGGGATCCATCTCGGTGCCCATTATGGCTTCGACCTCGTGCGGCCGGGCATCGCGCTCTATGGCGGCGCCTTCCAGGCGGGGATGCCGTCCCTCGACGTCGTCGCCAAGGCCGAAGCGCTGGTGCTCCAGGTCCGCGACGTCCCGGCGGGTGAGAGCATCGGCTATGGCGCCTCGCAGACGCTGCGCCGCGACAGCCGGATCGCGATCCTCTCGGCGGGCTATGCTGACGGCTATCCGCGCATTGCCGGATCGACCGACGAGCAGCCGGGCGCCAGCGTCTTCCTGAACGGGCGCCGCGCCCCCCTCGCCGGCCGCCTCTCCATGGATCTGATGGCCGTCGACGTGACCGATGTCCCGAATGTGAAGCGCGGCGACTGGGCCGAATTGCTGGGTGCCAACATCCCTGTAGACGAAGTCGCCAGTATCGCCGGCACCATCGGCTATGAACTCCTGACCAGCCTCGGCGGGCGCTATGAGCGCCGCTATGTCGGAGCCGCCTGATGGCGAAGGCCCGAGTCCAGTTCATCTGCCAGAATTGCGGAGCCGTCAGTGCGCGTTGGCAGGGTCGCTGCGAAGCCTGCGGCGAGTGGAACACCATCGTCGAGGAGAACACGGCGGGCGGCGTCGGCGGCGGCCCAGGACGCGGGCTCGGCAAGGGCCGCGTCGTCGAATTGCAGCCTTTGTCCGGCGAAAGCGGCGAGGCGCCGCGCATTGCCTCCGGCATCGCCGAGCTCGACCGCGTCACCGGCGGCGGCTTCGTGCGCGGCTCGGCTCTCCTGGTCGGCGGCGATCCGGGCATCGGCAAGTCGACGCTGCTCCTGCAAGCCTCCGCAGCCTTGGCGCGGCTCGGCAAGCGCGTCGTCTATATTTCCGGCGAAGAAGCCATCGCGCAGGTGCGGCTGCGTGCCACCCGCATGGGTGTGGCCAATGCACCGGTCGCGCTCGCGGCCGAGACCAGCGTCGAGGACATTCTGGCGACGCTCGAATCCGGCCCGGCTCCGGCGCTCGTGATCCTCGATTCGATCCAGACTCTCTGGACCGCCACCGTCGATTCCGCTCCCGGCACGGTCACGCAGGTCCGCGCCGCCGCGCAGGCGATGATCCGCTACGCCAAGCAGTCCGGCGCGACGGTGATTCTTGTCGGCCATGTGACGAAGGACGGCCAGATCGCCGGCCCGCGCGTCGTCGAGCATATGGTCGATGCCGTGCTCTATTTCGAGGGCGAAGGCGGACATCATTTCCGCATCCTGCGGGCCGTGAAAAACCGCTTCGGCGCCACGGACGAGATCGGCGTCTTCGAGATGACGGGCTCGGGCCTGCGCGAAGTGCCGAACCCATCCGAGCTTTTCCTCGGCGAGCGCAATGCCGCCTCGCCTGGCGCCGCCGTCTTCGCCGGCATGGAGGGAACGCGGCCGGTGCTGGTCGAGATCCAGGCCCTCGTCGCCCCCTCCCCGCTCGGGACGCCCCGCCGGGCCGTGGTCGGATGGGATAGTGGACGGCTCGCCATGGTGCTCGCCGTGCTCGAATCGCATTGCGGCGTGAAGCTCGGCCAGAACGACATCTATCTCGCCGTCGCCGGCGGGCTGAAGATCGTCGAGCCGGCGGCCGATCTCGCCGTCGCGGCGGCGCTCGTCTCCTCACTCGCCGGTATTGCTCTGCCGCCGGATTGCGTCTATTTCGGCGAGGTGAGCCTTTCGGGCGCCGTGAGGCCGGTTGCACATGCGGTGCAGCGTCTCAAGGAGGCGCAAAAGCTGGGCTTTGGGCGCGCCATGCTGCCGGCGGCCTCGCTCGACAAGGAAGCCGGCTCAGGCGCCGGACAGACGGGAGTCGACCAATTGGCGTCACTCGTAGCCGCAATTGCGGCTTCGGGACCGCGCAAAGGCCGACCGGATGGTGCGACGGCCAAGCCGCGCATCGACGAAGCGGATGAAGCCGTGCTTTCCTGACGGCTGGCTACGGTTCTGGACCGGGAACTGCCCGGGCCGTTTTGGGGGTCGCAGGAGACATGTCGGTGACCGTACTCGACGGCGTTGTTCTGGTCGTCGTGCTCCTTTCGGCGATGCTCGCCATGGTGCGAGGCTTCGTGCGCGAGGTTCTGTCCGTCGCCTCCTGGGCGATCGCGGCGGCTGCAGCCTTCTATCTGTACAAGCCGCTGCTCCCCTATGTGGCGCCCTATATCTCCAACAAGAACATCGCGATCGTCGCTTCGGCAGCTGGCGTGTTCTTCGTGACCCTTGTGATTGCCAGCTACATCGCGATGAAGATCTCCGACTTCGTCGTCGACAGCCGAATCGGCCTGCTCGACCGCACGCTCGGTTTCGTCTTCGGCCTTGCGCGCGGTGTGCTGATCGTCGTCATCGCCTTTGCCTTTCTGTCGTGGATTCTCTCCGACCATCAGCCGAGCTGGGTGGCGAACGCCCAGAGCGCACCTATATTGAAGCGTCTCGGGGATCGGCTTGTCGCCGCGCTGCCCGAAGACATCGAAAAGACGATTCAGGACCGTCTGCACGGCGGCAGCGATGAGGCGGCCCCGCCGGCTGCCGATTCGCCCGACAATGCCACGACGCTCCCGGCGCCCGCGCCGGGCACCGTACCGCAGGCTCCGAACTATGGTGGGGCCGAACGCAAGGGTCTCGACAGTCTGATCGACAATGGCGATGCACCAGCCGAAGAGCCGGACGACGCGCCGCAGCAGGGAACGAACGGGAGCCAGCCCAACCCTTGAGGTGATCGCCGGTCAGGCGACCCTCCGCCGAGGAACATGATGGACGACTTCTCGATGCTGCCCTTCACGGCCGATGACGACCACCTTCATGAGGAGTGTGGGGTGTTCGGTGTGTTCGGCCATCCGGATGCCGCCGCTCTGGCGGCACTGGGCCTGCACGCCCTGCAGCATCGCGGCCAGGAGGCAGCTGGCATCGCCGCTCATGATGGCCGCCAGTTTGCGATCGAGCGCCATATTGGCCTCGTCGGCGACGCCTTTACCCGCAAGGCAGTGATCGACCGGTTACCCGGCGAGCGTGCCATCGGCCATAATCGCTACTCGACGACCGGCGGCGCGGGACTGCGCAATGTGCAGCCTTTGTTCGCGGAATTCGCAGGCGGCGGCTTCGCGGTCGCCCACAATGGCAATCTGACCAACGCAGCGACGCTGAAGCGTGAATTGCAGCGGCGCGGCTCACTATTCCAGTCGACCTCGGACACCGAGACGATCATCCACCTGATCGCAACCAGCAATCACGGTCGACTGCTCGACCGCTTCATCGACGCGATCCGCCGCATCGAGGGTGCCTATTCGCTGGTCGCGCTCTCCGAGAAGAAGATGATCGGCTGCCGCGATCCGCTCGGCGTCCGGCCGCTGGTGCTCGGCCTGCTCGACGGCGCTCATATCCTCGCCTCGGAGACCTGCGCGCTCGACATCATCGGCGCAAGCTATGTCCGCGACATCAAGCCGGGCGAAGTCGTCCTGATCAACGAGGACGGAATCGAGAGCATCTTCCCGTTCGAACAGACCCGCTCGCGCTTCTGCATCTTCGAATATGTCTATTTTGCGCGGCCGGATTCGGCGGTTGACGGGCGCGGCGTCTATGCCGTGCGCAAGAAGATCGGCGTCGAACTCGCCCGCGAGAGCGGAATTGACGCCGACATTGTCGTTCCCGTACCCGATTCGGGTGTTCCCGCCGCGATCGGCTATGCCGAAGCCTCCGGTATCCCATTCGACCTCGGCATCATCCGCAATCACTATGTCGGCCGGACCTTCATCGAGCCGACCGACGCGATCCGCCATATGGGCGTGAAGCTCAAGCACAATGCCAATTCGGCGATTCTCAGGGGCAAGCGGGTCATCCTAGTGGATGATTCGATCGTGCGCGGCACCACCTCGATGAAGATCGTGCAGATGGTGCGCGAGGCGGGCGCAGCCGAGGTCCATATGCGGATCGCCAGCCCGCCGACGACTGATTCCTGCTTCTACGGCGTCGACACGCCGGAGAAATCCAAGCTGATCGCCTCGCAGATGAGCGTCGCCGAGATCGCCAACTATATTCGCGCCGACAGTCTTGCCTTCATCTCGATCGACGGTCTCTACCGCGCCGTCGGCGAAGCGAAGCGCGATGGATCGGCGCCCCAGTTCTGCGATGCCTGCTTTACCGGAGAATACCCGACCCGCCTGACCGACTATGAGGAACGCGGCAAGGTCCAGGTCCTGCCGCGCCTCGCCGAGGCGAGCTGACCCCTTCCCGTCCCGAACGGAATCCCACCTTGTCTCAACCCGATCTTTCCGGCCGCGTCGTCGTCGTCACCGGCGCGTCGCGCGGCATTGGCTGGAACGCCGCGGTGGCGCTCGGCGCCGCTGGCGCGCATGTCATCGCCATCGCCCGCACGGTCGGCGCGCTGGAGGAACTCGACGACGCGATCCGCGCCAAGGGCGGCAGCAGCGCGACGCTGGTGCCGCTGGATCTGAAGGATCATGACGCGATCGACCGGCTGGGCCTCTCGATCTATGAGCGCTGGGGCAAGCTCGACGGACTGCTGGGCAATGCTGGGCTGCTCGGCCTCATCACGCCTGTCACCCATCTTGAGCCGAAGGAATGGAACGACGTCTTCGCGCTCAACGTGACGTCGAACTACCGCCTGATCCGCTCGCTCGATCCGCTGCTGCAGCGCTCCGACGCCGGGCGCGCGCTCTTCCTTACCTCGGGCGCCACTGAGCGCTGCCGCCCGTTCTGGGGGGTCTATTCGGCCTCGAAGGCCGCGCTCGATGCGCTCGTGCGCACCTATGCGGCCGAGATCGCCTCGACGAATGTCCGCGCCAACCTGCTCGACCCGGGCAAGCTGCGCACGCAGATGCGGGCCAAGGCCGCGCCCGGCGAGGATCCGATGAGCCTGCCGCATCCGCGCGAAGTCGCCGCCGACATCGTCCGCATGCTCGCGCCGGACTTCACCGACAACGGCACCCGCTTCGAATTTGCGAGCGGGACGTTGACGCGGTTTCTGGACTGAGGCGCGGCTTGCCGGGCGCCGGCCCGGCGTCAGAGTGCTCGCAGGAAATACTCGGTTGGCGTCTTGCCGTGGCCGGTGGCAAAGCGAGCATGTGGCGCATCGGTTGTCCGCTGATTATCCGCAATCATCATCTCGTCGGGGCCGGTCGTTCCGACGACTAGGTAGACGTGATCTGCGCCCGCTGGAGTCGGATCATTGTCAAAACAGACCCCGACATCGCCCGGGATTTGCTTACCGACGGCAATCTGGCTCCAGCCCCGATCTTTCAATACCTGGGCCAGCTTCCCTGCACCCCAGATCATCGGCACATCGATGCCGGCCTGATGGAGCAAGGCGCTGAGATGCACCGCACAGCCATTGGTAGGGTAGCCAGGAAGGCTCGCGGCGGCGGCCTTCCTGGCCGCCTTGAGGCCATCGGCGGTACTGCCTTGACGAATGAGTTCCGGCACATTGGCAGCGTCGACGATGCCGGCTGCATGGATATGCGGTACCGCGACCGCCAAGCCGGACGTGGCACCAGTCGTGGCACGCTCAATCAGAAAGGCGCTGCTGACGAAGCCGTCGGCGACCCCGTCGCCTTCGAGGTCGACCTGCGTCCAGCCCCCGACCTGCCGAAGTGGAAAGACGGTCGTGCCAATTGCCAGTGTGCGGGCGCTGTCGAACTCGACGCCGGGACCGGCACGAAGACGGAGTCCAGAACGCGCATTTACATGGAGGGCCGGCGGATTCGCCCTATCGGTCGAAGCAAGGGATAGAACAACGAAGTCGCCAACCTCATGTCCGTCCGCAGCCCTGTCGGGATCACAATCGACACCGGCAATCGAATCCGGCATCGCCTGATCAAGCGTCCATCGACCCGAGGCTAGGAAGGCCGCGTGGCCTCTCCATCCGGTCGACTGGGAGAGCCAGGCGCGCTGCGCCAGTCCCGCGTCGAGCACCGCTGCGCATGTCGCGCCGCTGCCATAGACGCCGACCACGTAGTCGGGCTCACCCGTGCGCCGACAAAGCGCATCGGCAACGCCACGGAAGAAGGGCAGAATGCGCTGGCGAATTTCGCTGGCGCTGGCGTCAAAATCCACCCCGAAATAGATCGTGGAGCCTCCGGGTTGGCCGATCGTCGAAGCACCATAAGTCCGCGCATATTGCCCGTCCGCCAGGCCGGAGGCCGCGTCGAAGGCCTCCGCGCGATTGCCAAAGCGCGCTTCATGCACCACCCCGATGCGCAGGCCGGCGCTCACCAGTTGCCCTGCCTCGACCCGAGTCAAACGCTTCGATGAGCTCACGGTATCTCGCGAATAATACCGAAAGACAGTCCTGATACCCGATGCGGCCAATGCCGTTGCCTTGGCCCCACAGTTCTGGGATGCATCAATGATTGACGTCATGCGTACCTCCCGCTGCGCCAAACTTCTTCCCGCCAGGTTCGTCCGTATCAGACCCCTGGACAGGCAGTTGGCGACGGGAACTACTTTAACACGAGTTTTTTATTTCTATAATCATGGGCTGCAGTTCCGCTCGCGAACTCGCCGGCTGCGATCGGGAGGCATAACGCAGATCTTGCTGACTACCGCTTCTTCGCCTTGTTCTCATAGGGGTTCTCGCCCTTGCGCAAAGTCAGGCGCAGCGGGACGGCCTGGAGATCGAAGGCCTCGCGCAGGCCATTCAGCAGATAGCGCGTGTAGGATTCCGGCAGCGCTTCCGGCCGGGAGCAGAAGGCGACGAAGGTCGGCGGCCGGGCCTTGGGTTGCGTCATGTAGCGCAGCTTGACGCGTCGGCCGGAAACGGCTGGCGGCGGATGGTGCTCCAGCGTCGCGGCGAGCCAGCGATTGATCGCCGCCGTCGGAACACGGCGATTCCACAGGCCGTAGACCCGAAGCAGCTCGGCCATCAGCTTGTCGATACCAGAGCCAGTCAGCCCGGAGAGAGGCACCAGCGGCACGCCGCGCACCTGCGGCAACAGCCGTTCGGCCATCTCGCGGATCGCCGCCATGGTCTTCTGGCGGTCCTCGATCAGGTCCCATTTATTCAGCGCAATGACGAGCGCCCTGCCCTCGCGCGCGACGAGATCAGCGATCTGCAGGTCCTGCTTCTCGAAGGGCATGGTGGCGTCGAGCATGAGCACGACAACCTCGGCGAAGCGGATGGCCCTTAGCGTATCGCCGACCGAAAGCTTTTCGAGCTTGGTCTCCACACGCGCCTTCTTGCGCATGCCGGCCGTGTCGAAGAGCTTGATCGAGCGATCGCGCCAGACCCAGTCGACCGAGATCGAATCGCGCGTGATGCCGGCTTCCGGCCCTGTCAGCAGCCGCTCCTCGCCGAGCATGGTGTTGATCAGGGTCGACTTACCTGCATTGGGCCGTCCGACCACCGCGACACGGATCGGCTTGGTCGGATCGATCGGGACTTCGGCTTCGTCATCGTCGCTGAACACGATCTCGGCGGATTCCGCAGCCTCTTCCTCTTCGGTCTCCGGCTCGATCCGCTCGAAGGGCAGCAGCGCGGCGAAGAGATCCGCCATGCCTTCGCCATGCTCGGCCGAGATGGCGACCGGCTCGCCAAAGCCGAGGCTATAGGCCTCGAAGACGCCCGCCTCCCCGACCTTGCCTTCGGCTTTGTTGGCGATCAGCACCACCGGCTTGCCGACGCGGCGAAGGACCTCGGCGAAATGCTCGTCGACCGGCGTGATGCCGGCGCGCGCATCGATCACGAACAAGGCGACGTCGGCTTCGGCGATCGCCGCGTCCGTCTGCATCTGCATCCGGCCCTCAAGCGAGGCGGGATCCGCCTCTTCGAGACCCGCGGTGTCGATGATGGTGAAGTAGAGATCACCGATCTTGGCCTCGCCTGGCCGACGATCGCGCGTGACACCGGGCGTATCGTCGACAAGGGCAATCTTCGAGCCGACAAGGCGGTTGAAGAGGGTCGATTTGCCAACATTGGGGCGGCCAATGATCGCCGCGGTAAAGCTCATGATGTCGTTTCCGATCCGTCGAGCCGGTGACTGGGCGCTACGCCGAGCCCCGACCCACAAGATGCGCGGCAGGGCCGCAAAAATCAAAGCCCGGGACCTGCCCGGGCTTGTCAGCTCCGCCTTTTGGGCGCTGCGTCAGCTTTTCGCCGCGGGTGCCGGCTCGCCGGCCTTGCTCTTGATCAGCTCCAGCATCAGCTGGACCCGATTCTTCATCGCATCCGATGCCGTCGGGTCGCCGGCGATATCGTTAAAGTAGCCACGCGCGGCCTCGACATCCCCTGCCCGCCAGGCCGTGAGCCCGAGGATCTCGCGCGACGCATTGCGCCAGGGCCCGCCGGTGGAAGCCAGATCGCCGATGCGGGTCTTCATGGCCGCGAGATCGGCGCTGTCGACCAGGAGCAGCGCCGCGCGAAGGCGCGAAAGCGCCTTCAGCAGGGGCGGCGTCGAGGGAGAGGCAGCGAGGTCGTCAAAAGCCTTCACGGCCTCATCGGTCTTGCCGGCGCCGGCGAGTTCCGAAGCGGAACGCAGCTGGGCGAGAATCGGATAGCCGCCGGTCCCGGTCGTCGAGAGGTCGGCGAGTGCCTTCATGGCGTCGTCATGCTTGCCGTCATCGGCCAGTTGCAACGCCGCTACAAAGCGGTCTCCGGTCGCGGCGGCTTCGAGCGCGCGCCAATAGACCCAGCCGCGCCAGGCGGCGGTCGCCAGTACGACGAGGACGGCGGCAGCCAGGAGATAGGGCCCGAAGCGGCGCCACAGCTTCGCCGCCTTCTCCTTGCGAAGATCATCTTCGACTTCGTGAAAGATGTCGGTCATCTAGTCCTTCCGGGCCCTCATCAGCGGCGCGCACCATATCGAAGCGCTTCTGCGCTGGCAAATGGCCGTATCCCTGTTTCGAGGAGGTTCACACCTTGGCCTTGTAGACGTTCTCGGCCGTTGGAAAGGCGCGAGCCCGAACATCGCCCGCATAGGCCGAAACCGCCTCCTCGATCAGCCCAGCAAGGCTACCATAGCGCTTGACGAATTTCGGCACGCGCGGCGAAAGCCCCAGCATGTCCTCCAGGACTAGAATCTGGCCATCGCAGGCCGGCGAGGCGCCGATGCCTATCGTCGGACAGGCAACCTTTTCCGTGATTTGGCGCCCGAGCGTCTCGACCACACCCTCGACGACCATGGCGAAGGCGCCGGCCTCGTCGACAGCGAGAGCATCGGCCAGCACGGCCGCGGCGCTCTCCTCGGTCTTACCCTGAACCTTGAAGCCGCCCATGGTGTTGACCGACTGCGGCGTCAAACCGATATGGCCCATTACAGGCACGCCGCGCTCCGCCAGGAAGCGGATGGTCTCGGCCATGCGGCGACCGCCCTCCAGCTTGACCGCGCCGCAGCCGGTTTCCTTCAATACGCGAGACGCGGTCCGGAACGCCGCCGCCGGGCTCTCTTCATAGGAGCCGAATGGCAGATCAACGACGACGAGGGCATGCTTCGAGCCGCGCATCACGGCCCGGCCCTGCAGAACCATCATCTCGACGGTGACCGGAATGGTCGATTCGAGACCATGCATCACCATACCAAGCGAATCGCCCACAAGGATGAAGTCGACGAATGGATCAATGATTGCGGCAGTATGAGCATGGTAGGACGTCAGCGAGACGATCGGCTCGCCGCCCTTGCGCGCGGCAATATCGGTCGCCGTCAGCCGGCGGGACTGAACCTCAACGGACATCGGCACTCTCCCAGGGACATCGCGTCCCGTCTTCTCCCGGCGGCCTTCGAGAAACGGGCCGCTCCGGTGCTGTCCCTAGCACTATTCGCTGGGCGGTTCGACCATCGTCGACGCATGGCAGCCAAGCATCCCGACAGCAATTGTGTTCCGGACGCTACGGTCGGGATAAGTTTCGCCTGCCCTACTTACGCCTTGTTCAGTTCTCCGTGGCAAAGTGACATAGTCGTTTCCAATCGATCGAGGCTCGTTGTCCATGCTGAATGCACGGTGGATTCGCTTTGCCGCACTTGCCCTGACCGCGCTTGTGGTCGGATCGCTGCCAGCGCCCGCAAGAGCGGACGTCGTGGCGCGGATCAGCCTGTCGGCGCAGGAAATGGTAGTCTATGTGGACGGTGTCGCCCGCTATGGCTGGGCGGTGTCGACCGCACGGGCAGGCTATCGCACCCCCGTCGGAAGCTTCCGACCGACGCGGATGCACACGATGTGGTATTCGAAAAAATACGACAACGCGCCGATGCCGAGTTCGATATTCTTCCACGGCGGCTATGCCGTCCACGGTACGCAGCATATTCGCTCGCTTGGCCGCCCCGCTTCCCATGGATGCGTGCGCCTGGACCCGAACAACGCCAGGACGCTTTACAGCCTGGTCAAGAGTTCCGGGATGGAGAATGCCCGCATCATCATCACGCGCTGAGGGGAGCCCCTTTCGGCACCGTGTGAAGACCATCACTGACTTCCCCAGCAGGAAGCGTCACCTAACAGCAAGCCCAAACGGCTGCCGCCGTCCGGCATGCATCTTCAGACTATCCGGAACCTGACCATGATCGCTCGTCTCATTGCCCTTGTCGCACTCGCCGCCGTGGCAATCGGCTTTTCCCAGCCGGCTTCAGCCAATACACTTTTCCCCGCGCCCGCTGGCGTCTTCGCCAAGGTCTCTCTGTCCGGCCAGAGCATGGATGTCGTGATCAATCGCGGCAATGGCAAAGAAGAGCGATACAGCTGGAAGGTATCGACCGGCCGCAAGGGCTTTGAAACCCCGCCCGGACGCTTCCGCCCCGACTATCTCGACGAGATGCACCACTCGACAAAATATGAGAACGCGCCGATGCCTTATTCGGTGTTCTTCAACGACGGAATTGCGGTCCATGCGACCACGGAAGTAAACCACCTCGGTCGGCCGGCTTCGCATGGCTGCGTGCGGCTCGACGCCGCCAATGCGGAGGTATTCTTCCGCGCTGTCGCCGATGTCGGCATGATGCGCACCGCGATCATCGTCGAGCAGTAATACCGCTTCACCTGCATTGGTGATCATCAAGGCGCCGTCCGGCCAGGGCGGCGCCTTTTCTCTTCGTGACTATGGATCAGTCGTTTCGCCCACGACCCGGACCGCCGATAGCGCCGCCCTGGCCGAAACCGTCGCCGCCGAAATTGCCCCGGACATTGTTCCGTGGGCCCCAGCTTCCGCCCAACGACGGCGCCGAAGGCGGACTGAAGGTGGAGGAGCCGACGGTAGCCGACGGCCCGCCCCCGAGGCCGACCGAGCCGCGTAGCCCGCCGTCGACATTGCCGATCGAGTCACCCGGTATGGTCGCCGGGCTCCCGTCCATACCATTGCTCACGATCGTCCCACCCGAAAAGCGTCCAGCGGGCCCGGAGAAGCTCGGCCAATCGCGATCTCCGGGAGAGGGGCCGGGAATCCCCGGCGATCCCCCACCACCACCCTCCAGTCGCAGCCGCTGAATGCTGACGTTGCCGCCCGAGTTGACGACGACATCCATAACCGCGCGCGCCTCGCGGTCCGGGCCAACGAAGCGGTTCAACTGGGCATCGCGGAACTCGATACCAGCGCCTGAGCGGAAACCGCTACCGCTGCGCGCCACATAGGTTTCGATGGAGAGGCGATCGACGTCCTTGCCCTCGAATGGGGCATCGACATCGACATCGCGAACGCGAAGACCATTCTCGGTCGGCGTGCCGCGCACGATGACCCGCCAGCCCGCATAGCGCTCGGCGATGCCAAGCAGCGGCATATCGCCGATGCGAAGGTTCCAGCCCTGCAGCGTCGGAACGCCGACGATCTGGTTGGGCCGATCTCCGGCTGGCGAAATCTCGGTTCCGACAATCGCTCCTTCGGCGGTGCGCAGGCCGCAAACGGCTGCGCGCGCGCCGGGCTGCCACCACGACGGTCGTTCGGTGCCCGTGAGCAGCACCCGCTGCCCCAGGACGACGAGTTCGCTGTCCGAGTAGGACGCAATCGGTCCGATGACTTCGCTGATCATATCGATCCGGTCGGTGACCAGCTTACCCTTCTCTTCATGCGCAATGCTGCGCACAACGCTGCCGATCGATAGGGCGGAGGCGTCACGGCGGCGTCCATCGACCCAGACGGCGACATCCTTCGGATAGGTGATGCGCGCGTCGTTGACGTAGATACTGCCAAAACGCTGGATCGTGCCCATGAAGCCGATGGAACTCAGCCGGTTCCCGTCAGGCTCGGAGGAAATGCCCGTCCCGCCAATGCCGCGATCGGACGGCTTCTCCTCTTCGGCGCCCGCCCTCGAAGCGGCCACGCTCGAAGCCAGAACCATCCAGGACAGGAGGCGCCTACGCGAGATCGGGCCGATCATCTGCCTTCGCTCCCGTTGTCGGGCTCGCCCGGAGATGGCGACACCTGTCCTACGCCGGATGTGGGCTCCGGGGCAACGCGCTCCGAATAGACGTAGACACCAAAGATCCATCGCCAGTCGCCGGATGCGTCCGGCGGCGCTGTCGCATGCGCCTCGCGATTGGCGGTCTGCAGTGCCTCGACGGCGATTTCGCGAGAGCGCTTTTCGAGCGCCTCCGCGATCGGCTGCGATAGTCCGTCATAATGGACGGCGCGCTCAAGAAAGCGTGGTTGGGGGCTCTCGACATTGGTAACCGCCGCCGCGATGTGGTCGTGCAGGTTGCGGCCGAGATAATAGAGCTGCTGGTCGCTGCCCCGGTCCGGCACAAAGGCCGATTCGGCCAGAACGATGCGATCCGCGTCGTCCCGAGTCACCAGGCCACGGTCTATCCATTCGTCCAGCACGACGCGCGGGCGTACGTCGCGCGTCACCGATTCGACGAGCCGGTCGAATGACGGCGCGTTCCCGTCAGCTGATCGCGGCAGGGGCCGAGGCCGCCCTTGAGAATCGGCGAACTCGCTGTCCGCCAACCAGCGCGCCAGAATTCGGCTGGTGCGGGAGACCGAGACTGGGACCACGTTGACGGGAGCGCCGGCTCCCCGCAGGCGGCTCACTTCCTTGCGGTGAATTCCAGTCAACAGGCTGACGCGACTGTCGGTCTGATTTTTCGAGGGCAGCGCGAACTCGTGCTCGGCGACGTTGACGTAAAGTTCCCGCAACAGATCGGCGAGGGCCGGAAAGGTCACGCCGCTTCGGATCGCCAGACGCACGAGCGGGCGCAGCAGCCGCGCCAACGGCGTCTGTAGCTTAGAAGCATCAAGTGGTGACCGATCACTTTCTGTCATGAGTGACACATAGCTCACTCCGCGTGGGACACAATCCCATTTTTTCCCTCTAGCCACATTCCATATTTTGTGGGTAAATTTCCCACATAATTTCGCCGCAGTCGAAATCTACGGATTGGCGGCAATCGTTGAAGGCGCAGAGCCAGTTCATCGGCTCCCGGAATCCACCCGGGAGCCGAGCGGGTTGGCTCGTCCCCGGCGCCGGGTCAGACCGATGGAGTGCTTGGCTTGAATAGTTTCTTTGTTGACGCGACCGTGCCGCTGCGCTGGGGCCCCCATCCGGTGGTCGGCATACCACGGGTCGAATTCGCGATTGTCCGACAGGCACTTCGTGAGAAGAGCGGCAAGGCGGCGTTCTTCAAGGTCGAGCGATCGGGTGAGGCGCGGCTGCTCGATTCCCGCGAGATGCACTATCTCGTCGATCTGGTCGAAGGACGCCTTCGCAATATCGAAGACGCGGCCGAGCAGCCCTTCCTGGATCGGCTCGGCACCGTCGCACGGGCGATACGCGATGGCGCTGCCGCTTCCGGAAAGGAATTCGACCGCGTGTCCGCCAGCTATCTCAGCGGCCGCACCGACCGCCGGGGACTGTCCTACCAGGCATCGAAGGCGCTGATCCGAGGCCTCAAGCTTACCGGCCTCGGCCGCAGCGGTTCGCGCGAGACCCGAGATCCGCTCTCGGAACCGGGCGCGCGTTGCTTCCTCTCGACGGCCGGACTGCACTATCTCGCATCCAGCAAGCGTTCCACTCCCCTATCGGCGAGTATCTCGACGGTCCTGCACGATCTCATCCCGATCGAAAAGCCGCACCTGACCGACCGAAGTCACGCGAGAAACTTCGCCCGCGACGTGGAATGGATGTTCAACCATTGCCGCCAGATCATTGGCGTCTCAAACTACACGGCGCAGCAGGCGAGCCTTCATGCCGAGGGTCTCGGCCTTGAGCAGAATCCCCGCATCGCGGTCTCTCAGCTCGGTTCCTTCCTCAAGGCCTCGATGCAGGGCCGCGAATTGGAGCCGGTGCCGTCGCTCTTCGGCAGGAATTTCGCGCTCTACTGCTCGACGATCGAAATCCGCAAGAATCATATCCTGCTGCTGAAGCTGTGGGCGAGCCTCCTGCCGGAACTGGGCGACCGGCTGCCGAAGCTCGTGTTCTGCGGGCGCTGGGGCTGGATGTATGACGAGGTGAAGGCCTATCTGGCAAGCCATCCCCAATTGGCTGAGCACGTCGTCATCCTGAGCGACATGAGCGACGCCCAGCTCGCCTGGCTCTATCGCTCCGCCAGCTTCGGGCTCTACCCCTCCCTCGCGGAAGGCTGGGGCCTTGGCGCGGCGGAGAGCCTCGACTTCGGCCTCCCGATCATCGTCTCCGATACGCCGTCCCTCGGCGAGGCAACACAGGGCCTTATGCCGGTGTGCCCGGTATCCGATATGGAAGCCTGGCGCACGGAAGTGCGCAAGGCTGCCACCGACCCCTGCTGGGGCGACGCCTTGCGCGACCGGATTCGCCGCGACTATCGGCCCATTGACGAAAGTGCCTTCGCGATGCGTCTTCTCTCCCTCGTCCAGGCGGAGGCCCCGCTTGAACCCTCTATCGCGGAGAGTCCTGCAAGCCGGCCGGAACACACGGCAGGCTCGAGCGCCCCCATCCATGCGGAGCGCCAGAGGCTCAAGGGCATGTCGTTCGGCAAACACCGCCTTGGAAGATGGCCGGTCAGAGCAGCCGGCTCAGGACTTCCGGCGTCCAGCCCTTGACGTCATAAGCGTACCAGAAGGCGAACAGGATCACGGCGCTGATGATCGAGGTGATGATCGCCTTGCGCAGAAGCATCGGCCGGATTGGAGCGCTCGGCGCGGTGCCGAGCGTTACGCTGCCTTCATCCGACTGGGTACGGATGCCGAAGGGCAGGATCATGAAAATGACCAGCCACCAGATGATAAAATAGATGGCGATGAGACTGTAGATACGCATCGCTCAAGCCTCCTCGAGTTCGACGAGCGTCCCGAGGAAATCCTTGGGGTGCAGAAAGACGACCGGCTTGCCATGCGCCCCGATCTTTGGACGACCATCGCCGAGAATACGGGCGCCCTCCCCCCGCAATTTGTCGACCTCTGCTACGAGGTCGGCGACCTCATAGCAGAGGTGATGGATGCCGCCCGCGGGATTGCGCTCCAGAAAAGAGCCGATCGGCGATTCCGGCCCGAAGCAGCCCAGAAGCTCGATCTTGGTATTGGGCAGCGTGACGAACACCGTGGTCACGCCATGCTCTGGCAGATCGACGGGAGCCGAAACATCGGCGCCGAGCTGATCGCGATAGACGCGCATGGCGGCATCGAGGTCCGGCACCGCTATCGCCACGTGATTCAATCTACCGATCATACGACCCGCCGGGTTTCCACCCCGCCGTCATACGACCGCGACGAAGACCGTGCAAAGCGGTTTCTTGCCCCAGGCCTCGCGCACGGCGGCGCGGACCGCGCGGCGGATGGCCTCGCGGAGCAATTCGGAATCGCGCCGTCTGGCTCGCGGAATGCTCTCGATCGTACCGAGCACCGCGCTCATCACGGTCTCCTCGAACGGATGCCACGAGACGCCCTGAAGCGGCAGGCCGGTCAGCGCTATGTCCGGATCGAGCATGAGGCTGCCATTGCCGTCGAGAATGACCGAGACGGCCACATGGCCGGCAAAGGAGAGCTTGCGACGCTCCGGGACGCCGACGCCCTCCAGATCGGCAACGATGATGCCGTCCTTGTAGAGGCGATCGCACAGGACCTCGTCGATCTCCTGAGCCGGACCGGGAGCAAGGCGTATCAGCGCTCCGTCCTCGACATCCAGCACCTGCCCGACGCCCATTTCGCGCGCCAGGGCGGCATGGGCCACCAGATGCATCGGCTCGCCATGAACGGGGATCGCGATCTCCGGCCGAACCCAGCCATACATTTCGGCGAGTTCATCGCGCCTTGGATGGCCCGACACATGGACGAGACGGTCTCGGTCGGTAATTACCTGCACGCCCTGATCGACGAGCGCGTTGATGATGGCGCCGATCGCCTTCTCATTGCCCGGGATAGCCCGGGCCGAAAACACGACGATATCGCCCGGCGAAAGACCGATGAACTTGTGCTCATCCTCGGCGATGCGGGCAAGCGCAGCGCGCGATTCGCCCTGGCTGCCGGTAAAGATCGCGACGACCTTGGATCGCGGCAGGTAGCCATAGGCCTCTTCGTCCAGGAACGGCGGAACACCCTCCATATAGCCAAGTTCGGTCGCAACCTCGATCGCCCGCCGCAGCGCCCGACCAACGATCACCACCTGCCGGTCATGGGCCTGGGCCGCCATTGCGATGGAGCGGATACGCGCGACATTGGAGGCAAACGACGTGAAGGCCACGCGGCCTGTCGCCTCGCCCACCAGCGCCTCAAGCTCGCGCGCGACGTCGCTCTCGCTCGGACTGCGGCCTTCGCGCATGGCATTGGTCGAATCGCAGACCAGCGCCAGCACGCCCTCGTCGCCGATCGCGGCAAATCGCTGGGCGTCCGTCGTCCAGCCGAGGACCGGCTCGGGATCGAGCTTCCAGTCACCGGTGTGAACGACCGTGCCGAGCGACGTCCGGATCGCCAGCGCCATCGGCTCCAGGATCGAATGCGCCACCGCGACGAACTCGACCTCGAAGGGACCGAGATTGATGCGGTCTCCGGCCGTGACGATCTGAATCGGGATAGGAGGAGACCCAGGATAGCTAGCCCGCTTCGCCTGCAGCAATCCTGCCGTGAAGGCGCTCGCATAGACCGGCACGCGCAACCGCGGCCACAGATCGAGCAGGGCGCCGAAATGATCCTCATGGGCATGCGTGATGACGATGCCGAGGAGGCGCTCCTTCTGCTCTTCCAGATAGCGAATATCCGGCAGCACCAGGTCCACGCCAGGCAGATCGGGACCGGCGAAGCTGACGCCGAAATCGACGGCGATCCACTGCCGGGCCTTTGACGGACCCATGCCATAGAGGGCGAGATTCATCCCGATTTCGCCGACACCGCCGATGGGCAGGAAGACGAATTCGTCCGGTACGTTGCGAGAAGGATTCATACTTTGGCCGACGCCACCGCACCGAAATGGACCTCGCCGGCGGCGACCGTCCTGACTAACCCTGCGGACGACCGGATGACGAGCCTGCCCTCATCGTCAATCGTCTCGAATGTGCCCGAGACGACCCGATCTCCGATTCTTACTGCCACATCTTCGCCCAGTCCGGCCGCCCGGTCGAGCCAAAGTCTTCGCACATTCGCAAATCCCCTGCCCTCGTCCCACACCCTGAGGACATTGGCAAAGGCATCGGACAGCGCCGAGAACAGCCGGGCCGCATCGATCGCATAGCCCAGCGCCGACAGCGCGGACGCCGGATAGGGCAACCCCTCCGGGGCCGCCACGATGTTGACGCCTATGCCGATGGAGACCGCAAAGCCACCGGAGGCGAGCGGCTCGGCCTCCAGAAGGATTCCCGCCAGCTTGCCGCCATCGAGCAGGACGTCGTTTGGCCATTTGAGGCGAAGGCGGTCCCGCCGCCCGGCCGAGCCCGTGCCTTCGAAACCATCAAGGCCGATCGACACGGCCAAATCAGGCGCAACGGCGCGAAGTGCCTCGTCGAGCGAGAGACCGGCGACGAAGCCGAGCGTTGCCGCCTTCATCGGATCATGCGGAACGACGAGCAGCAGGCTGGCCGCGAGATTGCCTTCCGGCGTCTCCCAGTTGCGGCCGCGCCGGCCGCGGCCGGCCGTCTGACGTGCGGTCACGAACCAGCAACGGCCGGGATCACCGTTGCGCGCCGCGACGATGGCTTCCTGATTGGTGGAGCCGATCGACGGAAAGGCGACGAGACGGTAGCCGCTCCTCGCCGCTCCTGAACCGAGGTTAAATTCCACTGTCAGAAGAACGTCTTGGCGGCGACACCCGCAGCGGCACCGAAGGGGCCGGCGAAGACCACGTAGAGGAGGACGAACGCGCCGGAGAGGCCAAGCACCAGCCGTAGCCCGCCCGACATCGGCTCGAACGCCTCTGCTGGCTCATCGAAATACATGATCTTGACGAGGCGAAGATAATAGTAGGCGCCGACGACGCTCGAGAGCACGCCGATCACCGAGAGCGCATAGAGATGCGCGTCGATCGCTGCCAGGAAGACGTAGAACTTCGCGAAGAACCCGGCGAGCGGCGGGATGCCGGCGAGCGAGAAGAGCAGCGCCGCGAAGATGAACGCCATCACCGGATGCGTGCGCGACAGCCCAGCGAGATCCCCGATCTCCTCGACCATATGCCCATTGCGGCGCATGGCGAGGATCACGGCAAAGACGCCGAGCGTCATCGCCACATAGATCGCCATGTAGAGAATGACGCCCTGGACACCGGCCTCATTGCCGGCGGCGAGGCCGACCAACGCGAAGCCCATGTGACCGATCGACGAATAGGCCATCAGTCGCTTGATGTTCTTCTGCCCGATCGCGGCGAAAGCGCCAAGCACCATTGAGGCGATCGAGATGAAGGCGATGACCTGCTGCCATTCGCCGCTCGCCGGGCCGAAGCCCTCGACGAGGGCGCGCACGAAGATCGCCATGGCGGCGGCCTTCGGTGCCGCCGCGAAGAAGGCCGTTACCGGCGTCGGTGCGCCCTCATAGACGTCGGGCGTCCACATGTGGAACGGAACCGCCGAGACCTTGAAGGCGATACCGGTGATGAAGAAGACGATGCCGAAAATGACGCCGACTGAGGCGGGGCCCTGCGACAGCGCTGCGGCGATTTCCGGGAATTGGGTATGGCCGGTGAAGCCATAGATCATGGAGGCGCCGTAGAGCAGCATGCCCGAGGAAAGCGCTCCAAGAACGAAATATTTGAGGCCGGCTTCCGTGGATTTGACGGAGTCGCGATTGATGGCAGCGACGACATAGAGCGCCAGCGACTGCAATTCGAGGCCGAGATAGAGCGCGATCAGATCGTTCGCCGAGATCATCAGCATCATGCCGAGGGTCGCGAGCAGGATCAGCACTGGATATTCGAAATGGTCGAACTTCTCGCGCTTGGCGAAGCCGGCCGACATGACAATGGCGAAGCCCGAGCCGATCAGCGCCAGCACTTTCATGAAGCGGGCGAAGGGATCGAGCACGAAGGCGCCGCCGAACGTGACCCCGTCCTCGGCCCGGAACAGCAGCGCGAGCCCGGCGACGATCACGACCAGGATGGCCAGCGTCGAGACCAGCGGCGCCGAGCGTTCGCCGCGGAAAACGCCGATCATCAGCAAGGCGAGCGCACCGATGGCCAGCACGAGCTCCGGCAGGAAGGGCGCGAGCGTCGGGAGCGTTGCGATATCCATGGGTAACCGTTCCCGCTTACTGCGCCGCGACGGCGAGCTTGCCAGCGGCAGAGAGCGCCGCCTGGTAGTTGGTGATCAGGGTGTCGACCGAGGCCGACGTGACGTGGAAGACCGGAGTCGGATAGATGCCGAAGAAGATCGTCAGCAGGATCATCGGGACCAAAAGGACCAGTTCACGGCCGGAGAGATCGAAGATCCCCTTCAGCGACGGCTTGTCCAGCGGCCCGAGCACGACGCGGCGATAGAGCCACAGACCGTAGGAGGCCGAGAGGATCACACCGGTCGTCGCGAAGAAGGCGACCCAGGTGTTAGCGCGGAAGGCACCCAGCAGCGTCAGGAATTCACCGACAAAGCTGGAGGTGCCCGGTAAGCCGACATTCGCCATCGTGAAAATCAAAAAGGCGACTGCATAGAACGGCATCCGGTTGACGAGGCCGCCATAGGCCTTGATCTCGCGGGTGTGCATGCGGTCGTAGATGACGCCGACGCAGAGGAAGAGCGCGCTGGCGACGATGCCGTGCGAGAGCATCTGGAAGATCGCGCCTTCGACGCCCTGCGGGTTCATCGCGAAGATACCCATCGTCACATAGCCCATATGGGCGACGGACGAGTAGGCGATCAGCTTCTTCATGTCCTCCTGCATCAGCGCGACCAGCGAGGTGTAGATGATCGCAACGACGGAGAGCGTATAGATCAAGGGCGCGAAATCGGCCGAGGCGAGCGGGAACATCGGGATCGAGAAGCGCAGGAAGCCGTAGCCGCCCATCTTCAGCAGCACGCCCGCCAGAATGACGGAGCCCGCCGTCGGCGCCTCGACGTGGGCGTCGGGCAGCCATGTGTGAACCGGCCACATCGGCATCTTCACCGCGAAGGAGGCGAAGAAGGCGAGCCAGAGCCAGGTCTGCATGCCGGCCGGGAAAGAGTGGTTCAGCAGCGTCGGGATGTCGGTCGTGCCGGCCTGCCAATACATCACCATGATGGCGAGCAGCATCAGCACCGAGCCGGCCAGCGTGTAGAGGAAGAACTTGAAGGCCGCGTAGACGCGGCGCGGTCCGCCCCAGATGCCGATGATCAGGAACATCGGGATCAGGCCGGCCTCGAAGAAGACGTAGAACAGCACCAGGTCCGTCGCGCAGAAGACGCCGATCATCAGCGTTTCGAGCACGAGGAAGGCGATCATATATTCGCGGAAGCGCTTCTGGACCGAGAACTTCGACGCGATGATGCAGATTGGCATCAGGAAGGTGGTGAGGATGACGAACAGCATCGAAATGCCGTCGACGCCCATCGAATAGCCGATCGAGCCGCCGAGCCAGTTCGCCCGCTCGACGAACTGGAAGCCCGGATTGGCGGCGTCAAAATCCCGCCAGATCAACAGCGACACCAAAAAGGTGACGATCGTCGTCCAGAGGGACAGCCAATAGATGTTGCGCCGCGCATAGGCATCGTCGCCGCGGATCAGGAACAGCAGCAGCGCGCCCACCAGCGGCAGGAACGTGATCGTCGAGAGGATCGGCCAGTTAGTCATCCGTCAAATCCTCAGCGGGCAAACATCATCCACGTGACCAGCGCAGCGACGCCGATCAGCATGGCAAAGGCGTAGTGGTAGACATATCCCGTCTGCAGGCGGACGACGCGCTGGGTCACGTCGACGACGCGGGCCGAGATCCCATCCGGGCCAAAGCCGTCAATGAGCCAGCCATCGCCCTTCTTCCACAGGAAGCGGCCGAGCCACTTGATCGGACGGACGAACAGGAAGTCGTAGAGTTCGTCGAAATACCACTTGTTGAGTAGGAAGCGGTAGGCGAGCGGCTGCTCCTCGGCGAGGCGCTTCGGCGTCTGCGGCGCCAGAATGTAGAACCAGAACGCCACTAGGAAGCCGACGACCATCATCACGGTTGGCGCGAACTTGACCAGCGACGAGACTTCCTCGGCTTCATGCAGCACATGGTTGTCGGGCGCGGTGAACAAGGCACCCTTCCAGAACTCGGCGTAGCCTTCGCCGATGAAATGGCCGGAGAAGACGATGCCCGCCAGGAGCGCGCCCACCGACAACACCATGAGCGGGATCGTCATGACATAGGGCGATTCATGAGCATGGCTCATGACCTCGTCCGACGCCCTCGGCTTGCCGTGGAAGGTCAGGAACACTAGGCGCCATGAATAGAACGAGGTGAGCAGCGCCGCGACCACGGTCATGAAGAAGCCATAGCCCGCCAGCGGATTGGTGCCGACATAGGCGCTCTCGATGATCGCGTCCTTGGAGAAATAGCCGGCAGTGAACGGGAAGCCCGTGAGCGCCAGCGTCCCGATCAGCATCGTCACATAGGTGAGCGGGATCTTCTTCCGAAGGCCACCCATCTTGCGCATGTCCTGCTCGCCCGAGACGGCGTGGATCACCGAGCCGGCGCAGAGGAACAAGAGCGCCTTGAAGAAGGCATGGGTGAAGAGATGGAACACGCCCGCCCCGAATGCGCCGACGCCGAGCGCCACGAACATGTAGCCGAGCTGCGAGCAGGTCGAATAGGCGATGACGCGCTTGATGTCGTTCTGGACGAGGCCGATCGTGGCCGCGAAGAAAGCCGTCGTCGCGCCGAAGAAGGTCACGACGGTGAGCGCCGTCGGCGACAGATCGAACAGCGGCGACATGCGCGCGACCATAAACACGCCGGCCGTCACCATCGTGGCGGCATGAATGAGCGCGGAGACCGGGGTCGGGCCCTCCATCGCGTCGGGCAGCCATGTATGAAGCAGGAACTGCGCCGACTTGCCCATCGCCCCGATGAAGAGAAGGATGCAGACCGTGGTCAGCGCATCGAAATCCCACGACAGGAAATGGATCTTGGTGCCGACGGCGCTGCCGGCATTGGCGAAGATCGTGTCGAACTCGACCGAGTTGAACAGCACGAACACGCCGAAGATGCCCAGCGCGAAGCCGAAATCGCCGACGCGATTGACCACGAACGCCTTGATCGCCGCGGCATTGGCGGACGGCTTCTTGAACCAGAAGCCGATGAGCAGATACGAGGCGAGACCGACGCCTTCCCAGCCGAAGAACATCTGGACGAGGTTGTCCGACGTCACCAGCATCAGCATGGCGAAGGTGAAGAGCGACAGATAGGAGAAGAAGCGCGGCCGGTGCTCGTCGTGGCTCATATAGCCGATCGAGTAGAGGTGGACGAGCGAGGAGACCGTCGTCACTACGACCAGCATCACCGCCGTCAGCGTGTCGACGCGGAAGGCCCAGTCGAAGGAGAGTGTGCCCGAGGCGACCCAGGGCAGGACCTTGACATGGACCTGCTCGCCGGTCGGCGCGCCGATGGTCAGGAAAGCGATCCAGGAAAGGATGGCCGAAACGAACAGGAAGCCGGTGGTGATGATCTCGACCGGCCGCGAACCCGGCGCCGCCGGAGCATGGTCGTCATGGCCGTGGCCGTGATCGTCATGGCCGTAGTCATCATGCGCATGATCGTCATGCCCGTGCGCGTCGTGGCCATGCCCTGCCGCGGCGGCAGCGAGACTCTCCTTCGGAGCGCCGACCATGGCGATGCGATATCGGCCAAGCAGCGTGACCAGGCCGGCGAGGATGGCGCCGATAAGCGGGAGAAAGACGATCGCCGAATACATTTAAGGCCTCAGCCTTTCATCAGATTGATGTCTTCCACCGCGATCGACCCACGATTGCGATAGTAGACGACGAGAATGGCGAGGCCGATCGCGGCCTCCGCGGCGGCGACGGTCAGCACGAGCAGCGCGAAGATCTGGCCGACGAGGTCGCCCAGGAACGAAGAGAACGCGACGAGGTTCAAATTGACGGCGAGCAGGATGAGCTCGACCGACATCAGGATGACGATGACGTTCTTGCGGTTGATGAAGATGCCGAAGATGCCGATCGTGAAGAGGATCGCCGCGACGGTCAGATAGTGCGAGAGGCCGATCTGCATGATTTTGCTCCCCGTCCCTCTCTAGAGGCCCTGGCCTGGTTCGACCTTGTGGAGCTCGACGATCTGCGAGCGTGCCACCTGATCGGCGATCACCTGCCGCTTGACGCCCGGCTTGTGACGCAGCGTCAGGACGATGGCACCGATCATGGCGACAAGCAGGACGAAGCCGGCGATCTGGAAGAAAAAGATGTACTTCGTGTAGAGCAGTTGCCCGATCGCCGCCGTATTGGAAATCTGGGCCATGTCCGGCGTCGGCGAAGCGCCGCCGAGCGCGGTCGGCGCAAACGCCCACCCCGAAATCGCGATCACAAGCTCGGCGATGAGAACGAAGCCGACGAGCAGGCCAACCGGCAGATATTGCTGGAAGCCCTGTCGCAGCTCGACGAAATCGACGTCAAGCATCATCACAACGAACAGGAAGAGCACCGCGACCGCGCCGACATAGACCACGACCAGCAGCATCGCCAGGAACTCGGCGCCCAGCATCACGAACAGCGCGGCGGCGTTGAAGAAGGCGAGGATCAGGAAGAGGACGGAAAGGACCGGATTGCGCGCCGAAATGACCATCAGCGCCGAGCCGATGGTGATCGCCGAGAACAGGTAGAAGAAGAGGGTCTGCAGTATCATGATCCCTCACCGATAAGGCGCGTCGAGGCTGATGTTCTGGGCGATCTCACGCTCCCAGCGATCGCCATTCGCGAGCAGCTTTTCCTTGTCGTAGTAAAGCTCCTCGCGCGTCTCGGTCGCGAACTCGTAGTTCGGTCCCTCGACGATGGCATCGACCGGGCACGCTTCCTGGCAGAAGCCGCAATAAATGCACTTCACCATGTCGATGTCGTAACGGGTCGTGCGGCGCGTGCCGTCATTGCGGCGCGGGCCGGCTTCGATCGTGATCGCCTGGGCGGGGCAGATCGCCTCGCAGAGCTTGCAGGCGATGCAGCGTTCCTCGCCGTTCGGATAGCGACGCAGGGCATGCTCGCCCCGGAACCGCGAACTCAGAGCCCCCTTCTCGAAGGGATAGTTCACCGTCTTCTTCGGCGAGAAGAAATAGCGCATCGTCAAGAAAAACGCCGAGACGAATTCCGCCAGGAAGATCGATTTCGCGGTCTGATCGAGGCGCATCAGGGGGCCCATCCCGTAATCTGGAGAACGGTGGCGACTGCGACGACCATGAAGAGCGAGATCGGCAGAAACACCTTCCAGCCGAGACGCATCAGCTGGTCGTAGCGATAGCGAGGAACGAAGGCCTTGACCATCGAGAACATGAAGAACACCGCACAGGCCTTCAGCACGAACCAGATAACGCCCGGTATCCAGGTGAAGGGTGCGACGTTGACCGGAGGCAGCCATCCCCCGAGGAACAGGATCGTCGTCAGCGCGCACATCAGGCAGATCGACGCATATTCGCCGAGCATGAACATCATGTATGGCGTCGAGCCATATTCCGACATGAAGCCGGCGACGAGTTCCGACTCCGCCTCGACGAGATCGAAAGGCGGGCGGTTGGTCTCGGCCAGCGCCGAGATGAAGAAGATGATGAAGAGCGGGAACAGCGGCAGCCAGTACCAGTCGAGGAAGCTGCCCGGCAGGCCGAGCTTGGTGCCGAGGCCGCTCTGCTGCGAAATCACCACGTCGGAAATGTTGAGCGAACCGACGCAAAGCAGCACCGCGACAAGCACGAAACCGATCGAGACCTCGTAGGACACCATCTGCGCGGCGGCGCGCAGCGAGGAGAGGAACGGATATTTCGAGTTCGAAGCCCAGCCGCCCATGATGATGCCATAGACGCCGAGCGAGGAGATCGCGAGAAGGTAGAGGATGCCGACATTGATATTGCTGATGACCCAGCCGGGCGCGAAGGGGATCACGGCCCATCCGGCGAGCGCCAGCGTCACGGTAACCAGCGGCGCCAGCAGGAAGATGCCCTTGTTGGCGCTCGACGGGATAATCGGTTCTTTCAGGATGAATTTCAGCAGATCCGCGAAGGACTGCAACAAGCCGAAGGCACCGACCACGTTCGGCCCGCGGCGCATCTGCACCGCCGCCCAGATCTTGCGATCGGCCAGCAGGATGAAGGCGATCGAGACGAGCAGAAGCACAAGCAGCAGAAGGCTCTGCAGCACCATGATCACGCCGGGGATCAGATAGCCATCGACGAAGTTCATGTCCGCGTCACTCCGCTGCCGCTGCGAGGCGGCCGGCCGCCAGTGCCGAACACTCGGCCATTACGGCCGAGGCACGGGCGATCGGGTTGGTCAGGTAGAAATCGATGACCGCGCTGCCGAAGGTCGCGCTGCCGAGCGCCGGAGCGCCGGTCGCGAGCGCCCGGACATCGGCAATATCGGACGGCTGGATGCCGTCGATGGCGGACAGATGCGGGAACGCGGCGTAGAGAGCCCGGCGCAGCGCTGCCAGCGAATCGAACGGCAGGCGCTTGCCGACGACGTCCGAAAGCGCGCGGAAGATCGCCCAGTCCTCTCGGGCCTCGCCCGGCGGGAACGTGGCGCGGTTCGCGAGCTGGACTCGCCCTTCGGTGTTCACATAGGTGCCGGACTTCTCGGTATAGGTCGCCGCCGGCAGGATCACATCGGCGCGGTGGGCGCCAGCATCGCCATGCGTGCCAACATAGATGACGAAGGCCGAACCCAGCGCCTCCATGTCGATCTCGTCGGCTCCGAGCAGGAAGAGAATATCGAGCTGGCCGGAGCCCGCCGCGGCAACCATTTCCTTCGCTCCGAGGCCGCCATTGGCAGGCACGAAGCCGATGTCGAGACCGCCGACGCGCGAGGCGGCATTGTGGAGCACGGCGAGGCCGTTCCAGCCCTCATCACGACCCTCGCCCGCCGCGATCTTCGCAGCCGCGCCGAGCACGGCCGCCCCTTCCGGGCCTGCCAGCGCCGACTGCCCGACGATGACGATCGGCCGCTTGGCGCTCGCGAGCGCGGCACCGAAGCTGCCATTGCCGGCGGCGATGTCTGCCAGTGTCTGCGAACCGGCGCCGAGATGCTCATAGGTGTAGGTGAGATCGACCGGCTGGCCGATGAGACCGATCTTGAGGCCGCCGGCGCGCCAGCGCTTGCGCAGCCGCGCGTTCAGCACCGAGGCCTCCAGACGCGGATTGGCGCCGATGATGAGGATCACATCGGCCTGCTCGATCCCGGCAATCGTCGGATTGAAGAGGTAGCCGGCACGACCCTTGGCGGGGTCGAGCGCGGCGCCATCCTGGCGGATGTCGATGTTCTTCGAGCCGAGCGCCGTGACGAGGCCCTTCAGCGCATAAAGATCCTCGACCGACGCAAGGTCACCGCCGATCGCACCGATCTTGTCGCCGCTCGTGGCCTTGATCTTCGCCGCGACGGCCGAGAAGGCCTCCGACCACGAGACCGGACGCAGCTTGCCGCCGACGCGAACATAGGGCTTGTCGAGGCGCTGGGTCTTGAGCCCGTCCCAGACGAAGCGGGTCTTGTCCGAGATCCATTCCTCGTTCACCGCCTCGTTGAGGCGAGGAAGGATGCGCATAACCTCGCGGCCGCGCGCATCGACGCGGATGTTCGAGCCGACCGCGTCCATGACGTCGATCGATTCGGTCTTCACCAGTTCCCACGGACGGGCCTGGAAGGCATAGGGCTTCGAGGTCAGCGCGCCGACCGGGCAGAGGTCGATGACATTGCCCTGCAGTTCCGAGGTCAGCGCCTTCTCGAGATAGGTCGTGATCTCGGCATCTTCGCCGCGACCGATCAGGCCCATCTCGGAAATGCCAGCGACTTCAGTGGTGAAGCGGACGCAGCGCGTGCAATGAATGCAGCGGTTCATCGACGTCTTCACCAGAGCGCCGATATATTTGTCCTCAACCGCGCGCTTGTTCTCGGCAAAGCGGTTCTTGTCCACGCCATACGCCATGGCCTGGTCCTGCAGGTCGCACTCGCCGCCCTGATCGCAGATCGGGCAATCGAGCGGATGGTTGATCAGCAGGAACTCCATCACGCCTTCGCGCGCCTTCTTCACCATGGGCGACTTGGTGAACATGACCGGCGGCTCGCCGTTCGGGCCCGGGCGCAGGTCGCGGACATTCATGGCGCAGGATGCCTGCGGCTTGGGCGGGCCGCCCTTCACCTCGACCAGGCACATGCGGCAATTGCCGGCGATCGACAGCCGCTCGTGGAAGCAGAAGCGCGGAACCTCGGCCCCGGCCGCTTCCGCCGCCTGCAGCAGCGTGTAGTCCGGCGGGACGTCGACTTCGATGCCGTCAACGATGATCTTGGCCATTACTTCGCCTCTTGCGCCGCACGATAGGCGGCCTGCAATTCGGATAGGAGGACACCGTCGACCGTCACGCCTTCGACAAGGCAATTTTCGATCGAAACGCCCATCAGATTGACCTTGGACAGCCTCGCGCCCGACAGGTTCACGTCGGTGATGCGCGCTCCCGAGATATTCGCATCTTCAACGGAGAGACCAGCCAGATTGACGTTTTTCGCTGTCCAGCCGGACATGTTCACGTCGTCGAAGCGGGCGCCCGAAAGATTGACGTCGACGAAGGTCGAACCCGAAAGGGTCGCCTTGTTGACCTCCAATATCTCGACAACGCCCTGCAGCTTCATCATCCCTACTCCGCCGCTTCCATCATCTCGCGCTCGACCGGGCGCGGATTGGCTGAATAGAGATCGATCCGCTCCTCGATCAGCGGGCGGAAATGACGGATGAGGCCCTGGATCGGCCAAGCTGCGGCGTCGCCCAGCGCGCAGATCGTGTGACCTTCAATCTGGGTCGTCACCTGCAGCAGCATGTCGATCTCGCGCTTCTGAGCCTCGCCGCGTGCCATGCGCTGCATCACGCGCCACATCCAGCCCGTGCCCTCGCGGCAGGGCGTGCACTGGCCGCAGCTCTCATGCTTGAAGAAGGCCGCGATGCGGGCGATCGCTTTGATCACATCGGTCGACTTGTCCATGACGAGGACGCCGGCCGTGCCGAAGGAGGACTTCACGGCGCGGGTGCCGTCGAAATCCATGATCAGCTCTTCGCAGTCCTTGGCCGGGATGATCGGGCAGGATGCGCCACCGGGAATGATCGCCAGCAGATTGTCCCAGCCGCCACGCACGCCGCCGCCATGCTTCTCGATCAATTCCTTGAACGGAATGCCCATCGCCTCTTCGACGATGCAGGGCGTGTTCACATGGCCGGAAATGCCGAACAGCTTGGTGCCGACATTATTGGGCCGCCCGATCGACGAGAACCAGGTCGCGCCGCGACGCAGGATGGTCGGCGCCACCGCGATCGATTCGACGTTGTTGACGGTCGTCGGGCAGCCATAGAGGCCAACATTGGCCGGGAATGGCGGCTTCAGGCGCGGCTGGCCCTTCTTGCCTTCCAGGCTCTCGAGCAGAGCCGTTTCCTCGCCACAAATATAGGCGCCGGCACCATGGGCGACATAGATGTCCATGTCCCAATCATGGACATTGTTCTTGCCGATAAGCCGCGCCTCATAGGCTTGGTCGATTGCGGCCTGAAGATGCTCACGCTCGCGGATGAACTCGCCGCGCACATAGATGTAGGCGACATGGGCGCCCATCGCGAAGCCGGCGATCAGGCAGCCTTCGACAAGGTGATGCGGATCGTGGCGCAGGATCTCGCGATCCTTGCAGGTGCCGGGCTCCGATTCGTCGGCATTGACGACCAGGTAGTGCGGGCGGCCATCGTTGACCTTGGGCATGAACGACCATTTGAGGCCGGTCGAGAAGCCGGCGCCGCCGCGGCCGCGCAGTCCCGAGGCCTTCATCTGGTCGATGATCCAGTCGCGTCCAGCCTGCAGAATCGTGGCGGTGCCATCCCAGGAGCCGCGCTTCAGCGCGCCTTGCAGACCCCAGTCCTTGGCACCGTAGATGTTGGTGAAGATGCGGTCCTTGTCAGCCAGCATGGTCCGCCCTCACTCTTTCTTGCCTGCCGGAGACGGATCAACCGTGCCGGCTTGAGACACTTCGACCGTGCCCTTGTCTGGCCGTACCGCCGGGTCGGATGCCGGCTTCGACTGGTCGACCTGGTTCGGAACCTTCTCCTTGTCGGCCTCGGCCTGCACCTTGACCGCCGGATCGACGGGATGCTTGGCCGGCGCGGGATCGGCAGCGGCCTTCGCGGCCGCGGCGGCTTCGGCAGCCTTGGCCTCTTCCGCTGCGGCGCGCGCCGCAATGGCCTCGCGGGCGGCGGCGAGGCCGGCCCCCTGCCCCACCATCGAGCCGTCATAGAGTTCGGGGCTCACCAGAACCCTGGCTCCGCCTTCCGGCATCGACTGGAAACGATCGATCTGCGGACCCGGCTTCAGCGGCCGGCCAGCCTCGATATCGTCGATCAGCCGGCCAAGGCTTTCGCGTGTCAGATCCTCATAAGTGTCCGGGACGATCTGGATCATCGGCGCATTGACGCAGGCGCCGAGGCACTCGACCTCTTCCCACGACAGATCGCCATTCGCCGAAACGTGGAACGGATCGTGATGGATGCGGTTGCGGCAAACCTCGATCAGTTCGCCGGCGCCACGCAGCATGCAGGGCGTCGTGCCGCAGACCTGGATATGGGCTTTCCTGCCGACCGGCGCGAGCAGGAACATCGTGTAGAAGGTCGCGACCTCGAGCACGCGAATATAGGCCATGTCGAGGAAGTCCGCGACGAAGCGGATCGCTGGCTCCGACACCCAGCCTTCCTGCTGCTGGACGCGCCACAATATCTGGATGACCGCCGAAGCCTGCTTGCCGGCGGGGAATTTCTGGACCTGCTCCTGCGCCCAAGCCAGATTCTCGGCCGAAAGGGCAAAGTCGGCGGGCTGCTCGGCGGCGAGACGACGAACGGACATCAGCGGTCTACCTCTCCGAACACGATGTCGATCGAACCCAGGATGGCGGATACGTCAGCCAGCATGTGGCCGCGACAGAGATGATCCATGGCCTGAAGATGGGCAAAGCCCGGCGCACGGATCTTGCAGCGATAGGGCCTGTTGGTGCCGTTCGCGACGAGATACACGCCGAATTCTCCCTTGGGCGCCTCGACCGCGGCGTAAACCTCGCCGGCGGGGACGTGATAGCCCTCGGTGTAAAGCTTGAAGTGATGGATGAGCGCCTCCATCGAGCGCTTCATCTCGCCGCGCTTAGGCGGCACGACCTTGCCATCGGCCGAGGAGACCGGGCCGGAGGCCTCCGTCGTCAACAGCCGCTTGACCACCTGGCGCATGATCTTGATCGATTCGCGCATCTCGGCCATGCGGACGAGATAGCGGTCATAGCAATCGCCATGCGTGCCGACCGGAATGTCGAAGTCGAGTTCGGAGTAGCACTCATAGGGCTGCGAGCGACGCAGGTCCCAGGCGGCGCCGGCGCTGCGCACCATCACGCCCGAGAAGCCCCATTTCCAGGACTCTTCCAGCGAGATCACGCCGATATCGACATTGCGCTGCTTGAAGATTCGGTTGCCGGTGACGAGGCGATCGAGATCGTCGAGCTGGCGCACGCAGCCATCGCAGAAATCGCCGATATCCTCGACCAGCTTCTGCGGGATGTCCTGATGGACGCCGCCGGGGCGGAAATAGGCCGCATGCATGCGCGAGCCGGATGCGCGCTCATAGAAGATCATGAGCTTCTCGCGTTCCTCGAAGCCCCAGACCGGCGGAGTGAGCGCGCCGACGTCGAGCGCCCAGGTCGTGACATTGAGGATGTGCGAAAGCAGGCGACCGATCTCGGAATAGAGCACGCGGATCAGCTGGCCGCGCTTCGGCACCTCGATGCCGAGCAGCTTTTCGACCGCGAGCGCGTAGGCATGCTCCTGGTTCATCGGCGCGACATAATCGAGCCGGTCGAAATAGGGCACGGCCTGCAGATAGGTCTTCTGCTCGATCAGCTTCTCGGTGCCGCGGTGCAGAAGGCCGATATGCGGATCGACCCGCTCGACAACCTCGCCGTTGAGCTCCAGCACGAGGCGCAACACGCCGTGGGCCGAGGGATGTTCCGGCCCGAAATTGATATTGAAGGTGCGAACCTCAGCCTGTGCCATCGATCGCCTCAGCTCGGCTTCTTGTCTGCTGCCTTCTCGTCGCCCGGCAGCACGTAGTCCGTGCCCTCCCAGGGTGACAAAAAGTCAAAATCGCGGAATTCCTGCGGTAGGCGCACCGGTTCGTAGACGACGCGCTTCATCTCGTCGTCGTAGCGCACCTCGACATAGCCGGTCAGCGGAAAGTCCTTCCGCAGCGGATGCCCGTCAAAACCATAATCCGTCAGAATGCGGCGGAGATCCGGATGGCCGACGAACAGGATGCCGTAGAGGTCATAGGCCTCGCGCTCGAACCAGTTGGCGCCCGGCAGGATCGGCGTGATCGAGGGGACCATGGTGGTCTCGTCGGCCTGGACCGTCAGGCGCAGGCGGAGATTTCGGCTCGGCGAAAGCAGATGATAGACGACATCGAAGCGCTTCTCGCGCTCCGGATAATCAGCTCCGCACACATCGATGATCGAGAGGAAGCGATATTTGGGGTCGTCGACGAGCCAGGCGACGACATCGGCGATCGCATCATGCGCGACGCCGACATTCAATTCGCCATAGGCAATATCGTAGCCGAGGATGGCTTCGCCGCGGCTATCCGCGATGTAGGCGCCGAGTTCGTTGAGGATTTCGTCCACCATGTCGACCTCAGCGCTCGATCGTGCCGGTGCGGCGGATCTTCTTCTGCAGGAGAAGAATTCCGTAGAGAAGCGCCTCGGCCGTCGGCGGGCAGCCCGGAACATAGATGTCGACGGGAACGACGCGGTCGCAGCCGCGAACGACCGCATAGGAGAAGTGATAATAGCCGCCGCCATTGGCGCACGAGCCCATCGAGATGACGTAGCGGGGCTCCGGCATCTGGTCGTAGACCTTGCGCAGAGCCGGCGCCATCTTGTTGGTCAGCGTGCCGGCGACGATCATCACGTCGGACTGGCGCGGCGAGCCGCGCGGTGCCGCGCCCCAGCGCTCCATGTCGTAGCGCGGCATCGACGCTTGCATCATCTCCACGGCGCAGCAGGCGAGGCCGAACTGCATCCACATCAGCGAGCCGGTGCGCGCCCAGGTGATCAGGTCTTGAGTCGCCGCGACGAAGAAGCCCTTGTCGGCGAGTTCGTTGTTCACTTCCATGAAGAAGCGGTCGTCATGCCCAATCGGCTTGCCCGACGGATCGACGAGGCCGCGCGGCTGCTGGGCGACCAGCGTACCGGATGCGGGGGCGTTGGAGGACGAGCTCAATCCCATTCGAGCGCTCCCTTCTTCCACTCATAGATGAAGCCGATGGTCAGAACGGCAAGGAAGACCATCATCGACCAGAAGCCGAACCAGCCGAGATCGCCGAATACCACGGCCCACGGAAACAGGAAGGCGGCCTCAAGATCGAAAATGATGAAGAGGATGGCCACGAGATAGAAGCGCACATCGAACTGCATGCGCGCATCATCGAATGCATTGAAGCCGCACTCGTAGGCAGAGAGCTTTTCCGGATCTGGATTGCGATACGCGACCAGGAAGGATGAAACGAGGAGCGCGAGGCCGATGACCAGGGCAATGCCCAGAAAGACCACGATCGGCAGATATTCGCGTAAGAGGTCACTCATCGTCCGGCTCCCGGGCTCCATCGGAGGGGTTTCCGATGATGCGGCGCAATAAGTCCGCCAAGCACTTCACTCGACTAGGCTATCGGACAGCGGCGCATCGCGGGCCAGCCGACGTCTGGTCGGGGGAAAACATGAGGCGAGGCTTAGCGGAGCCGGGAGAACGTGGCAAGCCCCGCACCACGGCGCCAAGCGGCCGAAGCTGAGGCAGAAGCACCTTTGCTGGGCCGGAATTAGGCGTGACGTTAGAACTGGAACAATGAAAACATCAATGCGCGCGGCGAAATGTCCCGACCTGTCACCGCGTCAGGGTCGCGATGCAGCTCCCGACGGGTATCGACAGCTTTTTTGGGTCCACGAACAAAAACGGTTGGCGTGACTTATCCGCTGCAGCGCAGCATGGAATGGGAAGCACGAGTGGCCGCGTCGAAAACGAACCCTGAGCCCGTTCCGCGCGAACCCGCGCGACGAGGAAGGCGCGGCGCGCATGGCGGCGATGCGCCTCCCCGCTTGTCGACACCGAGCCCCGCGGGCATCTTCCCCGGGGAGGTCGACGCGATGCGCCAGAGCGACGGCAAAGGATCAGAATGACAGCGAGCCCTGCCCCGAGGACCGGTGAAGGCGGCACCGCGCCGGCTTCGCGAATCGACTGGATGCTGCTTGAGCGGTCTCTCCGCTTCTCGATCACGGTTATGACGCCCATTGCCGTCACGCAGGCCTTCGGCATGCAGAACTGGCTGGTCTTCGCCATGGTCGCGGGCATCGTCGCGTTTGCGGGCGACGCCGGTGGCCGGCCGGGCGCGCGGCTCCTGTGGATGGCGACCGGTCCGCTGGCACTTTGCATCGGGCTGCTGCTCGGCTCGATCTCGCTCGCTCATCCGCTCTTCGTTATCGCGCTCTCCATGACCGCGGGTCTGTTCTATGGCGTCGTCGAGACGTCGCATCCCCATCTCCTGCTCGCGGCGCGCTTCTTCGCCTTTGGCATCGTGCTGGCCGGGCTCGTCTTCCCCCCGGCTCCGATCGACTATCTCGCGATCCTGGTGATGCTCGCCTACTCCTGGCTGGTATCGCTGGCCTTCGATCTGCCGCGCCGATCCTGGCAGGCCCTCACCGTACCGCCCTTCATTGCGATGTGGCCCGGCCTGGCGCTGCGATCGCGGGAGCGCTGGGCGTTCGGCGCCTCCGTCGCGATCGCCGTCGGCCTTGCGTTGGCGACCACGCACTGGACCGGCGCCACGCGGCCCTCCTGGGCCTGCCTGACGATCCTGATGGTGATGCGGTCTGAGGTCGCGAGCAGCCTTCGCCTTTCGGTCGAGCGCGTGGTGGGAACGCTCGCTGGCGTCATCATCGCGGTGCTCGTCGCCCATAACGGCTCGGAGTCCGTGATGCTGCTCGTCATGGCGCTGGCGGCCTTCGTCCGCTGGCCGGCGCAGCAGGTCCACAACGCGCTCGGCGTCTTCTGCCTCACCGTGTTTGTGCTGCTGATGGTGGAACTCGTCACACCGGATGGCAGTCAGGCGGATATGCTGCTGCATGAGCGTTTCTACGACACGCTGATCGGCGCCGTGGCGGCCGGGTTCGGGCTTCTCGCTTTTCCTGTGCTTCGGCGCCTTTTCGCGCTCGCCGCGCCGGATGACGGCGCCAGACGGAACGATGATCATGACCAGGGCGTCGCCTGACTTCATCACTTTCACCGGGATCGACGAGCGCACGTCCCTCGGCAGACTGACCGAACTCTCGGCGCGCTATCCGATCGAATGGGGCGTGCTGATGGATCCGGGGCGCCAGGGGAAAGATCCGCGTTTTCCGAGTACCGAGGCGCTGGCCGACATCCTGACGAGCGAGCTCCGCCTCGCCGGGCACCTTTGCGGCAACCATGCCGATGGGGTCCGGAACGGGGAACTTGCCAGAGCGTCGTTCGACCTTTCCCGGTTCGGGCGCATCCAGATCAACAGCCACAAGGTGTCCGTCGCCGAGGCGGCTCGATTCGGCCGCAGGATCGGACGGCGCTGCATCCTCCCCTGCGGCGGCGACCGCTTTCCCGAGAGCAACGCCGTCGACTGGCTGCATGATCTTTCCGGCGGCCGGGGCCGCGAGACCGCTCACTGGCCGCCTCACCCCGGCCGTCTGGCAGGCTATGCGGGCGGTATCGGGCCCGACAATGCCGGCCAGATCGTCGCAGCCATCGCGGCGGATGGCCCCTACTGGATCGATATGGAGACGCGGATCCGCCGCGACGACTGGCTCGACCTCGATCAGTGCGAACGCGTCTGCGTAGCCGTCTACGGCGCCTGAGCCGCTTGCCGACGGTTCGGTTCTGGTCGAGCCATGCGCGTAGGCCGCGTTAGTCGTCCGGCAAAGAATCCACAGCCAATATCGATAAGCGGGCGAGAGTCGTGGCACTCAAGCCCACGACACCCGGCATGACAGGCCGGAAGCGGTGGCAAGGTTCATGCAGCGTGCGTACCCGGGCCGGCGCGGCGAGAGAAGCGCGGGACCGCTGACCTTTCGGGATCGATCCGAATCGACGGTCGACCCCCGGCTCGGGCACTCGTTCCTGCGCGTCAACAAGCCTCCAAGGCTTGTCGCTTTCTACTTCTCGTCGCATGTCTAGTGGATAGTATGTTTGCGTCAGTCCTTTGGTCGCATCCTCCCATGCGACCTTCTTAACGTTTTATACACAGAAGGAACAAGGAATTGAATACAATTCGAATGAACAACGATTTCGTTGTACTGAATCGGGCGACGTCGGACCCCGGCAAGCTCGCGAAGGCTGAGGCCGCCAAGGCGATCCGCGATATCGGCTATGACAATTTGCATGTCGACATCGATACGCTGAATGCGACGTGCTGGTGCCTCATGGATCCGGTGGGCAAGCCCTCCTACACGCACGGCTTGATGCACGACATCAGCCGGATGCAGACGGCGATCACGCAGAGCTTCGCGAACCTCTCTAGCCCGGCCGAAGCGCCCTTCTCCTGGTTCGTCATGGCCTCGGCCGTGCCGGGGATCTACAATCTGGGCGGCGACCTCGGACACTTCGCGCAGCGCATCCGCAGCCGCGACCTGTCAGCGATGCGGCACTACGGCCATGTCGCCGTCGAGGCCATCCACCGCAATGCCGTCGCTTTCGACGCGCCGGTGGTGACGATGGCGCTGGTTCAGGGCGATGCGTTGGGCGGCGGTTTCGAGCACGCCCTCTCCTTCGACCTGATCGTCGCCGAGCGCAGCGCGAAGATGGGCCTGCCCGAGATCCTGTTCAACATGTTCCCCGGCATGGGCGCCTACAGCTTCCTGTCGCGGCGCATGACCCGTGATAAGGCGGAGGCGCTCATCCTGTCGGGCCGTATCCACACGGCTGAAGAGCTGTACGATATGGGCGTCGTGGATGTGCTGGCGGAAGACGGTCAGGGCCAGTCAGCCGTGCAGGACTATATTGCGCGCCACAACCGCAAGCACAACGCCCACCAGTCGCTCTATCGGGCACGGCGGCGCGTCAATCCTGTGACCCTCGACGAGTTGATCGACGTTGTCGATATCTGGGCCGAAGCGGCATTGAACCTGACGGAAGCCGATCTTCGCAAAATGGACCGGCTCTGCGCGGCGCAGGACCGCAGGCTGGCGACACTCCATTCCAGCATGCCCGTTCTGGTGGCCGCCGAATGAGGTCGCTCGGCGATGCGCCCGCCGGGCGCATCGCCTGCCGCCTTCAGCCGAGGCCCGCTTCGCGCGCCGAATAGGCGCGCATGGCTTTCTGCGTGCGCTTCAGTTCCGCCCTGGCCTGCCGCGTGAAATCCTCGGCGCGCGCCCGCAATTCATCACTCCGCAGGTCTCGCCAGGATGCGCAGATCCGGCCGAGGGCCAGAGCGCCAATATTCGCCGAGCTGCTCTGCAGGGCGTGGTCATCGCTGCGGAAGGTCTCGAGATCGCCCTTGGCGGCGCTCTTGGCCAGCCGCTCCAGCAGGATCTCGGCGTCCGAGAGATAATCCTCCATCAATTCGATCACGAATTCCGCGCTTCCCAGCTTCTGCAGCCGCTCGATCACCACCTCGTCCAGGCTCGGCAGAACAGCCGGTCGAACCAAGGCAGGCCGAGCCTCGCCGGGTACGGGCCTCTCGGGGCCGTCCCGAGCCAGTCGGTCGACGAGTGCCAGCAGCACGGAGGGCTCAACCGGCTTGATGAGACAATCGTCCATGCCCGCCTCGCGCCAGCGATTGCCCATCAGAGCGGTCGCGTCGGCGGTCAGGCCCACGATGGGGAGCCGCCGCCCACCCGTGGCCATCATCCGAAACAGCTTCGTGGCCTCCAGCCCGTCGGTGTCGGGCATGTTGAAGTCCATCAGCACGATATCGAATTGATCCGCCCGCTCCTCCAGCAGGTCGAGCGCCTGGTCGCCCGTCTCCGCCAACCGCACGGAATGGCCGGCGGCTTCGAGGATGCGGGAGAAGACGCGCTGGTTGATGCGATTATCGTCCGCCAGCAAGATGCGACGGGGCCGGCGCGGCGGAACCTCGTCTGGCGTCGCAGCTTGCTCCGCCGATGGCGCCGGGGCCGCCAGACGGCAAGCGATCGTCAACGCACGGCGCAGCTCGGCCGCCGTCGGATGCTGCGAAAGAAGGCAGGCGCTGCGCTGCCGGATCGCCATCGCCGGCAATGTCGGCAGGGCGTCCGGTCGGATCAGGACGACCTTCGGCGCGGGTCCCGCCGCGCTCGTCGACATGAGCGGCAGATTGACGGTGTCCGGGTCGAAGAGTAGGCGAACGGCATTGGCGGCCTGCGGCGGGAACATGCGCGCCGGCCCGCGGCTCGGATCGGCGATCATAGGCGCCGCCCCCAGCGCGCCAAGCATGGCGACCAACTCCGCCAGCGGGGCCGCATCGCGGCAGACGAGGACGACGCCGCGTTCACGCCAGGGCTCTTCGGTTGTGAGGCCCTCGTCCGGCAGCGCCAAGGTGAGGATGTCGAAACGGAAGGTACTGCCTTCGCCCAGGGAGCTTTCGACGGAAATCGAGCCTCCCAGCAGTTCCACCAGCCGCCGCGCGATGGCGAGGCCCAGCCCCGTGCCGCCGAAGCGGTTCATGATGCTGGGATTGGCCTGCGTGAAATCCTCGAAGATCCGCTCCTGGTCCTTCGGCGCAATGCCGATGCCCGTATCGGTGATTTCCAGCGTCAACCGGACACCGCCATCCTCCTGCGGCTCGCCGTCCACCGCGATCGTCACGCCGCCATCGCGGGTGAACTTCACGGCATTGCCAACCAGATTGACCAGGATCTCGTGCAAGTGCTGGCGGCTGCCAAGCAGCCTTAGCGGCGTGCGCGCGGTGATGTGAATGTCGAAGCTCAATCCCCGTTCGCGCACCTGACTTTCAACCAGCCGGCGCGCGTCCACGAGCAGCGCGACGAGGTCGATCGGCTCCTTCGAGACCGGCATGCGCCCGGCCTCGATCCGCGAGAGATCGAGCAGGCTGTTGATCAGCGACTGAAGCGAACGGGTGGCGACATCGACGGTCTCGACCATGTCGCGCTGGTCGGCGGCGAGCGGGCTGACCCGCAACAATCCGGTCATGCCGACAATCGCGGTCAGCGGGGTGCGCAATTCATGGCTGACGCTGGCGAGGAAGAGGCTCTTCGCCTGGCTCGCCTCCTCGGCGGCCTCCGTGGCCTGCGAGAGCTTGCGAATAAGCGTGCCGGCATAGGCTGGCAGGATGACGAGCCCGCCAAGCAGCCCCGCCGAGAGATGCCAGCGATGGAACCAGAAGGGCGTCGTCAAGACCACGATGCCAAAGCACGCCGTCGCAACCGGAATAGCGACGGCCAGCGAAACCAGACCGAAACGGAAGCCGTTGCCGAAAATGATCCAGAGGTAGATGGGGAAGAATAGCGAGGCGACCTCGCCGCCCAGATGCAACTGCCAGGAAAGGAAGCCGCAATCCATCAGCAGGGCAAAGAGGCGCCGGCCGCGCGAACGCCCTGGAAAAAACAGGATATGCCCCAGCACCCCCAGCGCGAGGGCGATGTAGAGCACCATCACGTTCAGAGCGGGGGCCGTATCGTCACCGGATGGCGACATCACCAGAACGATGACGATGATGATGGCGAAGATGAGCCGGTTGAAGCTCATCTCATGTTCGCTATCGGGCCGGTCCCGGAGTCGTTCGGCCATCCAGTGAAGCAGCGTGGTCAATGGCCGGAGCACCCTAGACGGTGCGGGCATGCTCATTCTCCATCGAGGCCTGCCGGCGCTCGGTGCCCACCTTAGCGTACTGCGCCATCCAGCCGGCAAATTCATCCGCCGGAACTGGTCGGCTGAAATAATAACCCTGCCCCTCGTCACAGCCCTCCGAACGCAGGAGCTGGAGTTGGGACTCCGTCTCGACGCCTTCAGCCAGCACCTGGAGATGCAGGATATGGCCGAGGTCGATGATGGTACGCACGATCGCCAGTGCGCTGGGATCGCTCCCGAGATCCTGGACGAAAGAACGGTCGATCTTCAGCCGGTGCAGCGGAAAGCTGCGGAGATAACTCAGCGAGGAATAGCCGGTGCCGAAATCGTCGACCGACAGGGTTACGCCCAGCGACCGCAGGATGTGCATCTGCTTGACGATCTGCTCGTCATTGCCGAGCAGGATGCCCTCCGTCAGTTCCAGCTCCAGCGATGTCGGCCGCATACCGCTGGCTGCGAGAGCGTCCTTGACCAGCGTTTCCACGCCCTGGCGCTTGAACTGGATCGGCGACATGTTGACGGCGACGCGGAGATCACCCAGTCCGGACGCTTCCCACGCCGCGCCCTGGCGACAGGCCTCGTTCAGGACCCATTCATTGATGGGGAGAATCAAGCCCGTTTCTTCCGCTAGGCTCAGGAACGAGCCGGGGGACAGCAGGCCGCGCTGCGGATGCTGCCAGCGCAACAGCGCTTCGACCCCTACGACCCTGTCGCCGCGCAGATCGATCTGCGGCTGATAGTGGAGCGTGAATTCCCGGCGCGACAGCGCACCGCGCAATTCGGCCTCCATCTGCACCGTCTGGTTGGCTCGCGGGCGCATGTCGGGGGCGAAGAAGCGCCATGTGCCGCCGCCGAGCGACTTGGCGAGGTACATCGCCTGGTCCGAGTTCTTGAGGAGTTCGTCCGGGTCCGTCCCATCGAGGGGGGCCAGGGTGACGCCGATACTGGCGCCGATATTGAGCGACAGCCGACTGTCCGATTCGCTGTTAAGCAGGTCGAGGACCGACTGGGCCAGCCTTCCCGCGTCATCAGGGCCATTAATGTCAGGTTGCAGAACGGCGAACTCGTCGCCGCCAAGACGCGCCACGGTATGGCTCTCGCCGACAAGTTCCGAGAGGGCTTCAGCGACACGCTGAAGCAGTTCATCGCCCCAATGATGGCCATGCGCATCATTGACGGCCTTGAAGCGGTCGAGATCGATGAAATGCAGGGCGAAATTCTGATCGCCCCGACGGCCGCGCGCGAGTTCGCGCCGCAGATGATCCCGCAGTAGCAAGCGGTTCGGCAGGCCGGTCAGCAAGTCATGGTTGGCGATGTGCAGCAGTCGGCGCTCGGCCTGGCGCTGGTCGGTGATGTCGATCGATGTCGAAAGGACGCTCGCGATCTCGCCCATCCCGTCATAGAGCGGGGCCTTGCTGGTGAGAAAAATCCGCGGCTCGCCATTCGGCGCCAGCACGTCCTCCTGCCGGGACGATATAGAGCGGCCGCTCTTGAGCACCAGCTGGTCGAGCCGGCGGCTGATATGGGCCCTCTCCTCGCCCAGCAGCGTCTCGATCGGTTGGCCGACCAGATCCTCCGGCTCCTTGCCGTAGAAGGCGGCCTGATGGGCGTTGACGAAGACGCAGCGACCGTTGCGATCGGTTGCGTTGATCATGGCCGGGACGGTGTCGATAACCTGCGCGAGCGCCTCGCGGCTCTCCCGCAGCAACTGTTCCTTGGCGTTCAGGCTGATCTCCAGCAAGTCGGCCCGCTTCGCGAGGAGCAACTGCTGGGTCCTGAGCTTCAGGAGATTCCTGGCCCGGGCGAGGAATTCGACGTGGTCCACCGGGCTCAGCAGGAAGTCCGTCGCTCCCGCCTCCAGCGCGGCGACCCTGAATTGCTGATCGTCGTAGGCCGTTATGACGATAACCGGGACGTCCCGATTGGAGAAATTGTCCCGGACGGCGGCGGTCAGCTCGGCACCGGACATCAACGGCATCTTGTAATCGGTAATGATCAGATCGGCAGTGTTCTCAGCCAGCCAGTCGAGCGCCTTGCGCGGATTTCCGAAGGTCCGGATCTCAAGCTCGGATCCGATCTGCCTCGCCAGCTTCGAATAGATGCGCTGATTGGTCGAGCTGTCGTCGACAATGACGATCGTGTGCATCAGTTCCGGCGCCATGGACACAGGGCGAACCTCTTACGGTAGCGTTAGCAATGCGAAGGGCGACGACCGGCAATGGGTTGCCTTGCAAGCGGCTGTAAAGTGCGTTCCACCTTGATCTATGCGTATACGCTCGTGGCTGGGCAAGAGGTAGCGGCGGCTCGACCGGCCGGAACAATTTGATCCCAACTTAAATATTGCGCCGATGCATCGCCAGGGTCCTCCGTGCCAAGGCTGGAAGCGCCGTGGGTTCGTTCGGGCGTCGGCGATGCCGTCCCGTGCAACTATCGATATCGCCGCGGTTCTGCGCTAAAATTCCGGATGGCTGGCCGCGCCTTCGTAGGGCCGGTTCCCGGTGTCAGCCACGGGGTGGGTATCAGGCCCATTCGGCATCATCCCGTATCGAGCCATCATCCATCCAAGAAATCGAGCCGAATAAGAGGAACGCACGCATGGAATACCGTCAACTGGGGCGCTCGGGTCTCAAGGTCTCCTCTATGGCCTTCGGGACAGCGACTTTCGGCGGCGTCGGGGCACTGTCGAAATGGGGGGCAACCGACGATCAGGAGGCCCGGCGCCTCCTCGACATCTGTATCGACGCGGGAATCAACACCGTCGATACCGCCAATGCCTATTCGAATGGCCGGGCGGAAGAGATCCTGGGCGTGGCGATCGAGGGCCGCCGCAAGGATCTCGTCGTAGCGACAAAGGTCCGCTTCCCCATGGGCTCGGGCCCCAATGACGAAGGGCTTTCCCGCCATCACATCATCGCCGAGTGCGAGGCCAGCCTCCGGCGGCTGCGGACGGATTATATCGACCTCTACCAGCTGCATGAGTGGGACGGGCTGACCCCGCTGGAAGAGACGATGGAAGCGCTCGATACGCTCGTGCGTTCCGGCAAGGTCCGGTATGTCGGCGCTTCGAATTTTTCGGGCTGGCAGCTGATGAAGGCGATGGAAACGGCGCGTTCCAACCGGTTCGTTCCTCTGATCAGCCAGCAGATCTACTATTCGCTGGAATCACGCGACGCCGAATATGAACTGATCCCCGTGACAATCGACCAGGGTCTCGGCGTGCTCGTCTGGAGCCCGCTGGCGGGCGGTCTTCTCTCCGGCAAGTACCGGCGCGGCAAGACGCCCGAGGAAGGTGGACGCCATCTCAATGATTGGCACGAGCCCCCGATCTCCGACCAGGAGCGCCTCTATGACACTGTGGAGATACTGATTTCGATCGCGGAGACGCGTGGGGTCGCTCCGGCGCAGATTGCACTCGCCTGGCTGCTCGGACGTCCGGGCGTCACGTCCGTGATCTTCGGCTCGCGGACGGAAGACCAGCTCCGCCGCAATCTGGGTGCCGCCGAGCTCGTTCTCTCCGCCGAGGAGCGCCAGCAACTCGACGAGGTGAGCCTGCAGCGCCTGATCTATCCCTACTGGCACCAGCGCGACAGCGCCGCGAAGCGTCTGGGCGCGCCCGAGCTCAGCCTCATCCGGCCCTACCTCGGACGTGGAAGGGCCGTCGATCTTAGCAAATAGGGCCGCGGCATCCCGCCGTCGGTGCCAGCCGCGCCATATGCCGTCGCACAAACGTGCGACGGCGACAGCTAGCCTCGGAGGGCCGATCCCGCGATCCAGCCGATGGGTCGCCCTCCGCTCCCGGCAAAGAATCTCGGCCCCGCATGCCGCCCGTGAGCCAGCGCGCCACGAGTGGCCAAGGCCAGCGGGCGCCCGGCAAGGCGGTCCGAATCGCTACCCCCACATCGACGGCGACGATCAATGGCAGCGGCCCGGTATCGGGTGATTCGTCGGCCGGATCGAACGCCTTTGGCGCAGAGCGAACATGGATCGGCATCGCCAGGCGCGACGCGCTCGGTGTGGCGAAAGCCCCGTTCGAAAGGCTCGTTTCCCGATCAGTGCATCGTTGCGTCGGCTAAGGCACAGAGTTCCGCGGAAACGGCGCGAACGCGACTGCGGAGAGGACGGATCAGGCTCAGGAAGGCTGAACCCACCGGCCAGCGTCTCGATCCCGAAGGATCAAGGCCTGAAGCTAAGTGCTTGAAAAGTGGCGGGAGTGACGGGGCTCGAACCCGCGACCTCCGGCGTGACAGGCCGGCGCTCTAACCAACTGAGCTACACCCCCGCTGGGGTCCTCTTTCGAGGCCGACGCTGCGTTGCCGCGTCGTGTGGGCGGTGAAGTACGGCACCCCTTCCGCCAAGTCAAGCTGCCTCGTCACGTTGGCAGCTTCATCCCAAAGCCATGTGGAAAACTGGTGGGCGGTGAGAGACTCGAACTCCCGACATCCTCGGTGTAAACGAGGCGCTCTACCAACTGAGCTAACCGCCCCCACGGGCCACGAGGCGCTTGCCGCCTCGATGCGAAGAGAGCTTTAGGCGATTTTCGGATCGCCTTTCAACCCTTCTCGCCATTTCATCTCGCTTTTGCGAGGTTCAACGGAAACGACCTCGCGCCGCAAGGCGCAAGGCCGGTACCGCTATGGCACAGAAAGCTGTCTTAGTTGACGGCGTCCTTGAGGCCCTTACCGGCCTTGAACTTCGGCGTCTTGGAAGCGGCGATCGCGATCGTCTCGCCAGTGCGCGGATTGCGGCCCTCGCTCGCGGCGCGGGTAGCAACCGAGAAATTGCCGAATCCGATGATCTTGACTTCATCGCCGGACTTCAGGGCATCGGTGATCGCCTCGAACGTGGCATCGACGGCTTCCGCAGCGGCGGCCTTCGAGGACTTGGTGCGCTCGGCAACAGCGGCGATGAGATCGTTCTTGTTCATGATGATCCTTTCCCTGGTCTCATGGCTGAGATCGACTCCTTCGACCTCATCCGTGGCGCGAGCAATCTCCGAAAAAGATGGCTCTGGCAAGGGAAAATGGCTGAATTCCGCGACTTTGCTAGAGAATTCGGCAATTCTTCACACGAAAACGCCCGCCGGAAAGGCGGGCGCTCTCATTTATCGACTTGTCAAGGGGTCAGTGCGCGGTCAGCGCCGACCCATCCTCCTCCGCGGCGATGGCCGCCTTGGCGTCTGCCTTGGGATCAACCTTGCTTTCATCCCAGACGATCGGCTCCGGCTTTCGGACCAGCGCATGCGCCAGGACGTCGTCCATCCGGGCCACCGGGATGATCTCCAGACCGTTCTTCACATTGTCCGGGATCTCGGTGAGATCCTTGGCATTGTCCTCCGGGATCATGACCTTCTTGATCCCGGCACGCAGCGCCGCAAGCAGCTTCTCCTTCAGACCGCCGATCGGCAGAACACGGCCCCGCAAGGTGATCTCGCCGGTCATGGCGACATCCTTGCGAACCGGAATGCCGGTCATGGTCGAGACGATCGCCGTCACCATCGCAATGCCGGCCGAGGGTCCATCCTTGGGCGTCGCGCCTTCCGGCACGTGCACATGGATGTCGCGACGGTCGAAGAGCGGCGGCTCGATGCCGAAATCGACGGCCCTCGAGCGGACATAGGAAGCCGCCGCCGAGATCGATTCCTTCATCACGTCACGCAGATTGCCGGTGACCGTCATGCGGCCCTTGCCGGGCATCATGACGCCTTCGATCGTCAGGATCTCGCCGCCGACTTCCGTCCAGGCAAGGCCGGTGACGACACCGACCTGATCCTCAAGCTCGACCTCGCCATACCGATAGCGAGGAACGCCGAGATATTCCTCGACGACCGCCTCGTCGACTTTGATCGACTTCTTGTCCGACAGGATCAGTTCCTTGACCGCCTTGCGGGCCAAAGTCGCGATCTCGCGCTCCAGGCTGCGGACGCCCGCCTCCCTCGTGTAGCGACGGATGACAAAGCGCAGCGCCTCGTTCTCGACCGAGAACTCCTTGTCGGAAAGGCCATGGTTCTTCATGACTTTCGGCATGAGATGCTTGTGCGCGATCTCGAGCTTCTCGTCCTCGGTATAGCCGGCGATACGGATGATCTCCATCCGGTCCATCAGCGGGCCGGGGATGTTCAGCGTGTTCGCCGTCGTCACGAACATCACGTTCGACAGGTCATAATCGACCTCGAGGTAATGGTCGTTGAACGTGCCGTTCTGCTCCGGATCCAGCACCTCCAGCAGCGCCGAGGACGGATCGCCGCGAAAGTCCTGGCCCATCTTGTCGATCTCATCGAGCAGGAAGAGCGGATTGGACTTCTTGGCTTTCTTCATCGACTGGATGACCTTGCCGGGCATCGAACCGATATAGGTGCGCCGATGGCCGCGGATCTCGGCCTCGTCACGAACGCCGCCGAGCGACATGCGGACATATTCACGTCCCGTCGCCTTGGCGATCGACTTGGCGAGCGAGGTCTTGCCGACGCCAGGCGGGCCGACGAGGCACAGGATCGGCCCCTTCAGCGTGTTGGCGCGGCTCTGCACGGCCAGGTACTCGACGATGCGGTCCTTGACCTTGTCGAGGCCATAGTGGTCCGCGTCGAGAATCTCCTGCGCATAGCGCAGGTCGTTCTTGACCTTGGACTTCTTGCCCCACGGAATGCCGAGCAGCCAATCGAGATAATTGCGCACGACGGTCGCTTCCGCCGACATCGGCGACATCTGGCGAAGCTTCTTCAATTCGCCCTGCGCCTTTTCGCGCGCTTCTTTCGAGAGCTTGGTCTTGGCGATGCGCTCCTCGAGTTCGGCGAGTTCGTCCTTGCCGTCCTCCTGGTCGCCCAGCTCCTTCTGGATCGCCTTCATCTGCTCGTTCAGATAGTACTCGCGCTGCGTCTTCTCCATCTGGCGCTTTACGCGCGAGCGGATGCGCTTTTCCACCTGCAGAACGGAGATCTCGCTCTCCATGAGGCCGAGCACGCGTTCCAGCCGCTCGCCGACCGTTCCGAGCGCCAGGATCTGCTGCTTCTCCGGGATCTTGATCGCCAGATGAGAGGCAACGGTATCGGCGAGCTTCGAGTAGTCCTCGATCTGCGTCACCGCGCCGACGACCTCGGGCGAGACCTTCTTGTTGAGCTTCACATAGTTCTCGAACTCGGACACGACCGAGCGAGCCAGCGCCTCGACCTCGACCTTGTCGCCTTCGGCGTCCGGCAAGGGATGGGCGTAAGCCTCATAATAGGTCTCGTGGTCGGTGTAGCGCTGGACCTCGGCACGCGAGATGCCCTCGACCAGAACCTTGACCGTGCCGTCGGGCAACTTCAGCAGCTGCAGGACGCTCGCCAGCGTGCCGATCGGATAGATCGCATCGGGGAGCGGATCATCGTCGCCTGGATTCTGCTGCGTCGCGAGCAGGATGTGCTTGTCGGCGCGCATGACCTCCTCAAGCGCGCGGATCGACTTCTCGCGGCCGACGAAGAGCGGCACGATCATGTGCGGGAACACCACGATGTCGCGCAGGGGCAGGACCGGATAGAGTTCGTCGCCCATGGGAAGGCCGAGCGAACGCTTGGGTTCGGTTGTCATTCTGGTTCCTTTCACAACCGGTACGGCCCCGAAGGCACCGTTCGGCCTGGAAGTCGAGCAACGGCTCTTGGGAGGAAGCCGCAACTCGACTCGTCGGTTCGTGCGTCTGGCGACGCGTTGCTCATTAGGTGGCGTTGCCGCCTAGGGGTGTCAAGCACTGCTCCTTTACCGAACGGTCATGTTTGCAGGACCAATGCACAAACCCTGCCAGCACAGCCGCGAAGGCTGGTTGCCCCAGGTCATAATGTATGGCGTGCCGGAGTCTAATATGCCGTCTCGACCAGAGCACCCCCGGAGGACTCCCATGCCACGCATCCGCTCGACGATCGCCGCCGCAACCGCGACCCTCGCCCTTCTCGCGACCAGCCTCGCGCCGGCCGACGCCTGTACCCGGGCCGTCTATATCGGCTCGGACAATACCGTGATCACGGGTCGCTCGATGGACTGGCTTGAAGACATGCATACGAGGCTCTGGGCGTTCCCGCGCGGCATAAAGCGCGACGGCGCCGCGGGGCCGGGCTCGCCGGTCTGGACGTCAAAATATGGCAGCATCGTCGCTTCCGGCTATGACATCGGCACGGCCGACGGCATGAACGAGGCCGGACTGGTAGCGAACCTGCTCTACCTGACCGAATCCGACTACGGCTCAACCCATGGCAAGCCGCCGCTCTCGATGGCGCTTTGGGCGCAGTATGTGCTCGACAATTTCGCCACCGTGGCTGACGCCGTCACGGCCTTGGAGAAGGAGCCGTTCCGTGTCCAGACGGCCAAGCTGCCGAACGGCAAAGCCGCGCAACTGCACCTGTCGATTTCCGACGCGACCGGTGACTCGGCGATCTTCCAATATATCGGCGGGAAGCTGGTGATCTATCACGGCGAGCAGTATCGCGTGATGACCAACTCGCCGACCTATGACCAGCAATTGGCGCTCAACAGCTATTGGCAGGAGATCGGCGGGCTCACCTTCCTGCCCGGCACGAACCGGGCCGCCGATCGCTTCGCCCGCGCCGATTTCCTGATCCACGCCATTCCGACCAAGATCGCGCCGACCTATATCAGCGCCGTCCCGAACCAGAGCTTCGACAATCAGGCGGTGGCGAGCGTCATGGGCGTCATGCGCTCGGTCTCGGTGCCGCTCGGCATCACGACGCCGGGCCAGCCGAACATCTCCTCGACCATCTGGCGGACGGTCGCTGACCAGAAGAACAAGGTCTATTTCTTCGATTCCTCCACCAGCCCCAACACTTTCTGGGTGCCGCTCGCCGATCTCGACCTGAAAGAAGGCGCGCCGGTGATGATGCTCGACATAACGGGCGGGAAGGTCTTCGCAGGAAATGCGGCGGACAAGTTCGTCGAGACGAAGCCGTTCACGTTCATGGAAGTGGTGCCGACGCAATAGCGTCCACTCTCATGCGCAGGCCCTGTGCGTCGGCCGTCGCTTGCTCCTGCCCTTATCGGACAGCGCCAGCCGGGTCTGCCAACGGCGTTCATACGCCTCGAAACGAGGGGCCGCGCAAGGCGCTGCCCCTGCACGACGATGACAGCGGCCGGTTGACAGGCTCGGCGCGCCCGCAGTAAGTCGCTGTCGTCGAAAATGGCTGGCTTGGTCTCGGTAGGCCCAAGCCCTTCTCCCTGGCGGAGAAGCTCTGGTCCACGCTTGGCGTGTGATCCCCCGACAGTCCCCCGCGCCTCGGCGCGTCCCGGGTCTGTCTGGTAGCCGGTTCGAACTGCCTGCTTCGACCGACCCGCTCATCAAGGAGCCGTTCATGTCGGTCGTCGATTCATCCCGTTCTGTTCTCGTCTATCTCGCCAATGGCGTGCAAGGCGGAGCGGTCGTTCGGGCTGCGCTTTGCAGCGGGTTCAAGGTCCGGGCCCTCGTGCGCGACCGCGGAGGCAGCCACGCGCTGGCGGCACGAGACGTCGAACTCGTCGAAGGCGACCTGCGCGATCCCACGGCGCTGCTGGCTGCCAGCGCCGGCGTCGGGCATGCCGTGCTTCAGGTTCCCATTGGTCCGGCCGATCAGATGCTGACAATGGCAGCCAATGCGGTGACGGCATCGCGCGCGGCCGGCCTCCGGTCCATTGCCTTGAAGCTGGCGAGCGCCAGCCGGCCGGCGCCATGCGCCGAGCCCAGCTTCATTGCCAATGCGCAGATCGAGCATCTGGTTCGTAGCGAAGGCCCGCCCTTCGCCGTGGTCCGGCCGACCCTGTATCTGGACAATTTGCTGAAGCCATCCGCCCGCGCCGATATTGTCGGAGACGGCGTGTTCTCACCGCCGATCGACGCATCCCAGCGGATCGCTTGGACATCCGCCGATGATTGCGCGGCGGCAGCCATGGCCTTGCTGGACCGCGGTGTCGATGGTGGCGACCACCTCATCGCCGGGCCGGAAAGCGTCACCGGCGACGAACTGGCCGCCCGGATCTCAACCGGACTCGGGCGCCCGGTCGTCTACCGCGCGCAACCGCTCACCGAATTCGAATCGGAGATCGACGCGGTGATGGGGCAAGGCATGGGGCGGCGAGTCGCGTCGAAATTCCATTTCTTCGCCGGGCAGAAGCGCGAGGCCGACGCGATGCTGTCCGTTGCCTTCGAAGCGTCGGGCGCGCTCGCCGGCTTCGAGCCCAGTTCGATTGAGGCCTGGGTCCGGCGCCATCGTCAGGATTTTCTGGCGCCGGTGCATCCCGAGCGAGCCGCCGGGTGAAATGAAAAGGCCCGGCGGATCGCTCCGCCGGGCCTCCTATGTCTTTAGCCGCAGCCGGATCAGGCGTTGGCCGCCTCGTCCTGGCGCTCGGCGTAGATATAGAGCGGGCGGGCCTTGCCCTCGACCACTTCGGCCGAGATCACGACTTCCTGCACGCCGTCGAGGCCGGGCAGGTCGAACATGGTCTCAAGCAGGATCTGCTCCATGATCGACCGCAGGCCGCGGGCGCCGGTCTTGCGCTCGATGGCGCGCTTGGCGATCGCGATCAGGGCGTCGGGATGGAACGCCAGCTCGACATTCTCCATCTCGAACAGGCGCTGATACTGCTTGACGAGCGCGTTCTTCGGCTCGGTCAGGATGGTAATCAGCGCGCCCTCGTCGAGATCCTCCAGCGTCGCCAGAACCGGCAGCCGGCCGACGAATTCGGGGATCAGGCCGAACTTCAGCAGGTCTTCCGGCTCGACATGACGGAACAATTCGCCAGTACGACGATCCTCCGGACCCGCGACGCGGGCGCCGAAGCCGATCGAGGTCGAGCGACCGCGATCGGAAATGATCCGCTCCAGGCCGGCAAAGGCGCCGCCGCAGATGAACAGGATGTTGGTCGTATCGACCTGCAGGAATTCCTGCTGGGGATGCTTGCGCCCGCCCTGCGGCGGCACGGAGGCGACAGTGCCTTCCATGATCTTCAGCAGCGCCTGCTGCACGCCCTCGCCCGACACATCGCGCGTGATCGACGGGTTGTCGGACTTGCGGCTGATCTTGTCGACCTCGTCGATATAGACGATGCCGCGCTGTGCCCGCTCGACATTGTAATCGGCGGATTGCAGCAGCTTCAGGATGATGTTCTCGACATCCTCGCCGACATAGCCGGCCTCGGTCAGCGTCGTGGCATCCGCCATGGTGAACGGCACGTCGAGGATGCGGGCGAGCGTCTGCGCGAGCAGCGTCTTGCCGCAACCGGTCGGCCCGATCAGCAGGATGTTTGACTTGGCCAGTTCGACGTCGTTGTTCTTCGCCGCGTGATTGAGCCGCTTGTAATGATTATGCACCGCGACCGAGAGCACGCGCTTGGCGTGGCGCTGGCCGATCACATAATCGTCGAGGACGGCACAAATCTCCTGCGGCGTTGGAACGCCGTCGCGCGACTTCACCAGCGAGGACTTCGATTCCTCGCGAATGATGTCCATGCAGAGCTCGACGCATTCATCGCAGATGAAAACCGTCGGCCCAGCAATCAGCTTGCGCACCTCGTGCTGGCTCTTGCCGCAAAACGAGCAGTAGAGCGTGTTCTTGGTGTCGCTGCCGCTGACTTTGCTCATCCGTCTACCTCGCTGTCGTCCGGCCCTCCGGGCGGAACGACCTATTCGTGTATCAACCGGTTCGCGCTCAATCGAACCGGTCAGCGAAAACCCCGACCCTAGAGCCCCTGCCGACGGACGCAATCGGCTGAGATTGATCCAATCACGCTAGCGGCGACTCGATCAAGATATACTTAACGACGCAGCCCGCCTTGACGAGGCCGCGCCGCCGGGCGATTTCGGGGCTTAGCCGGGTCAATCTTTCTTGAGCTCGTCGAGAGCCTCGCGGGACGTCATCACCTGATCGATCAGGCCGAACTTCACAGCGGCCTCGGCGACGAGGAAATTGTCGCGCTCCAGCGCATGCTCGATCGTCTTGTAGTCGTTGCCGGTGTGATGAACATAGATCTCGTTCAGACGCCGCTTCAGGCTTTCGACTTCCTTGGCGTGGATCAGGATGTCCGTCACCTGGCCCTGATAGCCGCCGGAAGGCTGGTGCACCATGATCCGCGCATTCGGCAGGGCAAAGCGCATGCCCTTGGCGCCGGCGGTGAGCAGCAGCGAGCCCATCGAGGCGGCCTGGCCGATGCACAAGGTCGACACGGCAGGCTTGATGAACTGCATCGTATCGTAGATCGCGAGGCCCGACGTCACTACGCCGCCCGGCGAATTGATATAGATCGCGATCTCTTTCTTCGGGTTCTCGGCCTCGAGGAAGAGGAGCTGCGCGCATACGAGCGTCGACATATAATCTTCGACAGGACCCGTGATGAAAATGATGCGCTCTTTGAGCAGGCGCGAATAGATGTCGTAAGCGCGCTCGCCGCGATTGGTCTGCTCGACCACCATCGGCACGAGCGTGTTCATATAGAGGTCGACTGGGTCTTTCATGATCTTCCTTCGGCGACGTCAGCTTGCCACAGGTCTAATGTCATCGCCCCGGCCGACCTCACTCGGAATGACCGATTCCCGGGGCATTGCAGAGCCATACATATGGTAGGTCGACCGGCTTCGAAAGGGGTGGGTATCCCGAGTAACAGGGTGAACCCTCCCAAGCGCCGCATAGCCGGCGTAAAACGTTCCGCAGCGGAGCTTTGAAACGAGCATGGCCGCGACGAGCGCGGCCATGCTGTATCAGGTAGAACGAGCCGCGGCTCAGACCTTGGCGTCTTCCTCGTCGTCCTTGAACAGCTCCTCGCGCGAGACAGTGCGGTCGGTGATGTCGGCAAGGGTCAGGAGATGGTCGACGACCTTCTCCTCGAAGATCGGGGCGCGCAGGCTGGCGAGCGCCTCGGGATTTTCCTTGTAGAAGTCGTAGACCTGCTTCTCCTGGCCCGGATACTGGCGGATCCGGTCGACAAGCGCCTTCTGGACTTCCTCGTCGGTCACCTGGATCTGGTTCTTCTCGCCGATCTCGGAGAGCACCAGACCGAGGCGGACGCGGCGCTCGGCGATCTTGCGATAATCCGCCTTGGCTGCGTCTTCCGTCGTTTCCTCGTCGGCGAAGCTGCGTCCCGAACGCTCGAGGTCCTGCGTCACCTGGTTCCAGACGTTCTGGAATTCCTGCTCGACCATGGTCGGCGGCAGCTCGAAGGTGTGGCGCTCGTCGAGCTGGTCGAGCAGCTGGCGCTTGATCTTGGTGCGCGTCGCCACGTTGAGCTGGCCCTGCATCTGCTCGCGGATCGTCTCGCGGAGCTTTTCCAGCGATTCGATGCCGAACTTCTTCGCCCATTCGTCATCGACCGTGACAGCCACCGGCGAAGAGACTTCCTTGACGACGACGTCGAAGGTCGCGGCCTTGCCGGCGAGCGTCTTGGAACCGTAATCCTCGGGGAAGGTCACGTTCAGCACGCGCTCATCGCCGACCTTGGCGCCGATCAGCTGGTCTTCGAAGCCGGGAATGAAACGGCCCGATCCGATCTGAACCATGCCGTTTTCGTCGGCGCCGCCCTCGAAGGGCTCGCCGTCTATCTTGCCGACATAGGAGATGGTCAGGCGGTCGCCCGTCTCGGCGGCGCCTTCCTTCGGGCTGTACTCGCTCGAATCGCGGGCCAGCTTGTTGACCTCGGTGTCGACTTCCTCATCCGTCACCCCGGCGACCGGACGGTCGATCTTGATGCCGCTCAATTCGCCCAGCGTGAACGCCGGCAGAATCTCATACGTCATCTTGTAGGCAAGATCGCGCTTGCCGGAGAGGATCTCGACGGTCTCGTCCTCGCTCTCGGGCAGCTCGAAGCTCGGCTGCATGGCGGCGCGCTCGCCGCGCTCCTCAAGCGTCTTGCGGGCGTTCTCGTTCAGAACGTCCTGGACGATCTCGGCCATGGCCGACTTGCCGTAGAGGCGCCGCAGATGGGCCGTCGGGACCTTGCCGGGACGGAAGCCGTTGAGCTTCACCTGGCCCCTCATCTCCTCAAGACGAGCAGAGAGACGGCTGTCGAGCTCGGTCGCGGGGACCACGATCTGGATTTCACGTTTCAGGCCCTCGTTGAGGGTCTCGGTCACCTGCATTTTCAGCGCTTTCTCGTATCGGTCCGTTTGTTGGTTGGCGTCTAGCCGGCGCCGTCGTTCTCTTCTTACGCGGGCGCTGGTGCGGGCGGAGGGACTTGAACCCCCATGGCGCGAGCCACTGGAACCTAAATCCAGCGTGTCTACCAGTTCCACCACGCCCGCGACCGCCGACCGCCGGAACAGGCCTTGTGGCCGGACTCTGTCCAAGGCGCCGCCTCTATAGCATCCAAGCCCGCGCGGTCAATCGAAAAGCCGACGGAGGACTTCGGGCAACGCTTCGGGCAGGTCCTCGGCGATGAGTCCCCTACCCCGCATATTGCCCGCCTCGCCATGCAGGAAGACAGCGGCGCTGGCTGCCTCGAAGGCGGGCATGTGCTGCGCCATGAGCCCGCCGATCATGCCGGCAAGGACATCGCCCGAGCCGGCGGTGGCGAGAAAGGGGGGCGCGTTGTCGGCTATGGTTGCCCTGCCATCCGGATGGGCGACCACTGTATCGGCGCCCTTGAGAAGAAGGATGGCGCCCGATCGCCCGGCCGCGGCGCGGGCGCGATCGAGCTTGCCCGGCTCGCCGGCGAGATCGGGGAAGAGACGGGCGAACTCGCCGTCATGCGGCGTCAGCACCACCGGCGCCGAACGCGCCTGGATGGCACGGAAGAGCCGATCGGGAGTGTCGCGGAAGGCCGTGAGCGCGTCAGCGTCGAGCACCAGCGCCGCCTCGGTCGCCAGCGCGGCTTCGATCAGTTCCACGGTGGGCTCGCCCGTCCCCAGCGCCGGGCCGGCAACGACGACGTTGAAGCGCTTGTCGGCGAGCAGGTCGCGCAGGCCGGCGGCACCCTCGATCCGCCGCAGCATGATCGCGGTGAGATGGGCCGCGTTGACGGCAAGCGCGTCGGGCGGCGAGGCGATCGTGACGAGGCCGGCACCCACCCTGAGGCCGGCACGGGCGGCCATGCGCGCGGCGCCGGTGTGGAGCATGCCGCCGGAGACCACGACGAGATGGCCGCGGTCATATTTATGGCCGTCTGTGCGAGCAACGGGAAAGGCCGGCAGCCAAGCCTCCTTGCGGTTCTCGGCGGCGCGGGGCCGTATCCAATCGAGCACGCTGTCCTCAATTCCGATCTGAGCGATCGTCAGCCGGCCGCAATGGGCTCTGCCCGGTATCAGCCGGTGACCTGGCTTGGGCCGGAAGAAGGTGACCGTTTCGTCGGCACGGACGGCGATGCCCAGCACTGCGCCGGTGCGACCGTGAATGCCGCTCGGCAGGTCGACGGCAATGACAGGGGCGGGCGCGGCGTTGATCGCCCCCACCGTCCGCGCCGCCTCGCCTTCCAGATCGCGGTCAAGGCCCGCGCCAAAAAGCGCATCGACGATGATGCCGGCGTTCACAAGATCGAGATCGCCAAGCGGCAGGACGGGACCCGTCCAGTCAGCGGCGGCGAGCGCCGCATCGCCTTTGAGCCGCTCCCGCGCACCAAGCAGGCCGAGCTCGACGCGATAGCCGCGCGCCGCGAGGATGCGGGCTGCGACGAAGCCGTCACCACCATTGTTTCCCGGCCCGCAGGCAATCGCGACGCGGGTGCCGAGCGGGGCGCGGGCGACGACGTCGGCGACGGCCCGTCCGGCCGTCTTCATCAGTTCATAGCCCGCCATTCCGCCGGCGATGGTGCGACGGTCGGCTTCGGCCATTTCGTCGGGCGTCAACAATTCCATGGCTGGCTCAAGCTTGAGGAAAGCACATCGGAGCATAGCCCATGCCGCAACCATGCGGCGACGTAGCTTGGAGATTTGTCGATCTTTTGTGCATTTGCCTATTGATTGCTCCGCGTTCCTCGCGCTTCAGTGGCGCTGGAACAGATCCAGACAGACGATAGCCCAATTTTCCGGCGTTTCGGCGCAGGTAGGTACACGGCTCCATAGTGGCACGGAGCCTGCAAGCAAGCGTGGCGGAAGGCCGGCCGCTCGGCCCTCAGGCAAGCATTCGGAGATGCGGAGGCAATGAAAAAGATCGAAGCGATCATCAAGCCGTTCAAGCTCGATGAAGTGAAGGAAGCGCTGCAGGAAGTCGGCCTCCAGGGTATCACGGTCACGGAAGCCAAGGGCTTCGGGCGCCAGAAGGGCCACACCGAGCTCTATCGCGGCGCGGAATATGTCGTGGATTTCCTCCCCAAGGTGAAGGTCGAGATCGTCCTGGGCGACGACCTCGTCGAGCGGGCCGTCGACGCCATCCGCAAGGCGGCGCAGACGGGCAGGATCGGCGACGGAAAGATCTTCGTCTCCAATATCGAGGAGGCCGTGCGAATCCGTACCGGCGAAAGCGGGCTGGACGCGATCTAGTTCCTTGATTATCACCGGCGCTTGCAGCGTTGGTGCGCCTTTCCTTTCGTGCTGACGGCTGCCATCTTCAGCCTTGATGCCGGCTACGGCACGAGCCATCTGATGGAAGGAAACGCGTTATGAAGACGGCCAAGGACGTCCTGAAACTGATCAAGGATCAGGACGTGAAGTATGTCGACCTGCGCTTCACCGATCCGCGCGGCAAGTGGCAGCATGTCACGTTCGACGTCGGCATGGTCGACGAGGAGATGTTCGCCGAAGGCACTGCCTTCGACGGCTCCTCGATCGCCGGATGGAAGGCGATCAACGAGTCGGACATGACGCTGATTCCCGACCCGGACAGCGCCTTCATTGACCCCTTCTTCGCGCAGACCACACTCGTTCTCGTCGGCGACATCATCGACCCGATCTCCGGCGAGAGCTACAACCGCGATCCGCGCGCGATCGCGAAGAAGTCCGAAGCCTATATGAAGCAGCTGGGCATCGGCGATACGGTCTATTTCGGACCGGAAGCCGAGTTCTTCATCTTCTCGGACGTCAAGTACAAGGTCGATCCGTACAATACCGGCTTCAGGATCGACGATCCCGAACTGCCCACCAATACCGACACGGATTATGATGGCGGCAATCTCGGCCATCACGTGAAGAAGAAGGGCGGCTATTTCCCCGTCCCGCCGATCGACAGCCAGCAGGATCTGCGCGGCGAAATGCTCGCCCAGATGGCCGCGATGGGCGTCGCCGTCGAGAAGCATCATCACGAGGTCGCTTCGGCCCAGCACGAACTCGGCATCAAGTTCGCGCCGCTGACCAAGGTCGCCGACCATCTGCAGATCTACAAATACGCGATCCACAATGTCGCGCAGGCCTATGGCAAGACGGCCACGTTCATGCCGAAGCCGGTGTTCGGCGACAATGGCTCGGGCATGCATTGCCACCAGTCGATCTGGAAGGACGGCAAGCCGGTCTTCGCCGGCAACCAGTACGCCGACCTCTCCGAGACCTGCCTCTATTATATCGGCGGCATCCTGAAGCACGCCAAGGCGCTCAACGCCTTCACCAACCCGTCGACCAACTCCTACAAGCGTCTGGTCCCGGGTTATGAGGCGCCGGTGCTGCTCGCCTATTCGGCGCGCAACCGCTCGGCTTCGGTGCGCATCCCCTACACGACCTCGCCCAAGGCCAAGCGCCTTGAGGTCCGCTTCCCCGACCCGACCGCCAATCCGTATCTCGCCTTCGCGGCGATGCTGATGGCCGGACTCGACGGCATCAAGAACAAGATCCATCCCGGCGAGGCGATGGACAAGAACCTCTACGACCTGCCGCCGAAGGAACTGAAGAAGATCCCGACGGTCTGTGGCTCGCTGCGCGAAGCGCTCGAGAGCCTCCGCAAGGACAGCGCATTCCTGACGGCCGGCGACGTGTTCTCGAAGGACTTCATCGAGAGCTATATTGAGCTCAAGTGGGAAGAGCTGATGGCGTATGAAATGACGCCGCACCCGATCGAGTTCGAGATGTACTATTCGGTCTAGTTCGAAGCCGTAGTATAAAGAAGAAGCCCGGATGCTGGCACTGCCTCATCCGGGCTTTTTTATGCGATCCAGCTTCTTGGGAGGGGAGCCGAATGGCAGAGGACAGGCGGATCCGGGTGTCGGTCGTCGGCGCCGGCAATTGGGGGCTGCAGCACGCGCGCGTGCTCGCCGCCCGAGACGACGTGGAATTCACCTCCGTCGTGGGGCGCTCGGCGGAGAAGGTGGCTGCGCGAGCGGCTGCATTCGGGGTTCGGGGCTATACGAGCATTGCGGCGATGATCGCCGCCGAAGCGCCCGATCTTGTCTGCGTTTCCCTGCCGAACGAAGCGCATTTTGCCGCCACGATGGAGATTATCGAGGCCGGTGTACCGCTCTTCGTCGAAAAGCCGCTTGTCTTCGTCAGCGACGAGGCCGACCGGCTGATCGCGGAGGCCGAACGGCGCGGCGTCTTCTTCGCCATCAACTTCAACCATCGCTATGCGCGCCCGGCCGTGATGGCCAAGCAGGCGATCGCCTCCGGACGGCTCGGCCGGATCGTTTTTGCCAGCTGGCGCTTCGGCGGCGAAGGCGGCCTCAGCCACGCGTTCAACAATCTGATCGAGACGCAGTGCCACGGCTTCGACATGCTCGAATTCCTGTGCGGGCCGATCGATTCCGTGATGGCCGAACTGACCGACATGACGGCCCCCGGCACGTTCCGGTCGATGGCGCTGGCGCTGCATTTCCGTGACGGTGCCGTCGGCAGCCTCATCGGCTCCTACGACACATCCTATGCGTATCCCGATACGCACCGGGTCGAGGTCAGCGGGACCACGGGCCGGCTGGTGATCGAGGACACGGTACGCCGCTACACCTTCAATCCGCATGGGAGCGAGACGGCCGAAGTCTGGCAGGCCGGCTATTTCAACGACCGCGACCGCAGCTTCTACCAGACTTTCGATCACCATATGGGCGCGGTGATTGCCGCTTTGCGGGCCGGCTCGCCGCCGCCGGTGCATGCTCGAGCCGGCCGCCGGGCGTTGATGATCGCCGAGGCAGCAATCCGATCGTTCCGAAGCGGCACGCGCGTGACAATCGAAACGGGGAGCTTTGACGCCGCGCCGCCACCTGAATTGGGGGCAGCCCCCGCAAACCCGTGATTGACGGAGGCGCAGGGACAAAACAAAGAGGGCCGACACGTCGCCGTGCCGGCCCCTTGTGATGATGTCCGGGCCCCGTATTCGGGGCGACCCGGCCGACCGGAAGTCGAAAGGCAACCCACGCTCAGTGTGGGGTGGCGCCTTCGTCTTCGCGCATGGCGGCCTCGTGATACCAGGACGCAGAATCGACGACCGGCAGGTCTTCGACGATGTAAGGCTGGCGCGAGGCGTCCGCACGCGTCCGGACGGGGAACGGGATGATCGTTGCCGACTCCCTCTGCTCTGTCCTGTTCACGTTGGTCACTCCATTCGTCGGCCACGCGACGCGCGGCGTTCGACATACATATAACACGCGACACACCCAATTCGACCCCGCGCTATCCAATAAATGTGCAAATGCCTACAATTTCCGCAAATTTGGCCCCTGCCATGCGCTGTATCAGCACGCAGCCGCCCGGCGCGTCGCCAGTTTGCTGAAAAAGGCCATCGCCGGCCGGGCCAATTGAACGGATCGGTGCCCTGCCCGTCCAAAAGGCGGTGGGCGGATTTCAGCCCGCGCCGGGCATCGCTACGAAGGGGTGCGACGACGCGTCCGTCGCGTCGCCGGCCGAAGCACGCCTGCATGGCATGCAAAATGCTAAGCTAGGTGCAGTCGCGACAGGTAGCCCCTTTCGCGCGCCGGACAGTTCGGAACGTTGCTACCTGCCGCGTCCCCAGCTTTGAGAGATCTAGATGACGAAATTCAAGCTCGAGTATATCTGGCTCGACGGCTACACGCCGGTTCCCAGCCTGCGTGGCAAGACCCAGATCAAGGAATTCGAAACGTTCCCGACGCTCGCCGAACTGCCGCTCTGGGGCTTTGATGGAAGCTCCACGATGCAGGCCGAAGGCCGCAGCTCGGATTGCGTGCTGAAACCGGTCGCGATCTATCCCGACCCCGCGCGCACCAATGGCGCCCTGGTCATGTGCGAAGTCATGATGCCCGATGGCGTCACGCCGCATCCGTCCAACAAGCGCGCTACCATCCTCGACGACGAGGGCGCCTGGTTCGGTTTCGAGCAGGAATATTTCTTCTACAAGGACGGCCGTCCGCTCGGCTTCCCCACGGCCGGCTATCCGGCTCCGCAGGGTCCGTATTACACGGGCGTCGGCTACAGCAATGTCGGCGATGTCGCCCGTGAGATCGTCGAGGAGCATCTCGACCTTTGCCTCGAAGCCGGCATCAACCACGAAGGCATCAACGCCGAAGTGGCGAAGGGCCAGTGGGAATTCCAGATTTTCGGCAAGGGCTCCAAGAAGGCCGCCGACGAAGTCTGGATGGCCCGGTACCTGCTGCTCCGCCTCACCGAGAAGTATGGCGTCGACATCGAGTTCCACTGCAAGCCGCTCGGCGACACGGATTGGAACGGCTCGGGCATGCATGCCAATTTCTCGACCAAGTACATGCGCGAAATCGGCGGCAAGGACTATTTCGAGAAGCTGATGGCCGCGTTCGACAAGAACCTGATGGACCACATCGCGGTCTACGGTCCCGACAACGACAAGCGCCTGACCGGCAAGCACGAGACGGCGCCGTGGAACAAGTTCAGCTACGGCGTGGCAGACCGCGGCGCCTCGATCCGTGTGCCCCATTCGTTCATCAAGAACGACTACAAGGGCTATCTTGAGGATCGCCGCCCGAACTCGCAAGGCGACCCCTACCAGATCGCTTCGCAGATCCTGAAGACGATCTCCGAGGTTCCGCTGGCGGTTTCCGCCGCGGCCTAAGCCAAAAAACACCTTCCAGGGAAAACGAGAGGCCGCGCATCGCGCGGCCTCTTTTCGTTGGGGCCTATTCCAGGTGATCGAGTTCTTCGTCGATCTCGGCGATAAGGTCCGAGCGCTGGGTTGCCGCGGCGCCGATCCGCTCTTCGACGGCGGCGGCGAGTAGGCGAGTCATGCTGGCCATGGTCGCGCTGGCGGCACCAGACGCAGGCGAGGCGGCGTGGCAGGGCAGCACCACAGCGGCATAGCGCGCGGCGAAGGCCGCCAGCGCCTGGTCACTGACGGCGACCACCTGCATGCGCGTGGTGCGGGCATAGTCCAGCATCGGCTTCAGCACGCGCGGCCGCTCGCCGGAGAGAAACAGCAGCAGCGCGTCGCGCGGCCCGGTCATGGCAAGGTCCTCGCCCCAATTGCCGGGCTGGAGCGCCAGAAGCTGCACATCCGGCCGCAGGCGGGCAAATTGAAGCCGAGCCGAGCGCGCCAACCCCTCGTCGAGCCCGAAAGCGAGCAGCCAGACGCGCGGCGCCTCGGCGACGAGCCGCGCCGCCAGCGCCAGCCGATCGGAGCGCAGCGCCTCGAAGGTCCGCGTCAGCGCTGTCATCTCGGCCTGGAGATGATTGCTGATCGAGCGCGAGCCCGCCGGCTCGGGCGTCACCGCGCGACGCTGCTCAAAGGGAGCGGTACGATTGCGCTCCTCGCGCGCCTGCAGGCGTACCTCGTTGAAATCGCTGTAGCCGAGCGAGCGGAACAGCCGCGCCGCCGTCGCCTTGGAGGTGCCGGCGAGTTCGGCCATTTCGGTGGCTGAATAGGTCAGCACGTCGTCCTGCCGCTCCAGCAGCAAGGCGGCAAGCTTCCTTTCGCTGGGGGAGAGCTTTTCGAAACGCTCCTGAATGCGCAGGGCCAGACGGGTCGACATGGTTCCATCAATCGGTAGTGCGCCGGCAGCATGCCGATGGCCCGCCGCGGCGTCCATATCGCCGCTGCTGAAACTCCGGGCAGGCGTGGCGCGAAATTGCGCGTGACAATTGTTTCAGTTTCCTGAAACAATTGTTTCATCGCTTCACTGCCGTCAAGTGGCGGGATTTCGGAGCCGGCCATGTCGAGAACCAGGATCGTCCGCCAGAAGATCTGGTCGCGCCTCGCCGAAGTGGCGCGGGCCGACAGCCGTTTCCATTTTGATTTCTCGGAGTTCATTCCCGATTTCGAGGGCTCGGACGCGGCGACCGACCGGCTCTTCGCGCTGGAAGCCGTCGCTTCGGCGCGGCTCGTGTTCGCGACGCCAGACAATTCGCTGATCGAGGCCCGCCGCCGGCTGATCGCCGCCGGGGTCACGCTGATCGTGCCGACCTACAATATCCATCGCGGCTTCCGCCTGATCGAGGGCGGCAGTGTTCCGGCCGCCGCTATCGCCTTCGCCGCCCATCTCGACGGGCTGGAGGCCTTCGGCCGGCCGATCGGACTTGAGGAAATCGCCGAGCGCGGGCGCTTCGACGTCTTCCTGACCGGCGCCTCGGCGATCTCGGCCGAGGGTATCCGCTTCGGCCGCGGGCATGTCTATTTCGCCATCGAATGGGGCCTTTTCAGCGAGATCGGCGTCGTCGACGACGCGACGCCAGTGGTAGCGCTCGTTCATGATGTCCAGCTCGTCGAGGAGCGGCTCTATCCATCGCCCGAGGATGTGCTGGTCGATACGATCGTGACGCCCACTCGCAGCGTCGACATTCCGAACCGACCCCCGAGGCCGCGCGGCATTCGCTTCGACACGCTCGATCCGGACCGGATCGAAGCCATACCACCACTGAAGGAACTGCAACGCTTCCGCGGGCTGGTCCGCTGAAGCCGATGATCAACGGAGGGATGACATGTCAATCTCGATGAACCGGCGCCGCTTCCTGGCGCTCACCGGCGCCACCGCCGCGGCGGGCTTCCTTTCCGCCAGCTCACGCAGCGCTTCGGCGGCCTCGCCGCTCAACTTCCAGGCCTCGTGGATCAACGACGCCGAATTCACCGGCTATTTCGTCGCGATCGACAAGGGCTATTACAAGGACGAGGGGCTGGAGCTCAATTATCTCTCCGGCGGCCCGGACGTGATCCCGGAAAGCTCGCTCATCGCCGGCAAGGCCGATATCGCGCTGACGACGCCCGACACGACGATCAAGGCGATCACCGAGCAGGGCGCCAAGTTCAAGATCATCGGCGCGCAGTACCAGAAGAACCCGATCGGCATCGTCTCGCTGGCCAAGAACCCGGTCAAGACGCTGGCCGACCTCGAAGGCAAGACGCTGGCGGTCCCGCCGGTCAATGTCATCTCGGTCGAGGCGGCGCTCAAGATCTCGGGCATCGACCGATCGAAGGTGAAGATCGTCCCTTACGAATATGATCCGACGCCGCTTCTGGCCGGCGAGATCGACGCCTCGCTCGATTTCACCACCAACGTCCCCTACACGATCAAGCTGAAGGGTGAGGAGGCGCATTCCTTCCTGCTCTATGATTTCGGCTTCACCATCTACAACGACACCGTCGTCGTCACCGAAGAGACGCTGAAAACCAAGCGCAAGGAACTGGTCGCCTGGCTGCGCGCCAGTCGCAAGGGCTGGGTGGAGAACCTCAAGGACCCGGCTCTCTATCCGCCGCAGTTCGAGAAGACCTGGTTCGCCGGCACCGGCCGCACGATCGAGAACGAGATTTTCTTCAACACCGCGCAGAAGCCGCTGATCGAGACGCCGGCAGGCATCTTCGCGCTGACCGAGGACGGCATCGAGAAGAATGTCGCTGCCCTGCAGGCGGTCGGCATCAAGGCGACCAAGGACGCTTTCGACGCCTCGCTGCTGGCAGAGATCTGATCCAGCGACATAGCCGGATGGCGGCCGTCTTGGGGCGGTCGCCCTTCTTTACCTCCCACGGAATCCCGTCATGACATCGAGCGACATCCGCCTTGCCGACGTGCGCAAGAGCTTCGGCCTCAAGGGCGAGGCCTTCGTGGCGCTGGATGGCGTGTCGCTCGATTGTCCGCCCGGCTCGTTCACGGCGATCATCGGTCCGTCGGGCTGCGGAAAGTCGACGCTGCTCCGCCTCGCGCTTGGTCTCGATATGGCCGACAGCGGTGACGTCACGATCGGCGGAGCCCCGCCTTCCGACGCCGTGCGACGCGGCATTACCGGCGTCGCCTTCCAGGACGCGGCGCTCCTCCCCTGGCGCTCCGTGAGCGATAATATCGCCCTGCCCCTCGACGTGCTGCGTCGCTCGCGCAAACAGGCGGCGCCGCGCATCGCCGCGCTAATCGACCTCGTCGGCCTCAAGGGATTCGAGACGGCGCTGCCGGCGCAGCTTTCGGGCGGCATGCGCCAGCGCGTCGCCATTGCTCGCGCCCTCGTCACCGATCCGTCGGTGCTGTTCCTCGACGAACCCTTCGGCGCGCTCGACCAGATCCTCCGCCGCCAGATGAACATCGAGCTTCAGCGCATATGGCTCGAATCGCGCTCGACGACGCTGCTGGTCACGCATGGCATCGACGAGGCGGTCTTCCTGGCCGACCGCGTCGTGGTGATGGCGAGCCGGCCGGGGCGGATCGTCTCGATTATCGACATCCCGTTGGAGCGTCCGCGCACGCCCGAGATCTTCTCCGATCCGCACTTCCACGCGCTCGCCGACGTGATCGCCGGCAAGCTGATGAGCGGAGGCGCCCCATGAGTCGGCGCGCTGCCATCGACATCGCCATCCTGCTCGCCGTCTGGGAGATCCTTGGCCGATTCAAGTTGGTCGCCCATGGCGCGCTACCGGCACCGAGCGAGATCGCGGTCCGCTTCATCGCGGATTTCCATGATTATCCGCATCACGTGGCGGCGACGCTCTCGACCGCATCGATCGGCTTCATCATCGGCAATTTGGTCGCGCTCGCCGCCGGTATTTTCTTCGTCATGGTGCCGGCGTCCTCGCTGCTGGCACGCGGCATCAACATCACGCTCTTCGCCATGCCGCCGATCGCGGTGGTACCGCTCCTGGTCGTGACGCTGGATGGAACGACGGCGCGCATCCTGCTCGCGGCGCTGGCCTGCTATTTCCCCACGATGACCGCGACCGTGCTCGGCCTGACGCGGATCGACGCCCGCGCCGTCGACGTCGTGCGCGCCTATGGCGGCACCCGGCTCGATATATTGAAGCTCGTGCAGCTTCGCAGCGCCCTCCCCGCCATTCTCGGCGGCCTCCGGATCGCCGCGCCCGGCGCCGTGCTCGGCGCCATCCTGGCCGAATTCGGCGGCGGCGGACGCTGGGGTCTCGGCGCCTATCTGCTCGGCTCGCTCGGCCGCGCCGACCCCGCCCGCCTTTGGGGCATCGGCCTCACCGCGACCGCGATCGCGGCGCTCGCCTATGCCGCCTTCGCCTTCCTGGCGCTACGGGCGACCGGCGAAGCGCGATCCGTGACCATGCCCGCCTCGGCCATGCCCAATATCGGCGCGCCGGGCGTATTCGACCGTGGCTGGCCGCGCGCCGCGATGATCGCCCTCGCCGCGTTGCTGCCTCTGGCGCTCTGGTGGTGGCTGGTCGCCGGACTGCCGGAGATGATCGCTAAGACACCGGCCGCGATCCTCGCCTATCTCTTCACGGCCGAGACCGCGCCGCTCGCCCGCGCGAAGCTCGGCGCCGCGCTCTGGGAGACGATACCCGTGGCGCTGGTCGGCATGGCGGCCGGCATCGCCTTCGCCTTCATCCTCGCCGTGTTGTCGCAATCCTTCGCCGCCGTCCGCCGCATCCTGCTGCCGATCGCGCTCGTCACGCAAACCATGCCGCTGGTGGCGCTGACGCCGCTGCTCGTGCTGCTGTTCGGGCGCGGAACAGGCGTGATGATCGTCATCACGGTCTCCGTGACCTTCTTCCCGGCCTTCGTCACGATCGCGCAGGGCCTCGCCCTCGTGCCGAAGAGCGCGCTCGACGTCGCACGCGCCTATGGCGGCAATTGGTGGAGCGAGATCCGTCTCGTCGGCGCCATCGCCGCCCTGCCTTATCTCTTCGCCGCCGCCCGGCTCTCCGCGCCGCGCGCCTTGCTGGGCGTCATGATCGCCGAATGGCTGGCGACCGGAACCGGGCTCGGCAACCTGCTCAACCAATCCCGCGGCTATCTCGACTACGGCATGATCTGGTCGGTCGCCGTCGTCTCGGTGCTGGTCGCCATCTTCTTCTACATCGTCGTCTCGCTGGTCGAGGACATCACCCTCAAGCGGATGGGCATGGGCTGACGCCGCCCTCCTCCGCCAACCCGAATCCAAGAAAAGCAGGAGAACCGCCATGGATGAGAAGCAATCGGTGCGCGAACGCGTCTGGACCGAGCTGATGAAAGTCGCGGTCGCCGACAGCCGCTTCCATTATGATTTCGGCGAGTTCATCGCGGATTTCGATGGCGGCGAGGCGGCCTGTCAGCGGCTGACCGACCATGAATTCTACCGCCGCGCCGAACTGCTCTTCATCGCGCCGGACAATTGCATCGAGCGGCTCCGCCACCAGGCGATGCTCGACGGCAAGCGCGTGCTGATGACGACCTATGGTATCCGCCGCGGCTTCTGGCTGCTCGATCCGGCCGCTATCCCGGCCGATCTCTATCTTTATGCCGCGACGCTGGACGGCATGGAGCGGGTGGCGAAGCCGCTCGACATCGAAGCCGTCGCGGCGCTGCCGCGGGTGGACTATCTCGTTACCGGCACCGGCGCAATCAACCATGAGGGCGTCCGCTTCGGCAAGGGGCACGGCTTCTTCGATGCCGAATGGGGCATGCTGCATGAACTCGCCCGTATCGACAGAACCTCGCCGGTCGCGGCCGTCGTGCATGATTGCCAGGTTCTGGACGAAAAGCTGACGCCCGAGATCTTCGACAGCGTCGCCGACGTCATCTTCACGCCGACGCGGACGATCCCCGTGGCCGCGCCGCACAAGCCTGAATGCGGCATACTTTGGGACCGGCTGGACCGCCACATGTATGAGACGATCCCGCCGCTGCAGCAATTGCGCCTTCGCAAGGGCCTGCCGGCCGAGCTCTGACGAGCGGGGACGGCTCCTTTGCGCGGGCAGGTCGTGCGCGCGCCGCGCGGCGCGGTATAGTCACGTCGCCCGATCCTCATCAGGAAGCCAACGTGACATCCGACAGCGACAAAATCCCTGCGCCTGAGCTCAACCCCGACCACACCACCGTGCCGGTGATCCGCACCATCGCCATGCCGCATGACACCAACCCGGCCGGCGATATTTTCGGCGGCTGGCTGATGTCGCAGATGGACCTTGGCGCCTCGACCATCGCGACGCGGCGGGCACGCGGCCGCACCGTGACCGCGGCGGTCGACGGCATGTCGTTTCTGAGCCCGGTATCCGTGGGCGACGAGGTGACGATCTATGGCAAGATCGTCTCCTCCGGTCGCTCATCGATGCGGGTCTATGTCGAGGCCTGGCGGCGCAACCGCGTCAGCGACGCGATCGATAAGGTCACGCATGCGACCTTCACCTTCGTCGCGATCGACGGGGAAAGGCGACCGCGGCCCCTGCCGGCGGAGGATGCGGGTTGAGGCCGGTCAGGGGGCGCCGATGCGCGTCGCGGCAATCCCCGTAACGACGCCGTTCTGGATCAGGTAGTTGAGGTTGTCGAGGGACGAGCCGTCCTGGTTCGTATAGGCGACATAGCCATAGCGAGCCGAGACGGTGCCGAAGCGGCCCTGGAGATCCGCTTCGCTGGCGCCGAGGCCCGGAACGGAGAAATCGATCGAATCGAGGCTCGATTTCGGCGTGCCGCAGGGCTGCTCGCCCTTGCCGGCGCTGACGAAATTGCCGCCGACCAGATTGACCTTGCCGTTCGCAGCGGTCGTTCCGTTGGCGACGAACCAGATATAGCTCGGCTGCCCGCCAATCTTGGCGGTGTAGCAGAGCCAAGCCGCCTGCTCGCTGCCGTCGCTGGCGCTCGCGATCGTGCCGCCCAGCGCCGTGGCGACATCCTGAAGCGGCGTCTGGCCGAGCACGACGGATGTGCCGCCGGCAGAGACCGCCGTCACCGGCGGCTGCGGCAGAATATGCTGTGTGCCTTCGGCCGCCGCGCCGCCAAGGAGCACGGCGGGCAAGCCCGTGAGCCGTCCACCATCCGCCATCGCGGCACACGGCAGCAGAGCCAGAGCCACTGCGCCTGCGAGCACGATCGATTTCATAGCCAATCCCCCAAGACGAACTGCCGCCCAGCTTGCCGAACCCCATACCCGTAGGACGAGGGAACCCGCGTTGCGGCCTCTCCGAAATCGTAAGGCAACGCCGCCTAACCGTCCATTATCAAACGCGCTCTGATCGCTCAGCCGCCGAGCGGCGCACTGCGAAGCATGGCAAAGGGAGCGCCGGGTTCTGGCTCGACGAAGATCGCCAGATTGTCGAGGCGATAGGGCCTCGCGTCAAAATCGGCGAAATGCCGTCTCGCGGCCGCGTCGACCGCTTCGGCGTCCTCGCGCGGCACCTTGCCGGTGAGCGACATGTGGAAGCGGAACGCATCGAAAACATAGGGATAGCCCCAGCGCACGAGATGGGCGTCCTCGCCGAGCGTCAAGCCGGAAGCGCGCCGGCGCGCCAGTTCGCCGTCGGTAAGCGGGGCGCGGAACGGCTCGAAGGCTTCAACGATCTCGCCGGCCCAGCGATCCAGCTCGGCGACCGGCTCGTTCGGCACGAAGGCGAAGAAACGGCCAAGCCTGCGGATGACCAGCTCGGGAATGGCGATCGGCGCCGAACGGCGGGCGAAATCGTCGAAATGCTCGATGAGCTCCGATTCGCTGCGACGCGTGGCCAGGCGGAACGGCGCCTTCAGCGTCGCGTGGAAGCCATAGCGCGCTGGATCGGCGAGATAGGCCGCCATCGCCTCCGGTTCGACGCCATCGACCACCGGTAGCCGAAGCCTCGTACCCGTTGCCGCATCGCGGCCGATCCAGCGGGTCGCCGTCCGTCCAAGCGCATCCTCGCCGCCCGGAGCCCAGTAGATCGCATAGCGCAAGATCATTCCCTTCCCTGATGAAGCCGCATTCCGGCGCCGCCGCGGCGGACCATAGCAATGCGGGAGCAAGGTTGCATCTTCGCGACGGACGCTCGGGATTCCGGATCGGCGCGGGCGCGTGCCGATGTTGAGCCTTTCATTTACACAAGACAGGCGACACTGGATTCGCTATAGCGGGCTGGACGATCGTTCCGAGGAATGTGTCATGAAATCTTCGCTGCTCAAGCTTCTGGCTGTTACCGCCCTCGTCGCGATGGGGGCCAGCGCGGCATCCGCCCGTGGGGGTAGCACCTATGACGGCTACTCGCAGCTGCTGCCCGACTGGCAGGTCTTCGGCTTCGACCTGACGTCGATTCCCAATGATGTTCCCTCGCTGATGGCGTTCAAGGCATCGCTCGATCCGCGCACGCAGCTGGCCGTGAACAACCGCTGTTCACAGGACATCATCGTCCAGCCCTGGCGCTATTCGTCGAAGGTTCGGCGCTTCTGCTTCGGCCGCTGAGTCGACGTCAGCTTCGTTCCGTCTCCGGCCTATCGCTGTGGATGCGACTATGGGTTCGCAGCCCGCTCCATTTTTGTGATTGATAATTCTCCAATGATTGCGGAACAGTTTCGGCTTCGAGCCGTTTAGGTTCCGGAGCGCGAAATATATCGAGTTCGGTGACAGTACACCGGCATTCGCGCCGCAACCCAGATCGTACAGTTGCTGTATCTCTACGCACTGTTCTCGATTTGACCGGAGGACAATCATGATGAAATCGAACCGACTTGCTGCAATGATTTTCGGAACGGCGATGATCGCCATGTCCGCCTCGCCGCTGATGGCACAGGACACTCCCGCTCCCGCCAATACGCCGGCCGCAACGACGACGACCCCGACGCTGAGCGGCCCCACGTCCGGCGCGGAGGCGCAGGTGAAGGACGAGGACGTGTTCGGCTTTGACATCTCCGGCGCCACGCAGCCAACCGCCGAGCAGCTCGTGGTCGCCAAGAATACGTGCAACGAGAAGGTCAACACCGAGCCGACGCGCTACTCGGGCGCGGTCCGGACCTTCTGTGAGCAGGTTCTGAAGATGAACTAAAGCGCCGCCGCGAGGCTCACCCAGCTTCGCAGCGGGAACGCGGCGCCGGTCGCGCCATCACGCTTCGGTTGTTTTGCCAAGCGCTTGATTCGGACCGGCGTCATGTCGCAGACGAAAGATCGCCCGTCTTCCGCGCACCGGCTCGATCGCCGCGCCCGGAGAGGCGGGCGATCAATTCATCGCGGGCGCTCGGCATCTTGCTGCCTCGCGGGCCATAGAGATCGCGCTGCAGAAAATGCGCGGTCAGGCGAAGCCCTTCCAGGAGTTCTTCCGGCCCACGGTTTGACGCGCCGCCGCTGAGAAATGGCGGCAGCGTCAGCAGGCGGTCCTCGTAGCCGATAGCGGCCTCACGGCTGACGGCGCGTCCGGTGCGCGGCGACACATAGGCGAGACCTTCCCGCGAACCCGTCCGCGCGCAACGCGCCAGATCCAGCCCGAAGCCCAGTTCATCCAGAAGCGCCAGTTCGAAGCGCGCCAGAAAGGCGCAGAGTTCGTCGACGGTCGGGCGCGTTTCCCCGGCCAGCACATCAAGCGCCGTCTCCATCGCATCGAAGAGCCCGGCATGCACCTGGCGTTCGGCGAGGAGATGCATATGGCCGGTCATCACCTGCAGCGTGAACAGGACCTCGGCAACATCGATCAGATTCGCCGCCCGCATTCGCTGCGGCTCGATCGTGAACTGGCCCAGATGCTCGTCGAGGCGCGCCCGCCAGGTCGCGGTGACCCGGTTGCCGGGCTGGATGACGGCCGCGAGGCTGCGCGATCGCGCGCCGCGCACAAGGCCCTGGTGGCGGCCATGCGAACGCGTCAGCACCTCCAGGACGACGCTCGAATCCCCCCGCCGTCGGCTCGCCAATATGATCGCATCGTCGGACCATTCCATGGCGGCGAACCTGCCGGCAAGACCGGGGAGAATGCAAGGGCTACCGACGTCCCGCCGCGACACGATCATCCGCGATCGGGCGCCTCAAAAGGGTGGAACGCAAGATTGCTTCGGAGACTGGTGCGAATACAGGGGCTCCGCACTTCCCTGCCTTACCGATCGACGGGCGATTTCGATCGAACCCTCTGTGGAGCGACGTCTCGGCGGGATCCGGGTCTCTCCCGGTCACCGCCCAAGCCGCGGCAAGCCAAGGGGCCGTTGCCCCGCACACAAAGAAAAACCCGGCGGATTGCTCCGCCGGGTCTTTTTCGTCCGATGCGGACCTGGAATTACCAGGAGCGCTTCAGCCAGAGGTTAACCGCCCAGGCGTCGCCATCGTCGATGGAGCCCGTGCCGTCGACGCTGCTGTACTGGCCGTCAAGCATGACGTCCAGGCCCTTGACGGGCGACCAGCCGGTCGAAGCAACAACGCGCCAGGCGTCGAGGCCCGAGTTGTCGTAGTAGCCGTCGCCGTCATAGGAGGCGTAGCCACCCGAGATCGCCGACCAGACCGAGGGGGTCCAAACATGCTTGTACGAAGCACCCGCGCTCCAGCTGGAGCCCGGAGCCACACCGGCGAGGCCGATCTCGTCGAAGCCAGCGAGGCCAGCGACCGAGGTACCACCCGAGATACCGGTGAAGGAGTTGGCGTTGTCGCCATAAGCACCGAAGACGGTGAACTTATCGCCAGCCGAGAAGCTGTCGAGAGCGAACTCGATGTTGCCGCCGATAGCCCAACCCTGCTGGGTCGAGTAATCATAGGGGTCGAGAGCCGTGCCCGTGCCCGAACGGTCGAGAGCGATGTCGGTGTAAGCCGCAGCGACCTTCGTCGAGAAGATGCCCGAAGCATACGAGACAGCGCCGATAACGGTCGGGATGTTCTCGCCGCCGCCATTCGCGTAGACCGTCGACAGGACCGGATAATACTGGCCGGTGCCCGAGTCATAGGCGTAGGAAACGGACGTGGCGGACGACAGGCCACCGAGGTTGCCCGAAGCGCCGCGATCACGCTGGTCTTCGACCGAGAGGGCGAGACCGAAACCGTTGACCTGGTAGTTCAGCTGGATCTGGTCGGCAGTGGTATCCGAACCCCAGACGCCGGTGTCCGTGTAACCACGGCCGAAGTCGAAGAGCGAGGTGAAGTAACCAGCCTTCAACGGTCCGAGCTGCAGGTAGGCGCTGTCAACGTAAGCCGACTTGGTCGTGGCGTTCACGGCCTGGGTCAGCGACTGGTTGAAGCCGCCGGTGTTGCCGGTCTGAGCGCGCATGTCGATGAAGCCGGTCAGGTTACCGAATTCGGTGACCGACGAGGCCGTCAGCTGGATCGACACTTCGGTGTAGAAGTTCGACCAGTTCGACGACGGATAAGCGCCGACGTAGTTGCCGTAGTCGGTGTTGCCAACCGACGTACCGAACTTCACGTAGCCGCCGACCTTGATGCAGGTGTCGGTGCCGGGCGAGTAGTAGAAACCGGCGCCGAAAGCGTCGCAGACCTTCACGTAGTCGACCGGTTCGGCGACCGTGAGATCCGCCGCCTGAGCGCCGCCGGCAACGATCATCGCAGCCGCAGAGCCGAGGAGAAGGGTCTTGAAGTTCATGTCCTGACCTCCAAAAGGTTAAACCAGGAGACTATTTCTTTCTTCTCGTCGCCTCAGGAATGCCTTGAAAAGGAGTTCCTGTATGTGGCCCGTTTGAAGTCCGTCAAATCCCCGTTCAGCTGCACTACCTATTTGGCCCCCACCCCTGGGTGCCGGTAAAGCAACCGGAACCGCTGAGTTCGATTCCGTAATGGCGATCATAGCGAATGCCCTTCCGGGCGCTATGACGGAAATGCAACACAGCACCGGATCATCGTCGCTTTGCCGGTAAGGTTTCGGTAAGAGGTTGGCATCTAGCCGTTTCCTGCCGTTTTCCGCCGCCTTCCAGCGGCCCAAATCGGTCTCACCACCCATCATCACCGATCCCGAGGCGCTTCCCATGGCTTCTTTCGACCGCGAATCGATCCTTTCGCGACTCAGCAATGTCCCCGGGCCGGATGGCGCGGGCGATCTGGTGTCGCTCGGGCTGGTCTCGGACATCCTGATCAATGGCGGCAAGGTCATGTTCTCGATCACCGTCGACGCGGCGCGCGCCCGAGAATTGGAGCCGCTGCGCGAGCAGGCGGCCGCCGCCGTGCGCGCGGTTCCCGGCGTCGAGAGCGTGCTGGTGATCCTGACCGCGGAAAAGAAGGGCGGAAGCGCTTCCGCGGCTGCCGCCCCGCCCCCGCCCCGTTCAACGGCGCGCCCCGCAGCCTCCGCCAGCGGCAAGCCGGGCGTTCCCGGCGTCGAGGCCATCATCGCCGTCGCATCGGGCAAGGGTGGCGTCGGCAAGTCGACCACCGCCGTCAACCTCGCACTGGCGCTCGCCGCGAACGGACTGAAAGTCGGCCTGCTCGATGCCGACATCTATGGCCCCTCGGTGCCGCGGCTGCTCGGCCTTTCCGGCAAGCCGCAGACGGTGGACGGGCGGACGCTGAAGCCGATGGAGGCTTACGGGATCAAGGCGATGTCGATGGGCTTCCTCGTCGAGGAGGAGACGCCGATGATCTGGCGCGGGCCGATGGTGATGTCGGCCCTGACCCAGATGCTGCGCGAGGTGGCGTGGGCGCCACTCGACGTGCTGGTCGTCGACATGCCGCCGGGAACCGGCGACGCACAGCTGACCATGGCCCAGCAGGTGCCGCTCGCCGGCGCGGTGATCGTCTCGACGCCGCAGGACCTGGCCTTGATCGACGCGCGCAAGGGGCTCGCCATGTTCCGCAAGGTCGACGTACCGATCCTCGGCATCGTCGAGAACATGAGCTATTTCGTCTGCCCGCATTGCGGGACCCGGTCCGACATATTCGGCCATGGCGGCGCGCGGCACGAGGCCGAACGGCTTGGTGTATCGTTCCTCGGCGAGATCCCACTCGAACTGGCGATCCGGGAAACCTCCGATGCGGGAACGCCGATCGTCGCCGCCGACCCGAACGGCCCGCACACGGCAACCTACCGCGCCATCGCCACGCGCATCGCGGCGGCGATTTCCGGCGGGACGGGGGTCCGCCCCCCGCCCCGCATCGTCATCGAGTGACGCGATCAGGCCGCCGTAACCAGCGCGGCACGATTGGCCTCCAGGAAGTCGCGGACCGAGACCGGATCGCGGCCGGTCCAGTCCTTCACCACCGAGGTGGTGATGGCGTGGTAGCCCTTCGAGGCATCGACATCGAAGGCCACCAGCGCATCCGCCATGAAGGGCGGCAGTCCGGCGCCGATTAGCCCCTGCCGCAGGCCCTCGGCCGGCACTGCAATATGCTGGACCGGCTTGCCGGCAATTTCGCCGGCCAGAGTGGCGAGGTCGTTGAAGGTCAGCGGCGCCGGGCCGGTAACGTCGAGGATCTGCCTTCCGCCGAAATCGGAGGCGAGTACCGCGGCGGCCGTTCGCGCGCAGTCGGCGCGGGTCACGAAATTGCGTCCAGCCTGGCCGGTGGCGGAAAAGAGCTGCCCGGTCTGAACCGCGTGCGGCAGGCTCATGAGCAGCAGATCCGTATAGAGATGGTCGCGCAGGAAGCTCCAGCCGAGCGACGAGGCCGCCAGCGCCTGCTCGGTCCAATAGTGGTCGCCGATCAGGCTTGATTCGGCCGTCGGATAGGGCGCGGGCGCGGAGAGGTAGACGACGTGCTGAACACCCGCGGCTTCCGCCGCGGCGACGGCGGCCCGATGCTGGGCGAGGCGGCGACCGGGCGTCGCGAGTTCATCCGTGCTGATGAGCAGCAGGCGCCCCGCACCGGCAAAGGCCGCGGCCAGCGTCGAGGGGTCGTTGAAGTCACCAACACGGACGTCGACGCCGCGCGCGGCGAAATCAGCCAGCTTCGAGGGATCCCGGGTGGTGGCGATGATCGGCCCGGCCTTGGCTTCCAGCAGGGCCTCGATCACCTGACGACCGAGCTGGCCGCTCGCGCCCGTTACCAACAGCGCCTTGTTGTCACTCAATTCTTATCTCCTTAGATGCGTCCGCCCATAGCCAGCGAGCGCCGGCACCATGGTTACGAATAGTAACTAGGCGCTTGACTCGAGGCTGTGAAGGACGCATTTCAAGGGGCGCAAGGCACATGGGCGGAACCACTCGCTCACGGATGGGCTGAAAATGTGAGGCCGCGATCCGGGGGCCGCGAAACGGAGGGCGAATGAACGAGCAGATCGGCCGGATCGACGGCGGAATGCCCGCCGACAGCGCGCTTTCCGTGGAAGCATTCCTGACGCCGCAGGGCGAACTGCCTGCCGCGTCCGATTGTCCGGTGCGCGACGTGCTGGATAGGCTCGGCGATGCGTGGAGTTTTCTGGTGGTCCTGCGGCTGGCGCCCGCGCCGATGCGATTCAATGCCCTGAAGCGAGCCGTGGGCGGTGTATCGCAGCGTATGCTGACGGTGACGCTGCGCAGCCTCGAGCGCGACGGCCTCGTCAACCGCAAGGTCTTTCCGACGACCCCGCCGCAGGTCGAATACAGCCTGACGCAGCTCGGTTTCACGCTCGTGCGACCGATGGCGGAACTGACGCGCTGGGCCAGCGACCACCACGCCTCGGTGCGCCAGGCCCGCGCGGAGTATGACGCGGGGGCGGCTTAGGCCATGCCACCCGCGGCCTTCATTCCGGCTGCCGCTTCAGCACTTCACCTGATAGGTGCCAGCGACCGCGACGGCCTTGCCACCTTCGCCGCCGACGCGGCGCAGATGCATCGTGACGCTCGCGCCCTCGACGAATTGCGCGGCGCCCGATTGCAGCACGAGTTCGCCCTTGGTGCCGACGGTGCTCTTGTATTCGATAACCAGCATGACGCTGGGCGGCAGGCCGCCGACGCCGACGCGCCAGGTCTTGTTCTCCGGCGTCTCAACGATGGTCGCGGATTCGTCGCTCGACCCGGCTGGAAGCGCGAGGGTCCATTTCGACGCCTTGCAGGCGGGGTCCCTGGCGACGGGCGCGGCGTTCTTGGCAAAAGCGGCGCTACCGGTGGCGAGCGGGGACGCCACCAGGACGAGTGCGGCGAGAATCGACGGGAGACGGGTCATGTCGGAGGTTCCGGATCCTGAAAGGGGCGGTGCGCAGTCAAACACGGCGCCGCGCTGAAATCGATAGTATCGCCGATACGTCTTCACGGCTGTGCCCGGAGCGCCACGCCTTGGGCTCACGGGCGAAGCGCTTATGGCTTCACAAGGCCCTTCAGCGCCGCATGCTGCAGCAGCATGATGGTCTTGGCGTCGCAGATGCGGCCGTCGTCGATCATGGCAAGCGCCTCGGGGAATGGAAGCTCGAGGACCTCGATGTCCTCGCCTTCCGATTCGTGCCCGCCGCCATCGCCGCCGCGATCGGCCGGCGAATAGCGCGCGACGAAGAGATGGAGTTGTTCGACGACGCTGCCTGGCGACATGAACGAGACAAAGACTCGCTCTGGCGTCTCGATCGTGACGCCCATCTCCTCCTCCGCCTCCTTGCGGATGCAGGTCACGGGATCGTCGGCGTCCAGCAGGCCGGCGCAGACCTCGATCAGCGGCTCGGCATGGCCGCGCTTCCAGGCAGGATAACGGAACTGGCGGATGAGCAGGACCGTGTTGCGGTCCGGATCATAGGCCAGCACCGCCGCGCCATCGCCGCGATCATAGGTCTCGCGGATCTGTCGCTGCCAGGTGCCATCGGAGCGGCGATAGTCGAAGACGTTCCGATGCAGCTTGCCCCAGTTTTCGGAAAGCAGGACCGATTCAATCGGTCGAATTCGGTCGTTCCAGTCGTCCATTCCCGGCTCCTCGGCGCTCGTCGCCCTCGGTTCTAGCCGATCACCGATCCGGATGGCAGCGGCTTGACAGCGCATGCGATCAAGCGTTTGACCGTTGGGCCGAACGAGGATCGGCCGAGGCAATTCGAACGGGAGAGAGCGGATGCGCGAGGCGCTGATCGTCTGGGGCGGTTGGGAGGGACACGAGCCGCGCCAGGGCGCGGAAGTGGTTGGGGCCATGCTGGAAGCCTCCGGCTTTCATGTCCGCACCGAAAATACGACAGCGGCCTTCGCCGATCCGGCCATCCATGATCTGAGCCTGATCGTACCGATCGTGACCATGTCGACCATCGCCAAGGAAGAACTCGCCAACCTCTCCGAGGCGGTGAAGGGCGGCGTCGGGCTCGGCGGCTATCATGGCGGCATGGGCGATTCGTTCCGGAACGAGCCGCTCTATCAGTTCATGGTCGGCGGCCAGTGGGTCGCTCATCCCGGCGATATCATCGACTACCGCGTCGACGTCACACGGCCGGACGATCCGGTGATGGCCGGCATCGCCAGCTTCGCCTATCGCTCCGAGCAATATTACATGCATGTCGACCCGGCCAACGAGGTGCTGGCGACGACGACGTTCTCGGGCGATCACGCCGCGTGGATCGACGGCGCCGTCATGCCGGTCGTCTGGAAGAAGCGCTATGGCAAGGGCCGCGTATTCTATTCCGCGCTCGGCCACGTCGCCTCGGAATTCGCCGTTCCCCAGATGCGCACGATCCTCGAACGCGGGCTCAACTGGGCGGCGCGCTGAGTTTCGTTCACGTCTGAATGGCCAGTTCCCGCTTCAGCCAGTCGCGGAAGATCCGAACCGGACGTTTGCGGGTCGTGCGTTCGCTCGTGACGAACCAGTAGAAGAGATCGCTGCAGACCTTGCCCTCGAACGGGTGGACGAGGCGGCCGCTCGCCAGTGCGTCGGCGACCACCATGTCCCAGCCGAGCATGACGCCCTGGCCGGCCACCGCCGCCTCCAGCGCGAGGATCGGGTCGGAGAATCGTGGACCGGTGAGGTTCGGCATCGGCTCACCGACCACGGCGAACCAGTCGGCCCAGCCCACCATCGTGCCCTCGTCATGAAGGACCGGAACCTGGCCGAGATCGGCGGGGGTCTTGAGGCGATCCAGCCATTCCGGCGCCGCGACCGGGAAGAAGGGCTGCGGCAGCAGCCGCTCCAGCTCGACGCCCGGCCAGTCGCCGCGACCCAGGCGTATCGCGCAGTCGATGTCGCTGTGGTGGAGGTCGGCAAACTGGGCGCTGGCCGCGAAGCGAATCTCCATGGCCGGATTTTCGCGCGTGAAGCGGCCGAGGCGCGGCACCAGCCAGCGCGCCGCGAAGGCCGGCGCCACTGAGATCGTCAGCAGGCACCGCTGCGCCTGATCCAGCACGGCGACCGCGTCGATCAAGGCGTTAAAGCCCGTTGAGAGATGTGGCAGCGCCGCGGCGAGCGCCTCAGTTGGCCGCATTCCCTGCGCCGTTCTCTCAAAAAGGACAAACCCGAGCCGCTCTTCAGCCCGCTTCAGATGTTGACTTACAGCGCCTGGCGTTACGCCGAGCTCATCGGCCGCCGCGCCGAGATGGCCGCCTCTCGCGACAATTTCTATGGCCCGAAGGGCGTTCAACGGGACTTTGAATGGGTTCGCCATTCAGTTTTTCTAAAGTGTGACCGAGATCATGTCGATGGCTTCCGTTCTCCCCTATGCCCATCTTCGAAGGCGCAAGCCAAGGAGAAGCAACATGACCATCACCGGCCTCTATCGCGCCTTCATCGAATGGGCCTCACGTCCGATGCTCACGCATGACAATGAGAACGAGCTCTGGAGCCTGAGCGCCCGCGACCTCGCGGACCTGCCGATCGGACATGAACCGATCGACGAACCTTCCGCCTTCGAATCGGAACGACGAGACCGCTGCGCCTGAGCGCAGCGGCACAGCTTGAGAGGAGAAATTCCATGTCCATCGCCCAGAACGGCGTCCGAAGCGCCCAGACCTCCCGCGACGAGCGGCTGCAGGACCACTACAAGGTCCTGAACCGCCACCTTCAGGCAGCGCTGATGCATGCCCGCCCAGAAGGCCGCCGCGAGCGTCCCGAGCCCTGCGGCGGCGATTCGGCGATGGACTGAGGGCGCGCCCTCAGCCCCGGTCGAGCCAGGCCACCTGTTCCGGCGTGAGGCGGATGTCCAGGGCAGAGAGGCTGTCTTCCAGTTCGTCCAGCGTGCGCGGCCCGATCAGCGGCACCACCGGGAAGGGCTGGGCGAGGACGAAGGCCAGCGCGATGTGGATCGGGCTGCGGCCGAGCTGCTTCGCCAGTTCGATCGCGCGATCGCGCCGATCGAAATTCTTCTCATTGTACCAGACGCGAACCAACTCCTCATTGTCGCGCTTGTCGCGGCCGGCACGATCGGTGAAGAAGCCGCGGCCCTGGCTGGACCAGGCGAAGTTCGGCACCTGGCGATCACGGAACCAGGCCTTCCATTCATCGTCCGAGGACGAGACGCAGCCGGGCCAGATCACGTCCTGCATTTCGGCAAGCGCAAAATTGTTGGAAAGCGCCCCCGGCTTCTGCTTGCCGTTCTTCTCGGCATAGGCCACGGCCGCGTCGAACCGCTCGCGCGTCCAGTTGGAGCCGCCGAAAATGCCGCGAATGCGGCCGGCCTTGGCCTCGGCGTCCATGGCATCGACGAATTCGCCGACCGGAACGTCCGGGTTGTCGCGATGCATGAAATAGACGTCGAGATAATCGGTCTGCAGGCGGTCGAGGGTCTGGGTCAGCTGCTTGCCGATCACGTCGGGATAGCAGAGCGGGCTATGCGCGCCCTTGCCGATGACGACGGACTGCTCGCGCACCCCACGATTGGTGAGCCATTCGCCGAGCAGCCTTTCCGTATAGCCGCTGCCATAGACCCAGCCCGTATCGAAGAGATTGCCGCCCGCCTCGTAGAAGGCATCGAGCAGGATCGACCCCGACGCAAAAGTCCGGAAATCCTCGAAGCCGAGCGCGACGATTGAGATTTCCTTGCCAATGCCCGCCAGTTTGCGCCGCGGCACGGTGGTCCCGCCGGATTTCAGCGGCCGGCCCGAAAGCGTCTGCTTGCGATGGGCCGGCTTCTCGACGCTGTATTCAATGCCGGCATCGGCGCGCCATTTGTCGAGGACGCGCAGATTGCCGAGCGTATCGGCCCAGCTCATGCCGGGCGAATCGAGCTGCTGCTTGCCGGCGAAGATCGCTTCCGCGGCGGCATCGGCCTCGAAGGAATAGAGGTGGCGCTGCTTGCCGGTCCGGACGGTCTGCGTCTCGCCTTTCTTGATGATGTCGATGCGGCCGTCGCCGCCGCTGCGATCACCGTCGGCGAACCAGAAATCCGGAACCTCGATGCGGCCTTCGGTGCCGATGATGCGCAGGACATTGTCGAGATTGATCATAACCGCGCAGCTCACCTCAGCGATGATGCCGTTCTCGAACTGCAGCAGGGCCGAGGCCCAATCATCGGTGCCTTCGGCGTTGAGCTTGGCCATGCCCGAAACCTTTACGGGATCGAGGAACGGCTTGCCGGCCGTGGCGCCGGCGATGAAGCGGCTCATCGACACCGGATAGCCGCCGACATCGAGGATACCGCCGCCGGCCAGCGCGCTGGCGAAGAGGCGATGATCCGGCATGAAGCCCGGCATCTGGAAGCCGAAGCTCGATTTGATGGACCGCACTTCGCCTATGGTGCCGGAGGCGACGAGATCATAGATAGCCTTGGTCTGCGGATGCAGGCGATACATGAAGGCTTCGGCCGCGAAGGTGCCTGCCTTGCGATGGGCGTGGAAGACGGCATCGGCCTCGAAGGCGCTGAGCGCGAAGGGCTTCTCGACAAGAACATGCTTGCCGGCCTCGGCCGCCTTGATCGCCCATTCGGCATGGCCGACATGCGGCGTCGCGATATAAATCGCGTCGACATTCGGATCCCTCAGGATGGCGTCATAACCATCGAGGATGCGAGCTTCGGGGAAGTCCTCGGCAAGACCTGCCTTGCCCGGATTGCGGGTGGCGATCGCTTCGAGCTTACTGAGACGGGAATCGAGCACGCCGCGGCGGAAATCCTTGGCGATGGCGCCCGGTCCGACAATGCCCCAGCGAACGGGGTTCTGGCTTTCGGCCATAGGAAGTCCTCTTTTCTTGCAAAGTCAGGATGAAAGCGTAAGCGGCGCACCGCGGGAATGCGCGGAGCTTGGAGAAGGGCGGGCTGCGGGCCGTCTCATTTGACGGCGCCGGCGGTTATACCGGCAACGAAGTAGCGCTGCAGGAAAATGAACACGACAACCATCGGCAGCGTCATCAGCGTCGCGCCGGCCATCAGCGGGCCCCAGGGCACGACGTTGAGGCCGATCAGGCTGCCAAGCGCGACCGGCGCGGTGCGCGCGCCGGGTGACGTGCCGACGAGCAGCGGCCAGAGATAGGAGTTCCACGAGGCCAGGAAGAGGATGATCGACAGCGCCGCGATCGCCGGGCGGACCAGAGGCATCGCGATGGTGAAGAAGATACGCCATTCGCCCGCCCCGTCGACGCGCGCTGCATCCAGCAATTCTTGCGGCAGCGAGGAGAAGCTCTGGCGCATGAACAGGACACCGAGCGAATTGAACAGCGGCGGCACGATCAGCGCCACCCAGGTGTTGGAAAGGCCGAGTTCGCGGGCGATCAGGATATATTGGGGGATGACGACGACGGCATAAGGCACGGTTAACGTCGCGACCAGAAGGCCGAACAGAACGTTCTTGCCGACGAATTCGAACCTGGCGAAGGCGTAGCCGGCCATCGAAGTGAGCAGCACCGACAGCACGGCATAGATCAGGCCGATCATCACCGAATTGCCGAGCGCGCGCAGGAAATTCGCCGAGCCGGCCAGCGCGGCGACATTGTTGAAGAACTCGCTGCCGGGCGGCGGCAGGGTCGGCGAGAAAATCGAATTGTCGGGCAAGGTCGCGAACAGGACCATCAAAGCGAGCGGCGCCAGCCAGAGGAGCGCCAACGGCGTCATGATGGCAGTCAAGAGGATCGACGTTCGGCGCGGCGAACTCCCGGCCGGCCGCGACCAAGCCAAATGCGGAGGAGTTGGCGCCGTCATGACGAGGATCTCCGCGACAGCAGCAGGTTGAACGCCGCCATCGCCGCCGCCATCGCCGCGATCGTATAAGCGATCGCCGAGGCATAGCCGAAGTTCAGATTGCGGAAGCCCTGCTTGAAGAGATAGGTGCCGAGCATCTCGATCGAGACGCCGCTCGACTGCGCGTCGGTGATCAGCCACGGCTCGGTGAAGAGCTGCATCGTGCCGATGACAGAGAGAACGAGAGCGAAGACGATGACGGGCTTCAGCAGCGGCAGCGTGATGTGGCGGAAGCGCCGCCAGGCCCCTGCCCCATCGATCGCCGCGGCCTCGTAGAGGTCCTTCGGGATCGTCTGCAGGCCGGCGAGGATGATGATGGCGTTGTAGCCGGTCCAGCGCCAGGTCACCGCGATAATGATCGTCGCCATCATCCAGGTCGGGTCATGCAGCCAGTCGAGCGCCGGCAGTCCGATGGCCGTGAGCGCCTGGTTGACCGCGCCATACTGGCCGTTGAACAGCAGGCGGAAGATGACCGAATAGGCGACGTCCGAAACGACGATCGGCGCGAAGAAGGCGAAGCGGAACAGCGGCCGGGCGGCGAGCTTCGGCGAATCCAGCGCCAGCGCGATGGCGGTCGCCAGCGCCAGCATGATCGGCACCTGCAGCACCAGAACGATCAGCGTGTTGCGCAGCGCCGCATGGAAGGCCTGATCGACCCAGAGGCGACGCCAGTTTACCGCGACGTCGATCGTCCACGGATTGACGCGGGTATTCTGGAACGAAAGCAGGAAGGAATAGATCAGCGGCCAGAACCAGAAGATCGAAAAGACGATCAGATAAGGCAGCAGGAAGCGATACGGCACCGACCATTGCCGGTCGATCGGCTTGCCGCGCCGGGCCCGTGCCTGCCGGCTCGTCGTCGCGCTTGCGGAAATCGTCGCCACCATGGGGAAGCCTGCCAGGGGTTCGGAGACCAGCCCGAGGGAAAAGGCTGGTCTCCGGGACGCGAACGGCCGAAACGAGCGGCCGGTTTTCGCGCGTTACACTACTTGGCTGCGATCGGCAGGCCGGTGGCGCTGGCGATCTGATTGGCAGCTTCGTCCAGCACAGCCTGCGCCGAACCACCCTCGCCCTTCAGGAAGTTGACATAGGCGGCACTCACCAGGCTGTCGGCCTCGGCGAAATACTGCGTGCCGCGCGACGGCTTGATGTCGGGGAGCGTGCCGAGCACAACTTCCCAGACCTTCTGGCCGCCCCAATAGGGCTGCTCTTCCTTCACGAATGGGTCGTTCACCGCCTCGGGCAGGGTCGGCACAAGGCCGGAGGCCTTCAGCTGCGTGATCTGGCTGTCGGGACGGCCATTCGCGAAGTTGACGAAGGCGAGCGCGGCCTTCGGGTTCTTCGACGAAGCGGGGATGGCGAGCGCCGAACCGCCGATATTGGCCGTCTGGTTGCCGCCCTTCTCGAAGGCCGGGAGCTTGAAGACGCCCCATTTGCCGCTCTGGTCCGGGGCGTTGCCGCGGATCGAGCCTTCATACCAGCCGCCATAGACGGCGCTGGCGAGCGCATTGGCCTTGATCGCCGTCAGCGTCTCGTCCCAGTTGCCGCTCATGAACAGGCCGGCATCGTTGATCTTCTTGATCGTCTCCAGCGCCTGGACGCAGCCCGGCTGGCCGATCGTGATGCTCTCGCCCTTCTCGTCGAAATAGGCACAGCCGGCCTGGTTCGCGAGCATGCGGAACCAGCTCGTATCGCCATTGGTCGAGACAAACTTGGTGTTGCCGCCGGCCTTGGCGATCACCTTCTTGCCAGCCTCGATGAAATCGTCCCAGGTCGCGATCGTCGTGGGATCGACGCCGGCCGCCTCATAGAGGTCGCGGCGATAGAAGACGACGGCGGGACCCGAATCCCACGGCAGCGCATAGACCTTGTCGCCGACAGTGAGCTCGGTGAGCTTGAAGGCCGGGAACTTGGCGAGCAACGCGCCCTCATCGGGCGACATGGTCTTCAAATCGCTGAAGCATTCCGGAAAGCGGTTCCAGAACACTTCGGCCTCGCCATTCTCGACCGAATAGACGTCGGGCATGTCGGTGCCGCCAGCGGCGCAGCCGGCGAGGCCGCGGTCATAGACCGGTTGGTTGCCGAGGTCCTGCACCGTGACCTTGACGTTCGGATATTCCTTGTTGAAGGCCGGCACCACGGCCTGCAGCGCCGCCGCGGCGACGTTCCAGCTCCAGACCGTGATATCGCCGGAAACGTCGTCAGCCGCACGGGCCGCGCCACTGAACAGCATGGATCCCGCGAGCAGGGCGGCGGCAAGGCTCCATCCGGCGCGCGGACGGCGTTCGATTGTCGTCTTCATGTCTCTCCTCCCAGTAGAGTCTCGGCTTGCGACACTCGGCATGAACTTGGAGCGTCGAACCGCTTCGAGGGCGGCGCGGATGTGTCTCCGCCTCCCCCCACCCCCTGCAGCGACCTGATCTTCCTCCGCTCCAATTCCGGTATCATTAGGCCAACCTCCGCTTCTCCTGTCAAGCATAGAGGGAGACTGTTCGGCTATGCCCGCCAGAAACACGCTGAAAATCTAGATGTAGATGGATTTTGACCGAACTTGATACACTATATTGATATTGTGCACCGCATCCAGAGTTAGGGAACATTATAATCGCATTACGATACCGGAAGTATATCAAACAATACCGGAAACCCTCGATATGGAACCGCCCGCAGCGATGACGCGGCGGGCGGGAACGTTCGAATGCGGGGAGAGGTTTGCGCGCCGATGCCGGCCGACGCGGCTCAGCTAGCGGGCCAATGCCCGTGAAAGGCGAATTCGGCCACGGGGCGGCGGGAGCGCTCGGCCAGTTCCCGCAGCGCGCCACGCTCGCCCAGCAGGGTCGGATCGCCGGGATAGCCGATGGCGACACCCGTGCACGGCTCGAAGCCGTCCGGTATACCGGCAGCCGCAATCACCTTGTCGCTGTCGAAACCGCCAAAGGGATGGACTGCATAGCCCGCCGCCGTCGCCTGCAGCAGCAGATGGGCGAGCGCCATGCCCGTGTCGTGGCGATTGTGCCAGAGATGGCTGCCGTCCTCGGCCTGGAGTTTCGCCACCGAATAGGCAAGGACCGAGGCGCGCTGGATCCAGCGCTGATTGCCCTCGACGGCCGCCGCCATCAGCGCCTCGAAGGCCGGCTCGCCGCGGAATGCATAGACGAAGCGCCAGGGCTGGCTGTTGTTCGACGAGGCCGACCAACGAGCCGCCTCGAACAGCGGCGCGACATCGACCTCGCTCAATACCCGCTCCGGATCGAAGGCGCGCGGGCTCCAGCGCTCGGCGATGACATCAAGGATCGGATGGTCGGTCTGGGCGGTCTTCTTCACAGGGGCTCCTCATCGGGCAGGATTGGTCTCCCCTATCTAGGCCACTGCGGAAGGCAGGAACAATGCGTCAGACGATCCAGGGCACCACAAGCGGCCGGCTCAGCGTCGCCACCAGGAAACTGCCGACGACATCAGCGCTCATCGGACGCGCAAAAGCATAGCCTTGCAGATCGTCGCATCCGGCCTTGGTCAGGATCTCGGCCTCCTGCTCCGTCTCGACGCCCTCGGCGGTGACAGAGAGGTCGAGCGCGCGGGCGAGCGCGATGGTTGCTTCGCATAATTCGCGGCCGGAGCCGTTGCCGGTCACGCCGACGACAAGCGACCGGTCGATCTTCACCTTGTCGAAGGTGAAGCGGCGCAGGTAGCCGATCGATGAATAGCCGGTGCCGAAATCGTCCAGCGAGATCGTGACGCCCAGGGCGCGAAGGCTGGCGATAATCGCTTGGGCGCGGTCGGGATTGGCGACGAGGTGAGTTTCGGTCATCTCGATCTCGAGGCGGCGCGGCGGAAAGCCGGTGTCGGCGAGAACCTTGGCAAGCAGCGTATCGAAGCCCGGATTGCGGAACTGGACCGGCGATACGTTGACCGACAGCTTGACGTCGGGCCAGGCGAGCGCATCGCGGCAGGCCCGGCGAAGAACCCATTCGCCGATCGGCTCGATCAGTCCGCTTTCCTCCGCGATCGGCACGAACTTGTCGGGAGGCACCAGACCCAGCTCCGGGTGGAGCCAGCGCAGCAGCGCCTCGACGCCGGAAGGCCGCATGGTGCGGGCATCGAAGATCGGCTGGTAGACGACGGCGAGATTGTCCTGCCGGATGGCGTTCCGCAGATCCTCTGCGAGACGCACCCGCTCGGCCTTCGCCGCATCGATCGACGGGTCATAGAAGGCGACGCGGTTGCGGCCGAACTCCTTGGCGAGATACATGGCGACGTCGGCGCGGCGCGTGAGTTCATCGGCCGAGATGGGTTCGCCCCATGTCGCCGCGACGCCGGCGCTGGTGCTGATCTGGACCTGCCTGCCGTCGAGGTCGAACGGCTCGTCGCAGGCGCGCACCATCGTCTCCGCCACGACGCCGGCCGCATTGGCCGCATTGGCACCATGCATCACGACGGCAAATTCATCGCCGCCGACGCGCGAAAGCATGCCACGCCCCTCGCAGATCCGTGCGAACGCCGCCGCGACCTTGACGAGCAGGCGGTCACCGATCTCGTGGCCATAGGTGTCGTTGACCTCTTTGAAACCGTCGAGGTCGAGATAGATGACGGCCAACCGCCCGTCGCGACCCGTCTGGACGGCATCGCCGAGGGCGCGGCCGAGCGTGCGGCGGTTCGGCAGACCGGTCAGCCCGTCCTGGCCGGCCGCGCGCTGGGCCTCCTGCTCGCGGCGCTGCAACTCAACCTGATTGCGGAAGCTGATGACAAGGAGAAACGCCATCGTCGCGCAGATGAGCGTCATCGCGAGCACGGCCGTAGGCGCCACGCGGGTAAGCGCCTCCGTGCCACGACTCGACGGGCCCCAGCTCAGTGCGCCGATCTGGTGGCCGAGCGGATCCAGAATGGGTAGCACCTGCGCCAATCCACTCGCATCCTTGACGAGCGTCAGCTCGTCGAGGACAAAGTCTCGGCTCAGCCGCTGTATCGCCGTCTGCTCGAGATGGCGCGCCATCACGAGGAGGCGCGTTCTGCCGGTAGGCAGGCGCACTTCGCCGTTGGACGGCAAGACCGAACCAATCGCCACGGCGGCGATCTCGCCCACATGATCCTTCAAGAATGCCGTCTGGGCTGCCGTACGGTACGGCTCGCGACGTACGGCCTCGATCATCAGATCGATCGCCGGGCCGAATTCCTCACGCACAGATCTCAGTGCGGGCTGGCCATTGCGATAACCGAAGACATCGCGACCGGACTCATCGAGGAGAAATACCTGATCATAGAGCACACCCGCGCGCGTCGAATCCTGGATATTGGTGCGGACGAAATCGTAGTTCACCGTCCCGTAGAGATTGGTGACGGCATCGTTCCAGACCGCGTAGTCGCCATGGGTCTCGCGGAGATGTGTCAGGAAGGAATTCAACGCCGCTTGCGAGGATTTCTCGCGGCCCGTCGTCTCGATCCGGTCGACCTGGGCAGCCATGTCGCTCAGGACCAGCGAGGCAGCGCCGATGGCGACGGCCAGCAGCAAAGCAGAGGGTATGGCGACCTTGAGGCTGAAGCCCCATGTGGATCTCAGAAATCGCGCCACGAATCCCCCGCTGCGCCCGACTTTCTCTCCATCCAATCCTGCCCGCTTTAAGATCGGATGAAGTTTATGTCGACCCTCCGAGATCGCCCAGCACGGCGCTCAACGCATCCGCCGCGACCGTGCCGGGCGTAACGGCGATGGCGGGAATCGAAAGCCAGGCGGCGAGATGGCGCAATTCTTCGGCGAGCGCCTCCAGCATCGGCCCGATTTGGCGCACCCCTTCTTCCGGGAAGACCCCGAGAACGAGCAGCCGACCGGTCTTCCGGTCGGCCTTCAGATCGACGCGCGCTTCGATACGCCCGCGATGCAGAAACGGCATGACGAAATAACCGAAATTGCGTTTGTGGCCGGGTGTGTAGAACTCGAGCCGATAGTGAAAATCGAAGATCCGCTCCGTCCGCTCGCGATAGGAGATCAGTGGATCGAAGGGCGAGAGCAGCGCGGTCGGCAGAAGGCGGGCCGGCACCGGCTGCTCCGGATCGAAATAGGCCGGCTGACGCCAGCCTTCGACGGTGACCTGAGCCAGGCGGCCCGCTTCGACGAGTTCGGTCAGCGCCTGGCGGGTTTCGGCGACCGGCAGGCGGAAATAGTCGCGGATCTCGGCCTCGGTTGCGATGCCGTGGGCCTTGGCGCCTAGGCGGGCTAGTTCGCGCGCCCCGTCGGCGGCGGACGGGGTCGGGCGCTGCAGCACCTCAGCCGGCAATACCCGCTCCGGGAGATCGTAGACGCGCTCGAACCCGCGGCGGAACGCTGTCGTGACCTTGCCGGTCCAGAACAGATATTCCAGCGCAATCTTGCCCTTGTGCCAGCCCCACCAGGGCCCGTTGCGTTTCCCCGGATCGTCAAGTTCAGAGGCGGAGCGAGCGCCGTTTCGTTCGATTTCCGCCAAGGTCGCGGCGACATAGGCCGGATTCTCGCTGGCAAAGCGATGGACGCCGCCATAGATGCCAAGCCCATCTTGGGCGCGCTGCATGCGCCAGCGGAACAAAGGTTGCAGTTCGATCGGCAGCAGCGAAGCTTCATGTGCCCAATATTCGAAGAAAACCCGCTTCGAACCGGCCGCGAAGGCGCGGGCGTCCAGGCTTGAAGCAGGATAGAAGCCCAGACGGCTATAGATCGGGAGATAGTGCGACCGGACCAGGACATTGACGGAATCGAGCTGCAGAAAGCCCATCTGACGGATGGCAGCCTCGACCTGCGGCCAGCGCGAAGGCGCCTCCGAGCGACGGACACCGAAACCTTGGGCCGACAGCGCGATCCGGCGGGCCTCCGAAGCCGAGAACTCCGCCCGTACTCCTGAGCCGGCCTTCGTCACGGGATCACGACATCCGTTCGGCGGTGCGGGCCGTTTCGGCCATGGCCGTCTGGATCCGCCGCCCCTCGCCGAGTCGGTCGAACAGGGCCGTCACCTCGGCCGCGGCGATCGGCTTGGAGAGATAGAAGCCCTGGACGTATTCGCACTGGAGCAGGCGCAGGAGCTTCAGCTGTTCGGCCGTCTCGATCCCTTCGGCCACAACGGCGATGTCGAGCGCGTCGCCCAGCGCGATCATCGACTGGATCAGAGCATTGGCGGTCGGATTGGTGCCGAGTTCGGCAACGAAGGACTTGTCGATCTTGAGCCAGTCGAAAGGGAACTGGCGCACATAGCCGATCGACGAAAAGCCCGTGCCGAAATCGTCGAGCGACAGACCAAAGCCCATGGATTTCAGCCGCGCCAGCTTGCGCTTGGCGATGGTCGGATTGCGTACCAGCAGACCTTCGGTCAATTCGAGCTTGAAGCGGTTCGGCACCACTGCATGCCGGCGCGCGATGGCGGCAAGATCGTTGGCGAAATTGGGCTCGCGAAGCTGGGCCGGCGAGACGTTGATCGACACCTTGATGCCGGGCCAATCGGCCATGTCCTCGCAGGCGCGCTGAAAGACGAACTTGCCGATGTCGTGGATGAGGCCCGTTTCCTCGGCTACGGGAATGAAATCCGCCGGCGAAACCCGCCCGAATTCGTGCGAATCCCAGCGCACAAGCGCCTCGACGGAGACGATGGCGAGATCGTTGGCGCGCGCGATCGGCTGATAGACGACGGAGAGTTCACCCGACTCCAGCGCCGAACGCAGGGCGACGCTCAGCCGCTTCTTGTGCAGCGCACCCGTCTCCATGCCGGGATGATACTGGACCGCATCGCGCTCGGCGGAATTCTTGGCATGATACATGGCGAGATCGGCGCGGCGCAGCAGTTCGGCCGGCGACGCTTCCGGGCCGTCCGAGACGGCATAGCCGACCGCCGCGGTGACCTGGAACTGGAAGCCGCCGACCCCGAAAGACTGGTCGAGCATGTGCACCATGGCCGAGGCGATGCCGGCGGCGGCCTGAGAAGCCGTGCTGCCGACCAGAGCGACGGCGAATTCATCGCCACCGACGCGGGCAAAGGTCGCATCCGGCGGCATGACGATCGCGAGTCGTTCGGCGAGCCGCTTCACCAGTTCGTCGCCGCCTTGGTGCCCGATCGAATCGTTCACCGACTTGAAACCGTTGACATCGAGATAGATGATCGCCGCTTCACCGCGGCTACAGGCGTCTGCAAAGGCGCGGGCTTCGCTGAACTCGTTGAATCCGAAGCGGTTGATCAGATCCGTCAGACTGTCGCGGCGGGCCGCGTTGATCGCCAGTTTCTCGCTCTTTCCCTGCGACAGAGCCAAGCGGCGGGCGCGCAACACGGTCGCCATCGCGATAATGCAGAACACCAGCACGCCGAGGGCGATTGGCAGGAACACGCTGCGAAGCACCGCATATCCCGGCGTCGGCGGCGACCACACGAAGGCGCCGATCAGGTTGCCATCGAAGTCCTTGATTGGTGGAAATCCGGACTGGATCGCATGATCGGTCGCTTCGAGGTTCAGCGACAGGTCCTCGATCAGGAACTGGCGGCCAAGTTCATGCAGCCGGCTGTGGTTGAGATAGACGCCCTGCACGAGGAACGGCAGCGTCGCCGGATCGACCTCGGAGGCCCGCGAGACGGGCGCGATACGGGCGACCGCGATCAGCAGGATACTGTCGCCGACGCGGAAATAGGCGGCTCTGGCAGCCTCGTTCTCGACCGGCATGCCCACGGCAAGCAGCTTGATCTTCGCGCGAATCTCAGGGGAAAAGATGTCGCGCGGCGCTCCGCGATCATTGTCTATGGCCCAGGCATAGGGAATCTCGCCCTCCGGCGAGATGATCACCAGGATATCGGAGATCTGGGTGTCCTTGATGCCCGAGCCGAAGTTGGCATCCACCCAGGCTTCGTCATGCGCCACATAGGCGTTGTAGCCGGCCTCCCACCACGCATAGTCATTGGCGAAGGCTTTGACGTTGTCCTCCATGGCCACGATTCCGCCCGTGACCATGGTGCGCGTGTTGATCTGCGCCTGCTCGTTCTGCGCCTGAGCCATCCACCACACGGCGATCGCAACGGTGAGAATCGTGACGACGATCGCTGCGACAAGATTGAGCGTTATGCGGCCGGCAATCGAGATCGGCATCAGGCGGAGGGCTCCGTTCCTACCCATTGTGGCGGCGAAGATTTGACATAGGCTTAAGACAATTGGCGATTTTCGGCGCTTTCTGGCGCTAAATGACGACAAAGGCCGGATTGGGTACCAATCGGCTAGAATTGCGATGATCAGCCAGACCAATATTTTCCCCGGGGCCATTCTTGAAGCCGTCACGACGAACCGCTATGGTTAACTAACAGTAAACTTCGCGCGCAGGTTGCCGGCCAGCGACCCGCGGGGTTCGTTAGTGCGTAGCGGGTGCGGGCGATGCGGCGGGATCATGAAGACGGCGAGCCGGTTTCGGCTCGTGCGCGGGAGGGCCGATGCCCTGTCGACCACGGGCGCGGATTTGTATCCGGCTCGGACTTCGAGCGATGGCGCGACAGCGAGGTCCGTTGCTCCGCTGGCAAGCGTGAATTCCAGCTCGGCCGCTATCTGGTCGAGCATGTTCGCAACGGCTACCAGTTCCTCCAAGCTTTCGAACGCTTCCAGGCCGGTGTCGTCGCGCATGAGAAGACGGGATTCCTCGCCATCGTGCCGAGCCTTGCCACCGATTTCTCCGATTCTGTCGGCGAACTGCGCCGGATGGGCGAAATCATGGTCGAGGCGGGCCTCGCCGAAAGCGCCGGCGCGCTCATCCATGGCCAAACCATCGCCGTGCCGATCGACGTGCGCTGCCCGGTAACGGGAATCGACACGGTCTATGAGTTCTTCCCGGTCGCGTTCTGCCGCCATGCGGCTTCGCTCACCGATCCGCTCTATGATCCGTCGTTGAGTTCTCCGTTTCTGGCGATCAACACGACCTCCGACGCCTTCGCGTTCGGTATGCTGGTGCGCGATCTTTCCGATCGGCATTTCCACTGCGCGCCCCATGAGATCGGCAATCGCGCCGACTTCGAAAGGCTGCTGCACAAATGTGCCGTGGCCTGGCAGAACATGTCGGCTAACACGATCCTGAGCTATAATCGCGTCTCGGCCGTTCCCGAGCGCGCGGTCACGCTGTCGGAGGATCGTCGCTGGTGGACCGCGCCGCACAATGACCCCGTCTTCGCGGAGATGGAGAAACAGACGCATAGTCACGAGATGCCGGTGGTTTATGCTGATCGGCTGTGCCGAAAGTGGATCGCGGCCCTCTACGAGGACGCCGATTTTGTGCCTGGGCGCGACGGCCAGTCCGGCGGCATCTATGTTTCGGCCGAAGACATCGCCGCCGCTTTCCAGCCTTGACCGTCGTGCCGAAGCCCGGGACCCTACCGACCGTCCAAGCTGAGAGCCGGGTCGGAACGCCATCCCTCGCCCTGCGCGGACGGGGCCTCCGCATCGCCGGCATCCTGTTTCTGATCGGCACCGAGGCCCTGCTCTATGGCTTCAGCTACCCCTTCTTCTCGCTCGCCCTGGAGAAGCAGGGGCTCTCCAACTGGCTGATCGGGCTCAACGCGTCGCTAGCCGGTGTGGGCATCCTGTTCTTCGGGCCGTTCCTGCCGAGGGTGATCGACCGGATCGGCATCGGGCGGCTCGTGGCGCTGCTCTTCGCCATCCCCTTCCTCTCCTTCGCGGCAATCCTGCTCCGTGGCGACACTTTCACCTGGTTCGCGGCGCGCTTCATCATGGGAACCTGCTTCTCGGCGCTGTGGACGACGACGGAAATCTGGCTGAACGGTGAACTCGATGACCGTCGGCGCGGCCGCATCATCGCCGCTTCCGGAACGCTCTACGCCGCCTGCCAGTTCGTTGGCCCGGTCCTGCTCGGGTTTTCCGGCGCGGCCGGATCGCTCCCGCTTCTGGTCGCCATGGTGCCGCTGGCAGTAGGCGCGCTTGTCGCCGCCCTTCTGTCGGACCGCGGCGGCCCGACCCCCGGGCTGGAGGAGGCGGAGCCGGCGGTCTCCTGGCGGCTCGCCGTGGTGCTGGCCGGGCCGATCCTGTTCACCGCCTTCGTCTCGGGCGTCGGCGAGACGGCGATGCAGAGTCTGCTGCCGCTCTATGGACTGGCACATGGGCTTGGCGATGCCGCCGCCTCCGGCTTGGTCGCGACCTTCGCGCTCGGCGAGGCGGTGCTTGTCATCGCGCTCGGCTGGTCGGCCGACCGCTATGGCCGCCGTCTCGTGCTGGTCGTGGCGACGCTTGTGGCGGCGCTGTCGACGGCGGCTCTGCCGCTCGCCATCGGCCATGTCGCCTTGCTGCAGGCGGCGCTGTTCCTGTCGGGAGGAACCGTCGCCGGCGTCTATACGCTCGGCATCGTGCTGATCGGCCAAGATTTCCGCGGCCAGAGACTGGCGATGGTGTCGACGGCCTTCGGCATGGCCTATTCGGCCGGGTCGGTGATCGGCGCGACGCCGATCGGCTACATGATCGATCTTGCCGGCGTCGAGGCACTGCCGATCGCGGTAGCCGGCAGCTTCCTGATGCTGGCGCTGCTCATCGCCCGCCCCGGCCGACGAGATCCGGACGGCAGCTGACGTCGCCTCAGATCGTCATCTGCGTGCCGATCTCGACCACGCGGCCCGTCGGGATGTGGAAATACTCCGTCGCGTCGCTCGCGTTGATGGCGAGCTTGATGAACAGCTTGTCCTGCAGGCGCGAGAAGATGCGCTCGTTCGCCGGCTTGATCGAGCGGCGGGAGAGGAAGAACGACGTCGACATGATGTCGTATTTCCAGCCCTGCTTGCGGCAAAGGCCGAGCGCGCGCGGGACGTTCGGCGTTTCCATATAGCCGAACGACATGAACACGCGGGTGAAGCTGTCATTGACCGGCTCGATACGAACGCGCTCGGAATCGTCGATGTGCGGCACATTGGCCGAGATGACGGTCAGGAGCACGTTCTTCTGATGCAGCACGCGATAGTGCTTCAGGCTGTGCAGCAGCGAGGATGGCGCCGTCTCGGGATCCGACGTCAGGAAAACGGCGGTACCGGGGACGCGGACGACGGAACTCTTCTCGAGGTTCTTGACCAGTTCGACCAGCGGCACGTCGTTGCGGCGGCTCTTGTCGAACAGGATCTTCGTGCCGCGCACCCAGGAGCGCATGATCACCATGATCGAGAAGGCGAAGAGCAGCGGCACCCAGCCGCCCTCGGTTATCTTGATCAGATTGGCGCCGAGGAAGACGAGGTCGATCACCAGGAAAGGCGCGATCAACAGCGCCGCGACCCAGATCGGCCAGCGCCAGAAGCGCCAGACGACGATGAAGGCGAGGCAGGCGGTGATCACCATCTCGCCGGTGACCGAGATGCCATAGGCGGTGGCAAGCTTCGACGACGAGCCGAACAGCACGACGAGCATCAGCACCGCGATCATCAGCAGCGAGTTCACCTGCGGCATGTAGATCTGGCCGGCATGGTGCTCGGACGTGTGCTCGATCTCCATGCGCGGCAGCAGCTTCAACTGGATCGCCTGTCGCGTCATCGAGAAGGCGCCGGTGATCACAGCCTGCGAGGCGATCACGGTCGCCATGGTGGCGAGGATGACAATGGGCAGGACCGCCCATTCAGGAAACAGCAGGAAGAACGGGTTGGCGAGCGCCTCGGGATGGGCCAGCACCAGCGCGCCCTGCCCCAGATAATTGGCGGCAAGCGCGGGAAAGACGAAGGCGAGCCAGGCTGCCTGAATCGGCTTGCGGCCGAAATGGCCGAGATCGGCATAAAGCGCCTCGGCGCCCGTCACCGACAGGAACACGGCGCCGATAACGATGAGCCCTGTATAGCCGTTGGTCACGATATAGCGCACGGCATGGTAGGGATTGAGCGCGGCGAAGATGCCGGGATCGTCGGCGATATGGGTGAAGCCGCCAATGGTCATGACCACGAACCAGACCGCGGTGATCGGCCCGAACAGCGAGGCTACGCGGGCTGTGCCATAGCGCTGCACCAGGAAGAGTGCCGTGATGATCGCGATCGTAATCGGGATGACGTAGCGGTCCAGCGAAGGCGTGACGAGCTTCAGGCCTTCCACGGCCGACAGTACGGATATGGCCGGTGTGATCACCGCATCGCCATAGAACAGCGCCGCGCCGGCCACGCCCAGCAGAAAAACGATCGGCGCGGACTTGCCCATCGTCCGGCTTGCGAGCGCCATCAGCGAAAGCGTGCCGCCCTCGCCATTGTTGTCGGCCCTGAGCAGAATGACGACATATTTCAGCGTCACGATGATCGTCAGGGTCCAGAGGATCAGGGAGATGATGCTGACGACATCCTCTCGGACGATTTCGCCATGGGCCGTCTCGGCGGCGTGCAGCGCTTCGCGGAAGGCGTAGATGACGCTCGTGCCGATATCGCCATAGACGACGCCGACGGAGCCAAGCGCAAGCGTCCAGAAGCCGGCGGTCGTCGCCGTGCCGTGCTCGTTTTGCGGGGCGCCCGAAGGAACCGCTGCCTGTTCTCCAGGCGTGCCCGCGCCCTGCGCATTCAGAGACATCAGCCTCTCATCCGGTTCACCGCGCCCACCGGCGGCAGCGGGTGCTTATAGCAGATGGGGTGCGCTGCACAACGATAGCGGAATGTCGGGCCGGCACAAGCTCGGATCTGGCCCCGTCCGACGCCAGGGTGAAGGCGAGGCAGCAACGCCGAACCCTGGATCATCGTTAACGGAAATTGAGACTTTCTCGCTGGTCGGCGCAAGCAAGGATTAAAGCGCATCTGTTTCAAGTTTTACCGAATTTCGTAACCTGCGTCCCCGACAGAGAGCTTCCCCACCATGCCGCGGGCTCGCCCGACCGACGCGCCTGCGACGCGCCATTCTCGATCCGCGGCGCACTTTCTGCGCGCCGAGGGCGGCAACGTCGCCGTCATCTTCGCCATCGTTTCTATCCTGCTGGTCGGCGTCACCGGCATCGCGATCGATTTCTCGCGCGTCTCGCTCGGGCGAGCCGAACTGCAACGCCGTCTCGATTCCGCCCTCGCCGCTGCCATGCAGACACCGCCGGAAGCGAGAATCGCAGCTGCGGAAGACTCCTTCGACACCAACAGCACGGGCTCGATCACCAAGATCGAGAGCCGCTTCGAGACCGCCACCGACGGCCTGAAGGGCACCGCCACTGCCGACGTTCCGGCCACCTTATCGAGCCTTCTCGGCATCAAGTCCGTCGCCGTCTCCGCAGCCGGCGAGGCCATGGCGTCGCCCAGCAGACCGAAGCCGGTCGGACCGGGGCCGAGCGATGCCATGCCCGTGCCGTAGCAGGATCACATCCCCCAGCGCAGCCCCGCCGTGTGCACCGGCGCATCCCAATGCCGCGCGATCTCGTCGTCGAGAAGCGACAGGGTGATCGAGCAACCCGCCATTTCCAGCGACGTCACATAGTTGCCGACCAACGAGCGGGCGAGGCGGAAGCCGTGCTTCTCCATCTGCGCCTTCGCGGCGTGGAACATGAGATAGAGTTCCATCTGCGGCGTACCGCCGAAGCCGTTGACGAGCAGGATCGCGTCGCCCCGCCCTTCAAGGTCGCCGGCAATCGCTGCGATCATTTCCTCGGTGATCTGGCCCGCCGGCTCCAGCGGCACGCGGCGACGGCCGGGCTCGCCATGAATGCCGACGCCCATTTCCATCTCGTTCTCACTGAGTGTGAAGGTCGGCGTCCCAGCGGCGGGTACTGTGCAACTCGTTAGCGCGACGCCCATCGAGCGCGTCCGCGCATTGACGCGGTCGCCAAGCGCCTTGAGCCCGGCAAGCGGCATGCCGGCTTCGGCCGCCGCGCCGACGATCTTCTCGACGATCATGGTGCCGGCGACGCCGCGACGGCCGATCGAATAGGTCGATGTCTCGACAGCGACGTCGTCATCGGTGATGACCGTCAGAACCTCGCTGCCAGCCATTTCGGCGGCCATCTCGAAGTTCATGCGGTCGCCTTCATAATTCTTGACGATGAACAGCGCGCCGCCGCCGGTATCGACGGCTTCGATCGCTGCCAGCATCTGGTCCGGTGTCGGCGAGGTGAAGACCTGTCCGGGACAGGCGGCGTCGAGCATGCCGAAGCCGACAAAGCCGGCATGCAGCGGCTCATGCCCGGAGCCGCCACCCGAGACGATCGCCGCCTTGCCTTGGGTCAGGACCTTGCGGCGGACGAATTTCCGTTCCTCGCCCAGGATGACGATGTCGGCATGGGCGGCCGCGAAACCATCGAGGCTCTCGGCGAGGACGGTTTCGGGCGAATTGATGAGCTTCTTCATGGTTCCTCCGCTGCTTTCGTTCTGGAGCAAGGAAGGAAGACCCTCACCCCAGCCCTCTCCCGCTTCGCGGGCGAGGGGGTTCTGCTTGTGCCTTCCCAATCCTCGCGGCCGATCGTTGGCGCCCCCTCGCCCGCTTGCGGGAGAGGGCTGGGGTGAGGGTCTTGCTGCCCTACCCCTCCACCAGCTTCGCCAGCCGCTGCACGAATTCGCCGACCAGGCGGTCCATGTCCTGATTGCGCTCGGCATCGCCGAGATCGGGGAGATAGATCACATGCGGCCGCATGCGGCGCACTTCCTTCAGCGCCGGGACGCGGCGCGGGTGGGCGGCGCCATAGGCGTCGAGGAAGAGGCGCCGATCCTCCGGCGAGAAATGGCAGATCTCGAAAATGGTCTCGATGTGCTGCGCCGGTATGGGCGTGGCATAGGCCGGGCTGGCGATATGGCTGACGAAGGAACGGTTCTTGCCGAGGGCCTGAGCGAGGCGGCCGCGCGTTCCGGAAGGGCGGTTGTCGAGCACGCGCTGCAACACCGCCTTGTAGGCCGCGACGGAATCACCCGTGGCGCTCGCGGTTTCCGCAGGCGGCGTCATGTCCCCTCCCCGCTGATCCTGGCCAACGCCAGCTTGACGCGGCCGACCAGCGGCGGCGCGACCGAGACGGAGCGCAGCCCTGCCGCGATCAGCGCCGGCAGCAGGCGCGGGTCGCCGCCCATGTCGCCGCAGAGGCTAACGTCGATGCCGAGCTTGGCGGCGCCGGTGACGACATTGCGGATCAGCGCAATCACCGCCGGATGGCCGGCATCACCCAGTTCGGCCACGGCCGCGATGTCGCGGGCGGCGGCAGTCGTATATTGCGTCAGATCGTTGGAGCCGATGGAGAAGAAGGCGGCGGCGCCGAAGATTTCCGGCACAACGGCAACGGCCGGGACCTCGACCATGATGCCAAGCGGCGGCCGCCGGCAGGGGATGCCTTCGGCCCGAAGCTCGGCGATGGCCGCATCGAGCAGCGCCGCCGAGCGGTCGATCTCGGCCGGCACCGTCACCATGGGCAGCATGATCTTCAGATTGCCATGCTCCGCCGCTCTCGCCAGCGCGCGCAGCTGCAGGCGGAAGATGTCCGGTTTAGCCAGCGACAACCGCACGCCGCGCGTGCCGAGGAAGGGGTTCGATTCGCCATCGATCGTAAATCCGGGCACCGGCTTGTCGCCGCCGGCATCGACGGTGCGGATGGTGACCGGCCGGTCGCCGGCCCATTCGAGGATGGTGCGATAGGCGCGATACTGCGTCTCCTCGTCCGGCAGTCCGGCCGGGCCATGAAACAGGAACTCGGTGCGTACCAGGCCGATGCCGTCGCAGATGGCCGGGTCAATCGCGGCGAGTTCCGCCGGCTCCGCGACATTGATCAGGACGGCGATGCTCTCGCCCGATGCAATATGCGCCGGAAGCCGCAGCACGGCGTCCTCCTGCCCGACCCGCTCGGCCGCCTCGGCCTGCGACCCGGCAAAGCGGTCAAGTTCCTCGGGCGGCGGATCGAGCACCAGCCGGCCACGATCGCCATCGACGATCGCATCCGCGAACGCCTCGCCCGGCAGGTCGGATAGGTCCACGACCATGGGCACGCCGCGCGAGCGCGCCAGCATGGCGACATGGCTCGACGGGCTGCCTTCGGTAAGCGCGATGCCGCCGCCCTTGGACCATTCCAGTCCCAGGAAGCGGCTCGGCGTCAGGTCGCGGCCGATGAGGATCGAACCCGGTGCTATCGTCTCGCCCGCGCCATCCTCGACGAGATGGCCGAGCACGCGGTCGCGCAGATCTTCGAGGTCGGTAGCGCGCGCAGCAAAATAGGCATCGCCGGAGGCGCGATAGTCGTCGATCTGGATGCCCAGCGCATCCTTCCAGCCGGTGGCGGCATCTGACCCGGCGGCGATGGCGGATAGCGCCGGCTCGCGCAAGGCGTCATCTTCCAGCATGGCAAGCTGGAATTCCAGCATCGCCGCGCCATCCTCCTCGGAGGTCCCCATCAGGCTTACGAGGTCGGCCGAGGCCACGGCGATCGCTGCTTCCAGCGCCGAACGTTCTTCGGCGGGGGTGCCGCCATGCCGCGCGATCTCGGTCCGATCGACGATGCGATGGACCGGCCCGCGAGCGAGCCCGGGAGCGGCGGCGCGACCGAAGCGCTCAACCATGGCCAGCCTGCGTGCCCGCCTCGTCAAAATCGCGCTCGACGAGAGCGACCAGTGCCGCCACAGCCTCGTCCGCATCCAGACCCGCCGCGCGAAAATGCAGCGTCGTTCCCTGTGGCGCCTTGGCGGCCATGACCTTGACGATGCTCTTGGCGTCGATCCACGGACCGTCGGCGCTGGTACCGAGTTGGATCGCGGCGCCGAAGGTCTTGGCGAGCTTGGTCAGCTTCACCGAGGGTCGCGCATGCAGCCCGACCTCATGGGTGAGCAGGACGCTGCCCGCGATCGCCTTGCCGCCCGAAATGTCGCCGCCCGCCATATCTCGGTCCGTCATCACGATTTCCTTCCACTTGTCCGCCGGGTCGCCGGACCTCAGGCAGGCGACAGTTCTTCGGCTGTGCGCCGTACCGTATCGAGCGATGCGCCGCCAGAGGCCTCTGTCGCCGCGATGACGGCACCCTCGACAATCGGTGCATTGCAGACAACGATTTTGCCGGCGCGCTCTTCCGGCTGCATCTCGATCGCCATCTCGCTATTGGTCTCGGCGCCGCCGAGATCGACCAGGATCGCGACCCCCGCATCCGACCAGGCGCGGTCGATCGCGGCGAGGATCGCCTCGACACTAGTCCCGAGGCCGCCATCGGGATTGCCGCCGCAAAAGGCGAGCGGCACTTCCTCGCCGACCATCTGCCGCACCATCTCCGCCGTTCCCTTGGCCACGTCGGGCGAATGGGAAACGATGACGATGCCGACATTGCCGTTCGGCTCACGCTTGTTCTGGCCGCTCATGCTGTTGTGTCCAAAGCCTTGCTGATGGCGGCGACAAGCAAAGCGCTCGACCGCGCGCCGGGGTCCATATGGCCGATCGACCGGTCGCCGAGGAAGGAGGCCCGGCCGCGGATCGCCTTCATCGGCACGGTTGCCTCGGCAGCTGCGTCGGCGGCCGCCACCGGATCGGCACCGGTCTCGAGCGCCGCCGCCACCGGCTCCAGCACGTCGAGCATCGTCTTCTGCCCGCTCTCCGACTTGCCGCGCGCCTTCACGGCCACGATCGCGGAACGCAGGGCGCGGGCGAGATCGGCCCTGGACGGGTCGGCGGACAATTCCTTGCCGAGCGCCATGGCCAGCGTGCCGTAGAGCGGCCCGGAAGCGCCGCCGACCTTCATCACCAGCGTTGTGCCGAGCGCCTTCAGCGCATCCGGCAACGCCTTGCCCGCGATGACGTCCTTGTCGGCCTGCACGGCGTCGAAGCCGCGCTTCATGTTGAGGCCGTGGTCGCCGTCGCCGATCGCCTGGTCGAGTGCGGTCAACTCCTCGGCGTGATCCGTCATGGATTTCGCCATCGCTATGATCAGCGCCCGTCTCTTCGTTTCGTCGATCATGCCGCCCGGCCCTCGATCCGATTCCCTGTTGCATCGAAATAGAGCGGATCGACCAGGGAGAGCGCAACCGCGTCGCCGGCGACAAGCTCGCTTTCCGGGTCCACCAGCGTGGTCAGCTTCTTCTCGCCAATCCGCACATGCAGATGATTCTGGTCGCCGAGATGCTCAATCCATTCGACCTGCGCATTGGCCGCCGAAGCCTGCGCCTTCTCGATGCGGAAATGCTCCGTCCTCGCGCCGACCGTCTTGGCGCCTGCCGGTGTCGTCCCGGCTGGCACCAGTCCTTCGGGAAATAGGTTGATTGCCGGCTGGCCGAGCCGGGCCGCAACATAGGTATTGGCGGGCCGCTCATAAATCTCGCGCGGCGTGCCGATCTGGACCAATGTTCCCCGATCGAGCACGCCGATCCGGCTCGCCAACGTCATCGCCTCGATCTGGTCGTGCGTCACATAGAGGACGGTGGCGCCCAGTTGCTGCTGGATGCGCTTCAGCTCCAGCCGCAGATCCGACCTTAATTTGGCGTCGAGCGAGGAGAGCGGCTCGTCCATCAGATAGATCGTCGGCCGCCGCACCAGGGCCCTGCCGATCGCGACGCGTTGCATCTCGCCGCCGGATAGTTTGGTCGCGCGGTTCTGAAGCTTGTGAGCAATGCGCAGCAGCCCTGCCACCTCCTCGACGCGGCGGCGGATCTCCTCCTCCGCCACCCGGCGCTGCGGCGAGCGCAACGGAAAGGCAAGGTTGTCGTAGACGGACAGATGCGGGTAGAGGGAATATTGCTGGAAGACGAAGGTGACATCGCGCGCCGATGGTTCGAGCTTGGTAACATCGCGCCCGTCTATCCGGATCGTGCCTTCGTCCGGGCGTTCCAGACCGGCGACGAGACGGAGCGTCGTCGTCTTGCCGGCGCCGGTCGGCCCGAGCAGCACGACGAATTCGCCATTGGCGATCTCCAGGTGAAGATTGGCGAGCGCCGTCGTCGTGCCGAAACACTTGGTGACGCTCTCGATGGTGACATCAGCCATGACGGCTCCCCTCCAGCAAAGCGGAACGGATCGCCCGTCCGGACTTCCGGTCGAACAGCGAGAGGTTCTGCGAGCGAAAGGCGAGGCCGACCGTCTCCCCGGTTCTCACGACCCGGTCGGCCGGGAGCCTGGCCTTGATCGGGCCATGGGCGGTCTCGACCGCAACGATCTGCGTGGTACCGAGATATTCGGCGCCGAATACCTGGCCCCGCAAGGCCGACGCGTCGTCGAAGCGTATATGTTCGGGCCGGACGCCTAGCGCCAGTTCGCCCGCGGCGCGATCCTCGCGCAGTTCGGGAAGCGCGATATCGGCGCCGTTGATCCGAACGGCCTGCTGGCCGGTCGCCACAGCACCTTCAAAGGTGAGGAAATTCATCGGCGGCGAGCCGAGGAAATCGGCGACGAACATCGTTGCCGGGCGATCGTAGATTTCCTGCGGCCGGCCGAACTGCTCGATGACGCCGTGGTTCATCACGGCGATCTTGTCCGCCATCGCCATAGCCTCGAGCTGGTCATGCGTCACATAGACGGTGGTGGCGCCGATGCGGTTATGCAGTTCCCGCAGTTCCCGGACCATGAGGTCGCGGAACTCGGTGTCGAGCGTGCCGAGCGGCTCGTCCATCAGGAAGGCCTTGGGACGGCGGACGATGCACCGGCCGAGCGCGACGCGCTGGCGATCACCGCCGGCGAGGCCCGAGACAGAGCGATTCAGCAGATGGTCGATCCTGAGCAGTCGCGCCGCTTCGTCCACCGCCTTGCGGATCTCTGCGCCCGGCATGCCCTGGCACTTTAGCGGAAAGCCGATGTTCTGCCGCACATTCATATGCGGATAGAGCGCGAAAAGCTGGAAGACGAAGGCGATATCGCGCGCCGCCGCGCGGTTGAAGGTGACATCCTCGCCGCCGAGCAAGATCTTGCCGGAAGTCGGCAATTCGAGCCCCGCGATCATCCTGAGCGTCGTTGTCTTGCCGCAACCCGACGGCCCGAGCATGACGAAGAACTCGCCGTCCTCGATGGTAAAGGTCGACCCCTTTACCGCGGTAAAGGCGCCGAAGCTCTTCTGGACGTTCTCGACCCGGATCTCGGCCATGCTCTACTCCGGAAAATGGCTGACGATCGCGAACAGCAAGGTGCCCGCCAGGATCGTGACGAAGGAATAGGCATAGGCGATCGCCGAGAAGGGTTGCATCAGCATGACGACGCCAAGGCCGATCAGGACGGTCGCCAGATTCTCCCACGGCCCCCGGCGAAGGCGCAGGAACCGGGAAAGAAGTGAGGCACGCGGAACCGCTTCGATCTGTTCGCTCATTTCCGCACCGCTCCAAAGGTGATGCCGCGCAGCAGGTGCTTCCGAAGCAGGATGGTGAAGACGAGGATCGGGATCACGAACAGGGTCGTCGCCGCCGCGACGGCCGGCCAATCCTGCCCGCCCTCGCCGATGATGAAGGGGATGAAGGGCGGCATGGTCTGCGCATTGCCGGAGGTCAGCAGCACCGCGAAGGCATATTCGTTCCAGGCGAAGATCAGGCAGAAGATCGCGGTCGCGGCGATGCCGGTCGCCGCCTGCGGCAGCACGGCCTTGCGGAAGGCCTGCAGCCGCGTATAGCCGTCGATCATGGCCGCTTCCTCATATTCGCGCGGGATCTCGTCGATGAAGCCCTTGAGCAGCCACACGGCGAGCGAAACGTTTACGGCCGTATAGAGCAGGATCATGCCGAGCTTGGTGTCGGTCAGGCCAAGCTCGCGATACATGAGATAGATCGGGATCGCGACGGCGATCGGCGGCATCATCCGCGTCGACAGGATGAAGAACAGCAGATCGTCCTTGAGCGGCACGCGGAAGCGCGAAAAGCCGTAAGCCGAAAGCGTTCCGAGAAAGACCGCGAGGAAGGTCGAGCCGAAAGCGATGATGATCGAGTTGACGAAGCGAGGAATGACGTTGGACGGCCCGGCGATGACCATATTGCGCGAGCGCACCAGCTTGTCATACCAGGCGGTCGGCGGCGGCAGCGTTGCGAGAACTTCCGGCGACTGGCGTGTGCGCGTCGTGAACAGATTGACGTAGCCTTCCAGCGACGGCGTGAAGACGATCTTCGGCGGATAGGCGATGGAATCTGGCGGCGTCTTGAAGCTCGTCGCGACGATCCAGAGCAGCGGGATCATGGTGATCAGCGCATAGGTGATCACCAGCGCGCCGGCGATGCGGCGCGTCGTCGTGGAGGGCGCGACGACGGAATGGGCTTGGGCCAGGTCGCTCATCTCTGTTTCACCCGGTTGAGCGCCTTCACATAGATGTTGGCGAGGCCGAAGACGGTCACGAAGAGGATGATGGCGAGCGCCGAGGAATAGCCGGTGCGCCAGCTTTCGAAGGCCTGTCGCTTCAGCGTGATCGACACGACCTCGGTGGTCGAGCCGGGTCCGCCGCCGGTCAGGAGATTGACCATGTCGAACATCTTGAAGTTCTCGATGCCGCGAAAGAGCACGGCGAGCATGATGAAGGGCAGCGCCATCGGCACCGTGATCGACCAGAACTGGCGCCAGGGCGAGGCGCGGTCGACCTCGGCTGCCTCGTAGATGTAATCGGGGATCGAGCGCAGCCCGGCGAGGCAGATCAGCATGACGTAGGGCGTCCACATCCAGGCATCGACGATCACGATCGCCCAGGGCGACAGCGTGACGGAGCCGAGCATCTGGAAGGACGACGGATCAATGCCGGTCAGGAACGAGACGCCGTAATTGAACAGGCCACTCTGCGGCTGGTAGAGAAACGTCCAGAAATTGCCGATGACGGCGGGCGACAGCATCATCGGGATCAGGATCACCGTCGTCCAGATTCCATGGCCGCGGAACTTCTTGTCGATGAGCCAGGCCAGGCCGAAGCCGAGCACCGTTTCGACGACGATCGTCCAGACGACGAAATGGGCTGTCGTCTGCATCGCGAGCCAGACGTCGCTGTCCGTCAGTATCTTTTGATACCATTGCAGACCGACCATCTTCACGTCCGCATTCGGCTTGTTGGCGCGGTAGTTCGTGAAGGAAAGGTAGATCGTCCAGATCAGCGGGAAGATATTGATGGCGAGGAGCAGCAGGATGGTCGGTCCGATGAAGAACCAGGCGATGGCCCGATCCGACAGGCCCCGGATCGGCTTCGCCACGCCATCCGGCGTCACTCGCGCGGCCCGGTCGGCCAGCTTCAGAGAGGTCGAGGCTTCGCTCATCGAATGGGGATCCGGCATCGTCAGTCCGCGGCTGCAGGCGGGGCCGTCCTAGCGGACCATGCCGCCTGGGGGAGGCCCCCTCTTCCGAAGTCTCCGGGAGGCAAGCCCCCCGGAGCATGGCGCCAGTCGCGCCGGCTTCTACAGTTTGCCTTCGTCCTCGAAGACCTGCGTCCAGTCGGCGACGAGCTTGTCGAGCGCCTCCTGAGCCGTGCCCTGATCGGCGATGACGTAGTCGGAGACGCGCTTCTGCATGGCCTGGAGCAGCTGGGCGTAGACCGGCTCCGCCCAGAAATCCTTCACGATGGCCATGGATTCGAGGAAGGTCGATGCATAGGGCGCGCTCTTCACGAAGTCTGGCGCTTCCAGCACGGACTTGGCGCAGGAATAGCCGCCAAGCGACCACCATTTCGCCTGCACCTCGGGTTTCACGAACCACTTGATGTAGGAGAGCGCGTCGTCCCGCTTGTCCGAATAGGACACGACGGAGATACCCTGGCCGCCGAGCTGGGCGAAGTGCTTCTTCTCGGCCGGATTGGTAAAGAAGCCGATCTTGTCGCCACCGACATTCGGGTCCTTGTAGAGCCCCGGCCAGGTAAAGGCGAAGTTCATCTGCATCGCCACCTGGCCCGACTTGAAGGCGTCGGCATCCTCGGCCATGTACCAGTTCGAGGCGCCGGGAGGCGTGCAGCAATTATAGAGGCTCTTGTAGAACTCCAGACCTTTCGCTGCCTCGGGCGAATTCACGAAGCCCTGCATGTCGTAGGGCTTGTCGGGGTTCTGGTATTCGAAGCCCCAGTCATAGAGGACGTTGGTGACGCCCATCGTGATGCCTTCCGAGCCGCGCTCGGTATAGATGGCGGCGCCGTAAACCTTCTTGCCGTCGATCTCGCGGCCCTGGAAGAACTCGGCAATCTGCTTCAGCTGGTCGTAGGTCTTGGGCGCGTCGAGATCCCAGCCGTATTTCTCCTTGAATTCCTTCTGCAGTTCCGGCTTCGAGAACCAGTCCTTGCGATAGGTCCAGCCGACGACATCGCCCATCGCCGGCAGCGCCCAGTAATTCGGCGTGTTCTTCGGCCATTCGGCATAGCCGACCACGGTGGCCGGCAGGAAGTCATCCATCGAGATGTTGTTCTTCTCGAAGAAGTCGTTCAGCTTGACGTAGTGACCATTCTCCGCCGCGCCGCCGATCCACTGGCTGTCGCCGATGATCAGATCGCACAGTTTGCCCTTCGAGTTGAGCTCGTTGAGGAAGCGGTCCGCATAGCTCGTCCACGGGACGAACTCGAACTTCATGTCGATGCCGGATTCCTTGGTGAAATCCTTCGACAGCTCAACCAATGCATTGGCCGGATCCCAGGCCGCCCAGCAAAGTGTGAGCGACTTGTCCGCCGCATGGGCGGCGCCAACCGGCGCTCCGGCCGCAATAGCTGCGGCGCCGAGCGCGGCGGCGATCGTCAGAAGCTTCCTCATGAGTCCCTCCCGGAAATGCCCATGCCGAGACATCGCGCAAAGGACCGCGCGTCCGCGTGAATCGCCTCCTCCGGCAATCCTGGGCAGGTGAATGGAAAATCCCTCCGGCGCCGGTTCATTCCGGCGTCTGTTTAGTGATTATGTTTAGTGATAGCCATTTTACTAAACAAAGCAATGGCCTATTTCTGCCATTTTGTGCTGCAGTGCGATGGTCATTTCACTAAATTTTGTGCGCAGCAAAAAGGGCGCCGAAGCGCCCCTTTCCTTTTGGCAAAGCCTTTCGGCATCGGCAGACGCCTATGTTCAGGCCTTGGTCCAGACGTTCCCCCCCTCGGAGGATTTCACCGCGGCATCGATGAACCGCATGCCCTTGAGCCCGTCCTCGACCGTCGGGAAAATCACGTCGGCATCCACGGCCTTGCCGGAACGGGCGGCGACGATCGCTCGTGCCGCTTCCGTGTAGATGTTGGCGAAGCCTTCGAGATAGCCCTCCGGGTGACCGCCCGGAACCCGCGTGACGCGGGCCGCCTCCGGCCAGGCGCCGGCACCGCCGCGGGTCAGCAACTGCTTCGGTTCGCCGAATTTGGTGAACCAGAGATAGTTCGGGTCGGCCTGCGTCCATTCCAGCCCGCCCTTGGTGCCATAGACACGCAGCTTCAGGCCGTTCTCGTTGCCGACCGCGACCTGGCTCGCCCAAATCATCCCGCGAGCGCCGCCCTTCCAGCGCAGCAGGATCTGCACGTCATCGTCGAGCAAGCGCCCGGGAACGAAGGTCGTGAGCTGGGCGAGAAGCTGGTCGAGTTCGAGCCCCGATACGAAGCAGGCGAGGTTGTAGGCGTGCGTGCCGATATCGCCGATGCAGCCGCCGGCGCCCGAACGCTTCGGGTCGGTCCGCCACTCGGCCTGCTTGGAGCCGGACGCCTCGGCCTTTTCCGTCAGCCAGTCCTGCGGATACTCGGCCTGGACGAGACGGATCTCGCCCAACTCTCCCGCCTCGACCATGGCCCGCGCCTGCCGGATCATCGGATAACCGGTGTAATTGTGAGTCACGGCAAAGACTTTGCCGGACTTCTTCACCAGCGACACGAGTTCCTCGGCCTCGGCGACGGTTGTCGTCAGCGGCTTGTCGCAGATGACGTGGATGCCGGCTTCGAGAAACGCCTTCGCCGCCGGGGCATGCATATGATTCGGCGTCACGATCGCCACCGCCTCGATGCCGTCGGAGCGCGCCGCCTCGGCCTTCGCCATTTCGGCGAAGGAGCCATAGGAGCGGTCCGGCGCAATACCGATATCGGCCGCCGAGGCCTTTGCCTTTTCCGGCTCGGCCGAGAGCGCGCCGGCCACCAGTTCATATTGATCGTCGATGCGCGACGCGATCCGGTGGACGGCGCCGATAAAGGCCCCCCGCCCGCCGCCGACCATGCCGAGGCGAATCCGCCCAGCAGCCGCCTCTTCCTTGCTGCCTTCGATAGCCATCGGTTCTGTTCCTTTCTTCACGCAATACCGAGGATACGGCGGTTGGCCGCCGCGTCGGTGCCTGCGTCGGCGAAATCGTCGAAAGCCCGCTCGGTGACGCGGATGATATGCGCCGCGATGAACTCGGCGCCCTCGCGCGCGCCATCTTCGGGATGCTTCAGCGCGCATTCCCATTCGAGCACGGCCCAGCTGCCATAGTCATAGGCGGTGAGCTTGGAGAAGATCGCGCCGAAATCGACCTGACCGTCGCCGAGCGAACGGAAGCGGCCGGCGCGGTTGACCCAGCTCTGATAGCCGCCATAGACGCCCTGGCGGCCGGTGGGGTTGAACTCGGCGTCCTTCACATGAAACGCCTTGATGCGCTCGTGATAAATGTCGATGTAGTCGAGATAGTCGAGCTGCTGCAGCACGAAGTGCGAGGGATCGTAGAGCAGATTGGCGCGCGGATGGTTCTTCACCTCGGCGAGGAACATCTCGAAGGTGATGCCGTCATGGAGATCCTCGCTCGGATGGATCTCATAGGCGACATCGACGCCGTTCTCCTCAAACACATCCAGGATCGGCGTCCAGCGGCGGCCGAGTTCAGCGAACGCCTCCTCGACCAGGCCGGCCGGACGCTGCGGGAACGGATAGAGGAATGGCCAGGCGAGCGCGCCGGAGAAGGTCGGATGCGCCTTGAGGCCGAGATTCTTCGATGCCCGGGCGCAGCGCTTCAGATGGTCGACCGCCCATTCCTGGCGGGCCGTCGGATTGCCGCGCACCGCCGGCACCGCGAAGCCGTCCATCAGCTCGTCATAGACCGGATGAACGGCGACCAGCTGGCCGATGATATGCGAGGAAAGCTCGGTGATCGCCAGTCCATGGCTCGCGGCCGTGCCGGCGAGTTCGTCGCAGTAATCCTTGGAGTCTGACGCCTTGTTCAGATCGATCAGGCGGCTGTCCCAGGTCGGAATCTGGACGCCCTTATAGCCGAGCGAAGCGGCCCAGCCGCAGATCGCGTCAAAGGAATTGAACGGCGCCGCGTCGCCCGCGAACTGGGCGAGGAAGATGGCGGGACCTTTGATCGTCTTCATGTATTTCCTCCTTCAAGAACAATGGCTTGTGTTTGTCGCCGGCAATTCTGCGGCGTGTCTCCTGGTCGTCACGGGACATTGTCCCGGACGAAGATATCGATGCGGATGCGCTCCTGGCCGGGCACGATCGGCACCGCCTCTCGAAGGGCAAGCAGGGTGCGCGCGGCGCTGCGCGCCATATGCCCAGGGTCCTGGTTGAGAATCGCGTCGATCGTCCCGCGGACGAGATGGCGGCGATTGAACGGGGTCAGTTCATGCGCGATGAACACGATCTCCCGCGCCCGGCCGGATTCCTCCAGCGCCGCCACGATGCCCGGCGTTCCGGCCCCAACATTGTAAATGCCGACGAGATCGCCATGCTCGGCGAGAAGGGCGCGCCCAACATCGTGCACCTGCGCGTCATCGTCCCGCCCTTCCCGCAAAGGGAGCAGCATGAGGTCGGGATATTCGCGCGCGATCACCTGCTCGAAGCCATATTGGCGCTCGATATGGTCGCGCAGCGACAACGAGCCGGCGATCAGGCCGACCTTGCCGCTGCGATGGCCGAGGAAGCGGCCGAGCAGCGTCGCTGCGGTGCGTCCGGCGGCGTAATTGTCGATGCCGACGAAATGGGCGCGCTTGGTTCCGGGAAGGTCGGACACCAACGTGACGACAGGGACGCCACGCTCGACGATCCCGTTGACCGCCTCGCTGACGGCGGGGTGATCCAGCGCGACGACGGCGACGCCGTCAATATCCGCCGGCAGGCGCTCGAGCGCCGCAGCCAGCGCCTCCCCGTCAAAGACGTCGACATGAGTGACGGCGAGACGCACGCGCTCCTGCACATAGCGATCGGCAGTCGAGCGGAATTCGGCCTCGAGCATGCGCATGAATTCGTTGGCGCCGGTCGGCAGAACGATTTCGAATCGATAGTCCCGCCCGCGGGCCAGCCGCGAAGCGAGGCGATCCGGCTGGTAGTTGAGCCTTTCGATCGCAGCTTGAACGCGCTCGATGGTACGGACATGAACGCCCGTCCTGCCATTCAGCACGCGATCCACGGTCGCGAGGCTCACGCCAGCCTCTCGCGCGACGTCTTGCAGCGTCGTCTTGGCCACGAGAGTTCCTCCCGCGTGATGCAATAGCATCAGAAAATGAGGTAGGCAACGCAAGCGGGAGCCGGAACGGCGTCCGCCATGGAGCACGGGCTCCGGAAGACGGATTGTCGATCGACGTTCTCCCGGACGAATTCTGAACTGTGGCTATAGTCGTCCGCTAGTAGCGGTAGGCAGGGGGAGCCAATAGAAGATAGATAGGAACAGAACGAACCGGCAAACCAATGCCGGAGCTACCGGGAGACCGCCCATGAAGAGCGAATCCGCGCCGTTCCGGCTGGAGGACTACCGCCCGCCCGCGTTCACGATCGACCGTGTCGACCTCGATTTCCGCCTTTCGCCTTCGGCAACCCGGGTCACGGCACGGCTGTCGATCCGTCCGAATACGGCCGATGCGGCTTCCGGCCGGCTCGAACTCGTGGGCGACGAAATCCTGCTCAAGGGCCTGAAGCTGGACGGCCTCCCCCTGCCCGCTTCGCGGTTCACGGCGCTGCCGTCATCGCTCTCTGTTCGCGACGTTCCGAACACTCCATTCGAGTTGGAGATCGAGACCGAGATCGACCCTTCCGCCAACACCAAGCTGATGGGCCTGTATCGGACCAACGGCAACTATTGCACGCAGTGCGAGGCGGAAGGCTTCCGACGGATCACCTATTTCCTCGACCGACCGGATGTGCTCGCCGTTTATACGACGCGCATCGAAGCCGAGAAGGCCGATGCGCCGATCCTGCTTGGCAACGGCAATCCCGGCGAGAGCGGCGACATTCCCGGCACGACCCGCCACTATGCAATCTGGCACGATCCGTTTCCCAAACCGTCCTACCTCTTCGCCCTCGTCGCCGGCGATCTTGGCGTCCTCACCGACAGATTTACGACCCGTTCCGGCAAGCCAGTCGAATTGCGCATTTATTGCGAGCACGGCAAGGAGGCCCGCTGCACCTATGCCATGGACGCGCTGAAGCGCTCCATGAAGTGGGATGAAGACGTCTTCGGACTCGAATACGACCTCGACATCTTCATCATCGTCGCCGTGTCGGATTTCAACATGGGGGCGATGGAGAACAAGGGTCTCAACATTTTCAACGACAAATACGTCCTTGCTGACCCCGATACGGCGAGCGACATCGACTACGCCAATGTCGAGGGCGTGATCGCGCACGAATATTTCCACAACTGGACCGGCAATCGGATCACCTGCCGCGACTGGTTTCAGCTCTGCCTCAAGGAAGGCCTGACGGTCTTTCGCGACCAGGAATTCTCATCCGACATGCGCTCCCGTCCGGTGAAGCGCATCGCCGATGTCCGCACGCTGCAGGCGCGCCAGTTTCCCGAGGATGGAGGCCCCCTCGCCCATCCGGTTCGGCCTGAAATCTATCACGAAATCAGCAACTTCTACACGCCGACCGTTTATGAGAAGGGTGCGGAGGTCGTCCGCATGCTGAGAACGATCCTCGGGGCGGAGGGCTTCCGTCGCGGCATGGATCTCTATTTCGAGCGCCATGACGGCGACGCGGCGACGATCGAGGATTTTCTGGCCTGCTTCTCCGAAACGACCGGCTCGGATCTCGCGCAGTTCAAGCTCTGGTATTCCCAGGCCGGCACACCGCAGATCGTCGCCAAGGGGCATTATGACGAGGCGTCGCGATCCTATCGGCTGACGCTCGCCCAGAACGTACCGCCGACCCCTGGCCAGCCCGTCAAGAAGTCGATGCACATTCCAGTGCGCTTCGGGCTGATCGGCCCCAATGGTGAGGATCTCGACTTCAGCACCGTCTCCGGCGGCAAGGTCGAGGGCGATGTCATCCACATGACGGAACCGGCCCAGACCTTCGTCTTCCACGAGGTGGCGGCGCGGCCGGTTCCCTCGCTCATGCGGGCGTTCTCGGCGCCGGTGCGACTGGCCATAGACCTGTCGTCCGACGATCTCCTGTTCCAGGTCCGCGCCGACAAGGATCCCTTCAATCGATGGCAGGCGGCGCAGACATTGGCGATGCGCGCCCTTGTCGCCGGCACATCGGACGCGGCACAGGGGCGTCATGTCCAGGTCGACCCGACCCTCGTCTCCGCGCTCGCCGAGATACTTGAAGACGAGACGCTCGAGCCGGCCTTCCGCGCACAGGTGCTGCAGATTCCAGGTGAATCGGACATCGCCCGGGAGATCGGCCAGGATGTCGATCCCGATGCCATCGCAACCGCCCGCCGCCAGCTTCGGCTCGGCGTGACGAGAGGCCTTGGTGCACGTCTCGCCGACCGATATCGCGCCTTTGACGATCACCGCCTCTACAGCCCCGACGCAGCCGACGCCGGACGCCGGGCGCTCCGCAATGTCCTGCTCGACCTCATGGTGGCTTCGGGCGCAGCCGATGCCATCGCAGCGGCGAGGCACCAATTCGAAACGGCGGACAACATGACCGACCGCCTCGCTGCGCTCTCGGCCGTTTCCGCCTCGGCTCTGGCCGAGCGCCGCCACATGCTGGAGGCGTTCTATGAGCGCTACCAGGGCGACGCTCTCGTGCTCGACAAATGGTTGATGCTCGAAGCGACCGTCCCGGCGCTGGAGACGCTCGACCGCGTGAAGACGCTGCTCGTCCATCCAGCCTTTGCCCTTTCGAACCCCAATCGGGTGCGGGCTCTGGTAGGGGGCTTCTCCAGCTCCAATCCGACGCAGTTCAACCGCGCGGACGGCGCAGGCTTCGATTTCCTGGCCGATTTCGTGCTCGATCTGGATCGCCGCAACCCACAGACGGCCGCGCGATTGCTGATCGCCTTCCGGTCCTGGCGGGCGCTGGAACCCGTCAGACGGGGCCTAGCCGAGGCCCAGTTGCGGCGGATCGCGGCTTCCGATCGCCTCTCGCCGGACACGCAGGACATCGTTACGCGCACGCTCGCCTGAGCGCGCGCCGCATCAGCGGAGGCCCCGGCCGTTCGTTAACGAATATGATTAACGAAACCCTAATTCGCCCTAGACAACGCGATTCGCGTCGATTCAAATGAGGGTGATTCGGGCGTGGGCGTATCCCCGATCACAGCACACATCAGGGGGCCGGAATGGCGCGGGCAGAAACAGCCGGTGCGTCCGACAGTGAACGTTTGTCGATTGGCAGGATCTTCTTTCGTCATAAAGATCCGATCCGCGGCCACGCGCGCCTGATCGCACAGCCGACCTACGAAAAGCTCCTCGCCGCCGAGCCGATCCTGCGTCGATGCATTCCCGTCATCATCATCCTGTTTCTTGTCGTCATCGCCATCTCGCGTGGATCGCATCTCTACGAAGCCCGCATCGATCGAGAGAATCAGGCGCGCGAAACGATGGGGCTGGTGGCGGCCCTCCTCTCGAGGACGCTTACCGACGCCGAAGCCGGGCTGCCTGACGCGCGCTATGCCACGGCGTTGCAGAATATGCTGGATGACGCGCTTCCCGAGGGCGCGCTCGACGACGGCCGCCGCATCTTCATCACCGACCCGACCGGGCGGATCATCGCCGACGCGCCGCGATCGTCCTCCGAAGCCGGCCGCGACTTCAACGACATCGTCGATGGCGCGCAGCCGATGGTGATCTTCGGCGACCGGGCCGGCGTGATGACGGTGACGCTGGAGGATGGCACCGCCGCACTGGCCACCGTGCGCCATCTCGAGGGACGCTCCGGCTATCTGGCGGTCGTCGCTCCCCTCTCCGAGGTCTTCCTTGGCTGGCGATCGGAAGTTTCCGTCAACGTCACCGCCTTCGTCGGAATTACCGCGATCCTGCTGGTGATCCTCTATGGCTATTTCGCGCAATCGGCACGCGCTCAGCAGGCCGACCGGATCTATCTCGAAACCTATGACCGGTTCGATACGGCCCTGCGCCGGGGACGCTGCGGTCTCTGGGACTGGGACCTCGCACGCGGCCGGCTGTTCTGGTCCAAATCGATGTTCGAGCTGGTCGCCATGCCGCCGAGAGACGCGCTGCTCGGCTTTGGCGAGGTGAACGCGCTGGTCCATCCTGAGGATGGCGACCTCATGGATCTGGTCGAGGCGCTCTATGAGGCCAATGAGACGACGGTCGACCGCATGTTCCGCATGCGCAAGGCTGGCGGGGGTTATGTCTGGCTGCGCGTTCGCGTCGAGCTTGTCGATGCCGACACGTCCGAGCCGCATCTCATCGGCATCGCGGTCGACGTCACGGAGCAGATGAAGCTGGCGGAGCATTCGCGAACCGCGGATCTGCGCCTGCATGATGCGATCGAGACGATCTCGGAAGCCTTCGTCCTCTGGGACGCCGAGAACCGGCTGGTCATGTGCAACTCCAAATACCAACAGCTGCACGGCGTTCCGGACGCGGTCCTGACAGTCGGCACGCCCTACTCCGAGGTTGTCGGTGCTGGAAACCAGCCGATCGTCCGCTCGCAGGTTCCAGGCGATGGCGGGCCCGAAGCAGGCGCCCGCTCGTTCGAGGCGCAGCTCAATGACGGGCGTTGGCTGCAGATCAACGAGCGCCGTACGAAGGATGGTGGCTTCGTGTCGGTCGGCACCGACATCACCACGATCAAGCGGCATGAGGAGAAGCTAATCGACGGCGAGCGGAGGCTGATGGCGACCATCGCCGATCTTCGCCTGTCGCGGCAGAAGCTCGAGCAGCAGGCTCGCGAGAATGTCGAGCTGGCTCAGAAATATGCCGAGGAAAAGGACCGCGCCGAGGACGCCAGCCGTGCGAAGTCGGAATTCCTGGCCAATATCAGCCACGAGCTGCGCACGCCGCTCAACGCCATTATCGGCTTTTCGGAGATCATGCAGTCCGGCCTGTTCGGACCACTGGGCTCGCCGAAATACCGGGAATATTGCCAGGACATCCACCAGAGCGGCAACTTCCTGCTGAACGTCATCAACGATGTCCTCGACATGGCTCGGATAGAAGCCGGGAGGCTCGCCCTCGATTTTGAACCTCTGCAGTTGAACGAAATCATCGACGAAGCAGCCCGCGTCATGGGTCCCGAAGCAGATGGCCGCAAGGTGGCGATCGCAACCGATCTGGAACCCGAGCTGCGCCTGCCCGCCGACCGCCGCGCGGTCAAGCAGATGGTTCTGAACCTGCTGTCCAACGCGGTGAAGTTCACGCCGGAAGGTGGCCGGGTGCATGTGCGCGCGCGCCGGATCGGCGGCGCCGTGACGATCACGATCGAGGACAATGGTGTCGGCATCCCGCGCGATGCGCTCAAGAAGCTCGGGCGGCCGTTCGAGCAGGTGCAGAACCAGTTCACCAAGAGCCACAAGGGCTCGGGGCTGGGGCTCGCCATCACGCGCTCGCTCGCCCAGTTGCACGGTGGCGCGATGCGCATCCGCAGCCAGGAAGGCAAGGGAACGATCGTATCGGTGCGCCTGCCATTGACGCCGCATGACGTCGAACCGAGGCCAACCGGCGCTTCGGCCGGGGCCGCACTCAGGCTCGGGGCTTCGGCGGAACCTTCCCGATAATCCGCTCGAAGGCAGCGCGCACCTCCTCCTGCGTCATACGCAGATGGGCGTCGAGCGTCGCGAAGTCCGGAAGCTCGCCGGCCCGCGCCAGCAAGGCCGGCAAGCCGCGCGGCGCGTCGGCGACGTTGAAACTTCCGCCGACGCAAAGCCGGATGATCTGGGTGAGCCGCTGGTAAAGGCTAAGCCCCGGCAGGAGGACCGCCGCCTCGCTCGCGGGAAGCAGCCCGGCGCGAGAGGCGGCGGCGAGAACGGCTTCCGTCTCGACGCCCAGCACTTCCGGATGCTCGGCACCGTGAACGAGCTGCAGATATTGCGCCACGAACTCGATATCCACGAGGCCCCCCGGCGCATGTTTGAGATCCCACGGACCCTCGGCAGGCTTTTCCGTCTGCAGAAGCGCACGCATGTCGAGGACATCGCGCGCTATTTTTTTCGGGTCGCGCGGCGCCGAGAGTACCGACCGAATGACGGCTTCGACCTCGACGATCAGGCTGCGATCACCGGCGATCGCTCGTGCCCGCGTCAACGCCATGTGCTCCCATGTCCAGGCATCCTTGGCCTGATAGGCTGTGAACGCATCGAGACGGCTGGCGAGCGGCCCGGCATTGCCGGAGGGGCGAAGGCGGAAATCGACCGCGTATAGCGATCCTTCGGCCGTTGGCGCCGAAATCGCCGCGATCAGCCTTTGTGTCAGCCGCGCGTAATATTGGCTGCCCGAAAGCGGCCGAACGCCGTCGGAGCCAACCACATCGTCGGAAAAATCATAGAGCATCAGCAGGTCGAGATCGGACGCGGCGGTCATCTCACGGCCGCCGAGCTTGCCCATGGCGAGAAGCGCGACGCGGCCGCCCTGCATCTTGCCGTGCACCGCCTCGAATGTCTGGCGCACCTCCGCCAGAAGCCGGGCGACGACGATCTCGGCAAGCTCGGCATAAGCAAAGCCGGCGGCCCGCGCCCCGATCGTGCCTGCGATGACGCGGACGCCGATCAGGAATGCTTGTTCCTTGCCGAAGATGCGGACGCGGTCGAGCGCCTCCTCGATCGCGCCGGCCTCGGCGAGCGTCGCATCGAGACGGGCTGTGAGGGTCTTGCGATCGGGAAGGCGGCCGAAGAAGGCAGGGTCGAGCACCGCATCGAGCACATGGGGACGGGCGGTCACCACTTCGGCCAGATGTGGCGCCGTGCCCATGATCACGGCCAGCAATCGCAGGAGGCCGGGATTGGAGCTGAGCAGCGAGAAGAGCTGCACACCGGCGGGAAGACGAGCGAGAAATCGATCAAAGGCGTTGAACGCCGCATCGGCATTGTCGGTGGTGGCGAGAGCTTCGAGCAGGACCGGCGTGATTTCGGTCAAACGCTCGCGCGCGGCCGCAGAGCGCATCGCGGGATAGCGACCGAAATGCCAGCCGCGAATGGTCCGGCTGACTTCGCGCGGGTTGACGTAGCCAATCCCCGCCAGCGTCGACACGGTTTCGGGGTCCTCGTCGTCGCCGGTGAAGACCAGGCTGCCAATCGACGAGGAAAGCGACGGCGCGGATTCGAACAGGTGGACATAATGGTCGCGCACCTGCTCCATCGTCGCCGTTAGCGCCTTGGCGAACGCCGCAACCGTGCGAAAGCCGGAGAGCCTGGCGATGTCATCGAGATCCTGATCGGTCTCTGGCAACGAATGGGTCTGCTCGTCGCGGATCATCTGGAGGCGATGTTCGACCCGCCGCAGCGCCCGATAGGCCTCCGCAAGATCCGCAGCCGCGCCAGGCTCGATCCAGCCCTTGCCGGCAAGCGCGTCCAGCATATCGAGCGTGCGCCGGCCGCGAAGTTCAGTATCCCGCCCCCCGGCGATCAGTTGCTGTGTCTGCACGAAAAATTCGATCTCACGGATGCCGCCGCGCCCTAGCTTGATATTATGTCCAGCAATCGCGATCGTCTCGTGACCGCGATGATCGTGGATCTGGCGCTTGATCGAATGGATGTCGGCGATCGCCGCGTAGTCCAGATATTTGCGCCATATAAACGGCGAGAGCTCGTGCAAGAAAGCCTCGCCAGCCGCGATGTCGCCAGCCACCGGTGCCGCCTTGATCATCGCCGCTCGTTCCCAGTTCTGGCCGCTGCCCTCGTAGTACTGGAAGGCAGCCGGCGTCGAGACGGCGAGCGGAGTGGAGCCGGGATCTGGGCGCAACCGGAGATCCGTTCGGAAGACGTAGCCGTCCGCGGTTCGCTCCTGGAGTATCTTCACCAAGCGCCGCGTTAGCTTGACGAAAAAGCTGACCGACTCGCTCGGGTCGGCAAGCTGCGCGATCTCCGGATCGAACAGGACGATCAAATCGATATCGCTGGAATAATTCAGCTCGCCAGCGCCGAACTTGCCCATGCCGAGCAGGATCCATCCTGAGCCCTCGGCGGGCCGCTCGGGATCCGGAAGGTGGATGGCGCCAGCCTGGTGGGCTTCCGCGAGGAGGAAGTTCACCGCGGACGACACCGCGACTTCGGCAAACCGCGTCAACGCATCCGTCACCCGGTCGACGTCCCAGACGCCACCAAGATCGGCGAGACCGACGAGGAGCGCCGTCTCGGCCCGCGCCTTACGGAGACTCGCCATCAGACCTTCAGCATCGCCTTCGCGCCAAAGCCCGGCGACGCGCTCGCAGAGTTCGCTGAACCGGCGGTCCGGATCCGTTTCGAGGACCGCCAGCAGCCGTTCGACATCGACAAGCGCCGTATCCCGCAGGAAGGGCGAAGCGTCGAAGACGGAGGCGAGGAATGGCGCAATCTCGGCATGGCGCGCGGCAAGCGCCTCCCATTCGGCAAGGCGGCCGGCCTCTTTCACCGCTTCATGGATGGCGCTGAGGGCGGCCTTCAACCGGACCGCCCGCGGCGGCCGGACCTCGGCAGCGATCAACGCCGCCAGAACTGTGCCGCTTTCGGCGACCCGCGACTTGGTGCGGCTCGGCATCGCCACCCTGCTTGGTTCAGGCCAGGACCGGGAACCTCAAGTTCACGACAAGGCCGGGATTCGCATCTCCCAGCGATATGACACCATGATGGAGCCTTGTCACGGCGTCGACGAGACTGAGGCCGAGACCGCTTCCCGGCATGGTGCGGCTTTTCTCGAGGCGCACGAAACGCTGAAGCACACGCTCCCGGTCCTCGGCGGCGATGCCGGGGCCATTATCCGCCACCGTGACGACGATCCAGTCGCCTTCCCGCCGGGCCGCGATCGCGACGCGCGGCGACGTCGGGGGCGCGGCGCCGCTACGAACATATTTGATGGCATTGTCGACCAGATTGCCGATGGCCTGGCTGATCAGTTCGCGATTTCCCGCGATCGGCAACGGATCCTCCAGCGACAGAGCGAGGAACACTTCGGATTCCTCGGCCACCGGCTCATAGAACTCGGCGACATCGGCGAGGATCGGCGAAAGGTCGATCGGTCCCATGGCGCCGTCGGGCGAACCGGCTTCAATCCGCGCGATCATCAGGAGTGCGTTGAAGGTGCGGATGAGCTGGTCCGATTCGTCGATCGTCGCTTCGAGCGCCGCGCGATAGGCCTCGGTGTTCCCAGGCCCCGCGAGGGTGGCCTCGACCCGGGTGCGCAACCGCGTCAGCGGCGTTTTCAGATCATGGGCAATATTGTCGGAAACGTCCTTCAGCCCGTAGAAGAGATGCTCCATACGATCGAGCATCGCATTGAGGCTCTGCGCCAGACGGTCGAATTCGTCGCCGCTGCCGGTCACCTCGAGGCGGCCTGAAAGATCGCCTGCCATGATCTGACGACCAGCTGCCGAAATCGAATCGATCCGCTTCAAGACACGACGGCTGACGAAGAACCACGACCCGAGTGCCAGCACGATCAACAGGCCGACGCCGAGGAACATCGCCTTGGCGACCACCATGCGCACGCGGTCGATATCGCTGATATCGCGCCCGACCAGCAGGCGCAGGCCGTTCGGCAGCGGCAGGACCTGAACCATGGCGGTCTTGGGCCCATTCTCATCGTCGAGGCTCTTATAGGGAATGATGATTGGGTCGAGCCCGCCACGCTGCAGTAGCGCGGGAGGGACCTCGGTCACATTGCCGGCGACGACGCGACCTTGCGAATCGGCGATGACATAGAGGCTGGCGCCGGGGACGCGGCTGCGCTGGTCGATCGCAGCCACGATGCCGGTCAGGCCGCGACTCAGCCCCTCATCGGCGAGGACGCCGATCTCCGCCTCGATCGAATCCTTCACCTGCTGCGTCAGGATGCGGTCAGTCTCGCGCGAGATCCAGCCGACAAAGACTACGGCGAACAGCGTAAAGACCACGAAATAGATCGCGGAAAGCTTGAAGGCGGTGGTGCGGACGACTTTACCGAGCGCCGTCACGGATCATGTATCCTGCGCCCCGAACCGTATGGACGAGTTGGTCGGGATAGCCCTTGTCGACCTTGGAGCGCAGTCGAGAGATGTGAACGTCGATGACGTTGGTCTGCGGATCGAAATGATAGTCCCAGACGTTCTCCAGCAGCATGGTCCGCGTCACGACCTGCCCTGCGTGCTTCATGAGATATTCAAGCAGGCGGAACTCGCGCGGCTGGAGCGCAATGGCGGCGCTGCCGCGGCGAACCGTGTGGCTCAGCCGGTCAAGCTCCAAATCGCCGACGCGCAGGATCGTCTCCGCTTCGCCGGGCTTGCGGCGGCGAGCCAGGACCTCGACGCGCGCCAGAAGTTCCGAGAACGCGTAGGGCTTGGCGAGATAATCGTCGCCGCCAGCGCGCAGCCCGGTGACGCGATCATCGACCTGGCCTAGCGCCGACAGGATGAGGACGGGCGTGTCGTTGCCCTTGGCCCTCGCTTCCGAAACCAGTGAGAGACCGTCCTTCTTCGGAAGCATGCGGTCGACGACCAGCACGTCATAGCGATTGGACTCGGCCAGAAACGCCCCCTCCTCGCCATCGGCGGCGTGGTCGGGCACATGGCCGGCCTCCTTCAACGCTTTGGTGAGGTAGGCGGCCGTTTCACGATCGTCTTCGACGAGAAGGATTCGCATGGCGATAGCTTAACCGATTGGAGACGGAAGCAGGAGCCCGCAAGCGGACCCAACAAAAACGGCAGGCGGGTCATAGGACCCGCCTGCCGGGGTTTCCGACTTCCGCCTAGGAAAATTACGCCGGGCGGAAGTCGGATCTATGCAGGTTGGGTCAGGCCTTGCCGAACGGCAGGGCGACGAAGCGGGTCTGGTCGCCCGACTTGATACGGATCAGGACGGCCTTCATGCCAGCTTTCTTGGCATCGACCACCTCGCGCTCGACATCGCCAGGACGCGAAACTTCGCTGCCGCCGACCGCGAGGATGATGTCGCCGGCCTGGATGCCCTGCTCGGCCGCCGCGCCATTGGGATCGACGTCCGAGACGACGACGCCCTTGTCATCCGGCGAGGCCGACAAGGCGAGGCCGAGATCGGCAACCGAGGACGGCTTCACGTCCTCCTGCGCCGCGGCGACCTTCTGCTCTACCGGCATCTTGCCGAGCTTGACTTCGACCGTCTGGTCCTTGCCATCGCGCCAGATGCCGAGCTTGACGGTCGCGCCCGGCGCATAGCCGCCGATGACCTGCGACAGGTTGCGGGCATCGTCGATCTTCTTGCCGTCCACGGTGAGGATCGCGTCGCCCGACTTGATGCCGGCGAGCGTGGCCGGGCTGCCATCCTGCGGCTCGGCGACCAGAGCGCCCTTGGCATCGGCGAGCTTCAGGCTGTCGGCAATGTCCTTGGTCACCGGCTGGATCTGTACGCCGAGCCAGCCACGGACGACTTCGCCATGTTCCTTCAGGTCGGCAATGACGCGCTGGGCGGTCGCGGCCGGAATGTCGAAGGCGATGCCGACGCTGCCACCCGACGGCGAGTAGATCGCCGTGTTGATGCCGATGACCTGGCCGTTCATGTTGAAGGTCGGGCCACCGGAATTGCCCTTGTTGACCGAGGCGTCGATCTGGATGAAGTCGTCATAGCTCGACGAGCCGATGTCGCGGCCCAAGGCCGAGACGATGCCCGCCGTGACCGTGCCGCCGAGGCCGAACGGGTTGCCGACCGCGACCACCCACTGGCCGACGCGCACTTCGCCCGGAGCGAACTCGACGAAGGTAAACTTCTGGCTACTGTCGTCGACCTTGAGCAGGGCGAGATCAGTCTTCGGATCCTTGCCGATCAGGCGAGCGGTATATTCCTTGCCGGCCGCGTCGGTGACGGTGAAGTCGGTCGAGCCGTCGACGACGTGATTGTTAGTGACGACATAGCCGTCCTCGGAGATGAAGAAGCCGGAACCGAGGCCAACGGCCTTATGGCTGGGCGAATTCTTCCAACGGTTCGGACCGTTCTGGCCGCCTTGGCCGTTCTGCTGGTCCTGGAACTGCTTGAAGAAACGCTCCATCGGCGAGCCGGGCGGGAACTGCCCCGGGTTCGGGAAACCATTGCCCGAATCTTCGTCCGAAGCATCGGCGATGTCGGCCTTGACGCGGACACTGACGACCGCCGGCTTCACCTTGTCGACCAGATCGGCAAAATCGGGGATCACCGCCGGGGCCTGGATGCGGACCGCATCGGCATAGGCCGGCGTGCGGTTGCCGAGCACGGCTTCACCCGCAACGCCGCCAACGATGACGGCGGCGAGCGCCGTACCGAGAAGGACACGGCTACGGATGCGGCGAGCGGTCTTGGGCGAGGTGTTCAGTTCGGGCATCGCTATCTCCACCTGAATTTCACGATGAGAGCCTTGCGGGGGCTGCATCTCATGGAAACACCATGGAGGGTCGGACCTTACGGTCGCCTGTCACCGATGTGAATTCTTGGTAATGTCAGCGCGCTTCGTCCTCGGCGACGAGCGCCTTAAGCCGTGCTTCCTCTTCGGCACTCAAAGCCGCCGGCGGCGAGCGTCCCGAACGGCGATACAGCAGGAGGAAAAGGCCGCCGCCAACAAGGATCGCCAGCGGTGCCGCGCCCCATAGCAGGGCATTATGCCAGGCGAAAGCCGGCCGCAGCAGGACATATTCGCCGTAGCGATCGACGAGGAACGCCTTGACCGCCGCGTCGCTGTCCCCGGCCTTCAGCCGCTCGCGGATCAGGAGACGCAGATCGCGCGCGATCGTCGCATCGGAATCGTCGATCGACTGGCTCTGGCAGATGAGGCAGCGCAGCTCCTCCGAAAGCGAACGGGCGCGTGCCTCCAGCGTCGGATCCGGCAGGACCTCGTCGGGCTGGACGGCTGCCGCGGGAACGGCTGACAGAAGGAAAAGCATCAGGGCGAAGAGAGCGCGCATGCTCACTCCGCCGCTACGGCAACGGCCCGGCGGGCCGGCTTTGGTGCGCCGACGCGGAGGCGGCGGTCCGAAAGCGAGAGCAGACCGCCCGCGGCCATCACCAGCGTTCCGAGCCAGATCAGCGTGATCAGCCGCTTCCAATAGACACGGACCGTCGTCGAGCCGTCAGACTTGATATCGCCGAGCGAAACATAGAGCTGCGAGAAGCCGAAAGTCCGGATCGCCGACTCGGTCGTCGGCATGTTCTGCACCTGATAGAGCCGCTTCTCGGGCGCCAGCGTGCCCACCGTCGAGCCGCCCTCGCGAATGGTGAAGCGCACGGCCGTGCCCGTGTAGGTGCCGCCGGCGACCGGCAGGAAGCGGTCCATGGTCAGCGTGCGCGAGCCGATCGTGACGCTGTCGCCCAGCTTCATGGTCGTGATGGTTTCGCTGTTCCAGGCGGTCGAGGCGACGATGCCGAGCACGGTCATCCCGACGCCGAAATGCGCCACCGTCGTGCCCCAGGCCGAACGGGGAAGGCCGACGCCGCGGCGCAGGCTCTCGGCCAGCGGGGCGCGGAAAAGGCGGATTCGGAAGGCCACTTCCGAAAGCGAGCCAACCATCAGCCAAACGGCAAGTGCGACACCGAGGAAGGCGAGCGCCGAGGACAGGCCCGAGGCGATGAGCCCGACGAGCACGACCGCGAGCGCCGCGAGGAACGCCACGAAAAGCCTTTGGCTGGCAGCGAGGATATCGCCGCGCTTCCAGGCCAGAAACGGCCCGAACGGGACGGCAATCAGCAGCGGCACCATCAAGGGCCCGAACGTCATGTTGAAGAACGGCGCGCCGACCGAGATCTTCCCGCCGGTCAGGGCTTCGAGAACCAGCGGATAGAGCGTGCCGGTCAGGACCGTGGCGCAGGCCGCCGTCAGGATCAGATTGTTGAAGACGAGCGCGCCCTCGCGGCTGATGGGCGAGAAGACACCGCCGGGCGTGAGCGAGCCGGCTCGCGCCGCGAACAGGGTCAGTCCCCCGCCGATGAAAAGGCAGAGGATGCAGAGGATGAAAACGCCGCGCGTCGGGTCGCTCGCAAAGGCGTGGACCGAAGTCAGGACGCCGGAGCGGACGAGGAAGGTGCCGAGCAGGGACAGCGAGAAGGTCAGCACGGCGAGCAGGATCGTCCAGATCTTCAGCGCGTCGCGCTTTTCCATGACGACAGCGGAGTGCAGCAAGGCCGTCGCCGACAGCCACGGCATGAAGCTGGCGTTCTCGACCGGATCCCAGAACCACCACCCGCCCCAGCCGAGCTCGTAATAGGCCCAGTAGGATCCCATCGCGATGCCGAGCGTCAGGAACAGCCAGGCAGCCAGCGTCCAGGGCCGAACCCAGCGCGCCCATGCCGCATCGATCCGGCCGTCGATCAGCGCGGCGATAGCAAAGGAGAACGAGATCGAGCAGCCGACATAACCGAGATAGAGCAGCGGCGGATGGATGGCGAGGCCGATATCCTGCAGCACCGGATTGAGATCATGGCCCTCGGCCGGGGCCGGATTGAGCCGCAGGAACGGGTTGGAGGTCGCCAGGATGAACAGGAGAAAGGCGGTGCCGATCAGGGACTGAATGGCGAGAACCAGCGCCTTCAGCCGCATGGGAAGGTTGTTGCCGAAGAGGGCGACCAGCGCGCCGAACAGCGCCAGGATCAAGACCCAGAGCAGCATGGAGCCTTCGTGGTTTCCCCAGACGCCGCTGATCTTGAAGATGAGCGGCTTCATCGAATGCGAATTCTCGACGACGTTGACGACCGAGAAATCCGAGACGAGATAGGCGTGGGTCAACGCCGCGAAGCTCGCTGCGACGAAGACGAATTGCGCGATCGCGGCGGCCGGCGCCACCGCCATCAGCGGGCCGTCATGGCGCAGCGCGCCGACCAGCGGCAGGACGGAGCCGACGATCGCGAGCGCCAGGGCCAGCACCAGCGCGTAATGGCCGAGTTCGACAATCATTGGATCGCCCTCGGCGCCGGGCCTTCGGCGGCGGTCTCGGGCCGCCACTCGCCGCTCTTCTTCAGCGCCTCGACCACTTCCTTGGGCATGTAGGTCTCGTCATGCTTGGCGAGGATCGTATCGGCGGCGAAGAAGCCGGCCGGATCGACCCGGCCCTCCGCCACGACGCCCTGCCCCTCGCGGAAGAGATCGGGCAGGATGCCGACATAGTGGATCGTAACCGCCGCCTTGCCATCAGTCACGGCGAAGCGCACGGCGCCGCCATCCTCCTTGACGAGGCTGCCGGTCTCGACAAGGCCGCCGAGGCGCAGGCGCCGCTCGGGTCCCGGCGGGCTGGTGGCGATCTCGGACGGTGTCGCGAAGAAGGCGATGCCATCCGACATCGCGTAGAGCACGAGCCCGACGGCGAAGACGAGAACCGCTCCCGCTACGCCGATGAGGCTGAGACGCCGTTGCTTCCTCGTCATGATCGCGATGCCGTCCCGTTCTTCGTTCTCATGGCGCCGTGCCGACGCCGTTGTCCGCGGCCGCCTTCTCGACGGCAGCCAGGACCGTGCTGTTGCCGGCCAGCGCCTTGCGCGCCTTGTCGAGGGCGGCTTGCGCATCGGCCGGACGCCCCAGCACGATATAGGCACGAAACAGCCGCGCCCACCCCTCGGCGTCGTCCGGCGAGGCATCGAGACGCGCGGCGAGGCCCGCGACCATTCCCTCGATCATCTGCTGGCGCGCGGCCGGCGTCTGCTGGGACGCCGCGGCGACATCGGCGGCGGTCGGCCCGGGTGCGGCCTGACTGGAAGCCATCGGTCCCGTCGCAACCGGTCCAGCCGAGCCGCCCTGCACCTTTTCCAGCTCGGCCTTCGCGACCGGCAGCCATGGCGCATCGGCGGGCGAATCGGCGATCAGCCCGTTCCACGCCGCGATCGCCTCGTCCTTGCGGCCCGACTGGCTGAGCGCGACGGCGAGATAGAAGCGCGCGCGGGCATTGCCGGGATCGCCCTGAAGCGCCCGCTCGAAGGCGGTCCTCGCCTCTTCCGTGACCAGGCCGCCATGGGCGCGCGTCACCGCCTCGCCGAAGAAGGCGTCGCGCTCCGGCGTCGCGCCAAGTATGCGGCGCGAATTGTCGAAGGCGCGGGCGGCGTCGTCGAAGCGGCCGACGCGCATATAGACCGGTCCCAGAACCTCCCAGCCCTTGCCGTCTTCCGGATCCTGGGCGAGATGCGTCTCGACCTTGAGCACCAGGCTTTCCAGCTCGGGGTCAGCCGCAGCCGCGCGCCGTTCGGCGATCGGCTGGTCGATCAGATTGGGGGAGCCCAGCGCCAGATAGGTGCCAACCGCAATGAGCGGAATGGCGATGACGGCCGCGAAGGTCGCAAGAGCCCGGACAGGGGACGATCCCGCTGGATCTGCCGCGCTCGCCTCATCGGTCTTCAGCAGGCGGCGGGAGATTTCGAGGCGGGCGGCGTCGGTTTCCGCCTCGCCGATGAGGCCGCGCTCGCGGTCGCGATCCAGCTCCGTGAGCTGGTCGCGATAGATCGCGCGCGCCGATGGGTCGGCGGAAACGGCCCCTGCCCGCGAACGTCCCAGAGGAACGAGTATCGCGAGCGAAGCGGCGGCCGTCAGAACGGCCATGGCGATCCAAAGCAGCATCGGTCTCCAATGCCCTGCAGGCTGGCGGCGCCCCAAGCGGCGCCTCGCGCATTCAGGGCCCCGAATAGCCTCTAGCCATTCGGGCGACCGTCCGCATAGCGCAATCTGTCACAGGCGCGTTTGCGCCCGCTCAAATTACCGTCAGTCGACCGCCCGCCACGTTCCGTCGGGCTGGCGGCAAGCCGTGCCGCGCGCCGTCTGCGGCTGGCCGTCGATCCAGATTTCATGCGTATAGTCGCGGCACTCATAGGCATTGACGTTGTAGCGCGGGCCCGGAATCACCTCGCCGCGCGTGCTGCCGGAATTCCACGCGACAGGTGTGCCGGGACGGCCATTCTCAAGCGCCTGCATCTGCGCCTGAGCGGCCTGCTGCTCGGCCTGCGCGTCCAGGCTGACACCAATGGCATTGCCGACAAAGGCCCCGATGAGACCGCCAGCCACCGTCGCCGCGACTTTGCCGGACCCCGAGCCGAACTGGTTGCCGATGAGCGCGCCGGCCGCCGAGCCGCCGACGATGCCCACCTGCTGGTTGGTCGGAGACTGGCAGGCAGACAGCATCAGTCCGGTCGTGCCGACGACGATCAGGGAAATGAGCCTCATTGTTCCTCTCGAGCCTTTCGCCGGCCCGGACCGACACGTCCGATCGCGGGTCCCATGCAGCAGCACCATGGCGGAAATGGGGTTTAGCGACAGCCGGCATGGGCTTCAAGCAGCTGGCAGGCTCAGTTCGGCCCGCAATCCGCCAAGGGGCGAGGCTCGCAAGACGAAGGTGCCGCCATAGATCTCGGCAAGATCGGTAACGATCGAAAGCCCGAGCCCTGAGCCCGGCTTGGTCTCGTCAAGCCGGCGACCGCGACGCGTCGCCTCGACGATGTCCGCGTCAGAAAGGCCTGGGCCGTCGTCGTCGATCGCGATCGTCAGCCAGCGCTCCTCATCGACGACGGCGCCGAGCGCGACGGTCACGCGAACCTTACTCTTCGACCATTTGCAGGCATTGTCGACGAGATTGCCGATCATCTCCTCGAAATCCTGCTGCTCGCCCCGGAACTTTACGCCGTCCGGAACCTCGGCCTCGATGGAGAGGTCGCGGTCGCCATGGATGCGCCGCATGGCGCGCAGCAGGCGCGCAACGATCGGCTCGACATCCGTCACCACGCCGATCACCTTGGAGCGCGCCGCGATCCGCGCCCGCTCCAGATGGTGGTGGATCTGGACACGCATCAGTTCCGCCTGTTCGGCGACCTTGTCGGCCAGCGGACCTTGCGAAGCGCGCGCCTCGTTGGTGATGACGCTGAGCGGCGTCTTCAGCGCATGCGCCAGATTGCCGACATGGGTGCGGGCCCGTTCGATGATCGCCTGGTTGGAGTTGATGAGGGCATTGAGTTCGCGGGCCAGCGGCTCCAGTTCGGCGGGGAACGGACCTTCGAAGCGCTGCTCGCGGCCCGACCGGAGTTCGGCGAGTCCGTGGCGCACCCGGTCCAGCGGCTGCAGCGCCCAGCGCATCAGCACCCAGATCGCCGCGATCAGCCCCACGCCGAATACCGACAAAGTCAATGCGACGCTGGTCTGGAAACGGCGGATTTCCGTCTTCAGATCGCTGACATTGCCGGCGACGACGACGTCGTAGCGATGATCGGCGTCGAAGGTGAAGGTGCGGCGCAACAGCCGCAGCTCCTGGCCATCGGGGCCGGTCAACGTCGCCGATTCGATCCCGTCGACGGTGCCGAGCACCTCGGCCCGGGCCATGTCCAGCGTGTCGGTGGCGAGCGAACGCGATGCCATGAGCACGGGGCCGCTGGCGCGGCCAACCTGCCAGTACCAGCCGGAATAGATAAGCTCGAAGCGCTGTTCGCCGAGATTGCCGGGATCGTGAAGCTCGCCCGGCGACTGGGAGGCGAGATTGCCGACCAGCGTCTTCAGATAGACGCTGAGGCGCGCGTCGAAGGCGCGCTCCGCAGTATCGCGATAGAGCGAGGAGAGGATGAACCCGGCCGCGACGAGCGCGATCGCCGCCCAGACCGTCGCACCGGCGATCAGGCGAAAGGCGAGCGAGTCGACACGAACCCTCATGAGCCGCCCGGCGTGATGATCCGGTAGCCGAGGCCGCGAACCGTGTCGATCAGATCCGGCGACACCTTCTTGCGCAATCTCCCGACGAAGACCTCGATCGTGTTGGAATCACGGTCGAAATCCTGATCGTAGAGATGCTCGGTGAGCTCCGTCCGAGACACCACGCGATCACGATGGTGCATCAGATATTCCAGAACCTTGTACTCATGCGCCGTGAGCTTGACGGGATTGCCGTCGACGGTGACGCGGCCGGACTTGGTGTCGATCCGGACCGGGCCGATCTCGATATCGTTGGTGGCGTGGCCGGCGGCGCGGCGGACCAGCGCACGGATGCGGGCCAGCACTTCCTCGATATGGAAGGGCTTGGCGACGTAGTCATCCGCGCCGGCATCGATGCCCTGGACCTTGTCGCTCCAGCGGTCGCGCGCGGTGAGGATCAGGACCGGCATCTTGCGGCCATCGCGCCGCCAGGCCTCGAGCACGCTGATGCCGTCCATGCGCGGCAAGCCGATATCGAGCACGACGGCGTCATAAGGCTCCGTATCGCCGAGAAAGTGACCCTCCTCGCCGTCGCGCGCCGTATCGACGACATAGCCGGCCGCCTTGAAAGCATCGGCCAACTGACGGTTCAGGTCGAGATCGTCTTCTACGACAAGGATGCGCATCGCTTCAGTTCCCGCTTACCGCGCCGCTCTGCGCATCGACGCGAAGCCGCTTCACCGCGCCGCCATCGGCCAGCACGCTCACCACATAGACGAGACCGCCGCCGGAACGGCAGAGCTGCGCCGACAATACCTCGCCTGGAATGCCGGAGCGCAGCTGGCTCAGCGAAACCGCCTGGCCGCTCTGCACGGCCTGCCGCGCCTCGCTCTGCGACAGGCAGCCATCCGCGAAGGCCGGCTGGCTCATGGAAGCCAGGCAGCACAGGATCGCGGCGGCTTTGAGGAAGGGCTTCGACATGCTTCCCCTCTAGCAGGTGCCAAATGAACGCCCACTGAATGGGTAGCGCTACGCGACCGCCTCGGCAATCTTCGCGCGAGGCATCGCTATTTGGAGCCGATCGGCGTCTTAGCCACCCAGCGCCCATAAAGCGCGAGGCCGGCGCCGGCGAGCGTGCCGGCAGCGGTGCCGATTTCGACGATCGACGCCTGATCCGCGACGCTGACTGTGCGGCCGAGGACAAGGCCCAGGATCGGCGCCAGGGCGGCGATGATTGCACCCCAGGTGACGCGGGACGCGTACCAAGGCTCGGCATTGGTGACATGCCGCAGCGCGGGATCCTGCGCCGCCTCCGCCGCGACCGCCGCCGAGATGGCCGGGACGAGGTCCGGCGTCACGGGATTGTCGTCACGGGCCGCGACGCGGGTGAGGGCGCCGTCGAGGGCGCCGAGGAGAATGTCGAACGAAGCGGGCTTGGCCATGATCAATCTTTCCTTTCCATGAAGAACAGCGTGCGGATCTCGTCGCGATAGCGCCAGAGCGTCAGCGCGAGAGCGGCCAGCAACAGCGTGCCGGCGATCGCGGCGGGCAGGACGAGAGAGACCTCGGCCGCTTCGGGGAGCGCCGGATGAGCGGCTGCCGCCGCGCCGGCCACGAGGACGGCGCCAACGCTGGTGGCGGCCGTCTTGCCGCGTACAGCCAGCACCCGCTCGATCTGCGCGCGCGTCGCGGGGCCGGCGATGCCGTCGACGGTGAGCTGGGGATGCGCCGACTGGAAGGTGCGGACCGCTGCCTCCGTCGCCGCGCCGAAGCGGCCGTCGGGTGGCCCTTGCAGCAGGCCGAGCCGGGCCAGTTTCTCCTGCAATTCGGCAACCGCCTCGCCCTGGGCGGCGCGGCGGAGCGCCGGATCGGTCAGGCCGCCGGCTTCGGCACCGGCATAGCGGGCGTCGAGGATGAGATCGGCTTCGCGAGCGCGGCGGCGGCGCAGCCCCTCGATCGAACGGCCCCCGGCCTTGCTCCACAGCAGGAGGCCCGAGCGCACGCCCGCGCGATCGCCACCCCGCCAGGCTTTGATCCAGCCAGCACGGCCAATGGCGCCTGTATTGAAATGGAACGAGACGGCGCCGTCGAATTCGTGGGCGGCGGCACCCGGCATCGCCGCGGCGACGGCGGGCTCGTAGCGCGTCTCCAGCGCCTTGGCGAGAAGTTGGCGGCTCTCCTCGCGGCTGATGATCATGCCGGCCTTCGGCGCGATGACGCCGGACGCCTTGGTGAGCCCGACACCGATCGTCCAGACCCCGGCAACGTCGCGGTAGGCGCGAAGCGATTCACCCTCCTCCGCTGCAAGCTGCGCGAGGCCCGCGGTACTCGTTCGTGGCATGGCGGCATTCCTCTCATGCTTAAGATTTGTTGAAAGTCACCTGAAGGCCCGCCATGGCTTTGCCGCTTTTGCGATGCAGCGTAGGAATTCCGCTGGGGGCCGGTGGAGCCATCATCAATGTGGAAAGCGGTCGTTATCGCCGCGCTTGGCGGCATGTTGTCCGGGCATTGGGTGCGCAATGGCTGGTGGGCGCTGCTGCTGCTCATCGGATTGGTCAGCACCGAGACGACCTATGAGGCCGTGCGCCATCATTGGAAGCCGGTGGCGGATCTCGGCGCTTTTGCCCTGCTCGACACGGTCGGCTCGACGGCCGTCCTTGTCGGCGAAGTGCTGTCGATCTGATCCTGAAACTTTTTTGGAAACGGACGGAACCGTGGCGGAGCACGCGCATTGTTTCGATAGGGAGCGCGAAAGCGCTTCCTAGCCGGTCCTAACCCGGAGAGCCCGCCGCGTCCCCCCGACGGCGGGCTCTTATTTTGGGACCGAGCGTCGAGTGGCCTTAGACGGGGCTCCAGCCACCGCTCTTCAACACCAGCAATTGATCCGCATTGCGATCGAAGGCGAGCCAGCCGGTCGCCGGCACCGCAAACCACCATGCCCCGTCGGCATAGACGGCGAGATTGCCGCCCTGCCCGGACCATGCGCCCGTCGGCGTCGTGCCGAGGAGGTAGCGATCGCCTTCCGCCGGCGAGCCGGGCGGTGCGGTCGCGCCGCTCGCCTCGACCGCGAGCTGGACGATGCCGTCAAGGCGTTTCAGCGCCTCGTTATGGGTGACATGCTTCTGCGCCTGGGCCGCCGCGATATAGGGCAGCTTCAGCGAAGACGTCTCAAGCGGATCAGCCATCGATCAGGATCTCCGTGGAAAGGCCAGCGCCGCGTGTCGCGCTCAACTGCGCGACGCGGACGGTGAAGGGTGCCGAGGGGGTGGAAAGCACGGCGGCCAGCGCCGTGGCGGTCAGCGTCAGCGATGGCGCGGCACTGGTCAGGCTGGCGCGAAGCGTCGTTGCCTCCAGCAGCTCGACCCGGTAGGCCTCGGTCGCCTCGCCGAGCGGCACCTCGACCTGGTCCCAGCCATCGCCGCCGATCCGGGTCTGGCGGATCCAGCGCAGAGCGACATCGCCGGACGAATCTCTCGCCCCCTGAAGATGAACGGGCGCGAGGCAGCGCAGCGCTATTCCCGCCACAGAGAAGCCGCGCTCCGCGAACTTGTCCGGGTCATAGGCGAGGCTGAGCGGGCCGGCGCGGAGCGAGCGGACGAGGCCGATCTCGGTGCTGTCCAGTTCGAGCCGAGGGGTCGCGCCATCGAGCCGGACGAAACGCGCTCCGGCCGCGTGGCCCACGTCGGCGAGATCGCTCGTGCCGCCCTGGCCGCGCAGCAATCCCGACAGACGCCAGAGATTGGCGCCGACCAGCTCGGCGTTACGATACTGGATAACCTCGAAACCCGAAGCTTCGGTGCCGATCGCCGCGAGATTGCCGCCATTCAGCACGGCTTCGTCCGGCAGCGCGGCGAGCGAGCCGGCGCGAAGCCGCACCTCGATCTCCGTCGCTTCGTCGAAGCGCGCGATCGGCCCCGGTGGGATCGCGGCGGCGATCGTGCCGAGCGTGGCGCGTTGCGCGACCGACTGGCGAAGCGCATAGCCGGCATCGGCCGAGCCGACCGAAATGCCGAACGGGCCGTTCCACGGGTCGGCGAAGAGCGCGATCCGCGCGGCGGCGCCGGTTGCATCCGCATCCTCGGATGGCAGATCGAGGATGACGACGTCCGGTGGTCCCGGATCGCCGGTCCAGCCCGGCAGCGTCGCCGTCGCGTCGGCAAGTGGCGTCGAGGCCGTTGGCGGGGCGATCGACGATCCTTCGACGCGCCGCGCCAGCCCGTCCTCGATGCGGGTAACCCGGAAGACGACGCTCTCGCCGTTCCGCTCCAGCCTCAGCACATCGGCCGGCTCGATATCCAGCCGACGGGGATCGAGAGCCAGCGACACCGTCTCGCGCCCCTCCCAGAGATCCTGCAACCGGTCATCGGCGAGCGCCGTGGCGACGCCGTCATCCATGACGATGGAAGTGGACGAAGACGCCTGGCGCCGGCTTGCCGTCTCCAGCCGCCGCGAGGCAACGGTGCGTGAGCGATAATCGTTGAGCGGATCGATGAAGCCCAGGCCGAACTCGGCCGGCAGCTCGGTCTCCTGCGCGCGGCGGAGGCTGACCAGCGGCGTCCCCTCCCCCTCGGCCAGCGTGCTTTCGGAAATCGCCAGCTTCGGCAGGCTGGAGCGCACGAAGCGGATGACATCGGCCGATTCGGCGGCGGTAAAGCCGAGCGCCTCGGCGAGCGGCTGGAGCGCCTGCCGCGCCGAACCGACGCTGCCAATGACATAGCCGTCGACCATGCCGGCGAGATCGCCGATCTCATAGTCGGCAAAGCCGTAGTCCTTAAGGATGCGCTCGACGAGGCGGATTGCCGGCAGCGTGCCAAGCCGGCCGTTCAGCCAGTGGCCCGTCTGCCAGTTGCCGCCGTCCGACCAGACATCAGTGCGAAACGGAAAGGCCGGATAGGGTCGCGCATCCCAGGACCAGACATAGGTGCGGCCGATATCGACCATCCGCCCGCCATAGACGGCGGAAACCGGATTGGAGGCCGCCGAGAACGCTGGCGAGGCGGGATCCCAATAGGATAGCAGTGCCGACAGCGCCCGCTCCTGCATCAGCGCATCGCGCGAGCCATTAGAAAAATGCGGCAGGCGCGCACCGCCGACTTTCGGATCGGGGAAGACGTTGGGTTCGTTGGCGCCTTTGTCGATCGCCGGGCAGCCGATCTCCGTGAACCAGATCGGCTTGCCCTCCGGCACCCAGGATGTCGGGCTCGCCTGCTCGACATAGCCGACGCGGTCATAGTGCGGCTGGCTCCACCAGGACTTCAGATCCTTATAGCGATAGACCCAGGGCTTGCCATAGCCGCCATCGGTGATCGGCGAGCGGATCTGCGCGGCGCGATCGGCGTCCGAGCCATAGTACCAGTCGAAGCCCTCGCCGCCGGCGATGTTGGAGCGCAGATAGGCGATATCGCGGCCGCTATCGGCGATGGCCGCATCCAGATGATCGGCGCCGTCGCGCCAATCGGAGAGCGGAACATAGGAGTCGACGCCGACCGCATCGATGGCGCTGTCGCTCCAGAGCGGATCGAGATGGAAGAAGGCATCGCCGGACCCATCGCCCGGCTGGTGGCCGAAATATTCGCTCCAGTCGGCGGCATAGGTGATCTTACATCCGGTCCCGAGGATGGCGCGGACATCGGCGGCGAGCGTCTTCAAGGCGGCGACGAAGGGGTAGGCGTTGCCGGCGGAGCGGAGCGTCGTCAGCCCGCGCAGTTCCGAGCCGATGATGAAGGCATCGACGCCGCCGGCAATCACGCAAAGCCAGGCCGAATGCAGCACCATGCGCCGGTAGGACCATTCGGCCGGGCCGGAATAGACGACGCTGACGCCGGACATGGCGAAATCCGTCCGCGCCGCCGTACCCATGAACGCGGCGATCTCGGCCTCCACGGCAGTCGTCTTGTCGGGCGAACCGCTCATCCCCGGCGCCCAGGACGACGTGATGCGGCCGCGCCAGGGATAGGCCGGCTGCGTGCCCCAGCCATAGGGATCGGTGAGGGCATTGCCGGCCGGCACATCCATCATCAGGAATGGGTAATAGGTGACGGCGAGGCCCCGAAGCTTCAGATCGACGATGGCGCGCAGCACGCTGGCATCGGACGGCGTGCCGCCATAAGCGGGCCGGCCACCAATCTGGCTGACGAGCCCGGCGCTGGCCCGATTCAGCCCCGAGACGCTCCATTCGGTCGGGCTTGTCGCGGTTCCATAGGCTTCGACGCGCGGCGTCACCGTGCAATGATCGGCGCGCAGATCGCTGCCGAACCAGCTCACGGCGAGCGCAGCACGATCGAGGTTCGGGCAGAGCGACTGAAGCTCGTCGAGCGAGGCCTGCCAATCGGTCAACGAGCCGTCGATGTGGCGATTGATCGTCTCGCGGCTGCCGATTTCGCCGTCGCGATAGACCGGGTTCGGGTCATAGGCGAATTCGGAAGCGGCCGGGATGATCACCACCGAGCGGATCTCGTCCTCCAGCCCGCCTGCGGGGCGGAAGACTTCGAAGGCGAGCTGCGGCAGGCGGTTGCCATAATCGGTGATCGGTAGCCGCTCGAACACGACCACGGCCGTGCCGCGATAGGCCGGCGTGCCGGCCGTTCCCTGCTTGGCGACGATCAGGCTGTCGGTGCCCTGGCTCTCACCGCCGATATGGACGCGGTGATAGATCGTCGAGAGATCGATCTCGTCGCCATCGGCCCAGCAGCGGCCGATGCGGGCGATCGGTCCCTCGCAAAGGCCGATCGCGAAATTGGCATAGTAGGAATAGTTGATGACGGAGGCGCCGCCCTTGCCGCCCTCCTCGCTCTTCACCTCCTCGAAGCGCGTCGCCCAGATCACCTGGCCCGAGAGCCGCGCCTTGCCATAGACGCGCGGGATCGCCGCGCCCTCCTCCGAACGCTGGACGTTCAGATCCGAAAGCCGAGCGCCCTCGACCGTCGAGCCGAACAGATATTGATCGACCGCATAGCCGGCGAGCGCACCGGCGGCCGCACCAATCGTCGCGCCGAGCGGGCCCAGGACGCCACCAAGCGCCGCGCCCGCCACCTGAAGAACCAGCGTCGCCATCAGATCACTCCGGGAAAAGCAAAGGCGAAGGCGACACGGCGGCGCCACCAGGGCACTAAATCGGCCGGCGCGACGGCGGCGCCGTCATGGGCGTGGATGAAGCGATCGGGCGCGATCAGGATGCCGGCATGCTTGGCCGGCAGGCCGGGACGCCAGCGAAACAGCAAGACGTCGCCGGTTTGCGCCTCGGCCGGGTCCACAGGCGTCAGATGGCGGCCGGCCGCCTCGGCCAAGGTCTCGCGGCCCTGCGCCTCGGCCCAATCCGCCGTATAGCGCGGCGGCGCCTCCGGTTCCTCGCCATAAAGCTCGCGCCAGACGCCACGCACGAGGCCAAGGCAATCGCAGCCGACGCCCTTCAGCGAGGCCTGATGGCGGTACGGCGTGCCGAGCCACGACAGTGCGGCGACGGCGATGGCGTCGCGGGAGATGGGCATGAGGGTGCTCCGTTCTGGAAGAAAGGCCCTCACCCCCGCCCTCTCCCGCAAGCGGGCGAGGGGGCGCCAACGATGGGCTGCGGAGCCTGTGAAGGACACCGGCCGAACTCCCTCTCCCGCCTGCGGGAGAGGGCTGGGGTGAGGGTCTTACTCGCCGGCCGTAGAGCCACCATCACAACGTCGATCGCCATGCGGGTCGTCCCCTCTCCCGCGAAGCGGGGGAGGGCTAGGGAGGGGGTCCATCCGAGAGGTCGCTTGGCTCGCCAGTGGTTCCAGCGGCCCGCCGACCCCCACCCTGGCCCTCCCCGCGAGGGGGAGGGAAAAGAGAAGAAAGGCACGTCACATCACGATCGCGCCGCCATCGTTCTGGCTGCCGCTCCTCGCATAGCCCAGGCTGAAATCATTGCCCGGCATGTGCGGAAAGCCGCGGAAGTTCAGCGTGTTGGCGAATTTGGCGCGGCAGGTCGAAAAGCGCTTGTCGCAGCCGGCCGTGACGGTCAGCGTGTCGCCCGCCGCGACCAGCCCGCTCATCGCTGTCCAGAGTTCAACCCGCAGCGCGCTATCGACGATCCGGTGCGAGCGCACGACACCGGCGCGGCCAGTATTGGCGCCGGAGGTGAACATCGCCCGGCCGCGTTCGAACCAGCCGACCGCGAAGGCATCGAGGCCGGAGAGCGTCAGATATTTGCCGTCCTCGCTCGCGACCACCGTCGCAAAGCCGCGCAAGGCGCCCGCCGTGAGATCGACCTTGCAGCGCACATCGCCGAGCTCGGCGTCGCAGGCGGCGCGGAACGATCGCCCTTGCGGCTGGTCGAGCGCGGCAGCGAGGCCGCGGATCTCGACGCGAAAGGCGCCGTCCTCTCGCAGCACCTCGCCGACATGGCCGGTCCGCAGCAGCAGCCGTTCGGCTGGCGCCTGCCAATTGACGGCGAAAGTCTCGATCCTCGCATGGTCATAGAGCCCGGCGGCGAGATCGGCCTCGGCAATGCGATCCGACGAGAGCGCGCCGGCGACCTCCATGCCGCCCGTCGAAAAGCCGGTCCCGGCATTGGCCTCGCTGGCGGAAAGCCCGCTCGCCGCCTCGAAGGTGACGCCGTCAAAGGCGAGGTCGCGGTCATGGTCGGTGAAACCGAGCACCGCGCCGTCCTTGCGCGTCAGCTTCCAGCAGCGGCACATGGTTGTGGCTTCGCCGGTCAGATGCGCCGCGAGATCGGTCGGCAGCGTCCTCATGGCAGGATCTCCACCAGCGGGATCGACGGGATCGCACCGGCCTCGAAGGCGGAAAGATCGATCGCGAGCTGGTCGAGATCGAAGCGCACCGGCACGTCGAAGCGGAAGCCGGCCGTGATCGCTGCGCCGTCAGGAGGAATATGTCCGGGCAGAAAGGTGACGAGGCCGCTCGCCGGGTCGACGGCGACGGCGATGCCCTCCGCCATTTCCGTGCCGGCGACGGCGACGCGCACGCTGCCCTCCACGGGCTTGGCGATCTGCCGGACATAGGGCGCATGGACTGAACCATAGGTTTTGGCGAGCTGGAACACGGTCTTGACCCCGTCGCCCGTGCCGATCGCCTGGTCGAGCGGACCCGGCTCGCTGCCGGGCGGCACGGAGCCGTCGTCGGTGCGGTCGCGCCAGCGGAAGCCGAACAGCTTGCCGCGCCGCTCCTCGAAGAACTCGATGACCGCATTCATGTCGACCAGCGAGCGCACGCCATAGCCGGCATCATAGCGCCGTCGCGAATCCGCCCAGCGCTGGTTGCGCGTCTCGCGCCCCGAGCCGAGCGTCACCACCTCGGTCTTGCGCTCCGGCCCGCCCGAGGAGCGAAAGGCGATGCCGGTCGGAAAGCGGATTTCGTGGAAGGATGGGATCAGGGGCATGGGGGTTCTCCTCGCCGATGATGCGACGCTCTTTCTTCTCCTCCCCCCTTGTGGGGGAGGCCGGGAGGGGGGTCTCTATCCACGAGTCGGGTCGTCGAAGACAGAGATCGACGCCCAACGAAGCCCCCCTCTCCAGCTCTCCCCCACAAGGGGGGAGAGGGCCGGCCGTCGCGCTTCATCGGCAGCAGAGTCCGCGCTCACAGCCCCCGCCGGCCCCGGCCGACCGCGCGGGCGAGCGTCGCCGCGACCTGGGCCTCGGATTTCCTGAAGCTCGCCGCGTCCTGGGTCTGGATCGCGACATTGACCGTGACGCCGGCCTGCCCGCCACCAGCGACGCCGAGGCGGCCGTCCGGCCCGCGTGACAGCGGCATCACGGCTTCGGCACCGGCCTCGCCCATCAGGCCGAGACCTCGCCCCAGCGGAAAATAGGTCGGGCTCGCCACGACGCCGCCGGAGGCGAACGGCACGATTCCACCCTTGGCAAAGCCGCTGACGCCGAAGGACGAAAGCACGCTCGACAGCACGCCGCCGATCCCGCTCTCGAGCGGCTTCAGCGCCGCGTTGAGCGCGATCGTCGAAAACCGCAGCGCCAGGTTCTTCAAGACGTCGTCGAGATCCTTGCCGCCGATGACGGCGCTCGAAAAGGCACTGGTGATCGCGAAAGAGAAGGAATTGGCGCGCTTGGACAGATCATCCAGCGAAGCGCGGAAGGCGGTGGTGTCGGCTGAAATGGTGACCGAGAGTTCGTCGACGACGGTGGGCATGGAGAGCCTTTCTCGAAGCCTCCCGTTGCGGGAGGCTCAAAACCGCGCGAGCGGTACTGGGGAGTGGTGCGCGAATCGTCGGACGCCGAGACGCTGAGCCCTCTCCCGCTTGCGGGGGAGGGTTGGGAGGGGGCGAACCGCCGAGGCGCGGATCGCTTGCGATGGCGTTGCCAGTCGATCGAAGGACCCCCTCCCCGGCCCTCCCCCGCTTCGCGGGAGAGGGGGAAGGAAGGCACGCCGTTTCGTCAGGATCGTGTCTTCACATCGACACGTCTTTGCTGCTACCGATAGCGCCTGCTCTATCGGAGGTAGCAATGAAGCTCGTCAGACTGGCCGTTGTTCTGTTCTTCACGGCGAGCGCGCTGCCGGCCGCTCATGCAGTCGAGCCGACGATCGACGAGAAGGTGGAATATCTCTTGAAGGGTTGCGCGACGACCGACAGTGAAGCCCTCTTTGCCGCGATGGCTCCAAGTCTCAAAAGAGATCTAAGCGGGCAACCGCCAGAAGCTGCGGCTCGGATGCTTGAAATTGCAAAGGGCCTGGTCGCCCTCGACTTTCCTGACTTCCGATCCAAATATCTGACGTTCTATCGCGCGACGTTCAGCGATGCCGAGATTTCGGCCATGTACGAGTTCTACACGTCACCGATTGGCCGCCAGATCGTTGACAAGAACAAGCGAGTGACGGCCTTCGAGAGTCAGGCAATAGCGGATCACTTCAAAGGCTTTTCGGGCAAGATGTGGTCAGCCTGGGCAAAGGACGCGGAACTTCAGGCCATCTTGAGGAAGCCGAAGAACAAATCATAGCCCCTCAATCCGGAAACCGTCTCGCCAATTCCTCCAGCCGTTCCCGGTCCATCGGCGCGCTCGTCCTTCCCGTCAGCCCTTCGATCGCGCTGGCGAGTTCCCTTGGCGTCAAGGCCCAAAATTCGCGACTGGACAGGCGCAGGACGCCGAAGCCGATCGCCATGGCCTCGCGCCAGGGAAAAGGCTCGGCGCTCACGGTTCGCCGCCGAAGGTGACGGCCAGCAGTTCGGCGACGATAGAAGCGAAGCCGGCGGCGCCGCCTTCAGCCCGCATCGCGGCAACCTCGTCGTCGGAAATATCCGCGCCGGCACCGCGCAGGCCCGCACCGATAATCCGCGCCGCGTCGCGGGCCGAGAGGCGGCCTTGCGAAAAGCGTGTGGCCAGCGCCGAGAGATCCTCGGCGCCGAAGGCGGCCTCCAGTTCGGCCAGCGCGCCCAGCGTCAGGACGAGTACGCGGGCCTCGCCGTCGAGGACCGCCTCGATCTCGCCTCGCCTGCGGTTGGCCATCAGGCGGCCGTGAAGCTGATGGGGCCGGCGGATTCGAGCGCGATCTCATAGGTGATCGCGCCGTCATGCTCGCCGGCATAATCGAGCGCCGTGATCTGGAACGCCCCCTGCAGCGTGCCGAAATCCGGCACGACGAGCTGGTAGTCGCGGATCAAACCGTCGAAGAAAACGGTGCGCATGGCGGCGTCGCTCGCCTGGTCGCGGAAGATGCCGGCGCCGGAGATCGAGGCGCGGCGCACGCCCGCGCCGGCCAGAAGCTCGCGCCAGCGGCCGGCGGAATCGGTGTCGGTGATATCCACCGTCTCGGCATTGAAGGCGATACGGCGGGTGCGGAGCCCGGCGACGGTGGCGAATGAGCCGGCGCCGCTGGTGTCGATCTTCAGAAGAGGGTCCTTGCCCTTCTGTGCGGTCATGATGTCTCCTCGCTCGAAAGGGCGCGGGGCGCCGTGAGGGTTTGAAAGCGTGTCCGGTTCGGAATTTCTGGTGCGGCCCGCTGAGGCGGCCGATCTGCATTTCGTCATCGCGACCGAGCGATTGCCCGGCTATGAGCACCTCGTCGGCCGCTCGACGCCGGCGCAGCACGAGGCGTACCTGGCCGATGACCGCCACGCCTATTTCATCGCCGAGGCGGCGGGCTCCCCCGCCGGTTTCGTCATCGTGCGCGACTGGAATTCATGGGACGGCGTCAGCCTGATGAAGCGGGTAGCGGTGGCCGAGCCCGGTCGCGGCATCGGCCGTGCCATGCTCTCGGCCGTCGTCGATCGGGTCTTTCTCCAGACCGAAGCCTGGCGCCTGGAGATCGGCCTGTTTCCGGCCAACGAGCGCGCCCGCCGCTGTTATGAAGCGTCCGGCTTCGTTCCCGAGGGCATTGCGCGCGGCCGCGTGTTCTTCGAGGGCGAGCATCGCGACGAGATGGTGATGGCGATGCTACGGCCGGAATGGGAGGCGCGGCGGGGATAGACAAGCAGGCAAGGAAGGCCCTCACCCCCGCCCTCTCCCGCAAGCGGGCGAGGGGGCCGACACTGCCCTTCATAAGGCGAGCGCCCGGTCGTTGGCGCCCCCTCTCCCGCCTAGCGGGAGAGGGCCGGGGTGAGGGTCTTGCTTCCTACCCCTCGACCAGTGCCCCGAGCCGCAACACGCCGTGCTCCGTCAGCCCGTCCGGGTCCGTCCGGACTTCGGCGAATTCGGCACGCAGTAGCACCAGCGCATGATCGGCCAGCGTCAGTTCGGCCTCGTGCAGCAGGCTCATCAGCCGTCCGAGGATCGTCCAGGCCTCGCGTTTGCCCGCCGCGCGCGACCAGACATGCAGCGTGACGCGCACCTGCCCGCCCGGCGTATCGCCATCCGACCAGTCGCTCTGCGCCCCATCGCCGATGGTCAGGAACGGAAATTCCGTTCCACGCGGCGCGCCGTCATGAATCCGCGGCCCGCCCAGCAGCGCGACGAGATCGGCATCGACGAGAAGAGCGGCGGCGATGGCGGCTTGCAGGTCGAGGGCGGCGGGATTCATGCGGGCCTCCGTCGGATGGCGTCGATCGCGGGGGCGAGGACAGGATCGGCGGGCGTGTTCAGCGCACCGTATTCGCGGGCGAAGAGGTTCGGGGCGGAGAGGGTCAGGGTGGCGGAACGCCTGCCCGAGTGGGCGCGACCCGTGATCGCGAGCCGAGGCGTCGCCGCCCCCCTCTCCCCGAAGGGGGGAGGGTAAGGGAGGGGGCCAGTCGGCACGTCCAGCATCGGTCCGGGAACAGAAAGACCGACGCCCTTGGCGACGGCCCCCTCTCCAACTCTCCCCCCTTCGGGGAGAGAGGGCTCGCTGCGGCCTGCATCGACATCCTCCAAAGCCTGTTGGAATTGAACAGCCTTGTTCTGCACCGCCCCCGCAATCGCCACCTCCGCCGCCTTGCCCAAAACCTCGGCCAGAGCGGCGCCCGTCAGCTTGCGGCTCATATCCGTTCCTCCTCGGCCTCGATGACGAGGAAGCGCCGGCTCTCGTCGGCGTCGCGCAGGCTCGCGATCCGGAGAATCCGGCCGCGATGGCGAAGGCGCATGGCGCCGGTCAAATCGGCGCGCCAGCGGATCGTCACGCGGTGAGTGACGCGCGTGGCGAGGCGGCCGGATGCGCCGTCCTCGTTGGCGGAAAGCGGCTCGATCGCCGCCCAGACCGTGGCAAACGGCTCGAAGGCGATCGACGCGCCGCCGGCCCCGTCCTCCGTGCGCACCGGGCGCTCGATGGCGACGCGGTGCGTCAGACCGCCGGGGTCGAAATCCATGCTCACAGCTGGCGCACCTTATAGGGCGCGATCAGCGCCTCGAAACCGGCGGGGGCGATGGCGCCGGCGAAATCATGGCCGACCATGCCGCGATGCTCGTACCAATGGGTGACGAGGATCAGGATCGCCTGCCGCAGCGGCGCCGGCACGTCGACCGACGAGACGCCATAGCCGGCGGTGACGTCGATCTCGATGCCATTGTCATAGAGCGCGGCGGCGGGCCGCAGCTTCGCCACCAGGCGCGGCGGGCTGGCGGCGCCCTCGACGCGCCAGTTCTCGGCCGGCCACAGCGTCGGCGCCCCGACGATATCGTAGAAGGTGATGGCATTGACCGCGATCAGCGGCGCGACCGGCAGCTCGATGGCGCGGCCCTTTGGCCATTCCGACAGATAGATGCGCCAGTTCTGACGGATGAGCTGGCGCCGCGTCGCGGCCTCGACATGGATGCGCGCGGAGACGATCGCGGCGGTGAGCAGGGCGTCGTCGTCGTCGAGATCGATCCTCAAATGCGCCTTGACGTCGGCGAGCGATACCGGCTCCAGCGCCGGCCCGGTGATGAGTGCTGCGGTCATGGTGGTGTCCTGCGTAAGGGAAGGCGGAGGTGGCGCCGCGAACACGGGCGGAACTCCCTCGCCCGCTTGCGGGAGAGGGTTGGGGTGAGGGTCTTGCTTGCTTTGAAGAAGGGGGAAGAAAGTCCCTCACCCCGGCCCTCTCCCGCGTTGCGGGAGAGGGGGAAGAAAGAGAGCGACAGGCGCCCACGTTGTGCGGAGAGTTGGGTCAGGCCATTTGCAGGCCGGCTTGGCACAACTATCCGTGCAACCTAGCTGGTGCCGAACTTCAGCAGCTTGATCGCGTCGAAATCCTGCACGCCGCCACCGACGCGCTTCACCGTGTAGAAGAGCACGTAGGGCTTGGCGGAATAGGGATCGCGCAGCACCGAGACGCCGAGGCGGTCGACGACGAGATAGCCGCGCTTGAAATCGCCGAAGGCCAGCGACAGCGCATTGGCGCCGATGTCGGGCATGTCCTCGGCCTCGGTGACCGGGAAGCCGAGCAACGAGGCTTCGCCGCCCGCCACAGCCGCCGGCTGCCAGAGATAATTGCCCTCGGCATCCTTCAGCTTGCGGATCGCGGCCTGGGTGCGGCGATTGAGGACGAAGCGGGCATTGGCGCGATAGCCGGCCTTCAGCGTGTAGATCAGGTCGATCAGCACGTCGGAGGGATTGGAGGCCGGCAGCGCGGCGGAGACGCCGGTCGCGACATAGCCGATCTTGCCCCAGCTCCAGGAGCCCTCCGCCGCCGTCGTATAGGCGAGGAAGCCCTTCGGCTTGTTGGTGCCGTCGCCGGAGACGAAGGCCGTGCCCTCCTGCGCGGCGAAGGCGCCCTCGACCTCGGCCGCCAGCCATTCGTCGATATTGACGGCGCTGTCGTCCAGCAACGCGGCGGTGGCCGCCGGCATGGCGTAGAGTTCCATCGCGGGAAAATCGAGCGCCGCGATGGTCGGCGAGGTCGTCTGGCTGCGGGCGTCGGTCTCGGCCGCCCAGCCGGTCGCCGGACCCGCCGTCATGAACGGCCGGCGATAGGTGCCGGACGAGACCTGGCGCACATCGGCGATGGCGCGGATCGGCGAGATATTGGCGAGGCGCTTGCCGATCTCGGTCTCCGTCTCGAGCGGCACCGTATAGCCGCCATCGGCATTGGAGCCGGCGGACAGCGCCTTGGCCTCCAGACGGCGGAGGCCATCCTCGTCGCCGCCGCGCACATAGGCCTCGAAGGCCGCCTTGTGCTCGCTCGGCCGGCGATCGGCGTTGCGCTCGCCCGAAAGCGGCGGGCGGCGGCTCTTCAGCGTCAGCTCGTCGAGCGACCGGTTGATGCGGTCAAGCTTTTCGACGGTGAGCGGATCGGCGGAAAGCTTCTGCTCGATCTCGGCGAGGCGATCGTCATTGGTCGCCTTAAACGCCTCGAAGGCGGAGAGGAAATCGTCAAAGGCGGCCGACACATCACCGCCTTCCGCCGCTTTCGTCTCGCCCGGCTTCATCGGCGCGGGCTTGTCCCCCGCCGCCTTCGCCTCCGGCGCGCGGCGCATCTCTCTTGTGGTCGTCATTTCGCTGTCCTCGGGTTTTGAGTGCGGGTGGAAGGGCCGCTCATGCGGCGGGCGGCGCGGCGCATCTGCGCGGCGAGCGAGGGGGTGGCAGCGCGCGATTTAACGCTTGAGACGCGCGCCTCGGGCTGCATGGGGAAGGTGACGACCGAGATTTCCCAGAGGTCGATCTCGGTCAGGCGGCGGAGGCCGCTGGCGCGCTCGGCCTTGGCCTTCACCGTCTTGAAGCCGATCGAGAGCCCGTCGAGCGCGCCGGCCCGCATCAGGCTCGCGACCTCGCGGCCGCGGGCGACATCGAGCGCCAGCCGGCCACGCACGAAGAGCCCGCGCTGGTCCTCGCGGATATCGAGCCAGACGCCGATCGGCTCGGCCGGGTCATGCTGGTAGAGCATGCGGATGCCGGCGGGACGCCGCGCCGCCAGCGAGGCGCGAAAGGCGCCGGGCATGACGATATCGCCGGAAAGATCGGCCGTGCCGAACAGGCTGGCATAGCCGGAAAACGAGCCCTCGCCATCGATGCCGGAAAGATCGGCGGCGGCGAATTTCGTTTCGAGCGAGGGCTGGGAGATCAATGGGGGCATGAGGTCTCCATCGCGGCGAGGGCCGCGTTTGGGATTCTGGGAGTCAGGATTTCGCGGTCGGTGTGTGTTGGCCCCCTCCCCAGCCCTCCCCCGCTGCGCGGGAGAGGGAGCCGGCCCGCGCCTTTCGATCGGCTTGGAGCAGACGGCTGGTATCCCCTCTCCCGCGACGCGGGGGAGGGTCAGGGAGGGGGCTTGAAGGGCACGGGGCTTCAGAATTCAGTTGAGAAGGGCGCTATTTCCCGAATCCGCCGAATCCCTTGGGCTCGCCGGCTCACAATCCGATTCAACCCGGCCATTCCCCCTCCCCTTCGGCGCCATAGCCGACGGCCTGGCGCTTTTCATCTCGGGAGAGGAAATCGGCGGCGCCGACGCGGCGCCAGAGCGCCTCACGTTCGATCGACAGCGCCTCGACCGCATCGGCGTCGAAACCGAGGCGGACGGCGCCGGCATAGGCCGGCCCCAGCCAGCCGGCGAACGCCGATGCCGTGCGGCCGACGAGCGGCAGCACGGTCTGGCGCCAGAAGGCGCGGTTGGCCTCGGCATAATTCGCATAGGTATTGTCGCCGGGAATGCCGATCAGCATGGGCGGCACGCCGAAGGCGAAGGCGATCTCGCGCGCCGCACCGTTCTTTGCCTCCATGAAATCCATGTCGCGCGGGGTGAGCGCCATCGACGTCCAGTCGAGCCCGCCTTCGAGCAGCAATGGCCTTCCGGCCGAAAGCGCGCCGGTGTAATTCGCCTCCAGTTCGCGCTTCAGCCGCTCGAACTGGTCCTGCGACAGGTTGGCGCCGCCCTCGCCGCGATAGACCAGCGCGCCGGAGGGACGGGCGGAATTGTCGAGCAGCGCCTTGTTCCAGGCGCCGGCGGCATTGTGGATGTCGAGAGCCACCGCCGCCGCTTCCAGCGGCGAGAAGCCGTAATGATCGTCCAGCGGATGGAAGAGCCGCAGATGCAGGATCGGCGCGATCTCGCCGTCGCCGGGATCGGCGAAACGGATCTTCCGGCCGCCGACCACATATTCATACGCCTCGGGCCAGCCCTCCGCCCCCGGCACGACGCGCACCCGGTCGGGCCGGAGCGCATGCAATTCCGCGGGATCAGCGCCAAGGCGGACCAACTCGGCATAGGCGTTGCCGGCGACGAGGAGGTTCGCATACAGCGTTTCGAGGAATTCCGCCCCGCCCTGACGGCGGTTCGGCCGGGCCAGCAGCGCCAGCAGCGGATGATCCGGCACCTCGGCCTCGCCCTGATAGGCCAGGATCGGCACACTGGCGGCGGCTTCCGCGATCATCGTCACCGCGCGATAGACGACGGCGTTCTTCATGTAGCCCTCGCGGGCCAGTGCCGCGAGATCACGCGGCGTCCATTGCGGACGCCCCTGCCCCTGCAGCGCCAGGAGCGGCCCGGTCCGAGACGCCTTCGCCTCGGGCACGGCGATACGCCGCCCGAGGAGGCGGGAGAGGAGGTTCGGTTTCATGGGGATTCCTGCGTCTTCGATGTCGTTCAGGGAAGGAAGGCCCTCACCCCAGCCCTCTCCCCCAAGCGGGCGAGGGAGTTCGGACGGTGTATTTTATCGCAGTCGTGAGACCCTCTTCGCCGACGATGCCGCCGGTCGTGAGCGCCCCCTCTCCCGCTGGCGGGAGAGGGTTGGGGTGAGGGTCTTGCTTCCCTCACACCACCCGCACCCGTGGCTCGCCGCCCGTCTTCAGCATCAGCGCCGTCAGCGCCCAGGCCAGCGCGTCGAGCCTATCCGGCGAGCGGCCGTTACTGAGGCCTTCCGGGCCGAAATCGGCCAGTTCGTCTTCGAGCTGCGGGAACGTCCCCGCATGGCGGACGCGGCCTTGCGCATAGAGCGCGGCGACCGGTTCGGCGCGCAGATATTTGCCGCGCGTCGCCCGCACGCTCGTCACCGGCACGCCCGGATCGATCTCGTTGATGACGCTCGCCACCATGTCGCCGCCCTGGTTGACCTCGGCGACCAGCATGTCGGCGTCGAGCGCATGATAGAGCCCGACCGCCGCCGCCGCCCAGCTCGCCGGCTTGACCTCGGCGAGCGAGCGATCCGCCAGCACATAGCCGGTGCCATCTTCGGCGAGGCCGCAGGCGACGATGCCGCAGGCATCCGCGCCGCGCCGCCGCGAAGCCGGCGGGTCGACCGCCACCGCGATGCGCACCAATTCCGGCGCCTTGTCGATCCGTAGCGCCTCGATCGCGTCGCGGTTCCACAGCGCGTCGGCGCGATCCTCGATCAGTTCGCCGTCGATCTCCTGCCGTCCCAGCCGCGTGCCCTTGTAACGACCGAGCACGCGCTCCAGGAAGCCCGGCGCCAGATTGCCGAGATTGGCCGCCGTCCCGGCGCGCGTCACCACCGTCCGCTCGGCGGCCAGCAGCCGCTTCATCAATTTCGTCGTGCGCGGCGTCGTGGTCACCAATTGGCGCGGCAGATCGCCGAGGCGGAGGCCGAATTGCAGCATGTCCCACGTCGCCTCGCCATGACGCCATTTACCGAGCTCGTCGGCCCAGGCGGCCTCGAATTGCGGCCCGCGCAGGCTTTCCGGGTCCTCCGACGAGAAACAGAGCGCATAGGCGCCGTTCGGCCATTCGAGCCGACGCCGCGAGGGCTGCCACAAAGGCCGCTCGTCGCGCCGATGCACGGCGAGCAGGCCCGAAACGCCCTCGATCATCACGTCGCGCACATCGGCCAAAGTCTCGCCGACCAGCGCGATCCGTCCAGCCGGGGCGGAAGCATAGCCGGATCTCCCCGTGGCCATGCCGCGCACCCATTCGGCGCCGGCCCGCGTCTTGCCGGCGCCGCGCCCGCCGATCATCAGCCAGGTGAGCCAGTCGCCTTCCGGCGGCAGCTGGTCGTCGCGGGCCCAGAAATCCCAGTCCTTCGAAAATGCATCGATCTCAGCCGGCGTCAGCCGCGCGATCGCCGCCGCCGGGCTCTGCCCCGCCCGGATCGAGGCGTTCCAGCCGTTTCGCAAGCGCCTGGCGGAGCTGATCGAGATCGACGGCGACATCGTTTTTCCGATCCTCCTCGGCCTTGAGGCCGTTCAGCGTCTCGAAGGTCTTGGCGAGCACGGCGAGCATGCGCGCATCCTTCTCGTCGGCCCCGCCCTCGGCGCTGGCAAAGCGCTTCTCCAGATCGGTGATCTGGCGCTCGAAGGAGCGGAATAGCCGCGTCACCAGCGAGACGCGGTCGGCGGCCCGCAGCGCCGCGTCGCGGCCGGGAGCACGCGGCCGCGTCCAGCCCTCGCGCTTCGCCCGGCCGCGGATGCCACCGCTCGACATGCCGGTGCGCAGCCCGATCTCGACCTCGTTCAATTCCCCCGCCTCCCAAAGCCGCCGCGCCTCGGCGATCTTCTCGGCGGAATGAGGCGGCATGGCGGGCTCCTTTTGGGGCGGATCGTTCAGGGAAAGGCCCTCACCCCAACCCTCTCCCGCAAGCGGGAGAGGGGGCGCCAACGATCGGTGACGGCCCCCGACGCAGCTGCAGGTGGAACTCCCTCTCCCGCCTCGCTGGAGAGGGCTGGGGTGAGGGTCTTTCTTCCACAAACACAAAGATTGCGAACCCCAAAAACCCGGCGATTCCGCCTCGCCTGGCCGACGCAGCACAACAGCCGAAGCGGGACGGAATCGCCGGCCGGCCCGGGGAGGACGGGCCGGGGTCGGAAGTCACCAACGATGAAAAGGGCAAAGAAAAAGCCCGCCGGAGCGGGCCTTGGACTAGTCACGATCGCGCGCGGCGCCCCGTTTTTCGATCTCGCGGATCATCCCGCCAAGCTGATGGTCGCGAAATCGAGGATCGAGCTGCTCGTCCCCCGCCAGGCGACGAACAATATCGAGCGCGTCGACGCCGAGTTCCCGGTCGGCGACACGGCCGAATGGATGCGAGCGCAGATAGGCGAAGAGCGCTCGAAGCGAGCGCTTCACTTCCCTGCGGTCATCGGCATCCAGCGCATCCTCCAGAAACACCTCGATCACGGCAATCGCCGCGTGAAGCTGCCGCCAGGCGAAGTCGTCGCGGCGCAGCGTGGCTGGGCTCAGCATGTTGCCGATCCGGCTCTGCAGGCAGAGCACCGGATGCAGAACGGGCACTTCGATCTCGACGGAACGGCCATCCATCTCCGCCGCCAGCGCCAGCAGCGAAACGCCGGCTGCGAGATCCGCATGGGCTACGCCGAGAATGGCGTTCAGAAAGTCGATCGTAATGGCGCGGCCGCCGATATCGATCTGGACGATCGCCGTCTGCGGCGTGTTCATGTCGTTGCCGTCCGGCCGGCGGACAACGCCGCCGACAGCGTCAGCAAAGCGGTCGGCAGCGGCGGCGCTGCCGAAATAGTCGATGTCCTGGCTGGTGAACGGGCCGTTCTGCCTCAGATAGGGGTGGCGTTCGCGATAGAGCCAAGCCCACAAATTCACAGCCTGCCCGCCGATGACAAAGGTCTCATCGTCGACAGTCAACTTCGATGCGATACGAATGACGTCTTCAGCGCCGAGCCGGCGATCGATGGTCACACGGCCTGAAAGCGAATGCGCCGCGCCACGACCCTGGCCCGCGACGGATCGAAGGCGGAGAACAAGCCGTTCTCCTCGCCCACTTCCCGCGCCGCCGCATCCCCTTCCGCCAGACGCGCCTCGTCGCGCAGGCGAGACTCGTTCTTCTCGCGCTGACGATCGGCAATGCTGAAACTGGATAGAGACATGGCAGTCTGCCTATCAAGGGTCAGAAAGATAACCACTTTCCGCCCCGTTTCGTCAAGATGAGGCCGTTGGACAGGAGACCAACGCGCCAGGACGCAACAGGTTCAAACCATATGGCGATCCCGGCGGCCGAACGCAACTGTCGGACTATGACGTAAAGGTACCGAACCAGCGTGGCGCTGTCAAGGATTTTATTCCTATGAGTAGGGAGGACGCGTCCCGAGTTCCGGCTTCGCCCTCTCATCCTCTGGACGGTCCCCCGATGACTCTGTCGTCAGATTGACGAATGGATCGGCACAACCGAAGATCGGCATAGGTTTGCGGTTCTTCGCGTCAATCGACGATCCGCGACGGCCAAATCAGGGGGCTAGCCAAATGCTGACATTTCAAGACTCGATGCCGCGAACCGCCATCGTGATGTTGCTTTCGGCTGCGGTTGCCGGCTGTGGCATGACGGCGATCGGACCAAGCCGTTCGCTACAGCGCGCGGTCGATACGGAATTGCAGGTTGGCTCGTCCGCCAAGGAAATCGAGCGATTCCTCAGCCGAAATGTCGGTTACTGGTCGTGGGATGACGCACAGGATCGCTATGAGGGCATCATTCGCCTTGAGTCCAGCGAAAGCGTTAGTATCCAGATCGACGTCGACAAGCACCGGCGATTTGTGCGGGCTCACATTTCTACCGGCTGTAGCTGCCTCTAGCATCATGGGCATGAAGCGCCGATGCTTCTGCGCCTGATCTTCACGTCAGCCGTTGTTATTTGCCTTGGCTTCCTGGCGTAGGCTTGCCTGTCCGCCCGGATGGAGGCATGGCGCCTGCGCCGGGAGATTGCCGAGGCGCTGCCGCCCGGCTCGACCCCGGAGAAAATCGAAGAGTTCCTGCAAACGCACACGACGCGGTGGTCTTGGGATGCAGACAAGGGCGTCTATCGCAGCGTCCTCGACATCAAGCGCGCGCAGGGCGTCGACATCACGATCAAAGTCGAAAAGGACCGGCGGTTCTCGGACGCCAACATCCTAGGCTTCTATCGGACGCCGTAGGCGCGGCAGCCCGGCCCCTCCCCGAGAGCGGTTCATGTCTCGTCGGAATCGGGGTCGATTACCGGCGCGCCCAAGCAAAACTCCGTCATCCCGGGCTCTTGACCCGGGATCCATTCAGCCGTGCTGCTGTTTATTGGAATACCCAACAATTCGGCTGTATGGATCCCGGCTTTCGCCGGGATGACGGCAGAGTTTGTTGCGCCGACCGTGCTTCCATCAAAGCATGAACGACTCTAAGCCGCCACCGGCTCGATCGCGGCAATCTCTTGCCCCAGTCGTTCGGCCTCAATCTTGAGATCATAGCTGGTCTGCAGGTTCATCCAGAGCTGCGGCGTTGTGCCCAAGGCCTTGGCGAGGCGCAGCGCCGTGTCCGGGGTAACGGAAGTCTGTTCGGCCGCGAGGCGCTCGATCCGGGTGCGCGGGACGCCGATCTTGCGGGCAAGGGCTCCAGCGCTCATGCCATAGGGCGACAGATATTCCTCCCGCAGGATTTCTCCGGGATGGACCGGGGGCAAAATAGACAACATGGCCTTTCCCTCCTTGGAATGGACCGGATTCATGGATGGTAGTCGGCGATCTCGACGTTCACCGGGCCTGCGTCAGTCCACTCGAAGCAGATCCGATACTGGTCGTTGATCCGGATCGAAAACTGCCCCTTCCGATCGCCCGCCAATGCCTCAAGACGGTTCCCCGGTGGCGATCGCAAATCCGAAAGCGCGGCCGCGTTGTCGAGCAAAGTCAGCCTGCGAACTGCGCTTCGCACCAGGTCAGCCGGAAAGCCCTTCGCGGCCCGTCCGCTCGCGACGCTCTCCGTCAGCTTGTCGCGATAAGAACGGATCATCCCGCCGGCTCCATCCTTGTATCATGATATGATACCTCGGGGCCTGCAAGCACTACGTATCATGCCGTGATACAGGGATCGCACCGCGGCTGCACGGGATCGGATCGCATTCGGCGGGAAGGGCCATAGGCCTCTTTCCTTCCCCATATCCCCTCATCTCAATTGCCCTCCATAGTTGACGAAATAATAAACACAACTAATGATACCAATTCGGACCGGGGGCCACTATGAAGACGAAGACGCGTGTCGCGGCGCTGTTGGCCGCGTTGATGCTTGGCGCGTGCGCTTCGCGGCCGGATGACATCGCGGCGGCCTATGTCTCGCCCCTGCCCTACCAGCAGCTCGATTGCCAGCAGCTTGCCGCCGAGGCGCAGCGTGTCTCGGCGAGCGCGGCGGTCGCCGCCGGGGCGCAGAACCAGCAGGCCAGCAACGACGCCGTCGCCACGACCATTGCCGTGGTGGTGTTCTGGCCGGCGCTTTTCCTGATCAAGGGCGATAATGCGAAGGCCGCCGAGGTTGCGCGGCTCAAGGGCGAGATGCAGGCTGTCGAACAGGCGTCGATCGCCAAGCATTGCGACATAAGCTTCAAGGGCGGCCCTGCGGCGACGGCAGCCGGTGCGCCCAAGCCGGCGCCTCCGCAGGCCAAGGTCGTCCCGACGCCCCCGCAATCCTCGGCGCTGCCGGCAAGCCCTGCCACAGCCGTGAAACCGTCAGCGCAGCCCGTAGCCAAGGAGCCGGCCTCCGCCGCCGCTGCCCCTCAGAACTGACCCCGAGCACGGGACGTTTCCAACACCTCTACCCCATCTCCAACTCGACTGTTGGAACCCCGCCTTTTCAAGGTGTTACCCCTCGTCACCGCCCATATGCCGCATCTGCCCTTCGATCCCGACGCCCTGAGAAGCTTCCCCCGCGCCCTCGTCGAGGCGGCGGCGCCGCTGTTCGATGGCAAGGCAGAGGCAGGATTCACCTGGTAGGAAATCGGCTGTACGCGCCGCCCGACCGGGGCAAGCGCGGGGTTGGAGCCCCCACAGCCCCTTGCCCGCGCCCTGCCCCGGCCCGCCCTCCCGGGCGGCTCTCCGGTGCCGGCCCTCCACCGGCCCCGAAGGCGTTCGTCCTCGCCTTTCGGCGTGTCGCCGTCCGGCTGTCTCTGGTTCCGGCCCCTGCTCGGGTGGCGCGAACCGGTTGCCCCTCTTCGCGAAAGGGCCCTAGTCGGCCCTCCCGCCCAGTTCGCGCATCGCCTGGATCCAGCCCTTGCGCACGCTTTCATCGACGCCCTCGACATTGCCGAGCAGCGTTTCGCGCACCGGCTTGATGCCGACGAAATTCAGGATGTTGCGCTCCATTCCGCGCAGCGCATGGGCGCCGAAATACCAGCGATAGAGGAAGGCCGGCATGCCCATGGTGACGACGAGGCGCGCCGATTTGCCGGCGAGCAGCTTCTTCGGGAAGCCGCCATGGCCATAGGCGAAGGCGATACCGGGGCGGAATATCTGTTCGAGAAAGCCCTTCACCAGAGCCGGCATCGTGCCGAGCCAGAGCGGGAAGATGAAGACGATATGGTCGGCGGCGAGCACCGCCTCGCTGGCCGGCTTCAGGCTGTCGGGGACTTCACCATGCTGAAAGTCCGCCTGGCTGCGCAGCAGCGCGAATTCGAGCGAGGCGATGCGGATGCGCCGCACTGCATGCCCCGCCTCCATGGCGCCCTCGGCATAGGCGTCGGCCAGCGCCCCGCAAAGATGCCCGCCGGCCGGGTCCGGATGCCCCTCGATGATCACGATCTTCTTGGCCACGAAGCCGCCCAACCTCTGAATTGCCAGAAGGTTAGGCGACAAGCGGCCGGCGTGAATTGATCGCGATCAATCCGGCGTGTGGTGGATGCCGCTGGCGATCTGGCGGGCGAGCGCCACGAAAGCGGCCTGGTCCGCCTCGCTCAGCCCGGCCACCGTGCGGCGTTCCAGTTCGGCCCAGGCGGCGCGGGTGCGCTCGCGCAGCGCGCGGCCGGCCTCCGTCAGGTGCACCAGCTGGACGCGGGCGTCGTCGCCGGATTTGCACCGCGTCAGCAAGCCGGTTTCCTCCAGGCGGCGCAGCGACTTCGCGATGGTCGAATGGTCGAGGCGCAGCGCGTCGCAGAGCGCCTTCTGCGATTGGCCATCCTCGTCCCAGAGGCGCATCAGCGTCAGTTCCTGGCCAGGATGGAGGCCGAGATCGGCGAGAAGCGACGCCGCCAGGGCGCGATGCGAACGGGTGAGCGCGGCGATGGCGCAGCTCACCGGGAAGTCGGCGGCGAGGCCGGCTTCCGCCGCCTCGCAGCCATTCTTTGCCGTTTCGCAGGGATCCGCGACGGCTTCGTCGTGCATCGTGCCTCCTATTCGGCGGCTTCGCGCTCATCGAGCCGGGGATAGTCCGTATACCCGGCCGCGCTGCCGCCGAAGAATGTCGCCTTATCTGCTGTATTGAGTTCGGCGCCCGACTTCAACCGATCGACCAGATCGGGATTGGCGAGGGCGAAGGTGCCGATCGGCTCGATATCGGCAATGCCGGCGGCGACTTCCTGGCCGATCTGGTCTCGCGTGCGGCCTGGACGAACGAGAAGCAGTGCATTCGGCCAGATCGCCCGGATGTCCTTCAACAGCGCCTCGTCGCCGAAATAGAACAGGTGCAGATAGGCAAGATCGAGCTTCGCCAGTTCGCCGATGAGGTAGCGATAGAGCGCCGGGCCTTCGGGACCCTCGTCGAGGCCGCCGACGGCAAAGCCCGGCGACAGGCGGATGCCCGTGCGCTCCGGCCCGATCTCCGCCGCGACGGCCGCCGCGACCTCGATGACGAAGCGGGCGCGATTCTCGATCGAGCCGCCATATTCGTCGAGGCGGACATTGGCGTTCGGCGCCAGAAACTGGTTGAGCAGATAGCCGTTGGCGCCATGCAGTTCCACACCATCGGCGCCGGCGCGGATCGCGCTCGCCGCGGCGGCGCGGAAATCGGCGATCGTGTCGCGAATTTCCTCGGTGGTCAGCGCGCGCGGCACCGGCGAATCCTGCGGGCCGGTCGGCGTGAAGATCGGCTGACCCGGCGCGATCGCCGAAGGGGCCACCGGCTGGCGGTGATGCGGGGTGTTGTCGGGATGAGAAATGCGGCCGGCATGCATCAGCTGGATGAAGAGCTTGCCGCCCTTGGCATGCACCGCGTCGGCGACCTGCCGCCAGCCGGCCTCATGCTCCGCCGTGTAGATCCCCGGCGTCGCCATATAGCCCTGCCCGTCGGCCGAAGGCTGGGTGCCCTCGGTGATCAGCAGGCCGAGGGAGGCACGCTGGGCATAGTACTCGGCCGTCAGCGGCCCCGGCGTGCCGTCGGCACGGGCGCGGCTGCGCGTCATCGGCGCAAGCGCCAGGCGGTGCGGCAGCTGGACGCCGCCCAGTTCGATCGGATCCCAATGGCTTGTCATGTCCCGTCCACTTCCGAATTCGGATCGCCGCTCCACGGACAGCGCAAGGGCGCCCGCCCGGTCGGCCGACGGGGCGATTCGTGTGGCCGACCACATAAATATGGGAAGCGATTATGTGGCCGGCAACATATCAGATGGAAAAAAGTTTCCGCCCACGCCGGAAATTTCCGGCATGGGCATCGGGGACACGTCAGCCTCAGGCGAAGCCAGCGACGGCGTGCGGAACGTAGGGCGCCTCCAGCAGGCCGATCTCGGTCGGGTCGAGGCGCACGGAAAGCGCCCCGGCCGCATCGTCGAGATGCTCGACCTTGGTCGCCCCGACGATCGGTGCCGTGACAACGCTTTTGGAAAGCACCCAAGCCAGCGCGATCTGCGCCCGCGGCAATCCGCGTTCGCTCGCGACATGCGCCACCGCCTCGACGACCTTCCGATCGGCTTCGGCCGTATGGGCATAGAGCGTCTTGCCGAACTCGTCGGTTTCGACCCGCGCCGTCGTCGTATCCCAATCGCGGGTCAGGCGGCCACGGGCGAGCGGGCTCCACGGGATGACGCCGATGCCCTCGGACGCGCAGAGCGGCAGCATCTCGCGCTCCTCCTCGCGGTAGAGCAGGTTCACATAGTCCTGCATCGAGACGAAGCGGGCGAAGCCTTCGCGCTCCTGCACGGCGAGCAATTTCGCGAACTGCCAGGCATACATCGACGAAGCGCCGATGTAGCGGGCGCGACCGGAGCGTACGACCTCGTCGAGCGCGTCTAGCGTCTCCTCGATCGGGGTCAGATAATCGAAGCGGTGGATCTGGTAGAGATCGACATAATCGGTTCCGAGGCGGTCGAGGCTGGCGTCGATCTCCGCGAGGATGGCCTTGCGCGACAAGCCGGCGCCGTTCGGGCCCGGGCGCATGCGGCCATGGACCTTGGTCGCGATCACGACCTCTTCGCGCGGCACGAAATCGAGCAGCGCCCTGCCGACGATCTCTTCGCTGGAGCCGTCGGAATAGACATTCGCCGTGTCGAAGAAATTGATGCCTAGATCGAGCGCCTTCCTGATGAAGGGCCGGCTCGCCTGCTCCGGCAGCGTCCAGCTATGGCTGCCGCGCGCCGGGTCGCCATAGGACATGCAGCCGAGACAAAGGCGCGAGACTTCAAGGCCCGTGCGGCCGAGACGGGTATATTCCATGATGCGGTAACCTCGCGGAAGGTGGGGCCCCGATGTTAGCGCGTCCCGCTCGCCGCTCCTACCCGTCCGGCCGTCACGAGGCGGTGAAGCGGCCTTACGCCGCCTCTTTGCCTTCCTTGTCGAGGGCGGCGAAATCCTCGTCCGAGAGCGCCAGCGCCGCCGCCGCGACATTCTCTTCCAGATGCGCGACGCTGCCCGTTCCCGGGATCGGTAGCATCACCGGCGAGCGCTTCAAGAGCCAGGCGAGCGCCACCTGGCCCGGCGTGGCGCCGAGCTTGTCGGCGATCTTCGTCAGCACCGAGCCCGGCGCCGCGAGCCGCCCTGAGGCGAGCGGCGCCCAGGGGATGAAACCGATCTTCTTGTTGGTGCAATAATCGAGCACCGTTTCGCTCTTGCGATCGACGAGATTATACTGGTTCTGCACCGAGACGACCGGGAAGAACTTCTCCGCCGCCTGGATCTCCTCGATCGTCACCTCGGAGAGGCCGACATGGCGGATGAGGCCTTCCTTCTGCATATCGGCGATGACGCCGAACTGATCCTCGCGCGGCACCTTGGGGTCGATCCGGTGCAATTGCCAGAGATCGATCCGCTCGACCCTGAGACGGCGGAGGCTCATCAACACGCATTGGCGCAGATATTCCGGCCGGCCGAGCACGCGCCAGACATCCGGCCCATGCCGCGTCAGCGCCCCCTTGGTGGCGACCACGAGGCCCTTGTAGGGCGAAAGCACCTCGGCGATCAGGTCCTCGCTGACATAGGGGCCGTAGCTGTCGGCTGTATCGATCAGATCGATGCCAAGCTCCGGCACGCGCGCGAGCGTTCGCTTCGCCTCGGCGACATCCTTGGGCTCGCCCCATATGCCCGGTCCGGTAATGCGCATGGCGCCGAAGCCAAGCCGCGTGACGGGAATATCCCCGAGGGTGAAGGAGCCGGAGGGAGCGGCGGAGGGCTGAGCTGGCATGGGGCAGGTCCTTGGGGAAGTGGGTAAGAGCGGACATAGGTACCGGGGCGGCCATGTTCCAGAGCAGACCGGCTTGACCCCGCGCCCTTCCCTCCGCAAAAGCTGGCGTGGGATGGGAGGAAATCACCATGACGAACGAGGCGGCAAACGCGGAAGCACGCGCCTTTGCGAAGGTGGTGCGGCGGCTGATCCCGCTGATGATGTTGCTCTACCTCGTGTCGTTCCTCGACCGGGTCAATGTCGGCTTCGCGGCGCTCACCATGAATACCGATCTCGGCTTCTCTCCCGAGATCTATGGCTGGGGCGCCGGCATCTTCTTCATCGGCTATTTCCTGTTCGAGGTGCCGAGCAACCTCGTGCTCGAAAAAGTCGGCGCGCGCTTCTGGATTTTCCGCATCATGGTGACATGGGGGCTGATCTCGGCGGCGACGGCCTTCGTTACCGGCTCGACCAGCTTCTTCATCCTGCGCTTTCTGCTCGGCGCCGCGGAAGCGGGCTTCCTGCCGGGCATGATCCTCTATCTCGGCTACTGGTTCCCGCTCTCCGTCCGCGCCCGCTATGTCGCGCTGTTCATGGCCGCCGTGCCGATCGCCAGCGCCGTCGGCTCGCCGCTCTCGGCGCTGGTGATGCAGACACATGGCTTTCTCGGCCTCGCCGGCTGGCAGTGGCTGTTCATCCTTGAAGGCATCCCCGCCTGCGTCCTCGGCTTCGTTGTCTGGTTCCACCTGCCCGACGGACCGCAGACCGCGCGCTGGCTCACCCCGGCGGAACGGCAGGCGATCGCCACCCGCCTTGCCGCCGACCACCCCAGTGAGGCCGGCGCCACGCATCACGCGCTCTGGCCGGCGCTCAGCGATCCGCGCGTGCTGCTGATGGGCCTGATCTATTTCGGCATCGTCGTCGGGCTCTACGGCATCGGCCTCTGGCTGCCGCAGGTGATCCAGGCGATGGGCTATTCCACCGGCCAGATCGGCCTCGTGCTGATCGTCCCTTATGGGCTGAGCGCGCTCGCCATGCTCGCCTGGGGCCGGCACAGCGACTGGACGAAGGAGCGCTCGCTGCATGTCGCCGCCTCGGCCTTCCTCGCCGCCGCCGGATTGCTCGCCAGCGTCCACGCGCCCTCGCCGCTATTGGCGATCGCCGCTGTGACCGTCGCGTCGATCGGCATCTATTCCGCGCTCGGCCCCTTCTGGTCGGTCCCGCCCCTCTTCCTGCGCGGCACGGCAGCGGCCGCCGGCATCGCCCTCATCAATTCGATCGGCAATCTCGGCGGCTTCGTGGGGCCGTATCTCGTCGGGTGGATCAAGGGCCAGACGGGCGGCTTCACCGCCGGCTTCGAAGCGCTGGCGGCAGCCGTGGCGATCGCGGGGGTGTTGACGCTGGTGCTCAGGGCGATGGTACGGCGACGGCCGGGCGCCGCCGCCTAGTCGTCGATCAGTTCGAAGGCATGCTCATAGCTGCCATCCGGATTGCGGCGGGTCGTCACCTGGCCCCTGGCGCCGATATACTGGCCGGTGCCGCCGATCACGGCGCGGACCTGCGGCTGGCCGGCGTTCATTTCCGCGGCGTCCTTGGCGTAGTTGGATATGCCGGCCACGACGATCTCATTGCCGGACCCGACATTGAAGACGATCTGGCCCACGCGGTCCTCGAAGAGATCCGCCCCGTCTGGCAGATCGACCGTGATCAGGATGCCGGACATGAGGCCCTTGCTGCCATCCTCCAGGGTAAGGCCGGCCTCGAAGGCCAGCATATCACCATGCGAGGCACCCGACTGACCAACATCGACCTGGGTGAGCGTCGGCGCATCCTGGCGGATCTTGAACATCTTATGTTCCGCCGCGCCCGCCAACGAAGATGCAAGACACGCAGCGACCCAAACACCGCCGACAAGCGTCGAAATTCTTGCAAAGCGAGACATGAATCCAGTCCTCCCAGGCAACGGATGAAGATAGTCTATGATTATTGCTACAGGTCGGCTGCTCCGCGGGCAAGGTGAGCGTCGCGACCTCGCCATCAGTCTGCTCCAGAAGCTACGGACGGAAGACGTTATCGTTCCGGCGCAGATGCTGGGCGAATTGTTCAACGTCCTCTTGCGCAAGGCTGTGCGGACTCGGGTTGAAGCGCGCGACGCCGTCCTCGCCTGGCAGGAAAGTTACAAAATCATAGAGACCTCGTCCGACGGGCTCGTGGCAGCCACCGATCTCGCGGCCGATCACCAGTTCGCAATCTGGGACGCGGTGATCCTCTCCGCCGCCTCCCGCACCGGATGTTGCCTGCTGCTTACCGAGGATATGCAGGATGGGTTCACCTGGGGCGGCGTGACGGTCGTGAACCCGTTTGGGGAGGAGGTTCATTCGTTGTTGGGTGCGGTGATTGCCGGTTGAGGCGAAAAGCGTCGGCGGACCGATCACGAAGCCCGCCACGATCTCCCCTTGAACCCGCCTCCGGAGGGCGGGTTCAAGGACGAGGCTGTTCGCCGCGTTCCTTGCAGAAGGCCAGATCGTCCTCGACCGACCCGACGAAGGCCTGCATCAGCTCCTGCACGGTTGCGCCCTGGAAGGTGATCACGTCGCGCAGATGGATCACTTCGCCATGAAACAGTTCAGCCTCCTCGTCGAACGCCACGAATGCCGGAATTCATGCGACCGCGGCGCAGGCCGGCCTGTCGCTTCGGCCCCGCCGTCTCGCGCTTCGGCTGAATTTGTCCCGTATCAAGCACGGAATGACGGCGGAGTGCGGGGCTCGGTCGCTGCCGTGCGTTTCGCCGACCCTTTGCAGTCCGACATAGGCCGAATGCCGATCGCCCGCTACCCCTCCGGCAATTCCCCCGGCCACGTAACAACAAAATCCTCATATTCCTCGACCGGGATATCCGCCTCGCTGACGGTCCGGCCTGAGACCGAGATGCCGGCTTCGTGGATCGTCTCGGCGTCGCCGGAGACGAGGGGGTGCCACCAGTAGAGGTCGCGGCCTTCGGCGACCAGGCGGTAGCCGCAGGTGGCGGGGAGCCAGGTCAGCGTGCGGACAGCGTGCGGATCGAGGGGGATGCAGTCGGGGACGCGGGTCGTGCGGTTTGGATAATCCCCGCAGCGGCAGCTGTCGTCGTCGAGTAGTTCGCAGGCGATCGCCGTCCAGACGATCTCGCCCGTGTCCCAATCCTCAAGCTTGTTCAAGCAGCAGCGCGCGCAGCCGTCGCAGAGCGATTCCCATTCGCTCGTCGTCATTTCCTCAAGCGATTTCACCTTCCAGAACGGCAGCGCTTCGCTGGAGGGAAGCGCGTCGGCCGGCGCGGCGGGGCCTGCGTCTCTTTGCACGGGCATTGAAGTTGCGTATCCTTGCGAAATCGCTGAGAAGACCTCCGTCCTAGCAGGCTTTGGCGCCTCTTTGGAACAGGTCTCGTCTGACGGCTTCCTCCGGAAGGCAGGTTTTGGAACGTCTTCGCATTCTTCGCCGGCAGCTTTTGGACGGGTTCGCGCGACTCGTGCCCTGGAGGCGCGGGTCGGCGCCGGACATGGCGCTGGTGCGTCGCCGTCTCTGGAGGGAGCCAAGCGCTGCGCCCGCCGAGGAAACAGCCGCGCCGCCGGTCGGCGAGATGAGCCAGCCGGCCGTCATCGCGCCGGCGCCGGGTGCTGTTCCCGCGGCGCCCAATCCGACAAAGGCGGCGGCGCCGCGTCAGAAGCTCCGGCTCATCGAAGTCGACGCCTTGATCGATTCGACGCTCTTCGCCGCCTGGACCGCGCTCGCGGCCGGCGCCGAGGCGCTGTCGCGCTTCACGCGGCGGTTTCGCTTCACGGGGCTGGCGCGCGTTCCGGTCGAGCTTCTGGGCGACGGACTGACGATCGGCGCGGCCGGCGGCATCGTCATGCTGATGCTGGCGCTGCCCGCCTTTGACGCCACCAAGCAGGATTGGCTGGCGCAGCAGGACTATGCCGTCACCTTTCTCGACAAGAACGGCGTCGAGATCGGCAAGCGTGGCGTGCGCCATTCCGAAGCCGTCCCGCTGGAGGAAATGCCGGACAGCCTGATCAAGGCGACGCTCGCGACCGAGGACCGGCGCTTCTACACCCATTTCGGCATAGACGTGTTCGGCACGTTCCGCGCGCTGTTCGAGAATCTGCGCTCCAATGCCGTGGTGCAAGGCGGCTCGTCGATCACCCAGCAGCTGGCCAAGAACCTGTTTCTCTCGAACGAGCGGACCATCGACCGCAAGATCAAGGAAGCGTTTCTCGCCCTCTGGCTGGAGAGCAATCTCTCCAAGCACGATATTCTGCAGCTCTATCTCGACCGCGCCTATATGGGCGGTGGCAATTTCGGCGCGGCGGCGGCGTCGGAGTTCTATTTCGGCAAGAAGGTCACCGATCTGAACCTGGCCGAATCGGCGATGCTCGCCGGGCTCTACAAGGCGCCTACCAAATATGCGCCGCACATCAATCTGCCGGCCGCCCGCGCCCGTGCCAATGAAGTGCTGACCAACATGGTCCAGGCCGGCTTCATGACCGAGGGCCAGGTGCTGGGCGCCAGGCGGAAGCCGGCCGACGTGGTGCGCGCCGCCGCTGATACCTCGCCAGACTTCTTCCTCGACTGGGCCTTCACGGAAGTGAAGAAGCAGGTGCCGGACGGTGACCGCACGCTGGTCGTCCGTTCAACGGTCGACATGAACCTGCAGCAAGTGGCGGACGACGCTGTGGAGAATGCGCTGCGCGAATCCGGCGAGCGCTACCGCGTCAGCCAGGCGGCGATGGTCGTCGCCGAGCCGGATGGTGCCGTGCGGGCCATGGTCGGCGGTCGCGACTATGGCGACAGCCAGTTCAACCGCGCGACTGATGCACTGCGCCAGCCCGGTTCGTCGTTCAAGCCCTTCGTCTATACCGCCGCGGTGCTGAAGGGCTACACGCCGCAATCGATCGTCAAGGATGCGCCGATCTCGATCGGCAACTGGTCGCCGAAAAATTACGGCGGCAAATATATGGGCAACATCCAGCTCACCACCGCGCTGATCCATTCGCTGAATACGGTCGCGGTTCGGCTCGCCGGAGCGGTCGGCCGCGAAACGATCATCGCACTCGCCCACAAGATGGGCATCACCACCAATATCGTGAACTCGAAGTCGCTGCCCCTCGGCGCGACCGAGGTCAACGTCGTCGACATGACCGGCGCCTATGCGGTTTTCGCCAATGGCGGCTTCCGGGCGAAGCCCTATGCCTTCACGCAGATTGTCAATTCGGAGGGCAAGGTCGTGTTCGATCGCAAGCGCAATGTCGGCCCGCCGGAGCAGGTGCTCGACGAGAAGACGGTCGGGATGATGAACTACATGCTGAGCCAGGTTCCCGAGCGCGGCACCGGCCGGGCCGCCAAGCTCCAGGGCATCAAGACCGCCGGCAAGACCGGAACAACCAATGCTTATCGCGATGCCTGGTTCATGGGCTTCACCGGCAATTATGTCGGCGGCGTCTGGTTCGGCAATGATGATTTTACTTCGACGAACAATATGACGGGTGGCTCCCTGCCGGCGCAGACTTGGAACCGTGTCATGACCTATGCTCATAACGGCATCGAGCTGAAGCCGATTCCCTATCTCGACGTCGGCCCGCAGGATGGCGACCGCCCCGCTCCGGCCATCGCTTCCAATGACGGCGCCAACCAGCAGCCGCTGTTGCTCTCCTCGAAGACCACTGCCCAGCTCATGGCGTTGCAGAAGATCTTCGAGGCGGCGCCGCCGATCAAGCCGCTGAAGACGGTCTCGCTCGACGCCGCGATCTCGTCAGGCCTTGCCGACCTCGGCGAGGTGCCCGGCCAACGGACGCCCGCGAGCCTGCCGAACTGAATCGGAATATTTCCGCAAAACATTGAATTCTCTCGTCTTTGCAAGAGGCCTATCATGATGGACATCACCGCGACAGCTCGGAGTGAAGCCTCCGGACGGCTCGATCGGGTGATCGACGCGGCGATCGACGGCGGCGGCATTGTCGGTACGGTGGTGCTGGTCGCCGAGGATGGCGAGCTGGTCTATGCCCGGACCGCCGGCTTTGCCGACCGGGAAGCCGGTATCCCGGCTCGCCTCGACACGATCTTCCGCCTCGCCTCGGTTACCAAGCCCATGGTTGCCGCGGCGACGCTGGCGCTCGCCGAGGCAGGCGTCCTCTCGCTCAACGATCCGGTGACGCGGTTCCTGCCCGATTTCCGGCCGAAGCTTGCGGACGGAAGCGAGGCCGTCATCACGATCCGCAATCTGCTGACGCATACCAGCGGCCTCATCTATGGCTATCCGCCTGAGGCCGATATTTCCGAAGGACTCGACAAGCCGGGCCGCGGCATGGCGGAAAACCTCGCCAAGATCGGCGCGCATCCGCTAGCATTCGCGCCGGGCAGTGCCTGGAACTATTCAGTTTCGATCGACGTCCTCGGCGGCTTGCTGGAGAAAGCCGCCGGCAAGAGCCTTCCCGAGATCGTGGCAGACAAGGTGACCGGCCCCCTCGGCATGGCCGATACGGCGTTCTCCGTCGCCGACCGCTCGCGCCTCGCCAAGGCCTATGCCGATGGTACGCCGCCGGTCGTCATGGCGCCGTTCCAAGTGGTCGCCCGCGACGATATCGCCTTCGGCTTCGCGCCGGACCGTATCCTCGATCCTGCCTCCTTCCCCTCCGGCGGCGCCGGCATGGCGGGAACGGCCGGCGACTTTCTCACTTTCCTGGAGGCCATCCGCAAAGGCGGCGCGCCGATCCTGTCGGACGCCAGCCTCGCCCTCCTGTCGAGCAACGCGCTCGGCGACATCGACATGGGCCGCCCCGGCGTCGGCTTCACCCATGGATGGTCGATCGTGCTCGATCCCGCGCTGGCGGAGACGCCTGCCTCGGTCGGCTCGTGGCGCTGGGGCGGTGTCTATGGCCATGACTGGCTGGTCGATCCCGCGCGCCGCCTGACCGTGATCTCCTTCACCAATACGGCGGTCGAAGGTTGCATCGGCGACTATCCGAAGGCGATCACCCGCGCCGTCTATGGCTGAAGAAGCGACGCGGAACCCATTGACGCGCGGCCATCCCCCAGCTTTCCATGGCGCCGCAGATCAGCCGCGCGGCGTGCGGCTCTTTATTCGAGGCGCTCCTTGCGGCTGCTGATCGACCTTGCCATCGCCATCGCCGTCGCTGCCGTCCTCGGCTTCGGCTCGGTGATGCTGGTGCTCGACCGCGACAGTCTCTTCGGGGCGGTGACGCGCGGCGAATGGACGGCCTGGCCCGAGTCAGGCAGCCCCAACGCCGATCCCTACAGCGAGGCGATCCTCGCCCGCTCGGGCGAGGTGCCGCTCGGCAATGGCGAAGGCCTAGCCTTCATCGCCGATCACGATGCCCAAGGGCGGCGGCTGTCCGGCCGCTGCCTCTATCGCATCGATGGGCAGACGCCGCTGGCACGGCTGTGGACACTCACCGTCTATGATCGCGAGGGGCACCTCATGGCCAACCCGGCCGGGCGCACGTCGTTCACCTCGCGCGAGATCCTGCGCCGGGAGGATGGCAGCTTCGCAATCGCAGTATCGAGCGAAGTCCAACCCGGCAACTGGCTGCCGGTGGCGAGCGATGCCGATCTGCGGCTCGTGCTGCGGCTCTACGATACGCCACTGACCAGTTCGGGGATCGGGGACGCGGCGCTGCCGGCGATTAAGCGGGGGCCGTGCCGATGATCCGCACGATCCTCTTCGTCGTAGGCGGCGTCCTGCTCGCTGGCATCATTCATATCGCCGTGGTCCTGTTCATCCCCGACTTCGCCAATCGCGACGCCTGGACATCCATGGGCCGCTTTGGCGCCGACGGCGCCTTTCATGTGCTGCCATTATCGGAGCCCGGCACCGAGCCGCTGCCCTATCTCGATCCACGCATGGCGCATGCCGTCTGCCGCTTCTCACTCGACAAGGACCCCATCCGCATCCGCGCCACCATGCCGGACGCGTTCTGGTCGCTTGCCGTGTTCGACCGGCGCGGCAGCAATATCTACAGCCTCAACGACCGGACGGCGGAGCGGACCGACATCGACCTCGTGATCGCGACATCGCTGCAGCTCACCAAGCTGCGCGAAAACCCGATCAGCACGCTGGACCAGTCGATCGTGATCGAAGTTCCGGCGAGCCGGGGCTTCGTGCTGATACGAGCGTTCATCGAGGACGCGGCGGATTCCGCGCGCGTCCACGCGGCGCTGGCGGCGGCACAATGCGCGGCCGACCTATCCCCGCCTCCTGCCGCCCCGGCTCCAGCGCTGCCCACACAGCCTTAGCTCGCGGCGTTGGCGTGTCGCATTCATCAGCTTCGAATTCCGGGGTTCGGCCTGCGCTGTCCCGGTTCCGGCGTTTCCTGCTTGTCCGTCGGGAGCCGGTCGATGCGGACGCCGTGAAATATGACGATCTCGCCGCGCCGCTCTCCCGGCCGAGCCGGGCTGAACCTTCGCCGCTTCTCCGGCGCGAATGGAAGTATCACTGCCATACGACCTCCTTCGGAGATCCGTCTGACTGGATCGACGCCCCAACTGTCCGGCGGTCTCTCGCATCTGTCTACAATTCATTTACCTCCGAGCAAGGTTAACAGTCCGCTAACGACTTGGCGTCCAGAATGACTACCGAGCCCGACGCTCTCCGGTACCCGCGTAATCATGCATCCTTCCTTTCCCTCGGATGGTCTCATGGCCATGGCCGTTTCCAATCAACAGAGCCGAGATGCAGCCTTGCTGCGGGCGACGACCGAGCTGTTCTCGCTTGCGTCCCGGCACGACCCGGACGAGATACGGCGCTTCGAGGAACTGGCGACCCATTTCCTCGGCAAGGTTTCGGCCGGCGACCGGGCGTTCGTCGCCGAGCGCTTGTCCAAGACCAAGGATGCGCCCGCCTCCGTGCTTCGCATGCTTGGCAAGGACCTGATCGAGATCGCCTCCCCTATCCTCCGCCGCTCGGAGACGGTCTCTGAGATCGACCTGCTCTCGATTCTTTCCTCGACCGGCCCGGCGCATCACCGCCAGATCGCGCAGCGACCAGAGTTGCCGGCACCGGTGGTCGGCGCCTTGCGGCTCGTCGGTGACGCCGAGACGATCGAATTGCTGCGCCACTATCCCGAAAGCCCCATTGCAGCCCGCCAAGACGTTGCTCCGACAGCGCCCGCTATGGCGGTTCCGGCCGTCCCCGCAGCGCCGCCTGCTCCCGCGCCAAGACTTGCACCTGTCGCTGCTGAGCCGACCCTGCCCCCTGCCGCGGTGCGCACGCCCGAGGCGCGGGAGGTATTCGCGGCCGCGCGAGCGATGACGGCTGCTCTCAGCCTCGAAATGGCGAGCTTCTCGGCCTTGCGGCCAATCCCGAAGCGGGAAGCGGTCGTCGAGCCTGCCGTGGCAACAACCATCGTAGCGCCCGAAAGCGATACCGCCGAGCCGGCGGTCGACCTCGACGGCACGGTAGATGAGCCGCCATCGCTCGTTGAGGCGAGTACCGAGATAGACCGGCCGGCCGCAGAAGCCGCCGAGCCCGCGCCAGCGGAAGCCGAGCCGGTGGAACCGGCACCGGCGGATACGAACTCAGTCCGCCTCGCCGAGTTTCTGTCGCTCGATGCGCGGGGCCGCACGGAAGCGCTCGCCCGCCTTTGCGGCCGCGTCGGGCCGGCGGATCCAGGGCTGACCATTCTGGATGCCGACAAGGCATTCCGCATCGCGCTCAGCAGCGCCCGCGTTTCACAATTCGCCCGCCAGCGCCAACGGGATGCCCTGCTTCGCACCCTTGCGACGGGACTGAAGCTGGGCGCGGACGATGTCGCCGCGATCGCCGACGATCCTTCCGGCGAGGCGCTTGTGGTGCTGCTTCGCGCGATCGGCCTCTCCGACGCCGAAACGCATCAGATCCTTCTATTCGCCAATCCCGTGATATCGAGCGCGGTCGATGCGTTCTTCCGTCTCGCGCGCCTCACTGGCGAAGTGGGCCGGGAGGCGGCCGGTCGCATTGTCGGCGGTTGGCGTGAGGAATCTGGTCAACCGCGAGCGCGGGCGCATCAACCTATGTTCGCCGATCTGCCTCTTCGAAGCACGCTGCGCGCCGAGACATTGCGGCGCCCGGAAGAGCCCGCGGCGGAGAGGCGGACGGCGGGTTAAGGCGCCTTTGATCGAGACGGGAACAGACCACGCTCGGCGAAAGCCCAACGGCCTCAGAGCTTGTCCGGATCGATGGTCTCGAGGAAGCTGCGACCCGTACGCTCTTCGATCTCGACCAGCCAGAGATCCGGATCGAAGCGCAGCTCCGATTCGATGCGCTTGGAAAGGTCCGGCCGCTCGGCCGCTTCCATTACTCGCATGAACAGGCGGTCCCGCGGCCGTTGATCGCCAAACGCCGACTGTGGCGCCTGGCTATAGAGATCGGCCGTGCCGTCGAGACGGTCGACGATGACGAAGATGGCACCTGCCTCCTCGGAGCCGCGGCGAACCACGGCCGCGAACGCGCCTTCGACGAAGACGCGCCGAACATAGGCGGACATCCAGAATGCCGAGGTGACTCGCGCCGACATGGTCATCAGGCCGACGGCATGGCGCCGATCAGCACCAGCTTGGCAGCGAGAGCGTCGCTAGCGCGGCCGGTCGGCGGCAGACGGTTGTCGGTCTCGAAGCGGCGGATCGCTGCTGCAGTCTTCGCGCCGTCACGGCCATCTTCCGGGATCGGTCCATAGCCAATCTCGTTCAGCGCGCGCTGGATGCGCTTCAGCCTCGGATCCGCGGCTCCGATCGACCCCGTGGATGCAGGTTCGGCGACAGGCGGATAGCCGCGGCGGATCTGTTGCAGCAAGCGCGGCGTCGGCTGGCCGGTCGGGATGAGGCCGATCTTCATTTCGAAGCTCGATATGGCAGCGCGGGTCTGTGGCCCGAGCCGGCCATCCACCGGCCCATCATAGAAATTCGAGGCAGCAAGCGCGCGCTGCGTGTCGCCGACGAGACCGGCGATGGCGGCTGGATCGGACACCTCGGGGGCAGCCGCCAGCTTGGAGACCCCTGTGCTGTTCGGGGCCGATGCAACGGGTTTCGCCTTCGGCCGGACGGGAGGCTGCGTTCCATTGGCCGATTGATGAAGTGCCGCGGGCGCGGGATCTTGCGGCTGCGCGGGCATTTCGGCAGGCTGGACGAGCGTCGCCGACGGTCCGGCAGCGGGAGCCGGGGTCGCGGCACCAGCAGACGGAGCGGCGGCCGGAACAGCCGCTGGTGCCGGAGCGCTCGCCGAGGGCTCCGGCCGCGTGACGAAAAACGGATCGGGATGCCGCGCCGTCTGGAAAAAGGCGGCGTTGGTGATGATCGCGCCGGACATGAGCGCGATAATGACAAAGCCACCGGAGCGGACAGGATTCTCGATCACGAGATCGGCCAGTCGGCCGAAAAGGCCGTCGGCCTCGGTATAGACATCCCGGTGGCGGGCGAGCGGGCGGTTGCGGCGGGAGGGTTCAGGCAATCTTGCGCTCCCTCACTTGGATCCGGTCCACGGGAGCCCGGTCGATCGCGACAACGCCCGCCGGCAGGCGGATGCTGACCGTCGTGCCGCGACCGAGCACACTGGTGATCGAGAGGCTGCCGCCATGCAGGGCGACGAGGCCCTTGACGACGGAGAGGCCGAGGCCGGTGCCCTCATAGCGGCGGTCGTAGTTGGCGTCGGCCTGCAGGAAGGGCGTTCCAATCCGCGGCAGGTCGGCGGCGGATATGCCGATACCGTTGTCGGAAACCTCGATGACGAAATGGTTGCGCTCCAGACGCACCACCACGCTCACGCGGCCACCGGCTTCCGTGAATTTCACGGCATTGGAGAGGAGATTTACAAGAATCTGACGACAGGCGCGGCGATCGGCGACAATCTCCGGCAGATCGGCCTGCACATCGCGGACCAGCGTCAAGCTGCGGACGGATGCTTGATGCGACACCATCTCCAGTGAGGCATCGACGACCGGGCCCAGCGCAAAGCTCTCCCTGGCTACCTCGAACCGCCCGGCCTCGATCTTCGACATGTCGAGGATGCTGTTGACGACTTCGAGCAGGTGCTCGCCGGAAGCATGAATGAGGCGCGCATATTCGCGCTTGCGGGCTGCATCGAACTTTCCGGCCATGTCCTGCTGCAACATGTCGGAGAAGCCGATGATGGCATTCAGCGGCGTGCGCAGTTCGTGGCTCATATTGGCAAGGAACTGGCCCTTAGCGTGGCTCGCCTGCTCCGCCTCGGCGCGCGCGTCCTCAAACGCCGCCTCGTACTCCTTGCGCACCGTGACGTCGCGGGTGACGGCAACCAACGTCCGGCCGGCATCCGCCGGGTCGATCGCCGGGCGGCAGCGCATTTCGAGCCAGATGAATTCAGGCCGTGAAGCAAGGTCGCCGCGGCGAAGGCGGAACTCGGCGGAGACGGCCTTGCCCGTACGGTCGGCCTCCGACAGTGCCTGCAGGAACTTGGGCCGATCGGCGACGTGGACGCGGTTGAAGAGCCCGTCGCCCATCAGATCGGCCGATGCGCAGCCAACGATGGCGCGGGCGGCAGGCGAAGCGAATTCGACATCGCCGGAAACGCCGTGACGCGTGATGAGGTCGGTGGCGTTGTCAGCCAGCAGGCGGTAGCGCCCCGCGCCCTCCCGCGCCTTCTTCTCGGCCCGTGCGTGAATACGTTGGATGCGAAGCGCGAGGCCACCGGCATAGAGGATCGCCCCGCCAAGGACGGTGATGGCGAGCGCGCGGTCCGGCAGGATGGGAACGTGGATCGGCCCGAGGAAATCAATCGCGGCGACGGCGAGCAGCGCCAGGGCCGCGAGCGCCGAGCCGGCGATGGTGATTCGCCTCGATCCGGAAAGGGCGGCCTCTGCCGGCACGACGGCGAGCCAGATGAGAACCGGCGAGAGGATACCGCCCGTCAGCACGGCCAGATAGGCCAGGAAGCCGGCGAAGGCGCCGCTCGACAGGAGATGCGCCGCTTCGAGACGGCCAGTCCGTGACAGAAACGCGGCGATCGGCAGCGGTGCCAGCAGCCAGAGGAAGGCGACGGCCGTTTCCGGCTGGGGCCGTCCGGCGACTGCCAGGAACAGCGTCGGCGCCAGCAGCGCGAGCAGCCCGGCGAGCAGATGTCCAGCGAGAAAGGCGCGGTGCCGCGAGGCTCTCTGCATGTCACTGCCCACCGATTCGTGGACCATGCCGTCCAGGATCCGCAGCACCGGTTCGGGGGAAAACGTCATACGCAACACGACAGGCAACGCCCAGTTCCGGCCTACGGCAACACGCCGGAAGTTGATCTCCGGAATGCACCCATTGTGGCGGTGCGGGCTTAAGGAACGCTGAAGGGTACCGAACGGGACAAGGGGAGGTTTCCGGGATCGATACAATTTGAATCGAATACAGACCTTCTGTTGAACCGGCCCTTCAACCGGCACCTGTACAACGGCATCAAGATCACGGAAAACCGTGACGTTGTGGTTCGATCGTGCGTACCGAAGGGCTTGTAATGTTCCTGTTTCGCGCCGCCTTCTGGCTCACCCTCGTCGTCTTTCTCCTCCCCCTCGACTCCAAGGACGGTTCGTCCGGACCTGGCGCCAACGCGTTCGATGCGATCGTCGCAGCACGCGGCGCCATCATCGACATGGCCGGCATGTGCACGCGCCAGCCGGAGGTCTGCTCGAACGGCGGCGCTGCGCTCGCGACCTTCGGCAGCAAGGCACGCGAAGGGGTCTCGCTGATCTACGGCGTCATCAACAGCAAGCTCGCAGGCAACCCGGGGCAGGAAGCCGATCCGGCCCACGAGGCGGCGCGCGGAACGCTTCGGCAGGAAGATCTCGGCCCAACCTGGCGCGCGCCGGCGGTCGGGGGCAAGGCCTGACAGCAGTTGCACGCTTCCCAGCGGCACTTCGCAGGGCGCCGTCGACGGGTCCTGCCCTCGTCCACGGCGTTTTTCTGCTTGTGGTTCCGATTGCCGTCCGACGACGCTATATGACTGCCATGGACCCACGTGCCGCCACCCCGCCCATCGACCAGATCCTCGAGGATTTCGCCTTTCTCGATGACTGGGAGGATCGCTACCGCTATCTGATCGAGCTGGGGCGCACCTTGGCGCCGCTCGCTGAAGAGGCTCATGACGAGGCCCACCGGGTACAAGGCTGCGCGAGTCAGGTCTGGCTGCAGACCACGAAGCGGCCGGAAGTGGACGGTATCCATCTCGATCTGGTCGGCGACAGCGATGCTTTGATCGTCAAGGGCCTGGTTGCGCTGGTGATCGCCATTTTCTCGGGCAGGCAGGCCCGCGACATTGTTGCAACCGACGCCGAGGCGGTATTCAACCGCCTTGGCCTCAAGGAGCACCTGACGGCACAGCGCTCGAACGGGCTCCGCTCGATGGTGAAGCGCATCCGGGACGAAGCCGCTACGGCCGCCTGATCACGCCACGTCCGAACGTCTTGTCCCCGTCAGGCTTCCTCGAGGCTGCGGGCCGATCGCCTCGCGCACAAATCCGTAGTGGCGGGCGAGCGCGGAGAGCCCGAGTTGCAGGACGAGACGAGCGGAACGCTTTGGCCAATTGCGCTCGCGCTCGATTGTCTCGATCCCCTTCAGGAAGCAGCAGAAATCGACCACCGTCCCGGACAATTCCGGCCCCAGAGCGGTGAGCGCGCGCTCGACGCGGATCCGCGCCGCCAGCGCCGCGTCGGTCAGTTCGCCCTTGCCGCCAGCTGAACCGCTGCGATGGTTCGCTGGCGATGCAAGGCTCCAGTTCGACGTCACGCTGGGCATCATCTGGCCGCGCGTAAAATCGCTACGGAGCCGCTCCCCAGCCTGGAAGGACGCGTCGGCAATCATGGGCTCGCCGTCCCGCCCCTTGCGCGACCGGAGCCAGGCAAGTGGGCTCTCGCCGAGATCGACGGCTACCCATTGCGCCTTAACTCCATCGCCGATGCGCTGATGACTGCGGGACTGGTGCTGCCGGCGAAAATCACCGTCGACCGCTGCGAGGCGACGAGCCAGCGCGAGGCCTGGCCTTGACAGCTCCCAGCGTCCCTCCGAGATTTCCCGAAGCGCCCCGCTCGCCCGGACGCGCCGGAAGACCGCTGGGTCCACCACGACTGGCTCGCTGTTCGCGCCGACGAGCAGACGGATCATATCGCCCTCGACCAGAAGGTAGCCGTTGCCGGCAGCGAGGCGTCGGATGAGCCGGGATTCGATTGGATCCTTCTTCACGCCGCGACCTCCCTGTCTGCCGGGCGGAGGAGCTGCCAGCCAATGGATCGATCGAGTTGATCGACGAACCGATCGGTGGAGGCCTCGTCACGCTCTTCCTCGATGCGACGGCAGGCATAGGCCGCCGTCGTCCGGTCGCGGCCGAAGAGCCTTCCAGCCTCGGTGAAGGAAAGGCCAAACCGGGTGCAGGCGAGATAGATCGCAACATGCCGCGCGAAGGCCGTGCGGGCGTCGCCCCTGCCCTTGCGGGACAGTCGATCCGGATCGACGCGGAGCGCATCCCCCACGGTCTCGGCGAGTAGCCTCCCCAAGCCCTCCCGCCCGTTGCCCTTGCCACCGCTTCCGCTTCCGCGCGACCAGCCATCGAGTTCAGCGAACATTCAATACTCCCCGACACAACCCTTACGCTTAACGATAGGAATTTCTTCCTAATTATATACTTGACGTACCGCGCGGGCGGAATGGGTACTGATTCGGGCGACAGGCCGGCGCTTATGAAAATCGACAAGGACGCCTTAACCGCTCTGCGCTATGACATTGAGCATGAGGGTATCCAACGTCATTGCATCCCCAAAGGTTGTGACTGATTGGGGAAAGTGGACAAACGATCAGATGGGGAAGCACGTCTTCCCGCTGACGAAGCGTCGTGGCGCATGCCTTCGTTATGGCGCCTCGCATCGATGGCGCCTGATACGCTTTGAGGCTCTTGGCGCGTCATTCCGAATTTTGGCGGCCTATCGTCAAGATATTGACGAGTTCAAAGCGCATCTCGCTTTGGAACACGCCAGCGACATGACCGTTCTATGCAGCTGGGAATATCACGGCACCCATCCTGGTTGGCACATTCACGTCAACTGCGATGAAGTGAGCAAGATAACGCCAGGGCTAGCGAGGCCGCCCGGAGTGAGGCTGCCAGGTGGCAGATCCATACATCGACAACAGAATTTCGCGGGCACATCGTCACCTATGAGCGACAACGCCGCCTTGACGGTCATCCAAAAGCGTTTCCGCCTCGACCCGCCCGATCTGCTTTCGTTTCGAGCAAGGCCGTGAAGAAGCTCATATGCGCCCAGTTCTGCAATTCCCTGTCTGTGAACCAGATGCGGAACGGCTATGGCATCTCGACCGCCTATACGAATCTGGACGGCGATGCGGTCGGGTTTTACGCCATAGGGCCGGATCTGGACGGCCAGTATCGTCTCATTGACGGCGGATCGGTCGTGCCCATGCTGGAATCAATGGGCGCCACGCTGGACGCGCAAACGCGCCGCAGCCTTTTCGAGGGGTTGCTCTCTGAGTATGGCGCGACGTTCGACGAAGTGAATATGGAAATTGTTCGCGCCGGCATTGCCGAAGACGACTTGCCCAAGGCTGCGCTCTCGTTCTTGGCGCTCATGCTCCGCGTCCAGGATTTGGCCTATTTGACGATCGAGCGCGTCGAAAGCAGTTTTCGCGAGGACGTGATTCAAGCGCTTCGTGACGAGATCGGAGACCGAGCGGTAATTCGTGAAGGGGAGCCCGTATCAGACCAGCTCTCGGAAGAAATTCCAGACCTCGTAATCGAGGCCAAGGGGAGAGAGCCGGTAGCGCTTTTCATCGTCACGTCGGCAACGAAGCTGTATCAGGCGATCCAGCTTCACATGTTTGCTCATCTTGAGGCTCATATTCCGCTCAAAGTCACTGCGATGCTGGAAAACGAAACGTCGACTACGCAAGCGCTGAGACAGAAGGCGGACAACAGGTTGGACGCAGTTCCTCGCTACGCAAAAGCCGAGCGTGACGCGGTGAAGCGGATAGTACGGGAGGCGGTCGGATATGACGCAATCCACTGAGGCGCAGCCGGACCCCCAGCGGGGCGACGACATTCTCCGGCGTATGCTGAAGACGCCACCAAAGCCGCATGAAGGGACGCAAATGCCGCCTCGCCCTCCCTCAACAGAGCGAGATCAAGAGGATTCGCAACCTGAGAGATAGTATGCTTTTATCCTCCTGATGGGGGGATAACATGCGAAAATCCATAAACTATAGGCAAGTGCGCTGGGTTAACGCAGACCATAACCTGACTGGTTTGCTACAAGCGTCATTGGCGGCTCGCCAAACTGTCGATCAGACAAGTTTCGAGATTGCCGGAGAGATCTTCGAGCTCAGACATCGTGAGCTTCGCGGGCCGGCTGTCTGCCTCCATTTTGCTACCCATGTGACAGGCGGTCGCAGGGGCATCAGTCCCCACGTGCAAGGCGTCCTAAGTGGCGATCTTACTGAAGCCTCGGCGCCAGCGGACTCAGAATTCACTGAACGCGAAGTGGCGATGACCATCCGCGGCAACAACCTCTCATTCGTTTCGCTGGGCCACGTTCGGGCCGGCTTCGTCGAGCGCGCGTTGCGCGGGCTGGTAGGCTTGGATGCTGGAATGGACATAGCTAACCAGATGTTCCTGGCCGCCCACGCGGATCCCGCTATGGTCGCCCGATTGATTGCCGAGGGCATTAGCTTGCTCGATATGGGCCTAGACATAAGTGAAGTCGAAGCCAATCAGCATATTGAGGCGCAGCCTCGCTCGATGAGTGAGACCTTGGGGGCCGCCATACGAAACGCTCTGTCAGCGCGAATTCACGATGATTTCGATGAGGCCGATCTCGATCGCCTCGCGACGGCAAATGTTCGCCTCGTTCTAAATTTCAGGAATAACGCTCAACTGGATAAGATCCAAAGTCTGACAGAGCTAGCGACGCAAGTAATCGAAGAGGACGATGAATTTAAGATACGAACGACAAAAGGTAATGACTATAGCAGAGATCAATTGCTTGTGCGCGGACACTATACTCAACCGCAGGCGATCGCCTATCTAAATCATAATTTGGCGTGGACGCAAGGGCTAGCGTTCCTCGATAGTTTGCAATGACATCGCCAAAACGGCAAATCGCCTATGGACGGCTCGCATGGTTTGCCGCCGGCGTAATTGTTTCGTTATTTATAGCTCACCAATACGGAGAGAGACTGTCTAATTCGACCGACATGCTCTCGATGATCGCAACAGTATTCTCAGTCCTTGCCGGTGTTCTATTTGCAATTATTTCAATACTTGGAGATCCAAGTATGCTTATGGATCAATCATGGCGATATAATGTTGTATTGGCCTCGGAAACGCAGAGAAAAATACACAGGAATATGGATATATTTGTTCTGTATATAATTATTCTAATTGTTATCGTAATATTTGGAATGACTGACGCCAAGAGCGACGTGTATGTACACCTGCAAAGAGTCTGCCTGTTTCTCGTTACGCTGGGATTTTGGGCGTCGCTGTGGATGCCATTTTCGTTGAAAGAAATTCAACGAAAGCGGCTCAATGACGCAATCGACGCAAAGCGGAACGGTCAAGGGGGTTGATTTCGTCGCATTGCGAGCATGCGTTTGGCCTGCTGCTTACGCGAGGCGGGCTTCGTCAAGCCGCCGATAGGTGAGGCGCTTGCCACGGGCGCCAAGAAGCAATTCCTCGGCGCGCTCTGCATCGGTGAACTTGAGCGCGGTGCGGCGGTTGTAGCGGAAATCGAATTCCGCGAGATAGCGGTGCAGGTGCGCCTCGCCGCAGTGGTGGTAGATGCCCTTCATTCCGCGCTTGAACAGGCCGAAGGCGCCTTCGATCGAATTGGAATGGATCACGCGCTCGCCTTCGTAGCGGACATATTCGCCGGCCGAATGCTTGGTCGTCTCATGAGTGCCGAACTCTTTGCCAGCGGTGACATAGAGGCGGCTTTCGTCGGTGTGCAATTCCGAGCGGCGATCAACGTTGCGAACGAGGATATCGCGGACGGTGGCAACGTCGGCCTTCTCGACATGGAACATGCGGACCTTGCCGCCGCGCTCGACAAGGCCGACCACGGCGCGCTTTCCGGAGGGGCCGGTCTTGCCCTTCTTGATGAAAGGACGGCCTGAAGTCGTCTCAGTCGGCTGGATATCGGTCTTGCCGAAATAGGTCTCATCGGCCTCGACGATCTTACCAGAGCCGCCCATGGGTCCGGCGGACTTCACATCTTCGGCCATGGCCTCACGGATGCGATGGCACATGAACCAAGCGGTCTTGTAGGTAACGCCGAGCATGCGGTGGATCTGGTGGGCAGACATGCCTTTCTTGGACGCAGCCATGAGGTGCGAGGCGAGAACCCACTTGTTCAAGGCAATCTTGGAGCGCTCGAACACGGTGCCAACGGTCACGGTGAAGGGCTCGCGGCATTCCTTGCACTTGTAGACGCCGGGACGGGTCGACTTGCCCTGAAGCTTGGTGATGCGCGTCGGATCGACATTGCCGCAATGAGGGCAGATCGGACCATTCGGCCAATGCAGAGCCTCAAGGTGCTCGCGGGCCTTGTCTGCGTCGGTGTAGATCGCGGCGGTGATGTCGAACATGGCGTATCTCCTTGGCCCATTTGTCGCAAATTGGACTCGGTACGTCAAGTATATAATTAGGAATTTCTTCCTATGATAGGGTAAGTCAGTTTCACGGACCGGGGATAGATTTCTTTGCGGATACGATGGCCGGCGCGCTCGTCAGAACCAGGGACGATCCGGCGGCAGGGGCGGATTCTTCAGCGGGACCTCGCTCGACACGGTCTCGGCGCCTCCGATCGGAGCAACCACGACGGTCCGTTTCGCAGGAGGCGGCACCGCCGAACTGATCGTCAGCGTTCCGTCGGCGATGGAAAAGCGCGCCAGAAGCCAGCGATCGGAGACCTTGCGGAAGGCGAAGTCGAATTCGAGTTCAAATCCAGGTGTCGGCACCGTCCCAACGAGCCAGAGTTCGCCGCTGGAAGGCTGGACGGCCGCTGTCTGGAACGCCGGTTCGGCAATGACGGCAAAGCCAATATCGCGCCGCTTGTCGCGCCAGGGCCTGAATATCGCCTCCAGCGAAGCGACGGAGAGCTTCTGGGCGACATCCGGCGCGATCAGCGCTCCCAACACCTTGTACTCGCCCGTGGCATTCGCCTGATTGATCGCGATAAGGGTAGACCGCAGGAGGATCGCCTCCACGGGGCCATAGTGCGCGCCTGTCGGCTCCGATCGGCTCTCCACCGGCTGGCTCAAGGCCGAACCCGGCATGAGTGCATTGCCGAGCAGCAACAGGCACACTGCCGCATGCCCTATCGCGACCGCCCATCGTCCGGATCGCTGCGTCATCGCCGTTCGTCGTCCGAGCCCATTAGCCGGAATGAACGATATCCGCATCGGCTCGGATCGAAAAGGCGGACCCAATACGCCGGACCACTTCGCCAGATCATCACTTCGCGCGGCCGCACCCACGACGGCGGCGCACAAAAGAAAAGGGCCCGAACGATGCCGGGCCCTTCCCTACACTTCAGACACTGATCAGCGGCGCTTGCGCTGCTGACCGAGGCCCATCTTCTTCGCCAGTTCGGAACGGGCCGCCGCATAGCTGGGCGCAACCATCGGATAGTCAGCCGGCAGGCCCCACTTTTCGCGATATTCTTCCGGCGACAGGTCGTAGTGCGTACGCAGATGGCGCTTCAACGACTTGAACTTCTTGCCGTCCTCGAGACAGACGATGAAGTCGGGGAACACCGACTTCTTCGGGTTGACGGCCGGCTTCAACGGCTCGGGCTCGGCCTCCACAACGCCGCCATGCGTACGATTGAGCGCCTGGAAGACCTCAGAGATCAGTCCCGGCAGATCATGCGCCGAGATCGAATTGTTGCTCACGTAAGCGGAAACGATGTCCGCCGTAAGATCAATCAGATCTGTGTTTGGGGTCTTCTCACTTATGGTCATCGCTTACCTCGATTTTTGCTCGGGAAAATTGCCGTGGCAATACTGATCATCTTGGTCATCAGGGTCCCAGCCACCGCATCTTCGCGCGAGACATGAATCGACCCGAAACCACGTTGAATCCGCTATTCGCAGGCTTCTATATAATCCAGTTACTGCGAATACAAGCGATAAGTCGGCCTGCTCGATATTCAGTAGAGTTCACATCGTGGCGATTCGTCTCGTCACAACCTATCCAGCATTGCATGCAAACGTCGATATTGCGTTCAGAATGCGGCAATCAACAGTGCGATGGCGAGCAGCGCGGTCGCCGCCAGCGCGATATCTCCCGTCCGCCAATTACCCGCTTCCAGCAGCCGAACCGACCAGACTGGCAGAAAGCCGCCCCATTGTGACCTGAAAGCAGCAAGTTCCGGCTGAATCCAAGCGTTAACGCGCGTCATTCCTAGGCTGGCCCATCTGTAAGCCGACGTTGGAAGCTCACGCCAGAGCCAGTCGAAGTCCATGGTAACGCGAACCACAGGCCAAAGTAACTTCATCAACAAAATGAAACAAACGATCGACGCACCGAGCAGTTGGAGTTGGAACACCACGTGATCGGGCGTGAGCACCGATACAGACGCGATTTCCGGCGCCAATCCGGCAAGCAGCCCCGGCACGATCCCGGCCGCGAGGCTCATGACCGACAGGGCGATCATCGCCACGATCATCGAACGCGGCAGCCGCTCCAGTTTTGCCGGTGCCGCACCGTGGAAGAAGGCGAACCAGGGCAGCTTCAGGCCGGCATAGAGGAACGATCCGGCGGAAACGGCAGTCAGCACAAACCAGGGCAAAGCCGCATGGGCATCGGTGAGCGACGCCATGATTGCCGATTTGGAGACGAAGCCGGCGGTAAGCGGCGCCGCAGCGAGCGACAGCCCGCCGACGACAGCCGCGGCCGCCGTTGCCGGCATGCGCGAGGCGAGGCCGCCCAGTTCGGTCAGGCGGCAAGTTCCCGTCGCCCGCAGCACCGAGCCCGCGGCCATCATCAGGAGTGACTTGTAGAGAATATGCGCAAAGGCATGGGTGGCGGCAGCGGCCAGCGCCAGCGGCGAGCCTATCCCGACGGCGACGACCATAAAGCCGACCTGGCCGACGATCGAATAGGACAGCATGCGTCGGATGTCGTTCTCGATCAGCGCATAGACGAGGCCATAGACGGCCATGAACAACCCGACGGCAACGAGTACCGGCTCCCCCGGAAACAGGCGGATCAGGACCGCGACGGCGGCCTTGGTGGTGAAGGCGGAAAGGAAGACGGCGCCGGCCCAGGAGGCGCGCGGATAGGCATCCACCACCCAGGCCGAGACCGGCGGCGCGCCGGCATTGACGAGAATGCCGGCGAGCAGCAACCAGGTGCCGAACGAATCGGCCCTCAGCGACCGCAGTGCCAAGCCTTCCGGCGCCGAGGCGACAATGGTGAGCCCGGCGAAGAACAGCACGCCGCCGAAGACGTGCATCCACGCATATCGCAGGCCTGCGCGCTCCGCGCCGCCGCCGAGGACGACGAGCGTCGAACCGATCGCCATCACCTCCCAGTAGACGAACAGCGTCAGCAAGTCGCCGGCAAAGACGACGCCCTGCGCCGCCCCGGCATAGAGCAGCGCCGCAGCCCGTTCCGAGGTCGAACGCCGGTCGAGGGCATAGATGGCGGCGAAGAAGGCGGCGATGGCGAAGGCCGTTCCGAAGAGGCGAGCGATCCAGTCGGAGGCGACCGGATGGAGCCCGAGGCCGAGCCATTCCAGGGATGGACCGGATCCAAGCGGGATGAGCCAGACCAGCGCAAGCGCGGCAAGGGGGGCAACGCTGAAAGCCAGGTCCTGCAGAAGACCGCGCAACAGCAGAATAGCCAGGGCGCCGGCAAACAGCGGGTAGGCGGGCGAAAGCGAGGCGAGCGCGTTAGTCATTGCGACCTCGCGATTTTCCAGCGGCAAGGCTCGCCCATCCGATCGAAAGGGCGATCGAGAGGACCGCCGCCGCAAAGCCGAACCAGGCAGCAAAGCCGGGTGTTCCATCGATGCCGAAGGCGCCGTGATGGTCGACAAAGAAATCGACGATGACGAGGACGGCCAGCACGACGATCGCGGCCAGGAGGGAAAGGCGCTGGGGCTGGCTCAACGGGAAGGCGGTTCGGATACGGGCCATGTCACCCTCCCAAGATCGCGCTGGCGAGGCGCAGCGGTACGCCGGGCAGGAAAAAGAGCAGGATCGTGCCGATCGCGGTTGCCGTCAGCGCTACCACCATGGGCAGCGGCGCCTCACGCACGGGGCGGTCATCGCCCTTCATAAAGGCGCGCGTCAGGATCGGCAGAAAATAGGCAGCATTGAGCACTGTCGATACGAGGATCACGCCGACCGCGAACCAGTTCGTCGCCGTGCCGGCCGCGCCGAGCATGAACCATTTTCCCAGGAAGCCGGCTGTCGGCGGCAGGCCGATCATGGAGAGCGCACCCACCGAGAAGGCAGCCATGGTCCAGGGCATGCGGCGGCCGATGCCCTGCATCTGGCTGACCTTGGTGACGTGTTCGGCCGTGTAGACCGAGCCCGCGGCGAAAAACAGCGTGATCTTGGACACGGCATGCGCGGCGATGTGGATCGCGGCGCCCATGACGGCGAGCGGCGAGGCAAGCGCCGCGGCCATGACGATATAGGAGAGCTGGCTGACGGTCGAATAAGCCAGGCGGCGTTTGAGGTCGTCGGCCCGGAGCGCCACGATCGAGGCGGAGACGATCGTGAATCCCGCAACATAGACCAGCCAGGCGGACGCTCCGGTTTGCTGCAGCGTCTCGATGCCGAAGATCGAGACGACGACCTTCAGAATGGTGAAGACGCCGGCCTTCACCACCGCGACGGCGTGCAACAGCGCCGAGACCGGCGTCGGCGCCACCATCGCCGTCGGCAACCAGCGATGCAGCGGCATGACGGCGGCCTTGGCGGCGCCGAAGACGAAGAGCGCGAGCAGCACCGCCATCGCGGTCGGGCCGAGCTTGCCGGCGAGGATGCCACCGGCCTTGAAATCGAGCGTGCCGGCTAGTGCATAGGTCCAGACGATCGCCGGCAGCAGTAGGATCATCGAGGCGCCGATCAGCGTCAGCAGATAGATTCGCCCGGCCCGCATCGCCTCGCGCGAGCGCTTGTGTGTGACGAGTGGATAGGTCGTGAGCGACAGCATCTCGTAGAAGAGGAACAGCGTCAGCAGGTTGCCGGAAAAGGCGAGCCCCATGGTCGCCGTAATCGCCAGCGCAAAGCAGACATAGAACGTGGTCTGCCGCGGCTCGTCATTGCCGCGCATATAGCCGATCGAATAGACGGAATTGGCGACCCAGAGCGTCGAGGCGACGATGCCGAACAGCATGCCGAGCGGATCGATATGGAGTGCCAGTTCCAATCCCGGTGCGAGCGTGGCGAGGTGCAGCGCCGGCCGTTCGCCATTCAGCACGCCGACGAGAAGGTCGCAGACTGTGATGAAGAGGCCGACCGCCGCTGCCAGCGTTGCCGCTTCGCGCCAGTTCGGAAAGCGGGATAATAGCGCGATCGCAAGCGCCCCGGCGCCCGGTATCGCGAGAGCGAGGATCAGGGCGCCGCTCACGGCCTCGCTCCGAGCAGCGCGGTTGCCGCATTGGAGGCGAGACTGACCGGGAAGCTGGCCGAGAGGCCGAAATAGATCGTGAGCGCGGCGAGCGCCAACGTCGGGACCAGAACGCCGGCCGGCGCCTCGCTCGCCTCCAGCGAGCGCTGGCATGGTTCGCGGAACCACACGACCTCGAGAATGCGGCCGACATAAAGAACCGCGAGCACGGAACTCGCGACGATCAGGATGGCAAGCCATGGCATGCCGGCATCGAAGGCTCCGAGCACCAGATACCATTTCGAGACGAAGCCGCTCGTGCCGGGCACGCCGATGAGGGCGAGGCCGGCAACCGTGAGCGCTCCAGCCGACAAAGGCATGGTGCGGCCGATGCCGGCGAGTTCGTCGAGCTTGCACGAGCCCGTGCTCAGCAGGATCGCCCCAACCGCCATGAAGGCCGCGCCCTTCATCAGCGCGTGGTTGAAGATGTGCAGGAACGCGCCGGTCATGCCAGCCTCGTTGGCGATGGCGAGGCCGAGCGTGATGTAGCCGATCTGCGCCACCGAGGAGAAGGCGAGCAACCGCTTGATGTCGTTCTGGAAGATTGCGGCGAGAGAAGCCGCGACCATCGCCGCGATCGACAGCACCATAAGCGCATCGGCAATCGATACCTGCCCAACGCTGCGATGGATGCCGAAGACGCCGAAGAGATAGCGGGCGAGCAGATAGACGGCGACCTTAGTAGCGGTCGAGGCGAGCAGCGCAGAGGCCGAGGACGGCGCATAGGCGTAGGCATTGGGCAGCCACGCATGGAGCGGGAACAACGCCAGCTTCAGCGCGATGCCGACGACGATGAAGGCCTCCGCTGCAATCAGCGCGCGCGGGCTCGTTACATCCGGCAAACGCTCGACGATGAGGCCGAGATTGAGCGTGCCGGTGGAGAGATAGAGCAGGCCGACGCCGATGACGTAGAAGGTTGCCCCGATCGTACCGACAATCAGATATTGATAGGCGGCGACCAGCGCGCGGCGGTCACGACCGAGTGCGATCAACGTATAGGTCGAGAGCGACGATATCTCGAGAAAGACGAAGACGTTGAAGGCGTCGCCCGTCGCGGCCATGCCGAGCAAGCCCGTCAGACAGACGAGCATCATCGTGTAGTACCAGGCGATCCGCTCCGGGATCATCTCGGCCAGCACCGAGACGCGCGCATAGACGAGCGCGGCGACGCCCATCACCGAGACCAGCAGCAGGATCGGCGCGTTGACCGCGTCGATGCGATACTCGATGCCGAGTTCCGGCGCCCAGCCGCCCATATGGTAGGAAACGGCGCCTGCGGATTGCACCTCGACCAGCAGCATCGCGGCGATCACGGCGGAAGCGAAGGTCGCTGCGATCGCGACGACGAAGGCTGCGGCTCCATTCCGCGACAGCGCCGCCAGCAGCGCCCCGAAGAGCGGCAGCAGGACGACGAGGGCCGGCAAATGGGCAGCGATCATGCCCCCTCCCCGTCACGGCTAGCCTTCGCACCCTCGCGCGCGATGATCTCGTCCTCCTCGATGGTCCCGAATGCCTCGCGGGTGCGGACCACCAGCGCCAGGCCCAGCGCCAGCGTGCCGATGCCGACGACGATCGCGGTGAGAATCAGGACATGCGGGAGAGGATGAGCGTAGACAGGGAAGCGTGAATCCAGGATCGGCGCCGTTCCGCCGATGATCTTTCCGGGCAGAATGAAGAGCAGGTAGACCGATGACTGGAACAGCGACAATCCGACCAGCTTCTTGATCATGTTGCCGCGGGCGATGACCACATAGAGACCGGCCACCATCAGGAAAACCGTGACGATGCGGGTTGCCGAGGCGATCAGCGGATCGATCAGCATCAGGCGCGCCTCCGGCCGGCGAAGGCGTAGAAGATGCCGATCATGCTGGAGAAGACAGTGATGAAAACGCCAGCCTCGACCAGGAAGACGCCCCATTCCTGGCCGTGGACCTTGTCATGGGCCAGATGGTCATAGCCGAGGAAGTTCTCGCCGGTCAGCATGCCGGCGACGCCGACCAGCGCGTAGACCAGCACACCGGCCGGAATCAGTGTTTCCAGCACAGCCTGCGGCATGATCCGCTGTGCCGCTCCGACACCGTTGATCAACGCATAGAGGATGATGGCCGCCGCCGCGATGACGCCGGCCTGGAAGCCGCCGCCAGGGCCGTAGTCGCCGTGAAACTGCACATAGAGAGCGAAGAGCAGCAGCGGCGCCAGGATGAACTTGGTAGTAACGCGGAGGACGACGTCAAGGCGCATCGCTCAGCCCTTTCGCTCGCTGCGGCGCCGAGCAAAAAGCGCCAGCACGCCGATAGCCGCGGTGAAGACCACCGCCGTCTCGCCGAGCGTATCGAAGCCGCGATAGCTGGCGAGGACCGAGGTGACGACGTTCGGTATGCCCGTATCGGGCAGCGAGCGCGCGAGATAGTCAGGGCCTTTCGCATGGATCGGCTGGTCGGCCGAACCGAATTCGGGGAGGTCGCTCAGCCCCCAAATGAGGACCCCTGCCGTGACGGCGGCGACGAGCAGCGGGGCGACGTGACGTGCCTTGCCCGTCGCTTCCTTGACATCCGTCAGATAGAGCGCGCCGAGGAACAGGACGGTCGAGATGCCGGCACCGACCGAAGCCTCGGTCATCGCGACATCGACGGCATCCAGCACGACGAACAGCGTCGCCATCAGGAAGGAATAGATTCCAAGCAGGATCACCACCGCGAAGAGGCCGCGCACCCTGACGATGCCGAAAGTGACGATCGCCAGCAGGATGAGCAGGACGAGCGTCAGGATCGGCTCAACGATAGCGGGATCGGACATCATCGCGATTTTCCCCTGCCCTTGCGGGTCACCGGCGTCTTCCTCGCCGGAGATGACGCATGCCGCTTTTCAGCCCCCGGCTTCAGTCCGGCCTGCAGTGCAGCAGCGGCGAGCGCATGCGTTGCCACGGGGCCCATGAACATCAGAAAGAGCAGGAGAAAGACGAGCTTGACGGTAACGAGTGTGAGACCGCCATAGACCATCAAGCCAATGAGGACGAGCCCGACGCCGGCCGTATCGGCCAACGACGCGGCATGGATACGGGTGAAGAGATCCGGCATCCGATGGACGCCGATCGCACCGATCAGGAAGAAGGTCCCACCCGCGACGAGGAAAAGCGCGCCGACGATTTCCCGGGCCAGGTCGATCACGCGCGATCCTCCGGCGCGGCACCCAGCGAACCCTCGCGATAGAATTTCAGGACGGCGAAGGCGCCGACATAGTTGAGCAATGCATAGGTCAGGCCGAGGTCGAGGAATTCCGGCCGCCCCGTGAGGAAGCCAAACAGCGCGAGGACGAGAATGGCGCCATTGCCGATCGAATTGGCCGCGAGCAGTCGGTCGAACACGGTCGGACCGCGCAACGCACGGACGACCAGAAGAGCGATCGAGACGAGAATGGCGAACAGGGCGGCGGCGAGCATGTCAGGTCTCCCCTTCGAAGCGCCGGACACGGGCCTCCATCTCGCCGGCCCGCAATCCGGCCTCTCCCTCGGCGGTCAAGGCGTGGACGCGCAGGAGATCATGTTCACGGTCGACGCCGACCGTCACCGTGCCAGGGGTCAGCGTGATCGAATTGGCATAGGTTGCGACACCGACGGCCGAGCGCAGGTCCATTTTGATTTCGAACAGCCTCGGCGTAATTGGCAGCTTCGGATCGACGACCACCCGAGCGACTTGAAGCGAGGACTTCACGATCTCGGTGAGCAGCCAGGACCAATAGGCAAGACCCGCAGGCAGGCGATCGACCGGGTGGCCTTCCTCATCCGAGAAGCCGAGACGGCGGCCAGCCAAGGCGAGGGCGACCGAGACGACGGCGCCTGAGCCGATCAGCCAAGGCGTGTAGTGTCCGGAAAGCAGAAGCCAGAAGGCAAAGAGAAACAAGGCCAGGCTGATCGTGCGAAGCATCGGGGCGTCTCTCTCCTTCCGCTGTTCGTCCCACGTCGATTCGTTCGAGTCGCGGCCAGAAAAGCACGGTACGGCCGTGATCCCAAGCCAAAGTGGACCGACAGGGGCAGGAAAAGCCTCCGGCTAGGTCTGCGGATGCGGATCCATGCCGCTTGCGAGCCTCGCAGCGGCCCCCATCTAGAAGGCAGACAGCGGCGCCGTTCCCCGTCGCAGGCTGATTGGCGCCCCCTGTGCCGAGGCGCTGCCCTGCAGTCTCGCCGCTGCATCCGGCATCCAGTTGCGGAACCGTCTTGAAGCGCTCGCCCGATCGGGGCAAGGAAGGGGCGCGGGACCGCCTTATCGCACCATCTTTGTTCAGGAGCCTTCTTCTTGAAGCCACCCATCGCCGCCAAGCGGCCCGTGATCACGCACCACCACGGCGTGACGCTCACCGACGACTATGCCTGGCTGCGTGCCGAGAATTGGCAGGAGGTGATGCGGGACCCGTCGGTGCTCGATCCCGAGATCCGTGCCCATCTCGATGCCGAGAACGCGTACACTGCAGCCGAAATGGCCGACACCGAAGCCTTGCAGGCGGCGCTGTTCAAGGAAATGCGTGCCCGCATCAAGGAGGATGATTCCTCCGTGCCGGCACAGGACGGGCCCTACGCCTATTCCACCCGCTTTGTCGAAGGTGCGCAGCATCCGCTGATCGTCCGCACCCCGCGCGACGGCGGCCCCGAAACCATCCTGATCGATGCCGACGCCATGGCGAAGGACCTCGCCTATTTCGATCTCGGCGGTGCGGATCACAGCTCGGATCACCGTCTCATCGCCTGGTCCTTCGACGATCGCGGCTCAGAATCCTATACGCTCAAGCTGCGCGAAGCCGACACCGGCACCGATCTCACCGACAATATCGAGGGCACCACCGGCGGCGCCGTCTGGGCGGCCGACAGCGCCACGCTGTTCTATACGGTGCTGGATGACAATCACCGTCCCTGCCGGCTGTTCCGTCATGTCGTCGACACGCCGTCTAGCGAGGATGTCCTCGTCTATGAGGAGAGCGATCCCGGCTTCTTCCTCGGCGTCGGCCAGACACAGTCAGCGCGTTTCATCCTGATCGACACGCATGATCACGAGACGGCGGAGGTCCATCTGCTCGACGCTGCCGACCCGACCGGATCGCCCCGCCTGGTTGCCTCGCGCCAGACCGGCGTCGAATATGAGATCGAGCACAACGGCGACACGCTCTATATCCTGACCAACGCCGATGGCGCTGAGGATTTCAAGATCGTGACGACCCCAGTCGCGACTCCGGGCCGCGAAAACTGGACGGATCTGGTGCCGCACCGGCCCGGGACGCTGATCCTGGGTCTCACGGTCTACAAGGAATTCATGGTCCGCCTCGAACGCTTCGCCGGACTGCCGCGGATCATCATCCGCGAACTCGCCAGCGGCGAGGAACATTCGATCGAGTTCGACGAGGAGGCCTATTCGCTGGGTCTCGGCGATGGCTATGAGTTCGACACGACGAGCCTGCGCTTTTCCTATTCGTCGATGACGACGCCCTCGCGAGTCTATGACTACGACATGCGCACCCGGACCCGCGTGCTCCGCAAGGAGCAGGAGGTGCCGTCCGGCCATGATCCGGACGCCTATGTGACGCGCCGTGTCTTCGCGCCGACGGCCGATGGCGAGACCGTGCCGGTCTCGCTGCTGTACCGCAAGGACACGCCGCTCGACGGTTCGGCACCGCTGCTGCTTTATGGCTACGGCGCCTATGGCATGACGATACCGGCTTCGTTCTCGACGACACGACTGTCGCTCGTCGATCGCGGCTTCGTCTATGCGATCGCCCATATCCGCGGAGGCAAGGACAAGGGCTATCGCTGGTACCGCGAGGGCCGTCGCGACAAGAAGACCAACAGCTTCACGGACTTCACCGCGGCGGGCGAATTCCTGGCCTCGGAGCAGTTCACGTCGCGCGGCCAGATCGTCGCCTGGGGCGGATCTGCCGGCGGCATGTTGATGGGCGCGGTCGCCAATCTCGCGCCGGACCTCTTCGGCGGCATCGTCGCCGAGGTGCCCTTCGTCGACGTGCTGAACACGATGCTCGATGACAGCCTGCCGCTGACGCCGCCGGAATGGCCCGAATGGGGCAACCCGATCGAGAGCGCCGCCGATTTCGCGACGATCGCGGCCTATTCGCCCTATGACAATGTCACGGCACAGGCCTATCCGCCGATTCTGGCGATCGGCGGGCTGACCGACCCCCGCGTCACCTATTGGGAGCCGGCCAAATGGGTGGCGAAGCTGCGCGAAACCAAGCTCGGCGACGCGCAATTGCTGCTCAAGACCAATATGGACGCCGGCCATGGCGGCGCGTCGGGACGGTTCGACAGCCTGAAGGAGACGGCATTTGCCACCGCCTTCGCGCTCAAGGTCGCCGGGCGGGCGTGAACCACCGGTCTTTTGAGCGAAGATGAAACCTCAAGAGGGCCGACGCGTATATCATGAGCAACGCGGCGCGTCGGCCGCCCCATCGTCCAGGGAGGATTGTCATGACCCGTGTCAGGATAGGATCGGCTCGCAGCGTCGGATCGGCCTTGAGCGTCGCAGCTCTATTGCTGCTGGCACAACCTCAGGCGGCCGATGCCCAGGTCGGCTTTGGCCCGACCAGCAGGCTGAGCCAGGGCGATTGCCGAGCCCTTGCCGCCACGCTCGGCCCGAACAAGGTCTGGTATTCGCGCTTCGCCGGCTCGCAGCCCGATCCATGGGACCGCGGCCTCTGGAGCGCCTGGGGCGTCGGGTGCTTCAAGACCTACAAGGAATGCAAGTCCTGGCTCTATAGCTCGCAGACCGAGTATCCGCGGCTGATGGATTTCACCTTCTGCAAGCAGGGTTTGCCGGCCCGGTACTAGGCGGGTGCCTGGCCCGAGACTTCATTGCTTGACAGCGATCGGCGAAGGCGCCCGGCGGGGATAGCCAGCGCGAACAGGCTACTGAATCGCGACGCCCAGAACGGCCGTGAAGCCAAGGTTGACCTGACGGTTGCCGCTCCAATGCGACAACCGTCCTGCTTTCACGATGGCCGCGTTATCCCAGCGTCCGGAAGCACGAACGCGGGCAGACCAGCCCGACGGCGGGCTTAAGAAACGCGGCCATCATGATGCTGTCCACGAACCGCGACGGGGAGCGCAGGAACGGCGCCATCAGCACCGTTGCCGTCAACAACAGCCACACGGCCTGCAACCTGCCATCGGAGAGAGACCCCGGCCCGGGATGGGTCGACGCGGCCTTCAGGAACACGGATCGCCCCGAACTCTGGATGGTCAAGAGCCCGGCGAGGACGAGCCTCATGGCCAAGAGAACTGCCGACGACGCACTGCGGAGGCGTGCCCCTGAGATCCACATGCCACGCCGACTTCCGATCTCACCCAGCGCCCGGTAGTTGCCCTGGAAGGTAAACCCGCTCTGCCCTGCGCCTGTCATTGAAGCCAAACCAGCCATCGCCATACCCATCGCTGCTCCGTCGATGTCGGTATAGCACCGTTCTGCTAATTTGCAAACCGTCTGGTCGGTTTTTAATTTTGTTGCATCGTCGGCCCTGGGCAGTCACGCAGAGCGCTATGGGCGTCATGGTGAATCGAGCGCGCAAGCGCGGCTGCGCAGTGCGACAGTGTTCTCCCGGTTTCTACCAGTCTGAGCCGGCCGGCAGTCGGGGAAGCGATAGACAGGCAGGGCCGTCTATGGCTGGCTGGGAGTGTCGGAGGCGGATACCGATCGCGAACTCGGCCATTGCGAACTGTCCAGTAGCCTGCCGAAGAGCCGTTCACGGTCCTCGACCGATAGGGGGCTCAAGCCTAGGAGCGTCGTCAGCAGGAGACCTTGGGCCGCTACCAGGCGCAACATGGCGACATCGGGATCCGCCGTTTCCGCCCTGATGAGGTCGGCGCGCTTGCTGTCGATCTCGCGAAAGCCCGCCAGGAGACCCGGGTCCGACGCGACCGCGCCGAGGATCGCAAACGCGACTGCGTCCAATCCATCGGTCGCCTCGCGCAAAACCGCGATCTGCGAAATCAGATAGCTGTCCTGGGTACCGGGTTCGAGACCTGCGAGATATTCTTGCGAGAATGCTTCAAAATGCTCGAACTGGCGCTCCATCAGCGCCTTCAACACCGCATCCTTGGACTGGAACTGATGCATCAGCCCGCCCTTGCTCATGCCGCTCTCACGGGCGATCGCATCCAACGTCAAACGGTTCGGGCCATCCCGGGCGATGATGGTGAGGGCCGCCTGAATGGCAGCGTTTCGGGATCGTTCCGACCGGGTTGGGTTGTCCATGTCTTCTCTCCGTGGCGGGTTGATCCGACGCGACCAGCTTAATGCAACGTCCGGAAATCAGCTGCATGCGGCTAGCGAGCGCCGGTTCCGCCAATGCCACGATCTTCGCAAGGAGGCCAAGCCGAATCAAAGGGCTGCCGCCCCCCGAGATTGCCTCCGGCGACCCATAGCGATGGGGTCCCCAGGCTCGCAACGGCTTCGAGCCCGCCGTGATGTCCCGAAGATGGAGGAAGCCGCCGCACGTCGAGTTTGCCTCTGGCTCAATACAGAGGCTCATATAGCACACTTGGCTTCAATAACAAACCATCTGGTCGGTTTTTTATATTAGCCCGATTGCATGGTCGGGTCGGCAAGTGACCGAGCGCAGTGACCAACGCCCTCGTCGACCAGCGCCAGCCCGCAACCCGCCACGAAAGGCATCAGAGTCCGCCCGGTTCCACAGGCACCAGCGCCAGGACATCGGCGAGCGTTGCAAGGCTGTGACGCGGTGGCGGAACTTCCGCTGGCCAGGGAGATTCGGTGTTTTCGAGCCAGGCCGCCAACATGCCGGCGGCCTCCGCCGCGATCACATCGACGGCCGGATTGTCACCGACGAAGAGGCAGGAGGCCTCGGGCAAAGCGAGACGCTCGGCGGCGCGCCGGAAGATCGCCGGCTCCGGCTTGCTGATCCCTTCGACCGAGGAGACGAGAATCACCTCAAAGCGATCGCGGAGCCCTAGCGCGTCGATCTTGCCGAACTGCACTTCCGCCACGCCATTGGTGATAATGCCAAGCGGCATTCCGGCAGCCTGCAAGGCATCAAGCGTCGGCCTAGCCTCGGGGCGCAGCGTGGCATAGCTCGGATAGTGCGCCGTATAGTCGTTCAGCAGGATTTCGGCGGCGCCATCGTCCAGTCCCAGCTTGGCGGCCAACTGCGGATAGACCAGCTTCTTGGCGATGCGGCCAAACTGCTCGACCTCAAGGAATTCTTCGCTGTAGCGCTCCGCCGTCACGCCCGCCAGCACTTCCGCGCAGCGGCGATATTGGTCGGCGACGAAGACGCGAATGGCAGGTGCGCGATCGATCAGCGTCTCGTCGAGGTCAAAGAGGACAGCCTGGATCATGGCGGTCGCTTCCGAAGGGGGTCACAAAAAAGCCCCTCCCCCGATCGGGAGAGGGGCGAGCTTGCGTCGAGCCTGGCCGGCTCGGCTCAGACGGCCTTTTCGTAGAGCTCCAGGACCGTGTCCCAGTTGATCAGGCTGTCGACGAAGGCCTCAAGGTACTTCGGCCGGGCGTTGCGGTAGTCGATGTAATAGGAGTGCTCCCAGACATCGACGCCGAGGATCGGCGTCGCGCCATGAACGAGCGGATTCTCGCCATTCGGGGTCTTCGAAATGACGAGCTTGCCGTCCTTGACCGCGACCCAGGCCCAGCCGGAGCCGAACTGCGTCGTGCCCGCAGCGATGAAGTCGGCCTTGAACTTGTCGTAGCCGCCGAGGTCCGAATCGATCGCTGCCTGCAGCTTGGCCGGCAGCGACTTGCCGCCGCCGCCCTTCTTCATCCAGTTCCAGAACAGGACGTGGTTGTAGTGCTGGGCGGCGTTGTTGAAGAGGCCAGCATTCTTGCCGTAGCTCTCCTTGACGACGTCCTCGAGGCTCTTGCCCTCCAGACCCGAGTCCTTCAGCAGATTGTTGCCGTTGGTCACATAGGCCTGATGATGCTTGTCGTGATGATACTCGAGCGTCTCCTTCGACATGAACGGCGCAAGCGCCTCGTAGTCATAGGGAAGCGGCGGAAGTTCGAAAGCCATTTCAAGCACTCCTTCGGCGTCATGTGGGGTCGGATGAATCGATAACCGCCATCCGGCAGGGAGGGTTCCGAACGCACCATAGGCACCTCGCCGGTCCGGGGCAACGCTTTCGCCGGCCTCTTCGCCAATCGGAAAGAGAAGTGCCGGGAAGCGTTGAATTCCCGAATGCCGATGCTCCGATCCACCATCACGACGGCATCATCTTTGCGTTATTGGATGGCTTTCGCCTTGAAAGCTTCACCTGCGGCAAGCGACAGTTCACGCTGGGTTCAACACCACGAAAGGAATCCGGACATGCGGGGATTGTTGGTTGCTGCGAGTATTGTCGTCGCGCTTGCGACAGGTGGGGCCGCGATGGCTGCCTCCGACCTCGGCGCCCAGCGCGAGGCGGACATGAAGGCGATCGGCAGCTCGCTGAAGACCGGGTTCGACATGGTTCAGGGCAAGACGGACTTCGATGCGGCCAAAGCGAAGGCGGCCATGGAGAAGATCGCTGCCAAGGCAACCGAATTTCCTACGCTGTTCCCGGCCGGCTCCGAGAAGGTCGACAGCAAGGCGTCCCCAGATATCTGGACGAACAAGGCCGACTTTGAAGCCCATGCGGCGAAGCTCGCCACGGATGCCACTGCCGCCGCCGCTGCCGCGGGCAACGGACTCGACGCCTTCAAGCCGGCGCTCGTCGCCGTCGCTGCCAACTGCAAGGCCTGCCATCAGACCTACCGCCTGTCGGACTAGTCCATGCTTCGCCGCCTGGCCTTCGTCGTTCTCGCCCTGCTTATCGCCGGCGGCGCCGCTTTCTGGCTGCTGACCATGCCTCGGCCGCTTTCTGCGGCCGTGCTGCCGGAGGGAAAAGGCGATCCGGCCAAGGGCGAATTGCTGTTCTGGGCGGGAGGCTGTGCCTCCTGCCACGCGGCGCCGGGCTCCAAGGGCGACGACCGGCTGAAGCTCGCCGGCGGCGAGGCCATTGCCTCGCCGTTCGGCACCTTCCACGCTCCCAACATTTCGCCGGACAAGACCAACGGCATCGGCAACTGGACGACGCTCGATTTCGTGAACGCGATGAAACTCGGACTGGGGCCGCAGGGCCAGCATCTCTATCCAGCTTTCCCCTATACGTCCTATCAGCGCATGCCGATCGGCGATCTCGTCGATCTCAAGGCCTTCCTCGATACCCTGCCTGCGGTTGCGACGGCGAACCAGCCGCACGAATTGCCGTTCCCGTTCTCGGTGCGGCGTGGCGTGGCCTTGTGGAAGCTGCTCTACCTCGACGACCAAACCTTCGAGCCTGACCCGTCCAAGAGCGACGAAATCAACCGCGGCGCCTATCTCGTCAACGGCCCAGGCCATTGCAACGAGTGCCACACGCCGCGGAGTGCTATCGGCGGGCTGGACCGGTCGCGCGCGCTTGCCGGGGCACCCGATCCTTCTGGCAAGGGCACAATCCCGAATATCACGCCCGGTAAGGGCGGCATCGGCGACTGGTCGGCGGACGAAATCGCCAATTTCCTCGAGACCGGCATGACGCCAGACTTTGACTCGGTCGGCGGAACGATGGTCGAGGTGCAGGAGAACATGGCGAAGCTGCCAGCCTCCGACCGCGCCGCGATCGCCGCCTATCTCAAGGACCTGGCGCCGATCGACAGCGGCACGTAATCAGCGTTCGCCGGACTTGATCCACTTCACCACAGTCGGCGGCTCATAGAAGGCGAAGCGATCGAGCAGCCGTCCCGGATCTCGCTCCACGATCGCCATGCCGCGATGCTCGGCGCGCACGAAACCTTCCTCGACGGAGTGATCGAGGAACGCCAGCAGCTTGGCGTAGTAGCCCTCGATATCGAGCAGGCCAACGGGCTTGCGGTGATAGCCGAGCTGCGCCCAGGTCCAGATCTCGAACAGTTCCTCGAAGGTGCCGATGCCGCCTGGGAGCGCGACAAAGCCGCCGGAGAGATCGGCCATCATCGCTTTGCGTTCATGCATCGAGCCGACGATATGCAGCTCCGTCAGGCCTTCATGTGCGATTTCCTTGTCGCGAAGCGCTGTCGGGATGATGCCGATCGCCTTGCCGCCCGCGGCAAGCGTCGCATCGGCGACCGCGCCCATCAGCCCGACCTTCGAGCCGCCGTAGACGAGTTCGTCGCCCCGCTCCGCCAGAGCCCGGCCGAGCGCTGTGGCTGCGTCGCGATATTGCGGGCGGACGCCCACGCTCGAACCGCAGAAGACACAGACCCTCACGACACTCTCCCTTCGGAAAGGGCTGCGAGGATGCGCGCCCAGGAGCGGATTCCGCCATGATACGAGGCAACGTCGTATTTCTCGTTCGGCGAATGGATGCGGTCGTCGTCATGGGAGAAGCCGACCATCAGCGCATCGAGGCCGAGGATCCGGCTGAAATCCCCCGCCACCGGGATGGAGCCGCCGGAGCCGACCAGGACGCAGGGCTTGCCCCATTCTGCGGTGAGCGCGGCTTGCGTCTTCACGACGGCGGGACTGTCCGTCGGCAGGCGCACGCCGGGCGAGCCGCCATGCGGAACGAACTCGACCTTGCAGTCCGCCGGCAGCTTGGAGCGGACATAATCGCGGAAGCTCTTGCGGATCGCGTCCGGATCCTGGCGGTCGACGAGCCGGAACGACACCTTGGCAAAGGCCTGCGACGGGATCACCGTCTTGAAGCCATTTCCCGTATAGCCGCCGGAAATGCCGTTGACCTCGCAGGTGGGACGGGCCCAGACCTTTTCCAGAACCGAGCGGTCGATCTCGCCGGCGGGCACGGAAAGCCCGACCTCGCCGAGGAAGGCATCGGGATCGAAGCCCATGCGCTGCCACTGATCGCGGACGGCGGGCGATACTTCGCCGACGCCGTCGTAGAAGCCGGGCAGCGTGACGCGGCCGGTCTCGTCGCGCAGACCCGCCAGGATGTCGACGAGGACGTGGATCGGATTGCGCGCCGCGCCGCCATAGATGCCGGAATGGAGATCGCGCGAGGCAGCGGTGATGATGATCTCGTCGCCGACGAGACCGCGCAGCATGGTGGTCATGGCCGGGGTCGACTTGTCCCACATGCCGGTATCGCAGATGAAGGCGAGATCGGCCGCGAGTTCGTCGCGGTTGGCCTCCATGAAGGGTGCGAGGTTCTTGCCGCCGGATTCCTCTTCGCCCTCGAGCAGGACGGAAACGGGGATCGGCAATTCGCCGGTGACGGCCTTCCAGGCGCGGAACGCCTCCAGAAAGGTCATGAGCTGGCCCTTGTCATCGGAAGTGCCGCGTCCGACGATTTGCTTTGTACCGTCCGCGGCCGTCACGATCTTCGGCTCGAAGGGCGCAGCGTTCCACAGATCGAGCGGATCGACCGGCTGCACGTCGTAATGACCATAGAAGAGGACGCGAGGCCCGCTGCCGCCGCCCGAATGGCCGACGACCATCGGGTGCCCCGGAGTCGGACGGACCGCGGCATCAAAGCCGATGCCTTCCAGCGCCGAGGCGAGCCATTCCGCGGCCTCGATGCAGCGCCCGGCATATGCCGGATCGGTGGAGATGCTCTCGATCTCGACCAGACGGAAGAGCCGGTCCAGGCTCTTGTCCATATGGGCGTCGATATAGGCGAGAACGTCATCGAGACGATCGGTCACGGCTGGCTCCTTGCGGGCGTTTCGAGGCGCGGGCGAGCCATGCTGATACGCCCGGTAGCGGGTAAAAGGAAGACGGGGGCGCGCTCGATGCTCGTCCCGAGCGTCATCGGGACAGGACGGCCGACCGGATGTCCGTATGGATGAAATCATCGCCCTTGAACAGCAAGGCGGCTCCGCGCGACTTCGCCATCGCGTAGGCGAAACACTCGCCCATATTCAACTGGGCCGGATGGCCCCGGCCCTTGCCGTAGCGCGCATGCGCGGAAAGCGCGAGCTGGGCATCGGCTTCCGTCACGGGTTCGATCGCCGTGTCAGCCAAGGCCAGCAGGCGCTGGAGCATTTCCCTGGCTTCGTCGGCGTCAGCCTTGAGCTTGCGCTGCAACGCCAAGCTCGCTTCAAAGATAGCGATCGGCGAGGTCATCGATGGATCATTGGACAGAAGACGGGTTTCCAGTTCGCGAGCGTCTCCTTCCTCGCACAGGATGGCCACCATGGCGGAGGCGTCAACGAATATCATTCGTCGTTGAGAGAATCGTAGAATGCCTTGTCTGCTTCGAGCCCTGTTGACGGGAATGAGCGGATATAGGCCTGAAGCTCACGCAGCTTTTCGCGTTTGGCATCCACGGAACGCAGCTCGTTTTCCAGCGCCATCCGTACCGCGTCGGTCTTGGTCATGCCTCGGCTTTTAGCCAGCTTTTCCGCCAAACGATTGACTTCTTCATTGCGGATATTGAGCGGCATGGCGGCCCCGTTGTGTAGACAGCCATAGCGTAGTGTCTACACAGGCCTTTCGCAACCGCCTGACACTAGCCGCCCCGCAATATCCCGCCCAGCATGCCGCGCACGATGGCGCGGCCGATCGAGCCGCCTACGGAGCCGCCGATGCTTTTGCCGACATCGGCGGCGACCTGACCGGCGACGCGGTTGGTCACGGTGCGCGTCACCTCGCGGGCGACGCGTTGCGTCGCCGTCAGCCGTTCGCCTCGACGCCGGTTGGTGCCGAGGACCGAGCCGAGGATGGCGCCGACGTCGAAGCCGCCGCTGGCCGGCGCGTCCGAGGCCGCCGCCGGATCGGTTGGCGACATGTCGGTGCCGGCGGCCCGAGCACCCAGTATCTCGAAGGCCGATTCGCGATCGACGGTCTTGTCGTATTTCATCGCCACCTGACTCGTCGCCATGATCTGCGCCCGCTCGGCGTCGGTGACCGGCCCAATGCGCGAGGATGGCGGCCGGATCAGCGTGCGCTCGACCATGCTCGGGACGCCCTTCGGCTCCAGCGTCGAGACCAGCGCCTCGCCGACCGCGAGTTGGCTGATCACTTCCATGGTCGAAAAAGCCGGATTGGGACGGAATGTATCGGCGGCAACCTTCACCGCCTTCTGGTCGCGCGGTGTATAGGCGCGCAGCGCATGCTGGACGCGGTTGCCGAGCTGGCCGAGCACGGTATCGGGCACGTCGAGCGGGTTCTGCGTAACAAAATAGACACCGACGCCCTTGGAGCGGATGAGACGCACCACTTGTTCGACCCGGTCGAGCAGCGGCTTCGGCGCTTCGTCGAACAGGAGATGCGCTTCGTCGAAGAAGAAGACGAGCCGCGGCTTCTCAGGATCGCCCACTTCGGGAAGCGTCTCGAACAGCTCCGACATCAGCCAGAGCAGGAAGGTCGCGTAGAGCAGCGGCGACGACATCAATTTGTCGGCGGCCAACACGCTGACCATACCGCGGCCGTCGACCGTGGTGCGCATGATGTCCGCGATCTCCAGTGCCGGCTCGGCGAAGAAGCCGTCGCCGCCTTGGTTCTCCAGCACGAGCAGCGAGCGCTGGATCGCGCCGACCGAAGCCTTGGAGACATTGCCATAGGTCACCGCGATCGTATCGGCGTTCTCGACCATATATCCGAGCATAGCGCGCAGATCCTTCAGATCGAGCAGCAGCCAGCCATGCTCGTCGGCAAGCTTGAAGGCGATGGTCAGCACACCTTCCTGCACGTCGTTGAGCTGCATCAACCGGGCCAGCAGCAGCGGCCCCATCTCGCTCGCCGTCGTGCGGATCGGATGGCCCTTGATGCCGAACAGGTCCCAGAAGATCACCGGGCAGGCGCTGAATTTGTATTCCTCGGCAAAGCCGATCTGCTCGGCCCGCTTCATCAGGAAGTCCTTGGGCTCGCCGGGCTCGGCGATGCCGGAAAGATCACCCTTGATGTCGGCGCAGAATACGGGGACGCCAGCATCGGAAAAGCCCTGCGCCAGTACCTGCAGTGTCACCGTCTTGCCGGTACCGGTGGCGCCCGTGACGAGGCCATGCCGGTTCGCGAGCGGAAGCAGCACATATTCCGGCTTCTCGCTCGTTCCGAGATAGACCTTGTCGGCTTGAAGCATCGGCATGCGCGGCAACTCCGTGTCGAGGCTCTCGCCCCAATGCAATTGGACTTTGCGAGCTTACAGGACGGTCCAATCGTCGCGCAAACTTGGCTGCTGGAGTTCGGCCGAGACTTGCCATTGATGAACAGGCGGTGGAACATTCCCGCGAGACTTTGCTTCGCTTGAGTCTCGGACGAGGGAGAACGAGAAATTGTCCTATCCGATCATAGATATCGAAGGTATCGGCCCGGCTCATGCCGAGAAGCTCAAGGCGGCTGGATTGGCGACGACGGGCGCGCTGCTGGAGGCCGCCAAGGATCCCAAGGGCCGCAAGGCTCTCGCCGAGAAGACCGGCATCGACGAATCCCGCGTGCTGAAATGGGCCAACATGGCCGATCTCATGCGGATCAAAGGCGTTGCCGAAGAATATTCGGAGCTGCTGGAGGCCGCCGGCGTCGATACGGTCAAGGAACTGAAGACGCGGCGCGCTGATAATTTGACCGCCAAGATGGTCGAGGTGAATGGCGCCAAGAAGCTGGTGCGTCAGTTGCCATCCGAGAAGCAGGTCGCGGAGTGGATCGAGCAGGCGAAGACGCTTCCGCCCGTCCTCACCTACTGAATCGCGTGAAACCGTCCAGGGTCCGCGGCGCCTTGTCGATTGCGGACCCTTTTGCAGCGCGCCTATATGGATCGCAGGAAGCTGGCGACGCGGTAGCGTGGCCGGCATGCTGTGTCTGCGGGTCGCGTGACGCCAATGAACGATAGGAACAACGCCGCAGAGGCGGCGACGACAGCGGACGCCTGGCGGCAACTCGTCGACAAGGGCCTTCGCGGTCGTCCCTTCTCCGATCTCGTCACGAGGGCGGCGGAAGGGTTTTCCATACAGCCGCTCGCGCTGCCCGCCGCACCACTCCCCGTTCACGGACGTGCCGCGCTACCTTGGCAACGACTTCAACGCCTGGACCATCCCGATGCCGACCGAGCCGGTGCTCATGCCGTCGCGGCGTTGAATGCCGGCGCCAGCGGACTGGCGCTCGTGATGGGCTCGGCTCCATCGGCACGCGGCTTCGGCCTGACGCCGGACGATCTCGGCCACATTCTGCGCGATGTCGTGATCGATGCCTGCCCGATCCGGATCGAAGCCGGTGCCGACGCGCCCGATGTGGCGGCGGTGTTCGCGACGGTTGCGGCGGGGCGTCGGATCGACCCGGCGCTGGTCGACGTCGCCTTCGGTATCGACCCGCTCGCGGCCATGGCCGCGACCGGTATGGGACGCACCGGCTGGCCACGGCGGCGAGCCCATATCGCCGCTTGTGTATCCAAACTCGCGGCGCAGGGCTATCGCGGCCCGTTCCTGACGGGGGATGGCCGACGCGCGCATGAGGCCGGCGCCGATGCCGCCAGCGAGCTCGCCTTCGTGCTGGCGTCGACCGTTGCCTATTGGCGGATGCTGGACGAGGCCGGCCTCGATCCCGACAGGATCGCCGGTGCGGTCGATACCGTGCTGGCGGCCGACAGCGATCAGTTTCTCACCATCGCCAAATTCCGGGCCGTGCGGCTGCTGATCCGTCGCCTCCGCCGCGCGTCCGCCTTCCCCGAGGCGCCGATCCGTGTCCATGGCGAGACGAGTTTTCGCATGACGACGCGGCTCGACGCCCATTCCAACCTCATCCGCGCCGCGATCGCCGCTTTCGCGGCCGGCGTCGGCGGTGTCGATTCGATGGCGGTGCTGCCTTTCACGGCCCCGTTCGGCCTCGCGGGCGACACGGCAAGGCGGTTGGCACTCGACACGCAATCGGTCCTGATCGAGGAGGCCAACCTCTTCCGCGTCGCCGATCCGTCGGCCGGATCGGGCTCGATCGAGGCGATGACCCTCGACCTTGCCGAGGCGGCCTGGCGGCGGTTCCAGACGATAGAGCGCGAAGGCGGGCTTGCGGCCTCGCTGGCCGCCGGCCTCGTGCAGCAGCGGATCGGCGCCGAGCGCGCCAACTGGCAGGCGGCCGTGGCCGAGGGTTCGGTCGCCATTGTCGGCACCACGCTCTTCCGCGCGACGCTGCCCTCGCCAATCGATATCGAGGCGCCCTGCCCCGCACCGGTCACAACCGCGGCGACGGAGTTCGAGCCGCTGCCTTCAGTACGCACCAGCGAGACAGCCGAAGGCGAGGCGGCATGACCCGCATCCCCGACTTCACATCCATCCCCTTCGCCGTCGAGCCTTCCGAGCCCGCCTGCGAGAGCGGCCCTTGGCTGACGGCCGAAGGCCTCGAGATCCGCGGCAGCTACACATCGGCCGACCGTGACGACCTCGATTTCGTCGCCAGCTATCCAGGCCTGCCGCCTTTCGTACGCGGTCCCTACCCGACCATGTATGTCCAGCAGCCCTGGACGATCCGGCAATATGCGGGCTTTTCGACGGCGGAAGAATCGAACGCCTTCTACCGGCGCAACCTCGCCGCCGGTCAGATGGGGCTTTCCATTGCCTTCGACCTCGCCACGCATCGCGGCTATGACAGCGATCATCCGCGCGTCGCCGGCGATGTCGGCATGGCAGGCGTGGCGATCGATTCCATCCTCGACATGCGCCAGCTCTTCGACGGCATCCCGCTCGACAAGATGAGCGTGTCGATGACGATGAACGGCGCCGTACTTCCGATCCTCGCGCTCTATATCGTCGCCGCCGAGGAACAGGGCGTCGCGCCCGAACAGCTTTCCGGGACCATCCAGAACGACATCCTCAAGGAGTTCATGGTCCGCAACACCTATATCTATCCGCCCGAGCCCTCGATGCGGATCGTCGCGGACATCTTCGCCTTCACCTCGGCGCATATGCCGAAATTCAACTCGATCTCCGTCTCCGGCTATCACATGCAGGAAGCCGGCGCCTCGGCCGATCTAGAGCTCGCCTATACGCTTGCCGACGGGCTCGACTACATCCGCGCGGGCCTCGCCGCCGGGCTCGACGTCGACGCCTTCGCCCCGCGCATCTCGTTCTTCTGGGCAGTCGGCATGAACTTCTTCATGGAGGTCGCCAAGCTCCGCGCCGGGCGGCTGCTCTGGTCGAAGCTGGTCGCGGACAAGTTCGCGCCCAAGAGCGACAAGTCGCTGTCTCTGCGCACCCATTGTCAGACCTCAGGCTGGTCGCTGACGGCGCAGGGCGTCTACAACAATGTCGTCCGCACGACGATCGAAGCGATGGCGGCGACGCAGGGCGGGACGCAGTCGCTGCATACCAATGCCTTTGACGAGGCGCTGGCTCTACCGACGGATTTTTCCGCCCGTATCGCCCGCAACACGCAACTCATCCTGCAGCAGGAAAGCGGCACGACGCACTTCATCGACCCGTGGGGCGGCTCCTGCTTCGTCGAGCGCCTCACCGCCGACCTTGCCGAACGGGCGCTATCCCATATCGAGGAAGTCGAGACACTGGGCGGTATGGCCAAGGCGATCGAGGCGGGCATTCCGAAGCTTCGCATCGAGGCGGCGGCTGCCCGCACGCAGGCCTGGATCGATTCCGGCCGCCAGACCGTCGTCGGCGTCAATCGCTATCGCGCGAGCGACGAGGCACCCATCGAGGTGCTGAAGATCGACAATTCCGCCGTCCGCGCCGCGCAGATCGCCAAGCTGGCGCAACTCCGCGCCGAGCGCGACGAGGCGGCGGTACAAGCCGCGCTCACCGCGCTAACGGAAGGCGCGCGGAGCGACGCCAATCTGCTGGCGTTGGCGGTCGACTGCGCCCGCTCGAAAGCGACCGTCGGCGAGATGAGTGCGGCGCTGGAACAGGCGTTCGGCCGGCATCATGCCAAGGTCGAGGCGGTGCGTGGGGTGTACGCGAGCGAGAGCGGCGGCTCCGATGCGATCACGCGGCTCAGGCAGATGACCGAGGCGTTCGCGGACAATGAGGGACGGCGGCCGAAGATCCTCGTCGCCAAGATGGGCCAGGATGGCCATGACCGCGGACAGAAGGTCGTGTCTTCCGCGCTTGGCGACCTCGGCTTCGATGTCGAGATCGGCGAACTGTTCCAGACGCCGGGCGAGGCGGCGCGCGAGGCGATCGAGCGAAACGTCCATATCGTCGGTGTCTCGTCGCTGGCGGCTGGACATTTGACGCTGGTGCCGGCTCTGCGCGATGCGCTTGAGGCGGCGGGCCGGAGTGACATCATGATCGTCGTCGGCGGCGTCATCCCACCCCAGGATTTCGATGCCCTGCGCGAGGCCGGTGCCGAAGCCATATTCCCGCCCGGGACCGTGATCCCGGATGCAGCGGAACAACTAGTCGAGGCGTTGAACCGGCGGCTCGGCTTCGCGCAGAAGGCGGTCGGCTGAGGCTTCTTCGTTGGAGAGGACGCCGCCCCGGCAAATCGGGGGCGGGACCGGGACGGCGCCGCCGCGACGAGGTCCGATGCACCTCGTGCGACTGAGACCTCTCGCGAATACGGAGCGGCCGTTCTTTCGGGCCGCTCCCTCCGCGTCAGGCCAATGGGATCAGCCCGGCAGCAGAACCGTGTCGACCACGTGGATCACGCCGTTCGACTGATTGACGTCGGCGATCGTGACCTTCGCCTTGTTGCCAGCGGCGTCGGTGACGATCACGTCCTTGCCGTCGAGCGAGAACTTCAGAACGGCTCCGTTGACGGTCTTGACCTCGGCGGTTCCGCCGCCCTTCTGGATCGCGTCGATAACGTCCTTGGCGGCGAGTTTGCCGGGGACGACGTGATAGGTCAGGATCGCGACGAGCTTCGCCTTGTTCTCGGGCATCACCAGCGTCTCGACCGTGCCGGCCGGGAGCTTGGCGAAGGCTTCATTGGTCGGCGCGAACACGGTGAACGGCCCGGGACCGGACAGCGTTTCGACCAGTCCGGCGGCCTTCACGGCGGCGACAAGCGTCGTGTGGTCCTTCGAATTGACCGCGTTCTCGATGATGTTCTTCGAGGGATACATCGCGGCGCCGCCGACCATGACGGTGTCTTCGGCGAAGGCTGCGGGGGCGGTAAAGGCAGCGCCGCTTGCAAGCACGCTTGCAAGCGCGAGGGCGCGAGAAACCCTGGCGATGGACGAGATCTTGGCGTTTGTCGGGATCATGGTGGTCTCCGTTGCGGTCTGTTCATCCTGGGGGAAAGAAGCGCGCCGGCGGGAGGAGAGCCGGCGCGCCGCGGGGCCGTTTAGCCCGGGAGGAGAACGGTGTTGATGACGTGGATCACGCCGTTCGACTGTTCGACATTGGGGATCGTGACCTTGGCCGTGTCGCCCTTGGCGTCCATGATCAGGACCGACTTGCCTTTGCGCATGAAGGTCAGGGACTCACCGTTGACGGTCTTGAACTCGGCCTTGCCGCCGCCCTTCTTGATCGCGGCGACGATGTCAGCAGCGGAAACATGACCCGGCAGCACGTGGTAGGTCAGGATCGCGGTCAGGGTCTTCTTGTTCTCCGGCTTGACCAGCATCTCGACCGTGCCCTTGGGCAGCTTGGCGAAGGCGGCGTTGGTCGGAGCAAATACGGTGAACGGCCCGGGACCGGACAGGGTCTCGACCAGGCCGGCTGCCTTCACGGCGGCGACGAGCGTCGTATGATCCTTCGAGTTGACGGCGTTCTCGACGATGTTCTTCGACGGATACATCGGCGCGCCACCGACCATCACGGTCTTGGCGAAGGACGGGCTCGACACGGCGACGGTGCCCGTGATGGCGATGGCAGCGATGGCAGCGGCCCGCATAGCGTTCGAAAAGACATGCATGTTCGTTATCTCCCGATCTTCGATCGGCGATTCAATAGATCGCGATCTGTTGCCCGTTTCTCAGACGATCCGGAGGCAAAGCTGCCCCGGCATCGATCCAACAAGGTCGACATCAATCCCACTAACGTGAAGGATGCCTCCCGCTATATTTGGACCGACATTTTCGTTGCTCTGATTTTGTCGGTCACATGAGCTTATACGGAAGCTTTTCCTATCTGGTTTCGGTCCGCACCGCCCGGATCGATCACGAACGCGTGATCCTGTTCGGAGCAATTCGTTCTGAGGGAGGACCGCGACGTAGGATGACTTTGCTTGCGCGGCGAAATTCACGGACCTATGGTCCGCAACCTGCGGAGCTTTTCATGAAGACGACCAATCCCGTCTATACGGGCCTGCCGACGACGATTTTCGAGGTTATGTCGCGCCTTGCGATCGAGCATGGCTCGATCAATCTCGGGCAGGGTTTTCCCGACGTCGATGGACCGGAGGATCTTCGCCGCCTCGCGGCCGATGCCCTCATCGCCGGACCCAATCAATATCCCCCGATGATGGGACTGCCCGAACTGAGGCAGGCCGTGGCCGAGGCCGATCGGCGCTTCTATGGACTGGAGCTCGATTGGAAGCGCGAGATCCTCGTTACCTCCGGCGCGACCGAGGCTCTCTCCGACATCATCACGGCGCTGATCGAGCCCGGCGACGAGATCGTGCTGATCGAGCCGCTTTATGACTGCTATCTGCCGCTGGTGCGCCGGGCCGGCGGCATTCCGAGGCTGGTGCGCCTGACGCCGCCGGAATGGAAGCTCGACGTTGCCGCGCTCGAAGCTGCCTTTTCGCCCAAGACCAAGGCCATCCTCATCAACAACCCGATGAACCCGGCCGCCAAGGTGTTCAGCCGGGCGGAACTGGCAGTGATCGCCGAACTCTGCGTGCGCTTTGACGCCTACGCGATCTGCGACGAGGTCTACGAGCATATCGCCTTCGATGGCCGCGACCATATCCCGCTGATGACCCTCCCCGGCATGCGCGAGCGCGCGATCCGGATCGGCTCGGCCGGTAAGACCTTCTCTTTCACCGGCTGGAAAGTCGGCTATGTCGCGGCGGCGCCGACCCTGCTCGACCCGATCGCCAAGGCGCACCAGTTCACGACCTTCACGACGCCGCCGCATCTGCAAAAGGCGGTTGCGGTTGGCCTGGCCAAAGGCGACGACTATTACGCGGAGCTGTCGGGCGCGCTGGCAGCCAAGCGCGACCGCCTCGCCGCCGGTCTCGCCGCGCTAGGCTTCGGCGTCGTGCCGTGCGAGGGGACCTATTTCGTCTCCGCCGACGTCTCGCCGCTCGGCCTCGGCGCCAACGACGTAGAGCTATGCCGGCGCATGACCATCGAGGCAGGAGTCACGGCCGTCCCGGTCTCCGCCTTCTATGCCGAGAACGGCCCGTCGCATTTCGTCCGTTTCTGCTTCTCGAAGCGCGATGAGATTCTGGACGAGGCGCTGGCACGGCTCGGAACATGGATCGAGGGATTGCGCCGCGCCGTCGCCTGACCGCCGCCCGCCGATAGGTTACGGGCTCCCATCGAAGCGTTTCGGCGCTAACGGGTGATCCGCTCGATCGGAATGAGCATCACCACGTGAAGGCCGCTCTCCTGCCAGTGGAATTCAAGTTCGCCGCCCAGTTGGCCGGCGATACTCATGCTGGCGAGGCGGCTTCCGAAGCCCTGATAGCGCGGCGGCCCCGAGACAGGTGGCCCGCCGGCTTCGACCCAATCCAGGCGCAGGTTCTCTCCCACCTGCGATCCGCGGATCGTCAACGTACCTTCCGCCGTCGACAGCGAGCCGTATTTTGACGAGTTCGTCGCCAATTCGTGCAGCACCAGCGCTAGGCTCGTTGCCGCGACCACACCGACTTCCACCTCGGGAGCCTCGATCGTGAGCTGCTCCGGCCGAAGGAGGTGCGGCGACAGGATGGCCTGGAAAAGATCGGCGAACGTCGTCTTTTCGATCTGGTCGAGTTCCGCCGTGATCGCCGGGCGGATCAGTTCATGTGCCGAGGCGAGCGCGACGAGGCGGCCGCGCAGAACGCCAGCCATCTCGTCGACGGTGCGGGCCGTGCGAGCCGTCATCGTGACCATGCCGCCGATGATCGCGAAGGTATTTTTGATTCGGTGGTGCAATTCGCGAACAAGCAGGCGCCGCTTTTCTTCCGATGCACGCCGGTCGCTCACATCCACTGCCGCGCCGGAAACCCGAACCGCCCGTCCCGATCCGTCGCGAGAGGCCGTGCCGCGGATCATCACCCAGCGAATCGAGCCATCGGAATGCAGCAGGCGATGTTCGAGAGCAATGTCGCCGCCAGTCTCGATCGCGTGGCGGATCTCTTCCTCGACGGGCTCGCGATCCTCGGGATGGATCGCGGCCGTAAATTCGGATCGCGGCACGCCAAGGCGCGCTCGCTCTCCGTCGACCGAATAGAAGGCAGCGAAACGCTCATCGGTGAACATTTGCCCCGTCGCCAGATGCCAATCCCAAATCCCGATGACGCCAGCGGCGTTCAGAGCGTGGGAGAGACGCTCGCGATTGAGTTCCGCTTCCGCCTCGGCGAAATGGCGCCGGGTAGTCTCATGGACGATTGCCAGGACGCCCGCCGGCATGCCGGCTTCGTCAAATATCGGGCTGTAGTCGAGATCGAGCCAGACGTCCTCGGCAAAGCCGTTTCGCATCAGCACGAAATGCATGTCCTCGAACGACAGCGTCTCGCCACGAAATCCCGTTTCCAGAACGCGGCTGTTGAAGCTCGCCGCTTCCGGCCAGCTGTCGAGAACCTTGGAGCCGAGGATGGAGGGGTGGCGCGCACCGGCGATTTCGGCATAGCCGGCATTGTAGAACATGATGCCATCTTCGCCCCAAAGCAGGGCGAGCGGCACCTTGGACGACAGCATGAAGGATAGCGTGGCGCGGAGATGGGAGGGCCACGCATCGATCGGACCAACCGCTGTCCGCTCCCAGCCATAGTTCGCGATCAGGCGCGCGACGTCGCCGCCATGAGACAGAAATGCCGGAACGCCCAACCCGTCGCCTGTGCCGACGATTTCACGCATTACCAATGCCTTGCCACGAGAGCAGGTCCCCGATCCACTTCGGCTCCACAGCCCCCAACGACTTCACCACGATCGGGTTGCGAGGCTCGATCGGAATGTCGGTTCACCCTCATTCCGCGGGCAGCAGCGCGCCCGTGAAGACCACGGGGCCGGTTGCCTGACCGGTGGGCGAGCCGCCTTTCGGCTCGACGGATATCGCCAACAATTCGCCGGGTTTCAGGGACACTTGCAACGCCTTCAGGTCCGAGATGGCGTCTGCCGTTCCGAGAGAAACGGTCGGCCCGGAGGCCGGAACCTGCCAGAGTTCGAAACTGTGATCGGGGGGCGGCGCGTCTCCGACACGTCGCAGGCGAATGGTCCGAGCCTCTGTATCGACCGATGCGACGAACGCCGGCTTGCCACCTTCGCCGCCGAGGATTGCGACATAGCTCGCGCCGGCCGGCGGTGCGACCTGCCGTTCGCCGATGATCACGACAGCGAGTATCGACGCGGCGAATAGCGTCGCCGCCGTCGCGAAGCGCCAACGCCGCACCGAACGCTGCAGCCGCACGACGCGGTCGCCGAGCCCATCGCGGATCCGCGCCTCGATCTTCGGCCACACGATATTGGGCGGCTCAGCCTCCCCGGCAAGATCGGCCAATGGCTGGAGGCGCTCAGCCCATTGCGCCACAGCGGCAGCAAGCGCCGGCTCGCGATGCAGCCGCGCCTCGACCTCGGCTCGCTCGGATGCATCGAGCGTCCCGAGGACATATTCCCCCGCCAGACCCTCCAGATCGTCATCCGCCACCGAGGCACTCCTTCAACGAGATCAAGCTCCGCCGCAACAAGGTCTTCACGGTCGCTACCGGGCGGTCGAAACGATGCGACAATTCCTCCCGGCTCCAGCCATAACAATAGGCAAGCAACACCATGCCACGCCGGTCGACGTCCAATCCGTCGATGCAGCGGCGAAGCTGGCGCGAGGCGAGCACATCCGGCACGGATCCGGGAGCAGCGAGCCGATCGGCAAGTTCTTCATCGATCACCACCGCCGTGGCAGAGATCCGCTCGGCGCCGCGTCGGATGCTGTCGATCGCGGTATTGCGCGCGATCGTCGTCATCCAGGTGATCGGCGAGGCCAGCGTCGGATCAAACGCATCCGCGTGATCCCATATCCGCATGAAGGCCTCTTGTAGCGCTTCTTCCGCCGTGGCCTCGCTTATGGTGATACGGCGAATGACGGCGAAGAGTTTCGCGGAGCAGCGATCATAAAGTCGCTTGAACGACGTCTCGTTCCGTCGGGACACATCCGCCAGCAGCGCGACCAGTTCCCGCTGTCGCGCCTCTGCGTCGGCAATCTCAGCCAAGCCGTCCTCCACGACACCCTCGCGCCCAACATAGGGCAAGCATCGTCGTTCGGCCATCTCTGTCGAACGCGCCACGTGGCGAGATCGGCTTCCGAGGTAAGGCTTGCCCGCGGCCGGCCGGCAGCCTAAACCCCCGCCATGGCTCCTCCTCTTCTCGCTCTGCAGGACATCCGCCTCTCGTTCGGCGGCCCATCCCTGATCGAAAACGCCGCGCTGACCGTCTCGGCCGGCGAGCGGCTCTGCCTTGTCGGTCGAAACGGCTCGGGGAAATCGACCCTGCTCAAGATCGCCGCCGGCCTTGTCGAGGCCGATTCCGGCACACGCTTCCTGCAGCCTGGCACCACGGTCCGCTATCTGGCGCAGGAACCCGATCTTTCAGCCTTCGCGACGACGCGGACCTATGTCGAGGCCGGGCTCGGACCGGGAGATGATCCGCACCGGGCTACGCGGCTGCTCGAATCGCTTGGTCTCACCGGCGAGGAGACGCCGAAGAGCCTTTCCGGCGGAGAGACTCGCCGTGCCGCGCTGGCCGAGGCGCTGGCGCCGGAACCCGACGTGCTGCTGCTCGACGAGCCGACCAACCACCTCGACCTTCCGGCGATTGAGTGGCTCGAGGAAACGCTGCGCTCCATGCGCTCCGCCATCGTCCTCATCAGCCATGATCGCCGATTCCTGGAGCGGCTGTCGCGCACCACGGTCTGGCTCGACCGCGGCAAGACGCGGCGGCTCGACCAGGGCTTCTCCGCCTTCGAGGGCTGGCGCGACGCCATCCTGAACGAGGAAGAGAAGGAGCGCGAGCGACTGGACCGCAAGATCTCGCAGGAGATCGACTGGGTGCGCTACGGCGTCACCGCCAGGCGCAAACGCAATATGGGTCGCCTACGGAAGCTGGAAGGACTACGCACCGAACGGCGGGAACAGCGGCGTGCCGTTGGCGAGGTCAAGTTCGGCGCGGCGGTTGGCGATCTCTCCGGCAAGCTGGTCGTCGAGGCGTTCGGCGTATCCAAGGCTTATGATGAACGCGTGATCGTGCGCGACTTCTCCACCCGCATCCTGCGCGGCGACCGCATCGCGCTGGTCGGTGCCAATGGCGCCGGCAAGACGACGCTGCTCGGCCTCCTGACCGGCGCGATCAAGCCCGACGAAGGCAGGGTCAAGCTCGGCACCAATCTGGAGATGGTGACGCTTGACCAACGCCGCGAAAGTCTCGATCCGACGACGACGCTATCCGCGGCGCTTACCGAGGGACGTGGCGACAGCGTGATCGTCAATGGCGAGGCCCGCCACGTCATCGGCTATATGCGCGACTTCCTGTTCACGCCCGAGCAGGCGCGCGCGCCGATCAGCGCGCTGTCCGGCGGCGAGCGCGGCCGGCTGATGCTTGCGCGGGCGCTGGCGAAGACATCCAACCTGCTGGTTCTCGACGAGCCGACCAACGATCTCGATCTCGAGACGCTCGACCTGCTCGAGGAGATGCTCGACGACTATGCCGGCACCATCCTCCTGGTGAGCCACGACCGCGACTTCCTCGACCGCGTGGCAACCTCGGTGATCGTCGCCGAGGGCGACGGAACCTGGACCGACTATGCGGGCGGCTACACCGACATGATTGCCCAGCGGGGCGAGGCGGCACCGGCGCGGCTGATTGCCAAGTCCGAGCGGAAGGACGAGGCGAAGGCACCCGCGGCACCACGCGCCGCCCAGAAGGTGAAACTGTCGTTCAAGCAGAAGCACGCGCTGGAAACGCTGCCGAAGCGGATCGCGACGCTCGAAACCGAGATCGCCACCCTCGGAGCCGTGCTGCAGGACGGCAACCTCTTCGCTCGCGACCGCAAGCGCTTTGACACGGCGACGGCCCGCATGAGCGCCGCCCAAGCCGAACGCGACGCTGCGGAAGAGGAATGGCTGACGCTGGAAATGCTCCGAGAAACGCTCGAAGGCTGATCAGATCGGCCGGACGCTGTCGCGCACGACGAGTTGGCATTTCAAGCGGACATGCGAGATCGACACCTCGCCGTCCTTGCCGGTCATGCGGCGCAGGAGATCGCGTGCCGCCAGCGTGCCAAGTTCCGTGCGCGGCTGGCGCATGGTGGTGAGCGCGGGATCGTAGTGGACGGCATATTCGGTATCGTCGAAGCCGGCGACAGAGACATCGCCGGGTATGTCGAGGCCCTGGTTCTTGAGCTGCCGCATGAAACCGAACGCCATCTCGTCGGCGGCAACGAACACGGCGGTTGGACGATCGTCCAGTGCGAAGAACCGCGAAGCGGCGCGCTCTCCTGAGCCGAAATCATAGTTGGTCGCGCCGTGCCAAAGAAGCGCGGGATCGACGGGAAGTCCGGCGGCGCGGAGCGCGTCGCCATAGCCCAGGCTCCGCTCGCGCGCTTCGAGGCTCGTATCGGCACCGGCGATGTGGGCGATGCGGCGGTGACCCCTGGCAATCAGATACGCGACCATTGCTGAGGCCGCTTGCCGATTGTCGACGTCGAATACCGAGAACTCGTCGGTGCCGGGGATTTCCGAGAACATCAGGGACATCGGCACAAGATCGGGGATCTGCACGAATTGCTCGTCGCGCGGAATATTGCCGGTGATGACGAGCACCCCATCGACCTGGCCGGCGCGGATCAGGCGGGCGTAATGCGTCTCGCGTCGCGGGCTGTTGCGCGCATAGCCGATCAGCACGCCGTAGCCTGCCTCGGAAAATACCTCCTCCAGAGCGTTCAGCACGGGGGTGAAGAACGAGTTGCCGATGCCCGGCAGCAGCACCAGAACCATGCGCGTCGACTTGGCCCGCAGCGACCGCGCTGCAGCATTCGGTGTGTAGCCGGTCTCGCGTATGGCGGTTAAGACAGCCTCCCGGGTCGCCTCGGTAACTCTGTCCGGCAGGGCAATCGCGCGGCTCACGGTTGCAGTGGAAACTCCAGCACGCCTCGCAACATCCTGAATCGTAACCGATCGCGTCACCGGCGCCCCCTTGTCAGAAGCCATCGGCTCATTCTCCTCCCCGTGTTTTCGAGACTGTTCTTTTGCAGTGCAAAATAAATTCGCGTTGACAGTGGTCTCGGGAAGTATACGTTAGATGTAATCGATTACAAGAATTCGGGCGCTCAAGTCCGGTGAAATCGGAGGCGAACGTTCGATCGGGCAGGCAAGCTCCGAGCGGGCAGCCTAAACAGGGAGGTGAGGAAGCATGAGACACCTGAGCAAGATGCTCCTGGGTGCCGTCGCGGCGGTGGCCTTGGCCGGCGCCAGCAGCGCGGCGTACGCGACCGATGTGGAAGTCATCCACTGGTGGACGTCCAAGGGCGAGTCGGCAGCGGTTTCGCAATTCGCCAAGGCCGTCGACAATGACGGCGCCGGCGACCATTGGGTCGACAGCGCCATTGCTCTCGGCGAGACCGCGCGCGCCACGGTGATGCAGCGCGTTCTCGGCGGTGATCCGCCTGCCGCCGCCCAGTTCAATCCGGGCCGGCAGTATGAGGAACTGATCAAGGGCGGCAAGTTGCTCGACCTGACCGACGTGGCCACGGCTGGCAAGTGGGACGAAATCATCCGGCCGAAAGCGATCGCCAGCGCCTGCCTCGTCGATGGCCATTGGTGGTGCGTCCCGGTCAACATCCATTCGAACTACTGGGCCTGGTACTCCAAGCCGGCATTCGAAAAGGCCGGCGTGCCGGAGCCGAAGAGCCTTGCCGACTTCGTAGCCGCGGCGCCGAAGCTCAAGGAGGCCGGAATCATTCCGTTCGCCATCGGCGGCGACGGCAATGGCTGGCAGATTCAGCTCCTGTTCCAGGACATGGTGACCGAGGCGCTCGGCGTCGAAGCTCGCGACAAGATGTACACGACGAAGAGCGCCGAGATCGCCGGCGGGCCGGAAATGAAGGGCGTCTTCGAGCAGCTGCGGACGCTGAAGCAGTATACCGATGACGGCTACGCGAACCGGAACTGGAACGACACCACCAATCTCGTCATCACCAACAAGGCGGGACTTCAGGTGATGGGCGACTGGGCGCGCGGCGAGTTCGCGGCGGCTGGCATGACCGGCGTCAAGGACTTCGGCTGCATGATCGGCCTCAACGAGAGCAAGCCGGTCGTCAGCACGGACGGCGACATCGTCGTGTTCTTCAAGCAGGACAATCCGGAACTGGAAGCCGCCCAGAAGCGCATGGCCGCGCTGCTGATCAGCCCGGAAGTCCAGGTCGCTTTCAACAACGCCAAGGGCTCCATGCCAGTGCGTGGCGACGTCGATCTCGGCTCGGCCGATCCGTGCATGCAGAAGGCGCTGGAGGCCGTCAAGGATCCGGCCAAGATCGTCACGGCGACGAACCGGTTCATCACCGAGAACACCAACCAGCAGCTCAACGAGCTGGTTGCCCAGTACTTCGCCGACGACTCCGTCACGGCGGATGCTGCCACGGCTAAGTTCGCGGAAATCATCAAGAACTCCGACTAGCGTCGGCTGAACGGAAGGAGGTGCCGTCGCCATGGCGGCACCTCCGTCACGCCGAACAGCCGGCATGGGCGCCGATGTCGTAGCGCGCCCGCGGTCCCCTTATTGTTCTGTCAGATGACCGGGCGTATTTCGCGATGACGCAGACCAGAAAGCGCCGATTTCCTATCCATGCCGTCGTCGGCACTGTGCCGATGATCCTCGTTTCGGTCGGCGTGTTCGTCATCGGAATCGGTTTTTCCGTGCTTTGGTCCTTCACCAGCTCGAAGCTCTTTCCAAGCTATAACTTCGTCGGACTGTCGCAATACCGGCGGCTATGGGCCGATGATCGCTGGCTTATTTCGATCAACAACATCTGGTTCTTCGGCCTGATGTCCATCGCCTGCAACATGGTGTTTGGCTATCTGCTGGCTGTCTTCATGGATCAGCGCGTTCGCCAGGAAGACGCGCTGCGCTCCATCTTCCTCTACCCCTTCGCCATGTCCCTGATCGTGACCGGTCTTGTCTGGCAATGGGCCCTCGACCCCAATCTCGGGATCCAGCAGGCCATGCGGAACTGGGGCTGGGAGAGCTTCACTTTCGCCCCACTGGTGCAGGCCAATACCGCGATCTACGGCTTGGTCGTTGCCGGCATTTGGCAGGGCTCGGGCGTGACGATGGCGATCCTGCTCGCCGGGCTGCGCGGTATCGATTCCGAAATATGGAAAGCCGCCAAGATCGACGGCATCCCGACCTGGCGCACGCATGTGTTCATCGTTGCGCCGATGATGCGGGGCGCCTTTGCGACCGCCTTCGTGCTGCAATGCGTCGCCGTCGTCCGCGTTTACGATCTGGTCATCGCCATGACGGGCGGCGGACCGGGCATCGCGACGACCATGCCGGCCGTCTACGTCATCCAGCTGATCACCGTCCGCCAGAATGTGGGACAGGGTATGGCAGCCGCGACTCTGATGCTCGCGCCTATCCTCCTCGTCCTCGCGATCGGCGGAATTCTACAGTGGCGCAATCGGCGCAAGGAATCGCGCGCATGACCGATACCAGCGTGGCAAGCCGAATCGGATCCGAGCCAGAACGCGCGGGCACGTCTGTCGAGCCCTCAGGCCCAAAGCCGCGGCGCATATCGCCGGGGCGCATCGGCCTCTATGCCTTTCTCATTCTGTCGGCGCTGTTCTTCCTGATCCCGCTCTACATCATGATCGTCACCTCACTGAAGGGCATGCCCGAGATCCGGCTCGGCCATCTCTTCAACTTCCCCGGAGAGGTGACCTTCCAACCCTGGGCAGACGCCTGGCTACATGCCTGCACCGGCCGTGATTGCTTCGGCCTCAGCCCCGGCTTCCTAAACTCGGTGAAGATCACCGTTCCCAGCGTCCTGATCTCGATCGTCTGCGCCTCGATCAACGGTTACGCGCTGACCTTCTGGCCCTATAAGGGCGCCAATCTGCTGTTCGGCCTGCTCGTGTTCGGGGCCTTTGTGCCCTATCAGGTCGTAATCTATCCCTTGATCATCGGACTGAGCTCCGTTGGGCTGTTCGCCTCGCTTCCCGGCATCATCATCGTGCATACCATCTTCGGCATGCCGATCCTGACGCTGCTCTTCCGCAATTTCTATGCGGCGCTGCCGGCGGAACTGTTCAAGGCGGGACGCGTCGATGGCGCCGGCTTCTGGCGCATCTTCTTCTACATCATGCTGCCGATGTCGGTGCCGATCACGATCGTGGCGGTCATTCTTCAGGTAACCGGCATCTGGAACGACTTCCTGTTCGGCGTCGTATTCGCCGGGCGACAGAACTGGCCGATGACGGTGCAGCTCAACAACATCGTCAATACGACGACCGGCGTCCGCGAATACAACGTCAACATGGCGGCGACGATCCTGACCGCGCTTGTTCCACTCGTCATCTATTTCGTTTCCGGCCGCTGGTTCGTTCGCGGCATCGCCGCCGGCGCCGTGAAGGGGTAATCCATGGCCACTGTCTCGATCCGCGATCTCGATATCGCATTCGGCTCCGTGAAGGTGCTGAAAGCCCTCGACCTCGACATCGCCGAGGGTGAGTTCGTCGTCCTGCTGGGACCGTCCGGCTGCGGCAAGTCCACCCTGCTGAATGCCGTGGCGGGCCTGCTCGACGTCGCCGCCGGCCAGATCTGGATCGGCGGCAAGAACGTCACCTGGGAAGAGCCGAAGGACCGCGGCATCGGCATGGTGTTCCAGTCCTATGCGCTCTATCCGCGCATGACGGTGAGGGGCAACCTTTCCTTCGGTCTCAAGATGGCGAAGACCCCGAAGGCCGATATCGAGGCTCGCGTCGCCAAGGCCTCGAAGATCCTGCAGATAGAGCCGCTGCTGGAGCGCCGTCCGTCCGAACTCTCGGGCGGTCAGCGTCAGCGCGTCGCGATCGGTCGCGCCCTGGTCCGCGACGTCGACGTCTTCCTGTTCGATGAGCCGCTATCCAATCTAGACGCCAAGCTCCGCACGGAACTGCGGGTCGAGATCAAGCGGCTGCATCACGAGCTCGGCTCGACGATGATCTATGTGACGCATGACCAGATCGAGGCGTTGACCCTCGCGGACCGCATCGCCGTCATGTATGGCGGCGTCATCCAGCAGCTCGCGACGCCAAAGGAAATCTATCGCCGGCCGGTCAACCGCTTCGTCGCCGGCTTTGTCGGCTCGCCCGCCATGAATTTCGTTGACGGCACGCTCGCCTTCGACGCCGGCCGGCCGAGCTTCTTGCTGTCCAACGGCGCCAGGATCGATCTGACCGGCTACGAGTTCAGCGTCCCCCCCGTCGACGGCCAGAAGGCGACGCTGGGCGTGAGGCCGGAGCAGGTGGAGCTTGAGCGGAAGGGCGATCATAGTTCCACGCTGCCGCTTGAACTCACCCTCCTCGAGCCCATGGGCGCCGACAGCCTCGTCTGGGGCCACCTCAGCGGTGCGCCCTTCTCTGTTCGCATCGACGGCGATACGCATGTCGCGACACCGCTGAAAGTGGATGCCTTCTTCTCGCCGAGCCATGCATCGATCTTCGACACGGCCAGCGGTAACCGGCTCTGATTCGCCCTGCCACGTCCACCCGCCCGAAAGGGTGAGCCGCATCAAAGAGATGTTCTCATGCCCCAGCACAAGATCTCGTTCCAGCTCTATTCGGCGCGCAATTTCCCGCCGCTGGAGACCGTTCTCGAAGGCCTCGCCGCCATAGGCTATGACGCGGTAGAGCCCTATTATCCCCTCTATGGCGACGATGCCGCCGCCTATCGCGCCAAGGTCGATGCGGTCGGCCTCGTCACGCCGACCTTCCATGCCCCGCTCGACGGCGTTGCCGGAGACACCGCCCGCTTCATAGACATTGCCGGCACGATCGGCGCATCCACCATCGTCGTGCCCTATCTCGTCGCCGAGGAGCGGCCGACCAATATCGATGGCTGGAAGAAGCTCCACGACACGCTCGCCCGGGCGGCCGAGAAGGCAAAGGCCGCCGGATTTGGCCTCGGCTGGCACAATCACGACTTCGAATATGTCTCGTTGCCAGACGGCTCGCGGCCGATCGACCACCTGATCGGCAATGGCGTCTCGGCTGAGCTCGACATCGGCTGGGTCGTGCGCGCCGGCAAGGATCCGGTGCGCGAGATCGAGAAGCTCGCAGGCGACACCATCGCCTTCCACATCAAGGACCTGGCGCCCGCCGGCACCACGGCCGAGGATGGATGGGCCGATGTCGGCACGGGCACGGTCGACTGGAAAGCCCTGAAGCCGCATATCGATGGCGCGGCAAAGGCGCATGTCCTCGTCGCCGAGCACGACAATCCGGCGGACTGGAAGCGCTTTGCGGAGCGCTCCTTTGCTTCGATCAAGGCCCTCCTTTCCTGAAAGACCACCCCATGTCCACCGTTCACAAGATCGGCCTGATCGGCGCCGGCAACATCTCCGAAGCCTATCTGAAGCTGGCGCCGCTGTTTCCCGGCACAAAGATCGTCGCCGTCGCGGATATTGCGCCGGCCGCGGCCAAGGCCCGGGCCGACCAGTTCGGCATCGCTGCCATGACCGTCGATGAACTCCTGAAGAACAGCGAGATCGACACCGTCATCAACCTGACGATCCCGGCCGCTCACTATGAGATCAGCCATTCGATCCTCTCCGCTGGCAAGCATGCCTATTCGGAGAAGCCGTTCGCGCTCTCGGTCGACGACGGCAAGAAGCTCGTCGCGGAAGCCGACGCACGCGGGCTGAAGCTCGGCAGCGCACCCGACACCTTCCTTGGCGGCGGCGGCCAGACGGCGCGTCGCCTCATCGACGAGGGCAAGGTCGGCCACATCATCGCCGGCACCATGCATTTCATGGGTCACGGCATGGAGGCCTGGCATCCCAATCCCGGCTTCTTCTTCCAGCCGGGCGGTGGACCGGTGCTCGACATGGGACCCTATTACACTTCCGCGCTGATCAATCTGATCGGACCAGCCAAATCGGTCACCGCGATCGCGAGCAAGGGTTTCGAGGAGCGCTTCGTCACGGCCGAGGGTCCGATGAAGGGCAAGTCGGTACCGGTGCTGGTGCCGACGACGATCAACGCCATCATCGAATTCGTCTCCGGCGCACAGGTGTCGTTCGGCGTCAGCTGGGACGTCTGGAAGCACGGCCATGAGAACCCTATCGAGCTCTACGGCTCGGAAGGAACGATGCTCGTGCCCGATCCGAACTTCTTCGGCGGGGCCGTCCGCTATTCGAAGGCCGGCGGCGACTATATCGAGGTCGACGCGGCCGAGGCGCCGTTCGGCCGCGCCAATTGGAGCGGCGAGCGGGCCAATTATCGCATGCTCGGCGTCGCCGATCTGCTCGATGCTGCCGAGACCGGCCGCGAGCCGCGCTGCTCGGGCCGCGTCGCGCTGCACGCACTCGACATCATGGTCTCGATCCTCGACGCAGCGGCAAGCCGCAAGGTCGTCGAACTCTCGACGACCACGGAACGTCCCGCGCCGCTGACCGCCACCGATGCTGAGCGGCTGATCGCGTCGCGCTGACAGCACGTGCGGCACAAGATTGACGGGGCCCGCGCGGCCCCGTTTTTCGTTTGGGGTCAGTTACCCTTGGCGCTTCCCTGCGCGGGCGTCGCCAGCGGCGCACGCTCGGCCTGGGGCAGCGCCAGGACGGCGTCGAACACCTTCGATTGGGTCTGCTCCTGCATGGCGCCGACTTCGAGCCGGATCTCGCGCAAATGCGCATCGATCGCCGCACGGTCCGGCTCGGGCGCAGCAACGAGCGGGCCGAGTTCGGCTCGGAGCGTCTTCAGGCGCTGGATGCGAGCCATCATATCCGGCTTCAGCGGCTCAAGGGCAGCCTCGACGGAGCGGACTGCATCGGGCGAAAGTCGTCCGCGCAGCCAGCGCAGCTCCATTTTGGCGGCGTGGGGGCTGCTCTCGTCGCGCGACGTGCGGAAGCGGAGCGTCTCGGTAAAGAGCGCGCCCAGGAAGTACGCATTCACCGCCAGCGAGACGACGGCAACGCCGGCGAGCCAGTTGCGGCCGCGCTTTCTTTCGGGCTTGGGTGCCATCTAGAAGCCGATCTCGGCCGGACCAAAAAGAAGCGGATCGAGCTGGACTACCGTCATGCGCCCGTCCTCGCCGATGTCCGGACGCATCCATCCCGACGCGCCGCCAAGAAGACCGGCAATGACGATCACGGCAGCGACAGCGGCAAAACGGGAATAACGCGAATAGCGCGGGCTATGGCGCGGTTCGACCTTCGCCAGAACCTCATCGGCAATGCGGGCGACGGAGCCCTTCGACGCGATGCGATCATCCAGCGCCGCCGCCGTGGCGAGAAGTCGGCGGTCGGCGGCGATCGCCCCGTCGCGATAGGCGCGAAAGCCCCGGTCGGATAGGAGCGCCTCGCGGGCATGGCGCAGATGGGCAATATCCGGCCATTTCGAGAGGTCGGGCCCCCAGAGATCGACGGCGTCGCGAAGGCCGATCGGGCCGGCGTGCAGGCCGCTAGTTGGTTCGGAAGTGCGGTTGCTCATGGCTTTGTCCAATCCTCCCCGGCGGGCTCCCCGTTCTCCGCGAGCAGCGTGCGAAGACGCCGACGCGCGCGGGCGAGAAGCGATTCATAGGCATGCTCGCCGATGCCCAGGATCGCGGCGGCTTCCGCCTGGCCGAGTTCCTGGAAATGGGCGAGGACGATCACGGCGCGCTGGCGATCCGAGAGCTGGTCGAGCGCCTCGTGCACCTGGCGGACCTCGTCGAGGCGGTCGAGATTGCGGTCGGGCGCGGCGCTCTCGTCCTCGTCCTCGATCAGATCGTCATAGTCGTCGATATCGACATGGGGACGTCGTCGGCGGATCCGGTCGATCGCGAGGCGATAGGCGACGCGGTGCAGATAGGTGCCGATGCGAGCCCGCGGCTCCCAGGTCGGCGCCTGGCGCCAGAGGCGCAGCAGCGATTCCTGGACGATCTCCTCCGCCTCCGACAGATCGGAGAGAATGGCGAGCACGAAGCGCGTCAGCCGTGGCGCCTCCGCGCCGATCAGCCGGGCGAAGACGTCCCGCTCGCCATTTGCGATCGCCTGCATCAGCGCCTCCTCGGCACGAAGCACGGCGTCTCTTCCGAAATCGTCCTTGCGCGACAAGGGCTGGACCCGACCTTTCGTCTCTTCGTGGGGAAGACCGGCGTTGTGGCCGCCGGCGACGAGACGATACCCCATCCGGCCGCGAACCACAGCCACCTTCGCCTCATCGTGGGCACGGATCGGATCCACCGGCGCCTCCTATTCCGCGGCGATCGGCAGCTGCGGGACGTCTCGCGCGATCTCCCGGTCGGGCTGGGAGGGATGGCGCGCCTCGGCGCGCTCGACCTCGCGCAGTTCGCGAACGAGGCGCTGTTCCTCCGACGCACGCGGCTTGCCAAAGCGGGCGAGCAGCAGGAAGGCAACCGGCGTCAGGAAAAGCGTCGCCAGCGCCGAGAATCCCAGCCCGCCGACCATGATCCAGCCGAGCGCGGCGCGTGCCTCCGAGCCGGCCCCGCCGGTCAGGATCAGCGGCAGGCCACCAAGAACGGTCGCGATCATCGTCATCAGCACCGGGCGCAAACGGATGCGGCAGGCGTCGCGGATCGCATCGCGCACCGATAGCCCCTCGTCACGGAGCTGGTTGGCGAATTCGACAATCAGGATGCCGTTCTTGGCCATCAGGCCAACCAGCATCACCAAGCCGATCTGCGTGTAGATGTTGATCGAGCCGCCGGAGAGCAGGATGGCATAAATGCCCGAAGCAACGCCAAACGGCACTGTGGCGAACAGGATCGCGGCCGAAATGAAGCTCTCGAACTGCGCGGCGAGCACCAGCAGGATGATGATCACGGCGAAGCCGAAAGTCTGCAGCACGCCGCTCGACGTCTCGTTCAGCGTCGCCGCCTCGCCGGTATAGACGACACCGATCCCGGCCGGCAGGCTCGGCACAGCCTTGTCGAGGATCTGCATCGCCGAGCCGAGATCGACGCCGGGCGCCAGCGTCGCCGTGATCGGTACGGCGCGGCGCTGCGACTGACGCGCCAGCGTGGGCGACGTCGAGCCCTCCGAGACACTGATGACCGAGGAGAGCGGCACCATCGCCCCGCTGGCCGTGCGGACCTGCACGTTCTCAAGATCGTTCGGCGTCACGATCATGCCATCCGGCGCCAAGGCGCGGATGTTGATCTTGTCATCGCCGATATAGAAATTGCCCATGTCGGCGCCGGCCAGCAGCGTCGAGACGATCGTGCCGACATCGGCGACGGAAATGCCGAGGTCGGCGGCGCGATCGCGGTCGATATCGACCGAGAGCTGGGGCTGGTTCAGATCATAGTTGAGCTGGACGCTGGTGAAGGCCGGATCGGACGACAGCGTGCCGATGAGGCCCGTCGCGGCCTTGGTGATGGTTTCATAGTCCGCGCCGGTGACGGCGAAGGTCAGGCCCTGGCCGCCGCCGCGAATGCCGAGGCTGTTCGCCTGGCGCAGATTGACGACGGCACCGGGGATATTGCGCAGCTTCGCCGAGAGCTCGGCGGCGATCGCCTGCTGGCTGCGCGCCCGCTCGCCCCATGGCGCCAGCGTCACGAACATGAAGCCGGAATTGGCACTGCCGAAATTGCCGGCGACCGAGAAGACATTGGTCGCCTCGCCCGATTTCAGCAAAGGCTGCACCGCCTGCGTGACGCGCGCCATCTGGCCTTGCGTATAGTCGACGGTGGAGCCCTGCGGCGCGGACATCGAGATGATGACGGCGCCGCGATCCTCCTGCGGCGTCAATTGCTGCGGCAGCAGCTCATAGGCAAGCACGGCTCCGCCCGCGAAGAGGACGCTGATGAGGATGACGACAAGCGGGGCGGCCAGCGCCGCGTCGAGCAGCTTCTCATAGAGCCGCTGTCCACCGCGGCCGAAGGCGCCGAGCGCGCGGAAAAGGATATTGTGCCGCTTGCCGTCGTTGGGCCCTTCCTCGAGATCCCCGGCAGACAGAAGACGCGACGCCATCATCGGCACCAGGGTGAGCGCCACGAAGGCGGAGAGCGCCACCGAGAAGGCCAGCACGAAGCCGAATTCGGAGAAGAGGCGGCCGGCCGTGCCCTTGAAGAAGGAAATCGGGATGAACACGGCGGCGAGCGTTGCCGTGGTCGAGATCACGGCAAAGAACACCTGCCTTGCGCCCAGCACGGCGGCTGCGCGTGGCCCCATGCCCTCGTGGCGGCGGCGGGCGATGTTCTCCAACACGACGATGGCGTCATCGACGACGAGACCCGTTGCCAGCACCAGCGCCAGCAGCGTCAATATGTTGAGCGAGAAGCCCATCAGATACATCGCCGCTATGGTGCCCAGCAGCGACACCGGCACGGTGACAGCGGGGATCAACGTCGCGCGGAAAGAGCGCAGAAAGAGGTAGATGATGGCGATGACGATCCCGATCGCCAGCACGAGGCTGCGCTCCACCTCCTCGAACGAGCCGGCAATGAAATTGGCGTCGTCGGAAGTGATGCGGATCGAAACGTCCTTGGGCAGCGTGGCGGTCAGTTCGTCGACCGCGGTCCGCACATCCTTCGAGATCGACAGCGTGTTGGAGCTTGCCTGCCGCACGATGCCGAGGCCGACGCCGGTGCGGCCATTGACCTGAAGGCTTGACGATTTGGTCGCCGGTCCGAACACCACGTCGGCGACGTCGCCGATGCGCGTATCGCCCTTGATGCGGATCGCCTTGACGTCGTCGGCGCCCTTCACGCTGGCATCGGCGCGCACGAACATGTTGCGGTTGGCGTCGGTCAGGTTGCCGGCGGGAACATCGAGCGCCACGGTGGCAAGCGCCGTCTTCAGATCCGTCACCGTCAGGCCATAGGCGGCAAGGCGCATCGGATCGATATAGATGGAGATCATCGGCGAGCGATCGCCATTGACCTGAACGTCGGCGACGCCGGGGACCGATTTCAGCCGGTCGACGATAACGTCATTCACCAGTTGCGTCAGGTCCTCGATCTTCTGGCTCGACGAGGTGACGGCGAGGCGCATGATCGCGTCGCCATTGGTGTCGGCCTTGGCGATCGTCGGCGGGTCGGCATCGTCGGGCAGATTGCGCTGGGCATTGCCCACGGCATCGCGCAGGTCGCTGGCCGCGACGTTGATATCGGTCGAATCGGAGAACTGGATTGTCACGCGGCTGCGGCCGCTGGTGGACTGAGACTGGATGTCGGTCCAGCCCGAGACGCCGGCCGCGGCGTTCTCGATAACGCTGGTCACCTCCTTGTCCATAGTGTCGGGCGAGGCGCCGGTGTAGGTCGTGGTGATGGTGATCACCGGCTGGTCGATATTGGGCAGTTCGCGGATCTCGACACCGCCGAAAGCAGCGAGGCCTGCCACGACGATCAGGAGATTGGCGACGATGGCGAGCACCGGCCGGCGTACGGAAATCGCCGAAATGCCGCCCAGAGAGATTCCTCCCTTCGGCATGGGGTCATGATCGAGCGAATGATCGGGTGCGGGCACCGGCTTCGGCGGCTGGCTTTCGCTCATCGTCAGCTCCCCTTCGCCACGCCGCCGGCGGCTGCCTTGCCGCCTTCGGCATGCGCATTCAGCTCGGCTATCTTGGCGCCGTCGCGCAGACGCTGCAGCCCCTCCACCACGATCTTGTCACCCTCGGCAAGATCGGCCGACGAGACCAGCACGCGGCCGCTCTGCCTTTCGAGCACATTGATCGCGGCGCGCTTCACGCCGTCGCCGGCGACGCGCCAGACATAGGCGCCGTTGCGGTCCCATTGGATGGCAAGCGCCGAGAGCGCCAGTTGCTTCTCGCCCTGGAATGGCAGACGCACCTTGATCGACATGCCCGGCTTGACGCCCACGGCCTCGGCGGAGGCCGCATCGATCGTCGCCTCGACCTTCAGCGTACGCGCGCTGGCATCGACGCGGGTATCGATGGCGGAGACGACGCCCTTGATGACCGCATCCGGATCGCTATCGGCCGTTGCCGTGATCGGCTGGCCGATCGCGACGCGGCCCGAGAAGCGCTCCGGCACTAGGAAAGAGACCTTCATGACGGTCAGATCATCGAGCGTTGCCACCACGGTCGACGTCGTGACGAGGTCACCTTCGGAGATATTGCTGATGCCGACGACCCCGGCGAAGGGCGCCACGATGGTGCGCCGCTCCAGCGCGATCTGGGTGCCGAGCAGCGCGATCTCGGCCTTGCGCTCGCCCGACTGCGCATCCTGCAGCGCCGACTGGGTCAGATTATTCGTGCTGGCAAGCTTCTGCGAGCGCTCCAGCGTCTTCTGGGCGTCGCTGAGGGCAACTTGCGCCAGATCGAGCGCCGCCTTCTGGTCGGCATCGTCGAGGCGGAGAATCGACTGGTCCTTGGCAACCTTGTCGCCGGCCTTGAACAGCACCTCGGTGACGATGGCGCTCACCTGCGGGTAGAGGTTGATCGAGCGAGGCACCAGCACGGTGCCGACGGCACGCACTTCCTCGCCCGTCACGTCGCTGCCCACGACATCCGTCACGACGGGAGTGGGACCTGAAACGCCGCGCCCGCCGCCACGCTGCCCTCCCTGCCCACCCCCCGCGGTCCCGCCGGACGCGACTTCGGCGCCGCCGAAGAGGCTGGCGCGATGCTGGAACGCGTACCAGCCAGCGCCGGCGAGCAGCAGCACGAACACAGCGAGGAGAGCTTGCTTGCCGATGGACATGGTGATCCCGTTGATGATCCGACGAGGAGTCAAACGGGCGGCACCGACGCTTCCGTCGCGGAGCCAGCGGTTCTTCCGGACTTGCCGTCAGGCGCGCGGAGCCGCGGCCTCTCGGGTCTCGTGGAAATTGCGGCGCATATCGCGCGGCGTGCAGCCATAACGCTCCTTGAACGCCTCGTAGAAGCGGCTGAGCGAGCCGAAGCCAGCCTCGAAGGCGATATCGGCGATATCCCGCTCGCTGGCGAGCAGGCGGCCATGGGCGAGCATAAGGCGCTGCCGCGTCACATATTCGTTGATCGTCATGCCCAGCGTCTTGCGGAACAGCGTCATGGCATAGTTCGGGTGGAGTTCGACCGAGGCCGCGATATCGGCGACCGTGATCGGCTCGATCGCATGCTCGGCGATATAGCGCGCCATACGGTGGGCCCGGTCACGCTGGTGCTCGCCCGAACGCGGGTCCGATTCGAGCGCGCGCCGCTCCTCCTCGTCGGACGCAAGGTCGCGCCAGCCATCGAGGATGATGCGCCGAAGGCGCAATGCCAGTTCATCGCGCACCAGGCCGTGCAACGTTGCGCCCGGCTGCGCCATATCAGCATGCCAGCTCTTGAACATCGGCTCATCGAAGGGCCGCAGCTTGTTGGCCACCAGCACGCCACCCTGCAGGATGGGCGTCTTCAGCGGCTCGCAACCTGGCATCGCGAGAAACATCTCGACCGGCAAGTCGATGCAGATGAAATAGGTCGGCTCCTCCACCTCAATGACGCGGTGGGGGATCGCCGCCCAGAAGAGTCCGAGATCACCTTTCCTTAGCGTCACTGTCCGACCGTTGAAGAGATAGGTCATCGCGCCGGCTAGCAGCATGTTGAACTCGACATGGCTGTGCACATGCGCCGAGCGCATGAGCTTGACCTTCCAGATGTCGCCGACGAGGAACTCGCTCCCGGGCGTCGTCCGGTGATCGGGATCGACCAGGAACTCCTCGCTCATGCCCTTCTCCTCCCCGTCGAAGGATAGCCGAAGCGCGCCAGCTTCCAAGGCCCGCGACGCGAGGCGGAATTCCACCCCGCCTACAAATCGGGACTTTACTCCGGCGGCGGGATCGTGGACGGTAATTTCTGAGCCCGCTCGTATTGCAGGATCGACGTCGTCTGGCCGATCCATTTTAGCTTGTTGGAGGAACGTTCTATGGCAAGTCTGACGCTTCGCGATATCCAGAAGTCGTTCGGCGAAGTGCCGATCATCCGCGGTGTCGATCTCGAAGTGAAGGATGGTGAGTTCTGCGTCTTCGTCGGCCCGTCGGGCTGCGGGAAGTCGACGCTGCTGCGCCTGATCGCCGGCCTCGAAGGCACGAGCGAGGGCCTCGTCAAGATCGGCGACCGCGACGTCACCCGCCTTGCTCCGGCCGAGCGCGGCGTCTCGATGGTGTTCCAGTCCTACGCGCTCTATCCGCACATGACGGTGGCCGAGAATATCGGCTTCGGCATGAAGATGGCCAAGATGCCGAAGCCGGAGATCGCGGCGCGAACCGAGAAGGCGGCTAAGCTGCTGCACCTCACCGAACTGTTGAACCGCCGTCCGGCCCAGCTCTCCGGCGGTCAGCGCCAGCGCGTCGCCATCGGCCGCGCCATCGTGCGCGAGCCCGACGTGTTCCTGTTCGACGAGCCGCTGTCGAACCTCGACGCCGCGCTGCGCGTGCAGATGCGCATCGAGATCTCGAAGCTCCATAACGATCTGAAGGCGACGATGATCTACGTCACCCACGATCAGGTCGAGGCCATGACCATGGCCGACAAGATCGTCGTGCTGTCAGCCGGCCGGATCGAGCAGGTCGGTTCGCCGCTGGAGCTCTATCACCGCCCCAACAACATCTTCGTCGCCACCTTCATCGGCAGCCCGAAGATGAACCTGTTCAATGTCGCGGTGACCGAGGTCCAGAACGGATCGGCGATCATCGCCCTGCCCGGCGGCTCGACGCTCGCCGTGCCGACCCGGGGCGCCACCGTCTCGCCCGGCCCGATCACGCTTGGCGTTCGCCCTGAGCATCTGACGATCGCTCCGACCGAAACCGGCGGCATCCCCGGCGTCGTGGCGCTCTCCGAGCATCTCGGCGGCGAGACGATGATCTATGTCGACGTCGAGGGATCCGACACGACCGTGGTCAAGGCCGACGGCCTGGCGCCGCAGCGTACCGGCGACAAGGTACGGATCGTCATTGCGCCGGAAACGGTGCATCTCTTCGGCCAGGACGGCCAGGCGATCGTCAACGGCTCGCTGATCTGACAGCGGGACGACCGGTCCCATAGTTTTCAAAAGGCCCGGAAAGCTCTGCTTTCCGGGCCTTTTTTGCATGTCCACCATCGCGGACATTGAAAGGGAGAAAAGAAGACTTTAAAGAGAAGGTTTAACGGATGGCCGTTGCGGAACCGTCACAGGGCGCGTTTCGCGGACTATGCAAGGGATGCCCTATGCGCTTGACCCAGCAAACCAGCTATTCGATCCGCGTCCTTCTTTATTGTCAGGCCAATAATGAAGGGACGAGCCGGATCCGCGATATCGCCACGACCTATGGCATATCGGAACTGCACCTCTTCAAGATCATGCATGTCCTCGTTGAGTCGGGTTTCATCGAGACGATCCGCGGTCGCAATGGCGGCATCCGCCTCGCGAAACCCGCGAGCGAGATCACGGTCGGCGCCGTCGTCCGCGCGACCGAGAGCAATTTCTTTTTGACGGATTGCTTCGATACGACCAATCGCGATTGCCCGCTGGTTGACTCCTGCGGCGTCAACCGCGTGCTCAGCGAGGCGCTCAGGGCCTTCTTCGCCGTACTCGACAGCTACACCATCGCTGACGTCGCCTCCGATCGCGGACAGCTTCGCGGCCTGCTCGACCTTGGCGGCGCCGAGGCCCTGCACCCGCTCATGGCCGCATCCTTCGCAACACCATCCTGACGCCGTTCGCACCGAATTATATTGACTTTCATACTCATGTTTTTCTAGTTGCGTGAGGCCCGCTGGTATCGGCGCGGCTCTCATTGGCAACGAGGTGAAACATGTCGGTTCGGTGCGGCGACAGGCGCGCTTCTCTTTCCGCAATAGGCGCTGGCGCCATCGCGCTGCTGGGCGCGACCCTGATGACGGGCGGCGCCGCCGTCGCGCAATCCGGCGATCCGGTCATCGCGCTGGAACTCAACGACGCGGCCGCCAACGCCAAGGCATGCCGCCTCTCCTTCGTCATCGCCAATAAGCAGACGATCGATATCGACGACATGGCGCTTGAACTGGTGTTGTTCGACAAGGATGGCCGCGTCGAGCGCTTCGTCGTCGTGCGCAGCGGCAAGGTCCCGGCCGCCAAGAATCGCGTCCGGCAGTTCGATATCGCGGAGACAGCCTGCGCCGATATCGGCAGGGTTCTGCTGAACGATGTCAAGGAATGCAAGGGCGACGGGCTGACGCCGCCGCTGTGCAGCGATCGCATCCAGGCGTCGAGCCGCGCCGCCATCGGCTTCGAGAACTAGAACCGCCGGAGTTCCGTGATGCTGCGTCGGCGCTGGATCGTCGCGATCGGGTTGTCGTTCTTCGCCCATGCCGGATTGGTGCTGGCGCTGACACCGTCCGATGAGGCGGATATCGAGGCCGGCAGCGGCGCCGGCAGCCATGTCGTCGGATCGGTCGATGCCATTATCGGCATCGACATGCCAGTCGAAACGCCGAGCGAACCGGAACCGGCTGCAGCGCTCGAACCGATGGAGACCTCGGAGACACCGGCGGCCGAGGCGGAGCCGCCGCCGCACCAGATGGAAGTCGCCGCACTGCAGCCTGCCGAGGCGGCTCCTGCGCCGCGTTCCGACGTCACGCCGCTCGCCGCTACTGCCGAACCGACGGAGGCTTCCGCCGCGAATGCCCCCGAGGTCGCTGCGCAGCCCGACAGCGCCGAGACACATTCGTCCGAGCCGGCCGAGATCGCCGCTTCAACACCGCTTGAGGCAACAACGGCGCCTGCGATCGAGGCCGATCTCGCCGCGGCCCCAACCGTGGCGCGCGAGAGCGAACCTGTTGCCGCGCAAGCCTCCAGAGAAACGACGGAGGTGGCCGAGGTAAAGGCCTCCTCCACGAGTGAAACAGAGCTCCAGAACGCGGCGACCGCAACGCCGACCGCGACAGAAATTCAGACCGCCGAGACGGCGGCACTCGCGACCACGCCCGAAACGGCCGCGACGACGCCGGCCGAGACATTGACGGCGATCGAGCCGGCACCTCCCGCCCAACCCAAGGTGAAACCCGAGCCGAAGCCCGAGCGCAAGATCGCGAAGGCCAAGCCGGTGCCCGTGGAAAAGAAGGCCGAGAAACCCGCAGCCCCGCCGCGCGGCTCCAGCGAAACCTCCAGCCGCAAGGGCGCCGAAATCGCCGATGCCGATCGCGACAGCACCGATCCCGGGCTTGGCCGCAGCCGCGAGGCCGGCCGCGGCGCAGCGCTCGCCTCGGCCTATGCCGGGCGCGTTTCGGCCAAGCTGCGGCGAGCGCGCCGCTATCCCGATGGGACATCAGAGCGGGGTACCGCGCATGTGGCGTTCAGCATCGGGGCGGGGGGAACGGTAAGCGGTCTTCGCATCGTCGCCAGTTCCGGCGATGGCGCCCTTGACGGCGCAGCATTGGACGCCGTCCGGCGCGCCGCCCCCTTCCCTCCCCCGCCCAAGGCCGGATTTGCCATCCGGGTCGCTATCGAGTTCGTATCGCGCTGACCCCGCCTTGACGCGGCGCGGGTGGCACCCAACAATGCAGCCGCATCCGGGAGGCGCTCGTCATGGAAGTTCGCGAAACGCTTGGCAAGATTGCGCTTTTCGCGGAGGTTCTGCCGTCAGCCGAACTCGATCACCTCGCCGCCCGCTGCCATATCGTGGATTATGAAGCCGGTACGGTGATGATGAGCGAGGGCGAATTCGGCACCTTCATGGTCGCAATCCTCTCCGGCCAACTCGAGGTTTCCGTCGTCGGCACGCGCCATCCCACCCGCGAGGTCGCGGTTCTCGGGCCGGGTGAGATCGTCGGCGAGATGTCGCTCCTGACCGGTGACCGCCGCGCGGCGAGCGTAACGGCGCTGGAGCCGACGCGTGTCGTCGAGATCACGAAAGTGGCGCTGGAATCGGTTTTCGTGCGCTCGCCGGAACTGCTCGACCGGATGGACGAAGTTCTGGCCGCGCGACGGGCCGAACTCAGCCGCATCGCCGACGACGAGCACGCCCACCGCCTGCTCGGTGTTCGTACCGATGACATTGCGGGAGCCGTCCGGCGATTCTTCCGCGGCGGCTAAGGCTCCGGTTCGCCGGGAACGCGGAAGCTATGCGCCGCGCTGCAGCCAACGCCGTCAGCCCTGAAGCTGAACCAGGGCCAGCACCATCACGAGATAGGTGATCTGGTGCAGGAACTGGTCGGTTCCGAACGCCCACCAATAGGCCGCGTCACGCGTGGTCCAGCCGTAGAGGTTGCCGATGACGTTCTTCAGCCAGTCGATGTGATAGTGGACGATGAATTCGACCACCAGGATCACCGCCCCGGCCGTCAGGCTCACCGGATAGACAAGGAAAACCGGCAGCGTTCCGAGCATGTGGATGCCTGCATGAATGAGGCCGCCCGGATGGCCATAGGTGCCCTTGTTTTCGATCTGGTGGCTGGTTTGCAGGAAGAAATCACAGAGCAGGTGCTTCACCTGCAGGATCGCGAGGGCCGCTAGCACCGTCAGGGCTGGGGTCATCGAAGAGGCGGCTCCCTAGAGCGTTTCAAGCGAAACAAAAACCGATGCGCGCTGGCAAGGCGCCATGAAACAACGAGTTGGAGCTACTCTCCAATGCGGAGAAGGATGGAGAGGCTCTTCCGTCCAGCCCGCCATCATCCCTCAATTTGATTGAATGTAGGCAGAGTTGCGGACCTTCTAGTGTGACCTCGGTCACACATCAACTGTCGAAACGTGGGATTTTTTCCCCTTCGCAGCCTGCGAGCGAAGTTTCTCCCCGATCCGCTCGTAATAGGTACCGAACGGGACCGGCGCCTCCATAGCAGCCTGTTGGCGAGCCGCTTCCGTCAGATCGAGATCGCCAGAGCCAAGCGCATCGATGAAGCGCCGATGCCCTGTCAGCCAATTCGCCGGGCTCGCCTTTGGCGCCAGGGTGAAGAGGCGCGTCGCGATCGTCTTGCCGCGAACCTGGACGCGGTCGACCTCGATGATCTCGTCGCGGCCGGCCAGGCGGGCGGTCTGCTCGCCCATCAACAGGGTGAGCCCATATTCCTTGGTGAGCGATTCGAACCGGCTGGCGACGTTGACCTCGTCGCCGATGCAGGAATAGTCGAAGCGCGTGGCCGAGCCGAGATTGCCGACGCAACACTCGCCCGTATTGACCCCGACGCCGATCTTGACCAAGGGCATGCTGCGCCCAGCGGCCTCGGCCTCGCGCTGCCAGGCTTCGTTCAGCGGCGCCATCGCGGCAAGCATTTCCTCGGCAGCATTGATCGCGTGGCGCGCGTGGTCCGGATCGTCGAGCGGCGCGTTCCAGAACGCCATGATCGCGTCGCCCATATATTTGTCGATCGTGCCGCGATGCTTCAGGATGATCTCGGACAGCGGCGTCAGCAGGTTATTGATGAAGCGCGTCAGTTCATGCGCCGTCATACCCTCGGAGATGGTGGTGAAACCGCGGACATCGCAGAAGAGCAGCGTCAGGACACGCACCTCGCCGCCAAGTTCCAGTCGCGACGGATCGGCGATGATCTCGTCGACCACATCCGGCGAGACATAATATTGGAACGCCCGGCGTACGCCGGCCTTCGACCGCTCCGCCTCGCGATAGGTGTAGAGCGCGGTGCCGATGGTGAGCAGGATCAGGACCAGCGCCGGATAGAGCACGTCGAACAGCAGCCCGCCCGGATCGAAGGCGAAATAGCCGGCGGCGAGCAGCCCGCCGATCGTCGCGAAACCCAGCAGTGCGCCGTGAATGGCCGAGAGGCGCGGCGCAATCACAGCAAGGCCGATGCCCAGCAGGACCATGACCAGCAATTCGACGCCGCGGGCGAAGTCGGGGCGCGCGAAGGTCCTGCCTGAGAGAATGTGCTCGATCACCTGCGCGTGGATCTCGACGCCCGGCACGGCGACATCAATCGGCGTGGCGCGGAGATCGAGGAGCCCGGCGGCCGAGGTCCCGACAAGGACGATGCGCCCGTTGACGGCGTCAGGCGCCATGGTGCCGTCGAGGACGCTCATCGCCGGGATAAAGCTGCCCGGATCGGACGGGCGGAAGCGCAGCCAGACGGCGCCCTCCGAATCCGTCGGCACGATGATGGCGCCGATCTTGATGTGATTGAGCCCCGTCGAAGCGCCGAATGCCTCCTCGCCGCTCGCATTGGAGGCCTTAAGGATATAAGAGCCGGCGCCTTGTGCTACCCGCAGCGCTTCGGCGGCGAGCGAGGGCACATATTGGTTGCCGACCCGGAAGACCAGCGGGACGCGGCGGACGATCTGGTCGCGGTCCGGGATCCAGTTGATCGAGCCGACGCCCTGCGCCGCCTGCTCAAGCGTCGGCAGGTTGCGGACCGCGCCAGTGAAATCGGGCACGTAAGCGCGCGGATCATCGCCGGCCGTGGCAAAGCCGACACGAAGCTCCGGCGGATCGCCGCCGCCGCGCGAAAGCGAAATGCCGAGTACCGAAGGGGTCGAGGCGAGGACCCCAGCAAAGACATTGTCATTGCCCGCGGCCGGATCGACCATACCCGCGACGCGTGCCGCCTGTTCCGGCGGCAGGCGCTTCACCACCTCCTCGGGCGAGGTCTGGTCAGCTTCGGAGAACAGGATGTCGAAGGCGACGGCGGCGGCGCCGTTCGCGGTGAGGCGGCTCGCGAGCTCCGCCATCCGCGTCCGCGGCCAGGGCCATTGACCCAGCGCCTTCAGCGAAGCCTCGTCGATGTCGACGATCGCGACCGGCTTGTCGGCGAGCGGCGGCGCCGGGTCGAGACGCTGGTAGAGGTCGAAACCGAGATAGCGCAGCGCCTGGACCGCGAAGGGGTCCGACAGGCGCAACAATGTCGCCCCCGCGAGGAAGGCAGCGACGACAAGATAGTAAATCGGACGACCGGTGAGGCGCATCGACGACGGACTCGGAAGGACTTAGCGACGATAGCCGAGGCCGTCCGATTGCGCGATTGCAAAGAAGCGGAAGTCGCCCTCTCCTGAGCCCTCCCGTCAGGCTGCCTCATCCTCCGGCGGGGCCATGGCGCCGGTCATGATCGCCACCGCATCCGACATGGAATGCCGCTTCGGATCGATGATGGCGATGCGCTTGCCAAGGCGGTGGATGTGGATGCGATCGGCCACCTCGAACACATGCGGCATGTTGTGGCTGATGAGAACGATCGGCAAACCCCTCGACTTCAGCCGCAGCATCATCTCCAACACTTTGCGCGATTCCTTGACGCCGAGCGCCGCCGTCGGCTCGTCCATGATGACTACCCGGCTACCGAAGGCCGCGGCCCTTGCCACGGCGACGCCCTGGCGCTGGCCGCCCGAGAGCGTCTCGACCGGCTGGTTGATGTTCTGGATCGTCAGGAGACCGAGATCGGAAAGGTGCCGCCGTGCCTCGCGCTGCATGTAGCCGCTATCCAGCGTGCGGAAGATGCGGCCCATCCAGTCGTCGCGCCGCTTCTCGCGGCCGAGGAAGAGATTGTCCGCGATCGACAGCGCCGGCGAGACGGCCAGGTTCTGGTAGACGGTCTCGATGCCGCGATGGCGGGCCTCTATCGGGCTCTTGAACGAGACCGGCTGGCCGTTCAACCGGATCTCGCCGAAATCGGGGATCACGGCGCCGGTGAGCGCCTTGATCAGGGTTGACTTGCCGGCGCCATTGTCGCCGATGACGGCGAGGATCTCGTCCGGCAACAGGTCGAAATCAGCATTGTCGAGCGCCACGACGCGGCCATAGCGCTTGTTGAGGCCCCGGGCCTGGAGAACAGGTTCCACTTTCATGTCGACAGCTTCCTGATCCACTGGTCGATGGTGACGGCGACGATGATCAGCACGCCGACGGCGAAATCCTGCCAGAGCAGTTCGAGGCCGGAGAGCGCGAGGCCGTTGCGGAAGACGCCCACGATGAGCGCGCCGATCAGCGTGCCGATGATCGAGCCGCGCCCCCCGAACAGGCTGGTACCGCCGATCACGACGGCAGTGATCGAATCGAGGTTGGCGGTCTGGCCGGCCTGAGGGCTGACGCCGCCGATGCGGCCGATGAGGACCCAGGCGGCGATGGCGCAGATGAAGCCCGCGAAGGTGTAGACGCCGATCAGGGTCTTGGTCGTGCTGATGCCGGCGAGACGCGCGGCATCGGGATCGTCGCCCGTCGCATAGACGTGGCGGCCGAAGGCGGTCTTGTTGAGCACGTACCAGACGACCAGGGCGAGGACGAGCATCACCACCGAGCCATAGGTCAGCACCCAGCCCTTCAGGAAGGTCCAGTCGAGGCCCAGCGTCTTGGAGAAGAAGTCATAGGGCTTCACGATCGTGCCGGTCCATTGCAGGAACGGCGCATGGTCCTCGACATCCTGCTGGCGGATGGTCTCGCTCCTGGAATACCAGGTATTGAGCGCGCCGAAGATCGACCAGGTGCCGAGCGTTACGATGAAGGGCGGCAGGCGCAGCAGCGTCACGATCAGACCGTTGACCAGGCCGCAGGCCATGCCGGCGATGAGGCCGAGCGGGAAGGCGATCTCGACCGGCACGCCATAGGCGACGGCCGTGCGGCCCATCACCACCGAGCAGAGGATCATGATGGCGCCGACCGAAAGGTCGATGCCGGCGGTCAGGATCACCAGCGTCTGCGCGACGCCGAGGATCGCGATGATCGTCACCTGCTGGAGCACCAGCGAGAAATTGAACGGCGCGAAGAATTTGCCCGGTGCGGCGATCGAGAAAATCAGGACGCCGAGCAGCAGCACGAAGAAGGGAATGCTGGTGGGAAATCGGTGCAGGAAGCCCTGCAGCCGCCGGACGAGGCCGACATCGCTCTCGTCGAAACTGGCGACCGTTTGATCGGCGCCCTCCAATCCGCGCTCGGCCACGGCCGAACCCGACGAATTGTCACTCATGCGGCTATCCTCCCCGACGCCGTGGCGTGGGGGCGCGGCTGCGCCCCCACCGTTTAACGTTCAGCACCGCCGGCCTGCCGGCACGGCAGCATCAGCCCCAGCAGAGCTTCAGGCCCTCTTCGACGGAGATCGACGTCACGCCGTCCACGGGCTTCGAGGTGACAAGCTGGGCGCCGGTGTCGAGGAAGCCCATCTTCGGATCGATTTCCGGGATCTTGCCGGAATGGATCGCCTCAAGGGCCATCGCCGCCATCTTCAGCGGGTATTGCTGGCTGGTGGCGCCGATCACGCCGGCCTCGACGTTCTTGACGCCCGGGCAACCGCCATCGACCGACACGATCATGACGCTGCCGTCATCCTTGCCGACCGCCTTCAGCGCTTCCCACGCGCCGGCCGCGGCCGGTTCGTTGATCGTGTAGACGACGTTCACGTCCGGGCACTTCTGCAGCGCGTTCTCCATCGCCGTGCGGCCCTTCTCCTGGTCGCCCTGGGAGATTTCATGGTCGCAGATGCGCGCATCGGTCTCGTCGCCGATCTTGTTCGGGTCCATGACGTCGATGCCGAAGCCGGCCATGAAGCCCTGGTCGCGCAGGTAGTCGACGGTCGGCTGGTTGGTGGCGAGGTCGAGCAGAACGATCTTGGCGTCCTTGGCCTTGTCGCCCAGCGTGCCCTTGGCCCACTGGCCGATCAGCATGCCGGCCTTGCGGTTGTCGGTCGCAAACGTCGCCGTCGCGGCATCCATCGGATCGAGCGGCGTGTCGAGCACGATGACCATCAGGCCGGCGTCGCGCGCCTTCTTGATCGTCGGCACGATCGCCTTCGAGTCAGACGGGACGATCGCGAAGCCCTTGGCGCCGGCGGCGATGAGGTTCTCGATCGCGGCCACCTGGCCGTCATTGTCGCCGTCATACTTGCCGGCGGCGGTGATCAGCGTAATGCCGAGCTCCTTGGCCTTCGCCTGCGCGCCTTCTCGCATCTTGACGAAGAAGGGGTTGGTCTCGGTCTTGGTGATGAGGCCGATAGTCTCGTCGGCCAGCACCGGCACGGCCGACAACGCGACAATGGCGCCGGCGAGCAACAGTTTCTTCAGCATGTCGTTTCCTCCCTGGTCGATCTCCCTTAGGCATTCGCGAAGCGACCAGACCTCCGCGACGCACCCGGCTCCTCCCGGATCTCCCTGGCGACCACCCCTCCCCGGCGGCCGCCGCAATCAAACGCCATCCCGCCGGCCTCAGCCGGGGACGGTCTCGCGCAGACCCCGCTCGTCATTCGATCGCATCAGGATCGAGGCGCGGGGTGAGAAAGAATAGAACATCGGCAGACTCGCGGCGCCGATCGCGCCGGCATCGCGGCCGAACGAGCCATGCACCAGGCGCGGCGGGCGGCGCGCTTCCGGGGCGTGTGCCGCCAGCGACGCGGCGAGCCGGCCGATCAGCGCATCGACAAGGCCGGCATCGATGTCGGCGTCCAGCACCACGACCGGAACGTCGAGCAGCGCCATCGCCGTCCAGATGGCCGGCGTCAGGGCATCGACCGCATCGTCGAGCCATTCGCCGACGGCCGGGTGCTGCGCCACGAACGCCGCCTCGGCATCCAGTGGGGAGACGACCGGCACACCCGCCGCCAGCAGGTGCCGGGCGAGCGCATTCAGCGAGGCGCGGGTGATGAGCAATTCGCCGCCCTGGGGCGGCTTGGGCGCCGAGGCCAGCCGGCTGGGGCCGACTGGAATCACGGCGACGTCGCCGGCATTGCCATGGCTGCCACGCAGATAATCACCACCCGTGACCACGCCGCCGCCGATCGCGGGGCCGAGGAACAGATAGAGGAAATCGTCCATGCGCCGGCCGACGCCGTAGAACAGCTCCGCGATCGCGGCGGCGTTGCCATCATTCTCGCTGAACACCGGCAGGCCGGTCGCCTCCTGCAGCCAGGCACCGAAATCGACGTGATCCCAGAGACCGAACGTGTCCGGCGGCAAATCGAGCCGGCCGAGCCAGGAGCCGAGATTATAGGGCAGCGCCAGGCCGACACCCGCGAAGCGCTCGCGTGCCGGGCGATCGAGCAGTGAAAGCAATTCACGTATGTCGCGCTCGACCATGGCGAGCGCCTCTTCCGGCCGCGGCAGGACGATGTCATAGGCGCGCCGGGCGATCGGATGGCCGGCGAAATCGATCAGGATCGTCTCGATCGAGCGGCGGTCGAGACGGACGCCGATACCGTAAGCGCCCTTCGGGTTGAGGCGCAGCATGGTTGCCGGCTGGCCTCGGCCGCCATCATGGCGCTTGCCGACCGAAACGATCAGGCTCTGGTCCTCGAGCTTCTGGATGATCGCGCCTATGGCGGTGTTGGTCAGGTCGGCGGCGCGGGCAAGATCGGCCTTCGACGCCTCGCCCGCCCGGCGCAGCCGCTGCAGGACCAGGCGTTCATTGTAGCGGCGAAGCTGCGCGGAATTGCTACCGCGGCCGAGGCCGACGCTCTCCAAAGCTTCCTCCCCGAGGCGACTTCGAGGCCGCCATTAATTTATCTTGCTACAATTAATCGCCGGGTCGGGAGCCGAGTCAATGCCAATTCGTCGCCGCGTTGCGACAGAAAAGCCAAGCATTCTGCGGCATTGCGAAGAGCGAGCGCTGTCGTTCGGCGCTGCGACGGGTCGTGCCGAGGATCTCTCTCGCGTTGTCTAAGACTTTTCCAAAGGGTATTGGAGCGGCTATGTGTCTGCTTTCCAAGCTACGATTTCGAGCACAAGCTTAGTCGGCAACCTGCCTGCTGTCTGCGGAGGTAGATAATATGAAATCTAGTACTGCAAGAATATTGAGACGGTATCTGCAGGCAATAGCGTTGGTACTTTTGGTTATATCGTCATATATGACTGGAAGTATTATCGTTTTCTTCTCTATTTTTCCAGTATTTCTGATATATTTCACCGACGTTTGTGAGAATTGTGGGTATATGATATATTTCTCTCCGAGACGAAGTGTATCCAGTTGGATAAACCCATTCTACTATCCCAACAAATGCCCACGGTGCGGCAATCATCTCTAGCTAGGCGCACAATAGGCCTGCCCCTCCCCTCGGACCGAGGAAGGGCGATCCCGTCGCGACGGCCGGCTCAGCCCCGCGCAAACTCCTCGCGCAGCGAAGAATAGAGCCGGCGGAAGCGTTCGATCTTCGGCTGGTAGGCATCGTGCCGTGAACGGTTCGGCTCGAAGACGTGGCGGACCGGCGGCGCCGGGCAGGCCTCCGCGGCGCTGATGCCCTCGCTGGCCATGATGGCGAGGCGAGCGGCGCCGAAGGCCGGCCCCTTCTCGCCGCCTTGATGGACAACGATCTCGATGCCCAGCACATCGGCGAAGATCTGCATCCAGAACGGGCTGCGGGAACCGCCACCGATCGCGCCCATGCGGGTCGGCCGGGTTCCGGCCTCGGCGAGAACCGTCTGCGCGTCGGCGAAGGAAAAGGCGACGCCTTCGAGCACGGCGCGGATCAGGTCCGGCCGGCGCGTCGTTGGGTCGAGACCGAAGAAGACGCCACGCGCATAGGGATCGTTATGCGGCGTACGCTCGCCGGCGAGATAGGGCAGGAAGACAAGGCCGTCGCGACCCTGCGGTGCCGCCTCGACCTCGGCGAGGAGCTTGCCGATATCGGGCTCGCCGACCACACCTGCCGCCCAGGCGAGCGCGCTGGCGCCGTTCAGCATCGCCGCCATCTGGAACCAGCGGCCCGGCAGGGCATGGGCGAAGGTGTGGACGAAAGCGTCGGGATAGGGCCGGTAGGTCTCGTTGACGACGAAATATTGCCCGGAGGTACCGAGCGAGATGAAGGCGTCATTCTCGTCGATCGCGCCGATGCCGATGCCGCCGGCCGCAGCGTCTCCGGCGCCGCCTGCTACCACGACCCGGCCCGCAATTCCCCAGTGCCGGGCGATTTCCGGCCGCAACACCCCTGCCGCGTCGGACCCCTCCACCAGACGCGGCATGACCGCCATCGACAGTCCGGTCGCTTCCACAATCGCCTCGGACCAGCGCCGGGCCCCTTCGTCGAGCCAGAGCGAACCGGCAGCATCCGACATCTCGGAGACGTGGTCGCCGGTCAGGCGGAAGCGGACATAGTCCTTGGGCAGCAGCACATGAGCGACGCCCGCAAAGACTTCCGGCTCATGGTGCGCGACCCAGAGCAGCTTCGGGGCGGTGAAGCCGGGCATGGCCGGGACACCAGCGATGCGGCCAAGGCCCGGCACGAGGCGTTCGAGTTCGGCGCATTCCGCGTGGCTGCGGCCGTCATTCCACAGAATCGCCGGCCGCAGGACCTTGTCCGCCTCATCCATGAGCACGGCGCCATGCATCTGCCCAGATAGACCGATGCCGGCGATCGCGGCGAAGGCGACTGGCGCGGCGGCGCGCAGGCGATGGACAGCGCGCTCGGTGGCATCCCACCAATCGACCGGATCCTGCTCCGACCAGAGGGGCTTCGGCCTCGAAATCGGTAACGGCTCCTCCGCCTCGGCAAGAATGGCCTGCGCCGAATCAATGAGCAGCGCCTTCACCGCCGACGTCCCGACGTCGATACCCAAATAGCTCGCCATATATTCCTCCCGTTCCGCGTTGCGCAGACAAGGCCGAGCCCTGGCGCCTGTCAACGGCAGGCTAGCGGCGCGCGCCCAGAAAGCCGGCAAAGCTTGAAAAAATCGCTCCAATTGCCTGTCAAAAAACGGAAATGCTTGGCTGGTAAGCGAGGGCCGTACGGGAGCAGAATCGGGACGTTGCGAGGGGCGTCCGGCTTAACCGCCGCGGCCCCGGCAAAGCCGAGGACGTCTGTCGAACAAGAGACAGGAGGCGCCTTTGAATGCCGATTGTCTCCAACGGGAGTGCCTTCGATGCCCAAGACCTTCCAACGCCGCCATCGGCGCCGTGAAACCGCAGCGATGCGCTGCTGTCGTCGGAACCCACTCTGAACGAACGCATTGGTTCACGTTGCGACACGCAAGACGTGAAATTTGATCGAGCTGTTTCTGACGCGGCCCGAGGCTTGCATAGCTTGGGTTGGCGCAAAGGGGTTTTTCGATGTTCGACAATTACATCATCGAGATCGACGACAAGGCCGCCGGCATTCTGGTCCGGACGGGCCGTTCATTTGCCTTCCACGCCCTGGAGCGGACCTTCGCGGTCCTTGAGGGCGCACTCTTCACCGACGCGGTCGCCGCCGAGCGCGCCGCCCGCAAGGTTCGCCGCAAGAGCGGATCGTCGGGGCTGACCGTGGCGTTCGAAAACGTCGCGTAAGACCCAAATGAAAAGCGGCAACGAAATTGCGTTGCCGCCTGACACCTCGCTAATTCTCTTCGTCCAAGAACGTCGCACAGGACGGGTGATACGCCCGACCTGTGCGAATTTGCGTGAGCTATGCTACCCGGGCGGTGGCAATGACCGGCGCGTCGTCGTCGCGCTGGCGGCCGCCAAAGGCAGCGGCGACGCCCGAAATGAACGCACCAACCAACAGCGCAGCAACCGTGAGCAGCGCCGTGGTCAGGGCGACTTTGCGCGCCGCGTCAGCGGCTTCCTTCGCCTTCTGTTTCGCCGCCTCGATCTGAGCGAGACCGTCATCGATCCGCTTGGTTGCGTCGGCGGGGCTGATGCCGGTCCGGCTCGCGATCAGGCTGGCGAGATATTCCTTGTCGGCTGCCGGCACTTCGCCATTGGCGAGACCGTTCACGAGGATGCGCGTCGCCTCGCCCCGCGCCTCAGCGTCACCCGCGGCCGAAGTAGCCGAAGGGGTTGCCGGTCGGAACATCGTGTCGACCAGGTAGCCCGTGGGATCGGTCAGGCTGGACGACTGCACTGCACCTTGCGTCGCGCCCTGCGCGGCCCCGGCGACGATCGCCGCGCCACTCTGCGCGCCCTGTGAAACGATGCCCGCGAGGGTGGACGAGAACGCCGCTGCGACGATCAACGTCGCGAAGCACCAGGTGATGAAGCCATGCGCCGTATCGCGAAAGAAGACCTCATCGCCGTTGAGGTTGGTCCATTTGGTCCTGAGGCGACCTGTAATGTAACCGCCAAACGCCGAAGCCACCCACTGCGTCGCCACAAACCAGATCACCGCCGAGACGGCGAATGTCGTGGCGGCCGCGCCGGCGCCCGACCATGGAGAGACTGCCGCTAGCCCCAAGCCGGAGCCAAGCAGCAGCATGACAAGCGACACCGCAGCCGCCACGACGGCACCGGCGATGATGGCGCCCCAGGAAACGGCCGAACGTGGCGATTCGGGTGTACCGACCGTCGATGTCTCAATCATTGCCATTGCCGACCCCCTCAACGGAAGAAGATTGCGAGAAGGATGATGATCGGGATCGGAACACCGAGCAGCCAGAGAAGTATACCACGGCCCATAGTTGCCTCCTGTTAGATTGATTACCGTCACAAACGATTGCAGGCGCATGGAAGTTCCATGCGGAGGCCAGAACGCTGTATTTTTTGGGGTCGCGCGTTGGCTGGGCTGTCAGTCCGGATTGGAGTCAGTCGGCTTGGGCCGAAGCCTCAACGCCGGGCGCCTTGCCACCCGGCAGAGCGCTTCATCTTCTGCGCCGGGGCGGGCTAAATAGGACACCGGGCTCCGACGGGAACGGTCGTGCCCGCAGGAGGCTGGAAAATTCGGAGGCCGAGGTCGCACCTGTTGAAGATATCCGTCTTGGCTATGGTGACGCCCCAAGGACACCCCGAACGACGCCCGCTTCGCGCGCAACGGAGAGATCGAGCGCGCCGCTCAATCGCAGGATTCTCTTGACGCCATTCCACAACATGATGCTCGTCTCCCCGGCAACGAGAGAGGACGACGTGACGAAGCTGACCCAGATGCTGGCCGAGGCCTTTGACGAACTGATAGGCGCAGGAGACGGCTCATGACCGCGCGCGATGCCGCCGAGGCCGAGGCGTTCCTCGCCGCTCATCCCGAGATCCGGCAGATCGAGGCGTTCCTGACCGATCCTTCCGGCGTTCAGCGCGGCAAGATCCTGCGGCCGGAGGAGTTGGCCGGCGCTTATCGCCACGGCCGGCCCCTGCCCTGCTCCATCCTGTCGCTCGATATCACGGGCGCCGATGTCGAAGAGACAGGCCTCGTCTGGGACGAAGGCGATTCCGACCGCGATTGCCGCCCGGTGCCGGGGACCCTCACGCTGGCGCCCTGGCTCGATACGCCGACGGCACAACTGGTGCTTACCTCCTATGAGAAGGACGGCACGCCTACCGATGCCGATCCGCGCCATGCTGTCGCCCGCATCAAGGCGGCATTGGAGGCGGCGGGCCTTTTCCCGGTCGTCGCCATCGAGCTTGAATTCTATCTTGTCGACCGCGAGGCGATGCTGGCTGGTCGTCCAAGGCCGCCCTCCGGCAAGACCGGCTTCCGCCAATCGCAGCTCCAAGCGTATCTCCTGCAGGATCTCGAGGATTTCTCACCCTTTCTTGACGAGGTCTATCGCGGCGCCGAGGTGATGGGCCTGCCGGCGCGCACGCTGATTTCCGAATATGCGCCGGGCCAATTCGAGATCGTGCTCGGCCACCAGACCGATGCACTTAGGGCCGCCGACGACGCCGTGCTGTTCAAGCGGCTCGTCAAGGGCGTCGCCGAGCGGCACGGCTATGTCGCGACCTTCATGGCGAAACCCTATGCGGCCTGGTCGGGTAGCGGCATGCATGTCCATGCGAGCCTCGCCGATTCCGCCGGCAGCAACCTGTTCGCTGGCGAGGGCGAGGCGAACTCTCTGCTGAAATTCGCCATTGGCGGCTTGCTGGCGACGATGGGCGAGAGCATCGCCATGTTTGCCCCGAACGCCAATTCCTACCGACGCTTCCGCCGCAATTCCTATGCGCCGGTCGGCCCGGCCTGGGGGATCGACAACCGGTCCGTCCCGGTCCGTGTGACCGCCGGCCCTCCGGCGAGCCGGCATCTCGAACAGAGGGTCGCCGGTGCCGACGCCAATCCCTACATCGCTCTTGCCACCGTCCTGGCGGGAATGCTGGAAGGCATTGAAAAACAATTGGATCCCGGCGCGCCGATCATCGGCAACGGCTATGAGCAGATCGAGCCGAGCCTGCCGGCAAGCTGGCCCGATGCACTCGCCGCGGCTGGCGCCTCCGACTTCCTGCCCCGCCGCCTCGGCGAGCGTTTCGTGGAAGTTTACCTCGCCATCAAGCGCGCCGAATCCGAGCGCTTCTTCGCCGAAATCCCGGACCTCGACTATTCGCTCTATCTCCGCCTTGCATGAAGCATGATTTAACCTAGCGCGCGCAATCTCTCCCAAAGCGGAGCAAGAGGTAGATTTCGTGGCAAGCTTCGTCGAGGAAATCCGCGAAGATATTGAACACGCAACGCAATATTGCGACGTGCGCGATCTCTTGTCGGCATGGAGCTCGAAGGCCGGTGACGGACCGGTCGAACTGCAGCCTCTGTTTGAAGCTTTTCGACGCATCGAGGATCGGCTTATGGTCCTGCTCCGGCAGGAGGATGACTTCGTCTATCAACGCCTCGGCCGCTCCGTCGTCACGCTGATCGGCCGCGACCTGACCGGGCTGACCCTTCGCAGCATCGACAATCCGGGCGTCAAGCTGTTCCGCGAACGCTATCGTCGGATCGCCGCCGGGCAAACGCCATCCTTCTGCGTGATGCACGGTGTCGGACCCAGCGCCATCGGCGAGAATGAGAGGCTGATCCTTCCGGTACATTCCGAGGGCCGGCCTGGGCTTCTCGTGTATCTTCGCGGACGCGAAACGGAGAGCGAAATCCTCCGCTCCGTCTTTCACGCCAGCTCGGATTCGATTTCCGTGATCGAGGCCGTCCGGAATGACGATGGCACGATCATCGATTTCCGCGTTGTGGCCGTCAACGCCGAGACGGCCCGCCGGCTGGACATGGTGCCCGACAGCCTGATCGGCCATGGCCTTTTGGAAATCTGGCCGATGACCGCCGGAAACGGTATGCTCCAGCGCTTCTCGAAGGCGGTCGACGAACAGAGCGCGGCCATTTTTGAAAGCCGGTATATGAGCCAGGGCAAGGAGGTCGAACGAGAGTTGCGGCTTGCCCCCTTCGGTGAATGCCTGACCGTCACCAATGTCGACATCGCGCCAGCACGCGCCGCCTCGCGATCGCTGGAGGCGCAGCGCAACGAACTCGTGACCGCGAACGCGCTGCTCGAGCGGCGCGCCCTTGCTTCGAAGGCCAGTCATGATGCGCTTCAGCAAACGACGCGCGAATTGCGCGAGGAGATCCGACGCAACAAAGTTCTCGAACTCGAACTGATCCATCTCGCCCGCCATGACAGCCTGACGGGACTGCCCAATCGGAGCTATTTCGAGCACCGCTTTGACGAAGCCCTGAAGTCGGCCGGCGAGACAGGACAGCCGCTGGCGCTCTGCGTCATCGACATCGACCTTTTCAAGGAAATCAACGATCGATTCGGTCATGCCGCTGGAGACAGCGTGCTCAGGGAGGTGTCGCAACGCTTGTCGGCCGCCTTGGGTCCTGCGGATTTCGTTGGCAGAACGGGCGGCGATGAATTCGCCGCCATTCTCGCCGGCCGGGAGGATGATGCGTCGATCAGCACCGCCGTGCAGAGACTGCTCCGGGCCGGAATGGCATCCTTCGCTCTCGATCGCCAGGATGTGCCGCTCAGCATCTCGGTAGGCGTCGCTATCTATCCGACGGACGTGACGAGCGCGCGTGAACTGATGGCCGCCGCCGATATGGCCGTCTATCGCGCCAAGCAGGACGGTCGCGGGCGTCCGGTCTTCTTCGAGCCCCAGCTTCGGTTCGAGGCCGAACGTCTCTATCGTCTTATCGGGCGCCTTTCCAAGGCTATCGAGCTTGGCGAAATCCACCCCTATTACCAACCGCTTCTGGATCTTCGAACCGGGCAGATCATCGGCTTCGAGGCGCTGGCACGCTGGCATCACCCGGAAATGGGCCTGATCTCGCCCGCCCGCTTCTCCGAGGCGCTGGACGTTCCCGATGTAGCCGAGGCGCTGACTCGGCGGATGATCGATGCCGTCACGGAGGATCTGGTGAGCTGGGATGGTCAAGCCGTCCCGACCCATGTCAGCGTCAACGTGACAGGCTTCGACCTCCGACAGCCCGGCTTCGCGGCGGCGCTCAACCAGAAGCTTGCGGCGAAGGGGCTTTCGAGCCGCCAGCTTGCCATCGAGGTAACGGAAACGACCGTGCTGTCTCGCGATGCCGATCGGATCAGCGAGACGCTCGCTGAGCTTCAGCGCCTTGGCTTCGGGGTGGCGCTCGACGATTTCGGAACCGGCTTCGCATCGCTCAGCCATCTCCTGAAGCTGCCCGTGGGAAGCATCAAGATCGATCGCTCCTTCGTGTCCGGCATCGAGACCAGCCAGAGAACCGCCGCGGTGGTGCGCTCGCTCGTCTCCCTCGCCGCCGCCCTTGATCTCGACATCGTCGCGGAAGGCGTTGAGACGCGCGAACAGCTCGATCTGCTTCGCGGCCTCGGATGCCATCTGGTCCAGGGCTATCTAATCGCCGAGCCCATGCCGGCCGGCGACGTCCCCAGCTTCACCAGGAGCTTTGCGCTTTCGCCACCAGGCCGACGCCGTCTCGCCAGGACAGCTCCGTAGAGGGTTCCCGATGACGGGGCGCCGAGCCGGGGCCAAAACAGCGATATCTTTGGTCTGGCTGGGGCGGGAGGAGCCCGAGCGGCCGCTATATAGCTCATATGTTTCAGTATTTTACGTCTCAGTTCCCACGACATTTTAGTACAGAATATTAGTACATCCAACGAGACCAATCTAGCTCGCTGCCCGATACGAGCACCGCGCGCTCTTTCCGCTGGGCGCGAACGGGGGTGCTGTCGATCATCTGGATGTTGCCATGGTGCACGGCGGTGATGGCATCCATCAGCCGGCTCCACACGCCCGCCTTTCGCCATCGCACGAAACGGTTGTAGCAGGTGGCGCGAGGGCCATAGCGCTCGGGCAGGTCACGCCACGGCGCACCGGATCGCAGGACCCAGAAAATGCCGTTCAACACACAGCGATCATCCACCCGCGGCACGCCTCTGGGCTTGTTGGGCAGAAGCGGCTCGATCACGCGCCACTCGAAGTCGGTCAGATCATATCGGCTCATGCCAACGCTGAATCAGATGATCGCCACGAGGGAGAGCCCCCCGCTCAGAAACCGTATGCCCGGGGGTTGGCAAGCACGGTATCGGCGGTCACGTGAGGGTCCGTAACCTCCACCTGCTCCAGCAATGCGATCATCGCAGCCCGATCCCGCCGCCTGACCGCAACATCCCATTGATCGAGGATACCAACGTGAGATAGCCGCTCGTTGACGGTCATACCTGCCAAGCTCGGCTCGTCCTGCTGATCCATAAACGAAGATTGGCACAGCGGCGCTCCAGCGCCAACGGTTTATGGGTTCACGTCCTAATACGCGCGAGCGCCGAAACCAATCGGCACGACATTGGCATTGAAGGCAGCCGTCTGTAATTTCCTTCGGAAGCCGACGTACGGCACCGCTAGTCAGGTTGTTCCCATGCTCGTGGGCGAGTCCTCGTGTTAGATGCTTCGGCTTTGTCGAGGGTACAACACGTATGCCTTGCTACGCTGATCTGTTGGGCATTTTCAACCAACTTGACGTCGGGACATTCGGCCTCGGCGCCGGGATACACCGAATATGAGGATATCCTCCTATCGCGCGATAGGCTGTCCTCACTGGCTCACCTCAGACTCACCGCTCGCGAGTCGACGGCAGCACGAGCCGCTCGCCGATATTGCCTGGAAAGATGGACCTCCTCTCAGGTTGAACGCCTGCTCAACTGCTGCGGTCGCGTATAGAGAGAAGGCCTGAATTCTGCTCGGTGTCGTCCCACCTCCGCCAATCGGTAGGACCAGTGCGTGAGAGGCAGTCCGTTGCGGAATCCAACGCCGGCTCTGCATTCAGTGAAGCTACCGGACACCGATCAGTTGCAAGCAGTTCGCCGCTACACTAACCTCCGTAGCAACATCATGGAGATGCCTCTATGCGGCCGCCTTCAGTATTTATTTCCTACTCGCATGCAGACGAATGGTTAAAGTCCGAGCTGATCACTCACCTGTCCGCACTGAAACGCAACGGCGCTATAGAGGTCTGGCACGACCGACTCATTCCTCCTGGGAATTTATTAGCCGATGATATCGACGAAAAAGTTAACACATCCGATATATTTCTCTTCCTTGTCAGCCCCGCTTTCATAGAATCCGACTACTGCTTTCACAAGGAGTACGAAACAGCGAAGACTCGGCAAGAACTTGGCGAGGCAGTTATCGTTCCAATTATCGTAAGAGAAGGTGACTGGGATGTAGGAGGTCTTCGGAACTACAATGCTCTGCCGCCAGACGCTATAGCTGTAGCAAAGGACGCGTTGGACCGCACCCAACCTCAACAGCGTGATGGAAAGTGGGCCGCTGTGGTCGACGGCCTCAAATTGGTTCTCCAAGCTCTAAAAAAAAAGCGAACGCCTCCAAGCCTCCCGCAGGACTATATTGACCGTCTTTTTATTGTTGACTTCATTCGTCATCCATCTCTCGCCGAATTTGACGAGCGTCGGATATTTGTAGATCCTGATATTTACTATGAGAACCGTAAGGAACAACTCACAAGCTTTGAAGCATTTGCGGAATCCATAAAGCTGCAACCTGTCTCCATAATTACAGGCGGTGACCGTTCGGGGAAATCACTACTAGCAAAGAAATTGCAGTTCTTTCTTGACAGCTGCGAAGAACCTACCGCCTATATACGTGGCCGCTCAATCAAGAACGCGGATATTGTCGGTATCGCTGAACGCGCAATTCGATCGCAATACGGTGATACACCATATGATAGACGTTCTTTCTCGATTGTTATAGATGACTTCGATGAGTGCACGCTGGCGGACAACATTAAAGAGCGCATGATCGCGCTATTATCTGAAACATACGGTAGAATTATACTTTTTTCTTATACAAGCGCGCCGTCTGTTCTTTTTGCTGCAGACGGACTGCCCGACCCTCACGTCTTCAATATTAATCAATTGGCTCGCGACAAGGTATATCGCATCGTATTTAAGTGGAAAGAAATAGGTCTTTCTTCAGGATTAGTTCCTGATGATCGACACTTTTTAGAAACACTGGAAAAAATAAATCTCATATTTGACCAATCTGAGATTGAATGCTCTGCCTACTCGACCGTAACGTTTCTTGAGCTTCTCGACAACGCGGTCGGTGGCGATATTGCGATTTCGTCGTTCGCTTCCTGCTACGAAGCTTTGATTACCGCACGCCTTCAAACTGCGCGCGTTGATTGGCATAATTTTGACGAAGCCAAGAACTTCTTGGCCTACCTCGCTTTTCAGTCATTTGCTACCGTTGAATCCAGAGATGTTTCATCCGAGATGTTCGAGTCGGCACTGGATTTATTCGAACAGCGCTATCTTTCATCAAGGGCCGCACTGAGCCGGATGGCACTGGGATCCTTTCTTACGAAAGACGAGGACGGCGGCTATTTTTTCCGCGAAGAGTATCTATGGTATTTTCTATGCGCCCGTCACGTTGCCAAAGACCTATCGGTCGATGACCGGACATCATATGAGAGATTTGTTAAAACGTGTTCGATGAACATATTCCAGAAGAAGTACGCAAACATTGCTATATTTATCGCATACTTCTCATCCGACAACCTTGTTCTGAGCTGCTTGACCGACACACTTAAGGGACTATTCTCTAAGGCGGAAGCGTGGGAACTTTCGGACGGAATTCGGGAGATAATGCTCGGTATCGGCCCCGGCACTGGCCTATATATCACTGCATCCAATGACGTAGATCGAAATCGTCTTGCGATTCTTCGCGAGAAGATAAACGACATAGTGGGTGACGCGATGAAAGTCGTGGCACGATATACGCTTCCATTTCTTCACTCTAGTATCGCCGATTCCGAATTCGTAGAAGCAATTAGTAGCGACGAGATCGACGGGGATTCGTACATGCGCAGTGTGAATGCGCTACTGCGAACGCACTCTGTCCTTGGTCAAATATTGTCGACGCGTGCTGGAACATTCGGCGCTGATGTTCTTCTAGATTGTATAACAAACATGGTGCACGCTAGCGGAAGGTATGCGTCACTGAATCACGCCATAGCAACCGTCCTCATGCATGAGGACGATGAGACCACTCATGCTGAGGTTCAGCGTGCAATTTCTGGTGACTTGTCCCCACAAGAAAAACTCAAGAAGGTTCAGCGGATATTCGCTTTCTGGTCTGTGTACCTATCTCAAGCTGGCTTGGCGCGGTATCTCAGCAACGCTCACGCGATCCGAGCATTAGAGACATTGCGCGACCGCAATGAAATCGAGAGTCGCCTCCATCGCGATCTTCCATTTAACTATACCAGTGTTCTCATAATTGCGAGATTGTACCATACAGGAAAAATAAGCAGGACTGACATTGAGGATTGCTTAGAGCGTTATGGCCCTCACAGCGCAGTCTTACAATTGCTGAAGGTCGCGATCCATATCTATACGTACTATATGCCCCTTGAGACTGAGGAAAAGCAGTGGCTGGCCGCTAAGCTCTCGCTCCCGGTGCAGAAGCTTGAGGCGCAGCGGTTTCGCCGTTCTGCCATTGGTAGGGACATAATTCGTAAGACGCGGATACTTCCAAATCCAAAAAGGGATTAGGTCCTCCGCGTCAAGACTGCGCGTGACCCCAGAGGTCATAGGCACCGCCCCGGAATCCCTCAGAGAAGAGAGGACACCGTCCTGCATCTCTTGCAGGATCTCACCCCGCCTCTTGGCGGCATCAAAAGTCTGTCCGCTGTAGGCGGGCTGATAAGCCATGGTCTCCTATGGGTGGCTATTTGCCCCGAGCAAACGGGTGCTGGAAGTTCTTCTCGCGGTCCTGAATGGACATGCCTTCCTCGTCCCCGAAGTGCGGACGGTAGGCGAGCATGAAGCCGGTCTTTCCGTCGGCGAGAGGCAGCGGAACGAAGCCGAATCCCTTCGGGAGCCGGTCCTTGTAGAGTTCCTGCAGTCCCTCGATGGTGTCCGGTACGACCGCGTCGGTGAACGTGGAGGGCGCGGCCGATTCCATCTGCTTGGGGAGGATTACGCCAGTCCCGCGCTGCGGAAGATTGACCAACGGAGGACGGGTCTCCAGCTTCATCGACGTTCCCGGCACCAGCACGATAGGCATGGCGCCAGCCGCGTCGTCGGGATTGTCGTGAGCGACGGCGTAGGCGCCGCTCGAATTGGCCGCCGCATAGGAGCTATCGAGGGAGACGTGCTCGACTGAGCCGTCCCCTGCGAACAGCTCCCTCGCGCTCCTCCCGACCTGCTTCAGCTCATCCTCATAGACCTTCACCGTGTTCACCGGCTGTCCGGTGTTGGGATTCGTCACGTCGAACCCGAGGGAGACGCGGGGCTGAGGCTTGCCGTTCTCGTCCATCCAGATCGGAGGCAGATCGGTATTCATCGAGAGCATGTAGGTGCCCCCATTGGACGGAAGGACTTCGATGCGACCCTTCATGCGAGTGACCGCGTCGGTGATCGCCTTGTAGGGGTCGAGGATGCCGTGCGCCTCATATTCCGTGAACGTCCTCATTACCTCGTTGGCGACTTCTTGCCGAATGTAGCTGGGCGCTTGGACGCTATCGCCGAAGAGACCTCCCCACGATCGCCCGCCGATGACGGAAGACAGCGTGTCGTTGATCGCCGTGTTGAGCTTGGCGACGCTCTTTTCCTGCGTATCGCCGAAGACCTGAGCCCACGTCGGGACGCTCTTCGGATCGCGATTTCGCAGGGAGTTGACGTAGGCCGCTGCCTTGTCCCACCCGTCGTGCGTCGAGTTCTGACGCTGGATGACCTGATCGAAGTAGCGAGACGCCGCATCGTTCAGGAACGAGCCGGTCACCAGACTGACGCCGCGCTCGTGCTGGATCACATCCAGAAGCTGAAGCGCCTTCATCTGCGTCGCCGGATCGTTGAACGACATCAGAGCCGAGCTGAGCTGAGCCTTGTAGTCCTCCGGGATGTTGCCGTTCGTCTTCGCGAGGATCAGCCCGACCTGGGCGGGATCGCCGCTCAGGATGCTGTCGATGCCCTTCGCCTTCAGATAGGTCGGCAGGTACTTCTTCATCACGTCGACATCGAGCGGCGAACCGTTCAACATCGCGTCCACATGCTCGACGTTGAGCTGGATATCCACGCGCTTGTCGAGAGCCTTCTGGACGGTGCCCATGAGCCCGTCGATGGCTGAGCCCGCGCCGTACTTGTGCTCGGTCGCGATCATGTCCGAGACGAGCACATTGATCTCGTCCTGAGACATCGTCTCGATCTTGCGGGCGCGCTCGTCGAGCGCCTTCACGGCACCGAGCGCCTCCATCGTGTTGATCTGCATGTGATCCGACACGGCCTTCTCTTCGACCGCCGCATAGGCGTCGGGGAAGGACTCAGCGAACGACTTGCCGTTCACTCCCGTGCCGGGCTTCTGAAGCACCGACAGCATCGAGATCGATTTGTCGGGGTTCAGCTTGATCGCAGCGGAGACCGCAGCGGCGACACGGGGAGCGGCTTCGCTCGGGTTGAGCGGATCGAGCGTGCGCGCGGCCGAGACGTAGAACGCGAGGCGATCGGGAGTGAAATCTCCAGCCTTCGCTTCGGCCGCGATGACGGACTTGAGGTTGTCGACGCCCTGCGAGATCTGGATGCGGACGGCGTTCTCTTGGTGCGTCGCAACAGTCTGTTCCGAGCCCTTGTAGAAGGCCGCGAGGATCTGCCCTTCGAGTGCGGGATCTTCCGCACCCGACAGGTTGTCCTTCACCCACTGGTCCCGCGCGGCGACGATATCGCCCTTCGGGTTCTTCGGAGCGAAGTCCTCCAGATACCACTTGTTGAAATCCTGGACCGCGTCGTAGCCGGTGCGCCCGGCGACCAGAGACCGATAGGTGTCGAAGTAGTCGAGGTCGTCCTGCTGCGCAGCGTCCATCGGTCGGCCCGCATAGAAGTCGCCCTGGGCTTGATCCTTCTGCGCAGCGTTCTCTTGCTCGATACGCTGGCGCTCGCCGATCATGATGCCGTCGCGGACGCTGCTCAGAGCGCCGGAGGCGGCGCCGAAGAACTGACCAAAGGCGTTGGAAAGGCCGTCCAGTCCCTCGGCCGTGGAGCGGAACTCCGGGATGGCGCGAGGAACGACTTGCGTCTGGACGGTAGGGGACGTGGTGGAGATCCCCGAGCCTCGGATTGAGGTACGAGAGGATCGGATTTCCTTCGCCATAGGCTAGGCCGCTCCAAGGAGTGTAGGCGACGATCCAAACGCTGCATTTGGATTCCACGACGCAAGCTTGGCGGCACGTCCTATGGTCGAGGCGGGGAAAGCCCCAATGCTGCTGGTCCTGTCGGGCCGGCGGTTGGTCGATTCGGTGGCTGTATGTGTCATGAGTCCGAAATAGGACCGCCTAAAGGGCGGCGGGCGGGTGGTGGTGTCAGTCATGCCGCGCGGGGCGGTGACAGGGTCGAGAAGCCGACGTGGCGTTAGCTCGCTGCGTACGGCGGAATGAACAGATTGTCTCGCCGCAGATTGAGCGGGTCGCCGTCTCGGCTGGTCGCTGGATTCTGTCGCCTTTTTCGATGGACGATAAGATCTGCGACAGCCGGGCGAAGCATGGGGACGCGCTTCGTAGAAATGCCCCTGATGAAGACGTACGGAGCGCTTCGAGACGAGGAAACGTCCCAAACGGGGCTGTACCCCTCCTCCATCAGGCGGTCGAAATCTTCCGCGAACAGTCGTGCCTTCTTGCCGCCCATCAGCGTCACAACAACAATCGCGCTACCGTCTTCATCGGCCGTCCGATTGATCGGCATTGGGTCACTCAAAAGCGCGCGCATCGTTCTCTGCATGGAGAGCTGTGGAGACGCGAGGACGGCTAGGCAAGATTGCGAACGCTCCAATCCCTGATGAGAAATCGAATGGTCGCACCAAGGGTCATTTGACCCATCGGGAGGACGCGTCGGGCAATCGCCGCGAGGATGGCGCGTTCGTCTTTCGAGAGTCGGATGGACAGATGTTCAGTCATCACCGAGCGAGCATGTATCATGCTTTTCCTTTCATATTTGATCGATCAGCAACTATCATAGGTGTAGTCACTGTAACTATTCGTATTGCAAAAAACTAACAGGGGCTTGCGTCGACGGCTTGAACCTGAGATTGATTCGATGATCATCAAGAGGATTTGTTGATGTCCGCTCTAATTCATCTCTCGGACTATGTGCCGTCCGCCCCGTTTGTCACAAGAGCCGTGCGGGAGGTCCAGATTGCTTGTGGCGACTGGCAACTGGAGGCGTGCTTCGACGACGAAGAGCCGTCCGTGTTGGCCGTCCATCGGCTCGGCTTCGAAATTGGCTTCTATTGGTCGCGCGATGGCTGGGTCTGTGTAGACCTAGAGGGCAGCGTTCTGCTTGGCCCATGGACCAGTCTGGAATCTCTCCTCAGAGAGGCAGTCCTGCCTAAGCGCCCTTGGTTCTAGAGCTACGGCTGTTGCCGAAGATCATTTCCCAGTAGTGCGGCTCGTAGTGGAACATAAGACGCTTGGCGAAGACCGATCGATCTACGCCAAACGCATCGGCCCATAAATGCATCTGCTTAGGCGACAACGCCGTCTTTCCCTGCTCAATCTGCCCCACATTCGTATACCAGCCGATTTCGACCAGCTGAGCCAGTTCGAGTTGCGTGAGGCCATTCGCCTGGCGTAAGTGCCTGATATAGGCGCCAGCCTTGCGGCGCTCTTCTTCACGTTCTTGAGCTTCGATGCTGCGCATATCTTTTGAATGCATTTGTTGATGTTCCAAATATACTTCATTTTATGAGTATGTCAAAGTGTGACATAAAAAGCGGGCGTTCAGGTTATTTTCGTATCGACAACATATACTTATGATAACTTCTGCACAGAGATCATAGTTTTCGCATTATCGTTGGGGCCGAAGCCGGCCGGGCGGCGACCGCGTTCCGCCCTAGCGGCGCGTCGCAGTTGCCACCCGGTCTTACGGCGCGCGAACCATGACACTCATCAGATTGTCATAGAGCCCAATTCGAACGAGTCACGCTCAGCCCCGAAGGACCGATCTCGGATCGTCGTCACACTCAGCCGACCTCCGCCGGACGCTGGGATCATCAATCGTTGTCGTCGATGACAGCTGTCATTGGCGCGCGGGATTGAGCGCTGCGGAATAGCGAAGGCCTCGGAGGGGTATCTCCGGTCAACCTCACGTCCAGTGCGAGGCTACTCGCCCTCCAAAAGGACACGCGAATGCTCCCCTCTTTCAGTCGGTCGGGCCGGAAAGGTTCTCTCGAATGGTCGAAAAGTCGTCAGACCAAGCGATACCCCTTTCAGGGCTGCAAGTTCGAACTGCCGTTCGTGACGAAAAACAATCGGATCGTTCGAGGCGAGTTTTTCGCTCGTCAGCAGGGCTTCTCTCGATTGGAGAAGAAAACGTACCACCTAGCGGCACTGCTTGGTTCGGCGGCACTGGCGATGCTGCCTTCTATGGCTCAACGGCTAGTTCCAGCGCCCGATAAACGCTGCCTCGCCCTATCCCGAGCGCCTTTGCGATCTCGGTCACGGTCTTGCCTTCGCGATGCAGCGCCCTGGCGTCGTCCGCCTTCAGCTTGGCTGTCGGCTTGCGACCCGTGTATTTCCCCTCTGCCTTCGCCTTGGCGATCCCCTCCCGTTGGCGCTCCAGCATCATCTCGCGCTCAAATTGGGCGAAGCCGGAGAAGATGTTCAAGATCAGACGGCCCGTGGCACTACGGGTGTCGACTGTCTCGCCCCCAAGGTTCAGCACCCGCAGCGCCACACCCTTCCTGTCCAGTTCCCGCACGATATCCCACAGGCCGACCGTGGAGCGGGCCAAGCGGTCAACCTTCGTGACCACGAGCGTGTCTCCCTCGCGGGCGAAGTCCATTGCGGCCTTGAGCTGCTCTCTGGGGGCGATGGAGGAGACGTGCTCCGCATAGAGCCGTTCGCACGCTGCGGCCTCCAGGTCGCGACGCTGGGCAAGCAATCCCGCCTCCTGTTCAATGGTCGAGGTGCGGGCGTAACCGATAAGCATGATGGGCTCCGAAATGTCCGATAGGCTCCAGGCTATCGAGTCACGTCGCGTCCGAAATGTCAACACCATTCTATTGGACATCTTTGAGCGACCAAACGGACACGTCCGCTAGGGCAAGGTCCATTGGACAGAAGCGCACTCCCAGCCCAATGTCTGACGCGCTTGGGGAGGTGCGGATATGACGGTGCAATTTAGTTCCTATGTTGGGGTGGACTGGAGCGGTGGAGGTAAGGCGCACGCTTCGTCCACGGGTCTGGCTGTCGCTGAGGCCTCGGAAGCGCACGCGTCGCTTGTCAGGTGGCATCAGAAGAAACGCAGCCGACCCGAGCTTGCAGATTGGCTGGCATCGCGACTGAAGCTCGACGTCTCACCCGTGTGCATCGGTCTCGACTTCGCTTTCGGATACCCACACGGCGCGATGCAGGGAGTGTTCGGCGCGTCGTCGTGGCGCGAATTGGCCGACCGTCTCTACGATCTCTTCCGCACCCACGAATTGGCCCGGGATGTCATCATCCGCGATCAACTCACAGCCGAAATTCAAGGGCAATGGCCCGTTTCGCACCAACGAGGATCGGACCAATGTCCGCTTCTATCTTGACCGTGGCGTCCCCTACTATCGGCTTGTGGAGACCTTCGTCCCTCAGGCGATAAGCCAGTGGTATGTCGGCAGCGGCGCGACAGTCGCCTTCTCGACACTCACGGGCCTTGCAGCCCTCGGCTCACTTCTCGCGCGGCGCGATCGGAGCGAGGTAGCCTTTGCGGTTCATCCATTCGAAGCACCGAGAGCAGGAACTCATGCACTAGTCGAGGTCTACCCAGCGATATGGCCAAAGCACTCTGACGTGACGGCCAACGAGCACCAGCGGGATGCTTTGCGTGCTGCCAACGGATTGAGGGGACTCGGGGCCCGCGTCTTCTCAGTGCCGCCGCTGTCCACTCTCGGGACTGACGGAGTTGAGACCCGCATCGGCGAAGAGGGGTGGATTGCGGGGGTGGTGTGAGGCAGTCATGATAGTGAACTCGTCGGCCGGGGGGCCTTCAACTGGGGGGCACAGGGGGCGCTGGCGTTTGCGCTCGGGGGAATATATGCCTCTAATTGCAGAGCCATTTTTTGAGATCGCACCATGAGTCGTCTCAAGTCGTCGCCCAGCCGCTCTTCCGCACTTCTCGCGTCATCCCTTTGCTTTCTGCTCGGCCTCGGTGTGGGTCTCTCCTACTCGTCGATTACGAAACCGACACCCACTCCGATCAATGAGACATACGAACAGGCACGCGCCAAGGCTCTCGCTCGCTGGACTGCTTTCGAACTGAAGGAAGCCGCCATGATGGCTCAAGCCGACGCAGAGTGTGGGTGGACATCAGTAATGGCAGGTGGCGGGATTGAGCAGGAAAAGGCGGGATTGCGTGAGAAAATGGCGGATTGGCGCGGTTTTCCGGGGCGTGGGTGGTGTCTAGAGCGGATGAGGCGGTAGACATCTGAAATGGCACCCAAAGGGGCTGGCGGACAGCGAAAATGGCAAGGCGCGCGGGAAGGTTGAGCGGCTGCAAGTGGCCTTTGAATAGGGCCGGAATCGGCCTTTGAGGCCGGTTTGAGCGCTGGTCAGACGGCGGGTCGAGGCCCGAAAACAGTGGCTTTGTTGTGCGAAGCTGGGCCCACCAAGTTGGAACTCCGGAGAATCGGGAAAATGGCGGAACGCCGCCAAATCGCGTCGTCGAACCTGGAACAAATGCGCCTTCGCAATTTGAGCCGTCACCCGCATCGACCATCCCGGTGTGTCGATCGACAGAAGCGCGGAGTGGCGTCCCGACAGAATGCCGGAAAGCTCGTCGCGGCTCCGGCGTCGCACCATTTCATGAGGTCGCCTGCGCCTTTGTCGTTTGTGCCTGAGAAGCGGCCCACGACCAGAAGATCGTTTGTGCGGATATTATCCGGAATGCCGTTGAGCACGATCTGGAAGCCGTCCGCGAACCTTTGCGGCGGATCAATGTTGACGATGACCTCACCAAACTCGGGAGACAGTCTCTTCCAAGACAGAAACATCCGGCGCTCCGCGTCGGTGGCCTTCGACAGATCATAGCATTGGGCCTGGGCCCATAGTCCGAAGCTTCGCTTGTTCGCAGCAGCCCACCGTAGTGCGGTCACCGCCTGAGCAATGCCGGTATCGATCGACCAATCATCCGGCTGCACCGAAACAACGAGTTGTCGATATCGGCCGTCGGCGCTCAACTGATCATAGAAACCGGCCAATTTGGGCAGTTCCGTCTCGCATGAATCCGGCTCTGCCGAAGCGATTCTAAGGGTGCCGGATAAGGCGATGATGGCGAGGCCCAGCGCCACAAGCCACTTCATGCTCAAGCGTCCCACCCCCGCTTAGATCGTCCGTCCAACCCACCGCACTCGACCGACGATATGCAGCTTGTCGAGCATGTCGGCGGAAATGATCTCGGGATCATAGCGCACGTTTTCTGAGATGAGCGAGACGGTTCCGTCAACTTTGCGGTGCACACGCTTCACCAACAAGTCGCCATCCTTGACGATGACGTAGATGCAGCCGTTGCGAACCTCGCGGATCGACACGTCGACCAGCATTAGCGCTCCGTCGGGGATCAGGGGTTCCATCGAATCCCCGTCCGCCGTCAGCACCGCGGCATTGGCCGCTGAGACACCGATCTCGCGGAGCCAGTCAGCCCGGAAGGCGACGCGTTCGGAAATATCCTCCGAAATCGGACGCAGACCGTGCCCTGCCGATGCGGATACCTCATAGCGAGGCACGAAGGCGAACTCATTCAGGTGCGTCGTGAGGCTTGCCGTCAGCGCACTGGCCTCCTCATCAGCGAGGATTCGGTTGCCCCGGCCCGTCGCCAGCCATTCAACGGATACGCCACCCGCCTTCGCTAGAGCGATAAGAGTGCCGAGATTCGGTTCACCTCCGTGAAGAAGCTTGTGTATGCCCGCCTGCGAAATGCCGGCGTCAGTGGCAAAAGCCGCCTGTGTCGACCCATCCATAAGTGCCCGCAGGCGATCGGAAAACCCGCCTGAAACCTGCGGTTCTGAAGAGATTGCGGTGACGCGTGATTTTGTCTTCACCAAAGCAATCGTTCTCGTTGACGGAAATCACCTAAGAGATTATGGTCGTCACCAAAGTGATTAATGCTCCCTAAAAAGCCGGCGTCCAATGCCGGCTCCAAGGTCGGGGATAAGCAGGTGCGGCAACAACAAAAGCCGAAAGGCTGGGATCGACACGCGATCAAGGCGGAGGTCCATCGTCGAGGTGGCACCCTCGTCGAAATCGCCCGTGAAAACGGCCTCGAACCGTCGTCCACGAAGGTTGCCCTGCGCCGGCGGCACCGGGCAGGCGAGAAAGCGATTGCCGCCTTTCTCGGTGTCGACCCGGCCGATCTGTGGCCGGAGCGCTACCGCACGGGATTCGCCCCGCGCTCCCTTCATACCGCAGGCCGGCACCGCGCGGCCAGTCTGAAACACACCGCCGCGTAGACATAGGGGGACGCAACGCATGCGCGCGCTTCTGGATGCCCTTCGATCGATGAGCCGGCGCGATGTCATCGCTCTGGCGATCGAGTTCGGCGCGGTCGGGCTCCTCTTTAGCGGGGCGGTCGTCGCTGCCAAGGTTGGCGAGATCATTCTGTCGGTGCCGCAATGACGCGCCGGGTCGATCGCGTGAAGCTCTCGGCCTGGGCTGGGGTGATCCTCCTAGCCGCCTCGGCATGGCTCGTGCTCGCCATCACGCTCGGGGTGATCTGATGGCCGCTGTCGTCATCGCATCCCAAAATGTGAAATCACCGACCGGCCTCTCCTACTTCACCGGACAGATTTCGCTCGAGACCGCCGCCTCCGGCTGCCTCGTCTGGATACCGGGCACGTCGTGGTTCGCCGAGGAGGCGCTCCGCATCGCCGAGGTCGAAGCCGCGCGACGGCTTGTCGCGGAATTCTCCCAGCGCTCGCCGTCGTGGCGCTCGTGGTTCGTGATGATCGCCCATCGCGTGGAGGCTGCAGCGTGAACCGGCCGACGCTCCGCCAGCAATATGAGGAGCTGGAACTTCTCTATCTCGAGAACCGCAATTGGCTCGCCGATCTGGAGCGGGCCGGCAAACGGACGCCCACGGAGCGAGGCTTGAAGGCGCAGCGTCTCCTGATCCTCCGTGCCGCTCGCAACACGCTCTTCCGGCTCGCCAGCGAAACACTGGACGGCGCCGGCGACGTTCGACCCTCCGACTTCGAGACCGCTGCATGACGACGATTCACGTCCCACTCAACCTGATCGACATCCCCGCTGACCGCCTTCGCGCGCTCGATGCCGAATGGGTCGAAGCGCTGGCCATGATGATGCGCCAGGAAGGCCAATTGCAGCCGATCACGCTTCGGCCGAGCGGCGATCGGTACTCGCTGGTCTTCGGGGAACACCGTTTCGCTGCCGTCGCCCGCAATGGCTGGGCGGATATCGAGGCCAGCGTTCGGGAAATGACCGACGACGAGGCCCGCCTCGCCGAAATCGACGAGAACTTGATCCGCCGCGAACTCGGTCCGCTCGATCGGGCGCTGTTCCTGGCGGAGCGCAAGCGCGTTTGGGAGCGGCTTCACCCGCAAACGCGGGACGGTGGCGACCGTAAGTCCTCGGAATTCAAGGCGAAAAATCAGATCGCCAAGTTGGCGATGCGGTTTTCTGAGGAAGTTGCGGAGAAAGTCGGGCTATCCGAACGTTCCGTGCAGCGCGCCTGCGACATCGCCTCCGGCCTCCGCCCTGATGCCGTCACCGACATCCGTCGCACCTATCTGGCGAACCATCAACGCGATCTCGAAGCCTTCTCGAAGCTCTCGCCCGACAGCCAGAGGATCGCGCTGGAGAAGCTGACATCCGGCGAGGCGGAGACCATCAAGGCCGCCTTCGCCGAGCCGGGCGAGCGCATCGGACCGCCGCCGGTAACGAGCGAAAAAATGCTCGGTCTCTGGTCCCGCATGGCTGCGAAGGAGAAGCGACGCTTCCTGGAGACGATCGGTGTCGATGCTGACGCGCACGATCGTATCGTCAATCCGCGCAGGCGGGAGGTCCGCTAGGTCATGGGCAAGCGCGCGGCCCGGCCAACAGAACAGGGCGACCTCTTCGCCGCCGCGGAGCTGTTCCCGGTGCGCCGCCCGGTCGAGCGCGTCCGGCCGGTCGATCTGTCCCTCCGCATCAAGACCGCTATGGGCGAGGCGCTGAAGAAATCGCCGAAGAACGCCTTTGCCGTCGCTGCCGAGATCTCGGAAATGACGGGCCGCGAACTGACCGCCGACGCGCTCTATGCCTACACCGCCCCGACCAAGCCCGAACACGACATCTCGCTCACCCGCTTCGTCGCCTTCGTTCGCGCTACAGGCGCCAACTGGCTTTGGGGTGTCCTCGTCGAAGATGACGGGCTCATCGTGCTGGAAGGGCGGGAGGCTCATCTTGCCCAGCTTGGTCTCCTGCAGCAGGAGCAGGCCCGGATCACTGACCAGATCAAGACGCTGAAGGGCGAATTGAAACATGCGCCGGTCACCGTGCGTAGGCGGGGGCGGACATGAGAGAGTGGTTCTCGCCCGACGACATTCTATCTGTCGGATCGGCATCCCTGCCGGACAGCGTCCGTGGCTTCAACAAGCTGGTGCTGCGGGACGGCTGGCGAACCGATCGCAAGCGCGCCCGCACGGCCGAACGCCAGGGCGGCGGCTGGGAGTATCATCTATCCCTCCTGCCCATCGACGCGCAGCGTCGCCTTATCGAGGCGGAGCGCGCTGGCGACGAAGACGCGGTCGAAGCCAGTTTGAGCCTCGTTTGGCAGGCTTTCGAGGCCTTGCCGCAGAAGGCGAAGGACGAGGCGGCATCACGCCTTGCCGCCGTCGATCTCGTAGAGACGCTGTCGCCTCAGATCGGCCGTCAATCCGCCATTTCTCAGGTTTCCGCCCGCACCTGCACGCCCGTCCGCACCCTCTATCGCTGGCTTCAGACGGCGGCGGCCGTCGCCCGTGCCGACCGGCTTGCCGCGCTGGCGCCGCAGCGTAAGGGCGGCACGGCAAAGGCCGACTGCGATCCACGCGCCTGGGACTATCTCGTCGCGGACTATATGCGGAAATCCCAGCCAGCCTTTGAGGCCTGCTATGGTCGGATGCTCGACGCCGCGCGCGAGCATGGATGGTCGCCGATCCCCTCGGCGAAGACGCTCAAGCGCCGTCTGGATGCGCAGTTCCCGCCGAGCGTCCAGGCGCTTGCCCGCAAGGGGACGCGGGCCGCGAGCGCGATCTTCCCGCACCAGACGCGCGACCGCTCGATCTTCCACGCCATGGAGGCGGTCAACGCCGACGGTCACCGCTTCGACGTGTTCGTGCGCTGGCAGGACGGCACGATCGGCCGCGTCATGATGACGGCCTTCCAGGATCTCCATTCCGGCATGATCGTCGCGCATCGGCTCGACCGTTCCGAGAACTGGACGGCGGTGCGCCTCTGCCTCGCCGACATGATCGAGGCCTATGGCGTGCCGGACCATGTCGTGTTCGACAATGGTCGCCACTTCGCCTCGCATTGGCTGACAAACGGGGCGAAGACGCGGTTCCGCTTCAAGATGCGCGACGACAAGCCAGACGGTGTGCTCGTGGCGCTCGGCGTCCAGGTCCATTTCGCGACGCCCTATCACGGCCAGGCCAAGCCGATCGAGCGCGCCTTCCGCGACATGTGCGAGGAGATCGCCAAGCACCCGAAATGCGAGGGCGCCTATACCGGCAACAGCCCGGTCGCAAAGCCGGAGAACTACGGCAAGCGGGCCATCCCGATCGACGATTTCGCGGCGCTGGTGAAGGCGGAGATCGCCCGGCACAACGCTCGACAGGGCCGTCGTTCCGCCGTCTGCAATGGCAGGTCCTTCGCCGAAACCTTCCGCGAGAGCCTGGAGGCGCCGGGGACGCTGGTCCGCCGGGCGACAGCCGAACAGCGCCGGCTCTTCCTGCTCGGCGCCGAGGGCGTCACCTGCCTCCGCCCGACCGGCGAGATCCACCTCGCCAACAACCGCTACTGGGCCGAACCGCTCGCCGACCTCGCCGGGCGTCGGGTCACGGTCCGCTTCGATCCGCAGAATTTGCACCTGCCCGTCGCGATCTACCGGCAGGACGGATCGTTCCTCTGCGAGGCGGACTGCATCGACAAGACGGGGTTCTTCGACAGCGAGGCGGCCTCGGACCATAGCCGCCGCAAACGTCAGTTCGTGAAGGCTCGCCGCGCCGTGCTGGACATGGAGCAGCGCCTCACCATCGACGAGGCCGCCGCCTTCCTGCCGGCGCCGCCGCCGATCGAGCCCGTCATGCCGAAGGTCGTCCGCATGGTTGCCGGTGCTGGTTCACGGCCAGGCCAAGCCGAAGTCTGGGACAGCGAGGCCTTCGGCCGTGCCGTCCGGATGCTGGAGGGGGACGTCGTGCCCTTCCGGCAAAAAGAAGACGGGGGCGGCCGCTAGAGACGGCCACCCCCGAATGTAGTCACGAAACAGAAGGACCATCTCATGTCGGAAACTTCGGGACAAGAGCCGGCGGGCGGCTGGGGCGAGCCGAAAGGATCGCCAAAGCTGTTGGACGCCGATTTGCGGGACTGGCGCGAGGTGCGTGGTCAGATCGTCGCCCATGCCATGACGCAGAACCTGACGCGCTCGGATGTCGCCCGCGGGTCGACCATTCCCTTACCCACGCTGACGCAGTGGATCGACGGCACCTATGCCGGTTCCTACATCAATACGACGGAGCGCGTGCGTCGCTATCTGTTGACGATGGAGGGCGCGCGCCAACAGGTGCTCGCCCTGACCGCGCTGAAGGCGCCCGGCTTCGTCGAGACGCCGTCGTCCCGCGAGCTGATCGACACGCTCGCCTACGCGCAATCCTCGCCCGAACTGATCGTTGCCACGATGGCGGCCGGCATGGGTAAGACCACCACCTGCCGCGAATATGCGTCGGGTCGCTCGGCCGTCTTCGTCGTCACGATGCGGCCGACGACGTCAGGCGTGCACGCGATGCTCCAGGAGCTGGCGCAGGCGCTTGAGGTGCCGGAGCGCAACCCCGCGCGGCTCGACCGCTCCATCGGCGAGCGGCTGAAGCGCAACGGCCGCCATACGCTGCTGATCGTCGACGAGGCGCAGAACCTTGCCGACAAGAGCGTCGATCAGCTCCGCTACTTCCTCGATCTCTATGGCTGCGGCATCGCGCTGGTCGGCAATGAGGAGGTCTATACGCGCTTCGGCAAGCCGGAGCCGCGCGCCGGCTACGGCCAGATCCATCGCCGTGTCGGCAAGCGGATGCAACGGATGGCGCCGCTCGACGGCGACATCGCCGCCTTGCTCGACGCCTGGGAGGTAGAAGACGGGGAATGCCGCCGCCTGCTCGCGGCGATCGGCCGGAAGCCGGGCACGCTCGGCCAAATCGACAAGACCTTGCGCCTCGCCGCGATGATCGCGGCCGGCGGCGGCACCCCTGTCGTTGCCGACCATATCCGCTCGGCCTGGCGCAACCGTTCCGGGGAGGCGATCTGATGCTCTCCGACTCCATCCGCGAAATGCGCCGCCACCTCGACGAGTACCGGGGCAGCGGCGTCGAGATGAGCCCCGAGGGTGTCGAGGGCCACGTCATGATGTTGCGTGCCTTCGAGATTGAGGCTCGCAACATGGAGGAGCGCCTCGACAGCCTGGCCGCGATCGGCCGCCATGCGCCGATCCTGCCGCAGGGCGGCAAGGTCGTCGCCTTTCCGGCGAGGCCGTCATGAACCTGCCGCTTGTTCACGTCGAGCGGCCGGCCGCCGAACCGCCTCGAAAGATCGGCGTCAATCGCGCCGCCCTGTTCGCGCGACTGGCATCCGGTAGCAAGTCACCGCGTCGGGCGCTCGCCGCACTCATGCGGCTGGGTGCCCTCGACCGACCGCGCCGGGCGCGCGTGATCCCGATCCGGGCGGTGCCCGGCTCGCAGATCAGCGCGGCCGAAATCATCGCCGAGATCGCTTCCGGTCTAGGCCTGACGGTCAACGACATCCTGTCGCGCTCGCGCGGCCGGACGCTCTCCCAGGCGCGCCATGAGGCGATGTACGAGGTCGCCCGCCGCACCCGGCTGTCCCTTCCCACGATCGGCCGCGCCTTCGGCGATCGGCACCACGCAACCGTCGTGGCGGCCGTGCGCCGGCACGCCGCCCGCAACCACCTGCCGCCAGCGCGCGGCCTTAGCCCTAGGAAGATCTGATCATGACCATGACTGATATCGCCCCGAGCGCCGTGCCGTTCCCCGAGGTCTCGCCCGGCGTCTTTGACGTGGGCGGCAAGCTGATGATGGTCGACAGCAAGAACGGCTACGCCCCCGTGTCGACCGTCAAACCGATCGACAAGCTGACCGACGAGACCGTCCGCAAGATGGTCGACCATGCCCGCGACCTCTCCGGCCAGATCGCCCGGTTCAAGGGTCATTGCTTTGATGACGTCGGCTCGCTGCAGGCGCTGATCGCGCAGGAATACAAGGCCACGCTCGGCGGGCCGAAGGGAAATATCTCCCTGACCACATTCGACGGCCGTCTGAAGGTCACCGTCCAGGTCGCCGACCAGCTCACCTTCGGGCCGGAGCTGCAGGCGGCAAAGCGGCTCGTGGATGCCTGTCTGGCCGAGTGGACCACCGGCTCGCGCGACGAACTGGTGGCGATCGTCAACCGCGCCTTCTCCGTCGACAAAGAGGGCCAGATCAACCGCGCCGAGATCTTCATGCTGCTGCGCGTGGCGATCGAGGATGAGCGCTGGCAGTCGGCCATGCGGGCGGTGCGGGACTCGATCCGGATCATCGGGTCGAAGACCTATATCCGCTTCCACGAGCGCGAAAGCGTCGACAGCGCCTGGCGCCCGATCACCATCGACCTTGCTGCAGCGTGAGGGCGGGACGATGGAAACCACGATCCACACAGCCGAGGACGCATTGGCCTCGCCCGACGTCGTCAAGTCAGTCGAACTCGAGATCGACTATTTCACGGACGAGGTCGTGCTCCGGGTCGCCCTCGCGAATTCGGCGCTCGCGGACGCCTTCCGTGACCGGATCCTGGCGGCGATGAAATCGGGCTCGGTGAAGATCGGCCCGATGGTCCTCCGCACGCCCGACCCCTTCGAGGTTGAGGAGGTTTGACCATGGCTGTGAAAGTCGAAAACGTCACCCGCCCGCTGGCCGAGGCCGGCTGCCTCGAATGGTCTTCGGCCGACCTGTACGACCGGGCCGGCGAGATCGTGATCACGCTCCGGTTCACCACGCCGGAACTCGCGAGCGAGGCCTACGACACGATCGCGGCCGAGCTGCAGCAGGACAACTTCCGGCTCGGCTCGCTCAACATCCAGCGGGGGGGCTGAGCGATGGTCGCCTATTCCTTCAAGGCGCGCTTCATCCCGAAGATCGAGGATGGATCGAAGCGCCACACCATCCGAGCCGATCGCGCCCGGCACGCGCGAGCCGGCGAACCGGTCCAGCTCTACGAAGGCATGCGCACCCGCACCTGCCGGCTGATTGGCGCGCCACAATGTCTGCTCGTCGGGCCGATCCGGATCTTCGTCCATCTGGATCGGATCGAGTGCGGGCCGTGGACGTATCGGACGGCCGGCGAACTTGACCTCTTTGCCGAGCGCGACGGCTTCGAGGATTGGGCCGACATGTGCGATTTCTGGATGGATGAACACCCCAGCACCGCCGTATTCTCGGGGCAGATCATCTTTTGGGATCATGAGTATTTCGCCCAGCCGGGTGTCAGCACGGGTGGCGACGGTGATCTCTTTCGCCTGATCGATGTCGTCACAACGGGGCTGGTAACTCTGCCGTCGTGGGGACCCGGAGACTATGAAGGTCTCCGCGCGTATCACCGCGCGGGCAATGCGATCCTCGACCAACTGGCGCACTCGGAGGGTGCCAAGATCAGCCGTCGAGGCGACGCCTGGACGCTCGCCATGGCAGGCGTCCGCGCCTCCAGCACCGGCGGCGCCGCCACCCTGCTTCGCAACTGGCGCGCTGGCGCTCAGAAGCGGTTTGCGGGAGGTGCTGCATGAGCGTCCCCGGCCTCTATTGGCGGCCCAGCGAGGCGCGCCTGAAATCTTTCTCGATCGCATCGGCCAAGGTCGGCTCCGTCCTCAAGATCGAGCTGCATGTCACGGATGCGCTGCGGCTCGGCATGCTGCTGCAGGACCTCGCCGAGACCCAGCGCGACCAGGACGCGCCTGCTCGGTCGGCACCGAAGAGGCCGGCAGGGCCACTGTTGCTGACGGATAGGAGGGATCATGACCGATCTTTCTAAACTTCGCGCCAAGCTTGGCGCCTTGCGGGCGAAGACCACCGCCAATGGCTGCACCGAGGCCGAGGCGATGGCGGCTGCCGAAAAGGCAGCCTCCCTGATGGAAGAACATGGGATCAGCGAGGCCGATCTGGATCGCGGCGCGTTTGAGGAGATCGCCGTTGAACTCGGCGCGCGCCGCTCGCCGCTTGATGCGGTCTGGAAGACCGTTGCGAAATTCGCGGACTGCTACGGGTATCTGCTCCGCGATGGCGGGCGCTGGCGCTACGTGTATTTCGGCCGGGAAGCCGACGTGCTCATCGCGGAGTATGTCCACGAGGTCGTTCGCCGCGCAGCCGGAACCGCCGTGACCCGGTTCAAGACATCGCCGGCGTACCAGTCGCGGCGGAAGCCAAAGACGCGCGCCCAGGCGTTGAAGGCGTTTCTAGAAGGCTTTTCGATATCGATCCAGGCGAAGCTCATTGCCGGGCTTTGGAAGCGCAAGGGTGGCGAGGCCGGCGGAGCGCGTGATCTCGTTGCCGACCAGCAGGCGACGCTGAAAGCCGAGCTGGAGCGCCGCGGTATCACCTTTGACAATCTGCCAGCCGTCGCATCGGCATCGGGGAAGTTCCGCGACAGCGTGCGCGCCTCCGGCTTTGGAGCCGCGCAGAAAATCGCGATCGAGGCCGGTGTATCCGGTCCCGGACCATCGCCAGTCGGAAGGCTGCTATCGTGACTCGCCCTCGCATTGTCTCTGAGCTGATCAGCGACGAAGTCGTGCCGTGCTGCCCGCACTGCCAATCCACCGGAATTGGCGCCGCCCGGATCTCCGTCGTCGACCTTGTCGACGCCTGGAAGGATCTCGCCGAGCGCGTGCCGGTCGACGCCGACGGCTACGCCTGGACGCACGGTCTCACGATCGACTGCCCCGACTGCAGACATCCCTGCGTGGTGCAGATCGCATGGCCGAAGATCTCGCTCGTTGCCGCGCGCACCGACGCCGATCACCGCCTGCTGGAAAGAGCGCAAGCATGACCGACGACGTCCTGAAGATGTTCGAATATGCCGATCTCCGGCCGGCCAGGACGACAGATGTCCCGGCTGTTCACGACCTCGTCGAGTTCACGCTGTTCGATGGCGTGGCGAGCGCGACGGGCCGCGTCGCGACGGTGCTGCCCGGCGATTTCATCGTCGTCAGCATCTCCGGCATCGGCAATTTCATCGTGCCGCCCGGCCGCGCCACCGTCATTGCGAGGGCCAACTGATGGCCGGCGCCTCGATCCGCCTCCCATCGGCAAGCTTTGGTGAGTTCGCCGCGATCCTGGTCGCGCTGGCGTCTCAGGAGGCCATGGGGATCGAGGCGCTCGAAGTCCTTCACGCGCGCCTGGAGATCGCGGCATCGCATGATCCCGATGCCCGCATCACGGCCGGCGTCATCGGCCGCTCGCTCGTCGATTCGCGACGCACCGCTGACGTGCTGGCTTCCTGGCAAGCCGCCCTTCGCGATCTCGCGCCGCACGAACTGGCGATCCGCACCTTCTTCTCCCGGCTCGGCGAGGAGGCGGACGCAGCATGACCAAGCCCGGCCGCATCGCCTGCGAGATCCCGTTCTGCTGCCGCACCGCGCCGGCCGAGAAGCACGGCGATGACGCCCAGATCATCTGCGGCAAGTGCTGGAGGCTCGCAGACCCTGCGACGCGCCGCGAGAACCGCCGGCTCTATCGACTTGCCGACCCCAGCGCGGCCGAGATCGAGACCTTCTACGCAAGCTGGGAAGCGATCAAGGCCCAAATCACCGAAGCCAAAGGAGGCATCGCATGAACCCGAACGCGGCGATCCATGTCGCCAAGAAGCAGCTGGGTCTCGACGACGAGACCTATCGGGCGGTGCTGCACCGCGTCACCGGTGTCAGTTCGTCGAAGGACATGACGCCGGCCCAGCATAGCGCCGTGCTCGCCGAATTCCGGCGCCTCGGCTTCGAGCCGACGCCGCCGGCCTCGCGGACCGTCACCAGTCCTTATCGGCCTCAGGAGAAGACCGCCGAAGAACGCAGCGAGCGGCGCCAACGCGGCGCGGTGCATCTGGACGGGCCGTTCGTCCCGAAGATCCGCGCGCTGTGGATCGCCGGCTGGAACCTCGGCGTGGTCAAGGATCGGCACGACACGGCGCTGATCGCCTTCGTCCGCCGTCAAACGGGCATCGACCACGTGTCGTGGGTCCGCGATCCGAAGGACGGCAACAAGGTGATTGAGGCTATCAAGGCCTGGCTGGCGCGCGAGGCCGGGGTGCAATGGCCCGGTCGCGGTGCACTGCCGCACTCGACCAAGAAGGCGGTCGTCGCGGCCCAGCTCCAGATCATCTTCGGCCTGCCGACCGAACTGGACGGCACGATCTATGACCTGGACACGTATAGCGCCGATCTCGGCGCCCAGATCCGGGCCATGAAATCATGAAGTCATGCTTTCAGGGTTTCTGGCTTTCTGGCTTTCTGGCTGCCGCCTTGGCTCTTCAGCCGACACCGGCGCATCCGGCCAGCGAGGATCGCTTGCAGGTTGGCGAGTCGCTTCGCGTCGTCGATGGCGACACCGTCCGGCTCGGCGCCGAGCGCATCCGCCTGATCGGGCTCGACGCGCCGGAGCTGCACGGAAAGTGCCGGGAAGAAAAGCGTCTCGCCATGAGGGCGCGGGATCGGCTGGCCGAATTGCTGGCGACCGATGATGTCGAGATCATCCGCTCGGTCCGCCTCGACAAGTACCGGCGAACGCTGGCGATCGTCCGCGCCGACGGCGTCGATGTCGCCCGCGTGCTGATTTCGGAAGGCCTCGCCCGGCCGTATCACGGCGAGCGGCGGCGGAGCTGGTGCGAGGGCCGATCGTGAACCAGCCGATCGGGGTCACGGATCATGCCGTGGTGCGCTGGATCGAGCGGGCGCACGGGATCGATGTCGCGGCGATCCGCCGCCAGATCGTCGGCAAGGTTACCCGCTCGGTAGGCCTCGCCGAGCGCTTGGACGAGCGCGGCAACGTCACGGTCGTGCTCGACGGCGTCCGCTATGTCGTCCGCGACCATCGCGTCGTCACCATCCTGCCGATACTGGGGAGGTGAGGTGCCCGACGATCTCTATGTCACCCTCGATGAGCTCGCAGGCGTCATCGGCGACGCGGCGGCCGCGAGGCTGGTCGCCGCTTGCGGCGGTGAGCGGCTATATGTGCCGCGCCGGTTCCGGGCGACATCGCGCGTCGTGCAGGCGATCGGAGCGGACGCGGCCGACCAGTTGTCCCGCCATATCTGCACCGGGCGCGGAGGCCTTTGGCTGGAGCTGCCACGCGGCGCGGATGGCGCCGTCATCCAGTTGCGGCGGCGCGTGGCGCGAATCTGCGACCGGCCGGACCTCTCCATCCGCCTCGCCGCGCGCGAGGCCGGCGTCACGATGCGGGCCGTCCGCATGCGGCGAGCCAAGACCCGCGCCAAACGCAACGGATCGCAGGGGACGCTGCTCTAGCGTTTCGCGCGATCCGCGCTAGGATCGGACATCGATCCTCCCACCTCCCAGGCCGGCAGGGGGGGGGAATTACTTCCCGGCCATTTTCCCACCCTCGTTCGACCAGTCTGGACGGCACCGAAGCGCTCGGAGCCCGTCCATGCCGACCCCCAAATTCGCCGCCTGCCTCGCGGTCACCCTCGCTTATGAGGGCGGCTATTCGACCGTCCGCGCCGATCCGGGCAATTGGACCGGCGGGAAGGTCGGAAAGGGGACGCTCAAGGGCACCATGAAGGGGATCGCCGCTTCGGCCTATCCCGACCTCGACATTGCCCGCCTCACCGATGACGAGATCGCCGCGATCTACGAGCGCGACTATTGGCGGCCGATCCGGGGCGACAGTCTCGCCGCCGGCCCTGATCTCGCGACGTTCGATTATGGCGTGAACTCCGGCGTGTCGCGCGCGGCGAAGGCGCTGCAGAAGGCGGTCGGCGCGAAGGTCGACGGCAAGATCGGTGCCGCCACGATCTATGCGGCGTCGGCTTCCGAGCCGAAGGCGGTCGTGAATGCGATCTGCGGCGCGCGTCTGTCGTTCCTGCGTAGCCTCACCAGCTGGAAGACATTCGGCAAGGGCTGGGGCCGGCGCGTCGGCGAGGTCAAGGCGCGGGCGCTGCTGATGGCCGGCGCGACCGCCGAGGCCGTGCTCACCAGCGCCGCGGACGAGACCCGCAAGGCCGCGAACGACAACAAGGCGTCGAATGCCTCGGTCGCGGGCGGCGCGGTCACGGGCGGCACCGCCACGGTCCAGGCCGGCGGCCTCGACTGGCTGGCGCTCGGCGCCCTGGCCGTCGCGGCCGTCGTGCTGATCGGCTGCGGCATCATCCTTTATCGCCGGGCGAACGCCCGCCGCGAAATGGCGGCGGCGATGGTCGCCGTCGCGAAGTAGGGGCAGGACCATGGATCTCGACTGGAAGCAGATCGCAGGCCCGCTGGCGCAGATCGGCGCCAAGACGCTCGGTGGGATCATCGGCGGGCCGCTCGGCGCCGCTGTCGGCGGCGTCGTCGGCGAGACCATCGCCCAGACGCTCGGCGTCGAGCCGACGCCGGCGGCCGTCGCCCGCCAGATCGAGAAAGACCCGGACGAAGCAACGATTCGGCTGAACGACCTGGAGGCCGAGCGGGCGCCGGAATGGGCGGCGCTGGAGCAGGCGGGGCTCCAGCTCATGGGCCAGCTCGCGGCGAAGGAATCGTCCGAGGGCTGGATCTCGTGGGGCTGGCGCCCGGCGCTGTCGTGGCTGATCGCGGCGATCATCCTGCAGAGCTTCATCGTCGGGCCGTGGATGCAGGCGCTGTTCGGCCTCTCGGTCGCGGTCCCCTATGACAACGTCATCGGAATTTCGGCGATCTGGCTCACGATCTATGGCGGCGGCCATACGGCCAAGGCCATCTTCGGCCGACGTCTGGAGGCGTGATGCCGGAATGGCTGAGGGATTGGTGGCCGCTGATCGCGCTCGCCTACACGACGGTTCTCATGCCAGCCGCTGGCTGGATCATCCGGACCGGTCTCGTGCCGCGCGCCGAGTTTGAGCAGGCCAAGGCGACGGAGGCGTCCTCGCGGGCCGCCGCGGACCAGCAACTTGCCGACCGCATCGCCGACGGCGCGCGTCGTCTCGACCGGGTTGAGACGGACATGCGTCACTTGCCCGACAAGGAGGTGACGCACCGGATGGAGCTGACTCTGGCTGCCCTCAAGATGGAAATCTCGGTTCTGTCGGAGCGACTGCACCCGGTCGCGGCGATCTCGGATCGCCTGCAGGAATTCATGTTGGAGAAGGGGGCGCGGTGATGTCGGACATTGAGCAGCAGCGCGCTGATACGCTGCGCCGGAAGATGCGGGAGGAGGCCCGGCTGATCATGCTGCGGGCGCTCGCCGACGAGATCAACGAGACGCTGACCTCGTCGCGGCTGGTCGATGTCCTCGACATGTTCGGGATCTACAAGGAACGCTCCTGGGTACATGACGAGCTGGCATGGATGGCTGAGGCCGGCGCGGTCACGCTCACCGATGCCGGCACCGTCAAGATCGCGCGACTGACGGAGAAAGGTAGCCGTCACCTCGATCGGCGCATTGCGATCGAGGGCATCCGGCGGCCGTCGCGGCCGGAGGTGTGACATGGCCGATCGGCCGGAGCGCGAGGGCCGCGGACGTCTATCGTCGATCGAGCAGTTGCCGGAGGAAGCCGCCGACGACGTGATCTGGGCGATGCAGGAGCTGGCCGCTCGAAAGCGGACACAGACGGATATCCTGTTCGAATTCAACGATAGGCTCGAAGCCAAAGGGCTCGATCCGATCTCGCGCTCGGCCTTCAACCGGCGTTCCATGCGCATGGCCAGCAGCCAGCGTCGCCAGAGCGAGCGCGACGCCGTTTTGCAGGCGATCGGCGCGAAGCTGTCGCCGAAGGACATCAACGAGAGCACCCTGATCCTCGGCGAGATGCTGAAAACGCTGATCTTCGAACTGGCAGAGGAGCAGCCGGAAAACCGGACGACGAAGGAATCCATGGAGCTGTCGCGGGCTTACCTGGCCACCGTCTCAGGTCAAAAGATTTCGGCCGATCGCCTCAAGCTCATGGATGAGTACGAAAAGAAGACGGCTGCGGTCATCGACAAGATTGCCGAGGAGAAAGGCCTCTCGGAAGAGGCCGTGGCGCAGCTGCGCCGCGACTTCCTGGGCGTGCGGCCGAAGGAGGCAGCATGACCGATCCGGTTCTCGGCCGCTCTCCGGACGCGCTCCTCGAGGAGCTGCCGCGCGGTGCCGACATCCCCGAGAACCTCGACCCGCTGGCGGATGGCGTGCTCATGCGCCACCAGGCCGAGTGGATCGAGGACGACTCGGATCTGAAGCTCGGTGAGAAGGGGCGTCGTACCGGCATCACCTTTGCCGAGGCGCTGGACGCGACGCTGATCTCCGCCGCGAAGCGCTCGGCCGGCGGGCAGAACTATTTCTACATCGGCGATACGAAGGACAAGGGCCGCGAGTTCATCGGCTATGTCGCGCATTTTGCCAAGGTGGTGGTGAAGCAGCTCGCGCAGGTCGAGGAGTTCCTGTTCGAAGATCAGCAGGCCGACGGCAGCACGAAGCTGATCGCTGCCTTCCGCGTTCGCTTCGGCTCCGGCTTCCGCGTCGAGGCGCTGTCGTCACGGCCAGAGAACATCCGCGGCCTGCAGGGTACGGTCTGCATTGACGAGGCGGCGTTCCATCGCGATGTCCGCGAGGTGCTGGACGCCGTGAACGCTCTCCTGATTTGGGGAGGCCGCATCCGCGTCATCTCCACCCATAACGGCGTGCTCAACCCATTCAACGAACTGATCCGCGAGGCGAAGGCCGGGAAGGTTCCCTTCAGCCTCCACTTCATTCCCTTCTCGAAGGCCGTTCAAAACGGGCTTTTCCGACGCGTCTGCCTGATGAAGGGCGTCCCTTGGACGGCCCAGGGCGAGGCGGAATGGGAAGCGAAGATCCGCGGGGCATACGGCCCGCGCACGGCGGCAATGCAGCAGGAACTCGACTGTGTTCCGGCCGAGGCAGAGGGATCGGCGCTGACGCGCATCCAGATCGAGGCTTGCATGATCGAGGCGCCGATCGTGCGTTGGGCGCGGGACGACGCCTTCAAAAACGCTCCCGAACATATCCGGAAGGCCGAGGCGCGGGACTTCTGCGAGCGCGAGTTGGCCCCCGTGCTGGCGAGCCTCGATCCGCACCTCCAGCATGTCTTCGGCGAGGATTTTGCGCGGTCCGGCGATGTCACCGACATCAAGGTCTTCGCGATCGAGCCGTCGCTGGTTCGTCGATGCGCTCTCCTGGTCGAACTTCGCAACGTCCCCTTCGACCAGCAGCGCGAGATCTTCTTCTATGTCGTCGATCGCCTACCGCGAATGGCTGGCGGCATGATGGATGCCACTGGCAACGGCGCGTATCTCGCGGAAGTGGCGGCCCAACGCTACGGCTCGCTTGTCGTCGAGGTGAAGCTCTCGGTGGAATGGTACCGGCTGAACGCTCCGCCCTATGTCGAGGCGTTCGTCGACCGAACGGTCCTGATCCCGCGCCATGAGGACGTGCTTCGCGACCACCAGGCGCTCTCCTATGTCGGCGGCGTGATCAAGGTTCCCGACGACATGCGCTTCAAGGGCTCGGACGGCTTCGACCGTCACGGCGATTCCTCGATCGCCGGCATGCTCGGCTATGCCGCCTCGCGCGCCAATCTGCCGACCTACGGCTACGAGCCGATCTCCGACCTTATCCAGGAAGACTGGCTCGAACAGGTCGTGCCCGAGAACCGTTCGACCGGGAGGCGCGCGCTATGGTGAGTTCCATCCTCGGGCCGGATGGCCGCCCGATCGAGCGCGCTACGCTCGGCCAGGAGATCGCGACGCCGACGGTGATGGGCGTGCGACACACGCTGTCCGACGGTGTCGCCTCCGGCCTGACGCCGGAGCGGCTGGCGGCGATCCTGAAAAGCGCCAGCATGGGCAACATGCGCGACTATCTCACCCTCGCGGAGGAGATGGAGGAGCGCTACCTGCACTATGCCAGCCAGGTGCAGACCCGGCGCCTCGCCATTGAGGGCGTCGAGATCTCCGTCGACGCCCTGCCAAGCGTCGCACCGAAGATCACGGATGCGGTGCGCGCCCTGGTCGAGAAGCCCGGCCTGCTCGATGCGGTCGGCGCGATGACGGATGGCATCGCCAAGGGCCTCTCCGTCGTCGAGCTGATATGGGAGTACCAGGACGGCCTGCTGCAGCCGGTCGAATATAAATGGCGCGATCCACGCTATTTCCAGTTCGACCGCGCCTCCATGACCGAATTGCGCCTCGCCGTCGACGGGCAGTTCGACGGCGTGCCGCTGCCGGTGGGCAAGTTCCTGCGGCATCTGCCGCGCACCAAGATGGGCATCCCGATTCGCCGCGGCTTCGCGCGCGCCGCCGCATGGGGGTTCCTGATCCAGTCGTTGGGCCTGAAGGACTGGGCGGCCTTTGCCGAGGTTTACGGCATGCCGTTCCGGATCGGCAAATATCATCCGAGCGCTTCGGAGAAGGACAAGCGGACGCTTCTACGGGCCGTCGCCTCGATCGCCAATGACGCGGCCGCCATCATTCCGGCCGGCATGGAGATCGTGTTCCAGGAGGTGAAGGGCAGCCAGGGGGAGGCTGTGTTCGGCGGGCTCACCGGCTATATCGACAAGTCGATTTCCAAGCTCGTCGTCGGCCAGACCATGACCTCGGACGACGGCGCCTCCCTCGGGCAGGCAAAAATCCACAACGAGGTGCGCCTCGACATCCAGCGCGCCGATTGCCGCCAGATCTGCAACACGCTCAATCGCGACCTGATCCCATTCTTCGTCGCGCTGAATTTCGGGCCGCAGGCCAATTATCCCAATGTCGACATGCCGGTTGCCGAGCCGGAGGATGTTGTGGCGCTAACGACGGCGGTGAAGAGCCTCGTGCCGCTCGGCCTCAAGGTGTCGCAGCGGGAAATGCGCGAGCGCATCGGCCTCTCGGAGCCCGGAACCGATGACGAACTTCTGGCGCCGCCCAGCTCCGTCGTACCGCTGCCCGATGACATCACCGATGACGGCGAGCCCGATCCGGCCGCAGCCAAGAGGGGCACGGTCAAGAACGGCAAAGGCAAGGGCGGCGGCAAGGCCGATCCGACGGCCGAACTCGCCGGCCATGTCGGCGGCTGCCGCTGCGGATCGTGCCTGCGCACAGCGCGTCTGGCCGCCGATCGGCCAACCGAGGCGGTGGACGATGTCCAGGACTATCTCGACGAAGTCATGGAAGGGTGGCAGCCGCTGCTCGCACCGATGATCGAGAAGCTGTTGGCAACGGCCGATAGTGCCGCGTCGTTCGACGATCTGCTCGATACGCTCCACGGGCTCGAGCTGGACGGCCGGCCGCTTGCCGAGAAGCTCGCCATCGCGACCTCGATCGCGCGCGGGCTCGGCGACATCAAGGATTGAGCCATGGCCGGGCTTGAGGAGGCCCAGCCGAAGCGAGGTTTCGGGCCGGCGCCGGAGGTGCTTTCCTATTTCGAGGGGAAGCAGCTCGCGCCGCGCTTCTCCTGGCTGGACGTCTGGGGCGAGGAACACGCTTCGGCCTTCACCGTGGCGAAGGCGACCGAACTTGAACTGCTGACCGCCTTCCGCGATTCGATCCGCGCCGCGCTCGAAAAGGGCCAGGGCCTGGAGACCTGGAAGGCCGGCATCGAGCCCGAGCTGCGGCGTCTCGGCTGGTGGGGCAGGCGCCCGGTCATCGATCCCACCGGGCAGGACAAGCCGCGGATGGTCGACTTCTCGTCGCCGCGCCGGCTCAAGAACCTGTTCTGGTCGAACATGAATTCCGCGCGCGCAGCCGGGCAGTGGGACCGCATCCAGCGGACCAAGCGGGCGCTGCCCTATCTCCTCTATGTCCGCACCACGGCAGCGGAGCCCCGGCAGGAGCACCTGACATGGGTCGGCGTCATCCTCCCGGCGGATGACCCGTTCTGGCGGACGCATTTTCCGCCCAACGGCTGGGGCTGCAAATGCACCGTGCGTCAGATCACGCGCCGCGAGCGGGAACGGCTGCTCTCCTCTGCGAGCGAGGCGAAATTCTATTCGCCCGATCGGCCGGTGATCGAAATGAAGCCGTTTGTCAATCGGCGGACCGGCGAGGTGACTTACGTCCCGGAGGGCATCGATCCGGGTTGGCATACCAACCCCGGCATGCCGGCCCGCCGCCGCCTCTTGGACGAGACGCTTGCCGGCCGGGTGGAAACGACGGCCGCCGATCCGACCCTGCACAATTCCGCGCGAAAGGCAGTCGCCGAGATCGTCGAGGGCGCCGCATTCGTGGATCACCGCGACGGGGCTATCGCGCTCGATGCCCGCCGGAAGGCCGTCCAGGCCGATGCTCTGGCGCGAGGACAGAGCGAGGCCGAGGCCAAACGCCTGGTCGAGACAGAGGCGCCATGGAGCCATGCACCCCTGCCGATCGCCGTTCTGCCGCCGCGCGTTTCCGATCGACTTGGCCCCGCACCGCTCGTTGTCACGGTCACCGACAACGCGATTGCGCACTCTGTGGCCGCGCACCCGATCGAGATCGCCGCGTGGCGGCGCGTTCAGGATGTGCTCGACAGGGGCGAAGTCCATCTCGACGATACGGGGGAAAAGCTGTGGGCCTTCCTGCGGGAGGAGGCGGTCGACTGGATGCTTGTGCTCGTCAACAAGGCTGGCGGCTGGCGGCTCCTGACATACTACAAGCCATCGAGCGCGTCCTATCGAGACAGGCAACGGCAACGTCCGGGGCGCCAGGTCATCTTGAATGAAAACGCGGGTGGAGGGCCGTAACCTCCTCGCGGCGCCCGAAGGCGACGGCGAACGAAATGTCTCACCCGCATAGCCAACATAGGATCAATCCCCCGGCCTCGCAATCCCGTCGCTTTCCTTCGCGCCCGTCCCGCGCTAGCTCCTCCTCGATGAGCAAAACGAGGATCCGGCGCGATGACGGCTCTTACGACGGTCGGGGGGTTCCTGCAGAGTCGATACGAGATCCATGCGCATTGCCTGGCCTGCGGCCATCATGCCGTTCTCGACCTCGAGACGATTGCCGCCACGCATGGCCGCGATCTCGGTGTCATCGGCGAGCACAGCCCGCTCCGGCGCATGCTTCGATGTCGCTGCGGCACCCGAAATGCCACCATCCGGATCCACCCGCCCACGAATTCACGACGATCCGCTTAGATGTGCGGCCAGAGGCCTCGGCCGCGCCGCCGCGCCGAACCCCCGTCCGAGGCGGACAGATGGCTTTGACGGGCTTTGAAGAGGCTTTGAACGCGCCGCCGCGAGGGCGGAGTGTGCTACGATCGGATGCGGGGTGTCTCGGCTGCCGATCGCCGGGCCGGCCGCAGCATGGCCCAGGCTGACGGGGGGAAATACTTCCCGGCCATTTGATCAGCGCCTACCGGCCAATCTGGCCGCATGACGAACCGCGGCGCAACCCCTTCGATCGGATATTTCGCGACCCTGTCGGCCTTGCCGGTAGTGGGCGACGTTGCTCCCGAATGGGTGCAGCTCTTCCCTGCGTCGCCGGCATTCGAGACCCGCGACGGGCGCCACTTCCGGATCGATGATCCCGCACAGCTGGCCTCTGTGTTCACGAGCGAAGCCACCGAGATTCCGGTCGACATCAATCATGCCACCGAGATCCGCGCACCGAAGGGCGAAGAGGCGGAGCCGGTCGGCTGGATCAAGGAAATCGCCATCCGGGCGGGGCTCCTGTGTGGCCGTGTCGAATGGACCGACAAGGGCAAGGCGGCCGCGAAGGCCTATCGCTACGTCTCGCCCAGCTTCAACCACGACAAGTCCGGCCTGGTGACGCGCATCCGCTCGCTTGCCCTGGTCGCCGTGCCGGCGCTCGCCGAAATGCCGGCGCTCGCCGCCGCTCACAACGCTGAACCTTCGGAGCTTCCCATGAAATCCATCGCGCTCGCGCTCGGCCTGACCGAGGCGGCGGACGAGGCAAGCTGCCTCTCCGCGCTCACGACGCTGAAGACCGCAACGGTCGCCAAGACGATCCACGACGAGACCGTCGCGACGCTTTCGGCAACGAAGACGACGCTGGAAACCCTTCAGGCGAGCGTTCGCAAGGGCAAGGTCGACGCCCTGATCGAGGGTGCCCTGAAGGCCAAGAAGATCCTTCCGGCGCAGAAGGACCATTATGTCGGGCTCTGCTCGACCGATGCCGGCCTCGCCCAGGTCGAGCAGCTGATCGCCGCCAGCCCGGCGCAGCTCGCTGCCTCAGGCCTCGACGATCGCAGCGCTGAGGATGGCGACCATTCCGATCCCGTAGCGCTCGCCGCCGCGGCGACCACCTACCAGCAGAAGCTCGCGGCCGGTGGGCGTCAGGTCTCGTATTCCGAAGCGGTCCTGGCCGTCTCCCGCGGCGCGAAATAGCCGCCCGTCCCGTCGCCCGGCCTTCCAGAGGAGCCCACCCGTGAATCCGCAGATCATCAAATCCTACAAGGCTGCCGCGGCGATTGCCGGGCTCCTGATCGTCAAATGGTCGGCGCCGACCACGGCGACGACCGTGACCACGGCCGCCGCCGCCACAGATCCGCTCGCCGGCATCATCGACAGCCAGGGCGCGGCGTCGGGCGGCATGGCGGACCTGACGATCGCCGGCCTTGCCGACGTGCTGCTCGGCGGCACTGTCGCCGCCGGCGATCCGCTGACCTCGGATGCGAACGGCAAGGCCGTGAAGTGCAATCCCGCGGCCGGCGCCAAGGCCGCCTATGTCGCCTTCGCGCTGTCGGCCGGCGTCTCCGGCGACATCATCCCGGTCAATGTCTCTCCCGGCTATCTGACCACGCCGGTCTAGACCGGCTCGCCCGTCACCCGCTCATCCAGAGGACCGAGTTTCCATGGCTCCGAACCGTCCCTTCGTCGTCGACCCGGTCCTGACCGCGATCGCCATCGGCTACACCAATCCGGCGCATACGCTGATCGCCGACCAGGTGCTGCCGCGCGTTCCCGTGCTGCAGGAGCAGTTTAAGTACACCGAATATCCGCTCGCCGAGGGCTTCACCTATCCGGAGACCGAGGTCGGCCGGAAAGGCCGCGTCAACACCGTCGAGTTCTCGGGTACCGAGAAGACCGGCTCGACGACCGACCACGGCCTCGACGCGCCGGTCCCGAACTCCGACATCAAGGTCGCGGCGGCGGCACGGGCGCAGGGGCGTTCGGTCTATGATCCGGAAGCGCGGGCGGCCGAAGGCGTCGCCAACCTCATCCAGCTTGCCCGCGAAGTTCGCGTCGCCGGCATCGTCCACAATCTGAACAGCTATGCGGCGGCGCGCCGGGTGACGCTGGCCGGCACCGCCCAGTTCTCCGACTACGCGAATTCCGACCCGATCGCCGTGCTGCGCGCCGGCTTCGACGGCACGCTGGTCTATCGCCCGAACACGATGGTGATGGGCCGCTCGGTCTGGGGCAAGATTTCCAGCCATCCCGATCTCGTCAACGCGGTTCGCGGCAATCTGACGAACAAGGGCATCCTGACGCCTGAGGAATTCGTCAGCCTGTTCTCGGGCGATGGTCTCAAGAAACTGCTGATCGGCGAGCCCATGGTCAATGTTGCCAAGAAGGGACAGGCGGCGCAGCTCGCGCAGGTCTGGGGCAAGCATATCGCGATGCTCCATATCGACCCCGCCGCCAACACCGACCAGGGCATCACCTTCGGCATGACGGCGCAGTTCGGCGAGAAGATCGCGGGCCGGATCGAGGACGAGGATATCGGCCTCGAAGGCGGCACGCGCATCCGCGTCGGCGAGAAGGTGCGCGAGGTCGTGATCGCCCAGGACGTCGGCTACTTCGTCCAGAATGCGGTCGCCTGATTATGGCGGCGCGCGCCAAGTCCAAGAATACCGAGGGCCTCCCGGCGGCGAAAGCCGAGGCCGATGGACGCGCACAGCCGGAGCCCGTTGGGGCCGCGCCGGCCGGGGAAACCGGGGGCGCCGTTGCGGCGATTTCGGGTGACACTTCCGCGGCCGATACCGGTCAGGCTTCGTCGGCCGATCCGGGTAAGGCCGCCGATACCGTCCTCCCGCCGCTTCCGCCCGGCGTCACCGTCGCCGGCCAGTTCAACCATGACGATCCCGCGACCGTCGCGGCGATCGGCGCGCTGGTGAAGGCGGCGCTGGCGCAGGGTGCATTGCCACCCGGCGAGGCGACCATCATCAAGGGCGAGCGGCTTGCCGCCTTCGAAGCCGTCTCGAACGTGCTTGGAAGCCACGGCTTCGTGCCGGCCGGCGCCACCGTCATCGTCAACCGGGCTGATTTCGAGGCCTTGAAGACGGCCGGCGCGGTCGCGGGCGATTGGCCCGAACAAGAGGTTTCTGCGGGGTAGAGCAGCCCGGTAGCTCGCCAGGTTCATACCCTGGAGGTCGGTGGATCGAAGCCACCCCCCGCAACCACTGTCACGAGGAGAGGCCCCGATGAACGGGCGAGACGGCGGAGTGCCGGCCGACGAGTCGGCGGTTGAACAGCAGATACAAGCGCAGGGCCTCGCGGCGCCGCGCCTGACGCCGGCAGATATCGACGGCGCCATCGTCGCCGAGGACTATCACGTCTTCCCCGGCACGACGCTCACCGTGTGCTGCCTGCATCTGCGCAACGGTTTCACAGTCACCGGCGAGAGCGCGTCGGCGAGCCCCCAGAACTTCGACGCGGCAATCGGTCGCCAGATCGCGCGCCGCAATGCCCGCGACAAGATCTGGAGCCTTGAGGGCTATCTGCTCCGTGAACGCCCGTTCTGGGCGGACTGAGCATGCGCTGGGGCGGGCTCCTTCTTGCCGTTCCGGCCATCCTGGCTGCGCTGTCCGCGCCGCCCATGCCGGTGTTGAGCGGGCTCGGACCGGCCATCGTCCATCGCTCGCCCGGAGGCTGCGCCCATCGGCGCTGGCGCCGCCGACGGGCTGCCGGCCGGGGATAGCTCCGGCCGATCGGGTTCCCGGCAACCTCCTCCCTGCCGGCCGGCCGCGCGCGGCCCTCGCTTCCGGCGTACGCGCCGGAGGCCATGTCCAGGCCAAACCAGAGAAGAGAGCCGTGTCCGCTTTCGCCACGCTTGATCAGGTCGTCACCCGCTACCCGTCCGAGGCCACGATCCTCGCGGCCGACGAGGTGACGCGCGTTCGCGACGATGCGCGCATCGCGGCTGCGCTCTCCGATGCCTCGTCCGAGATCCGCGGCATTCTCTATGCCCGCTATACCGAGGCGGAGCTTGGCCGCGCGACGAGCGAATCGGCCGCTGTGCTCCAGCTCTATTGCATCGACATCGCGCTCTACCGCGTCGCCCTTTCGATGGGCCGGTCGAACGAGCGCATCAAGGAGCGCTATGACGCGGCCATTGCTCGCCTGACGGCCATCGCCCAGGGCAAGGGCGCGCTCGCCATAGAGGGTGCCGGTGGCGTCGATCCCGAGACGGGCGCCGGCGAAGGCGACGCGTCGCCGAACGAAGTGCTGATCGTCGGCCCCGAGCGCATGTTCACGCGCGAGCGGATGCGGGGGATCTGATGGACGGCATCGGCCTCGTTATCGACACCGGCGCGCTCGAGTATGCGACGCGGCTCGTCTCCGGCCTCGGCGATTTCGAACGTCGCGACCTGCTGTCGTCGATCGGCGCGCTTGGCGAGAGCCAGACGCGCCGGCGCATCGTCGACGAGAAGACGGGACCGGATGGCACGCCCTGGCCGCCGAACCGCGAGGGGACGCCGATCCTGGTTCGCTCCGGCCAGCACCTCCTCGCCTCCGTCTCCTGGATCGCCGGCAGCGACGAGGTGCAATGGGGCGCCGGCTGGGAATATGCGCATGTCCACCAGGACGGCATGACGATCGTGCCGAAGACGGCGCAGCGGCTCGTCTTCACCTCCGGCGGCAAGAAGGTGCACGCCAAGAAAGTGACGATCCCGCCGCGGCCCTTCGTCGGACTGTCGTCCGACAACATCGCCGAGATCGAGGAGCTGGTTTCCGACGTCTTCGGCGGCGCCTTCGACGCGCCCGTGCCGGTGGCGCCATGACGATTGTGCCGATGACCCTGGCGGCCCGCATCGCGGCATCCCGCCTGGCGCCGCTTCCGACGGCGATAGCGACAACGCTGCGACCGCTCTTTCTCGGCGTCCAGGTGAAGACGCATCCTGGCCGGATCGATGTCGCCGACGTGCTCGCCGGCGATGTGTTCCTCCCGCCGATGATTGCGATCAGCGTCGTGGCGGCCGACCCGTCCGTCGAGATTGCGGGCGACTGTTCCGTCCTCGCCGAGTGCTGCGCCTATGTGGTCTCCGAGGACATGGCGATCGGCAATCGTTCGACGGGCCGCGACCAGGTCGCGCTCGCCATGTGCCAGGGCGTCGCCGACGTGCTCACCGATTTCGATGCGCCGCGCTGGGGTCTCGCCTCGATCACGTCGCCGGCCGAGATCCGCATCCGGCCCCTGTTCACGCAATTGTCGTTCGAGAAGGGCATCGCCTTCTACGCCACGACGTGGCGCCAGCGCCTGTTCGAACTCGGATCGCCCATGCCGCTGCCGATGGCGACGGAACGGCTGTACACGATCGAGGACGCTGCCGAGGTTACGCTCTGGCCGACCGAAGGCGTCGATGACGGTGACGATGGCGAGGATGGGCCATGAACCTCCGCCAGCTCGCCGACCGGCTGATCCGGATCGAGAAGCGTCTCGTCGAGACCGACCAGCGCGTCGCCAGAATGATGATTCCGGGGAAGGTCAAAGCCGTCGATCCGGAAAAGTATCGGCTGCGCCTGGTGCTCGCCACCGATGCGGAGTCCGGCGCCGAGATCCTCTCGCCCTGGGTCAAATGGCAGTCCGGCTCGGCCGGCAAGGTGCGCGACTGGTCGCCGCCCGAGGAGGGCGAGGAGATGTTGCTCCTCTCGCCGTCCGGCGTCATCGGTTCCGGGTCCCGAGCCATGTTCGGCACCTTCGACGACGAGCATCAGCCGCCGACCGACAAGGGCGACGAGCGGGTGTGGGCGTTCGGTTCGATGCGCATGGTTCTCAAGGCCGATGGTCTGACGATCACGGTCGGTGATGCCGAGATCGCGCTGACCGAAGGCACAATCGCGCTCGGCGTCGGCGGCAAGGGCTTCACGATCGACGGCTCCGAGCTCGCCATGTCGACGCTGTTTCGCGGCAAGGACGGCTCGCGCCCGGCGCATTACCAGGGCGGCAAGGACTCGGACGGCGACACGTCGACGGACGGCAACGACCAGGTGCTCGTATGACCGCCGCGCCGAAGAAATGGTTCACCGCCACCAGGGACGCGCCCGTCGCCGGCCGCTGGCGCAAGAAGGGCGCGACCTTCCAGCTGACCGAGCGCGAGGCCTCGGCCGAGCGGATCTGGGGCGTCATCGAGGAGGTGACGAGCAAGCGCACACGCCGGCGCAAAGCGAGGGCCGATGACTGAGCGTCGCCTCCGCTCCGGTGTCGATCGCCGAACCGGTAAGGTTCTGCGCGGGCTTGCCCACGCGGACCAGTCCGTGCGCATCATCCTCTCGACGCGGCGCAATAGCCGCGTCATGCGCCTTGCCTTCGGCTCGGATCTCCGCGCGCTCCGGGGCGAGAACCTGACGGCGGCCAATGTGCTGCGGGCCTATGCCGAAATGGTGGAGGCGGTGCACTCGCAGGAGCCGAACATCCGCATCGTCGAGGTCCAGCCGTGGACGCTCGATGGGCGCGCCGGCGTGATCGGCTTCCTGCTGGCCTGCACGCATTACCCGTTCGGGCATCTGGGCGATTATTCGGTCGCCGAGCCGGCCTCGCTCACCCTGCCGATCGCGTCGCTCGCGAGGTCGGCATGACGACGATCGACCTTTCCCGGCTGGCCGCTCCGGACGCGATCGAGGCCCTCGATTTCGAGACGCTGTTCGCGGCGTTCAAGGCGCGGTTCCAGACGAGCTGGGATGCCAAGCGCGCGGCCGACCCGACCTTGCCGGCCTATGATGTCGGCGCGCTGGAGACCGACCCCGTCGTCATCGTCGGCGAGGCCTGGTCGTATCTGCGCCTGCTCGACCGCGCCCGCGTCAATGACGGCATCCGCTCGGTGCTGGCGCCGCTCGCCAGGGGCACGAACCTCGACAACGTCGTGGCGCGGCTCGGCGTCGAACGTCTGATCGTCACGCCCGCGACCGACACGGCGTCAGCCGTGATGGAGAGCGATGCGCGGCTTTTGATGCGCTACCTGCTCGCCTTCTCGCGGCCATCCGCGGGCTCGGCCGAGGGCTATCTATATGCCGCCTATACGGCCTGGCCGGGGCTGCTGCATGCGGCCGTCAACGGCCGCGCGGTCCATGGAAGGCGCGGCGATGTCGATCTCGTCCTCGCCGGACCCGGCGGCCGCGACGCGACGAATGGGGAAATGACGCTCGTTCGCGACGCTGCGCAACTGATCAAGCCCGAGGCGCATGGCCTCACCGTGATGCGCGCCACGCGGCGCACCTATGAAGTCGCCGGCACGGTGAGCGTCGCGGCTGGCCCGGACGCCGAGACGGTGCGCGCCGAGGCGCAAAGCCGGATCACGGAAGCGGCGACCGATCGCCTGCGCATCGGCGCCGAAGTGCCGGTCGCGCTCCTGGAAGGCGCCGCCTATGGCCTCTCGATCATCCGCGCCGACCTGTCCTCGCCCTCGGCCGACATCCCGGCCGACCGTTACACGATCCCCGTCATGGCCTCGATCGCGCTTCAGGTGACGCAATGAGCGCGGCCGGCGCCATCCTCCCGACCTCGGCCGGACCGTTCGAGCGCGCTTTGGCTGACGCGATGTCGGACACGCTGCCGGTGCCGATCGCGGCGGTGTTCGACCCGGCGCAGACGCCGTCCGCCTTCATCCCCTGGCTCGCCGTTCATGACGGCGTCCGGCTGTGGTTCTCGGACTGGCCGGAGGAACTGAAGCGGCTGGTTATCGAGGACGCGCCGGTCCTCGCCGGCAAGGTCGGCCTCCGGACGGCCAGCGTGCGGATGCTGTTCTATGTCGACGGCTCGCTGCTCGATGTCGTCAGCTATCCGACGCCGTTCGTCCAGGGCCGCGCTGTCATCGGCCGGACGCCGATCGGCCATCCCGCCTTCGTCGCCCGCCATCTGGTGAAGGTCGAAACGGCTGCGCCGGCCGGCGCCTTCGTCATGGGCCGCGCCGCGATCGGCAGTGCCCGCTATCGCACGCCGAGCCGCGAGAAGATCCGCCGCGCGCTGATCGCGCTTGCCACCGCCAAGTCGCCCGAAAGCGAGTATCGCGCCGATTTCGGCCACAAGCGGCCGTTGCTGCTCGCGGACGCACCGTCGCTCGACGGCAGCCATCACCTCGGCGAATTCGTCGCCCGCAACAAGCTCTGAGGCCCGCATGACCAAAATTGTCCGCTTTACCGAGGCCGAGATCTCCGAGCCCGCCGATTTCGAGGCGATCGGCGAGCATGCGCGCGAGGGCGACGAATTCATCACCGGCGGCGCCGTCGACTATCCGCACCATTGGGCCGACTTCACCATCGCGCAGACGAGCGCGATCGAGCTGACGATCTCCAAGGGTCGGCTCTTCGCGGTCGACGCGATCTTCGCGGCCGACGCGCCGATCGAGCTCAATCTGCAGGTCCATCTTCCGCTCGTCACCGGCGACCACCGCTACATCGCGCTGCTGGTGCGCGGGGAAAGCGAGACCGTCACCAATCTGCGCATGATCGAGACGGACGCCGAAACACACGAGACCGTGCAGCAGGCCGTGCCCAAGACCGATCGGCGCACGGTCAGCATCGTCATCCAGCAGGGGCTTTCGTCGCCGACGCCGCTGAAGCCGACCATCGCGGCCGACCAGTGCTGCCTTGCCTTCGTCGAGCTCTCGACCACCGGCATCGTCGCGGTCGAGATGGACAATGCCTCGCGCGTCAAGTCGCTCTATGAGGTCGACGGCCGTCTCACCCAGGTCGAGGGCGACATGGCGAACACCATCCGTCGCACCACGACGATGGAGACCGACATCGCCAATATCGCCTCGCGGCTTGGCGATATTCCGCACCCGACGATCATGCGGCAGTTGAAGCGCGATGTCGGGCTGCTGCGTCGCCAGCTCGCGCTCCCGGACGAGGCGCGCGCCTATTGGTACGATGCCGGCCTGCTTCAAGACGGGTGGGACAAGGTGCACGCGACCTGGCTTGCCCGGGTTCGCGAGGGCATCCGCTTCGCCTGGGCGCAGGAGCGCGACATGCAGCTCTCGCTGATCGACCCGTCCTCCGCGTCGATCCGGATGAGCGACACGCTGCTGCTGCCGGCCTGGACCGAGAAGACCCGCATCAGCGTCGAGCCCGATGGTGGCTCGAAGAACATTTCGCAGCTCGTCCACACCGTCACCACGGCGGTCAAGAAGTCGATCTCCCGGCAAGTGACCGAATATGGCGAGACCGTCACGGTCTGCGAGAACCAGGCCGAATGGTCGATGCTGATGAACCAGTCGGTCGGCGAGCTGTTCAAGAGGGACGGCGAGACCTTCCAGGTGGTGGCGATCGTCGGCAACCAGGATTGGGCCGGCCACCGGATCTATGCCGTGCGCAAGGTCATCGTCCGTACCGTGACACAGGTCTATTGGGACTATGTGACCGAGACGATGGGCGTCAACGGCTCGGTCTATGGCAACACCTGGCTGTGCTCGCAGCCCATGATCCTGACCTCGATCGACTTGAATTTCACCCGCATCGGGTCGACCGGCGACGTCCACGTCTTCGTCTGCGAATGCGACGATTCCGGCCAGCCGCAATTCGGCGCCGTCATCGTCGAGAAGACGATTTCCGCGGCGGGTCTCCATGCCGGGTGGGTCAATTTCGCGTTGCGGCCGTCGCTTTTGGAGAGCGGCAAGCGCTACGCCTGGTTCACGGTCACCACCGGCAACCACGCGCTGGGCACCGCCTCCGGCAACAAATATGCGCAGGGGTCGCTCTTCTCCTGCTCCGACGGCGCTTGGGCGATGGGCGATCCGCTGACCGACTTCGCCATGCGCATCAACGCGGCGAGCTTTGCGGCGACCCGCACCGTGATCGAGTTCCAGCCGCTCACCCTGACGGACGGAATGACCGAGCTGCGCCTCCTCCATGGTGGCTGGGCGCCGGGCGGCACGTCGCTGGTCTGGTATGTGCAGAACAGCGACGATCCGGACGAGGAATGGGTGCCGCTCACGCTCGCGGCCGAGGGCTCGGACGCGCTCGCCGGCCGGCCGGCGCTGGTGCGCCTGCGTCTGGCGCTCACCGGCACCACGGATCTACAGGCGGCGATCGTGCTCGACGCCAATGCTCGCGGCATGACCTTCCGGCCGCGCGGCGACTGCCAAGCCGTCAGCAAGGAACAGGCCTTCGGGCTTTCGACCTCGACGGTGCAGCTTGAGATCGTGCTCGACGAGTTCAACCCGACCTATCACACAGTCGCGCCGAAGCTGGTCATCGGCGCCTCGATCCTGACGCCCTCGGCGACGGCCACGACACTCGACATGGTCAATCCGCGGAAGCGGACCTTGCTCGCCACTTTCACCCTCGGTTCGGCGACCACCTCCGCCCGCGCGCGCGTCGACATGACGACGAGCGACGTGACCGTCTGCCCCTTCATCCAGAACATCGCGATGTACGCGCTTTGAGGTCCCGATGAGCGAACCGATACCCCCATTTGAACCCGGCCGGACCTATCGCGTCACCCTGATGCGTGCGGTCCGCGTCGGCGGCGTCCCGTTCCGCCCGCTCGGCGAACTCAAGATGGACGGCGCCTATCTGACGCGACTGATCGAGGAGAATGGCGCCGATGCCGTCGCTGCCGTCACCGACTGACGATTACAAGGCTCCGTCCGACATGGCGCTCAGCCGGGCCGCATGGGACGCCGCCCTGGTGTCGATCGGCACGCGCCTGCGCGGCCTTGAGGCGGTGCAGGCCGATTTCGACGCACTGATCGCGCTCGGCACGAGCCAGGCGCTCGACGTCATCGCGACCAATGTCGAGCCGCAGCTCACCGCCATGAGCGCGGCCGTCGCGGCGCTGCAGGCCGATGTCGCCGAGGCCGAGGACGTTATAACGGCGCTCATCACCGGGTCCGTTCCGGCCTCGGCCGTCGCCGAGACCGCCGATCGGATCTGGCTGACGCCGGCACTCTTCGCCGCCTGGAACGCAAAGCAGTCCGGCGATCCGACCCTGACCGCGCTCGCCGCACTGACGGTCGCCGCCAACAAGATGATCTATGCGACCGGCGCTGACGCCTTTGCCTTGACGGACATCACGCCCTTTGCGCGCCAGTTGCTCGATGACGGGGACGCAGCGACGATGCGCGGAACGATCGGCGCGGCCGATGCGGGCCGCCAGATCGACGTAGGTGGTCTCGCGACCGGGGGAGGCGACCTCTCGGCGAACCGCACGATCACCGTCACGAAGGCCAGCCAAGCGCAGGCCGAGGCCGGAACCGACGATGCGACGGCGATGACGCCGCTGAAGGGCGCGCAGCAGCTCGCCGTCCTTGGCCTCTTGGCGAGCAACGCCAATATCGGCCGGCGGCTCGCGACAGGAACGGTGGCGAATGCCGGATCGCTGGCCATCGTCCTGTCGAGCCATCTCGCCGCCGGCTTCAGCAAGTTTCGCCTTCACTTCCACGCCTACCGTCCAGCGACGGACGGGGCTGGGATGGTGATGAAGGTCTCCACGAACGGGGGCGTGAACTATCTCGGGACGAACGTCTATCTCTGCGCCGCGCTCACTGCCTACGGAACCACGACTGTGGCAGCAGGCGATGGAACGACGGCGCAAGCACAGATTCCCCTGCTAGGCGGACTCAGCAACGGCGGGCCGAACATCAGCTCGGCTATCCTTGAATTCGAGTGCGGGGCTGACTTCTTCGATCTGATCTACCGGGCTTGCCCATATTTCTACAGTGGCGGGGGCGTCGGCATCTCTCACGGTTCCGCCAAGGGGCCGGCAAGCGTGAACGCGATCCGTTTCGAGACCTACAACGGCAACATCGCGGCCGCTGCGTGGTCGCTCTATGGAGCTTCGTGATGCCGATCATTGATGTGGTGGTCGACGCCGACGGCGTCATGCAGGAAGTTGCCCTCACCGCCGAGCAGGAAACGGCGCGCCGCGCCGAATGGGCGGTCAACGCGGCGCCCCGGCCGTCGCAGATCGACGCCGAATGTGATCGGCGCACCGTCACGGGCTTCCGATTCGGCGGCAAGGCCTACCGGCTCGACGAAAAGTCCATCGCACGGATTACGGCCATGGGCGCCGATGCCCGCTTCGCGCTGCTGGCCGGCGCCGGGATTGGTAACCTCCGTTGGGCCGATCCCGAGGCTGATTTCGGCTGGATCGCCACCGACAATACAGTCACGCCGATGGACGCGCCGACCATGACGGCTTTCGCCGATGCCGCCAAGCTATGGGTCAGCAAAAACACTTTTGCGGCCCGGAACATCAAGAACATGAGCCCGATCCCGGCCGATTTCGCCGACGATTCGCGCTGGCCCAGCTGAACAGGAGACTTTCACCATGCCCGCGAAGGATCGCATCCTTTCCATGGTCGACGCGCCGGCTGTCCCGCTCGGGCACCAGACCGTCACCGTGACGAACGCGGCCCAAACGCTGGCCCAGCTCCTTACGGCCGCCGCCGGCGCCATCGCCGCGATCCCGGCAAACACCAAGCTCATCTATCTTCAACCTCGCGGCGACGGCATCCGCTACGCCCATGGCGCCACGACGCCGACCACCGCCGCCGACGCTACCGGCATCGGCACGGCGCTCTATGAGGGCGCTCAATATCCGCTCCGGCTCGACGACTTCGCGACGCTGAAACTCATCGCGCCGTCGAACGTCGTGCTGTCGATCGAATTCCGGGGCTGATCATGGCAGACCCGATCATCCTGCCGCCCACGCGGCTCGCTGAAACCCTCGGCGCCAAGATGCGCCGTCTGGCGCGCGCGGCCGAAATCAGTAACCCGCTGATCCGCAATCCATGGCTAGTTCCGCCGGCATGGGCACAGAGCACCGTTCAGCTCGTCTCCGACACGTGCGTGGCGAACGGCAACTGGTATGTCTGCGCCACGCCAGGAACCACGGCGGCGAGCGGCACCGGCCCCAGCCACGTCAACGGGCAGGCCGTTCAAGACGGTACCGCATATTGGACCTATCTCGGCGCCGCGCCGATAACCGTAAATGAGCCCGGTGCGCCGACGCTCACAGCCTCCACCGTGGCACCGACGTCCCCCAACAACGTTCAGATCTTCCCCGTCGGGCACGCAGCGCTGTTCCGATACTATGGGGGACAGGGCGAGGTCGTTTCGGCCAACTATCACTACCCCTATGTGGGAGATAACAAGGCCGGAAGCCGCCAATACGGGAACAGCGTCCGCGTTGGCTTCGAGACGGACAGCCCGGTTCTAACCTTCATGGTTCCGGCAGGATCGCCAGCTCCCCGCATCCTGATCGATGGTCGCTATCTGACGATCGGCGCGCTTCGGCGCGCTTCGACGCTGACCTACTACACGCTGGCTTTTCCGGGGCTCCGCACCTGGCGATCGGTTGAGGTCGAAGGCGCGAAGGATCTGTGGGCGTGGTACGGCGTCCTCATCAGCACGTCAGCGCATATTCGCCCACCGTCGAACGAACACGACATCACGGCCTATTTCATCTGGGACAGCCTCGGCGCCGGATCCTCATATGGTCCCTGGCTCTCGGGTAACAATATCCCGCAACGCATCGGCCGGCGCCTCGGCTGGACCAACGTCTACAACATGTCGCGAGGTGGCACGGGGCCTATCAACACAGGCGGCGGCTACTACACGTTCGGCGAGCGCGTGCCTCAGCTTCTGGCCGCCAACCCTGATATCGCGTGCTTCGGCCCTCCCACGAACGATACGGGCCAGTCGGCCGCGTCGGTGACGGCGGCGACTAAGGCCTATCTGCAGGCGGTGCGCGCCGGCTCGAAGTGCCCGATTGTTCAAATGGGTGTCTGGCCTCGCAACGATGCCAATGTCGCAACGACGGAGGCGGCTGTTCTGGCGGCGGTGCAGCAGGCGTCCGATCCGCTAGGGCTCACCTTCTTCATCCCGCTCTACGACGCCCCGATGATGCCCATCGTGACGGGCGCCTACAACGTCGCGAAAAACCTCGTGAACGCGGCTCTCGACAACTCGTCGTACATGATCGGCGGCGACGGTACTCACCCTGCCGAACTCGGCATCGACGGCCTTGCCACCTATACCGCCCGCGAGATCAAGCGGACGGTTCTTCCTTACATTCGATAGGAGTTTCCATGCCCGACATTGGTCTGATCAAGGCGATCCTGGCCGGCGAAGTCGCAGCCTTCAATCTCTCCTCCGCGCTCGATTTCGGGTCGATGCCGGAGGGGTGGGGCTACTGGGAGGAGCGCGCCCGGGACGGCCTTGATGCCGAGGCGCGGGCGAAGCTGGAGGCTATGCTGGCCTCCGAATAGCGTTCGGACCGGCTGGACAAACGCCGCTCGAAGCCTCCTCATAGCCGCCTGATCGGCCCGCGATGCCGGGGGGAATTACTTCCCGGCCATTGTCTCGGGTCCCGCCCGCCATGCTGTTCGCGACCCTCTGACCACCGGGACGCAAGCGCATGGCCGCACTCACGCCTAATCATGGTGTCCGATTCCTCGACGCGGGCGAGGATGCGCGCACCGTCATCGTTCCGGACTTTTCGACCATCGCCCTGGTCGGCACCGCCGACGACGCCGATGACGATCTCTTTCCTCTCGATACGCCGGTGCAGATCTTCGCCGACGAGGCCGACAAGATCGCTGCGCTCGGCCTCGTCGGCGAGCTGCCGCCGGCGATCGACGCGATCATCGCCGAGGGCATCAACCCCTCCATGATCATCCTGCGGGTCGGCAAGGAAGTCTCTGCAAATGCGCAGATGGCGGCCGTCATCGGCGATCCCTCGGCGCGGACCGGGGTATGGGCCTTGCTCAATGCCAAGGCGCTGACCGGGGTCGACCCCGGCCTGATCGTCGCGCCGGGCTTCACCGGCGCCAGCCCGATCGGCCTCGCCACCCTCGTCCCGAACGTACAGGGCTCCGGCTACACCCACGCGACCGTCACCATCACGGCGATCGGCGCGGTTGTGCAGCCGAAGGCGGAAGCGATCGTCGCGGACGGCAAGGTGTCGGGCTATACCATCAAGGATGCCGGCTACGGCATCACCGGCGCCATCACGATCGTCGTCACCGGTGACGGTACCCTGGCCACGGCCAACGCCACGGCCGCCGCGGTGGCGAACCCCGTCGCGCTGGCCATCGCCGCGGTCGCCAAGCGCCTGCTCGGCATCGGCATCGTCGATGGCCCGAACACTACCCGCGCCGACGCGCTTGCCTGGGCGACCAAGCTCAAGAGCGATATCGGCCGCTACCTCTACCCGATCGACCCGGCCATCCGCCGCTTCGAAGAGGATGAGGCCGGCGTCGCCTCACTTCTCACCCGGCCGTCCTCGGTCTCGGTCGCGGCCTTGTTCGCCAAGCGGGACCGGGAGCGTGGAGGCCCCTATTGGTCGCCGGAAAACCAGACATTCGCCGGCATTGTCGGCACGGCTCGGCCGATCTCCTACTACGATGGCGAGGTCGACCATGAGGCGAACCTCCTCGTCACCGGCAAGGTCAACACGATCATCGAAGGCAAGGAGCTGTTCGGCTCCGAGACGCTCTCGAACGACACGAACTGGCGCTTCGTCAACAAGGTCCGCACCGAGAACGCGATCCGCAAGGCGCTGCCCGCCGCGGTCCGCAAGTGGCGCGGCGAGAACTTCACGGCGCACAACGCGCTGATGATCGTCAAGACGCTGGAGACCTTCCTGGACGAACTCGTCGCTCTCGGCGTCGTCGTCGGATACACGCGCTATTTCGACCGCGGGCTCAATCCAAACGCCAACATGCGCCAGGGCATTCTGCGCATCGAGCTGCCGCACGAGAACACCCCCATCATTTCCGATCTTCAGATCGGCATGCGGCCCTATCTCGCGGCCTTCGATGTCCTCGCCGCCGACATCCAGCAGGCGCTCGGCTCGCTCACCGCCGTCGCCGCGTAAGGAGCACCTGACATGGAATTCGTCCGCAAGGCCGGCAATCTCTACTGCGAGGGCACCAATCTCTGGCTCCAGCTTTCGAGCTATCGCCTGCCGTCGCCGAAGGTGAAGACCGAGAACCATACGCCGGGCGGCGGCCGGATGGAGCTGGCCGTGCCGGTCGGTTCGATCGAAGCGCTGACGCTCGCGTTCAACACGATCTCGGCCAATCCGAACCTCCATGGCGGCATGGGGCTCGCGCTTGCGCAGGCAAAGCTCTGGACGATCTACGAACTGCTGGTCGATGAGCGCTCGAACACGAAGCGCGAGCGCATCGTCACCATGCGCGGCATCTACCAGTCGGCCGAGGCCGACGAAATGAAGGGCCGCGGCCTCAAGGGCTATCAGCACACGATCACGTCGATCACCGACTATGAGGACGTGATCGAGGGCTATGGCATCGTCGCGCGCTTCAATTTCTGGCGCAACGAATGGGCCGGCTACGGCATCGAAGCCGACAACCAGGACAACAGCATCCTGCGGATCGCGGGCTGAAGGCATCGCCATGGAAACCCTTCCCCCGCCGATCGCCGGCGAACCGACGCTGAAGCCCGTTCCGCGGTCCGATCGCGACGCCGCCGCCGCCGGCGGTCCTGCCGGCCCGATCGTGCCGGCGGCCCATGTTGCCGTGCTCGACTTCCTCGATCCGGAGCGGCTGGCCGTCGACATTCCTCTCGACCATCCCTTCCGGCTGGGCGGAAGCGAGATCCGCAGCGTCCATGTCCGCCGGCCGCTCACGGCCGAGGTCGGCGAGTGGAACACGCGCGTTCAAGCCGGCACGGCGGACACCTATGATCTCTACGCGATCATGACCGGTCTGCCGGCGCCGGTGCTGCGCGGCATGGTGGCGGATGATGGCGCCTTGGTGAACAAGGCGGCGTTCGATTTTTTGCCCCGCTGGCTGCGGACGGCGAGCGAATCGCCGGCGAACCCCGGCTCTGGCGACGCTACGCAGCGGCTGTAGCGCGCCGGCTCGCCACGCCCTGGCGAGAAGTCCTTGGGCTACCCTGGGACGAGGTGATCCTGCTCTATCGCGAGGCGCGCGCGCTGGTCGCGGAGGAAATCGGTGGCTGAACTCGACGTCGCCCTTCGCCTGCGGCTTATCGACAACGTCACCGGGCCGGCCCAGCAGGCCGCCCAGGCGCTTCGGGATCTCGAAGCGACGGCCGCCGGGGTCCGCGGCCGAGGTTCGGCCGCTCCGCCATCAGTCAATCCGGCCGGCGCGCCGGCTGCCGTCAATCCGCCGGGCGCCCGCGTATCTCCGGTCGTAGGGGTTCCGCCTCCCGCGCCGGTCCGTCCCACGCCCGCCATTGTTCCCTCCGTTTCCGTACCGTCGGCGGCGCCACGTCCCGTCATGGTTCCGCCGGCAGCGGCATCGGCGCCGAGGGGCGCGACAGTGCCTTCGGTCGGCGGCACCGCCGCGGCCGAGGCGGCTGAAGCCGTCGATGCCGTTGCGGTCGGAGGGACGATGCGGGCGGTCGGGCTCGGCGTCGCGATGGGCTTCGTCGCCGGCGCCGCCGGGGCGGCGGTCGGCGCGCTGATGGAGTTCGCCAATCCAGCCAAGATCATTGCCGGGCTCTCCCAGCTCGAGGCGAAGGTGACGAGCCTCGAAAAGCGCCTGGCCGCGACGGCGGTGACCGCCGGCATGCTCGACCAGGGTGCGATCGACCGCATGCGCACCGAGAACACTCAGGTCGGCCTCGCTGTCGGCAAGGCACCGGAAGAGGTCCAGCCGCTTCGCGACGTCTTCTCGGCCGGCGGCTACACGCTCGACCAGCAGGGGCGCATCCTGCTACCGGCTGCCAAGGCCATGGTGGCGATGAATGCCTCGCCCGAGGATGTCGGGCAGATGACGATCGCGGGCCTCGGCAACCTCGGGGTCGGCGCCGACAGGCTGGGGAGCTATCTCGACATCATGGCCGCCGGCGGCAATTCCGGACGGTTCGAGGGCAAGGATCTCGCGAAGTTCATGCCGGGCTACTCAGCATCCTACAAGGTGCTGGGCTATGGCGGCCTCGACGCCGCCGCCGAAATTGCCGCGATGGCGGAAATGGTGCGGGAGGCGGCCGGCTCCTCGGATATCGCCGGCAATAATCTGCAGAACTTTCTGCTCAAGCTGTCGTCGCCCGACGCCGCGAAGAACTTTGCCGAGTACGGCGTCGACATCGAGGCCGTGAAGAGCCAGGCAATCGCCGATGGCAAAAGCCCGGTCATGGCCGTGCTCCAGCAGATCAAGGACATCACGGGCGGCGACGCGGCCAAGATGGCCACCCTGTTTCAGGACCAGCAGGTGCTCGGCGCCCTCTACGGGCTGATTCCCGAGCTCGAAAAACTGCAGCCGCTCATTGATCAGCTTCGCACCGGCTCGGCCGGCACGGTCGAGAAGGGCGCGCAATTTGTCGGCACGCGCGAGGGCGGGAAGCAGGACCAGTACGACGCGATCGCGGCCGCCGGCCAGGCTGAATGGGGCAAGTGGTTCCAGCCGTTCGTGACCGAGTGGAAGCGCTTCCAAGCGGTCCTGTGGAATCCAGGCGATCTGCGGGTCCAGGAAGGCGTGACCGCGGCCGGCGGCATCGACAAGCGGATCGCAGAGATCGAGGCGACGCTCAAAGTGCTCGCCGAACTTCGGACCGGCACGGCCAAGGATCTCGATCACGCCCGTTTCGAGGGCGACGCGACCGAGCGCTCTACGATCCCGAGCCTTGAAGGCAAGTTGGGGGCTCTCGACAACGAGATCGCCCAGATGCAGGCGGACCTCGTGGTTCTGAAGCAGACAGCCGGCGACGGCGGCAACGCTGCCGGCCAAGCGGTCGGCAAGGGCCTCGACGACGGCCTCAAGGCCGCCGGTCCCTCGGCCGAGGCAACCATGCAGGGCATCGTCGACAAGCTGAAATCGATCGGGAACGTCACGATCACGCCCTCGATCGTTCCTCAGATGGGCGTGCCGGCCCCGACGCCGTCCGCGCCCGCACCGGCCGGTTCGCCCAAGGTCGAGCCGATGTCGTTCCGCCCGGAGGGCCGGCCGGAGACCGTCAAGCGCAGTGCCGATGCCGGCGGCGCGCGCACCTTCGCGCAGACGAACACGATCCACGTCAACGGCGTTTCTGACCCCGATGCGACGGCCCGCGCCATCGAGCGGCGCCTCGCGCGGCTCGGCAATTCGTCCAACCTCTTGCTGGACACCGCCTGATGCAGTCGCTCGCCTCTCTCGGTCCGCATGTGTTCCAGGTCATCGGCCTCAATTTTCACGAGGTCGAGACGGTGACCGAGGCCGCCTGGGCCGAGTTCGCCCGCTTCGGCATGGCGGATGGCGCGCAATTCACCGGCATGCGCCGGGCGCAGCAGACGCTCCGCGGCGTGCTGTTTCCGGACGCGATCGGCGGACTGGCCGACTATGACGCCATCCGCTCGACGCAGGGCGGCGGCCAGGCCGTACCTCTGATCCGTATGGGCCGCGGCTTCGCCGCCCGCGTGCTCGGCACCGTGACGATCGAGCAGGTGTCCGACCTGGAGGACCATATCCTCGCCGGTGGCGTGCCCGCCCGCGTCGCCTTCACCGTCACGCTCAAGAGCTATGAGGGCGGCCGGTGAGCGACATCTACACCGTGAAGCGCGACGGGATGCGGCTCGACCAGGTCGCGCGCGAAACGCTCGGCACGTGGACGGACGGCATCGTCGAGACGATCCTCGGCCTCAATCCGGGGCTCGCCGATTGGCCGGCCGTCCTGCCCGTCGGTACGCGGATCGTCCTGCCACCGCGGCCGGCGACCGCGCCGGCGCGCCGGACCGTCGCCAGGATCTGGGGCGACGCATGAGGCCCGTGATCCAGATCCTCAAAGGCGGCACGGACCTGATGCCGGGGCTCGCGCCCTATTTCATCCGGGCGTCGATCAGCGACGCTGTCGGAATCGAGAACGACGCTCTGGAGATCGAGCTCGACGACATCGGCCGGCAGATCCCGCTGCCAGTCGAGGGCGACGAGTTGACGGTGCTCGCCGGCTATGCCGAAACCGGCGTGTCGGTCGCCGGCATCTATGTCGTCCAAGGTTGGGGCAGTGGATGGCAGGGCGGCCCGGAGACGATGGTCATGCAGGCGCGGGCCGCATCGCTTTCCACGGCCACCAAGGCAGGCGGCCGCAAGCACTATGACGAACGGACGCTGAAGGCGATCTTCGCGGACATCGCGAAGGAGATGGGCCTGTCGCTGGTCATCGACGCGGCCCTTTCCTCGGTCAAGCTCGACTGGCTGGCGCGCTGGGAGGCGAGCCCGCAGGATTTCGCGACCCGCCTCGCCGAGGAGCACGGCGCCGTCGCCAAGCCGGGCGGTGGCAAGCTGTCCGTCACAAAGCGGGGATCAGGCAAGGCCGCCTCGGGCGAGGATCTGCCGATCATCCGCGTTCAGCGGCGCGGGTCCCTAGGCTGGTCGATCAATGGCGAGCCACGGCCGCGCGTCGGCAAGGTCACGGCGTCCTGGCACGACGCGAAGACCGGCCGGAGCAAGACGGTAGAGGCTTCGACGGGCAAGGACGGCCCGGCGCATTCGATCATCCATCCGCGCGCCTCTGAGGCCGAGGCGAAGGCGGCGGCGGAGGCCAAGGCGCGCGAGCTGACGATGCTCACGGGCTCGGGGCATTTCATCGAGACCTATGACCCGACGCGGTCGGCCGGCGCGAAGGTCATCGCGACCGGCTTTGGTGACGGCGTCGACGGGGAGTGGGTCTCGGAGACGATCGAGGCGACGTTCGACAAGGACGGCGGCGCGATTCAGGTCATCAACGTGAAGGCGCCGCCGGAATGAGGTCAGTACAGTCCGAGGATCCGGCTTTTGTCGGTCGGCGTGGCCTCGTCGAGTGCTTTACCAAAGCGCTCAACCGCGTCGACCGCCTTGGAACGCGCGAAGGCCACTTGGGCAGAATGCTCCGTGTACGAAGCTCTCTGTGGCTCGGCGTCGATCTGGGCCGCCAGTTCCTTTGTGGTGATATCCACCAAGGCCGCGGCCTCGCGAAGTTCGAAGGTCACCTGCATCAGCTCGAGCGTGACTGTCAGATTGAACCTGACCGCGTCGAGCTGGCGACGAAAGGTCGACCTATCCATCGTTGCGACGATCATTGCCAGCGCGTCGACATGTTCGGTATGGGTGGCCATTTGAAGCGTTCTTTCGTGCTGGGGCAGAGAGGCCCGCCTCGTTAGGGGAGCGGGCGGCCCGGAGCTTGAGCCTCCGGACGACGGGACCAGGCGCCAACCAAGAACCCGTCCGACGCCAAGAAGCTCAACGCCGCGCCCGCCGCTGCTGTGCACAGCCCGCCGAGCGTGGTCGATTCGATCGGTTTTACCAATGGAGATGGAAGAGTTTCGCACCGTTGATCCGGTGCGCACGCCCGCAGGCTATGTCGGCGGCAAGAAGCAGCTCGCCCGGCGGCTGATAGCCGACATCGAGCGGACGCCGCATCGCCTCTATGCCGAGCCCTTCGTTGGGATGGGCGGCGTCTTCCTGCGCCGGCGTCTGGCACCGCCCGTCGAGGCCATCAACGATGCGTCGCAGGATGTCGCATGCCTGTTCCGCATCCTGCAGCGTCACTATCAGGCGTTCATGGACATGCTGAAGTGGCAGGTGACGAGCCGCGCCGAATTCGAGCGCCTGCTCGCGATGGAGCCAGCATCTCTGACCGACCTTGAGCGGGCAGCACGCTTCCTATACCTCCAGCGCCTCTCCTTCGGCGGGAAGGTCGTCGGCCGGACTTTCGGGATTGATACGAACGGCCCCGCCCGGTTCGACGTGACGAAACTTACCGGGTTGCTTGAGGCCGTCCACGAGCGGCTCGCGGGCGTCTGGATCGAGTGCCTTCCCTGGGAGGCATTCCTCGCCCGCTGGGATCGGCCGAAGACGCTCTTTTTCGTCGACCCGCCCTATGTCGGGACGGAGCACTACTACGGCAGGGCGCTGTTCTCGCCTGCCGACCACGAGCGGCTCGCAGCGGCTTTGAAAGCCCTTCAAGGCCGGTTCATACTGACTTTGAACGATCATCCCAAGGTTCGGGAGCTTTACGGCTGGGCGGAGATCCGGACCGAGGACCTAAGCTACACTGCGGCCGGAGGCCAGAACATCCGGCCAGCGCGGGAACTGGTCATCACTGGCGGGAGGGGACTATGATCGCCGAATGCAAATTGCTGCCATTTCAAGTGTCCCGCACTGCCATTTCAAATGGCGCGCTACACAGAGGGAACACCTGGCCCCGGAGGGGTGAACCTCCCGCCCTCCATCCTGACCCCGAAAGAATGACTCAGGGAGTCCGTACAGCGCGTTTCTCAGGGTGCCCGCTAGGGCAGTAGCCTGACGGCGCGGAGTCTCTGTACGAGGCTCCTATGAGCTATCGGAAGTTGGTGTTGGTCCACACCTCATGGGGGATCTCATCGAGAACCATGTGGCGACCGTTCCAGAGCGTCCGGCCAATCACTCGCAGCGATAATCAGATCGGAGAAGCCGGGCGACGGATTCTGTCGAGTGGCGGCGCATGCAGGTGGAGGATGTTGCTAGGCTGACTGGCCTGTGGCGATCGAGAAGGGAACTGAACCCGCTGGCGACTTAGCGTTCGTCGTCTCGGTTCGCCTCAGGAGGGGATGATATCCCCGTCTCTGATGAGTTGCAGACACAAGCGGCGGAAGGAAAACGAGGCGTGTATTTATGGTATATCACACAGGGGCAGATGGAGGCAAAAACTAAATGATCGCCAAAAGCGATGCAAAAACAACCAGTTGAAAAATCAATACTAAGTCGGCCTTACGGATATCGAATTGCGCGTAATGATTGCATTATGGAGTAGGAGCATCCGGAGGATCAGCGCGGACGAAATTTCCACGCGGAGCATCTGCAGCGTATCTCACCGATTGACGTGCACACCACTCAAAGGCCTTGCCGACATGGCGTAGTCGGTCTTGGCCAGATCAGCCGGGGCGATATTCACATAGCAGAAGCGAGGGAACGTCCTCTGTCAATCGGCGGCGCATCTGGTGGGATGTTGCTCTGCCGACTGGCCTTTGGAGAACGAGACGGGGAACTTAAGCTCGCTAGGACAGGGCGTTTGTCGTCTCGTTTCGCCTCAGGAGGGGATGATATCCCCGTATCTGATTGAGTTGCAGACTTAGGTGATCGAAGGCTCACGAGGGGTGAACCTATAGTGGATCACACGGGGGCAGATGGTCGTAAGAACAAAATGGCCATCAAAAGCGCTGCGAAAACAATGAGTTGCAAAACCAACACTAAGGCGGCCTTACGAGTGCCAAATTGCGCGTATCGGTTGTGTCCGAGCTTCTTCGGGCGGCAGAGATTTGCGATCACGATATCCGCTCGAGGCATCGACATCGAACCTCATCTGACACGGACGCGATTTGAAAGCCTTACTGCGGGGGGCTGAGGTAGCAAGTCCTTTGGGACATCAGGAAAGCCATAGGCCGGCATTTGGCTAGAAAGCTGCACATGCTGATGGAACCACAGGCCGCGTGTCCAACTCGATCGTTCTGCCACAAGGCCAGGAGTTGGGTTCTTCTAAGAGGGCCTCTAGCCCAGCTCTTCTATCAAGCATTTTCGCGGAGCGTGGTTAGGGCGGGCCGGCAATCGACGCCAAGCTCCGACAAGACACAAACCGTGCTGTCAGCCTTCCGCGCTGCATAGCTAGGCGATCAAGTATCCGGGGTCTCCCCGCCTATTCCAAAGTCGCTTTTAGGGGCGGAAGGGTCGCACGGGTGCGAGTCAAGGAACCCCCGATGACGGCTTGGCGAACTGTGAGTCCGTTTTCTATTCGCCTAGCGAGAGCAGTTCGACAAGATCACGTTTTTGGCCGATTTCGAGGCCGTTCGGCGAATACACGCCATAGGTCATCCCGGTCTTCTTATGCCCAAGGATTTGAGCAGCTTCGGATTCGGGGATACGGCTCCGTTCGAAAGTTTGTGCGACGTTCTTGCGAAATGCGTGGAAAGTCGATCCGCCCGCGATGCTCTTGAAGCGACGCCCAAGCACTTTGCCGATGGCTGCCCCTCGTTTGCCGTCAAGCTTGCTGGGCTTCAGATCGGGAAACAGGTAACCGTCTGCTGGTGCGAGTTCGAGAAGTGGTTGCAATGCGTGATGAATCGGGACCACGCGGACGCTGCTATCGGTCTTTCCTGCAGTGATGTCGAAATAGCGGACGCCGTCGACCTCGCATAAGTTGACAGCTTCCAACGCGCATATCTCGTTGAGCCGCAGTCCTGACAACAATGCTATGCGAGGCAACCAATACAGCGGGTCAGGCCTTCCCTTTATTCCGGCGCTAACTTCGCTAGCCAGCAATTTGCGAAGGGCGGCGTTTGACCAAGGGGCGTTGGCACCCTTTCGGGTCTTGCTTTCTACCCGGTGCCCTGAAAACGGGTTGGCGCCGATCACCTCGCCTTGCTTGACTGCCCAGTCCCACAGCGCCCCAAGATCAGAGGCAAAACGGGTGACCGTACGACCAGAGATTCGCTCTCCCTCCATCGTTTCGGACAGAGCAAGGATATAAGCGAAAGAACGAGACTTCGTCTGCGGAGAACGTCCCCAATGGGGATGAAGTCGCTTCACCTTATCGAAGAAGTCCGCTGACTTCCTTGCGTCGACCGTGGCAAGCGGAGCATCATTGATGTGGTCTCGAAATAGTCGATAAACAGCCTCTCGCTGGCTGATGGTTTGATCTGACAGCTTTGCGCGGCTATCGCGCTGACGGTCCAAATTGAAGCGGGCCGAAATCTCTGAGAACGGTATCTTGAATCGGCTTGGCATCGGCGTGCCCTCGCGAGCATTCTTGATTGCCGTGAGTGCAGCATCGACTGCGGGAACAACTTCGTCCCCTGTCGCCTCGCTAATGTCGACAAGCCCCAATCGTCTTGCCTCTGGATTGGCCACAGAATCCCAAAGCAGATCGAGGTGCATATCGCGATCGTCCTTGTCGCGATAGTTCTCGCTGATCCATTCGACCTGTCTCAGGGTCTCCTGATAGACAGCTCGTGGCGTCGAAGCCGAGTCCTTCCCGCTCCACAAACGAAACTCCCGCTTCCAATGAACTTTGCGCTCGTCGGCAAGATGCGCTGCCACGTACCTGTCGGAGGTACGGAGATTCTCCTGAATGGACACCTTGCCATAGTGGGCTTGGAGAGCGATCGGGACGCCGATCTGAAACCAAAAAACGTTGCCACGGAGCTTTGCATAAGGGGGAGCCTTCACGGCACCATCCACAATCGTTGAGTACAGATCCTGAGTAAAATACAGGATGTCTAAGAGCGCAAGCCCTTGAAAAGCATGACACTCTTGACACGATGGCTGGGGCGGGAGGATTCGAACCTCCGGTTGGCGGTACCAAAAACCGCTGCCTTACCGCTTGGCTACGCCCCAGCAGGCGGCGCGAGGAGTTCTCGGCCGGCGTCCGTCCTATACCGGTTCAACTTTTCCCCTGCAATCGCCTTGCGCGTCGTCCACAGGCCCATTCGGTGCTTGCGGGCGGAAAGGACGGCAGCTATATACCGGCTCGCCGCTGGTCACGGAGTGTAGCGCAGCCTGGTAGCGCACATCGTTCGGGACGATGGGGTCGCAGGTTCAAATCCTGCCACTCCGACCAACGCGCCTTTCCCGATCCCTATCCGACGCATAGACGACCCCCTAGGGGCCCCCAATTAATTTTTCCTTGCCTGCGCCGGACCGCGTTGAATCGCGTCAGCTGCCGAGCTTGTCGAGCGCCGCGTCCAGCCCTTCCGACGTGAAGTCGAAGGTTACCGTCCGCCCGCCGCGCATGATGATTTCCGTCCTCGCCGTGCCGGATTTCCGCAGGAGCGCGATGAAATCGCCGGCCAGCTTGGCGCGCACCTCGCAGGAATGACGGCCGCAGGACTGGAACGGCACGATCTTCGGCGCCCCGCTGCCGAGGACGAGCGACATGCCGCGATTGATCTGGACATCCGTCGGGGTCGTCCAGACGGCGAAGAGACCATCCTTGCCCTTCTCGATCGTCCACGATGTCTCCAGCGAGGGATCATCCGGCATGGCGAGGCTCTGCGAGGCCGTGCAGAATCGCGGCGTCGCATCGTCGCAGGCGGCCTGCCAGCCCATGGGCCGGGATGGCGCCAGGGCAGCCTCCTCCGCGGCCATGCGGAGCGGCGGCGCAGCGGATATCGATCCGGTCGGCGCCGGATCGAGGCCGGCAGCGTCTACGGGATGCACAGGCGGCGCCACGGGACCCGCGACCTGCAATATCGGCTCGACCGGACCCCCGCCCAGCCCCCATCCGGCCAGGAGATTGCGGGCGGCGTTCAGCGTCCCGTCGGATTGCCAGAGGATGACGGCAGCAACGAACGCGACGACGCATGCCCCTTCGATCAATCGGGGGAGGATGGGTCGACCGTCGGGCGGTCCCTCGTCGTTGAACGAATCAGCCATGGGCGAATCATGCCTTCCAGCGATTCGCGCGGTCAATCGATCGGCAGCAATTCGCTCAATGGATCCTGGAATAGGCGTCCGAAAAGCCCGCGAGCGGCATTTGCAGCTTGATCGGCGCCTTGTCGAGATTCTGGAAGATCAGGTCGAGCGTGTTGCCCTTCTGGAGGGCGGCGAGGAAATCGGCTGGCAGCGGCGAGCCGGCATAGCAGCCGCCCGCATCGCAGGTCTGCAGCGGCAGGCTGCGGCCCTTGGCGCCGTCGACGTCGAGCGTCACGCCCGCTTCAAGCGAGAGACCGAGGGGCACGCGGACGAGCAATACCGGCTTCTTGGTATCGGCCGGCACGCGGATCGTCACCGAGGCGACGAGTTGCCCCGTCTGCTTGAGCACGGCGCGCTGCTCCATGCGGCATTCGAGCGGCCCATCGCGCGAGGGCGCCGAGCAGGCGCTGACCCAGCCTGGCGGCGGGCTTGCCGCGTCGGCGCCGCCCAGCGTTGGCACAGCGCCGTCCTCGGCGAGCGCAGCACCCGCGCCGATCGCCAATGATGCCACCAGCATGGCGATTGCCGCGCCTGTTCTGAAAACCGTCTTGCGTGCCATAAACCGAATCCCCCGTTGCAGCCGCAACACATTGCCGGGCGGCACGCATCGCGCAAGCACCCGGTGCGGAAGAATCGCCCATGGACCTTCGGCCCTCCCCACCGCAGCACAGGGATCGCGACCAGAAAGCACACCGTGCAGGGGTCAGCACCGATCTCCCCGCCGGCCGGTGGCCGCGAGGCTTGAGGCAATCGAAGAGGTCGCGCGGGGCGGCCGGGCGTCGGCGCAGGAGCGTCGCGCCGGCGTAAGATTGATGGTGGTGGTTTGCTCCGACCGCCCTTGTGCGACGGTCCGGCGCCCCGCGCGCGGCAGGTGTTCCAGCCTCGCGCGATGGACCCTGGGCGTTGCTTTCGCTTCGGCCGCCCGGCGACGAAGTCCACGCTTCCGCTCGAACGAGGGAAGCACCGCCGCTGTTCCGGTATCACGGGACAGGCGCATCACGCTTCGGCCGCCGGAAGGCCAAGGCTCGTTACGCCCGCGCCAGCCGGCCCGCCACATCCCCGCCCGCGTCTCGGAATGACCGGTTCGCCCTCTTCGTTGAGCGGAGACAACCAGACTATACTACAGGTTGTATGTAGCGGGGATAGATTTCTTTTCGGGGGCAACGGGGCGCACCAGCGTATTGACGCATCCCCGCCCCCAAAGAGCGGGTTGCGAACGCTCGTGCCTTTTCGGGCGGCTGGCAGCTTGCTTCGCCGCGCCGAGCATCCGGCAGAGACTCTTGCTTCCTTCGGAGGAAGATCTGCTGCTTGCGCTTCATCCACGAGCGCCTCATCAGCGGGATGCTATCCGGGGCGACGCCGTATCGATGAACAAGCCCCGAAGCCAATGGCCGGAGCATTGCTTCGTTTGGAAGACAGACTATTGCAGTGCCCGAAATCCTCATACATGATGCAACCATCAGATGTATGGAGGTGACTATGCAGGTTGAAGCTGTATTGGCACGTGCCCGGGTCGCTACTGGGCAAGGCATTCGCTACGGGCTTGGCAAAGGCGGGATGAACCCCGGGTCTCCGACGCCCGGCTCGGGCGGACGTTGCGACTGCACCGGATTTGCAGCTTGGAGTCTCGGGTTCAGCCGCAAGCTAGACGAATCCTTCTACAGACATTTCAACGGCGGCTGGTTCGAAACCACTGCTGTTTGGACGGACATCGGTGCCAATGTCGGCATCCTGGAGAGCATCGAAGGTCCTCGACCGGGTGCGATCGTCGTCTATCCCGACCATGATGGGCATGAGGGCCACATTGGCATCATGCTCAACGCCAACCATGTCGTGCATTGCTCGATGGGCAATGATCGGAAATTTGGCAATGCCATTCAAATTACCGATCCGGGTGTCTTTCAGACTCCGGCTACACGATTTGGATGGCTGCACGGTCTTGTCTGATACGCGCGTCAGTCGCGACTGAGCGCCCGATGCCAATATCGGGCGCTCAGTGACGTCGGTGCCGCTCAGACCTTCGGCCGGAGCGCGCCCTGCGTGTTGAGATAGACCGAATAGAGGCTCGTCGTGCCGCAGATGTAGAGCCGGTTGCGCTTGCGGCCGCCGAAGGTGACGTTGGCGACGACTTCGGGGATGAGGATCTTGCCGATCAGCTTGCCGTCCGGCGCGAAGCAGTGGACGCCGTCGGCTGCCGAACTCCAGACATTGCCATGCACATCGACGCGGAAGCCGTCGAAAAGCCCGGCGTCGCAGGTGGCGAACTTCCGCCCCTGGCCAACGCCGCGGCCGTCCGAATTGACCGGATAGGCGCGTATGTCGGGCGAGCAGTCGGGTTTGTGGGTCAGCCCGGTATCGGCGACGTAGAGGGTCTTCTCGTCCGGAGTGAATGCCAGGCCGTTGGGGCGTACCATATCGGTGATGACCGCCGTGACGCCGCCATTCACCGGATCGATCCGGTAGACATTGCAGGCGCCGAGTTCGGAAACCGCGTAATCGCCCTCATATTCGCCGTCGATGCCGTAGCTGGGGTCGGTGAACCAGACGGATCCGTCGGACTTCACGACCACGTCATTGGGCGAATTGAGCTTCTTGCCCTCGAAGCGATCGGCGAGGATTTTGCGCGAGCCATCATGCTCGATGCGGGTCACGGCGCGGCCGCGATGCTCGCAGGAGACGAGCCGTCCCTCGAGATCGACCGTGTGGCCATTATGGTTGTTGCATGGGGTGAGGAACACCGAAACCGAGCCGTCGGTCTCGTCGTAGCGCAGGAGGCGGTCGTTCGGGATGTCGGACCAGATCAGGTATTTGCCAGCGGCGAAATAGGCCGGGCCCTCGGCCCAGCGGCTGCCGGTCCACAGCTTCTCGATGTGGACATTGCCCATCGCGTAGCGACGGAACCGGTCGTCGAAAACGACGAAATCCTTGTCGAGCATGTCTCTTCCCTTTGTACTTTTCTTGAACCGCCGCGAGCATAGGACAAAGCCCATGCGGCGCAAGGGAGAGTGGATCGGTTCTCCTCCCTGATCGTTCCCCTAACAGACTGTTCACCGATGCGCGGCTTTCCATGCCGGCCGCGGCACGCCATGTAGGGCTCACCAACCATGAAGGAGACAATGATGACCAAGGTTCTGGTGCTTTATTATTCGGCCTATGGCCACATCGAGAAGATGGCCGAGGCCGTCGCCGAGGGCGCCCGTTCGGCCGGCGCGACCGTCGACATCAAGCGCGTTCCGGAACTGGTCTCCGAAGAGGTCGCCAAGGCTTCCTACTACAAGCTCGACCAGGCGGCGCCGATCGCCACGCCGGCCGAACTCGAGAATTATGACGCCATCATCGTCGGCTCGGGCACGCGCTACGGCACGGTCACCTCCCAGATGCGCAATTTCTGGGACCAGACCGGCGGCCTCTGGGCGCAGGGCAAGCTGGTCGGCAAGGTCGGCTCGATGTTCACCTCCTCGGCGACGCAGCATGGCGGCCAGGAATCGACCATTCTCGGCTTCATCCCGACCTTCCTGCACCACGGCCTTGCCTATGTCGGCCTGCCCTACGCCTTCCAGGGCCAGATGGGCCTCGAGGAAGTGAAGGGCGGCTCGCCTTATGGCGCCTCGACGATCACGGGCGGCGACGGCAGCCGCCAGCCTTCGGCCATCGAGCTGGAAGCCGCGCGCTACCAGGGCGCCCATGTCGCCAAGATCGCCGCCAAGGTCGCCGGCAAGACACTCGCCAACGCCTGACGACTTCGCGCCGCCGCGCTCCTCCTTCAGACGCGGCGCGCACCCGACGCCCCGGCCCCTGGCCGGGGCGTCGTCTTTTTCGAGGGCGGGTTGCCATCGCGCCCATTCCTTCCCAGTTTGTGCGCATGAGCGACGACATCTCCTTCGAGCGCAACTTCGACCCTCACTATGGCACCGCGATCGAGATCATCCCGGGCGTGCGCCGGCTGACGGCCCCCAATGGCGGCCCGTTCACCTTCCGTGGCACCAACAGCTACATTATCGGCACGGGTGAGGTGGCAATCCTCGATCCGGGACCCGACGATGCCGGCCATATCGACGCCCTGCTCCGGGCAACGACGGGCGAAACCATCCGCCACATCGTCGTCACCCACACCCACCGCGATCATTCGACGGGCGTCGCCCGGCTGAGGGCGGCCACCGGGGCGGAGATCGTCGGCGAGGGCCCGCATCGCCTCTCCCGGCCACATTTCCCCGGCGAATCCGGCGTGATGGATGCGGCGGGCGACACTGATTTTCTGCCGGATCGCCGGATTGTCGACGGCGAGACGATCGCTGGAGCCGGCTACAGCCTGACCGCGATCGCGACACCCGGCCATGCCGCCAATCATATGGCGTTCGGCATCGACGGCAGCGATTGCCTCCTTTCCGGCGATCACGTCATGGGCTGGTCGACCACGGTCGTCGCGCCGCCGGACGGCTCCATGGCCGAGTATATGGATTCGCTCGATATCCTGGCGCAGCGGCCGGAGACCATCTACCTGCCCGGCCATGGCGCCCCGATCGCCAATGCGCCAGTCTATGTCAGGGCGCTTCGGGCCCACCGGCGCCTGCGCGAGGCGGCTATCGCCGAGCGGATTGCACGCGGCGATCGGTACATCGCCGACATCGTTAGGGTGCTTTACCGCGAAACGCCGAAGGCCCTGCACGGCGCCGCCGCGCTCTCCGTCCTCGCCCATGTCGAGGATCTCGTCGCCCGCGGGAGGCTGCGGCTCACCTCCGGCAGCGGGCTCGACGGCAGCTACGAAACGCTCAACGCCCGTTGACGGGCGCGGGAACGGGCAGCGGCGGCAGATCGGACGGCGCGGGCGTGTCCGAATCAGTATCGTCGCCCGCCATGTCGTCGTCGGTCACCCCCTGCAGCGCGGCATCGAGGCTGGCGAAGAAATCGCGGATGCGGGCAGCATTGTCGCCGAGATCATGGGCACCGATCCGGGACGCGGAGCGAATGTCGATCAGCGTGCCGTCCTCGTCGCCGATCACTCGGATGACGATGTCGACGGGAAGCACGAAGACAAGCGTCGAGGCTTCAGCCTCGATCCAGCCGACTTCGTTGTCGGTGTCCGGCGCCCGGCTGTCGGTCACGCGCCAGCCCTTCTGCGCGACGATCGACGAAACCGACTGGAACACGCGCTCCGGCGAGAGCGGATAATGGCGCGGGACAATATCGGGATAGGCCGCGCCCTGCGCCATCTTCGCCGCGGCGCCGGGCAGCGGTCGCATCGTCACCGTCTCCGGTGCGACCGTGAACAGAGGCGGATCGGTACCGTCGGTCGAGACATCGGCAAGGCGCGGCAGGCGGAACATGTCGAAGACGATGGCCGCCGGCAGCGCCAGCACGACCAGCGCCATGAAGACCGCGACCAGCGCATCGCGCAAACCGGCATCGCCGTTCACCCAGATCGAGCGGAAGGCCAGCGCCGACAGAACGAGGGCCGCGCCGGCGAGCGCCCAGGCCAGCGCCAGGGTGACGAAGAACGGCGAAAGCTCGATCAGGCCAAGATGGCGCAGCAGTGCCGCCAGGACGACCAGAGGAATCGGGAGCGAGGCGAAGCGCAGCGCCCATGGCGCCGAACGGGTCAGCCTCTGCGATGGGCGAGCGCTCATCCGTCTACTCCGCCGCCAGATGGCACCGTCCTACCACGCGGCCCGGGAGCCGCCCAGCCTTCCGGATGCGCTGCATGGCACGGGTCTCGCAAGATATATACCGCAGTGCACGCTCACGATTCGCAAGAATTCGTTGCATGTTTTGACCAACCAAACGCGGCGTTAACCCATTTCTAAAACACGAATCTGCCATATTGCAGCTTCATACGCGCCGACCCACAGGCCAGTCGGCGCGAGACCGGCAGGCAGTGGGTTGGAAAACGTTCAGGACTATTGGCGTATCATGACTACGAAAGAACATCCGCAGTTTCGCACGCGCGCTCAACGAGAGCAGGAAAGCGATCTTCGTTCGAAATACGGAGAGCTCGGCAACCCTGACCTCGTCGAGGCCATCAAGCAGCAGAAGAAGGCTGCTCCCCGGCCAACGCAGATGCAGATGTCGACTGTCAAACCGGACAGTGACTGATATTTCCGGCCACCTGCGCTCGCGGGTGGCTTGAAGGCGCGGACATCGGTCCCATCTAGCAGAGCGGACGAGGACGACCTCGTTCGATCCAGACTGTCGCGGGGACGGCCCTGCCGAGCGAACGAGGTTTCGCCATGGCATGGTTTCTTCTGTTTGTCGCCGGTCTGCTTGAAATCGGTTGGGCCGTGGGCCTTCGCGCCACGGACGGTTTCAGTCGGCCCTTGCCGACGCTTCTCACCATCGCCGCCATGATCGCCAGCATCGGTGCGCTCGGCCTTGCGCTGCGGACACTGCCGCTCGGCACGGCCTACGCGATCTGGACCGGCATCGGCACGGTCGGCACGGTCATCTTCGGCATCGCCTTTGCCGGCGAATCGGCCAGCCCGATGCGGCTCGGCGCCATCGCGATGATCGTGCTCGGCATCGCCGCCTTGAAGCTCACCGCGCCTACGTAAGCCAGCTTTAGAAAAGCTGCACCAGCAGCGAGATGGCGATCGAGGCCATGATGACCGCGATCGCCCCGTCCAGAATGCGCCAGGCGGCCGGGCGGGCGAAGAGCGGCGCCGCCAGCCGCGCCCCGAAGCCGAGGCCATAGAACCAGAGCGCCGAGGCGAGCGCGGCCCCGGCGCCGAAGGCAATTCGGGCGGCCCCGGCGTGGCGCGCCGAAAGCGACCCCAGCAGCACGATCGTATCCAGATAGACATGCGGATTGAGGAAGGTGAGCGCGGCAGCGGTCGCCAGCGCCGAACCCAGCGTCGACCGGGCGGCATCGGCGGCGGAGAGATTTCCCGGATGCAGCGCCCGGCGCAGCGCCATGACGCCATAGGCGAAGAGGAAAGCCGAGCCCGCCAACGTCACGGCAAAGAGAATTCCCGGTGACGACTGGACGAGCGAGCCGACGCCGGCGACGCCGAGCGCAATCAGCAAGGCATCGGCGAGGAAACAGAAGGTCGTGACCGCGAACACCTGCCGCCGCGCCAGGCCCTGCCGCAGGACGAAGGCGTTCTGCGCGCCGATCGCGACGATGAGGCTCGCGCCGAGGAGGAAGCCCTGGATCGCGGCGGCGAGCATGGGTGGTATCCGATTGGCCGATGAAAGGGGCGTCTCATAGTCGCCGCGGCCGGGAATGGCAACGCGCGTAGCCGGCACCCTGGCTTTGAAGCGTCAGAACAGCTTCAGCTGGGTCGCCGCCGATTTTGCCGCGGGCTCCGCTGGCCCGATCGGCTCGATCAGGCGGGCATCGTCGGAGCGGGCGCTGTTGACGCGCGGATCGACAGGGACGGCGGTGAAGGTTCCCGCCGGCGCCGGGCGCAGGATCGAGCCGACATCGCCATCGCCTTCCAGTCCCAGCCAGCGGTCATAGTCCTGCGGCTCGACGACGACCGGCATGCGGTCATGCAGCGCGGCGACATCGTCATTGGCCGAGGTGGTCAGGATGGTGGCGCTGTCCAGCAGATTGCCATTGGCATCGCCCCACTCGTCCCAAAGTCCGGCAAAGGCGACGAGGGGCCGCTTCGGCGTCAGATAATAGGGCTTTCGGACGATCGTGGCCTTGCCGCTCCGGCCGATCGCCGGCTCCTTCAGCCATTCATAGAAGCCGGAGGCCGGAATGAGGCAGCGGCGATGGCGGAACGCACCGCGAAAGGCCGGCTTCACCGCCGCCGTCTCGGCGCGGGCATTGAAGAAAAGCGGCAGCGCCTGGATATCCTTGGCCCAGGACGGCACCAGCCCCCAGCGCACCAGCGCCGCCTCGCGCCCTGCCCTCCCTGCCCGCACGACAAGGATGGGCTGTGTCGGCGCGATATTGTAGCGCGGCGGAAACCACTCGATCCGGATCATCGAGAATTCCTGTTCGACATCCTCCGGTGTCACCGCGAGGGCATAGCGACCGCACATGAGACCTTCGATCCCGATCCTGCTGGAGGGTCCAATATAGGCGCGCCTCTGCGCGGGGTCGACAGCCCCGCCTCCCCGATCGAGCCCTGTGATGCCCGTCATAGTGGCACCCCGCCAACCACTCTAGATAGGCGCCACCGACGCAGCCGCGGCGGACAAGAATAAAGGAAGACATCATGAACACCCTGCTGAAGACCGCCCTGTTCGCTTCGATCCTCGCCATCTCGGCCGGCAACGCCCATGCCGCACTGTCAAACAACGGCGTTGGCCTGAACGGTGCCAACGAGAATGGCTCCAGCCAGAACGGCACCCAGACGAGCGGCACCGCGGATCGCACCGTCGTGATCCATACGATCACGCTCTCGGACGGCACCATCCTGACGGTCAAGTAAGACCATGATGAAAGCCGCGCCCAGCTTCATTGCCGCCGCGGCTATCGGATTGACTCTGGGCTGCCTGTCGGTTGCGCCTCTTCGTGCCGAGCCGACCATCCGCTCCGTCGGGATCGAGGGGACGAAATTCGTCGTTACCCTCTCCGACGGAAGAACGCTCGGCAGCCCCGACCTGGTCGGCGCGGTTCTCTCCGTCGACAATGGCGCGGCCGGCGCCGAGCGCATCCGCATCGCATCGGTCGCCGAGATCGCCACGCCATCAGGTCCCATCCTGCTTCACGACCTCGAAATCGAGAAAAATGGCAGTTGGCAGCCGGCCTGCGAGCCTGACCCGAGGGGCCGCCGCCTCGGCTTTCCGATATCCGGGCGCTCGACAGGCAAGGGCTCGTTCGATCCCGCCGCGTCCGGCTTCGAAATCGCCTGCACTAGCGGCGCCTTCGGAAAATGCCTGCTGTTCGGCTATCATCCCTGGAAGAACAGCGCGAGCGTTCCGATGGAACGGCTCTACCGATCCTGCATCCGGATGGTACGGGCGGATTATTGCGGCGATGGCCGGTCGTGGACGCGCAACGGCATGACGATCGACATATTCGACCGCTTCGGCGTTCAGAAAGCGGACAACCCGCCTAATATGACACTGGAGGCGGCCTGGTCGCCGAACGGCGCGGTCTGCATCCACCATGCCCGAGTCCCGAGCGTCGGGACGCTGGACGCGATACTCGAGGCCTGCCCGAGGCTTGCGGCGCGCGCCGCGACGCCGTGCGACGTAAACGCCGAAGCCGATCTCTTCGACAATTCGGTCGATACGCCCGACGCCGCGCCCTCGCCCGCCCCCTGACGATCGCGAGCCGCCCAGCGGACGGCTCTTGCCCTGGCGATGCGGCTGTGGGCCAAATGATGCCCCCGCTCCAGGCTGGATGGATTTCCCTTGATGAACGAGACGATGAGACCGGTCCTTGGCGTCAGCGTCGCCATCTGGCGCGGCGGACGCGTGCTGCTCGTGCGGCGGGGACGCGAGCCGTTCAAGGATCACTGGTCGCTGCCCGGCGGGCGGGTCGAATGGGGCGAGAGCCTTCAGGACGCGGTGCGTCGGGAGGCGGCTGAGGAGACCGGCCTATCGCTGCACACGCCGCATCTGGTCGACACACTGGACATGATCGGCGCGGGCGAACCGCCCGCAAGCCATTTCGTCATCGTCGTCTTTACCGCCGATGCCACTGGCGAGCCGGTTGCCGGCGACGATGCGGCGGAGATCGGCTGGTTCGAGCCGGAGGCCATCGCCGCCCTGCCGACGACGCCGGACCTGGCGCGGATCGTCGCCCTTTCGCAGCGATCCTGAGCCACGCCGGTTTTCTCCGCCGGAAAATTGCGCTACGCCCACCTACGGCGAACGGCGCCGAAGGATCGTGCGCGGCGAGCGCCGAAGAACGGGCGAGGGCCATGCGCCTCGAATATTCTCTTCTTCCCCGGCTGCTCGCCATCGGACTTCTAGGGCTTGCCTGCGCCCTGCCCGCTCGCGCGGCCGATGGCGACCCGCCTTACGAGGCGTCGCTGCTGCGTCTTTCCGAGATTCTCGGCGCGCTGCATTATCTGCGACCGCTTTGCGGCGCCGATGAACCGACCCTCTGGCGCGACCAGATGGACGCACTGGTCGCCGCCGAAGCGCCCAGCCCGGAGCGACGGGCGCGGCTGGTGACCGAGTTCAACCGCAGCTATTCGAGCTTTGCCGCGCTCTATCGAAGCTGCACGCCGGCGGCGACGACCGCGATCGAACGCTATGTTTCGGAAGGCTCCCGCCTCACGCGCGACATCGCGACGCGCTACGGGCGATAACGGCTCCGTCCTCTGGTCCGCGTCCAACGCGTTAACCAAATTAACCAGATTCTTAGGAACGCATTAACCCCTCCTTCAGGATAATGCCTGTGCGCGAGTCGGTGCGTGCTAGTTTTGCCGGGTGGGCGATTCGTTTTCCGTCCAGCGGTTCCCAATGGAGGCCAACCGACGCCATGGAAGCAGACAACGACGCCATCGAGATCGCCGAGCAGAAGCGGGCTGCGCTCGCCTATCTGACCGAAGCCTGGGACGAGGCGATCGCCGAGGGTATCGAGCCGGACATCCTGGCCCATGCTGCGCTGTTCACGGCGCTGGCCGATCTGATCGACACCTATGGCGAAGATGCCGTCGCGGATCTGACCGAATCGCTTCCGGGCCGCGTGAAGCGCGGCGAGTTTACCCTGCAGCGCACCATCCAGTAGTCGCCTTTCGGCGGCGCACATTCCTGCCACAGCGCATGACCATCGGTGCGTTGTCCCGCGGGTCTGCTTTTCCCTTGCGGCGCGCTCCTGTAGAAAGGAGCCGAAGAGCGAGGAGACGAGGATGTTCGCACGCTGCGCCATGCTGCTGGTCGCGGGGGTCGCTTTGGTCGGCGCTTCGATGGCGTTCGCCGCGGCTCCGGCCGATGCCAAGCAGGTTCCGACGCTGACCGTCCCCCTCGCGCCCGACCCCAGCGACGACATGGGCGACAGCGACACGCCTGCGGGTCCGACGCCGGATGCGCCAGCGACCGCGGCGGACGCGAACGAGCCGGTGCCGATCGTCGAATACGACCTCTCCAAACTGCCCGCGCCCGTGAAGGCGCTGCGCGAGCGCATTCTCGCGGCGGCGAAGACCGGCGACATCAACCAGCTGAAGCCCATCATCGACAGCGGCGCCCATCCGCCCAATCTCGGCGCCGACGAGAGCCAGGACAAGGACCCGATTGCGTTCCTCAAGTCGATTTCCGGCGATCCGGACGGACGCGAAATCCTCGCCATCCTCTCCGACGTTCTCGACGCCGGCTATGTCCATGTCGAAGCCGGCACGCCGCAGGAGCAGTATGTCTGGCCCTATTTTGCGCGCTACCCGATCGACAAGCTGACGCCGCCGCAGATGGTCGAATTGTTCCGGATCGTGACCGCGTCCGATTTCGACGAGATGAAGGGCTCCGGCGCCTATCTCTTCTACCATGTCGGCATCACGCCGGACGGCCAGTGGAGCGAGTTCCAGGCCGGAGACTGACGGCTTGACGGCCTTCTTCGTTCATGGTTTGTTCTCATGGAAACGGGAGAGCAACCATGCAGCTTCATCGTGGCCGTCTGATCGATCATGTTCAGCTAGTCGTCGTCGATATCGAGCGCAGCCGCCAGTTCTATGAGGCGGTGCTGAAGGTCATCGGCGTGCCGGTCGTGTCTGCAGGACCCTATTTCTATGCCGACGAGCTGTTCGTCTCGGCTGGCGAGCCGCGTACCGGGCGCTGCCATCTGGCCTTCCAGGCAAAGGACAGGGCCACTGTCGAGGCGTTTTATGAGGCTGGGCTCGCGGCAGGCGGTGCCGACAATGGCGGGCCGGGCGTTCGCGACTATCACGCCGATTATTACGCTGCCTTCCTGCTCGATCCCGACGGCAACAACATCGAGGCGGTCTATCACGGCCCCGCCACCTATTCGGCGCCTTCGGTCGTCATCGAATTTCCGGACTGAAGCGCTCGCGGCAGCGTTTCATCCGCGAGGAAGCGCCTCCTGGAACAGCACCGGTTCGCCGGTCGACGGACCGACGATCTCGCCGTCCCAAACCACCTTGCGGCCACGGATGATCGTGCCGACCGGCCAGCCGAAGACGCGCTTGCCGTCATAGGGGGTCCAGCCGGCGCGGGAGGCGATCCAGCGATTGGTGATGGTTTCGCGGCGCTTCATGTCGACGATCGTCAAATCGGCGTCATAGCCAACCGCGATGCGGCCCTTGCGGGCGATGCCGAATATGCGGGCCGGCCCGGCGGAGGTCAGATCAACGAAATGCTCCAGCGTCAGCTTCCCGGCATTCACATGGTCGAGCATGATCGGCACCAGCGTCTGGACGCCGGTCATGCCGGAGGGAGAGGCCGGATAGGGCTTGGCCTTTTCTTCCAGCGTATGTGGCGCGTGATCGGAGCCGAGCACGTCTATGACGCCGCCGGTGACGCCCTTCCAGATACCGGCGCGATGATGGGGCGCCCGCACCGGCGGGTTCATCTGGATGAGCGTGCCGAGCCTCGCATAGTCGTCGGCAGAGAGCGTCAGATGATGCGGCGTTGCCTCGCAGGTGACGATGTCCTTGTGGGCTGCGAGGAATTCGATCTCCTCGGCCGTCGAAATATGGAGAATGTGGATGCGGGCGCCGTGCTTGCGGGCGATGGCGACGAGCCGCTCCGTCGCCATCATGGCCGCAATCTCGTCGCGCCAGACGGGATGCGAGGACGGATCGCCCTCGATGCGCAGCGATTTCCGCGACTCCAGCCGCATCTCATCCTCAGAATGAAAGGCGGCGCGGCGGCGCGTGCGCGACAGGATCTCGGATATTCCGGCATCGTCCTCGACGAGCAGGTCGCCCGTCGACGAGCCGATGAACACCTTGATGCCGGCGGCGCCGGGAAGGCGCTCGAGTTCGGGGATGTCGCGCGCATTGTCGCGCGTGCCGCCGACCCAGAAGGCGAAGTCGCAATGCATGCGGTGACGGGCGCGCAGGATCTTGTCGGCCAGCGTCGCGGCGTTGGTCGTCGTCGGCTTGGTGTTCGGCATCTCGAAGACGGTGGTGACGCCGCCCAGAACCGCGGCGCGCGATCCCGTCTCCAGATCTTCCTTGTGCTCGGCGCCGGGCTCGCGAAAATGCACCTGGCTGTCGATCACCCCCGGCAATATATGGAGCCCGGTGCAATCGACGACGCGGCCGGCACGTCTGGGGTCAATATCGCCGATCGCGACGATCCGCCCGCCGGCGACGGCGATGTCGCGCGTCCCCGTGCCGTCCTGGTTGACGACGGTGCCGTTGCGAAACAGGAGTTCGAATTTGTCGCTCATGGTAGACCTCCCCACCATCCGCTCTTCTCCCCCGGCGGATCTGCTTATTCGGCTTAAGGAAGGTGGGGAGCCGGCACAACCCCGCCCGGCGCATGGGAACCATGCCGATGCGTAATGGGTGCAGCGCACAACTTCCCGACCGCGCCGTGGTGCGCATTACCGGCGCGGATGCCGAGGGGTTTCTGCAGAATATCGTCACGCCCGACATGGCGCCGATCCAGCCCGGTCGCGCCGGCTTCGGCGCCCTGCTCTCGCCGCAGGGCAAGATCCTCTGCGACTTCATCCTCTTTCCGATCGAAGGCGGCTATCGGCTCGACTTGCCGGCCTCGCAGCGCGCCGATTTTCTGAAGCGCATGACCCTCTATCGGCTTCGCGCCAAGATCGACATCGCCGACGAGAGCGAGACGCACCAGGTCGTCGCCTTCTGGGGCGGCGAGGCGCCAGCGGTTCCGGGCGCCCTCCCCGATCCGCGCCTCGCCGCCCTCGGCTGGCGGGCGATCGCCACGAAGGACGCGGATTTCATCGGATCGGACGGCGAGGCGGCCTATCACGCCCATCGGATCGCGCTCGGCGTTCCCGAGGGCGGGCGCGACTTCGCCTATGGCGACGCCTTTCCCCATGACGCCGACATGGACGATCTCGGCGGGCTCGATTTCCGCAAGGGCTGCTATGTCGGCCAGGAGATCGTGTCGCGCATGCAGCATCGTGGCACGGCCCGGCGGCGGGCGGTGAAGGTGACGGCGGGGGCGCCGCTGCCGCCGGCGGGAACATCAATCGAGGCTGGTGGAAAGCCGATCGGTACGCTCGGAAGTTCGGCCGGGGGCGACGGCATCGCTCTTCTACGCCTTGACCGGGCGCGACGCGCGCTCGACGACGGGCTCGCGCTCACCGCCGACGGCGTCGAACTGATGCCCACTCTGCCGGTCTTCGCACGCTTCACCTGGCCGACCTCCGGCTCGGAGGATGAGGGCGCGGCATGAAGGGTCCGGCGGGTCGTCCTCGCGTCTGGCAACGCATGCTTTCCGGTCGGCGGCTCGATCTCGCCGATCCCTCGCCGCTTGATGTCGAGATCGAGGATATCGCCCATGGCCTCGCCCGCGTCGCCCGATGGAATGGACAGACGCATGGCGACCACGCCTTCTCGGTCGCGCAGCATTCCGTGCTCGTGGAGGCAATCGCCGGGCGCATGACGCCGTCGCTCGGTGCGGGGGAACGGCTCGCCGTGCTGCTGCATGATGCGCCGGAATATGTCATCGGCGACATGATCTCGCCGTTCAAGGCGGTGGTCGGCGGCGAGTACAAGGCGGTCGAATCGCGGCTGTTGGCGGCGATCCATATCCGCTTCGGACTGCCGGCGGAGCGGCGGCCGGGGCTCGTCGACGCGATCAAGGCGGCCGACCGCGTCGCCGCCTTCTTCGAGGCCACGGAGCTCGCCGGCTTCGCCGACGCGGAGGCGGCGCAGTTCTTCGGCCGTCCGCGTGGGATCCTCGCCGCCGATCTCGCGCTGGGTCCCTGGCCGACGGCAAGGGCCGAGCGGCAATTCCTGGAGCGGTTTGCCGCGCTTCATCCAGGGATATGAAGCGGGGAGGCGCCGGCCGTCGATTTCGGGATGACCGGAGGCGGCGCCCGCACTAGATAGACGGCAAGGAGAAACGCCATGCCTCGTGTTCATGTCTGCTCGCTGCAGCGCATCGGTTCGACCGTCGCCCAGACCGGCGCCAGCCATCTCGTCACCCTGATCAATCAGGGAACGCCAGTCGAACGCCCATCATCGATTCCGGCCGATCGCCACCTCTTTCTCGGCTTCAACGACATTCTGGAGCCGATGGAGGGGATGACTGCGCCGGCCGAGGAGCATGTGCTAGCCCTGCTCGATTTTCTCGATGACTGGGACGAGAAGAAGCCGATCGTCGTCCATTGCTTCGCCGGCATCAGCCGCTCGACCGCCGCCGCCTTCATCACGGTCTGTGCGCTTCGGCCCGAGCGCGACGAAGCGGAGATCGCCGCGCTGATCCGCGCCGGCTCGCCGTCGGCGACGCCGAACCTGCGGCTGGTCGGTTTCGCCGACGAGATTCTGGGGCGGCGCGGCCGCATGGTCAGCGCCGTCGAGGCGATCGGACGGGGCCGCGACGCCTTTGAGGGCCACCCCTTCTCGCTCGATCTCGACAAATCTCCGGTCCGGCAAGCCTGAAACGGTTTGGCGCGAGGGCGACGCCCATGAAGCGCGTCACCTTCCTCGCCGCCGGCTGGGTCTTGGTGGCGCTCGGCGTCGTCGGCATCTTCCTGCCGGTGATGCCGACGACGGTCTTTCTGATCGCCGCCGCCTGGTTCTTCGCCCGCTCCTCGCCGCGCTTCGAGGCTTGGCTGCTCCATCACCCCGTCTTCGGCCCATCGGTCAGCCGTTGGCGCGAGAACGGCGCGATCGGCGGGAGGGCCAAGGCGCTGGCGACGATTTCGATGGCGGTCGGCTATGCCTTGTTCTGGTTCGCCCTCTCGCCCTCTCCGACGCTCGCCGCGATCGTCGCGGTCCCGCTGGTGCTTTCGGCTGGATTCGTGTTGACGCGGCCGACGGGCTAGAGCCTTCCGGGCGCTTCGGTCGCACCCCATCGCCATGATATGGACATTGCTGGCGAATTAATTCGTGTTGCAGCGCGGCAAGCGCTTGAATTAGCTAGGCGCCGGACGCGAGCCGCGTCCAGGTGGGAGCGCTGGCAATGGCAAAGTGGGTCTACACGTTCGGCGGCGGCCTGGCCGAAGGTGGGATCGCGCTGAAGGAACGGCTCGGATCGAAGGGCGCGGGCCTCGCCGAAATGAGCGCCCTCGGCCTGCCGGTGCCGCCCGGCTTCACGCTTTCGACGGCGATCGGCCAGCAATATCTCGCCAATGGCAGCCATTTTCCGCCGGAACTGGCCGCCGAAGTCGACGCCGCGCTCGCTGGCATCGGCGCCATTGCCGGCCGGCATTTTGGCGATTCCGAAGATCCGCTGCTCGTCTCCGTCCGCTCCGGCGCGGCGGTCTCCATGCCGGGCATGATGGACACGGTGCTCAATCTCGGCCTCAACGACCAGACGGTGGAGGGGCTCGCCCGCGTCTCTGGCGACCGGCGCTTTGCCTTCGACAGCTACCGGCGCTTTATCCAGATGTATGGCGACGTGGTGCTCGGGCTCGACCTGACCTTGTTCGAGGAGCGGCTCGAAGACTACAAGCTCAGCCTCGGGCTGATGCTCGACGAGGAACTGGCCGCCGAAAATTGGCAGGTCGTCTGCGACATCTACAAGGGCCTCGTGCTCGAAGAGCTGGACAAGGCCTTTCCGCAGTCGCCGTCCGAACAGCTCTGGGGCGCGATCCGGGCGGTCATCGCCTCGTGGAACAACCCGCGCGCCGCCGTCTATCGGCGGATCAATTCCATTCCGCCTTCGGGCGGCACCGCCGTGACCGTGCAGGCCATGGTGTTCGGCAATCTCGGCGCCACCTCGGCGACAGGCGTCGCCTTCACGCGCCATCCCTCGACCGGCGAGAAGGTGCTCTGGGGCGAGTTCCTGCCCAATGCGCAGGGCGAGGACGTCGTCGCCGGCACGCGCACCCCGCAGGATCTGACCGAGCGGGCGCGGCAGGAGACCGGCTCCGACCTGCCCTCGCTCGAGACGATGATGCCGGAGACCTTCGCCGAATTCCGCCACGTCTGCGAGGCGCTGGAGCGGCATAACCGCGACGTGCTCGACCTCGAATTCACCATCGAGCGCGGCCGGCTCTGGATGCTGCAGGCCCGGCCTGCCAAGCGGACCGCTCATGCGGCGCTCAAGACGGCTGTCGACATGGTGCATGAGGGCCTCATCACCAAGGCCGAGGCGATCTCGCGGATCGAGCCGCGCTCGCTCGACCAATTGCTGCATCCGACGATCGATCCCGAGGCCGGCGGCGACATCTTCGCGCGCGGCCTTCCCGCCTCGCCGGGCGCCGCATCCGGCGCCGTCGTCTTCACTTCCGAAGAGGCGGAGCTGGCCCGGGCCCAGGGCCGCAAGGTCATCCTGGTGCGCGTCGAGACCAGCCCCGAGGATGTGCACGGCATGCATGCGGCGCGCGGCATATTGACGACGCGCGGCGGCATGACGAGCCACGCCGCCGTGGTGGCGCGCGGCATGGGCAAGCCCTGCGTCTCCGGCGCCGGCACGGTGCGGGTCGATTTCCTGGCGGGCACCATGACGGCCGGCGGACGGACGGTGCGGCGCGGCGACATGATCACGCTCGACGGCGGCACGGGACAGGTACTGATCGGCGCCGTTCCGTTGCGCGAGCCCGAGCTGTCGCGCGATTTCGCCGAACTCATGAGCTGGGCCGACGAGATCCGCCGGCTGAAGATCCGCACCAATGTCGATACGCCCGCCGATGCGCGCGCGGCACGCAATTTCGGCGCCGAAGGCATCGGCCTCTGCCGCACGGAGCACATGTTCTTCGATGTCCGCCGCATCCAGGTCGTGCGCGAGATGATCCTCGCCGAAACGCCGGCCGAGCGCGCCGATGCGCTCGCCCGGCTGCTGCCGATGCAGAAGACCGACTTCGCCTCGCTGTTCGAGATCATGAGCGGCCTGCCGGTGACGATCCGCCTGCTCGATCCGCCTTTGCACGAATTCCTGCCGCGCGGCGATGCCGAGATCGAGGAACTGGCGACGATCATGAAGATCTCGCCGGCCCGTATCCGTGCCCGCACACAGACGCTGGCCGAGGCCAACCCGATGCTCGGCCATCGCGGCGTGCGCCTTGCCATCTCGTTTCCCGAGATCGTCGAGATGCAGGTGCGCGCCATTCTGGAGGCGGCGCTGGAGGTCGGTGACCAGGCGGGAACGCCGGTCGAACTGGAGATCATGGTGCCGCTGGTCGCGACCAAGGCCGAGCTCGACCTCATCTATGCGCGCATCCATGATTCCGAAGCACAGGTGAAGAAGCTCCATGGCCGCGCGCCGCCCTTCAAGCTCGGCACGATGATCGAGCTGCCGCGCGCCGCGCTCGCCGCCGGCCAGCTCGCGCTCAGCGCGACCTTCTTCTCCTTCGGCACCAACGATTTGACGCAGACGACCTTCGGCATATCGCGCGACGACGCCGCGACCTTCCTCAACACCTATCTGTCCATGGGCCTGCTGCCGCACGACCCCTTCGCCAGCCTCGACCGCGAGGGCGTGGGCGAATTGATCCGCATCGCCTGCGAACGCGGCCGGGCGACGCGGCCGGAACTGCAGATCGGCGTCTGCGGCGAACATGGCGGCGATCCGGCCTCAATCCATTTCTTCGCCGAGACCGGCTTCGACTATGTCTCCTGCTCGCCCTTCCGCGTGCCGATCGCCCGCCTCGCCGCCGCGCAGGCGGAGATCGAGGCAAGACAGAAGGACGACATCGACGGTTAGGACTCTTCGCTTCGTGAGCGAAGCAAGGACAGCGAACCAACGCCGCCCAGCGGTCGGATCAACCGTGCATCCATCCAGCGGTGAAGGGCTCCAGCGAGAGCCCTACCCACCGACTTTCGAGAAATCCGCCACAGCGAGGGTCGCGTCGCGGATGGCGGTGAGCAGCTTCAGCCGGTTGGCGCGGATCGCGGCGTCCTCGGCATTGACGAGCACCTTGTCGAAGAAGGCGTCGACCGGCGCGCGCAGACGGGCGAGCGCGCCCATGGCCGCGGCGAAATCCTCGCGCGCCACGGCAGCCTTCGCCTCGGCGAGGGCAAAGCGCGCCGCGACATGCAGCGCCTTCTCCTCTTCCGCCGCCAGCAGCAACGTATCGACCTCGCCTTCGAAGCTCTCGCCCTTCTTCTCCTCGGCCTTCAAGATGTTGGCGGCGCGGCTATAGCCGGCGAGAAGATTGGCGCCGTCATCCGTCTCGAGGAATTTGCCGAGCGCCTCGACGCGGCGAACGATGAGGAGAAGGTCGTCGTTGGCGACGCCTTCTCCCGCCGACAGAACGGCGTCGACCAGATCATGACGCGCGCCGGAATCGCGGAGCTGGACTTTCAGGCGGTCGATGAGGAAGGCGAGGAGATTTGTGGCCAAGGCACTCTCGGACATCTCGCGAATGTAGGCGAACCGATCGCTGCGTGACTGTCCGGCGACGCTCAGCGGAATATCGACGAGCGGCGCGAACACAACACCGTAGAGATCATCACTGAGTGCAATCCGGATAAGGTTCTGAAGGTGCACCCTCAGCCCATTCTCCAGCACAATCCGAATAACCCCCAACGCCGCCCTTCGCAGCGCATAGGGGTCTTTGCTGCCCGTCGGCTTCTCGTCGATCGCCCAGAAACCGGTGAGCGTATCGAGCTTGTCGGCCAGCGCGACGGCGATCGCGACCGGGTCAGTCGGGACGCGGTCACTCGGGCCCTGCGGCTTGTAGTGATCCTCGATCGCGGTCGCGACCGAGGGCGCCTCGCCCTGTGCGGTCGCGTAGTAGCGGCCCATCAGGCCCTGAAGCTCGGGGAACTCGCCGACCATTTCGGTGACCAGATCCATCTTGGCGAGCCGCGCCGCGCGCTTCGTCAGTTCGACATCGGCGCCGACGAGCGGCGCGAGTTCGGCCGCCAGCCGCTCAATCCGATCGATCCGCTCCGCCTGCGTGCCGAGCTTCTCGTGGAAGACGATCTGCGAGAATTTGTCGATGCGGCTATCGAGCGGCGACTTCAGATCCTGCTCGTAGAAGAACTTCGCGTCCGACAGGCGCGCGCGGATGACGCGGCCGTTGCCCGCCGTGATCGCGTCGCCGCCGTCGATCGCCTCGATGTTGGAAACCAGCACGAAGCGATTGGCGAGCGCGGTGGAATCCGCCTTGCGCACGACAAAGCATTTCTGGTTGGCGCGGATCGTCGCGCGGATCACCTCGGCAGGGATTTCGAGGAATTCCTCCTCGAAGGTGCCGACCAGCACGACCGGCCATTCGACCAGCCCGGCGACTTCTTCGAGCAGTCCCTCATCCTCGACCAGGTCGAGCCCGATCGCCGAGGCGCCGGTCTTCGCATCGGCGAGGATGATGTCCTTGCGCCGGTCTGCGTCGAGAATGACCTTCGCCTTCTCCAGCTTGTCGACATAATCCTCGAAGCGCCGCACAGTGATTTCGCCGGGCGCGAGGAAGCGGTGGCCGCGCGTCACATTGCCCGAGCGGATGCCGTCGACCTCGAAATCGACGATTTCCGGTTCCTCGGTCTCCGGCCCGAAGGTGCAGACGATCGATTGCAGCGGCCGCACCCAGTTGAGCGTGCCGGTCCCCCAATGCATGGATTTGGGCCAGGGGAACGAGCGGATGATGGCGGGCAGCGCCTCGGCCAACACATCCTCGGCATGGCGACCGTGCTTTTCGATCACCGCGACGTAGAAATCGCCCTTCTTCGGGTCGGACTGGATCGTCGCTTCCTCGATCGAGGCAAGCCCTGCGCTGCGCAGGAAGCCCTGGATCGCCGCGTCCGGCGCGCCGACCTTCGGCCCCTTGCGCTCCTCGCGGGTCGCGGCCGAATGCGCCGGCACGCCGTTGACGACGAGCGCCAGCCGCCGCGGCGTCGCAAACGCCTTGGCGCCTTCGTAAGGCAGCCCGGCATCGACCAATGCATTGGTCACAAGCCGCTTCAGATCCTCCCCGGCCTTCCGCTGCATGCGGGCCGGAATTTCCTCGGAGAAGAGTTCGAGCAGGAGATCAGGCATTAGTTCTTCCCTCCGGCGTCCGTCAGGAGCCAGGCGGCACCGCAGGCCTTGGCGAGTTCGCGCACGCGCAGGATGTAGCTCTGGCGCTCGGTCACGGAGATGACGCCGCGCGCGTCGAGCAGGTTGAAGCGGTGGCTCGCCTTGATGCACTGGTCATAGGCGGGGAGCACCATCTTGTGGCGCTGGTCGTTGGCGTCAGGCTGGGGCGTGCCGGCCTCCAGCAGCATGCGGCATTCACGCTCCGCATCATCGAAGTGCCGCTTCAGCATCTCGGTATCGGCATGCTCGAAATTGTGCCGCGAATATTCTTCCTCGGCCTGCTTGAACACGTCGCCATAGGTCACCTTCTCGGCGCCCTCGCGGCCGTTGAAATTCAGCTCATAGCCATTGTCGACGCCCTGCAGATACATGGCGAGGCGTTCGAGACCATAGGTCAATTCGCCGGAGACGGGGCGGCATTCGATGCCGGCGACATACTGAAAATAGGTGAACTGCGAGACTTCCATCCCGTCGCACCAGCACTCCCAGCCAAGTCCCGAGGCGCCGAGCGTCGGGCTTTCCCAATCGTCCTCGACGAAGCGGATGTCGTGCAGGCGCGTATCGATGCCGATCGCCTTCAGGCTCTCCAGATAGAGTTCCTGCAAATTGGGCGGGTTCGGCTTCAGGATGACCTGGAACTGGTAATAATGCTGGAAGCGATTGGGGTTTTCGCCATAGCGCCCGTCCTTCGGCCGGCGTGACGGCTGGACATAGGCGGCGCGCCACGGCTTGGGACCGAGCGCGCGCAGCGTCGTCGCCGGATGGAACGTACCGGCGCCGACTTCCATGTCGTAGGGCTGCAGGATGACGCAGCCATAATCGGCCCAGAAGCGCTGCAGCACCAGGATAAGGCCCTGGAAGGACCGGTCGGGCCGCATATGGGGAGGCAGGGTCTCGGACACGGGCAACATCTCGAAGAACGGCGCGGCAAGGCCGCTGGAAGGCGGCGCACCCTAATCGCGCGGTGCGCGCAAGGTCAAGAAAGCCGCGCCCGATTGCGGCGCTGCCCTTAACCTCGGCCGGCGGCGTGCCTATCATCGGTTCAGGGCGACGAAGCATGGAGGACGAGATGTCAGCATTCAGGGCCGTCAGGATCGACCGCGACGCGGCGGGCGGGCAGCAGGTCGCCTTCGGCACGCTGACAGACGACGAGCTGATGGAAGGTGACGTCACGGTCCGCGTCGAGCGCTCCACGGTCAACTACAAGGACGGCCTCGCCATCACCGGCAAGGCGCCGGTGGTGCGGCGCTTCCCGATGGTGCCGGGCGTCGACGGGGTCGGAATCGTCGAGGCCTCGGATAGCGATCTCTTCGCCGTCGGCGACCGCGTCTTCATCAATGGCTGGGGCATCGGCGAAACCCATCTCGGGGCCTGGGCCGAGCGCGCCCGCTGGAGCAGCGACTGGCTGCTGCCGCTGCCCTCCAGCTTCTCGGCCGACGAGGCCATGGCGATCGGCACGGCCGGCTATACGGCGATGCGTGCCGTACTGGCGCTGGAGCGCCACGACATCCATCCCGCCGCGGGCCCCGTGCTCGTCACCGGCGCCTCGGGCGGCCTCGGCTCGATCGCCGTCGCGCTGCTGGCCGACCTCGGCTACCACGTCGTCGCCTCGACCGGCCGGCCGGAACAGGCGGATTATCTGAAGGGCCTCGGCGCCAAGGAGATCATCGACAGGGCCGAGCTTTCCGCGCCGGGTAAGATGCTCGCCAAGGAGCGCTGGATCGGCGCCATCGATGCGGTCGGCGGGCAGACGCTCGCCAACGTGCTTTCCATGATCCGCTATGACGGCGCGGTCGCCTCCTGCGGCAATGCCGGCGGCCTCGACCTGCCGGCAAGCGTCGCGCCCTTCATCCTGCGCGGCGTCACCCTCTATGGTATCGATTCGGTCTATGTGCCGAAGGCGATCCGCCTCATCGCCTGGGACCGGCTCGACCGCGACCTCGACCGCAAGAAGCTCGCAGACGCGACGAAGCACATCGCTTTCACCGACGTGATCGACGCGGCGCGGGAGATCGTCGAGGGCAAGGTGCGCGGCCGGCTGGTGGTCGAGATCGGGTAAGGGGCCACAGCATCAGAACTCGATCTTGAGATTGGCGTTGAAGCCGTTCTGGGTGACGCCGTCGCCGAACTGGCCGGCATAGGCGACGCCGAGCGTGGTGGCTTGACCCAGCTTGACGTCCAGGCCCGCCTGCAGGACGGCCGCGTTCTGCGCGATCGGCACGCCCGCCACGGTGAAGGCGTCCGAGCCGACGAAGGTCTGCGTGGCCATCGGCGTGATATCGCCGAAGGCGTAGCGCCAGCCGATCTCGCCGCGCAGCGTGGCGTCGAGCGCCGCCAAGGTCGCCTTTCGCGAGACGCGGAGACCAAGCGTGCTGAAGCCCGTGTCCATGCTAGAACTCGGCGCCGAAAGCGCCGCCAAGCCGCCATCCTCGGTGTAGCCGCCATCATCCAGATGGACATAAGCGAGGTTCGCGAAGGGCTCGAGCGCTGCCACCGCCGTGTCGAGCCGCCAGCCGAGTTCGCCGAAGGCCTGCAGCGTGCCGGCATTGTAGCTGGCCGCCAGCTGGTCGGCATAGCCACTGAAGGCGACCGAGCGGTTCGCCTCGACATTCTGCCACGTATAGGCAAGCCCGGTACGGAGCGCGATGTCGCCCGCCGGGAGGCCGCTCCACGTCCTTCCGCCGTAGATACCGAGATGCCAGTTCTCGCTGTCCCCCGACGCGTTGCGGTCGATCAGGTTGAAGTTCGTGTAGCTGTAGCCGCCGGCGAGGCCGACGCGCCAGCTATCGCCGAGCGCCGTGTCGGCGCCGATCAGGAAGCCGCCGGTCGATCCCGAGATTCCCGCCGCATTGTCGTCGCCGGCCATCTCGCCCCAGGAGCCGAATCCGGTCGTCCACACCGCGAGGCCGTCTGTGGTGGCGGGAGCAGCCGCCAGATTGTCTGCGCCGCCGTCCAAAGCATAGCCGACCACCGGCGCGGCCGATGCGGCGACGCCGCCCTGAGCCGCCCGCAGACGCCCGTCGAGCGCGCCGCGGATCAGACCGCTCTGCTCCACCAGCAGTCCCTTCACCGAGGCGTTCACGTAGCCGGGAAGCTGATCGAAGGCCCAGCGCGCGTCCGCGGCATTGAGGACGACAAGCTGGGCGTTGAGACCCACGGCGGCCGAATCGAGCGCAGTGGCGGCCGCCGTCTGGTTGGCGGTCTCGGTCACCGAGGCGAAGGCGATGCCGCTCCGGACGATGTCGAGCTGGAGGCCATCGCTGTCGGCGGTCGTGTCGACGTCGAGGAAAGGATACGGGGCATCGATCGCGCCGAAGCTGGGCGCGACCACGTCGAAATTGCCGACGACGCCCCCAGCGGCGCTGATGATCTGATAGCTCGCAAAGCCGGGTTTCCATTCGGCCGTCGGCGCCACATAGAGCGTTGCATTGTCGACGAACACCTGGCCACCCGACTGGACAAGGTCGCTGGTGCCGCCGGCACCGAGTTCCGCCACATAGTAGGATCCTGGCTGGAAGGCGACGTTTCCCTGTACCGATGTCATTCCGACCGAATGGCCGGGCGAGACGCCGCCGCCCGTCGTCAGATCGCCGGTGATCGTGCCGTTGCCGCTGAGCACACCCGTATTGGCGAAATTGCCATCGACCGTCCCGTCATTGGCGAAGGTTCCCGCATTCGTCACATTGCCGACGATCGTGCCGAGATTGGAAACGCTGGCGCCGGCATCGACGGCAAGCGGCGCGGCTACCGTCGCCTGGAATGTCGCGGAGCCTGCCGATACGGTAATCCCGGCCGGCAACGTCATATTCGCCTGGAAAATGATGCCGCCGGGACCATCGAGCGTCAGCCCGCCGATGCCCGTAAACGCGCTGGCGAAGGTCGCGTTATCGGGCGTGGAGAACACCGAATCTCCCGCGATATAGACCGGGAGATTGGTGGCGAAGCTCGACGGCATGTCGAAATCGCCGATAGCGGACAGATAGGGTGAGAAAGTGATCCCCGAGCCCTGCGGATCGTTTGCCAAATAGCCGACGAACCCGCCAACGGCATCGAAGACATAGGTGAACGAGGCGAGGACATTGATGCCCGTGTTGACGCCGCCGCCGGCGAGACGAGCGAATTCAGGGGTCGCGGGCGGGTTGTCGGTGCCGCCGACGACGAAGCTGTAGCCGACACCCTCTGTCCCGCCGAAATAAACGGAGACCTGCGTTCCGTCGGGTGCGCAATTGAACGAGGCGTTGCTGGCGCACGGCACGGACTGCCCTGCGATGCTGCTGCCGAGATCGGCCCACATATATTGCAGGCCCGTATCCACCAGGATCGGCGACGACGACGACGTTCCGTTGACGACCACCGAACCCGCCGTCGTCTGCCAGTTGGGCGCCGTCGCGCCGGTTGTGGGCTGGAGCTGGACATAGGCGAAGCCGGTACCGGCATTCGCGCTGGTGAGGCCGGCCTGTATGCCATCCGCCGTGATGACATAGCCCGCCCGAACGGTGCCCTCGTCCATCCCGGTGAGGTGGAGCAGCGGGTTGTTGTTCAGCGAGGGCAGATAGTCCGGCCCCCAGCCCGTATCCGGGCGGCCGAAGCCGATGCCGATCATATGGGCGCAGCCAGAGTCGGCACTGGCGCATGAAACGCCGCCGGGATTGGCCGAATCGTAGTATTCGGCCGCGACGAACACTTCGACCTCGGCCGTGGCGAGGTTGCCGTTGCCGTCATTGCTGTCGGTAAAGGTGACCGTCTGCGTCGTCCATGTGCCGAGCGCGTAATTGCCGCTGCTGCCATATTCGATCTTCTGCAGATCGGACGATTGCTGGAAGTCCGGCAGAAGATATTGCGGCAGGACCATGCCCTGCGAACCGGTATCGAGCTGGTATTCGACGGGAGTTCCCCCGGCGACCGAAGCCATCACATAGAGCGCAGCCCCGGAAGGATCCAGGCTCGAATTCTTCGTATAGTTGATCGTGTAGGAAGTCGTGTAGCTGTCGTAGAGATTCCAGCTTGTCGCTTCCTGCGCCGACGCAGCCTGCGAGAGACCCAGTGCAGCCAAGATGCCAATGGCAAACGCCATGCGCGGAATAGTCATCGTTGCCCCCATCGTGCCATTCCCAGCGCGATGTTCACATCATTTGGGCGACGAATCCAAGCGGGATTTTAACTTCAGGTTGCAAAAATCCCGCTGGCCTTTGGAAGCTCGACAGCGCGATGCAACGCCTGCCCGTTCAATGACGGAATCGAGGCGACGAGTGATATCGTCGAGGTCGGGGTGCACGTAGATGGTTGGTGAAAATCGGCGCGCGCGGATGGCTCTTGAACCCTCCACTTGAGGGCGAGTTCAAGAAAGGACGGAGGTCGCGGTAAATTTCCCGCTCAGCTCCAGCCGCCGCCATAGGTCTTGTAGAAGATGTGGTGGCCGATCTTCTGCATCTTCTTCATCGTGCGGGCCCAGCGCGGCTTGACGTAATTGGCGTGGTAATGCGTCGACGAGCCGACCTTGGCGTTCCACCAGCCATCGTCGAACAGCACGCGGCGCGCCAGCGTTTCCGCCTCTTTCCACGCCGCGGCGTCGGTGATCCGCTTCTTGATGCCGTCGCAGGCGAAGGAGAACTGGCAGGCGTTGCGCATGTCCTTGTTCTGGTAGACGACGCCGCAGACCGTGCTGGGATAGGCCGGGTTCTTCAGGCGGTTGATCACTACCTGGGCGACCGCGAGCTGGCCCTTTTCGGGTTCGCCGCGCGCCTCGAAATAGATCGCCGTCGCCAGGCACTTCTGCTCGGTCTTCGAGCGGGCATTGGGCGGGATCGGGTTGGTCACCCAGGAATGGTCGGGCCTGCCGTCGATGCCCATCGCCGAGGGCTTGTTGAGCAGGGCGCTGAACGGCGCTTCAAGGGCCGTATTGTCATCGGGATTGGCATAGGCGGAGACGACATCGGCAGTGTCGGCCCGTCGGCCGCGCCGCCCCTTGCCGGGCCGGTCGATCGGCGCGATCGAGGCCAGCGTGACGGTGGGATTGGCGATCTTCTTCTTCGCCGACGCGGCCGAGGCGATCTCCGTCGTGTCGCCCGTCTTCACTTCGTCGCGCGGCAGCAGCGCGGCGGCAAGGCGTGGGTTCGGCTCGGCGAAGGCGATGTTCTCCTTTTCCGCCACCAGCGTGCCGGCGGAGAAGCGCACATAGGCGATCTGTGCCGGCTTCAGCGGTACGGTGATGTCCATCTTGGCGAGACGGTTGACGGCCGGCGCTTCGAAGGGCGGGGCCGAGACGAGGCCGCCACGGCGCGCGACGTCGAGCTTCGGCACGATCAGAATGCCCTCGCTCTCGGCGAGGCGCTCGGACTTCGACTGCGGATCGCCGACATCGGGCAGATAGGCTTCACCGGCCGGCGTCGCGACGACACGGGTCAGCCAGCGTTCGGAGACCGGCCTCTCCTTGCCGAACAGCTCGACAACGTCCTGCAGTGCAACCGTGACGGAGCCGAACGGGGCCAGTGCGGCAGCGAGAATGAGAGAGAAGAAGACGGCGCGTGCCGGTGACGGGCGCGGCTTGCGGCGGCGAAGCGCCAGGCGCGGATCGCGGCCCAGCGGGGCACCGGAGCGCGATGCGTAATAAACTCGCTGCTCACTCGGAACCATCAAGCACGCAACTCCACGCGCACGAACTCGGAACGACCGGGTGTGTCTATCCGGTCACGTCGCTAAAACTTGATGGATTAACCTTGAAACGAGGTTAACGACGCGTGCCGTTGCGGGACAGATCGGGATCCCGGCGAGCTCCGAGCGCGGCGGAGATCCATCGGGGGGAGGAAAGCCAAGCCGAGGACGAGAGGAAAGTCGTCGGCCGAGACGAGCCATGATCCGGCTCTCCCGACCGGCTATGCTGATCCACGGCATGGAAGCCGGAAAGGGACCGTCGAGCGGCTAGCGAATCCAGACGAACGGAACAGAGGCCCGAGCCTCGTCCCGCGCTGCCAGACGCCATCAACGATAGAGGAAGACCGAAGCTTGCCGAAACTCAGTCACGACGGACGGGGCGATAGATGCCCGTGACCGGATCCTGAACCAGGGTCGCGGTGGGGCGGTCGGCCATGGCGCGCTCGGCTTCGCGAAGGCGGATCGCCGCGTGCTCGCGTGCCTTGGCAAAGGTGCGCGCGGCGACGACGCCGAGCGTTCCGAGCAGTGCGACCATGACGAGCTGCGGCATTTGACCTTCCCTCACGAGCGGCCCCGAAGTTGCCGTCCACCATGATCAAACATGACTCTTTCTGACCGCCGCTGCAACTCCCCGCGGCGATGCGGCAAATCGTCCGCCAATCAAAGGCCGTAGCGGCTCCACCAGGCGCGCTCTTCGATCGCCGACACTGCCGCTTCCACGGCCTCGGCGCCAAGGCGCGAGGACGGCAGCCCGCCGCCGAACCTCGCGAACAGGCCGCGCTTCGGCTGGATCGGCACCAGATGCAGCTTATCGCCGAAGCGCTCGCGCAGCACGGTCCGGAGATCACCGATGCGGTCGGCAAGGCCGATCTCGACAGCGCGCGTGCCCGACCAGAAGGCGCCCGAGAACAGTGCCGGCTCATCGGCGAGGCGGACGCCGCGGCGGGCGCGAACGAGATCGACGAACATGTCGTGCACGTCGCGCTGCAGCGATTTCAGATGCTGCACATCGCTTTCGCGTTCGGGCTGGAAGGGGTCGAGCATCGACTTGTTCTCGCCGGCCGTATGGACGCGGCGCTCGATGCCGATCTTCTCGATCAGCTTGACGAAGCCGAAGCCGGCGGAAACGACGCCGATCGAGCCGACGATCGAGCTTTCGTCGACGATGATCTCGTCGCCGGCGAGCGCAATGAGGTAGCCGCCCGAGGCGCCGACATCCTCGATGGCGACGATGACCTCTTTCTTGTTCTCCTCGGCCAGCGCGCGGATGCGCTTGAAGACCAGATGCGACTGCACGGGCGAGCCGCCGGGCGAATTGATCACGATCGCGACCAGCGGCGCCTTCTTCACCGCGAAGGCGCGCTTCAGCGTTCCGGCCACGGCGGCAAGCGTTATGCCCTGGCGCAGCGGCGAAACCTGGCCAATGACGCCGGAGAGACGCACGACCGGAACGACGATCTTCTCGCGCCGGAAACGCTCCGGCAGCCAGGCGAGCCAGGGTTCGAGGGACGATGCCATCATGTCCTCTTTGTCTTTGCAGCGCCGGGCGCCACCCAAGGATGCACGTCGCACAAGGCTGCGCCTTCGCGCAAGATCGCCGAGAGCGCCGGCGTGAAGGCGTTGCCACCGGCCCCGTGCAGGATGAGGCCGGGAAAAAGCTGCATCGGCGCGCGGCTGCCCTTGGTGCCCAGCGCCAGGATGCGGAGCGCGGGCGCGTCGGCGCGGGGATGGACGGGGAGCAGGGCAAGGCCGCCGAACCGGCCGGCCATCGCCTCCGTGAGATCGGCGAGACGGACGGCCGGCAGGATCGCCGCCAGTTGGCCCCCAGGCGCCAGTAGCGCGGCAGCAGCGCGAAACCAACCCTCGAGCCCCTCCTCGCCAAGAACATGCGCCCGCGCCCGCTGCGGGTCCGGGGAGGCGCGCACGCTGGCACGCTCATGGAAGGGCGGATTCATCAAAGCGAAATCAAAGCTCCCGGCCAGGAGCCCTGCCCGGCTGCGTCCGGCCTCGTTCAGCAGATCAGCCTCGGCGAGCGAGACCCGGCCGGCGAAGGCGGCGTTGGCGGGACGGGAAAGCGCGGTGTGGGCGGCGGCAAGGAGTTCTGTCTCGCGCTCGGCGAGAATCACTTCGGCGCCGACGGAGCGCGCGGCCAGGCAGAAGCCTGCGACGCCCGCCCCCGCACCGAGGTCTATGCATCTTCCCCGCACATCGGCGTCAAAGGCGGCGGCCAGCAGAACGGCATCGAGACCGGAGCGGTGATGGCCGGTGCGGGGCTGCACCGCCTCGACGCGGCCGCCGAGGAACGCGTCGACGCTCCAGCCCTCCAGGCCCTCGCCGGCGATCGCGGACGCCATTCAGTCGCCCCCGGTATCGGGCCGAAGTTCCGCCGCCATGCCGGCATCGGTCAAGAGCGCGCGGGCTGCGGCGATTTCGTCCGTCGGCACCAGGATCCGCCGCTGCAGCACGCCCAGAGAACCCTCCATGACGCTCATGTTCTGGTCGGCGAGATAATAGCCGATGCCCGAATCCTTCAGCAGCGCCTCGACGAAGGAGATGAGGACCATGTCATTGGTCCGGATGAGCTCTTCCATATGGCCCCCTTGCGTGATGCGCTGGCTGCGCCGCCGGATGAGCCTAGGCGCGACGCGTCATGGCGGCAACGGCTGGCGCACGCCGTCGTTCCCGCCATGCGTGCTTTCCGCCGCCGCCGCGGGGTCATACAGGGACGGCTGAGCCATCGTGTCCCTTGTTCCCACGCCCCTCCCCCCCTATTGTCCCCCCCGAAACGGCAACCGGGAGCGTGTCCGTGGGATTGGTAGTTCCTCTCGACGAGGGCAAGAAAAAGGGTTCGGCGAAGATCGAGCCGCTCGTTCAGCTCGTGTCGGCGGATATGAACCGGGTGAACGAGCTGATCCTTTCCAAGGCCGGCTCGGACGTCGCGATGATTCCCGAAGTGGCGAACCATCTCATTTCATCTGGTGGCAAGCGGCTTCGCCCGATGCTGACGCTTTCGGCGGCGCGGCTTTGCGGCTATCGCGGCGAGGGGCATGTGAAGCTCGCCGCCAGCGTCGAGTTCATGCATACGGCGACGCTTCTGCATGACGACGTGGTCGATGAGAGCGAATTGCGGCGCGGCAAATTGTCGGCCCGCATGCTGTGGGGCAACCAGGCGAGCGTGCTCGTCGGCGATTTCCTCCTCGGCCAGGCGTTCCGCATGATGGTCGAGGTCGGATCGCTCGACGCGCTCGACGTTCTCGCCACGGCCGCCGCCGTCATCGCCGAAGGCGAGGTGATGCAGCTTTCCGCCGCGAAGAACATGTCGACGACCGAGGACGAATATCTCGCCGTCATCCGCGCCAAGACCGCCGCCCTCTTTTCGGCTGCCGCCGAGGTGGGGCCGATCATCGCCGGTCTCGGCCGCGACGAGCGCGCCGCCTTCCGCTCCTACGGCACCAATCTCGGTCTTGCCTTCCAGCTGATCGACGATGCGCTCGATTATGGCGGCTCTTCGGCCGATCTGGGCAAGAAGGTCGGCGACGATTTCCGAGAGGGCAAGATCACCCTGCCCGTGGTGCTGGCCTATCGGCGCGGCTCGGAAGCGGAGCGCGGCTTCTGGCAGCGCGCGCTGGAGCGCGGCGAGATCGCCGAAGGCGACCTTGAAAAGGCGATCGACCTGCTGCGGGCCCATGACGCGATCGACGACACGGTCGAGCGGGCCCGGCATTTCGGATCGGTATCGCGCGACGCGCTGGCGCCGCTGCCTGATTCGCCGCACAAGGCCGCCCTGCTCGAAGTCGTGGATTTCTGCATCGAGCGCGCCTATTGAGCCGAGTTGAGGCTTTCTTGCGGCGCAGCCGCAAAACAGCCATGCTTGGGGCAGAGCGTTTCCGAGGTTACAGACAGCATAATCGGTGTTTTGCATGGTGAATTCGCGCGCCCGCCGGCTCCGCCTAGCGGTTGCCTGTCTGGCCCTTACCGTTCTCTGGAGCCAGCCCTCCCGAGCCGAGATGACGATCGCGGACCTGCTGCCGGACGACGTCGAAACGACGCTGTCGGGCAGCTATCTGGCGGCCATGAGCGCGGCGCAAGCCCGCGACCTCGACGCTGCGACGATCTTCTTCGAGGAAGCGCTGAGCCTCGACCCGAAGAACCCCTTCTTGCTGGACCGCACTTTCACGCTGCTTCTGGCCAACGGCAAGGTCGAGCAGGCCTTCCCGATCGCGGAACGCCTCGTGGCGACCAGCGATATCAGCCGGATGGGCCAGATCGCCCTCGGCATTCGCGCACTCAAGAACAAGAATTACCGTGACAGCGCCGAGCGCCTCAACAAGGGCGATCGCGGCGAACTGGCCAATCTGACGGCCAGCCTGCTCGCAGCCTGGGCCGCTGCCGGTGGCGGGGAAACCGATGCGGCCCTGAAGATCGTCGAAACGACGCAGGGTCCGCCCTGGTTCGAGACTTTCAAGCTCTTCAACATGGCGCTGATCGCCGACCTTGCCGGACGGCAGGCCGATGCGGTCGCCTATATCGAGAAATCCTACAAGTCCGACCCATCTGCCATGCGGGTGGTGGAAACCTATGCGCGGCTTCTGGCGCGCGCGGGGCGGGTCACGGAAGCGAAGGTGGCGCTCGACCAGTTCGCAAAGACCGGAGCGGCGCTGCCGGTAATCCAGGAGCTGTCCGCCGAGATTGCCGCTGGCAAAAAACCTGCGCCTCTGGTGGCGAGCGCGACCGAAGGCGCCGCTGAGATCCTTTACGGGCTTGGCGCTGCGCTTTCGACGCAGAAGGGCGGCGACGATGTCGGCACCGTCTATCTGCGGCTGTCGCTCTATCTCAATCCGAAATCCGAACTCGCCACGATGGCGCTCGCCGAAGTGCTGCGCAGCAGCGAGGATTTCGCCCGCTCGTCCAAGATCTACGACAAGATCCCGAAAGCCTCGCCATTGCGCCGCACGGCCGACATGCAGATCGCGTTCAACGCGGATGCGGAAGGCAAGCGGGCCGACGCGATCAAGGATCTGAAGAAGCTCGCGGTCAGCGATCCGAAGGACCCCGAGGTGCTCACGAGCCTCGGCACGCTGTATCGCAACGACAAGCGCTATGCGGAGGCGGCCGACTATTACAGCAAGGCGCTCGCCGTCATCACGCCGGACGATCCACGCAACTGGCTGCTCTATTATTTCCGCGGCATCGCCTATGAGCGCCTGAACGAATGGCCAAAGGCCGAGGCCGATTTCCGCAAGTCGATCCAGCTCTCGCCCAACCGGCCGGATGTGCTCAACTATCTCGGCTACAGTCTGGTCGACAAGGGCATGAATGTCGACGAGGGCACGGCGCTCATCAAGAAGGCGGTCAACCTCAAGCCGGACGATGGCTACATCGTCGACAGCCTTGGCTGGGCCTATTATCGCCTTGGCCACTATGACGAGGCCGTGGCACAGCTGGAGCGCGCCATTTCGCTTAGGCCGGACGATGCCGCGATCAACGATCACCTCGGCGACGCCTATTGGAAGGCCGGTCGCAAGCTCGAGGCGACGTTCCAGTGGATGCATGCCCGCGACCTCAACCCCGAGCCGGCGGACAAGCCGCGCATTCTCGCCAAGCTCGCCAAGGGTCTCGACCGCGTCGATGAGGAACGCGTCGCCTCGGCAACCGGCAATACGGTGACCGACGCGACGACGGCGGCCGCGGCAGCACCTATGCCGACGACTTTGACGATCAAGGCGGGAGACAGCCTCTGGAAGATCGCCGAAAAGCTCTACGGCAATGGCGAACTCTATATCCGCCTGATCGACCTCAATCGCGGCAAGCTCCGCAATCCCAACCGGATCGAGCCCGGCCTCGTGATCGAAGTGCCGGCGCCCGATTCGGCGAAGTGACGACGGCAGCCGGGGGCACGCTCGCGGAGACGGCCAGGGCGAAAATCAATCTCGCCCTGCATGTCGTCGGGCGGCGTGCCGATGACTATCATGAGCTCGACAGCCTTGTCGTTTTCGCGGCCATCGGCGACACGCTGGAAATTGCCAGAGCTGCGCCCGGCACCGGCCGGCTCATCATCGACGGGCCATTTGCCGCGGGCCTTGGAGCCGGCGACGACAATCTCGTCCTGAAGGCGATGGCGGCCTTCGAGGCGGACATCGCCCCCCTGCCCGTCCTCGCGCTCCACCTGACCAAGCGCCTTCCCATCGCCTCCGGCATCGGCGGGGGCTCGGCCGACGCGGCGGCGACATTGCGGCTGGCAGCGAGGCATGCCGGGATCGCAGCCGATGATCCGCGCCTCCCGGCGCTCGCGACGCGGCTGGGGGCCGACGTGCCGATGTGCCTCGCCTCCCGCCCGCTGCGCGCCCAGGGAATAGGCGAGCGGCTCACGCCCTGGACGGAGGCACCGCGCCTTTCCCTCCTCCTCGTCAATCCCGGCGTCGGCGTCTCCACACCCGCCATCTTCCGCCGTCTCGAACGGCGCGACCGCACGCCGCTGCCGGAGCTGCCACCAGCGCCCAGCATGGCGGAACTCGCCGCCTGGCTCGCCGAAGCCACGCGAAACGATCTTCAGGAGCCGGCGATCGCCGAAGCGCCGATGATCGCCGAGGCACTGCGCGAGGTCGAATCTTGCGCCGGCTGCCGGCTCGCCCGCATGTCCGGCTCGGGAGCGACAGTGTTCGGGCTCTTCGCGAATGATGCGGCTGCCGAGGCGGCCGCGCGCGCCATCGGCAGTGCCCATCCCAGTTGGTGGGTCGTCGCGACCAGCGCGGAAGCCTCGCCCGCGGCTGATTGAGCCGAAAATGGCTGTCGGACGACTTTCCATGTCCACGATCTCGGCGTATTGCGCCCTGATCATCAGGGCATCGTGACGGCTGCCAATATCGCCTTGCCCTTTCCGCGAGCCGCGCCCCGGCCGATGCTGGAGCCGGATGACGGCCCGGAGCCCTTCCTCCTGCCGGCCGCGGCGGCGCTGGCGCTGCACGTCACACTTGCGGTCGGGCTGCTCCTGCTGCCCCTGGCGCGGCTGCCGCGGACGCGTCAGGAAGACAGCCTAGCCGTCGAGATCCTGACGCCCGAACAGTTCGAAGCGGCAACCGCGCGGCGCCCGGCGGCCTTGAGGCCCGCAGCGCCCGCTTCCGCCACACCGGAACCGCGCTCTTCCGGCGAGCAGATGACGCAGGCAACGCGCTTCTTCTCCGGCGGCCTCCTCGCCGACCCGCGCAGCCGACGGGCGCGCGAGGCGCTGCCGGGACTGGCGCCGGACGAGCGGATCATCCAACTGTGCAACATCGAGGCGCTGGAACAGGTCCACACAGCGAATGCCCCTTTGCTTGAGCCCGATTTCCTCGTCGCCTATGCGATGGCGGAGGTGAAGCTCTCCGAACACGCCGTGGCCGCCGATGGCGGCGCGTTTCGCAGCCGGCGGCGCTGGTACCAGATCAGCTACAGCTGCGCGGTCGCACCGGATCTCGGCAAGGTCGTCTCCTTCGCCTATCGCGTCGGCGATCCGATTCCGGAGCGGGAGTGGGCGAAGCACGGCCTTGTCGTCAGCGATGCGCCGGGCGATTGATCCCGCCTCGCTCCGGCCGGCGAACTATGGGAAACTGTCGCGAACCTCCAGGAGGCCACCATGGTCCGCATCGACGAGACGCAGCCCTTCATCCCCGTGCGCTTCGCGGTGCTTTCCGTTTCGGACACGCGCACGCTGGAGACAGACAAATCCGGCCAGACACTGGCCGAGCGCATCGAGGGCGCCGGGCATAGCCTCGCGGATCGGGCGATCGTGACGGACGATATCGAGGCCATCCGCGCCGTGGTTTCGCGCTGGATCGACGATGCCGGCATCGACGTGGTCATCACCACCGGCGGCACCGGCTTCACCGGCCGCGACGTGACGCCCGAGGCGATCGAGCCGCTGTTCGACAAGCGAATGGAGGGCTTCTCCGCTGTCTTCCACCGCATCAGCTACGACAAGATCGGCACGTCGACGGTGCAATCGCGCGCCACCGCCGGCCTTGCGAAATCGACCTTCATCTTCGTCGTTCCGGGCTCCACCGGCGCCTGCAAGGATGCCTGGGACGGGATCATCGCGCCGCAATTCGACTATCGCAGCCAGCCGTGCAATTTCGTCGAGATTATGCCGAGGCTGGACGAGCATTTGAAGCGCGGCAAGCTGCGGGGCTGACAGGCCGTCTAGGCTGTACTGTCGCTGAGGCCGCGCGTGGCAAGCGCCTGCGGCGTATCGCGGCGCACCACGGCGCGGGCGCGCAGGAAGACGAGCCGCCCACGGCCGATGCGGCGCGCGAGATCGACCTCGACGAGGCGTGGCAGCGCGCGGTGGCCGCCGAGTTCGCGATAGAGCCGGGCCGGAACCAGCAGGCCCTCCTCCAGATTGGGCGCGGCGAACAGGCGCGAGCGCAGGCCGGCCGCCATCTCGGCGAAACGCGCGCGGAAGCCAAATTCAGGTCGCGTGTAGCGGAATACGGCGGCGCGCTCTCCTCCGGCCGGCGACATGGCGACGCGGTCGATGAAATCATGAGCCTCGCGCTGCCATCCCGGCTCCAGCATGGCGCGCGGCGACAGGAAGAGCAGCCAGTCGGAACGCGCGAGCGCGGCGGCGCGCGACAGGTCTTCGCCCAGCGAGGCGCCGCCCCTGAAGATGCGGCAGCCGGCGGCATCGGCCACCTGAAGCGTGCCGTCCTCCGAACTGGCATCCGCGACGATGACTTCGCGCACCATGCCGTCGGCGGCGGCCGGCACCAGCGCCGCCAGCGCATGGGCGAGGGCCACCTCGTCGTTGCATGTTGGAAGGATCACACTGATCATTCCCCTTGCTTAGCGCCAATTTTCATCAATCGCGAGACGAATGCCGCAGTTTGTAAGGACCTTAAGTTAATGTTCTTGATTTGTTCTCTCTCTCGACCTACCCTTCCGGTATGTCGCTCGCTCGCCCCCTCGATCCGGCCCTCGATCCGCTGCCGCTGATGCCCGATGCGGCCGCCGCGGCCATCGATCCCGACCGCCGCCGCGGCCGTGGCGCGCAGTCGAACCATTCCGGCCGCTTCGAGCGACTGCAGGCCGAAACGTTCGACGATGGCTGGCAGAGCTTAGACGAATTGCCGCCCTTCAAGACCGATGTGCAGGCGGAAAAGGCGCGCGTGATCATCACGCGCAATGATTCCCCGGATATCGGCTTCGATCGCTCGATCAATCCGTATCGCGGCTGCGAGCATGGCTGCAGCTACTGCTTCGCGCGGCCGACCCACGCCTATATGGGCCTTTCCGCCGGCCTCGATTTCGAATCGAAGCTTTTCTACAAGCCGGACGCCGCCCGCATGCTGGAGAAGGAGCTTTCGGCGCCCGGCTACAAGCCGCGCACGATCGCCATCGGCACCAATACCGACCCCTATCAGCCGATCGAGCGCCAGCACCGGCTGATGCGCGACATTCTGGAAGTGCTGGAGCGCTTCAACCATCCGGTCGGCATTCTCACCAAATCGGCGCTGGTCCTGCGCGACATCGATATTCTGGGCCGGATGGCGGAAAAGGGCCTCGCCAAGGTCGCGCTGTCGATCACGACGCTCGACCGGGAGATGGCGCGCGCCATGGAGCCCCGAGCCGCGACGCCGACGCGCCGGCTCGACGCGATCCGGGGATTGGCCGATGCCGGCATTCCCGTGGGTGTCATGACGGCGCCGATCATCCCGGCTCTGAACGATTCCGAAATCGAACGCATTCTGGACGCGGCAGCGGCGGCCGGCGCGACCGAGGCCGGCTATGTGATCCTGCGGCTGCCGCTCGAGGTGAACGAGATCTTCAAGGAATGGCTGCTGCGCCATTATCCCGATCGCTACCGCCATGTCCTTACGCTGCTGCGCTCGATGCGCGGCGGCATGGATTATGACGCTGCCTTCGGCAAGCGGCAGAAGGGCGAGGGACCCTATGCTTGGCAGATCGGCCGTCGCTTCGAGATCGCGGCCAAGCGGCTGGAATTGAACCGGCGGCATCTGAAGCTCCGCACCGATCTGTTCGCGCCGCCCGCCGAAATGGTGAAGCAGCTCAGCCTGTTCTGAAGGCGTGCGATAGCGCCGCGCCTGTGCGAGAATGGCGGCTCAATAGAAGTCGCCCGAACGTTCCGCTCGCGCGGCGTTTGGAGTTACGAATGACCGATGCCGCCCCGAATGCCACCGCGAAGCTGGCGCTGCTGATCGACGCCGACAATGTCCGCGCCGAATTTCTGCCGATCGTCATCCGCGAGGCTTCGACGCTCGGGCGGATCGTCATCCGCCGGGTCTATGGCCATTTCGCCTCCAGCACGATGAACGCGTGGCAGCCGCTGCTCCACAGCCATGCGTTGACGCCCGTGCATGTCCCGCCGGCCGCCGTCGGCAAGAATGCTACCGACATGAAGCTCGCCATCGAGGCCATGGACATGCTGCATGAGAAGGGGCTGGACGGCTTCTGCATCGTCTCCAGCGACAGCGATTTCACGACGCTGGCGAGCCGTATCCGCGAGGATGGCCTCGTCGTCTATGGCTTCGGCGAGCAGAAATCGACCAAGCCTTATGTTGCCGCCTGTGACCGCTTCTTCTATTGCGATCTGCTGCTCGCCGAAGAGAAGGCGCAGAAGGCCCCGGCCAAGGCGAAGACCGCCGCCGCGCCTGCCAAGACTGGCCCGAAGCTGCCGAAGGACGAGATCTTCTCGGCGATCGAGGACGTCTCCGGCGACGATGGCTGGGCGCATCTGGGCGCGGTCGGCACCATCCTGTTCAAGCGCATGCCCGATTTCGACCCGCGCAATTTCGGCTATCGCAAGATGGTCGACCTGATGGAAACGGTGCCGGGCGTCGAAATCCGCCGCGTCGACATGGAGGCCGGCGGCAAGGCGGTGATGATTCGCCGGAAGGCGAAGTAGAGACGCTTTCCCTTCACCTCTCCCTTTAGAGAGGTGAAGCGTAACCACCCTCCCCCGCCTTGCTTCCGCGCCCATGATTGCTGACAGTCGGTCCATGGCCCGCCGTCCTGCCGAATCACCCTTGCTGTTCGAACTCCCCCCTGCCCCGACCGATTCGATTGAGCGGCGCCTGCGGCGGCTTGGCTCGAAGCGGGTTACCGGCATCGACGAGGCCGGGCGAGGGCCGCTGGCTGGGCCGGTCGTGGCGGCGGCAGTTATTCTCGACCCGCGCAACATCCCCGAAGGCCTCGACGATTCGAAGAAGCTCAGCCGCCCCGAACGGGAACGACTATTCGCGCTGATTCTCGCCAACGCGGTCGTTTCCGTTGCGGCGGCTTCGGTTGGGCGGATCGGGGCGACCGATATTCGCCAGGCGACGCTCTGGGCGATGCGCCGCGCCGCAGCCGGGCTACCGCTGGTCCCCGACTACGCCATCGTCGACGGCATTGACGTACCACCGGGGTTGCCCTGCGCCAGCGAGGCGCTGGTCAAGGGCGATGCGCGCTCCGTCTCGATCGCGGCGGCCTCGATCGTCGCCAAGGTGACGCGGGACCGGATGATGATCCGCGCCGCCGGCCATTTCCCGCGCTACGGCTTCGACCGCCACATGGGCTATGGCACGGCCTTCCATCTGACGGCCTTGCGCGAGCACGGCGCCTGCGCGCTGCACCGGACGACCTTCGCGCCGGTTCGGGCCGTGCTCACCAACGAAAACGCCGCCGGATGGACCGGCGGCGTGATTTTCGAAGAGCTGATTCTCGCCGAGTAAAGCAAAGGCCTCAGTTGAGGCGCTTCTTGACCTCGTTGATCGCGGAGGCAACCAGGCCGACGCCCGCGCCAGCCTTCACCTTGGCGGCCATGATCTTCTCGGCAGCGGCGATGGCGACATCGGCCGACAGCGAGCGGACTTCGGCGAGCGCCTGATGCTCGGCCTGGGCGATCTTGTCCTCGGCCATGCGGGTGCGGCGGGTGACGTAGTCTTCCAGACGGGCTTTGGCTTCCTCGGCGAGCGCGGCAGCCTCGCGGCCTGCCTGATCGACGATCGAGCGAGCCTCGACCTCGGCATCCTTGGCCCGCTTCTGGTAGTCCGCGAGCAGCGCGGCGGCTTCCTCGCGAAGGCGCTTGGCCTCGTCGAGTTCCTTGGCGATCAGGGCCGAGCGGTTGTCGAGCGCCTTGGCCAGCGTCTTGTGGACGCCGAGATAGCCGATCAGCACAAAGAACAGGATCAGCCCGACAAGCGCGAAGAATGTAGCATCGAACTCCATGGTTCCGCCCTCCTACTTGGTCGCAACCGCGGCGACGGCGGCCTTGACCTCATCCGAGGCCGGCTGCTGTCCGATGAGAGCCTCGACGACCGCGCTCGCGGCCTCTTCGGCAATGGCGCCCACATCGGCAAGCGCCTTGGACTTGATGTCGCCGATCCGCGTCTCCGCCTCGGCGAGCTTGGCGGCAACGTCCGCCTCGATCTCGACGCGGCGCTTGTCGGCCGCCGTCTTGGCCGCATCGGTCGCCGTCTGGGCGATCTTCTGGGCCGAGCCGCGCGCCTCGGTGAGCGATTTTTCATAGGCGGCGAGCGCCGCATCCGACGAGGTGCGCAGGCGCTGCGCCTCGGCGATATCATTCGCAATCCGCTCGGCGCGGCCCTCGACGATCGAGCCGATGCGCGGAGCGATCACCCGCTTCATCAGGATGTAGAGCACACCGAAGCAGATGATGAACCAGAAGATCTGCGAGGGGAACGTGTGCGTGTCAAAGGGCGGAAACGGGCCCTTATGTTCGCCGCCATGCCCGACTTCGGTATGAGTCGCAGCTTCGGCCGGAGCCGCGCCGGTCTCGGCATGACCCGTTGCCGGGGCAGCCGCGCCTTCAGCCGCCGGCGGAGCCGTGGCCGGAGCTGGTGCCGATTCTTGCGCCATGGCGGCGCTGACGAGCCAAGTCATCAAAGACCCCGGTTCAAACGGACGACGTCGTGCGGCGGAAACGCCGCCGCACGCGAACAGCCTTCAGGCCGGCCAGAGCCGGCCCGCCGGATTAGACGACAAACAGCAGCAGCAGGGCGACGAGCAGCGAGAAGATGCCCAGCGCTTCCGTCACGGCGAAGCCGAGGATCAGACGGCCGAACTGGCCGTCGGCAGCCGACGGATTGCGCAGAGCGCCCGACAGGAAGCTGCCGAAGATGTTGCCGAGGCCGAGGGCCGCGCCGGCCATGCCGAAGCAAGCGAGACCAGCACCGATGTACTTGGCGGCGATCGGATCCATTTGCATTCTCTCCTTCAGGGGTAATTCGAAATCGTGTTGAGGGGTGCCGTGCGGTGGCCCTAGTGGCCGGGATGCAGGGCGTCGTTCAGATACATGCAGGTCAGGATGGTGAAGACATAGGCCTGCAGGAATGCGACGAGGAACTCAAGCGCCGTGAGCGCCACGGTCATCGCCAGCGGCACGATGGCGCCACCGATGCCGACGGCACCGAGGCTGGCCAGCGTCACCACGAAGCCGGCGAACACCTTCAGCGTGATGTGGCCGGCGAGCATGTTGGCGAAAAGACGGACGGAGAGGCTGATCGGCCGCGAGAGGAACGAGATCACCTCGATCGCGGAAACGAGCGGTATCACCGCGCCCGGAACGCCATGCGGCACGAAAAGGCCGAGAAAGCCGATGCCGTGGCGATAGAAGCCATAGCCGACCACCACCAGCATCACCGTCATCGCGAGCGCGAAGGTGATGATGATCTGGCTGGTCGCCGTCAGGAAATAGGGGAACATCCCGAAGAAATTGGCCATCAGGATGAAGGAGAACAGCGAGAAGACGAAGGGGAAGAAGCGCATCCCCTCCTTGCCCGCGCTCGACTTCAGCGTGTTGGCGACGAATTCGTAGCCGAGTTCCGCGACCGACTGGACGCGCCCGGGGACGAGACTCTTCTTCGAAGTCGCGAAATAGAGGAAGCCGGTGACCACCGCGACGTTGGCGATCATGGACAGAGCGGAGTTCGTGAAATGGAACTCCATGCCGCCGAACTGGCCGAGCGGGAAATACTCGTGGATCTGAAACTGATGGATCGGATCGTTCGCCACCGAGCCCGCCTTTTCCTTCTATCGCCGCGGCATCGGCCACGGCTCCGTATTCAATCCTTGCCGCCGCCAGGACGGCGGTTCAACCGCTCTTCCGGCTGGGACACCTTGCCGACCGCCCTTAGCACATTCAGGACGCCCGCAAAAAAGCCAAGCAACAGAAGCACGATAAGTCCCCAGGGGGACGTACCGAGAAAATGATCGCAGAGCCAGCCCAAACCCGCGCCGACCAGGACGCCAGAGGCAAACTCGCCCGCCACCCGGAAAGCCAGCCCCATTCCCTGCATGCCGCCGGATGGTGCCGCCTTGTCGGCCTCGCGCTTCTGCTCTTCCGCAACCTTGTCGAGCTTGCTTCCGAGCTTGCGCAGCCTTTCGGACAACGCGGCTTCGTCTTCGGCGGAACGTCTCCCCCTGCCCCCGTCACCTTGCGAACCCGACTCGCTCATCGCGCCACCCTCGCCAGGCAATGGATACAGGGCATACTTCGCGCCTTCCCCGAAACCGCGCGCACAATAGTGACGGCATCATGGCGTGTCAAGGCGAGTCGGCCCGATCGTAACTATATGATTCGTCTGTAATTTCTCTAAAGCAGCATACCCCTTCTCGTTCAATGCGGCGCGGCTTTGGCGGGGCGCCCTTCCCCTTCGGGCGGCGTCGTGCGACACCTTCGGCATGGCGGAGACGACACGAAAAGGCGACAGACGCGAGGCACGGCCGATCGGCGCGCTGATCGGCAGCGTGATCGATCCGATCTGCGCCAAGCGCGGCTTCGCCTCGGCCGATCTGATCGGCGCCTGGGACGAAATCGTCGGTCCGCGCTACGCCCGCGTCACCCAGCCGGAGAAGATCGCCTGGCCGCGCCGCGAATCGGCGTCCTCGCGCGGCGCCACGCTGATCGTCCGCGTCGATGCCGGCATGGCGATCTATCTCCAGCACGAGACGACCTTGATCCTGGAAAAGGTCAACGCCTTCCTGGGCTTCGCCGCCATCTCGACCCTCAAGATCGTGCAAGGCCCGGTCGAGCCATCCTCGCGCGCCGCCGACCGTACCGCACCGGCGCCGATTTCCGCTCGTTCCGAGGCCCATATAAAGGAGTGTGTCGAGGCGATCGACAGCGACCCGTTGCGCGAGGCGCTGGAACGGCTCGGCCGCGGCGTCTTCCGGGCGGTCGAGAGATTGTGAAGGCGCGCGCCCGCACGCTCGCCGCAATTTTTGTGGCAATGCATTGCGCAGGCGTGGCAATCGTTTCGCCGCAAAGCCATAGCGCGCGGCGCCCGGCGCAGCGCACGACCCAAGGAGACTGTGATCGTGCCGTTCAATCGTAGAGCGTTTCTCACCGGACTGGGCGGCGCCGCATTGGGAGCCGGTGCTCTGGCGGCGCTCCCTGCGGGCGCCTTCGCCGCCGACAAGGTCGATATTGCCGAGCTCATGAAGCCCGGCCCGCTCGGCGACCAGAGCCTCGGCCCGGCCGATGCTCCGAACACCATCGTCGAATATGCGTCGCTGACCTGCACGCATTGCAAGCATTTCCACGACACGACGTGGAAGGACCTGAAGACGAAATATATCGACACCGGCAAGGTGCGCTTCATTCTGCGCGACTTCCCGCTCGATCCGCTCGCCACCGCCGGTTTCATGCTGGCCCATGCGGCGCCTGGCAACAATTTCTACCCGATGGTCGACCTCCTCTTCGACCAGCAGGCCAACTGGGCTTTTGTCGATGCCCCGGTGCCGGCGCTGCTAAACCTTGCCAAGCAGGTCGGTTTTACACAGGAGACTTTCGAGCTGGCCTTGAAAAACCAGGCGCTGCTCGATGCAGTGAACGCCGTCAAGGATCGCGGCGCGAAGACCTTCGGGGTCGACGCGACGCCGACCTTCTTCATCAACGGAGTGAAGGCACCGGGTGCTCTTACGCTCGAAGAAATCGAGAAGCTGCTCGTCTGACGCAGCCCTCCATCCGACTGGCCATCCGCCCGCCGGGCGGGTGGCCTTTGTCTTTTTGACGGCCGCGCCATGAAGTTCACGCGGCTTCGCCTCATCGGCTTCAAATCCTTCGTCGAGCCTTCCGACTTCGTCATCGAGCCGGGCCTTACGGGCATTGTAGGGCCGAATGGCTGCGGAAAATCGAACCTCGTCGAGGCGCTGCGCTGGGTGATGGGCGAGAGCTCGTACAAGAACATGCGCGCGTCCGGCATGGACGACGTCATCTTCTCCGGCAGCGGCAATCGCCCGGCCCGCAACACCGCCGAAGTGACGCTCTTCGTCGACAACGCTGCCCGCAAGGCGCCGGCCGCCTTCAACGATGCCGACCAGCTCGAAGTAACGCGGCGGATCGAGCGCGAGGCCGGTTCAGTCTACAAGATCAACGGCCGGGACGTGCGCGCCCGCGACGTGCAGCTGCTGTTCGCCGACGCCTCGACCGGCTCGCGCTCGCCGGCCATGGTCGGCCAGGGCCGGATCGGCGAGCTGATCTCGGCCAAGCCCCAAGCGCGGCGCGCGATCCTGGAGGAAGCCGCCGGCATTTCCGGCCTTTATTCGCGCCGCAACGAGGCGGAGCAACGGCTTCGGGCGGCCGAGACCAACCTCGAACGGCTGGAAGACGTCGTCTCCGAAATCGAGGCGCAGTTGGAGGCCCTCAAGCGCCAGGCGCGCCAGGCGAATCGCTATCGAAATCTCTCCGGCGATATCCGCCGCGCCGAGGCGACCGCGCTGTATCTGAAGCTCGCCGCCTCGGGTGAGCAGGTGCGCGCGACGCAAATGGCGCTGGAGGCCGCCGATCGCCTCGTCACCGAACGTACCGAGGCACAGGGCAAGGCGGCGCGCGACCAGGCCGTGGCCGGCTCTGCCCTGCCGGCGCTGCGCGAGGCCGAGGCTGCCGCCGCCGCCGCGCTGCAAAGGCTCGTGCTCGCCCGCGACGCGCTCGACGCCGACGAAAAGCGGCTGCGCGAGCGGATCGCCGATCTCGACCGCCAGATGGCGCAGGTGCGCGGCGATATCGAGCGCGAGGCGCGCATGGCGCGCGAGAATGCTGGCCTCGTCGAAAAGCTGGACCTTGAGCGGACCGAGATCGAATCAGGCGAGGCCGATATTGCCGCCCGACTCGCCAAGGCGCGGGAAGCGCGGGAAGCGGCCGAGACGGAACTGGCGGGCCGCGAGGCGCGGCTGACGGAAGCCAGCGCCGCCCATGCGGCCCTCGTCGCCCGCCGGGGAGAATTGCAGCGCGGGGCGCGCGAAGCCGGCGAGCGGCTGGCCCGCGCCCGTTCGCAACTGGCCGAGGTCGAACGCGAGAAGACGTCGCTGGACGGCCAGATCGCAGCCCTGCCCGGCATGACGGGATTGCAGGCCGGCGCGGCGGAAGCTGAGGCCGCGCTCGCCGCCGCCGAGGCCCGCACGAGCGCGGCGGAACGCGATTCGTCTGCCGCCCGCGAGGCCGAAGCGGCCGCGCGCGGTCCGCTGACGGAGGCCGAGCGCTCGCTCGCCGCGATCGAGACCGAGGCGCGCACGCTGTCCAAGATCCTCGGCGCCGGCACGATCCAAGGCCGCCGGCCGCCGATCCTCGATTCGCTCTCCGTCGAACGCGGCTTCGAAGCTGCGTTAGCGGCGGCGTTCGGCGATGGGCTCGACGCCTCGGACGATCTTTCTGCCGTCACGCATTGGCGAAACGTGCCGCCGCTCGCCGGCGACCCGAAGCTGCCGGCCGGGGCGACGCCACTCGCCGATAAGGTCACGACCCCTGCCGTGCTCGCCCGCGCTTTGGTGCAGATCGGCATCGTCGCCCGCATCGAGGGCCCGATGCTGCAGGCGATGCTGGCACCGGGGCAGCTCCTCGTCTCGCGCGAGGGGGACCTCTGGCGCTGGGACGGCTTCGTCGCCACCGCCGACGCGCCGACCGCGGCGGCGCAGCGCCTCGCCAGCCGCAATCGCCTCGCCGAACTGGAAACGGAAGCCGCCGCAGTGCGCCAGCTCACAGCCGAGCGGCGCGAGGCGCTCGACCGCACCGCCCAGGCCGCCCGTTCCGCGCTCGACGCCGAACGACAGGCGCGCGAAGCCGTTCGCGGCGCACGGGCGCGGCTGGACGAGGCGCGAAACCGGCTCGCCATTGCCGAGCGCGAGGCCGGGCGGCTGACGGCGCGGCGCACGGCCGTCGAGGAAGCCCGCCAGCGCTTCGCCGATTCGCTAACCGAGACCGAGGCTCAGCACCATGCCGCCGAAGCCGCGCTGGCGGAGGCCGCCGATACCAGCCGCGCCGAGCAGGAAATGGCGCTCGGCCGCGCCGCCGTCGCCGAAGCCCGCGCCCTTCTCGCCGAGGCGCGCGCCACCGCCGACCAGATGGCGCGAGAGAGCGACAATCGCCGCCGCCGCCTCTCGGCGATCGCGGATGAGCGCAAGGGCTGGATCCAGCGCGCGGCGGGGGCCGAGAGCCAGCTCCGCGTTCTGCAGGGTCGGCTCGGCACGATCGAAGCGGAGCGGACGACCCACGCCGATTCGCCGGCCGAGATCGAGACGAAGCGCCGTGCGCTGCTCACCGCCATCCTTAAAGCCGAGGGAGAACGGCGCGAGGCGGCCGAGCGACGCGGCGAGGCCGAGGCCGGCAGCGTCGCGGCGGACCGGGCAGCGCAGGCAGCACTGGCCGAGCTGTCGCAATCGCGCGAGCAGCGTGGCCGTTCCGAGGAGCGGCTGAAGGCGGCCGAGGATCGCCGGCAGGAGATCGGCGCCCGCATCGTCGAGATCCTCGATTGCGAGCCGCATGAGGTCGCAAAGCTCGCCGAGATCGACCTCGCTGCGCCGCTGCCCGATCTCGCCCAGGTCGAAACCCGCCTCGAAAGGCTGAAGCAGGAGCGCGAGAAGCTCGGCGGCGTCAATCTGCGCGCCGAGGAGGAGGCGACAGAGACCGCCGCGCGGCGCGAGACGCTGATCACCGATCGCGACGACCTCATCGAGGCGATAAGGCGCCTGCGCCTCGGCATTGCCAGCCTCAACCGCGAGGGCCGCGAGCGGCTATTGGCCGCTTTCGAGGTGGTGAATGCCGAATTCCAGCGGCTCTTCACCCATCTCTTCGGCGGTGGCACGGCCGAGCTTCAGCTCACCGAATCCGACGATCCGCTCGAAGCCGGCCTCGAGATCATGGCCCGCCCGCCGGGCAAGAAACCGCAGACCATGACGCTTCTCTCCGGCGGCGAGCAGGCGCTGACGGCGATGGCGCTGATCTTCGCCGTCTTCCTCACCAACCCGGCGCCGATCTGCGTCCTCGACGAGGTCGACGCCCCGCTCGACGACCACAATGTCGAACGCTTCTGCAACCTCCTCGACGAAATGGCCCGCTCGACCGACACGCGCTTCGTGACCATCACCCACAACCCGATCACCATGGCGAGGATGAACCGGCTGTTCGGGGTGACGATGGCGGAACGAGGGGTGAGCCAGCTCGTGTCGGTCGATCTGGAGGCGGCGGAGCGGTTTCTGGAGGCGGGGTGAGGCGACTACCCTTCCTTCCCCTCTCCCGCGCGAGAGGGGAAGCCGCTGCCGTAGGTCGCCAAAGCTCCCGACGCCCCCCTACCAGCTCATCAGTTTCCGAAGCATCGGCGTCTTCTTGTGCTGGTTCTCGCCCATGCGCGCGAGGAGGCCGTCCAGTTCGGTGATCGCCTCGAACAGATGCGGGCCCTTGTTGAGCATGACGCATTCGGCTCTGGCCGCCATCGCCGCGTCGGTCATTTCGCCGCGCGAGGGATAGCCCTTCTTGATCAGATGCTCGAGCACCTGCGTCGCCCATATCACCGGCACCTGTGCCGCCTCGCCGATCCACAGGATCTCCTCCTGGATTTCGGCGAGCCGGGCGAAGCCGATCTCCACCGCAAGGTCGCCGCGGGCGATCATGATCGCAGTCGGCTGGCGGCCGGCGGCGCGCACCACGATCTCGGGGAGATTGGCGATGGCCCGCGTCGTCTCGATCTTCAGCACCAACGACAGTTTCTGCCAATCCGGGCGGATCCTCGCCAGGGTCTCGTGCAAGAGAGCGACATCGGCCTCCGACTGCACGAACGAGAATTCGATGCCGTCGGCATGGGCGGCGATGAAGGAAAGGTCCTCGACGTCCTTGTCGGTGAGCGCGGGGATCTGGAAGTCAGTGTCGGGGAAATTGACGCCCTTCTCCTCCTTCAGCTTATAGCCATCTTCGTCCGGCGAGGCATTCACTCGGACGACAATGCCCCAATCGGCGACGCTCTCGACGATCGTGCCGAGCTTGCCGTCGTCGATGAAGACCCGTTCCTCCGGCTTCGCGGCGGCGAGCGCCTGCGGCAGCGTGCATTCAACGGCGAGGATGCCTACCGGCGCTTCGGCAAGGCGGCCCGGCGCGGCGATGGCGAGGCGCTCCTCGAGCTGGATGCGCTTGCCTCCATCCAGCGGGTGGATTGCGCCGGTGCGGATCTTCGGTCCGGCGAGATCCATCAGCACCTTGATCGGGCGTCCCGTGGCAAGGCTTGCCGCATGGGCGAAATCGATCATGCGCTTCCACGCCGCCGCATCGTCATGGGCGCAGTTGATGCGGATCGCTTCGACGCCGAGTTCGGCCAGCTTCCGCATGAAATCCGGCCCGTCTGCCGCCTCGCTCGGGCAGGTGACGAGGAGATGGACGGAACGATGGGCGGCGGAGGGGCCGAGGATCTCCTCCGTCCGCTCGGCAAGGCGCTTCTCGCCGATGAAGAAGGCTTCTTCGGAGGAGACCGGCTCCAGCGGCGCGCCCGCATTCAGCGCCTTCAGGACGGCGCCGACAGCATGGAGCGTCGGCATGACGCGGCTCTCCAGCCGACCGACCGAAGAGAGGCCATGCACCATCAGGCTGCGCTGCAGCGGACGGATGTCGCGGCTGCGCAGCGCCAGATATTCGGCAAGGTTGGCGGCGCTGTCGCGAAACGCCTCGCGCCCGATCCAGGGCGACCAGTCGTCGAGACGAGCATCGCCCTCGGCGCGGACGGCCTTTGTGAGCAATGAGACATCGTGTTCGAGCTGCTTCAACGGCGGTATCGGCATGGCGGCACTCCGGATGGGTGATGCGAGAGCTTGGCGCGGCTCGGCTTCATGAACATGACGGCGTGGAAAGCGCCTTGCTCCCGATCAAAGGCCGGCCATCGCCGGGCTGGCGGAGAGGCCTTCCCTCGCCCAAAATGGGCGGATGATTCCGCCACGCCACACCCCCTCCCCCTCCCCCTCCGATCTGCTCGCCTGGTATGATCGCCATGCGCGGCGGCTGCCCTGGCGCACTGGCCCGCGCGAGCGCGCCGCGGGCGTCAAGCCGGACCCCTACCGGGTCTGGCTGTCCGAAATCATGCTGCAGCAGACCAACGTCACCACGGTGAAGCCCTATTACGAGGCCTTCCTCGATCGCTGGCCGCGCGTCGCCGATCTCGCCGCCGCGCCGGTCGACGACGTCATGCGGGCCTGGGCCGGGCTTGGTTATTATTCGCGGGCGCGCAACCTCAAGGCCTGCGCCGATCAGGTGGCCGGCGAACTTGCGGGCGTCTTTCCGTCCAGCGCCTTAGGGCTGCGCGAGCTTCCCGGCATTGGCGATTATACGGCGGCGGCGATCGCGGCCATCGCCTATGACGAGCCGGCGGCGGTGGTCGACGGCAATGTCGAGCGCGTGATCGCGCGCGTCTTTCGCATCGAGACGCCGCTTCCCGCCGCCAAGAAGGAAATCCGCCGCCTGCAGGCCGAACTGACGCCTGAGAAGCGCGCCGGCGACTATGCGCAGGCGATGATGGATCTCGGCGCCACCATCTGCACGCCGAAGAAGCCGGCCTGCTCGCTCTGCCCGTGGAACGGCGCCTGCGCAGCCTATCGCGCGGGAGATGCCGAAACCTTCCCGCGACGAGGCGCGAAGGCTGTCAGGCCGGAGCGGCGAGGCGCGGCCTATGTGGCGGTTCGGGAGGATGGCGCGGTGCTGCTCCGGAAGCGCCCGGAGCGCGGCCTGCTCGGCGGCATGGCCGAGGTGCCGGGGAGCGAATGGTCCGAGGGTTTTCTTATCGACAAACGGCACTCTGCCGCGCCGATAGAAGCCGGCTGGCAGCGGACCTCCGTCCCGGTCAACCATGTCTTCACCCATTTCGGGCTGACGCTCGACGTCTTCACGGCCAGCATCGACAATGCGCTTGCCGCTCCGGAAGGCCATTGGTGGTCGGCGCGGCACGACCTGCCGCATGAGGCGCTTCCGAGCGTCATGAAGAAGGTCGTGGAAGCGGCGCTGCCGGGAGCGACGCGCAAAAAGAAGTGACGGCCGGAAATACCGGCCGCCACCCTCCTTCTTCAACCGAACCAGGCCCTATTGCGGCGCTGGATCCTGCGGCGCCACCATCATCTTGCCCGGCACCATCAGCTGGATGCCCTGCTGGCGCAGGACCGGCGGTTCGGGGTTGTCGTTCTGCGGCGTCTCGATCCGGATCGGCACGCAGCGACCATCCCGGGGCACGGTTCCCTTCTTGCACAGCGGTCCGGGGTTGATGACCGTGATGCACCGGCCGTTCACGAGGCGCTCGCCGGGCTCGCATTTCGGCGGGATCGGGCGGATCGGCAGGTCGGGCCGCAGCACCGGTATGCACGTGCCGCCCTTCAGGACGAAGCCCGGCGAACAATCGATCACCACCGGCGGGCGGCAGACACCGTTCCGCAGGATCAGGCCCTGTGGGCAGACGCAGCGGCCACGCTTGTCGCGCAGCTGGCCCTCAGGGCAAGGCTGGACGACGGGCGGTGGCACGCAGCGGCCCTTGCGCTGGATCGTATTCGGCGGGCAGACGCAACGACCCTTCGCATCCCGCACCTTATCCTCCGGGCAAGGCTGAACCACCGGCGGCGGGACGCAGATGCCCCGCTTCAGGATCAGGTTCGGCGGGCAGACGCAGCGACCTTTCGCATCCCGCACCTTGTTCTCCGGGCAGGGCTGAACCACCGGCGGCGGTACGCAGACGCCCCGCTTCTGGATCAGGTTCGGCGGGCAAACGCAGCGGCCCTTGGGTCCCGCAACAAATCCGGGCGGGCACTGCTTCGGCGGCGGCAGGCACTCGCGACCCTTCTGCACGAGGTTCGGCGGGCAGACGCAGCGGCCGGCCCGATCCTGAACGAAGGGACGACGGCACTCCGGCGGCAAGCAGCGGCCAGCCCGGTCGCGCTGCCAGAATTCCGGGCAAGGCGGCGGCAGGCAGCGCCCATCCCGCGTCTGGACCATTCCCGGCGGGCAAGCTGGCGGCGGCACGCATTTGCCGCGCAGATAGATCTCGCTCGGCGGGCAGCCGCAATAGCCGTTCGGCATGCGGACGAGATCGCCAGGGCAGGCCCAGGGCAGGCAACGACCGTTGACGAAGGTCTCGTAACGATCGCAGATCCGAGGCGGGGGAATGCAGGCGCCGTTGACGCGGACCATGTCCGGCGGGCAGCCGACCACGACGCAATAGCCGTCGCGGAAGCGGGTTCCGGGCGGGCAGCGCGGCGGCAGCAGGCAGGCGCCGCCGACGAGCATCGTGCCGACCGGGCAGTTGACGATGACCGGCGGCGGGGGCGGCGGGATTTCGGCCCGCACGCCACCCTGACAGGCGACAACGGCGAGCGCGCCCATATGGCCCGCATTCAGCGGGTCGCCCGGCAGGTCGTCATAGTCGACGAACCAGCTCGCGATTGGTGGCACATTGGCGGGAGCGACGAGCGAGGGATCGTTGCCTTGAAGTCCGTCGACCGGGTCGTTCGAGGCCCCATCGCCGAGCAGCTTCTCGCCCGTCGACCACAAGGTGGCGCGGCACTGATCCAGCGCGATCCGGCCGTTGGCATCATAGCCACGACCGAGCACGATACCGCCATCGGCATTGCGGTGCTCGGGGGCGAGGCCGATCGCGTAGGTCTCGGGATCCGGAAGCCAGAAGCCGGGATTGCCGTCCGGCACCGGCTTCGGCAGGAAGCGCAGCACACGGCTGTCGCCGCCCGTCGCAAGGGCTTGAAAATCATAGGCACCGGTCGGCGGCGAACGCTCGGCCGCATAAAGCCGCCCCTCGCCGTCAAAGGCGATCTGGGCGACCTCCATGCCAGCCTGCAATGCCGGAACGGCGAGCTCGAAGCGCGCATCGGCGGCAAAGGACCCGTCCGCCGCAATGCCGACCGACCAGATCTCGGGGCCGGCCGCGACGGCATAGTAAAGCCGGTCGTCCTGGACGGCGAGGCCGAAGACCAGGCGCTCCGGATCGGCAAAACCCCAGGTCGCCGGCTGCTCCGTGTCGAAATCGGATGTCGTGATATCGACCGAAATCGGCGCCAGCGGCGCATCCGGCAAACCCGCCGCTGGCCGCGCCTCGACGCCATGGTCGAAATTGCCGCGATCCTTCCCGTCGAGCCCGAGCCTATGGATCAGGCCGGTGGCCCGGTCGGAGACGAAGAGCTGCTGGCTTTTCGGATCAAAGGCGAGCGCGCCGAGCGACGCGGGCAAGCCATCGCCGATATTGGCAAAATTCGTCGCCTGGCCGCCGGCACCGTCGATGCGCCAGATCGAGCCCGGCCCGCCGCCCTCAGCCGACGGGCCGAACATTCCAGGAATATAGGCGGCGCCGCCATCGCCCTGACGCAGTCGCTTCACCGCGCCGGACGGGTCGGCAACGCCGATCGAAAGCCCGTAGGCAGCCGTCGCCGCGAGATAGATGTTGGGCGCCTGCGCGTCGTCGAGCGCGACGCCAAATACCTGGCCGATCTCGGCCGCGGTCACGGTGAACGGCTTCGAAACCCGCGAGAGCCCGCCCTGCGGGCCAAGCCGCGATACGTCGACGATGCGGGCCGAAGGGCCGTTGGGCGCGATGATCTTGTAATCGAGGGGATCGGCCCCGGTGGGAGTCGCGCCATCGGCAAAGCCCGAAAAGCCCGTGGCCACGATATCTTCCGGCCCCACGATCGCCTGCTGCGCCCAGGCTGCGGGCGCGGCGAACGAGGCGAGGATCAGGGCAAAGGCTGCGGCGAGGGACCGGCGGCGCCGGGTCCGAGCAAAATCTCGCGGTGGGCGGGCCACCGGAACGGCAAGGCTCATGATCATCCTCCGAGGCGTCGATCGCTGCCGGCAGGTTCCCGCCGGCCTGCGATCCGAGGCCACCTCCTGGCCTCCTCGAGCAGGCGAACCTACCCTCGGCCGGCAGTGTCCGCCCGTCCCGGCTTATGCGCAGTGACTGCTATCACAGAGCCGTCATGCCCTTGCGATACCGCCGGAAAGCCGCCATGAGCATGGCACTCGAACCGGGAAACGCGTCATGACCGAGATCCGCCACATCGTTTTCGACATCGGCAACGTGCTCATCCGCTGGGACCCGGAAATCGTCTATGGCCGCCTCATCCCGGATGCCGAGGCGCGCCAGCGCTTTTTCGACGATGTCAGCATCCATGAATGGAATCTCGAGCAGGATCGCGGCCGCAGCTGGGAGGACGCGGAGGCGGCCGTGATCGCCGATTTCCCGCATCACGAGGAGAACATCCGCGCCTGGCGAAGCAACTGGCATGAGATGGTGCCGGGACCGATCGAGGAGAGCGCCGCCATCCTGGAAACGTTGATCGCCTCCGGCCACGACGTGACGGCGCTGACCAATTTCGCCGATGACACCTTCACCGAGGCCCAGCAGCGCTTCCCCTATCTGAAGAGCTTTCGCGGCATCACCGTTTCAGCGAAGGTGAAGCTGGTGAAGCCCGATCTCGCAATCTACCACCTGCACGCCGAGAGCCACGGCCTCGACCCGGCCGGCATCCTGTTCTTCGACGACATGCCGGCCAATATCGAAGCAGCCCGCGCCGCCGGCTGGAACGCCGAGCGATTCGTCGATCCGGCGACGATGAGGGCGGATCTGAAGCGTTATGGGATCAAGCTGCTGGCGTAGCTCGCCTGGCGACTGGCGGCGGCAGGAGCGAGGGCTGCGTGGCCGATCTCTACAACCTCTCCGTCCCGGTCTTGATCCGCTATCTCGGGCGGCTCGACGGCATGCTCGGCTGCCTCTCCGCCTATGCCGCTGATCAGGGTCGAGACGAGGCCACGTTCCTGGTGCTGTCGCTGAGCGACGGCATGTTCGACCTACGCCGTCAGGTCCTGATCGCGGCAGACTTCACCGTCCGGTCGTTGCGGCCGATCGCTCCGGCGCTGGAAGCGCTGCCTTCAGCCGAGGCCACGTCCGTGGCGGAGCTCCGCTTGCGGATCGCCGAGCGGATTGCGGCCCTCTCCGCGCTGCGGCCCGAAGATATCAACGGGAAGGAATCAAGCCTCGTTTGCGAACGGGCCGGCGAGGCCCGGTTCGAATCCGATGCGATGACATTCGTCACGCAATACGCGCTGCCGAACTTCTTCTTTCACCTGGTGACGGCCTTCGCGATCCTCCGCATGGCCGGGGTTCCGCTCGGCAAGGCGGATTTCGACGGTTTCCACAGCTACCCGCCCGATTTCCGCTTCATCTGAGCGAACCCGCCATCAAGCCCCCGCCGCCGCCATCTCGTCGCGGACGATCTTGCGCAGATCGTCGATCAGCGTCAGACGGCCGTTGTGGTGGACGTGCCAGAAGGTCCACCCATTGCAGGCATCGAAACCCTGGACCAGCGCGCCGACACGGTGGATCGAGCCGACCCGGTCGCCGGATTCCAGCGAGCCATCGGCCCGCACGCGGGCTTGGTGACGGCCGCGCGCATCGGTCAGGACCGAGCCCGGAACGACGAGGCCCATTTCGAGCAGCGAGCCGAAGGGAACGCGCGGCTCCGACCTTTTGCCTTTCAACAATTCGAGCGACGCGGCCGGGGCGGTCTCGACAGCTGCGATGCGGGCCGTGGCGGCGTCGATATAGGTCTGCTCGCGCTCGACGCCGACATAATGACGGCCGAGACGCTTGGCCACGGCGCCGGTCGTACCCGAGCCGAAAAACGGATCGAGCACGACGTCTCCGGGCTTGGACGAGGCGAGCAGGACGCGCGCCAGAAGCGCCTCCGGCTTCTGGGTCGGGTGGATCTTCTTGCCATCGTCGTCCTTCAGCCGCTCGCCGCCGGTGCAGATCGGCAGCAGCCAGTCGGAGCGCATCTGAACGTCGTCATTGAAGGCCTTCATAGCCTCGTAATTGAAGGTGTAGCGCGAGTTCGGCGCGCGCGAAGCCCAGATCATGGTCTCATGCGCATTGGTGAAGCGCTTGCCGCGGAAATTCGGCATCGGGTTGGTCTTGCGCCAGACGACATCGTTCAGGATCCAGAAGCCGAGATCCTGCAGCATCGTGCCGACGCGGAAAATGTTGTGATAGGAGCCGATCACCCAGATCGCGCCATCGGGCTTCAGCACGCGTCGCACCGCCAGGAGCCAGGCGCGGGTAAAGGCGTCATAGGCCTCGAAGCTGGCGAACTTGTCCCACTCGTCGTCGACGGCATCGACAACTGACTGGTCAGGGCGGGTCAGGCCGCCTTCGAGCTGGAGATTATAGGGCGGGTCGGCGAAGACGACATCGATCGAGGCAGAGGGCAGTTGTTCCAACGCCGCGACGCAGTCTCCCTTCAAAATCGTATCGATGAAGGCGGGACGCACCGCCACGCTTTCCGTCTTCGTCCGCAACGCACGCATCCGCCACTCCCACGCAACGCCCACATGCCGACATGGTTAGCGAACAGGGTGAAGGTCGGGTTAGGAAGCATGGTTAACCAATTGTTTCGCAGAACCGTGGCAAAGGGGACATCGTTTCGCCGAAACTCTTCGTCTATGGTGCGATCCGATCCGGCCCCCGACGGGCCGCCTGCCGAGGCTCCGATGATCCTTCGTTCCCTCGCCGTGTTCGGCGCCTTTCTCGCGAGCCTGTCGCTCGCCGTTCCAGCCTTCGCCGACGATGTCATGCTCGTCGTCGACTCGTCCGCCTCGATGGCGGGAAAGCTTGGCCGCGACCGCAAGGCCGACCTCGTCGCCGACGCGATCCAGACCGCCGTCGCCGATTTCCCGACGGAAGCCCGCATCGGGCTGCTGGCCTTTGGCGGGCGGAGCAAGTCCAGTTGTTCCGATGCCGAGGTGCGGGTGCGCCCGCAGCAGGATGGCAATGATCTCGTCGCCGCCGCTGCGGCCGGGCTGCAGCCCCGCGGCAAGGCAGCGCTCGCGGTGGCGATCGACCGCGCCGCGAATGCGCTCGACTATCGCCACCAGCGGGCGACGCTGGTCGTCTTCGTCGACAAGATCGAGGCCTGCGAGGCCGATCCCTGCGTTCTGGCCGAATCGCTGAAACAGAAGGCCAAGGACCTGACGATCGAGGTCATCGGCCTCGGCCTCGACGATACCGAAATCCCCTCTGCCTCCTGCATCGCCGAGAAAACCGGGGGCAAGTTCCTGAACGCCATGGACGGCACCGATCTCGGCGGCGGCCTCACGGCGGCGCTGGCGAGCGCCAAGGCGCCGCCGGAAAACCTCCCCTTCGCCTCGATCGATGCTCCCTCGACCATCCTGCAGTCGCAGGCGTTCAGCGTCGGCTATGACGGGCCGAAGGCGAAGGATGACCGGATCGAGATCGCCTGGCCGGGACTGCCGCCGGGCTCCGAGATCCGCAGCGTTCTCGTCGGCGAAGATGGCGCGCGTCGCAGCCTGAAGGCGCCTGCCGAGGCTGGCATTTATGAGATCCGCTATTATCATCCCGAGCTCAACGCGATCCTCGCGAGCCGGACCATCGACGTGACCGTGACGCCCGTCAGCGTCTCGGCACCGGCCAGCGTCGCCGCGGGAGCGCCGTTCCAGATCGCCTGGACCGGCCCGGCGGCGCCCTTCGATGAGATCCGCGTCCTGCCGGCGGGCGGCGGCGACCCCATTGCCGCGATCCGTGTCAGCAAGACGGCTAGGCCAGTGTCGCTGGAGGCACCGCTCCAAGCCGGCTCTTACGAGGCGCAATACCATGTCGCCGCCGAGGACAATGTCGGCGCCAGCACGCATTTCACGGTCGATCCGCCGGCCGCGAGCCTCAAGGCGCCCGCGACGGCCGAGGCGGGAAGCCGGATCATCGTTACCTGGAGCGGCCCTGGCGCTCGCTTCGACGATATCGTCGTCGCGGTTCCGGGCGCGGCCCCGACGGAGCATGTTACCATGGCTCGCGTACGGTCCAACTACCCGGAGGTTCGGCTCACGACGCCGAAGCAGCCGGGCCGCTACGAGATCCGATACATTGCCGGCGACGGCAAGGCGATCTTCGCCGCCGAGCCGCTCACCGTCCGCTGACGCAGGGCGGACCCGCAATATCGTTCGCAGACAGGGTCGATTCGATCTGATAGAGAGCGCTCGAATCCTTCCGGCCCTACCGCCCTACCGACTGGACTACTCATGCTCGTGATCTTCGACTGCGACGGCGTATTGGTCGATTCCGAGATCCTTGCCTCCCGCGTCGACAGCGAGCGGCTCAAGGATGTCGGCTATGACATTTCCGTCGACGAGATGTCGCATCGCTTTGCCGGCCTCACCTGGGACCGCATCGCCAAGCTGATCGAGGCCGATCTCGGCCATTCGCTTCCCGAGAATTTCCACAACGAGACCGACGCCGAGCTCGATCGCCGTCTTTCCACCGAGCTTGAGATCATTCCGGGCGTGCATGAGATGCTCGACCGGCTGGATTATCAGCGCTGCATCTGCTCGAACTCCTCGCCGGAGCGGCTAAAGATCTCGCTGACCCGTACCAAGCTCTATGATCGATTCCGCCCTTATGTGTTCTCGGCTGTTGCGGTCGGCAACAAGCGGCCGAAGCCGGCGCCGGACGTCTTCCTGCACGGCGCTGCGGAATTCGGCGTCGATCCGCGCGAGGCCGTCGTGATCGAGGATTCGACCCACGGCATCCACGGCGCCAAGGCGGCCGGCATGCGCGTCATCGGCTTCACCGGCGGCTCGCATTCCTGGCCGGGCCATGCCGACGCGCTGACCGCCGCCGGTGCCGAGACCGTCATCAGCCGCATGGCTGACCTGCCGGCGACGATCGACGCGATCGCGGCATGGCCGGGCCTCGACGTCTGATTCCCTCCTTTCGACCCTCCAGCACGGGCCTCTCCATGACCGATCGCATCGTCACTCCCGCCGCCTTTGTGCCGCTCCGCCTCGACGGCCGGCCGCTGACGCACAAGGTGGCCCTCATCTTCCTGGGCACGCTCTTCCTCGCCGCGTCCTCCTACATCGAGGTGCCGCTGGCGCCGGTTCCAGTGAACATGCAGACCTACGCCGTGCTCATCGTCGGCGCGCTGGCCGGATGGCGTCTCGGCGCGATCACCGTCATCGCCTGGCTTGCCGAGGCTGTTGTCGGTTTCCCGGTTCTTTCGGGCGGCGCCGGTGGCGCGGTGCATTTCGTCGGCCCGACGGCGGGTTACATGTTCGGCTTCCCGCTGGTCGCCGCCTTCGCGGGCTGGCTCGCCGAGCAGGGCTGGACGCAGCGCATCGTCCCCGCCTTCTTCGGCATGCTGCTGGCGCAGGCGATCTGCTTCGTGCCCGGCGCGCTGTGGCTCGCAACCTTCACCGGCCTCGATAAGGCGATCGCGCTCGGCGTGACCCCGTTCATCGTCGGCGCGTTGCTGAAGTCGGCGCTCGCCGTCTGCACGCTCGTCGTCGCGAAGCGCGCGCTCGCCAAGCGGAGCAACGGCGCCGCGTGACAATAAGGCTGCGTCCGCATCATCTGCTCTGCATGCTCACCTATGTGGGCAAGGGCTATACGGACGCCTTCTGCACGAACTTCGACGCCATCACCGCCCGGCTCGGGGCCGGCGAGGAAATCCTCGTCGTCGCCGGGCCGGATGATGTCTGCGCGCCCGTCGAAACGCTCGAAGGCCATCATTGCTTTGAGACCAGCATCGTCGACCGCGACGCGAAGGCCGCGGCCTCCGTCACGGCCCTGCTCGGCATTCCGGCGGACGAAGGCGCGCGATTGACGCTGAGCGCAGAGCGGCTGGCGGCGCTGCGCACCGCCTTCCAGGCGCGAACCATCCGCACCGCCTGTGCGGATTGCGAATGGTCAGAGTTGTGCGACGGGATCGCGGACGCGGGCTATCCCGCGATCCGCCTTACCGCCAGCGGCTGAGACTTACTCCGCCGCTTCGGACCAGGGCTGTGGCTTTTCCCATTTAAGCTTCGGCGAGCGCGCCGCCTTGGTCTCGTCGAGACGGCGGCGCGGCGCGAAGCGCGGCGCTTCATGGAACATCGCCGTGTCGCCCGACTTCGCCTTCATGACCAGATCGCGCAGCGTCGCGACAAAGAGGTCGAGCGACGCCTTCGATTCCGATTCCGTCGGCTCGATCAGCATGGCGCCGTGCACGACGAGCGGGAAATACATCGTCATCGGATGATATCCCTCGTCGATCATCGCCTTGGCGAAATCGAGCGTGGTGACGCCCGTCCCGTCCAGGAAATGGTCGTCGAACAGCACCTCATGCATGCAGGTGCGGTCGCCGGAAGGCTGGCTCATCAGATCGCGCAGGCCGACGCGAACATAATTCGCGTTGAGGACAGCATCCTCGGAGGCCTGCCGCAGGCCGTCGCCGCCATGCGAGAGCATGTAGGAGAGCGCGCGCACGAACATACCCATCTGGCCATGGAAAGCGACCATGCGGCCGAACGGCGTCTCACCGGGCTTCAACTCCGTGTCGCTCTCGACCAGCACAGGTCCCTCGGCCTCAATGCGGATGAAGGGCAACGGCGCGAAGGCGGCGAGGCGCTCGGAGAACACCACTGGGCCGGCGCCCGGACCGCCGCCGCCATGCGGCGTCGAGAAGGTCTTGTGCAGGTTGATGTGCATGGCATCGACGCCGAGCTCACCGACCTTGGCCTTGCCGACGATCGCGTTGAAATTGGCGCCGTCGCAATAGAAATAGGCACCCGCCTCATGCACCGCCGCGGCGATCTCGACCACGTCGCGCTCGAACAGGCCGCAGGTGTTCGGGTTGGTCAGCATGATCGCCGCGACCTGCGGCGAGAGCAGCGCCTTCACCGCCTCGGGGTCGACCGTGCCATCGGCGCGAGCCGGAACGGTCACGACCTTGAAGCCGATCAGCGCCGCCGTCGCCGGATTGGTGCCATGCGCCGATTCCGGCACCAGCACGATGTCGCGCGGCTCGCCCTTGGCGGCGATCGCGGCCTTGATCGCCATCATGCCGCAGAGTTCGCCATGGGCGCCGGCCTTCGGCGAGAGCGCCACGGAGGTCATGCCGGTCATTTCGAGCAGCCAGCGGCCGAGTTCGGACATCAGCTCGACCGCCCCGGGAACGGTCGAAAGCGGCTGCAGCGGATGGATGTCGCCGAGTCCCGGCAGCCGCGCCATCTTCTCGTTGAGGCGCGGATTGTGTTTCATCGTGCACGAACCGAGCGGATAGAGACCGCTGTCGATCGAATAGTTCTTCTGGGAGAGGCGCACATAATGGCGCACCGCCTCCGGCTCGGAGAGGCCGGGAAGATCGATCGGCGCCTTACGGGCCAGCTTGCCGAGACGCGGGGTGAAGGCCTCCGGCTCGTCGAAATCGACGCCGGTGACGTCATGCCGGCCGATCTCGAACAGCAGCGCTTCCTCGATCTGGAGGGCGCGGTTGCCGGTGAAGGTGTCGGAATTGGTGATGGCTGCCTCGCCGGGAGCGGTCGGACGGCCGTGGGTGTTCATGGTCATGCGAGCACCTCCTGAAGCGCGGCGGCGAAGGTCGTGCGATCCTCGACGGTGTTTACCTCGGTCGACGCGACGACGAGGAGGTTGGCGAGTTCGGGCCGGCCCGGCTCAAGCCGCGAGACCGGCACGCCGGCGAGGATGCCGCGTGCCGCGAGCGCCTCGACCACCTCGGCGGCGTCCTTCGGCAGCCGCAGGGTGAATTCGTTGAAGAACGAATCGTTTAGGAGGGCTACGCCCGGAACCTCGACCAGCATCTCAGCGAGTTCGACGGCGTTGGCGTGGTTGATCCGCGCGACACGGCCGAGCCCCTTTTCGCCGAGCAGCGTCATGTGGATGGTGAACGCCAGCGCGCAGAGGCCGGAATTGGTGCAGATATTCGAGGTCGCCTTGTCGCGGCGGATATGCTGCTCGCGGGTCGACAGCGTCAGCACGAAGCCGCGCCGGCCTTCCGCATCCACCGTCTCGCCGCAGAGCCGGCCCGGCATCTGGCGGACGAATTTCTGCCGGGTCGCGAACAGGCCGACATAGGGCCCGCCGAAAGTCAGCGGATTGCCGATCGACTGGCCCTCGCCGACGACGATGTCGGCGCCCTGCGCTCCCGGCGGCTCGACGAGGCCGAGCGACATCGCCTCGGTGAAGACGGCGACGAGCAGCGCACCGACCGAATGCGCCTTCTGCGCGATCGGAGCGAGGTCGATCAGATGGCCGTAGAAGGAGGGCGACTGCACGACGACGCAGGACGTCTCGCCGTCGATTGCCGCGAGGATATCTTCGGTCGCGGTGGGATCGGGCGGCAGCGCCACGACGGCGTCGCCGGCCATGGCCGAAGTGGTTTCGACGACGGCGCGATAATGCGGATGCAGGCCACCGGCCAGGACCGCCTTCTTCCGCTTGGTGACGCGGTGCGCCATCAGCACGGCTTCGGCCGTTGCCGTCGAACCGTCATACATGGAGGCGTTGGCGACCTCCATGCCGGTCAGGTTTGCGACCTGCGTCTGGAACTCGAACAGGACCTGCAGGGTCCCCTGCGTGATCTCGGGCTGGTACGGCGTATAGGACGTCAGAAATTCCGAGCGTTGGATCAGATGATCGACGCTTGCCGGGACATGGTGCTTGTAGGCGCCGGCGCCGACGAAGAACGGCACGGACGAGGCCGGCACATTCTTCGCGGCCATGCGGCCGAGCGTCCGCTCGACCGACATTTCGCCGGCGACGCTCGGGAGATCGAGCCCCTTGACGCGCAGCCGCGCCGGGATATCGGCGAAAAGCTCGTCGATCGAGGCAACGCCGATCTTCGCCAGCATGGCGCCGCGATCGGCCTCGGAATGGGGGAGAAAGCGCATCGATTGGGTTCTCTTCGCCGAAACCGGCCGGGTTGCTAAAGCGTCTCGACGAAGACCTTGTAGGCTTCTTCGTCCATCAGCTCGGCGAGTTCATCCGAAGCGGTGAGCTTCAGCTTGACGAACCAGCCTTCGGCTTCCGGGCTCTCATTGATCTTGCCGGGCTCCTCGGTGAGCGAGGCGTTCACCGCCTCGACCACGCCCGAAACCGGCGCGAACACTTCGCTTGCCGCCTTGACCGATTCGACGACGGCTGCCTCATCGCCCTTGACGAGTGCCTTGCCGATTTCCGGCAGCTCGACATAGACGACATCGCCGAGCTGCGACTGGGCGAAATCGGTGATCCCGACGGTCGCGATATCGCCGTCGATGCGGATCCACTCATGGTCCTTGGTGAAATAGGTCGTCATGGAGGGTTCCCCGGTGGCGGTTCAGACGGAAGGCTTGCGGTAATAGCGGTGCGGAACGAAGGGCAAGGCCTCGACGCGCGCAGCAAGATCCTTGCCGCGGACGGAGAGGAAGACGGGCGTGCCCGGCGCGGCATAGTCGGCGGCGACATAGCCCATGGCGATCGGGCCGCCGACGGTCGGGCCGAAGCCGCCCGAGGTGACGATGCCGATGACGGATCCCTGTGCGTTGCGGATCTCGGTGCCCTCGCGGGCCGGCGCCCTGCCCTCGGGCCGGATGCCGACGCGGAGGCGCGGCGCACCGTCGGCGAGTTCGCCGAGGATGCGGTCGGCGCCCGGAAATCCGCCTTCAACGCGGCGGCGCTTGGCGATGGCGAAACCGAGATCAGCCTCAGCGGGCGACGTCACCTCGTCGATATCGTGGCCATAAAGGCAGAGCCCGGCCTCGAGCCGCAGCGAATCGCGGGCGCCGAGGCCGATCGGCTCGACCTCCGGTTCGGCGAGCAGCGCCCGGGCGACGGCCTCGGCCGCGCGGCCAGGCACCGAAATCTCGTAGCCGTCCTCGCCGGTATAGCCCGAGCGGCTGATGATCGCTTCGACCCCGTCCACCTCGGTGCGGATCGACGTCATGAAGCCCATGCCGGCGGCGGCCGGGCAATGGCGCGCGAAAACTTCCGCGGCCTTCGGACCCTGCAGCGCCAGCAAGGCGCGGTCCTCGGCAACATCGAGCCGGACGCCATGTGGCAGGCGGGCAGCGAAATGGGCGTAGTCGATGGTCTTGCGGCCGGCATTGACGATCACGCCGAGCGTGCCGTCCTCGGCCGGATCGGCAGGGCGGGTCACCATCAGATCGTCGATGATGCCGCCATGATCGGTGGTCAGCAGCGTGTAGCGGACACGGCCGGGAGCCAGCGCCTGAAAGTCGCCCGGCGTCAGCGCCTCCAGTGCCCTGGCCGTCGTTTCATGGTCCGGACCGATGAGCAGGGCCTGCCCCATATGCGAGACATCGAACAGGCCGGCGTTTTCGCGCGTCCAGTTGTGCTCGGTCAGGATGCCCTTGGGATATTGCACCGGCATGGAATAGCCGGCGAATGGTACCATGCGGGCGCCCAGTTCGCGATGGAGCGACGCGAGCGGCGTCTCCAGCAGGTCAGTCTCGGAATTTTCGGTCATCAAGGGTCCCGGAAGCCAGAGTCAGCACGACACGATCCGAAATCGGATCCACCGCGCCCCCTCTGTCCGAGAACCTGAGAGATTTCCCGCGCCCCTGCGGGCACGGCTGCTCCTTCGGTGAGCCCTTCGCAACGAAGGGCTGCTTTCCAGAGCGTCGACGACCGTCCGGTCCTTATGCCTGAGAGTTTCCGGGGCGGTTGCTCCTTCGGCGCCGGACCGGTTTTCACCGGCCGGACTCTCCCGGCGATCGTTGGGCCAGCCGCCTTGCAGCGACTTGCAAACTGGACTTCGACGCGAATCCAGCTTGCCTTTTACTCTAGGGAGTGGCGCGGCCGAGTCAATCGGCGCAGCGCGCCGATCTGCCATGCAGCCTCTAGCCGCCGCGCTTCTTGGCGCCGCTATCGTCGAACCCGACATAGATGCGATAATCGGTATTGCCGGGGGCGATGGGCAATTCGATCGTGTCGTCGATCTTCGTGAAGTTCGCGGCGAGATCCGGTTCCTGAAGGCTGACCGGGACCTTGTAGAGTTCCGACTTCACGACCTTGTCGGTGCCCTGCATGACCACGATCCGGATCGGCAGCGTGACCGTTCCGGCCTTGCCCGCTGGCCCTGCCACGGTGCGGCCCTTGACGCCGACCTTGACGGCGACGCCGGTCGCCGTCTTGCGGCATTCGCGGGCCGTATCGACTATGGTGGACTGGTACTGGACCGTCGGCTTCTCGCCGAGTTCGGGATTGATCTTCTGGCCCGCCTGATAGGTGACGACCGACTCGGTGCCGGGACGGATCGCGACCGGCGGACAGTCCGTCGTGCTGGTGAAGCCGAAATTCTCGGCATTGACGACGATCGCGCCCTGCTGGGCCGTGTTCGGCGCGCCGAATACCGCGTTAGTAACAGCATTGCCGGCAGTGCCGGTGTTCTCAGCCGTGCTGCCGCATCCGGCGAGCCCTATCGCCGCCAATGCCACAAGGCTCAAATTACGGCACGAAATCGCCGCGCTGCCGCCGGACGAAAGAAGCATCCTGATAATCCTCGACGCTGAAGCGCGATCTCTATAACAGTCCCCTCGATCTTTGGCGACTTAGTGACCGTCGCCCAAAAATTCGTCCGCCTTGCCGGCTTGGCTGCGCGGCGATAGGTTGTCGGTACGGCGGCTCGCCACAGGCGGTCTGTCACGAGGAGGCGTCAGTTCCGTGATATATGTGAGCACGCGAGGTCAAGCCCCCGCGCTCGGCTTCTCCGATGTTCTCCTCGCCGGACTCGCACGAGACGGCGGGCTGTATGTTCCGGCCGAATGGCCGCATTTTTCCGCCGAGGCCCTGGCCGCCCTGGCCGGGCGGCCCTATGACGAAATCGCCTTCACCTTGATCCGGCCCTTTGTCGGCGGGGATATCGCTGATTCCGCGCTCCGGGCAATGTGCGCCGAGGCCTATGCGACCTTCCGCCATCCGGCCGTAGCCCCGATCGTCCAGACCGGGCCGAACGAATTCATCCTTGAGCTGTTCCATGGACCGACGCTCGCCTTCAAGGATGTCGCCATGCAGCTGCTCGCGCGGATGATGGACCATGTCCTCGCCGAGCGCGGCCAGCGGGCGACCATCGTCGGCGCGACATCGGGCGATACGGGCGGGGCGGCGATCGAGGCCTTCCGCGGGCGCTCTGCCACCGATGTCTTTATCCTGTTCCCGAAGGGCCGCGTGTCGCCGGTGCAGCAGCGCCAGATGACGACGACCGTCGACCCGAACGTCCATGCCGTCGCCGTCGAAGGCACCTTCGACGACTGCCAGGCGATTGTGAAGACGCTGTTCAACGATCATCGCTTCCGCGACCGGGTCTCGCTCTCCGGCGTCAATTCGATCAACTGGGCTCGGATCGTGGCGCAGGTCGTCTATTACGTCTCGGCCGCGCTCTCACTGGGAGCGCCAGCGCGATCCGTCTCCTTCACCGTCCCGACCGGCAATTTCGGCGACGTCTTTGCTGGCTATGTCGCCAAGCGCATCGGCCTGCCGATCGAGCAATTGGTGATCGCGACCAACACCAACGACATCCTCGCCCGCACGCTGGAAAGCGGCCGTTACGAGACGAGCGCAGTGGTGCCGACATCTTCGCCGTCGATGGACATTCAGGTTTCATCCAATTTCGAGCGGCTGCTTTTCGACGCGGTCGGGCGCGACGGCGAGACGGTTCGCCGTCTGCTGGGCGGGCTCTCGCAGTCCGGCGCGTTCACGGTTCCGCCCGAGGCGCTCGCGACGATCCGCCGGGAATTCACAGCGGGACGGGCGAGCGAAGACGAGACGGCGGCGACCTTGCGCCAGATGCTCGCCTCGGCCGGCTACCTCGCCGACCCGCATACCGCCGTCGCGCTCTCGGTCGCCGGTCGGCAGGACCGCTCATCGGCACCGATGGTGACGCTTTCGACCGCGCATCCGGCCAAGTTCCCCGATGCCGTCGAGCGCGCGACCGGTATGCGCCCCGCCCTTCCAGCCTGGACGGGCGATCTCATGCACCGCGAGGAGCGGTTCGCCACATTGCCGAACGACGCGGCGAGCATCGCCGCGTTCGTCGAGCAGCGCTCGCGCGCTGTACGGGAGAGGGTTGAGTCATGATGCGACATTTCGCGGGTCTTCCGGCATGACGGTTCGTGTCACGAAGCTATCGTCGGGCCTGACGGTCGCGACACACGCGATGGATCATCTCGAAAGCGCGGCGCTCGGCGTCTGGATCGGTGCCGGTTCTCGGCTCGAATCGCCGACCGAGCACGGCATTTCGCACCTCCTTGAGCACATGGCGTTCAAGGGAACCGCGCGCCGTTCCGCGACCGACATCGCCGAGGAGATCGAGGCGGTCGGCGGCGAGGTCAACGCCGCGACGAGCGTCGAGACCACATCCTATTACGCTCGCATCCTGAAGCCGGACGCCGGACTCGCCGTCGACATATTGAGCGACATCCTCTGCCATTCGACCTTCGACGAGGAAGAACTCGAACGCGAGCAGCATGTCATCGTGCAGGAGATCGGCGCCTCGCTCGATACGCCTGAGGACCGGGTGTTCGATTTCTTCATCGAGGGCGCCTTTCCCGACCAGCCACTCGGCCGCACGATTCTCGGGACGGAAGAGACGGTGCGCCAGACCCGCTCCGACCATCTGTTCTCCTATCTCGACCGGCATTATCACGGACCGTCCATGGTGCTGTCGGCGGCTGGCGCGGTCGATCACGACGCGCTCGTCAACCTCGCCGAGGAACGTTTCGCCAGCCTGCCGGCCTCGGAAACGCCACCCCCGCCTCCCGCCCGCTATCGCGGCGGCGACGTGCGCGAGGCAAGGCCGCTCATGGAGGCGCAGATCCTCCTCGGTTTCGAGGGGCTGCCCTATCCGGCGGAGGATTTCCACGCCGTGCAGATCCTCGCCTCGCTGCTCGGCGGCGGCATGTCCTCGCGCCTCTTCCAAGAGGTACGCGAGAAGCGTGGGCTCTGCTACTCGATCTATGCCTTCCACTGGAGCTTCGCCGATACCGGCCTTTTCGGCATCCATGCCGCGACGGGAGCCGAGGATATCGGCCGCCTGATGCCGGTGGTGCTGGGCGAGTTGGAGCGCGCCAGCCACGATATCAACGAGGCGGAACTCTCCCGTGCCCGGGCGCAGATGCGGGCGAGCCTCCTGATGAGCCTGGAGAGCCCGGCGGCACGGGCCGGCCAGTTGGCGCGTCAGATGCTGCTGTTTGGCCGCCCGATCACCACAGAGGAACTCGTCGCCCGGATCGACGGCGTTTCGGTCGAGCGGCTTCGCCGGCTGGCGGAGACGATCTTCACGAGCGCTCCACCTACAATCGCGGCAATCGGGCCGATCGAGCAGCTTGCGAGCCGCGACCGCATCGCCGAGCGCCTCGGATCCCGCGTCGAGGCATAGGCGCGGAGCGGCGGGGCGACGATGGAATTCCTGCGATCGGTCGTCCCCTTCCAGCCCGCGCCAATGATCGCAACGGAGACGGTCATTCTCCGGGCGCCGACCATGGCGGACTACGGCGCATGGTCCGATCTGCGCGGCCGCAGCCGCGACTTCCTGATGCCATGGGAGCCCGTCTGGCCGATCGACGATCTGACGCGTGCAGCGTTCCGGAGGCGCCTCCGCCGCTATCAGCGCGAACTCAACGAGGCGACCGGCTTTCCCTTCCTTGTCTTTCGTACGCAGGACCTTGCCCTTGTTGGCGGACTGACGCTGTCGCATGTCGTGCGCGGCGTCACCCAATCCTGCTCGCTCGGCTACTGGATGGGCGAGCCCTTCGCGGGCAAGGGTCTCATGACGGCCGCCGCCAAATCGGTGATCCCGTTCGTGTTCGATACGCTGCGCCTGCACCGGCTGGAGGCCGCCTGCCTTCCGCACAATGCCGCGTCGATCCGCCTTCTCGAAAAAGCCGGATTTACGCGCGAGGGTTACGCACGCCGGTATCTGTGCATCGACGGTCGCTGGCAGGACCACCTGCTCTTCGCCATCGTCGCCGACGATCCCCGTCCCTGAAGCCTTCCCCGCAGCGGGCGGTCAAAATCGTTTCCCGCCTTCACGATTTCTATCCAATTGAAAATTCCTTGGACTGCCATGCCGCGGAATAGTACCTATCGGCGGCGTGCAGGAGGTTTGTTTGTCGCTTAACCGTATTGTCGCCGCGATCGGCATCGTGCTGTTCGCGCTCGCTGGAACCGCATCCCGGGTCGAGGCTCTGGACGCTGTTACGGTTCCGCTCGACGGCAAGACGCTCGATCTCACCGAAGCCATCGATTACGCTGCGCGTGACCCGTCGGACCGCGTGCAGGTTTCGACGGCCCCGGGCGCGGATGGTATCGTCCGCCGTATCGAGGTGCGCTCCAACCAGGCCGGCGGCACCTCCTACTGGGCTTATTTCGCGCTTTCCAACAATGGCGACGAGCAGATCGACCGCCTGCTGGTGGCGCCGCATTTCCGTCTCGCCAATTCCGGCCTGCTGATCCCCGATCTCGGCGCTTCGCGCATCGCGGCCGTAACGCCCAGCCAGGGCTTCGCGCCGGAGCGCCAGCCGAGCCAGGAGGCGGACGTCTTCCGCATCACGCTCGATCCCGGCGCCATCGTGACCTTCGTGGCGGAACTGCGTACGCCCAACCTGCCGCAGCTCTATCTGTGGGATCCGGACGGGTACAAGGATTCGATCAACTCTTTCACGCTCTATCACGGCATCGTGCTGGGGATTTCCGGCCTGCTGGCGCTGTTCCTCACCATCGTCTTCGTGGTGAAGGGAACGGCGATGTTCCCCGCGACGGCCGCGCTGGCCTGGTCGGTGCTCATCTATCTCTGCATCGATTTCGGCTTCTGGAACAAGGTGATCCAGATCGCGCCCGGCGACGACAAGATGTGGCGCGCCTTCGCCGAGGTGCTCCTGTCCGCGTCGCTGCTGATCTTCACCTACACCTATCTCAATCTCAACCGATGGCATGTGCGCTACAGCCACGCGACCATCGCCTGGCTTGTCGGCCTGCTGATCCTGCTCGGCGTCGCGGTGTTCGAGCCCGGGATAGCCGCCGGCGTCTCCCGCTTCTCCTTCGGCCTTACGGTGTCGCTCGGCTTCATCGTCATCGTCTATCTGTCGCTGCACCACTACGACCGCGCCATCATGCTGATCCCGACCTGGGTCCTGCTGATGGTCTGGCTGGCCGGCGCCTATCTGACCGTGACGGGCACGCTGGCCAATGACGTGATCCAGCCCGCGCTGAATGGCGGGCTGGTGCTGATCGTGCTGCTGATCGGCTTTACCGTGATGCAGCACGCCTTTGCCGGCGGGACGATCGCGCAAGGAACGATCGGCGAGACGGAGCGACGCGCGCTGGCCCTGGTCGGTGCCGGCGACATCGTCTGGGACTGGGATGTCGCCCGCGATCGCATCTTTACGGGATCGGATGCCGAGGACCTGCTCGGGCTGAAGCGCGGAACGCTCGAAGGCCCGGCGCGCGACTGGCTCGAAGTGCTGCACGCGGCGGATCGAGACCGCTTTAAATCGACGCTCGACGCCGTGGTCGAGCAGCGACGCGGCCGAATCAGCCAGGATTTCCGCCTCCGTTCCGAGGATGGGCACTATCGCTGGTTCCATCTTCGGGCACGCCCGGTCATCGGCTCGGACGGCGAGGTGCTGCGTTGCGTCGGCACGATCAGCGATGTTACCGACGAGCGCACCGCGGAGGAGCGGCTGCTCCATGATGCCGTGCACGACAACCTGACCGGGCTGCCGAACCGCGAGCTCTTCGCCGACCGCGTCTCCAGCGCTGTCCTGCGCACCGCGGCGGAAGGCTCGACCGCACCTTCTATCTTCATGCTCGATGTCGACCGCTTCAAACAGGTCAATGACGGCTTCGGCCTCGCAGTTGGCGATTCAATCCTCCTGACCATCGCCCGCCGCCTCGCCCGCCTGCTGAAACCACAGGACACGCTGGCGCGGCTTTCGGGCGACCAGTTCGCTTTCCTGCTGATCTCGGAAGCCGAACCCGAACGCATCGCCGCCTTCGCCGATTCCGTCCGCCGCACGCTGCGCGCCCCGATCTCGTTCGGCGACAAGGAGATCTTCCTGACCGCCTCGATTGGCATCTCGATGTACGACGCCAAGCAGGGTGACGCCCAGGATCTCGTCAAGGATGCCGAGATGGCGATGTATTACGCCAAGCGGCTCGGCGGCGACCGGATCGAGGCCTATCGCCCGACGCTGCGCGAGCACGGCACCGACACGCTGACGCTGGAAGCGGATCTGCGCCGTGCCATCGGCCGCGAGGAGATCAAGGTTCTGTACCGCCCCGTCGTGCGGCTCGAGGATCGCACGATCGCCGGTTTCGAGGCGCAGGCGCGCTGGGATCATCCCAAGCATGGCCGCATCGCCCCGGCTGATTTCATCTCGCTCGCCGAACGCAACGGGCTGATAGTGCCGCTCGGCCTCTTCGTGCTCGACCGCGCGGCCAAGCAGCTCTCGGACTGGCAGGAGCAGCTCGGCCGCGACGTGCCGCTCTTCGTCTCGGTCGGCATTTCCAGCCGCCAATTGCTGCGGCACGATCTGATCAACGACGTGAAATCGGTATTGTCGCGCACGGCGCTGCAGCGGGGATCGCTGAAGCTGGAATTCACCGAGAGCCTGGTGATGGAGAATCCCGAATATGCGGCGCAGGTGCTGACCCGCGTGCGCGAACTCGGCGCCGGCCTCGCGCTCGACGATTTCGGCACGGGCTATTCATCGCTTTCTTATCTGCAGCGCTTCCCCTTCGATACGCTCCGGATCGACCAGAGCTTCGTGCGCGGCCCGACGGCCAAGCATCGCCGCGTGATCCTGAAGGCGATCATCGGCCTCGCCCATGAACTGCGCATGGATGTCACGGCGGAGGGCGCAGAGAGCGAGGACGATGCGCTGGATCTCTACGATCTCGGCTGCGAATTCGCCTCGGGCCTGCTCTTCGGCCAGCCGATGACGGCACAGGAGGCCGGCAAGCTGCTGTTCCGCGAGGACGAGGTCATGATCGCGTAGGTGGTCAGGCTGCGGATTGATTTCTGTAAGGCATCGCCTTACATTGCGAACATGATCCGGACTTTCCGCAGCAAGGCTCTGTCTCGCTATTGGACGAAGGCCGACAGCTCCGGTCTGAGGCCGGATTGGATCAAGCGCATTCGCCTCGTTCTTTCGCGTCTGGACGCGGCATCAATTCCACAGGAAATGGACCTCCCCGGGCTCGGACTTCATGCTCTTGTTGGTGATCAGACAGGGCGCTTTTCCGTCACCGTATCTCGCAACTGGCGAATGACATTCGCCTTTGACGGCGAGGATGCCGTCGATGTGGATCTGGAGGACTATCATGGGTGAAGCGATCGCTCGCAGCCCCGACATCGAACCTGCCCATCCCGGCGAACTCCTGAATGAGATCGTCATTCCCGCGACAGGCCTGTCCAAGTCGGAAGTGGCGCGGCGGCTCGGCATATCCCGCCAGACACTTTACGATGTCCTGGCCGGTCGCCAGCCCGTCACGCCGATGGTCGCGCTACGTCTCGGCCGGCTTTTCGGCGATGGAGGGCGAGTCTGGCTACGGATGCAGGCGGAACATGACCTCTGGCATGCAGAGCGCCGCCTGGATATCTCGACGATTGATCCGCTTCGCGCCGCTTGACAGCGCCGCTGCGCATCCCTCTATTCCGACCGTTCCTCGCGACGGATCCGCCATGACAGCCGACCTGAAGCCACCGCTGGAGATCTTGCTCTCGGCCCCGCGCGGTTTCTGCGCCGGCGTCGACCGGGCGATCCAGATCGTCGAGCTGGCGCTGAAGAAGTTCGGCGCGCCGGTCTATGTGCGGCATGAGATCGTCCACAACCGCTATGTCGTCGATGGGCTGCGCGAAAAGGGCGCGGTGTTTGTCGAGGAACTCAGCGAGATTCCGGACGATGGCCAGCCGGTCGTGTTCTCGGCGCATGGTGTGCCGAAATCCGTGCCGGAGGACGCCAGGTCGCGGCAGATGTTCTTCCTCGATGCCACCTGCCCGCTCGTCTCCAAGGTCCACAAGGAGGCGCAGATCCATTTCAAGCGGGAGCGCGAGATCGTGCTGATCGGCCATGCCGGTCATCCCGAGGTGATCGGCACGATGGGGCAATTGCCCGAGGGAGCTGTCAGCCTGGTCGAGACGGTGGCCGACGCCGAGCGCTTCGAGCCGAAGGATGCGCAGAACCTCGCCTACATCACCCAGACAACGCTGTCGGTCGACGACACCGCGGCGATCGTGAAGGTGCTGACCGAGCGCTTCCCGGCGATCACGGCGCCGCACAAGGAAGATATCTGCTATGCGACGACCAATCGCCAGGAGGCCGTGAAGCGCATTGCGAGCCTCGTCGATGCCATGATTGTTGTCGGCGCGCCCAATTCCTCCAATTCGCAGCGGCTGCGCGAAGTCGCCGAGCGCGAGGGCTGCCCGGTCTCGATTCTGATCCAGCGCGCCAGCGACATTGATTGGAGCCGCCTAGCCGGCATCCGCCGCGTTGGCGTTACCGCCGGCGCCTCGGCGCCCGAAATTCTCGTCGAAGAGGTGATCGATGCTTTCGCGGCTCGTTTCGACGTCCGCGTCGAACTGGTGAAGACGGCCGAGGAGACGATCGCCTTCAACCTGCCACGAGAGCTGCGCCTTTCGGCCGCCGAGTAACGAGAAAAGAATGGCCGTCTATACCGAGATTGCCGACGAGGAGCTGGAACGCTTCATCGCCGGATACGAGCTGGGTGCCCTTCTGTCCGTCAAGGGCATCGCGGAGGGCGTCGAGAACTCCAACTATCTGATCGTCACCGAGGCCGGGCCGCATATCCTCACGCTCTATGAGAAGCGGGTCGACGCCAACGACCTCCCCTTCTTCATCGGGCTCATGGATCATCTCGCGACCCGCGGACTGACCTGTCCCCGGCCGGTGCGCAACCGCCAGGGCGAGGCGCTCGGACGGCTCGCCGGCAAACCTGCCGCGATCGTCACTTTCCTGGAAGGCATGTGGATCCGGCGGCCGCGCGTCGAACATTGCGCGGCGGTCGGCGAGGCGCTGGCCCGCCTCCACCTTGCCGGCGAGGGCTTCTCGATCGGCCGACGCAATGCGCTGTCAGTCGATAGCTGGCGACCGCTGTTCGAGCGATCGGCTGAGCGGGCCAATACGGTCCTGCCCGGCCTCGCCGATGCCATCCTGGCCGAGCTTGGCCATCTGGAGCCGTCGTGGCCGATCGGACTGCCTGGCGGCGTCATCCATGCCGATCTCTTTCCCGACAACGTCTTCTTCCTAAAGGGAGAGCTGTCGGGCCTCATCGACTTCTATTTCGCCTGCAACGACTTTCTCGCCTATGACGTCGCGATCTGCCTGAATGCCTGGTGCTTCGAGGTGGATGGCGCATTGAACGTTACCAAGGCGCGGGCACTGCTCGCCGGCTATGCCAAGGTGCGGACGCTTTCGAGCGAGGAGATCGAGGCGTTGCCGCTCCTCGCCCGCGGCTCGGCACTGCGCTTCCTGCTGACGCGGCTTTATGACTGGTTGAACGTGCCGCCGGGTGCGCTGGTCGCGCCCAAGGACCCCCTCGAATATTGGAAGAAGCTCCGCTTTCACCAGTCGGTGGAGGATGCCGGAGCCTATGGATTGAACCTTTGAGCATGACCGAAAGCGAGAGTGCACGCGTCGCGATCTGGACCGATGGCGCCTGTTCCGGCAATCCGGGGCCCGGAGGCTGGGGGGCGGTGCTGCTCTATGGGGACCGCGAGAAGCTTCTGAGCGGCGGCGAGGCGGATACGACCAACAATCGCATGGAACTGACTGCCGCGATCGAGGCGCTCGGCGCGCTTTCCCGCCCCTGCGCCGTCGATCTCCACACCGATTCCCAATATGTGAAGGGCGGCATCACCGGCTGGATTCACGGCTGGAAGAAGAACGGCTGGAAGACGGCGGACAAGAAGCCCGTCAAGAATGTCGACCTCTGGCTACGCCTCGACGAGGCGCTGAAGCGCCACAAGGTGACGTGGCACTGGGTCAAGGGCCATGCCGGCAACGATGCCAATGAGAAGGCCGACGAGCTCGCGCGGGAAGGCATGGCGCCGTTCAAGACGAAGAAGCGCCCTGCCCCCTCGGTCTCCGGTTAGCTATTCCCACAGCCGCCGGACGCCAAAAGCGTCGAAGATTCGCTCGTTCGAGACGATGTCCATGTCCTCGACGAGCGCCTGGGCGATCAGCAGGCGATCGAACGGATCCTTATGCGGATGATCGAACGACGCCGCTCGATAGGCGTGAACCGTCGAGATCGCCAGACGGACAAATCCGTCCGCATCGATCGCCTCCTCCAGGCCGGCGACGAACGGCTCGGCCTCTGGAAGCTTGCCGAGACGATATTTGGTGACCGTCTCCCATATCGAGGCGGCGCTAACGAAGACACCGTCGCCATTGGTTGCGATTGCGGCCCCGATGGACCGCGGCAGCCTCGGGCTTCCGGTATTCCACCAGATCCAGGCATGCGTATCCAGTAAGAGCCTCACTTCGGATTGTTCCAAGCCTCCAACTCTTCGTCCGGCAATGGCTCGAAGAAGCGGTCATCCAGCTCAAAAACGCCCTTAAACCTACCGGGCACGCGCAGCGCCTTTGCAGGCGGCGAAATCGGCACGAGCTTCATCACCGGCTTGTCGCCGCGCATCACAGTGATTTCCTCGCCGGCTTCGACTAGCGCCGCCAGCTTGGAGAGGTTGGTCTTGGCCTCATGCATCTTGACGCGGATCACGGCGACGCCTCCGATGGTTAGCTAAGACATTAGCTAACCATCGGCGCGACGCAGCGCAAGCGGTCAGAGCATATCCAGGACCGCGGCGGCGCCTGAGACGTTCACGCCCGGCGCATCCTCGATGTTGAGCGCCGTCACGACGCCGTCCTCGACGATCATCGAATAGCGCTGCGAACGAAGGCCGAGACCCGCCGGCACGAGATCGAGCGTCAGGCCTACCGCCTGCGTGAACAGGCCGGCGCCGTCGGCCAGAAAGAGGATCTTGCCCTCGCCGCCGGTGGCCTTGGACCAGGCGTCCATGACGAAGACATCATTGACCGAGACGACCGCGATCTCGTCGACGCCCTTCGCCTTGATGGCCGCTTCCTGCTCCACATAGCCCGGAAGATGGTTGCGGTGGCAGGTCGGCGTGAAGGCTCCCGGAACAGCGAAAAGCACAACTTTCTTGCCGGCGAATATGTCGGCGGTCGATTTCTCGACAACGCCGTCCGGCGTCATCACGCGAAACTTGGCGTCGGGCAGGCGGTCTCCGACCGAGATCGTCATGTCTCTCTCCTGATAGGGCGTGGGGGATCGGCGAATGCCGGCCGCCGGGAGATTATTGTGGCGAGCCGCTCGCGTCGAGATGGAAACTCCGCTCGGTTGCAGCATCGCTATTTTTCAGCGTCAGGCGGATGGCGGCGCCGGCCAGCGGCGTCGTCGCCGTCTTCCGATCGACCTCGAAGCGGAACGTCGCCTCCCCGGATTTAGCCGGGCCTGTCGCCGTCGGCGCAGCGGGATACCAGTCGGCCGGTGTCTCGGCGAAGAGCACGGGATCGCCCGCGCTATGGCTGCGGACCGCCGCCTCGAAGACCGGCAGCTTGTCGGTGCCGCCGGCCCGCTTCAGCGAAAGGATCTCGAATTCCCCCGGACGCCCCGGCCCGGGAAGCGCCGCCCGCGCTTCGGCGATCTGCGCGGCAGCCGCCGAGTCGCTCTCTCCGTCTGGCACGTCGAGTCCGGTCGTCAGCGCGACAGGCAGGCAGATCTCGTCACAGACGCCAAGATCGGCAGCGAGTTCGAGGCGGATCGGCCCGCCGGCGACCGTCTTGGCGAAGCGGAAGGGAAGCGCAACCTTGCCGTGATAGACATTGGAGACGGCAAAGCCGTCGTCGGAGCGCTCCGGCGCCGGAAAGTCGATCGCCGGGTCGGATACGCCGGTCGAGGCGCCGAAATCGAGCCGCGGCGGGATGCCGGAATCGCCCGGACTGCGCCAATAGGTCTTCCAGCCAGGGTCCAGTTCAAGCTCGACGACACCGTCCACCACTCCATCGGCCGACCGGGCGGCGATCAGCCGGAGGCGAACATGATCTCCCGCCTGCCATTCGCCGATGGCGGCATGAGCGGGGACAGCGGCAAGGAGCGCGAACAGGACGGCCAGCAATCTCGACATGGCGGGAAGCTAGAGGCTGCCCGGTCGAATGAACAGGGTGGCGCGCGGCAGGCCTCGCGACAAAACGATCATTTGTTCGTGTGGGCGTCCCGTCCTGCTCCTCGCTTTTCTTTTATCGGCGCCGTGATAGGCTTTGACCTATGAGCGAGCGGATTTATCGCGATACCGGCTCCGGCGGCTATCTGGACGGGCATTTTCTGATCGCCATGCCGGGCATGGAGGATGAGCGCTTCGCGCGCGCCGTCGTCTATCTTTGCGCCCATTCGGCCGAGGGCGCGATGGGCATCGTCATCAACCAGCTCGTGCCGCAGATCGAGTTTGTCGACCTCCTCGTCCAACTCGACATCCTGCCCGACGGCCCGGAGATTCGCGTTCCTGTCTCGGTCGACAGGATGCTCGTGCAGCGCGGCGGCCCTGTCGAGACAGGACGCGGCTTCGTGCTGCATAGCGCGGATTATTTCGCCGAAAATTCCACCATGCCGATCGACGACAATATCTGCCTGACGGCAACGCTCGACATTTTGAAGGCGATCGCCACCGGCGCGGGGCCCGAAAGCGCCATGCTGGCACTTGGCTATGCCGGCTGGTCGGCGGGTCAGCTCGAACGCGAGATCCAGTCGAATGGCTGGCTCCATTGCGAGGCGCAGACCGACCTGATCTTCGATTCCGACCTCGACAGCAAATATGGCCGCGCCATGGGCCTGCTCGGCATCGACCCGCGGATGCTCTCCGGAGAGGCCGGTCACGCCTGAGCCCTGTCGCTCAGTCGCGTCCCTTCAGGACGCCGCGCGCATAGACCGCAAAGACCGCCAGCAGTGCGAAGGCGAGCCCAAACCACGTCACCACATATTGCAGGTGGTTGTTGGAGAAGACGACGAGCGTCTCGCCTCCCTGCGGCATGCCCCCGGGATTGGGCGCGGCGTTGGCGTCGATCGAATAGGGCGCAACACTTGCCGCCGGGAAACCCGCTGCCTTGGCGAAGAGCGAGGGCTCGCGCGCGAACCATTGATCATCCGCCGGGATGCCATCGCCGAAAAGGTGCGAGGGCGTCTCGGGCCGGCGCGCCAGACCGGTCACGGTAACGTGGCCATCGATCTGGCCTTCGCGTCGCGTCGCCGCCGCCTGCTTGCCATCCGGCACGAAGCCGCGATTGACATAGACGATCCAACCTTCATCGGTCTTCAGCGGCGTATAGATCCACCAGCCAACGCCGCCGAGCTTTCCGCGCGGCTGGGAGATCTGGCCGTAGAGATGCGCTTCCTTGTCGTTCAGGAAGGTGCCGCTGACGGTCACCGGCGTATAGTCGAATTCCACGAGGTCGAGCGTCGACCAACCGACAGGCCCCGGCGCGGCGACGGGCGCCGTCTTCAGCCTCATGTCGACCTGCGCGATCAATGCTTCCTTCCAGTGCAGCCGGCGCCATTGCCAGGCGCCAAGCGAGCACAGGATCGCGAACATGATGACGGTGGCGATCGCCGGCGCGATGAGCCGCTTCCAAGGGGAACGATCGATCGTGGTGGCTGACATGTCGGCTCGGCGGTTTCCGCCCTGGCTACGGCTCGAGCCGCGCCTGTTCGGCCTTGGTGCGGTACTGGATCCCGATCATCAGGCCCTTCAGAGGCCGGAGCATGCCGAGGGAAAGTCCGATCACCAGCGGGAACCACAGGATGATGTGGACCCAGATCGGCGGCTGGAAGGTGAATTCCACATAGAGCGCCAGAAAGGCGACGATAAAGCCGACGATCATGATGACGAAAACGGCAGGGCCGTCGCCGGAGTCGATGAAGCTATAGTCGAGCCCGCAATTCTGGCAACGAGGCTGCAAGGACAAGAAGCCCGCGAACAGGCGCCCCTGGCCGCAGCGCGGGCACAGTCCGCGCATGCCGGTCGCGCTCGGCGATAGCGGCGGATAGAGCGCCCGGTCGCGCGGGCGGTTCGCCGCCGCCTCTTCCGCATCGCTCATCGCTATCATCCTAACTCAAGTGAAAAGGGCCGCCCGGCAGCGGGCGGCCCAAGAACATTACGCCGCGTGGATCGGCGCGCCCCAGCCGCCCCAGACATAGATGGCGAAGAAGAGGAACAACCAGACGACGTCGACGAAGTGCCAATACCAAGCGGCCGCCTCGAAGCCGAAATGCTCCTTGGGGGTGAACTGGCCGGCCAGCGCCCGGAACAGGCAGACGATCAGGAACACGGTTCCGACGAAGACGTGGAAGCCGTGGAAGCCCGTCGCCATGAAGAAGGTGGCGCCGTAGATGTTGCCGCCGAACGAGAAGGCCGCATGCGAATATTCGATGATCTGCACGGTCGTGAAGATCATGCCGAGTACGATCGTCAGCACGAGACCCCATTTCAGGCCCTCGCGGTCATCGTGGATCAGCGCGTGATGCGCCCATGTCACCGTGGTGCCCGAGGTCAGCAGGATCAGCGTGTTCAGGAGCGGCAGGTGCCAGGGATCGAAGACTTCGATACCCTGGGGCGGCCAGTGACCGCCGGTGAACTGCACGCGGGCGACCTGCTGCGCCTCGTTGGCGAACAGGCTGGCGTCAAAGAATGCCCAGAACCAGGCGACGAAGAACATCACTTCGGAGGCGATGAACAGGATCATGCCGTAGCGCAGATGCAGCTGCACGACCCGCGTATGATAGCCCTGCTGGCCCTCCTTGATCACGTCGGTCCACCACGACGCCATCGTGTAGAGCACGATCAGCAGGCCCGGGAGGATCCACAGCAGCGAAGCGCCGTGCATGAACGCGATCGAGCCGAGAGCCATCACGAAAGCGCCGATCGAGCCGACGAACGGCCAGGGGCTCGGATTGACGAGGTGATAATCGTGATGCTTGGCGTGGGCTTCAGCCATGGAGGAGCTCCCCGGTCCGGATCAAAGTGGCTTGCCCGAGCCCTTCGCGTCGATCGACGCGAGCGGCGCCGTCGTCGCGGCCTGGCTCGGATAGAAGGTATAGGAAAGCGTGATGGTGTCGGTGAACCGGCTGTCGGGATCATCGACGATCGCCGGATCGACAAAGAACGTCACCGGCATATCGACCTTCTCGCCGGCTTTCAACGTCTGCTGGTTGAAGCAGAAACAGGCAATCTTGTTGAAGAAGCGGCCGGCCGAATCGGGTTGAACATTGAACCCGGCCTGCCCGCTCGAGGTGACGCCGGTCCGATTCTCGGCGAAGAAGTTGACCTTCGAGAGCTCGCCGAGGCGCACCTTGATCTGGCGCTGCTCCGGACGGAACGCCCAGCCGATGCCGTTGGCGACATTGGCGTCGAAACGCACGATGATCGTCCGGTCGCTCGCTTTTTCCGGCGGGGCTTCGGCGCGCTGCGTCGTGCCGCCATAACCCGTCACCTGGCAGAACAACTTGTAGAGCGGCACCGAAGCGAAGGCCGCGCCGAGCATGGCGGCGCCGAAGACGCCGCATGCCGCGGCCGTCACCGCAAACGAGCGGCGGCGTGACTGCGCCTTGTGCGGCTTAGCCTGGGCTTCGCTGCCGGGCGCGGATGACGGGTTTGGAGCGTTCGGTTCCATCATCGTCTCAAAGCGACCGGTTCACGACATTGCCGCCAAGGCGGACGATGGTGACCGCCCAGAACAGGATGACGAGCGCGCCGAGCGCGAGGCCGATCGCGATCGAGCGGGCGCGGCGACGGCGCAGCTGCGCGGCCGTAAGGCTTATGCCCGGCGCGTCGACCTGGACCGGCGACTTGGCTTCCGGACGGGCTACGCTCACGCCGATACTCCCGCGAGGATCGCCAGCCGATCAACGAGCAGCATGGCAAAGAGAAGGAAGAGATAGAGGATCGAGAATGCGAAGAGCTGCTTGGCGGGACGCATATCCCGGTCGGCGGCATCCATGCGCATCACCCGAACGGAGAGATACACGAAGGTGGCGCCAAGCGCCGTCGCCGCAATGCCATATCCGAGCGGGGCGAAGCCGAGAATGGCCGGAAGCACTCCGATCGGCGCCAGCACCAGCGAATAGATCAGGATCTGCCGCTTAGTCTCGGGAACGCCGGACACCACGGGTAGCATCGGAATGCCGGCGCGGGCATAGTCATCCGACTTGAACAGGGCGAGCGCCCAGAAATGCGGCGGCGTCCACATGAAGATGATAAGGAACAGCACGATGCTTTCGAGGCTGACCGAGCCGGTCACCGACGCCCAGCCGATGATCGGCGGAAACGCCCCGGCCGCGCCGCCGATGACGATGTTCTGCGGCGTCCAGCGCTTCAGACCCATCGAATAGATCACGACATAGAAGAAGATCGTGAAAGCGAGCAGCCCGCCGGCCACCGGATTGACGAGGACCGTCAGCACCAGGACGGAGAGGGCGGCGAGCGTCAGGCCGAAGGCGAGCGCCTCGCCCTCCGTGACGCGGCCCGACGGGATCGGACGGCCACGCGTGCGGCTCATGATCCGGTCGATATCGGCGTCGTACCACATGTTGAGCGCGCCCGAGGCGCCGGCGCCGACCGCGATCGACAGGATGGCCGCGAAAGCGATCACCGGATGGATGCCGCCCGGCGCCATGACAAGGCCCGTCAACGCCGTGAAGACCACCAGCGACATGACGCGCGGCTTCAGAAGGGCGATAAAATCGGAAGGACCGGCAAGCTGGCCGGCCTCCGAGTCGATCGCTTCGAGCTGCACGTCGGACATTATCTTCTACCTGTTCGGAGCGGGACGGGCAGCGTACCCGCCCCGTCCCGCGACTTCTCTTCTTAGTGCTTCACGTCGCCGATGCGCGGCAGCACTTCCCACTGATGGAAGGGCGGCGGCGAGGAGAGCTGCCACTCAAGCGTCGTGGCGCCCTCGCCCCACGGATTGTTCGGCGCCGGCACCTTCTTCAGGAAGGCGTCGATGACGCCGTAGAGGAAGATGAAGACGGCGAAGGCCGAGATGTAGGAGCCGATGGACGAAACGAAGTTCCAGCCCCACAGCGCATCCGGATAGTCGGCGTAGCGGCGCGGCATGCCGTCCATGCCGAGGAAATGCTGCGGGAAGAACACCAGGTTCACGCCGATGAAGGTGACCCAGAAATGCAGCTTGCCGATCTTGTCGCTGTACATGTAGCCGAACATCTTCGGGAACCAGTAGTACCAGGCCGCGAAGATGGCGAAGACCGCGCCCAGCGACAGCACATAGTGGAAATGCGCCACCACGAAATAGGTGTCCTGGAACGAGCGGTCGAGGCCGGCATTGGCGAGCATGACACCCGTGACGCCGCCGACCGTGAACAGGAAGATGAAGCCGATCGCCCAGAGCATCGGCGTCTTGAACTCGATCGAGCCGCCCCACATCGTCGCGATCCAGGAGAAGATCTTGATGCCGGTCGGCACCGCGATCACCATAGTCGCCGCCACGAAATAGGCCTGCGTCTCGAAGGATAGGCCGGTGGTGTACATGTGGTGCGCCCACACGACGAAACCGACGACGCCGATCGCGACCATGGCATAGGCCATGCCGATATAACCAAAGATCGGCTTCTTCGAGAAGGTCGAGATCACATGGCTGACGATGCCGAAGCCCGGCAGGATCAGGATGTACACTTCGGGATGGCCGAAGAACCAGAAGAGATGCTGGAACAGGATCGGGTCGCCACCGCCTTCAGGCTTGAAGAAGGTGGTGCCGAAATTGCGGTCGGTCAGCAGCATGGTGATGGCACCAGCGAGAACCGGCAGCGACAGCAGCAGCAGGAAGGCGGTCACCAGCACCGACCAGGCGAAAAGCGGCATCTTGTGCAGCGTCATGCCCGGGGCGCGCATGTTGAAGATGGTCGTGATGAAGTTGATCGCGCCGAGGATGGACGAGGCGCCGGCAATGTGCAGCGCCAGAATGCCGAAATCGACCGCCGGGCCAGGCTGGCCCTCAGGGCCCGAGCCGGAAAGCGGGGCATACATCGTCCAGCCACCACCGACGCCATGTTGGCCGGCCGCGCTCGGCATGAACATCGAGATCAGCAGCAGCAGCAGCGCGGGCGGCAGCAGCCAGAACGAGATGTTGTTCATGCGCGGGAACGCCATGTCCGGCGCGCCGATCATGATCGGCACGAACCAGTTGCCAAAGCCGCCGATCATCGCGGGCATGACCATGAAAAAGATCATGACCAGGCCATGCGCCGTCACGAATGTATTGAAGACATAGGGATTGCCGAAGATCTGCAGGCCCGGCTGCTGAAGCTCGAGACGGATGGCGACCGAGAGCGCACCGCCGATGATGCCCGCGATGATCGCGAAGATCAGGTACATCGTGCCGATGTCTTTGTGGTTGGTCGAATAGACCCAACGCCGCCATCCGGTCGGATGGTCGTGGTGTTCGGCGGCGTGCGCAGCACCCGTGGCCATGGCCTGCTTCCCTTCCTGTTCCTCAGCCTCACCGCGCTCGGCGCGGGAAGCCCTTCCAACTCATGCGCGGGCGCCTCAGCGCGCCGCGACCTCAACCTTCGAACCCGCGTCGGCAACCTTGGCCATATCGGCCTGGATGCTCGCGGTCAGCGCCTTGTAGGCGCCCGGCAGATCCGTCTTGGCAGCAATGGCCCAGGCCTTGAATTGCTCCGGCTTCACGACGCGCACAGCGATCGGCATGAAGGCGTGATTGATGCCGCAAAGTTCCGAGCACTGGCCGTAATAGACGCCCTCGCGCTCGGCGAGGAACCAGGTCTCGTTCAGGCGGCCGGGGATCGCATCGATCTTGATGCCGAAAGCGGGAACCGTGAACGAGTGGATCACGTCCTGCCCGATGACCTGCATGCGCACCACGGTGCCGACGGGAACGATCATCTCGTTGTCGACGGCGAGGAGGCGCGGCTGGTTGGCCGGATCCGTGCGCTGATCGTCGGTCAGCATGTTCGAATCGAACGCGACGCCGTCATTGTCCGGATATTCGTAGTTCCAGTACCACTGGATGCCGGTCGCCTTGACCGTCAGCACCTTCGCGGGATCGTAGTCCTTCAGGATACGGCCCGGGTCCTGCTGGGCGAAGAGCAGCGAGAAGGAGGGAACGGCGATCGCGATCAGGATCAGGATCGGAGCGACCGTCCAGACCACCTCGATCATGGTGTTGTGCGAGGTCTTCGAAGGCACAGGATTGGCCTTCGCATTGAAGCGCACCATCACATAAATGAGCAGCGCCAGGACCACGAGCACGACGGCGATCATCGCGATGGTGATGCCGGTATTGAACCGGTTGATCATTTCCATGATCGGCGAGGCAGGCTCCTGCAGCCACATCGCCCAAGGCGTCGGCTGGGCCGCCGATGCGACCCCCGCCATTCCACCCCAGACCGCAGTGACCGCGCCTGCAAGCGCCAGCCCCGACACGAGACGCGTCATCGACTTCGCCACCTCGTCACTCCCTTCTCGAACCCCTGTCGGGCCGCGCCCTCTCCGCCGCGCCAGCCCGGCCTCCGTTGCGCCACTTTCCGCAACAGTATAGGCCGAAGCCATCAGGCTTCCACGGCGATTTAGGATTCGGCCTAATATCGCCCGACACAAACCACATGGTCCTTTGGCTCGCAACGGTGCATCGATCGAAATGATGCGGCAAATCGCGCCCGGCTCCGTCAAAACGACGGGCAGCGGGGTGCTGCCGATCGGTCGCAAGCTGTGCAATAAGAGACGCTGGAAGGCCAATTGATTGAGGAGATCGACCCCTTGAAGGCCAACGCAGCGGCAAGTGCGTTTCGCTGGACGCAGACCGGACGCCGAATCGCCTGCCTCGCGGGCGTCGCCCTCGCGGCCACGCTGGCGCTTGCGCCGTTTGGCGGGGCTTCGGCGCAGGGCGTCTCGAAAGGCAAGAATGGCGACTGGGAGACGCGCTGCGACAAGCCGCCGGGCGCCCAGGAGGAAGTCTGCTCCATCATGCAGTTCGTCTCGGCGGAGGACCGGCCTAATGTCGGCCTCGCCGTCGTCGCGCTGAAGACCGTCGACAAGAAGGCGCAGATCCTGCGCGTCCTGGCGCCGCTGGGCGTCTATCTGAAGCGCGGTCTCGGCGTTTCGGTCGGCAGGACCGTGTCGTTCAAATCCGACGTCGGCGCCGGGGACAGCGACAAGACTGTCTCGATCACCGTCCCCGACAATGTCGACGCCAAGCAGGGCGATATCCTCGTGCGCGCCGACACCAATGAATTCCTGCGCATCGTCTCGATGAATGGCAGGGTCGCGAATGTACAGTGGAACGGCGCGAAGCCGGCCAATATCGCGATTTCCGAAGTGTTCCAGAATCTCGGCGCCGTTGGTTTCGACCGCTGCCTGCCGGATGGTTGCGTGCTCGATGTCGACCTGACGCCGACGGTGCTGGACATGCTGCGCAAGGGCACGACGGCGCTGTTCTATGTGTACCAGACGCCGGACGACGGTTTCGGCATTCCCGTGTCGCTGAACGGCTTCGCGGCCGGCTTCGACGCCCTGCCTTGACGGGATCAGACGATGGCGCGGATCGAGACGACCACGGCGCTCCGCGCCCTCTATGGCGAGCCCCATGGCCGGGCTGTGGCCAAGCAGTTGGACCGGCTCGACCGGCATTGCCGAAGCTTCATCGCGCTCTCGCCCTTCCTGATCCTGGCGACGCAGGGATCTGACGGGCTCGGCGACGCGACGCCGCGCGGCGACCATCCGGGCTTTGTCGGCGTCGCCGACGACCAGACGCTGATCATCCCCGATAGGCCGGGCAACCGGCGGCTCGATTCGCTGATGAACATCGTCGAACGGCCCGGCATTGGCGTGCTGTTCCTGATCCCCGGCGTGGACGAGACCCTGCGGGTCAACGGCACGGCCCATATCGACGACGACATGGCGCTGCGCGAGGCGCACCGCGTCGACGACAATCTGCCGGCGACCGTCCTCGTCGTCGCCGTCAAGGAAGCCTATCTCCAATGCGCCAAGGCGCTGATGCGCTCGAAGCTATGGGCCGCCGAAAGCCGGGTCGAACGCTCAGCGCTGCCGACCATGGGCGAGATGCTGAAGGACCATACACGGTCAAGCGATACGCCCGAGGCCCAGGATGCGATGCTGGCGCGCTATCGCGGCGCCCTCTATTGAGAATGAATAGCAGTCCGCAGGGAGCGACGACCGGCTCCGGTTCGCTTGACGACCATATGGGCTCCTGAACTTCGGGGCCGAGCATCGGTCGTCTTGCCCCGGCTCCGGCCTCGATGCACATGATGGTTGTCGACCTTCTCACGATCTACATCGTGGTCCTGCTGAACGCGACGACGCTGACCATCATCTGGTTCGCCATCTGGCGCTCCTATCCGGGCTTTCACGCCGCACGGATCTGGACCTTTTCCGCCGGCAACTTGGCGCTCGGCGGGGTGGTTCTCCTGGCGGCCGAGCCGCTGCGCTCCCAGACCCTTACCATCGGCGGCAATGCGGTCATCCTGCTCGGATACTGTCTCTCGTGGGTCGGCGTCTGCCGGTTCCTGGGCCGGCGGGAGCCCTGGCGGGAGACCGCGGCCCTGATCATCGTTTCGGTCGCCCTGCTCTATCTGTTCCAGGAAAACCGGACAGCCCGCAACCTCATCTATGCGGTCGGGCAGTCGCTCCCCCTGCTGTTCGCGATCGTCGAACTGCGGCGCGGCGGACGGCCCGCTGCCGGCTTCGCCATGGCGAGCTGGGGGATGACGTCAAACATCGCCGCCCGCTTCACCTGTTTCGGCGCCGTCGCGGCTAACGCTAATGGCGCGGCGACCTTCGAAACGTACAGCGCGGTCTATACGGCCGGCATTCTCGCTCAGATCTTCACGGCCATGGTGTGGAACTTCGGCTATGTGATGATGGCGATCGACCGGCTGCGCGGCGAATTGCTGGACATGGCGCTCGTCGACGAGTTGACGGGCCTCGCCAATCGCAGGGCCTTCCAGGAACGTGGTTCGGCCGCGCTCGTCCAGAGCGTCACGACCGGCGATCCGCTCGCCCTCCTCGTCGTCGATCTCGACAATTTCAAGCAGATCAACGACGAGTACGGCCACGCCGCTGGAGACGCGAGCCTCGGCCATTTCGCCCGGCACGCCGCCTCCCGGCTGCCGTCTCAGGCTCTCCTCGCCCGCACAGGCGGCGACGAGTTCTGCCTGCTGCTGCCCGGAATGGACATCGAGGGCGCAGCGGCGACCGCGGAAATCCTCGTTGCCTCGTTCCGCAGCGCTCCCCTTGCCTGGCGCGGTCAGGCGATCCAGCTGACGATCAGCATCGGCCTTGCTGCCGTACCCGCCCCTGGCATCGCTGACATTGGCGGCCTCATCGATCGTGCCGACGGCGCACTCTACGACGCCAAGCGGCGTGGCCGGGACCGCTACGCGGCCGCCCAGCTGGAAGAGCCGGGTCCGGCCGAGATCCTGGACTGATCGGCGGTCCGTCGCCCGCCCTCGCGTTTCGGGGGTGCGAAACGCGTCCGCCTCTCCTATCTGTTGAACTCGTTACCTGCCCCGGAGCCCACCATGTCCGACGATACCCATTCCATCCTTGCCCGCGCCGGGCTCGACCCTGCGGAGACGGAGAAGGTCGTCGCCGCCGCGCTGGCCGGCGCCGAGGATGGCGAGCTCTATCTCGAATATGCGCAGTCCGAGGGCCTCGTTTTCGACAATGGCCGCCTTTCCGGCGCCAGCTACGATACGCGCCAGGGCTTCGGACTTCGCGCGGTCTCCGGCGAGGCGGTCGGCTATGCCCATTCCGGCGAGATTTCGCTGGATTCGATCCGCCGGGCCGGCGAGGCCGTTGCGGCGGTAAAGGGCGGGCGCTCCGGCATGCTGGCTGCTGCGCCGGCCGGTACCAACCGCGTGCTGTATACCGACGAGAATCCGCTTGGCAGCCCGAGCTTCGCCGAGAAAGTCTCGCTGCTGGAGACGATCGACGCCTATGCGCGGGCGAAGGATCCGCGCGTCAAGCAGGTCTCGGCCTCGCTCGCCGGCTCGTGGCAGATCGTCGAGATCCTGCGTCCCGACGGCACGTTCCGCCGCGATATCCGCCCGCTGGTGCGCGTCAATGTCTCGCTCGTCGTCGGCGAAGGCGACCGGCAGGAACAGGGCTCGTTCGGCATGGGCGGGCGCGAGGGTTTCGGCCAGTTCGTGACGACGGAGCGCTGGCAGCAGGCCGTCGACCAGGCGCTGCGGCAAGCGCTGGTCAATCTCGAGGCGATCCCCGCGCCGGCGGGCACCTTCGACGTCGTGCTCGGCCCGGGATGGCCTGGCGTGATGCTGCATGAGGCTGTCGGCCATGGGCTCGAAGGCGATTTCAACCGCCGTGGCGAGAGCGCCTTCTCGGGGCTGATGGGCCAGCAGGTGGCGGCGAAGGGCGTCACCGTAGTCGATGACGGCCAGATCGCCGGTCGGCGCGGCTCGCTCTCCTTCGACGACGAGGGCACGCCGACTCAGGCGACGACGCTGATCGAGGACGGCATCCTCGTCGGCTACATGCAGGACCGCCAGAATGCGCGCCTGATGGGCATGCAGCCGACCGGCAATGGCCGCCGGCAGTCCTATGCCCATGTGCCGATGCCGCGCATGACCAATACGATCATGCTTGGCGGGGCGCAGGACCCCGGCGAAATCCTCGCCTCGGTCAAGGACGGGCTCTACATGGTCTCGTTCGGCGGCGGCCAGGTCGATATTACGAGCGGCAAGTTCGTCTTCGCCTCGACCGAGGCCTACCGGATCGAGAACGGTAAGATCGGCGCACCGGTCAAGGGCGCCATGCTGATCGGCAACGGGCCGGAAGCGATGCGGCGCGTCTCCATGGTCGGCAACGACATGGAACTCGACCTGGGTATCGGCACCTGCGGCAAGTCCGGCCAAGGCGTGCCGGTCGGCGTCGGCCAGCCGACGCTCCGCATCGACCAGATCACGGTCGGCGGCACGGCGACATGAAGCATTTTCGAGCGAAGCGGATCCCGGTTCGCGTGAAGAAAATGCGTCAAAACAAGAAGATAGAGCCGAGCCTCGATTCAAGGAAGCGATGAACGGCTCTAGCCGTTTCCGGGCGCTGGCGGCCCGCCGGCACGCCTTCGCGACGGATGCGACTCAGCCGGGTCCCGTGCCGTTCCGCGGGGAATATTCATCGCGCGGCGAGTGCCCGAAGAGATCCTTGTAGGCCCGGCTGAAGGCGGCCTCCGAGACATAGCCGACGCGCAGGCCGATCTCGCCGACGCGCGCGTCGCGCCGGGCCAGCATGTCCCGCGCCAGGCCGAGGCGCCATTCGTTCTGGTAGCGCAGCGGCGATCGTCCGACGAGCGCGGCGAACCGTTCGCAGAAGCTGGACCGCGACATTCCCGCGATGTCGGAGAGGACCGGCACGCTGAAGCGCCGCATCGGCTCCTGATGGATCGCCTTCAGCGCCTTGGAGATGCGCGGGTCGGAAAGCCCGCCCAACCATCCCCGGCCGCGTTCCCGGTGCACCCAGCTGCGCAGCGCGCGGATGACCACGAGATCGATCAGCCGCGATATCATGAGCGCCGCGCCCGGCTGGATATCCTTCGTCTCGATCAGCAGAAAATGAGCGATGCCGTCCGTCCAGCCGTCGGTATCGGCACGGCGGATATGGATGCATCGCGGCAGCGCGAAGATCATGCCGCGCAGGCTCTCGGGATCGAACCAGAAGCGGCAGACGACGACCGTCGTTCTCGCCTCCTCCGCCACGAGCCGCGCCCCGCCGCGGCCGCGGGGAAAGAGGAAGAGATCGCCGGCCCCGATCGTGACGGTGGCGGTATCCTCCTCCTCCATTCGGAGCGAGCCGCTCGTCACGACGGCGACATGGGCATCCTCCGAGCCGACTTCCAGCGGCCCCGCCGCTTCCAGCGTGTGCGAGGCCACATGCTCGCCGGTCAGCCGAATCTGGGCCAGCACATGCGACAGCAGATCACCGGAAACCGCGCCGCGCGCGTCTTCCGGATGAATGGTCAAGTTTTCCAGCGGTTCCATCATGGCCGGCTCCCGATGGGAAGGCGTACACCGACGGGGACGATGACCGCAACCCTCTGATCTATTTGCACTCCATCGCCCGTCAAGGCCAGCCCGGTCCCGCCCGAAAGGGATCGGGCGCCTCTCCGTTCGTCCAAACCGAATCCCGAAAGAGCCCTCAAGTGAACCATTCCATGAACCCGTCTTCCGGTCCCGCCGAAGCGTCGCGCTGGCTGAGATCGTATTATTTCTCCCGTGCCGCCTTTTCAGTCGCCTGGGTGGCGGCCGCCTTCACGATCGGGCGCAGCCTGCCGCCCGCCGGCGCGGCGCTGCTGGTCGTCTATCCGGCCTGGGACGCGCTCGCCAACCTCGTCGATGCGCGTCGAAACGGCGGCCTCAAGGCCAATCCCAGCCAGACGCTCAACGCCGCAATCAGCGCCGTCACGACCCTTGCCGTCGCGGTCGCCCTCGGCCGGAGCCCGCATGCGGTGCTCGCCGCCTTCGGCGTCTGGGCCATCCTCGCCGGGCTGTTCCAACTGGTTACCGGCGTCCGCCGGTGGGGAACCGGCGCGCAATGGGCGATGGTCCTCAGCGGGGCGCAATCGGCGCTGGCCGGCGGCTTCTTCCTCAAGCGCGCGAGCGATCTATCCGTCCCGGGCATTGCGGATATCGCGCCCTACGCGGCTTTCGGCGCGCTCTATTTCCTCATCTCGGCGATCTGGCTGAGCGTCAGGCTGGCACGGAAGAGCCGTGCCACCCGAGAGGCCCGGCAATAGCGCCGGACCACCACAGGGAATTGCGCGGCTGGCCGCATCGATCGGCAGGAGCGGCCGGGGCCTACGGATACAGCCGTTCCTTGCTCCATTCCCCCTCCCCCGGCACGTCGCGGCGGAAGACGACGCGGTCGTGCAGGCGGAAGGCGCCGTCCTTCCAGAACTCGATCTCCGTCGGCGCGATGCGGAAGCCCGACCAGTGCGCAGGGCGCGGTATGTCGCCGAGCGGATATTGGAGGGCGACGGTGGCCACCGCCTTTTCCAGCGCGAAGCGGGATTCGAGTGGCCGAGACTGCTTGGAAGCCCAGGCGCCCAGCCGGCTCTGGCGCGGCCGCGTCGCGTAATAGGCGTCGGCCTCCTCGTCGGTCACGATCTCCACGAGGCCGCGCACGCGGACCTGGCGGCGAAGTGATTTCCAGTGGAAGAGCAGCGCGGCCTTGGAGTGCGCCAGCAGTTCCCGGCCCTTGGCACTCTCGAAATTGGTGTAGAAGACGAAGCCGGTTTCGTTGAAATCCTTCATGAGAACCATGCGCAGGTTCGGAAGCCCGTCATCGTCGACCGTGGCGAGCGCCATGCCGTTCGGATCGTTGGGCTCGGACTTCTCGGCCTCCAGCAGCCAGCCGGCGAACAGCGCAAAGGGATCAGCCGCCTCGGTGAAGTCACTCATTCTTAATCATCATTTCTCATGTTAGGCCCTCGGGGGGACTCCCGGGGCGGTTCATGTCGCATTCGCAAAGACATATAACGACCACGCCGCCTCTGGCCAGACGGATGGATGCATGAGCTTTGGCCGTCTGGCCCTCGCACTTGTCGCGCTCGTCGGCCTGACCGGCTGCGGATTGTCGCCTGTCGGCGGCCGCGCGGAACTTGATACGATGACGACGGGGTCGATCACGCCCGCTGCGCCGGCCCCCACAGTGCCCGACGCGCCGCCGCTTGGCTATGCATCGCCCTCCCCCGCCGCGAAGCTGAAGAGCGTAATCGACGGTGTCGCCCCCTCCGATTGGGAACGCATCCGCCTCTTCGCGTCGACGAATGTCGATCAGGCCAAGATCGGCGAGGTTCTTGACTGGACCAATACGGATACCGGATCGAATGGAACGCTCTCGCCGCTTGCCGCGAGCCGTGCCGAGGGTGATCGGCAATGCCGCGCCTTCGCCCTGACGATCAGCGATCTGAGGGGAATCCGGCGCTATCGCGGGGATGCCTGCCATACGGCGGACGGCATGTGGCAGCTGTTTGGCGTGACGCCGGAAGACGGCGCCTTGCTATAGCCGTCACCGACATCCGACAATGGCGAGAACGACTCGTCCCATCGCCCGCCGCTCTTTAATTCAACATCGTCCAATCCTACATGTCAGACTGTCCCGGGTCGTTTCGACCGGGATGAATTCTGCCCTTCGAGGGGGTTTTCATGCGTGATCCATATGAGGTGCTCGGCGTCGGTCGGACGGCGAGCGAGGCGGACATCAAGAAGGCGTTCCGCCGCCTCGCCAAAGCTTATCATCCCGACCGAAACGCGAACGACCCGAAGGCCCAGGAGAAATTCTCCGAGGTGAATTCGGCCTATGAAATCGTCGGCGACAAGGACAAGCGTGGTCAGTTCGACCGCGGCGAAATCGGCGCGGACGGCAAGCCGCGCTTCCAGGGCGGGTTCGAGGACTTCTCCGGTTTCGATCCTCGCGCGGCCGGCGCCGGTGCAGGTGGGCGCAGCTTTCGCTGGTCCAGCGGCGGGCCGGGCGCCGCGCCCGGCAGCGACGATATCCTGAACGATATTCTCGGTGGCTTTGGCGGCTTCGGCGGCCGGGGCGGTCATTCCGATTTCGGCGGTGGCTCGCCCTTCGGCAGCCAGGGTGGCCGTGCGCCGCGCCGCAGCCGCGGCGAGGACGTGGCCGCCAATGTCGCGGTGACGCTTGAGCAGATCGTCAATGGCGAGAAGGCGCGGGTCGAGCTTCCAACCGGCAAGACGATGGAAATCGCCGTTCCAGCCGGGACGCGATCCGGCGGCAAGATTCGCCTGCGTGGCCAGGGCTGGGCCAGTCCGGATGGCGGACCGGCCGGCGACGCGGTGGTTGCCGTCGACTTCGTGCCGCATCCGCTATTCAAGGTCGAAGGCGACAATCTGCGGGTCGATCTGCCGATATCGCTCGATGAGGCGGTCCTCGGAGCCAAGGTGCGCGTGCCGACGCTCGGCGGTTCGGTCACGCTGACCGTGCCGGCCGGCTCCAATGGTGGCCGCGTCCTTCGCCTCAAGGGCAAGGGCCTCTCGACCGCCTCCGGCGGCCATGGCGATCTGCTGGTGACGCTGCGGATCGTGCTGCCCGAAATCATCGATCCGGAACTCGAAGCGATGATGAAACGCTGGCGCGACGAGAAGCATTATTCAGCCAGAGGCCCGGAATTCGGGGAGTAGAGCGGCTAAGTCGCTCGCGGCGCGGCGGCGCGTTTCAATCGGTCGGCGATCGCCTCCCCTAGCCCGGTAGCAGGGATCGGCATGACCGCGATCGTCTCGGCCTTGCCGTCCAGTTCGCGCAAGGCTGAGAAGAGGCGCGCGGCTGCCTCGACCAGGTCGCCGCGCGGACTGAGATTGATGATCACTGCCGCCTTGTCCGAACCCGGCGGCAAGTCCTGCCCGAAGGCCAGCAGCCCCTCGCCAGGCCGCACATCGCCGGCGTCGAGGCGGACTGCAGCGCCGGGTGCGTAATGCGACAGCAATTGTCCAGGCGACGTCGGGGCTTGCCCCTCGCCAAGCGCGGCGACGTGCACGGCCCTCCCTGTCAGCGCCTCGATCGCCTCGCGCGGCACGCCGCCGGCCCGAAGCAGATAGATCTCATCGCCCTCGACCTTCAGGATCGTCGACTCGACACCCACGGCACTCGGGCCGGCATCGAGCACGACCGAGACGGCGTCGCCGAGATCGGCGGCGACATGCGCCGCGGTGGTAGCGCTGACATGGCCGGAGCGGTTGGCGCTTGGAGCTGCGAGCGGACCGCCAAAGGCAGCAAGAAGGGAATGCGCGACCGGATGGGCCGGAATGCGGATCGCCAGCGTGTCGAGGCCGGCCGTCACGAGATCGGAAACCGCGGCGCCCTCGCGCCTGGGCAGGACGAGCGTCAGCGGCCCAGGCCAGAACGCTTCGGCGATCTGGCGCGACAGTACGTCGAAATGGACCAGCGCCTCGGCCCCCGCGAAGTCGGCGACATGAGCGATCAGCGGATTGAATCGCGGCCGCCCCTTCGCGGCATAGATGCGCGCCACCGCCTCGCCGTTCGCAGCATCGGCTGCCAGCCCATAGACGGTCTCGGTTGGCATAGCGACGAGTTCGCCGCGCGCCAGCGCCGCCACGGCCGCGTCGATCGCCTCGGGTTCGTCCATTGCTCTCAGGATCGTGATAGCCACGCGTTTTCCATCCAACTCTTGGCGGAAACCCGTCAAAGCGCCGTCAGGGGCCGCGCGTCAAGCGTGTTCCAGCCTCTATTGCTTTTTTGCGACTTGAATTGATTGACGTATTGCCGCAGCGTGCCGCCCCTTGGGAGCCTTGGCCGGGGGGCACGGGGCGGAAGGCGACCGAACGCGGACGGAATCATGGTGGTGGGACGGAAGATCGCATGAGCGCAGCGATCGAAGTCGATACGCGCGCCGGGGTTACGGTCATTCGTTTCGACCGGCCGGAGGCAGAGAACGCTCTGACGGTGGCTATGCTGGCAGCCGCCGCCGATGCGCTGGTGCTCGGTGAGCGGGATGGCCGGATCCGGGCCTTTGTGCTCGCCGGATCGCCCGGCTGCTTCTCGGTTGGCTCGGACTTGCGCGAGCTGCTCGGCTTTGCCGATTCCGGCCGCATGGACGACGGCGTCGCGCGGTTTCTCAAGACGCTTGCCACCGTCGAGAAGCCGATCGTCGCCGCCGTCGACGGCCTCGCCATCGGCCTCGGCGCGACCGTCCTTCTCCACTGCGATTATGTCGTCGCCAGCGAATGGTCCGCCTTCGAGGCGACGTTCGTCGAGCTTGGCCTTATCCCCGATGCGGCATCGACGCTTCTGGCGCCACGCGCGATGGGCCAGCAGCGCGCCTTCGAATTCCTCGTGCTCGGTGAGCGCTTCGACGCGCAGCGCGCGCAGGAATCCGGCCTCGTCAATCGCATCGTCGCGGCGGAGCTGGTGGAGCCGACGGCCCTGGAGATCGCCGGCCGTCTCGCCTCGCGGCCGAAGGAGGCCGTCGGCGCGGCGCGGCGGCTAATCCGAGGCGACCGGCGCGAGATTCTTGCCCGGATCGACCAGGAGGCGAGCGCCAATGGCGAACGCCTTCGATCACCGATCGCCCGCGACACGATCGTCGCCTATATGCGGAAAGCTCGCTGAGCCGCGCGCCGCCTGCTACAACCGCTCGGGCCGCAGACCGGCGCTTCGGGAGAGACGATGGCGACGCTTCTCATTCATCACCCCGTCTTCGCGAGACACCTCGTTCCCTTCGGACATCCGGAACGGCCGGAACGCATTCTCGCCGTGGAGGCGATCCTGGCGGAACCGCGTTTCGATGGGCTCGTACGCCGCGAGGCGCGAATGTGCGATGTCGACACGGTGCTCCTCTGCCATCCGCTCTCCCATCTGGAGGCGATGCGCCATGCGAGCCCATCCGAGGGACTCGCGCGCATCGATGCCGATACGGTGCTTTCGCCGAAGACGCTGGAGGCGGCGCTGATTGCCGTCGGCGGCGCCTGCGACGCGGTCGACGCGGTGCTTTCCGGCGAGGTTCGCAATGCCTTCTGCGCCATGCGACCGCCCGGACATCATGCCGAGCCGGAGCGCGCCATGGGCTTCTGTTTCTTCAACCAGGCGGCGATCGCCGCGCGCCACGCCCAGCACCGGCACGGACTGAAGCGCGTCGCGATCGTCGATTTCGATGTCCACCATGGCAATGGGACGCAGGCGATCTTCTGGGACGATCCTTCGGTCCTCTACGCCTCGACACACCAGATGCCGCTCTATCCCGGCACCGGCGCCACGTCCGAGACCGGCGCCGGCAACATTTTCAACGCGCCGCTGCCGCCTGGTGCCGATGGCGAGGCCTTCCGCGCTGCCTTTGAGGCGATCATCCTGCCGGCACTCGACGATTTCGCGCCCGACCTCCTGATCGTCTCCGCCGGCTTCGACGCCCATGAGCGCGATCCACTCGGCGGGCTCGAACTCGTCGAAGAGGACTACGCCTGGGTGACGAAGGCGCTGGTCGACCGGGCCGAGGCCCATTTCGGCGGCCGCGTCGTCAGCGTTCTGGAAGGCGGCTATGACCTCAAGGCGCTGTCGCAATCGGTCGCCGTCCATGTCGAGGCGCTGATGGCGGCTGGCTCGGGTTGATCACCCCGCGAGATGCTTCTCGATTTCGTTCGTTGGCAGATGGGCGAGGTCCTTGCCGATCTCGGCCGTGATTGCGGCCTTCACCGCCGGGCTGAAATGCGGTCGGAGGATACCGAGCGCCTTGGGCGGGGCGATGACGATTATGGCCTGGGTCTTCTCCGCCTCGACGAGCCGGCCCAGTTCCTTCGCCACGTCACCGAGGAACGACGCCTCGCCGGCCTCGTGATAATCCGGCTGCTCGACGGCACTGCGGGCGGTGCCATGCGATTGATAGACCCGGCCGGGCCGATCCGTTCCGAGATCATGCGTCGCCGGCTCGAATTCGGCGAAATGCTCGATAGCCGTGAGATTGATCAGCTCGGCATCGCCATCATTGCGAAACAGCAGCGCCTTGCCACCATCGCAAACGAGGACATAAGCGTGCCTCGGCACCTTGACCTGTTCCATCCCGGCATCCTTCCTTCTGCAATGCCTGCCGCCGCTACCCGGGACAAGCCATGACGAAACAACGTTGCTCAAGGGCAATCGTTCGCCTTGATCTCCATCAAGCCCGTTGGCGCGCCGGCTCGCTCTAGCTTGCGCCCGCCCGCGAGATCGCCGAAAAGAGGCCCAACGAACCGGAGAACGAACCATGTCCGACGCCGCCGCGACTTCCGGCCTTTCCTTCGAAAAGGCGCTCGCCGAACTGGAGACGATCGTCGGCCATCTGGAACGCGGCGACGTGCCGCTCGAGGAATCGATCAAGATCTACGAACGCGGCGAGGTGCTGAAGAAGCACTGCGAGGCGCTGTTGAAGCAGGCCGAGGCCAAGGTCGAGAAAATCCGCACCGGCGCCGGCGGCGAGGCGATCGGCACGGAACCGCTCGACGTCGAGTGACGAAACGCTGAACAGGCCGTCGCCATTCGTCGGCCTTCCGACGGGTCCGCCATCGGCCTATTCTCTCCTGACACAAGGAGAGACACTATGACCTCCATCGATCCCGACCCCGTCTTCGGCGATGCCGCATCGAGCGATGCGATCGAACTCGTCGTCGTTCCGCGCACGGTCGATATCGGCGGCTTCACCGTTCGCCGTGCCTTGCCGACCGTAAAGCGTCGGATGGTCGGCCCGTTCATCTTCCTCGACCAGATGGGGCCCGGGGAACTCGCGCTCGGCGAGGGCCTCGACGTACGCCCTCACCCGCATATCGGGCTCGCGACCGTCACCTATCTCTTCGACGGCGAGATCGTTCACCGGGATTCGACCGGGGTCGAGGCGACGATCCGGCCGGGCGACGTCAACTGGATGACAGCTGGACGCGGCATTGCCCATTCCGAACGGTCCAGCCCGGAATTCCGCCATCGCGCCAACAAACGGACCGTCGCCGGGCTCCAGACTTGGGTCGCACTGCCCAAGGATCATGAGGAAACGCCGCCGCAGTTCCATCATCATGACAGCGCCGCGCTGCCGGAGATCGAGGACGGCGGCGCCAAGGTTCGCCTCATCCTCGGCTCAGCCTTCGGCGCCACCTCGCCGGTCGAGACCTTCACCGACACGATCTACGCCGAATTGCTGCTCCAGCCCGGCGCGTCGGTGCCGATCGACGCCGCCCATATCGAGCGGGCGCTCTATCTCTATGAAGGGACGATCGAGATCGGCGGCGACGTCTTCGAGGGTTCGCAGTTGCTGGTGCTGCGGCCGGGCGATCCGATCACCGTCATGGCCCGAACGCCGGTCCGCGCCCTTCTCGTCGGCGGCGCCCCGATGGACGGCCCGCGCCACATCTGGTGGAACTTCGTCTCCTCCTCCAAGGAGCGCATCGACCAGGCCAAGGCCGACTGGAAGGCGGGCCGTTTCGACAAGGTGTTCGGCGACGAAAAGGAGTTCATCCCGCTGCCGGATTGAGACATTGCATCGAAGCGAGCAGGCCAGCCTGAAATTGATGCTTCTCAGGCATGGATGCGTGCGCTCAAGATGGGCGCTCGCGGTGCCCCCCCTCTCGGGCGCCGCCTCTCTCGAAGGGGACGCCCATGCTCACCACGCGCCAACCCGTCCTTCGCCGCTTCTGGTATGCGACGCACCGCATCGATGATCTCGCAAGCGGGCCGAAGCCGTTCACGCTGCTCGGCGAGAAGATCGTGCTCTTCCTCGATTCGAGCGGCGAGCCGGCGGCGCTGATGGATCGCTGCTGCCATCGGACGGCGCGGCTTTCCAAGGGCTGGTGCAAGGGCGATTTGATCGTGTGCGGCTATCATGGCTGGGCCTATGACCGTACCGGCGCGCTGATCGAGGTGCCGCAATTCTCGCCCGAGCAGATCGTGCCGCGCATCGGCGTGCAAGCGTTTCACTGCGTTGCCCGCTATGGCTATGCTTGGGTTTGCCTCGGCGAGCCGCTTGGCGACATTCCGGAAATGCCCGAGGACGCCAATCCGGGCTATCGCCGCATCCAGCAATTCCATGAGGTCTGGAAGACGGCGCCGCTGCGCCTCATGGAGAACTCGTTCGACAACGCGCACTTCTCCTTCGTGCATAAATCGACCTTCGGCCAGATCAGCCAGCCCGTGCCGGAGAAATACGAGATCAGCGAGACAGACTACGGCTTCGAGGCCGAGACCATCGTCGAGATCAACAATCCGCCGCCGGCCTACCGCATCACCGGCACCGACGCGCCGACGACGAAGCGCCACATGCGCAACAAATGGTTCATGCCGTTCTGCCGCCGGCTCGACATCGAATATCCCTCGGGGCTGCGCCACATCATCTTCAACTGCGCGACGCCCGTCGACGACGGCACGCTGCACCTGGCGCAGATCCTCTATCGCAACGACAGCGAAGCGGATTGCCCGACCGACGCGCTGATCGCCTGGGATGCCGCGATCCTGGAGGAAGACCGCGACATTCTCGAAGCGACGGATTTCGACGCCACGGTCGACATGAAGCGCAAGGTCGAGGCGCACATGCCCTCCGACCGCCCCGGCATGATCATGCGCCGCCGCCTGCTGCAATTGCTGCGCGACCACGATGAGGAGGAAATCTCCGAGGCGCGGCCGGCGGTGGCGATGCCGGACATGCCGGCCTTCCAGCAGGCGAGCGGCGAGATCGGGCCGTAAGGCCGGCGCCCTAGGTCGATCCGCCGGGCCGCTCATGGCGCGCCCGGGTCAGGCTGACAAGGGCGGCGACGGCGGCGCATAGGCCGGCCAGGACCAGCGCCAGAGTCGGCGCCGTGGCGACGGGGACCGTCTGGAACAGGATGGACATCGAAATCGCCCCGAGCGTCTGCCCGAGAAGGCGCGCCGTGCCCTGCATGGCGCCTGCGGCGCCGCTTCGACCCTTGGGCGCGGAAAGAAGCAGGATGCGGTTGTTCGGAGTCTGGAACAGCCCGAAACCGGCGCCTGCCAGGATCGTTCCGGCCAGGAAGGCGATGGCCCGAGGGTCCGGCGGCGACAACCCCGCTATGAGCAGGCCGATCGCGAGCAGACCACCGCCGACCGCGCAGAGCCACGCCGTCCGGATTCGGTCGGCGAGCCGCCCTGAGATCGGGGCAAGGATGATCGTCGCGATCGGCCAGGGCATCATGTACAGCCCCGCGAGGGCCGGGCTCATCTGCAGGGTGTGTTGCAGATAGAAGGGCAGCGCGACATAGCTGAGCATCTGCCCGGTGAAGCAACTGACCGACGCGATCACGGCGATGCGAAAGGCAGGCTCCGCCAACAGGTCGGTGGGCACGATCGGGGCAGCGCTGCCGCGTTCAAGATAGAGCAGCGCGGCAAGGGACAGAGCTGCGCCGGCGATCAGGGCCATGCCGCTGGCCGGCGCCGTGGCGACCCGATCAGCGCCGGCAAAGAACAGCAGGAACATGACCGTGTTGGCCAGGAGGGCTGCCCGGTTCAACGGTCGCTGGACGCCCTGCCGGAAACCGAGCAGCCGGCCACTGAGCAAGACGACGATCCCGATCGGGATGTTGACGGCAAAGAGCCAGGGCCAATGGGCGATGGAGAGGATCGCGCCGGCGATCGCGGGACCGGCCGCCGCGGAAATGGCAATCGTCATCGCGTTGAAGCCGATGATGGTCCCGAGCAGGCGCTGCGGCACGGCAAAGCGCAGATTCATCGCCGCGAGAGCCATGATCGCGCCGGCTCCCATTCCCTGCACGAACCGGGCGGCGACGAGCACGGGCAAGCTTCCGGCAAAGGCGCAGGCTGCGGAGGCCGCGGTGAAGATCGCGACGCCGATGAGAAAGACCCGCCGAGGACCATGGATCTCGCCAAGGGCGCCGCAGGGGAGCAGCGCGACCAGCACGGCGATCTGGTAGCTCGACACCACCCATACCGTGTCGCTGGCATGCGCGCCCAGCGATACGGCAATGGATGGCAGCGCGACATTGGCGATGGCGCCGTCGAGCACGACGAGCACCAACGTCAAGAGCAGGACAGCGACAGCCCAATATCGCCGGGGAACGGATAGACCGTCCTCGGCATGCGGGACTGGATGCAGAGTGGAAATGGCTGACAATTGGGTGGACCCGTTTGGTTGAGCCCCTTGGATAGGACGGTTCAGGGATGTGCACCAGACGCAACGAGCGGAACATACCCTTGCGTCTGACGCCTTGCCTCGCTAGGTGGGGGCATGCGGGATCTCGATCTGAACCTCCTGGTGGCGTTGGATGCCCTGCTGCGGGAACGGAGCGTTTCGGCCGCCGCGCGCGGGCTTGGGCTCAGCACATCGGCGATGAGCCGAACGCTGTCCCGATTGCGGACGGCACTGGAGGATCCCGTTCTTGTTCCGGCGGGCCGTTCCATGGTGCCGACCCCGCGCGCGGAAGCGATCGCCGACGAGGTGCGCGCGCTCACCCGCGCCGTCCATGCCGTGTTGAGCCCTGCCGCCGATATCGACATCGGTCAGTTGCGGCGCGACTTCACCATCCGCGCCAACGAGGCCTTCGTGCTGATTCATGCGGCGGACTTGAGTGCCGCCGTCGCCGCCGTCGCGCCCGGGGTGCGGCTGCGCTTCGCACCCAAGCCGGACAAGGCGATCCAGCCGCTGCGCGATGCCACGATCGATCTCGACATCGGCGTCCTGGCCGGTGATGGCGCCGAATTGCGCGGACAAACGCTTTTCGTGGACGACTTCGTCGGCGTGGCGCGGAAGGGGCATCCTGCCTTGCGCGAGGGCCCGATGTCGGCGGAACGATATGCTGCATGTCGCCATGTCATGTCGTCGCGCCGCGGCCATTTCGAAGGTCCGGTCGACGCGGGGCTCGCGGATCTCGGTCTTTCGCGGACGGTCAGCCTCGTCGTGGCGAGCTATCCGGCCGTCCTTGCCGTCGCGGCGACGTCCGATCTTCTCGGCATCGCCCCGCGATCCTATTGCAAGGTGGACATGGCGAGCCGGACGGTGATGTTCGAACTGCCGGTGCCGACGCCGCCCTTCACCATCGTTCAAACCTGGCATCCGCGCATGGATGCCGATCCCGGCCATCGCTGGCTGCGCGGGCTTGTCTTCGACACGCTCCGGATCAAGATGGCGGCGGATCCTGCCTAGCCGCCGCGACGGGGCCTCCAACGCTGATCTCGACGATCAGTGCTTCAGATAGGCCTTCGCCAGGCCGTGATAGAGCGATTCGCGCGATACCAGCCGGGCGACGCCATAGCCGATCAGCGCCGCGCACATGACCGGCACGGTGTCGCTCGTATCGGCCGTCATTTCGAGGATGATGACGAAGGCGGTGATCGGCGCCTGGACGACGCCGGCGAAATAGCCGGTCATACCGAGCAGAGCCGCAGGCGCCACAACCGTGCCGAAGACCGAGGCGATCAGGGCGCCGAAGCCGGCCCCGACCGCGAGCGAGGGCGCGAAGATGCCGCCCGGAATGCCCGAGAAGGCGGCGAGCAGCGTGGCCACCAGCTTGGAGGGCGCGAAATACCACGGTGTCGCGGCGCCCTGGAGCGCCGCCTTGGCGACGTCATAGCCGGTGCCGAAGGTGATGCCGCCGGTGGCGATGCCGATCAGCGCGCTGGCGAGGCCGGCGGCAAAGGCGATCATCAGGCTGCGGGCAAGCGGCGCGGGCGCTATGAAGGCGCGCAGGCGCCGGACGCCGGTGAGCATGGCGGCGGAAAAGATTGCCCCGAACGCGCCGCCGAGCAGGCCGCAGACGCCGACCAACAGCCAGCCTTCCGTCCCGACGACGCGGCCGCTCGCCGCACCGAAATAATCGTAATTGCCGACCAGCGCGAGCGACACCAGTCCGGCGATGATCACCGCCGTCAGCACGAAGCCGCTGGCGCGCAGCTCGAAGGAGCGAGCCATCTCCTCGATCGCGAAGACGATGCCGGCGATCGGGGTGTTGAAGGCCGCCGAAATGCCGGCGGCGGAACCGGCGAGGATCAGCATGCGCGGCCGGCCGACGCCGCCAAGCCGGCCTGCCGCCAGCATGATGGAGGCGCCGACCTGAACCGTTGGACCCTCGCGGCCGATCGAGGCTCCGGAAGCCAGGCCGAGCAGCGTCAGCACGATCTTGCCGACGGCGATGCGCAACGACAGGAGGCCGGACCGTCCCGACGGCTCGGCAATCTCCATGGCCGCGATCGCCTGCTGGATGCCGCTGCCCTGCGAGCCGGGGAAGACGGTGCGAGCGAGTTGGGCGGAGACGACGAAGCCGAGCGGCGTCAGGACCAGCGGCACCCACCAGCCGACGGCATGCGCCCGGTCGAACAGCATGCGGGCTCCGTCCGCCGCGCTGGCGAAGGCGACGCTGACGAGGCCGATCGCGAGCGCCCCGCCCCAGAACACCAGTCGCTTCGACCACAGCCGGCGGGAAAGCCAGAGCTGGCGGTGGATTCTCCACTGTCGGCGCGCTCGCACGATCCACTCCAGGCTGCGGGTCCGCGCTCAGAGCGGGACGTAATCGATCTCGAGAAAGGTCTCGATCTCCGGTACCCAGCGATCCCGCACGAAGGCGACGTGATCCGGATGCTCGTTGTAGCCCTGATAGGCCGTCGCATCGGCGAATTCCATCGAGAATCCGAAATCGAACTCGTTCTTGGGACTGACCTGCCGCAGCCGCTCGAAACGGGTGACGCCGGGGATCGCTGCGAGGACAAGCGCATCGGCCAGGAACGCGGCCTCGGCAGGCGATCCCTTCGGATGTCTGAGGCGGAAGGCGACGGTGTGGCGGATCATGCAGGAAGGCTCCCAGCCTACGGGTCGAGTGGACAGGCGGCCCGGAGCGCTTTTCGGCGCGTTGCCACCTGCATGCCGGTCGTGTAACCGTGCTCCTTTGTAATCTCTCGCACATTGCACATGACCGGCAAGCCCGACACGCCCCTTCTCGACAGCGTTCCCCTCCCCGAGGATCTTCGGCGACTTCCGGAAAGCGCGCTGCCCCAGCTCGCCGAGGAATTGCGCGCCGAGACGATCAGCGCCGTTTCCGTGACCGGCGGGCATCTGGGTGCCGGGCTCGGCGTGGTCGAACTCACGCTGGCGCTGCACTATGTCTTCGATACGCCGCGCGACCGCATCATCTGGGATGTCGGCCACCAGGCCTATCCGCACAAGATCCTCACCGGGCGCCGCAAGCGCATCCGCACGCTGCGCCAGACCGGCGGTCTCTCCGGCTTCACGAAGCGGGCCGAGAGCGAATATGATCCGTTCGGCGCCGCCCACTCGTCGACCTCGATCTCGGCCGGCCTCGGCATGGCGGTTGCCCGCGACCTTTCGCAAGGCGACAACGCCGTCGTCTGCGTGATCGGCGACGGCGCGATGTCGGCCGGCATGGTCTATGAGGCGATGAACAATGCCGGCGCGCTGCGCTCGCGCCTCATCGTCATCCTCAATGATAACGACATGTCGATCGCGCCGCCGGTCGGCGCCATGTCGGCCTATCTCGCCCGGCTCGTCTCGGGCCGGACCTATCGCTCGATCCGCGAAGTTGCCAAGCAGCTCGCCCGCAAGCTGCCGCGCTTCTTCCACGACAAGGCCAAGCTGACGGAAGAATATGCCCGCGGTTTCTTCACCGGCGGCACGCTGTTCGAGGAACTCGGATTCTATTATGTCGGGCCGATCGACGGCCATAATCTGGATCACCTGCTCCCCGTGCTGCGCAATCTGCGCGATGCGCCGGATGGGCCGATCCTGCTGCATGTCGTGACGCAGAAGGGCAAGGGCTATGCCCCCGCCGAAGCGGCGCCGGACAAATATCACGGCGTCAACCGCTTCGACGTCATCACCGGCAAGCAGGCCAAGGCGACGCCGAATGCTCCCTCCTATACCCGCGTCTTCGCCGAAAGCCTGATCAAAGAAGCCGAGACGGACGAGACCATTGTCGCCGTCACCGCCGCCATGCCGACCGGCACGGGACTGGACCTGTTCGGCCAGGCTTTCCCGACCCGCACCTTCGACGTCGGCATTGCCGAGCAGCACGCCGTGACCTTCGCGGCGGGCCTCGCCAGCGAGGGCTACAAGCCGTTCTGCGCGATCTATTCTACCTTCCTGCAGCGCGGCTACGACCAGATCGTGCATGACGTCGCGATCCAGAGCCTTCCGGTGCGCTTCGCGATCGACCGTGCCGGCTTTGTCGGCGCCGACGGGCCGACCCATGCCGGCTCGTTCGACACCGGCTTCCTCGCCGCGCTCCCCGGCATGGTCGTGATGGCGCCCGCCGACGAAGCCGAACTGGTTCACATGATCGCCACCTCGGTCGCGATCGACGACGCACCCTCCTCGTTCCGCTATCCGCGCGGCGAGGGCGTCGGCGTCGACATGCCGGAGAAGGGGCTCGTCCTGCCGATCGGCAAGGGCCGCATCCTGCGCCAGGGCTCGAAGGTTGCGATCCTCTCGTTCGGAACGCGGCTCGCCGATGCGCTGAAGGCGGCCGAGGAACTCGACACGTTCGGCCTTTCGGCGACTGTCGCCGATGCCCGCTTCGCCAAGCCGCTCGACACGGCGCTGATCCTCGATCTCGCGCGCAACCACGAGGTTTTCCTGACGATAGAAGAAGGCGCCGTCGGCGGCTTCGGCAGCCAGGTGCTCGCCTTCCTCGCCGGGGCCGGCGCCCTTGATCGCGGCCTCAAGATCCGCACCCTCGCCATGCCCGACATCTTCCTCGATCAGGACAAGCCCGAGGCGATGATCGCCACCAGCGGCCTCGATGCGCGCGGCATCGTCGCAACGGTGTTCGAAGCACTTGGCCGAGGCGAAGAAGCCGCCGCGATGCGCCGGGCGTGATCACAACACGATGAGCCGAGGCGAACTGCCCTTCCGCCGGGCGAGTCCGGGCGTTATGGGAGGGATATGAGCACCGTTCTGCGCACCCGCGCCACCGTCGTCTCGACCTGTTTGCGTTGCACCGATGCCAGGTGCCGCCCATGACCCGGAAAGGCAAGGCCCAGCCCGGCAGAGCGCCGGCCAGCCCGCTCCGCATCCTTCGCTACAGCCTCTGGGCCGTCGTGGCGATGGTCCTCGTCGTTGTAGCGTTCTATGCCTATGATCAGCACAGAGTTGGCACAGGCGGGATCGGGGGGCCGTTCACGCTGGTTGACCAGAAGGGCGAAACGGTCACGCAGGCGGCGCTCGACGGCCATCCTTCGGCGGTGTTCTTCGGCTACACTTTCTGCCCCGATGTCTGCCCGACGACGCTGCTCGCCGCAACCAACTGGCTGAAGGCGCTGGGGCCTGACGGCAACAAGCTGAAGGTCTATTTCGTCACCGTCGATCCCGAGCGCGACACGCAGGCGCAGATGGCGGCCTATCTCGGCGCCTTCGACCCGCGCATCGTCGGGCTGACCGGCTCGCGGCCGGCGATCGACGCGATGCTCAAGGAATATCGCGTCTATTCGAAGAAGGTCGGCGACGGCCCCGATTATTCGATGGACCACACTGCCGCGGTCTATCTCCTTGACTCGAAAGGCCGCTTCACCGGCACGGTCGACTATCAGGAGAAGGACGAGGACGCGCTGGCCAAGCTGAAGCGGCTGGTGGCGGGGTGAGGCCAGGTGCGGCGGGTTGCATCGCCGCTACGGTCTTGCCCGTGTCGAGGCGCAACGATAAGTTGCTGCATGGAATCGGACGAGGGTGACAACCCCTGGTGGCGCGCTGACGCCCAAGCGGTAGCCGGCGCGCTTGCCCGCGCGGTCCGCAGCCTCACACGTGCCGACCTGATCTTCACCGCTTACTTGCTGGTCCTGTGGAGCGTATGGCTCTTTGTCTGGCCGGCGACGCCGGTCGCGAGCCTGACCTTCCTATCTTTCGCGGTCAGACTGTTCATCAGGCCCGAACGCGCGGTCCGGGCGGTGGAAAAGCGGATGGCGGAAGATGATGATCGCTACTTCGAGGAACAGCGCGCCCTTCGCGCCTATCCGGTCGGAACGGCCCGGCAAGTTCGCCAAAGCGCCGCATTCATGATCGTCCTCTGCCTTATGTGGTCAGCATCGGAGGTCCAGCGCTTCTATGTCCACGACGCCGAACGAAGGTCTTTCGACACGGTTCGCTCCGTGGGCAGGCAGACGGAGACGGAGCCCGTCGCGTCGGTCAACCCTTCGCAGCACGTAGCCAGGTCCGGCGAGACCCGCGTTCCCTAAGGGCAATCCAGCGATCGAACACCGCGTCCCGCAGGGCGTAAGCAACGAGAAAGACGGCGAAGAACCCCACCTCTGTCCGAACGCGGGGGGCTTTGGGCGGAGGTTTTCGCCGGCAATTCGACCTCAGTCACCCTATGGGAACGCCTTCATCTGGAAGTCCGTGCGCTCGACCTTATTCTTGATCGGCGGGACGGTGCGGAGATAAGCGACGACCGCGTCAAGATCCTCGTTCGTCATCTTCTTGAAGTTGGAATACGGCATGGGCGGGGCGAGATGGCCGCCCTTCGGTCCGATGCCGTCCACGATGGCCGTCTTGATCTCGGCATCCGTCCATTTGCCGAGGCCGGTCTCCGGGTCGGAGGTGATATTGGCCGTGCGCACATTGACGCCCGGCCCGAGCACGATCTCGAAGCCGCCGGCGCCGAGGCCGTTCTTGAAGTCCGGCGCGCCATTGGCACCCGGCGAGGTGTGGCATTCGAAGCAATGCGACAGCGCGTTCACGATGTAGCCGCCATAGGCGACCTTGTCGGTCTTCGGCGGCGCCGGCAGGCCCTTTGCCGGCGGCATGGTCGCTTGCGGGATGCTGTACTTCGCCATCGGGATTTCGTTCTTGATGGGCTTCAGCGTCCGCAGATAGGCGACGATCGCCTTCACGTCGTCATCCGACATGTTGTTGTAGGTCGGCACCGGCATGGGCGGGAAGATGATGCGCCCGTCCTTGTTGGCGCCCTCACGGATCGCATGAATGATCTCCGCGTCGGTCCAGTTGCCGAGGCCGGTTTCCTTGTCCGGCGTGATATTGGCCGAGAAGGACTGGAAACCGGGATCGGAGAATGGGAAGCCGCCGGCAAAGGCCTTGTCTTCGATTGGCTGCATCTTGGCGTCGCGGGGCGTGTGGCAATTGCCGCAGGCGACCGGTCCGTTCACCAGATAGTCGCCGCGCGCGATTTCGGCCTTGGTCGCAGCGCCGGCCAGGGATGGTGATAACGCAACCAGCGCTACCGCCAGTGCCATGATGGATCCCGACGACTTCATGCATTCCTCCCCGCAGAACCTTCCCCACTCTGCCGGCCACTCTAGCAGTTGCGGAGCTGCCGTGAAGGTCTGGCAACAAATAATTGTATGCATTAAATATGCCATTGGTAATCATATTATCCGGAAAGTAACGCGGAATGGCACAATGTTCTGGATGCTTCGCCGCCGATAGCGAGCTAGGATCGAGCGCCTTGAAATCAGGGCATGCAACCGATCCTCGATCCGGAGAATAGATATGCGAACTGCATTGGCTGCGTTGGTCGTCGCTGTGTCTCTCGCATGGGCGGCCCCCGCCCTCGCCGACCAGAAGCCCGCTTATGAACCTGCGACTGGCGACGAGGTCGTCATCTACACTCATGTCTTCAAGCCGGAGAATTTCGAGGAGGGCCTGAAGCTTACGACCGAAGGATTCACCGCCGCTCAGGCCGCAGCCGGGCAGACGCGCAAGAACGACATTCTGGTGGACCGCGCCAACCACAAGATCGTCTTGATCTCCTATTTCGACAAAGGCTCCAGCGTCGAGGCCTGGCATGCCTTCATGGGCCGGCTCGACCTGCTCAAGAAGCTCGAGCCCATGCGCAGCGAGCCGCTGAAGGTCGAACGCTTCAAGCTTGACGCCGTAACGACGGCGCCCTGACGGCCGATTCCGGACGAGCCGCCAGGCTCGTCCGGCTCGTTCCCCGCGAAGCCCTCCAATAGCGACACCGCCGCAACGCCCTGCCCTCGACAATGCGAGCCTTGCCTTATCCCCTCCCCCTGGATAGGATATGAAACATGAGCCACGCCAATAGCCCCGAGATCCTGATGCGGCTGCGGCGCGCGGCCGGGCATCTTTCGAGCGTCATGACGATGGTCGAGGACGGGCGCGACTGCCTTCTGATCACGCAGCAGCTGCAGGCCGTCATCAAGGCGCTGGAGGGCAGCAAGCGTGAATTGATCCATCACCACATCGACGAGCATCTCGGCCCGCTCGACACGGTGAAGGGCGAAAGCGGGCGGGATCTGCGAACGGAAATCCGAGAACTCGCCAAGTATCTCTGAGAGCGCTTTCGAGCGCGGCGCGATCGATCCGCGCCAAGTGTGCGGATCAACTTCAGGAGAACGCCATGAACGCGGCGAGCGGCGCTTCGCACAGCCATTTCTTTCTCGGCGAGCGGCACGACCGCCATTCAAGGCGGACGATGATCGTCGTCGCTCTGACCGCTGTGGCGATGGTGGTCGAAATCGCCGCCGGCTACGCCTTCGGGTCGATGGCGCTGCTGGCCGACGGCTTCCACATGTCGACCCATGCCGGGGCGCTGCTGCTCGCAGCCCTCGCCTATCGTTATGCAAGCCGCCATGCCGACGACCCGGCCTTCACTTTCGGCACCGGCAAGATCGGCGATCTGGCCGGCTTCGCCAGCGCCATCGTGCTCGGCATGATCGCGTTGCTGATCGCGGTGGATTCACTGCACCGCCTCGCCTCGCCGCAGCCAATCCGCTTCGACGAGGCGATTCTCGTCGCCGTGCTCGGCCTTGGCGTCAATCTAATCAGCGCCTGGCTGCTTCATGACGGCGAGCACGGGCACGACCATGATCCCAGCCATAGTCACCACAACGATGATGATCACGGTCATCACCATGATCATCACGACCACAATTTCCGCGCCGCCTATGTCCATGTCGCCGCCGATGCGCTGACTTCGGTGCTGGCGATCGCGGCGCTCGTCGCCGGGCGCACCTTTGACTGGGTCTGGCTCGATGCGGCGGCCGGCGTTCTTGGCGCCGTCATGATCGCGCTCTGGTCGATCCGATTGATGCGCGACAGTGCCGGCGTGCTTGTCGACCGCGTCGCCGACCCGAAGCTCGCCCATGCGATCGAGGACCGACTGGAGCGGCACGGCGCCCGTGTCACCGATCTGCATCTGTGGCGCGTCGGCCCCGGCCATAATGCGGCGGTGATCAGCGTATCCGCCGACGAGCCCCAGACCCCGGCCCGCTACAAGACGGCGCTATCGGGGCTGCACGGCCTCTCCCATGTCACGATCGAGGTGACGGCGGCCTAACGTTGAGTCACGCTGGAAACATCGTGCACCGCGAGGCCCGTGACGCCCGCTCCTTCCTTGCGTAGGATCGGGGGACGCCACAGCCTGGAGTTCCCATGCGGCCTGTCCTTCCCATTGCCGTCCTGCTGGGCTTCAACGGCGGCTTCGTCGATACAGCCGGCTTTCTCGGGCTGCAGGGGCTATTCACCTCGCATGTCACCGGTAATTTCGTGACGCTCGCGGCCTCGCTCGTGCTGGGCACCACGGGGGCGGTCGCCAAGCTGCTGGCGATCCCGGTCTTCATCGCCTCGGTGGTGACGATCCAGATCGCCGACAACCGGCTGAGCGACGCCGGCTACAAGCCGATACCGATTTTGTTCGCCGTCCAGGCCGTGCTGCTGGCGGCTTTCTTCGGGCTCGCGGTGATACTCGGGCCCTTCCCGAATGGCGATGCGCCAGCCGCCGTCATCACCGGGCTTGTCGGCGTCATGGCGATGTCGATCCAGAATGCCGTGCAGCGGGCCCATCTGGCGAAGGACCCGCCGACTACCATCCTGACCGGAACGACGACCCAGTTCGCGATCGACCTCGCCGACAGGTTGATGGGGCGCAGCAGCGTAGCCTCGGCAGAGGCGAAGCGCCGCTTCCTGGCGCTGGCGCGCGCGATCCTGAGCTTCGGCGCCGGTGCGATGACTGCCGCCGCCACCTATCATCTCGTCGGCCTTCACTGCCTCGCCATCGCGGTCATCGTCGCTGGCGCGATCGCGCTGCAAAAGGCGACCGAGCCGCCGGCCGAGACCGGCATGCTGATGTGACGTCGCGACTCGTGCCGATCAGCCGGAGAGCGCGTGGATATTGCCGTCGGGGTCCTTGAACCAGGCCAGGCGCATGCCGCCGCCGACATGGATGTCGCCTTCGAGGTGCAGGCCCGGCAGGTCGTAATGCTCGAAGGCCACGCCCTTGGCGCGAAGCTCGGCGATTGTCGTCACCAGAGCGGGACCCGCCGCCCAGCTCACCGCGGTCGCCTGGTTGGTGCCGGCGAATTCCGAGACATAGACGAAGAGCGCGGTCGCACCGGCTTTGTAGACGATGGCGCCGTCCATCCCGTCATCGGCCACCGTCAGGCCGAGCTTGCCCTCGTAGAAGGCCCGCGCCGCCGCGAGATCGCGCACGGCAAGTGTCGGGGTCACGTCGTAAGTTCCGAGCATGGTGATCCTCCCTAGGATCGGAGCGGCGCGATCCGCGCGCCTTTCGGCGAGCGCGGGCGCCGACCGGTTTCGGTCGGTTGGAAGCGATAAGTCTTGCGCTCCTCCGACTGAGCGTCCATCCATCCGCCATGAACGCTATGACGGATGATACCACACTCCGCCTCGACCAAGCGCTCGTCGCGCGCGGCCTCGCCGAGACGAGGGCGCGGGCGCGCGATGCGGTGCTGCGCGGCCATGTGACGGTCGACGGCCGCCGCGCCGAAAAGCCGGGCCTTGCCGTGCGCGCGGAAGCGGCGCTGGCCCTCGACGACCCCGCCGCCGCCTATGTCTCGCGCGCGGCTTTGAAGCTCGTCGGCGGGCTGGAGCGTTATGGCTATGATCCGGCGGGACGCGTCGCCGTCGATCTCGGCGCTTCCACCGGCGGCTTCACCGAAGTCCTGCTCCAGCACGGCGCCAAGCGCGTGCACGCGCTCGATGTCGGCCATGACCAGATCCACCCGCGCCTGCGCGCCGATCCGCGCGTGCGTGTCGTCGAGGGGCTGAACGTGCGCGACCTGCAGGCCGAGGATGTCGGTGAGCCGTTCAGCGCCCTGGTCTGCGACCTCTCCTTCATTTCGCTGAAGCTCGCCCTGATGCCGGCGCTTACGCTTGCGGCGCCGGGAAGCTGGGGCGTGTTCCTGATCAAGCCGCAATTCGAGGTCGGCCGCGCCGGCATCGGCAAGGGCGGCATCGTCCGTGACAAATTGGAAGGCGAACGCGCCGCCGCGGCGATCGTCCGCTGGATCGAGGTAGAAGCCGGCTGGATCACCGACGGACTTGCCCCCTCCCCCATTACCGGCGGCGACGGCAACCATGAATTTCTGCTCGGTGCACGAAAGGTCCCATCATGAACGAGCGCCTCACCATCACCGCGCTCGGCCATGAGGGTGACGGCATTGCCGAGACCGCCACGGGTCGCATCTTCGTGCCGTTCACGCTGCCCGGCGAGACGATCGAGGCCGATATCGGCGGCGAGCGCGGCCAGTTGATCGAAGTGATCGAGCCGAGCCCGGACCGTATCGCGGCCGCCTGCCGTCATTTCGGCGTCTGTGGCGGTTGCGCCGTGCAGCATATGGCGCCCGCCGCCTATCGCGAATGGAAGCGCGGCCTCGTCACGGACGCCTTCGCGCAGCGCGGAATCGAGGTGGGGGTCGAGCCGCTGGTGCCGCTCGCGCCCCATACGCGCCGGCGCGCCGTCTTCACTGTGCTAAAGGATCATGACGGCATCGCCCTCGGCTTCAACCGCCGCGACAGCCATGACGTGCTGAAGATCGAAGAATGCCCGCTGCTGGTTCCGGCGATCGAAAAGAGGCTGCCGGAGCTGACGCTGCTGGCCGGCGCGATCACCGAACGGGGCAAGCGCGCCCGCATGACCGCGACGTCGACCGACACCGGCCTCGATGTCAGCATCGACGGTGGCCGCAAACTCGGCCGGCGCGATTTCGAATCGCTCGGCCAGAGCGCGGAAGGCGGCCCGGTGGCGCGGCTGACCGTGGGCGGCAACGAGGTGTTTGCGAGCCGGGTGCCCGAACTGCGCACCGGCACGCTGGTGATGTATCCCGCCGCCGGCGGCTTCCTGCAGGCAGCGGCGCCGTCGGAGGCCTCGCTCGGCGACCTGGTCGAAGCGTCTATCGGCAAGGTAGGCCCCGTCGTCGACCTCTTCTCCGGCATCGGCACCTTCACGCTCCGCCTCGCCCGCCGCTTCCCCGTTCTGGCCGTGGAGGGCGACGGCGAGCTCCTCAAGGCGCTCGATCGTTCGATGCGCTATTCGACCGGGATCCGGCAGGTGACGACGCGCAAGCGCGACCTGTTCCTGAACCCGATGTCGCCGCCGGAACTGAAGCCCTACAAGGCCGTCGTCTTCGACCCGCCCCGCGCCGGCGCCAAGGCACAATGCGAGATGCTGGCGAAATCCACCGTGCCGACCATCGTCGCCGTGTCCTGCAACCCGGCGACGCTCGCCCGCGACGCGCGCATCCTGATCGACGGTGGCTACCGCCTGACACGGGTGACGCCGGTCGACCAGTTCCTGTGGTCGAGCCATGTGGAAGTAGTGGCGGCGTTCGAGAAGGGCTGATCGATCCAGAGGCTAAGTCTTGCCCAGATGCTTCGGCCAGAATTCCTGATGGATTTCGGCCGCTTCCTCTTCGATGATCGGACCGATGACGGTGACGACGCGCGCGCCGGTCTGCAACACAGCGCGGCTCGGGACGTTCAGGCCGATCCCGGCGATCTCGCCAAGCCGCGCTTCGGAGCAGGCAAACACCATGCGCCCGACGCCTGACCAGTAGATCGCCCCGGAGCACATCGCGCATGGCTCCGTGCTTGTGTAGAGCGTGCAATCAGCGAGAAAGGCGCCATCGTAATGCTGGGCCGCCAGCTTGATCAGGTTCAACTCGGCATGGTTCGTCATATCGTGGCCGGTGAAGACGGTGTTCTCGGCGCGTAGGATGACTTCGCCGTCCTTCACCAGCACCGAGCCGAACGGCTCGTCGCCATTTTCCATCGCGGATTTCGAAAGCCCTATCGCTTCGCGCAGAAACGGCTCGTGGATGTCCATCAGTGGCCCCCTGAAAACTCTATAGTCTGGCGATCCTCTCCTGAATCGTAAGGACTTCCAAGGGGCTGCTGGCGAGATTGATAGCCGGCGATCAGCGGTGCCGCCTGACATCGACCGCTTGGCCTTGTCCTTGCCTGGACGCCGGGCGACACTGACGCTGCTTCATCGCCTCGGTCGTCACACTGAGAAACAATCGAATCCACTGCAGCTCCGCATGCCCGGACTGCGGCGTGAAATCGCCCCTACGGAACCTGCCATGCCCTTCGTCACCCTCCTCGCCTTCGCCGCCGCCTTCTTCGTCTTCGCGGCGAGCCCTGGGCCGGACAATGTCACCATCGTCGCGCGGACCTTGGCGCAGGGGCCGGCCGCCGGCCTTGCCTATGGCGCGGGGACCGTCGCGGGCATCCTGATCTTCCTCGTGCTCGCCGCCTTCGGCCTCTCGCTGCTGGCGAGCGAGATGGGGCTGGCGATGAGCCTGCTGCGCTATGGCGGCGCGGCGTACCTCGTCTATATGGGCGTGAAGCTGTGGACCGCCGCGCCCGTGCCGCCGGGCGCGGCCGTCACGCGCCGTCAGGGCCTCGGTGCCGGATTTCTCACCGGAATCGCGCTCAATCTCGGCAATCCGAAGATGCCGCTGTTCTATGTCGCGCTGCTGCCGAATGTCGTGCATGCCGAGCTCACCACGCGAACGGTGGCGGAGCTGGCGCTCGTCATCGTCCTCGTCGAGATCGTGGTGGTCGGCGGCCACGTCCTTGCGGCACATCGCGCGCGGCGCGCCTTGAGCGATCCGAAGACGATCCGCCGCGTCAACCGCATGGCCGGCGCGACGCTGATCGGCGGCGCCGCGATCGTGGCCGCGCGCTGAGGCCGCGCTACTCCGTCTCGGCGCGGTAGAGCACAGGCCAATCTTCCATCATCACGCCGCGACAGGCGCCCATGCCCATGTGCAGCACCGGCGCGAACGCCTTGCCGTCCCAGGCCCATGCATCGCTGCCGCCGCAATCGCCGAGGCCACGGCCCTTGAAGAACGAGCTAAGCCGGTTGTTCTCGTCGTCGACATAGCTGTTCCAGAGCTGGCTCGCATCGTCACCCGTCTGGTCCGGAACGAGGAACTGCACCGGGTCGACGGCGCCGCCCTTCACGATGCGGAAATCATAGGCGTAATTATAGGCGCCGGCCGAGGCGCAGACGCCCCAGAGTTGCGCGCCGTCGCCGAGGTCATAGGCGATGTAGGGCGCCGGTCCCTCGCCGCAATCGTCCGGCGATGACTTCGGCAGGCCGTGCGGCGTCGCGGGCAGCGGATCGGGCATATCGGCGACCGGCAGCGATTTGACGACCGGCAGCGCAGGCACGGGCGGGATCGTGTCCGCCGCCGCATCGCCCTTCTTGATCAGCGCCGTGACCGTGCCGATGCGCTGCTGCGCATCGTCCATCTGCAGCAGCGCGGCGACCGAGCCGGCGAGCGAGATCACCTGCGAGGAGAGCTTTCGGTCGCCATCGTAGAGATCGGCGGTGATCGTCGTCGCCGAGCGCAGCCCCGCGATGAGATCGGGAAGCGCATCCTCCGCGAGCTGGTAGCTGTAAAGATCGCCAGCCTCTTCCAGCGTCAGCGCGCCCTTGGGTAGGCCGCCGGCCTTGTGCGCATCGAAGGAAAGGCGCAGCAGCGGCTGCTTCAGCTTCTCGCTGGAATCATCCGGCGGATAGATGACGAAATCGGCCAGCGGCGCGTCATCGGCGCCGCCATCGCGCACAATGCGCAAATAGGCACTCATCGTACCGTCCTCGGACGTCATGCCGATCGCCACGCAGGAACGGGTGTTGTCGCAGCCGATTTCCCAGTCCTTGTAATCGACCAGCATGCCGATCGCGGACTGGCCCTCGCCCGCATGACCGGCGGCCGGCGTCAGCATGGCTGCAAACGACAGGCCCAGGCTCGCGATCAGATTTCGGCGCTGCCGCCGGATCACCGGATTCCGCATCATTCGTCCCCTTGCTACCCGACGCGCGCTATATCAGCCGTTCTGGCCGCGGTTGCGCAAGTAGTGATCCGCGATCGCGCACGCGACCATGGCTTCGCCGATCGGCACAGCGCGGATACCGACGCAGGGATCGTGGCGGCCCTTGGTCATCACCTCGACCTCTTCGCCCCCGGACGTGATCGAATGGCGCGGCGTCAGGATCGACGAGGTCGGCTTGACGGCGAATCGCGCGATGACGGGCTGGCCGGTCGAGATGCCACCAAGAATACCGCCGGCGTGGTTCGACAGGAACAGCGGCTTGCCATCATTGCCCATGCGCATCTCGTCGGCGTTTTCCTCGCCGGTCAGCATCGCCGACGCGAACCCCTCGCCGATCTCGACGCCCTTCACCGCATTGATCGACATCAGCAGCGAGGTGATGTCCTGGTCGAGCTTGGCATAGATCGGCGCGCCGAGGCCGGGAGGAACGCCCTCCGCGACGATCTCGATCACCGCGCCGACAGACGAGCCGGCCTTACGGATGCCATCGAGATAACCCTCCCAGAGCCTCGCCGTCTCCGCATCGGGGCAGAAGAAGGGGTTATTGTCGATTTCATTCCAGTTCCAGCGGCTGCGATCGATCGCATGCGGACCGATTTGGACCAGCGCGCCACGCACGGAAACGCCCGGCACCACCTTGCGCGCGATCGCCCCCGCCGCGACGCGGGCCGCCGTTTCGCGCGCGGAGGAACGGCCGCCGCCGCGATAGTCGCGAATGCCATATTTCGTGTCATAGGTGAAATCGGCATGGCCGGGCCGGTAGCGATCCTTGATGTCCCCATAGTCCTTGGAGCGCTGGTCCGTGTTCTGGATCTCGAGCGCGATCGGCGTGCCGGTGGTGAGCAGCCGCCCATCCTCCTGCGGCATGACGCCGGAGAGGATCTTCACCTCGTCCGCCTCGCGGCGCTGGGTGGTGAAGCGCGACTGGCCAGGCTTGCGCTTGTCGAGCCAGGTCTGGATCTCGGCTTCCGATATCTCGATGCGCGGCGGACAGCCATCGACGATGGCGCCAAGCGCCGGTCCGTGGCTCTCGCCCCAGGTGGTGACGCGGAAGAGATGGCCGAAACTATTATGCGACATGGCGAGACCCTGGCTTGAACGCGCGCCTGTCCTTCAAAGCTGAGAAGGGTCGAGAACGCGGCGGATGCGGTTCTAGAGCGTTTTGGCGCGAAGGGGAAACCCGCTTCGTCCGACGAAGGGTGCCGAGGATCGGAGTCGGCCCCGGTCGGTGCGCCGCGAGAGGGTCGGGAGGGAATATCAAGCCATCGCCGGGCACGTCTCCAGGGCGTTCTCCGGTCATGATCTGTTGATAATAAGCAACGCTATCTTCAGTTTATCCAACTGTAACAAGTCTGTGATCGCTTTTGGAGCTGCCTGCCCATTGCATGGCCATTTCGCATCGCTATGTTCCGCCTGAAGACGCAGCTCAAGGCTGCGCCGAATGAAATTTTTCCGGGAGAATGCCATGCGCAACCTTATCATCGCCGTGGCAGCGCTGACTTTGTTTTCCATCGGCGGAACCGCTTTCGCCGCCGGGCGCGCCGATGGCACGGTGGCAGCCGTCAATCCGACAGCCGGCGTATTGGTGTTCGTCGATGGGCGCAGTTTCGTCTTCGCCAATGGCGACAGCCTGCGCCACCTGACGCCGGGCCAGGCCATCGGTGTCGACTATTTCGGCGAGGGCCAGGGCATACGCACGTTCAATCGCTATCCGGCCGGCTCTGAAATCGAGTGGCCGCACTAATCCCGCGCGAAGGTTCGGGAAAATCGGACCGACCTCCGAAAGCGGCGCCCGGGTGACCCCACCGGGCGCCGTTTCGCTTGTGGGCCTCAAACCCAGATTACATCCCGGCCGTTCCAGATCATGAAGCGGTCCTGCCTTATGTCCAGCATCGGCGTCGTCTCCGGGCCGAGGCCTTGCAGCAGCCCGAGCAGAACGCGGCAGACGCCGCCATGGGAGACGACGACGCTGGGCCGATCGACGGATTCCAGCCAGCGGGCGATACGCTCGGAGAGCATTTCGTAGCTCTCGCCGGAAGGCGGGGTGAAGCCCCATTTGTCGGCCTCACGCGCGACGACGCCGTCGGGCCAGTTCTGCTTCAACTCGGCCTCGGTGAAGCCTTCCCAATCACCGAAGGTGAGTTCCTTCAGGATCGGATCGACGCGGTAATCGTCCGGATCGAGCCCCATCGAACCGCGCACGATCTCCATCGTCTCGCGCGTTCGCAGCAGCGGGCTGGCGACGAAATCATATTCGGCGGCTTGCGGCAGGTTTTCCAGCAGCGTGCGGCCATTGCGGCGCGCCTGGCCGCGACCGCGAGCATTGAGCGGAATGTCCTGCTGACCCTGAAACCGGCCGACGGCGTTCCAGTCGGTTTCGCCATGCCGGATGAAGACGATGGTCGGCACGATCGATGCTCCAGGAAATTCGTCGAGGTCGGTCGAGGTTCAGGTCAGGCCGGCCTGAATATCGGCAGACCTTAGTCCTTGATGACCGATATGTCCGGCGCGTCGACCGCTTTCATGCCGACGACGTGATAGCCGGAATCGACGTGCTGCACTTCGCCGGTGACGGCGCGCGAGAGATCCGAGAGGAAATAGACGCCGGCATCGCCGACTTCCTCGATCGTGACCGTACGTCGAAGCGGAGCGTTATATTCGTTCCACTTCAGGATATAGCGGAAGTCGCCGATGCCCGAGGCGGCGAGCGTCTTGATCGGACCGGCCGAGATCGCGTTGACGCGGATGTTCTTCGGCCCGAGATCGACGGCGAGATATTGGACGCTAGCCTCAAGGCCGGCCTTGGCGACGCCCATGACGTTGTAGTTGGGCATGACCTTCTCGGCGCCGTAATAGGTCAGCGTCAGGATCGAGCCGCCATCGGTCATCAGCTTTTCGGCGCGCTGCGTCACCGCGGTCAGCGAATAGACCGAGATCAGCATCGTCTTGGTGAAATTGCCCTCGGTCGTATCGACATAGCGGCCGGTCAGCTCGTCCTTGTCGGAGAAGCCGATCGCGTGGACGAGGAAATCAAGCCGGTCCCAATGCTTGGCGAGTTCAGCGAAGGCAGCGTCGATCGAGGCGCCGTCCGCAACGTCGCAATGGCCGACAACGATGCCGCCAACCTCTTCCGCGAGCGGCTCGACACGCTTCTTCAGCGCATCGCCCTGATAGGTGAAGGCGAGTTCCGCGCCGTGTTCCCGGCAGGCCTTGGCGATGCCCCAGGCGATCGAGCGGTTGTTCGCCAGACCCATGATGAGCCCGCGCTTACCCTTCATCAATCCGCCGGTCAGTGGCATGCCGGTATTCCCCTTCGTCGCATCACAAGCGGCCCCGTATCGCACAGGCGATTCCCCGCTTCAAGGCGGCTCGGATCGCTCTCCCATCACTCTTGCTGAACGGCTTTCGCGAAGAAGGGGGCAAAAGATCCCGCGAAAGACCGGCTGACGGCCTCAAAGCTTGCCGCTAAAGTCCCGCCATCATGCTTCAGCCCCCCTCCCCCGCTCTCCTCGCCCGCTTCGTCGCGATCGTCGGCCCCGCCCATGCGCTCACCGAAGCGCACGCCACGGAGCCCTACCGGACCGAACAGCGCGAGCGCTTTCCAGGCGCCACGCCGATGGTGCTTCGCCCCGGTTCGGCCCACGAAGTCTCGCAGATTCTGGCGCTCGCCAACGAGGCGCGCGTCGCCATCGTGCCGCAGAGCGGCAATACCGGCCTTGTCGGCGGCCAGGTGCCGGACAAGAGCGGCAACGAGATCGTGCTGTCTCTCGACCGGATGACGAAGATCCGCGCGGTCGATGCCGAGGGCTACACTCTGACCGTGGAGGCCGGCGCGATTCTCGCCGATGTGCAGGCCGCGGCCGAACACGCCGATCGCCTGTTTCCGCTCTCGCTTGGCGCCGAAGGCTCCTGCCGGATCGGCGGAAATATTTCGTCGAATGCCGGCGGCACGGCAGTGCTCGCCTATGGCAATACCCGCGAACTGGTGCTCGGAGTCGAAGTCGTCCTCGCCGACGGGCGAATCTGGGAGGGGATGGGGAGCCTTCGCAAGGACAATACCGGTTACGATCTGAAGCAGCTTTTCATCGGCGGCGAAGGCACGCTCGGCATCGTCACCGCCGCCGTGCTGAAGCTGTTTCCACGCCCGAAGGGGCAGGCCGTCGCCTTCGTCGCCATCGCTGACCCGGCGGCGGCACTCTCTCTCTTCAACCTCGCGCGCGACCGCGCCGGCCATGATCTGACGGGCTTCGAACTCATGCCGCGCATCGGTATGGAGTTCGTCGTCAAGCATCTTTCCGGCGCGCGCGATCCGCTGGCCGCCCCTTCGCCCTGGTATGTGCTCATGGAAATCTCGTCGGGTCATTCCGACGAGGCCGCTTCCGCCACGCTGGAGGACATCCTCGCCACCGCGTTCGAGGCGGGCGTCGTCGCGGACGCGGCGATCGCGCAATCGCTCGCCGACCGCAAGGCGTTCTGGCACATCCGCCACGGCATGAGCGAAGTGCAGAAGCCCGAGGGCGGCTCGATCAAGCACGATGTCTCTGTGCCCGTGGCGCAGGTTCCGGCCTTCCTGACCGAGGCGGTCGCGGCCGTCGAAGCCTTCATACCCGGCTGCCGGCCGGTGCCCTTCGGACATCTCGGCGACGGCAACATCCATTTCAACGTCTCGCAGCCGATCGGCGCCGACAAGGAATCCTATCTCGCGCGCTGGGAAGAAATGAACGCCCTCGTCCACGGCATTGTCGGCCGCTATCACGGCTCGATCTCGGCCGAACACGGCATCGGCCGCCTGAAGCGTGACCTGCTCCCCGGCGTGAAGGGCGAGGTGGCGATGTCGTTGATGCGCGGCATCAAGGCGGCCTTCGACCCGAACGGGATCCTGAATCCGGGCAAGGTGCTGTAGGTGCGGGCGGACCGGGGGCGGGTTCACGTCTGCCTGTCGGATTTCCTCCGGACCGGAAAGATCGGGCCGATCGGCATCGGATCGACGCGCGCGGACATGGTGCTGGCGTTTGGTCCGGCTATGAATGGGAACATGAGGCGGGGGACCCATGAGGACCTCGTATGGTATTATGGGCCCGGCTATTCAATCGAGTTCGGGTTCAACAGAGCGAAGTCCGCGCTCGATCCCGTCTACTACGTTCAGGTCGAGAATGCCGATGATCGTGGCGGCTTCTCAGGCGCCGGAGGACTTCACTTCTTCGACGATGGTTTTCGCGTCAGTGGCACGATGAAGTGGGATATTGAACGCTTCTGCAGGGTTCACGGCGTCCGCTTTGTCCAGATCCGGAGCCCGACGGATCACTATGGCATCTTGACCGAAGGCGGCGTCTGCGCCTGGGCCGGCGATGAGGACTCTGACGGCGATCTGTTTTTCGGCTTCCAGACCTTCATCACGGATGGTCCCCATTGGGCCAAGGCGCCTCATATGCCGGTCGGGTTCGATCGGCTGCACTGGGATCACGAGCAACTGACACGGCCGCTCGGCCGCTCGACCCGGCGGCGCCGGACGATGTGAGAACGGACTGGCCGCAGGTCTCGAGCCTCGACCGGAGCCGACCCACCGGACGGTGACCGTTGCAATCATCCTTGCAAATCTGGAGGCTATCTCCATAATTGCAAGGATGATTGAACGTCGCCTCCTGCGAGACCTGATTTCCGCCCTCGACCGATCTCCGGCCGTGGCGCTCGTTGGCCCGCGTCAGGTCGGCAAGACGACCCTGGCGCTGGAGGTTGGCGAAACGCGTCCGTCTATCTATCTTGATCTTGAATCCGACGCCGACCGCGCCAAGCTCGCCGAGCCAGAGCTCTATCTGGCCGAACATCAGGACAAGCTCGTCATTCTTGACGAGGTGCATCGCAAGCCGGACCTCTTCCAGAACCTGCGAGGTTTGATCGATCGAGGCCGTCGCGCCGGGCGACGTTCGGGCCAGTTTCTCCTGCTGGGATCCGCATCAATCGACTTGCTCAAGCAGAGCGGCGAGAGCCTTGCCGGCCGCATCGCCTATCTAGAACTCGGCCCCTTCGACCTGCTCGAAGTGGGGGAAGCTGAGTTGGACAAGCTCTGGCTGCGCGGCGGTTTCCCGGACAGCTTCTTCGCAGAAGGCGATGGAGGCTCGATCCGCTGGCGGCAGGACTTCATCCGCACCTATCTCGAACGTGACATCCCGCAATTCGGCTTCCGCATCCCGGCCGAGACGCTGCGACGCTTCTGGACCATGCTCGCCCATTCGCAGGGAGGTTTACTCAACGCGGCGCAGCTTGCGCGCGGGCTCGGCATGGATGGCAAGACGGTCGCATCCTATCTGGACCTGCTGGTCGATCTTCTGCTCGTGCGCCGCTTGGCGCCCTGGCACAACAATGTTGGAAAACGGCTCGTCAAATCGCCGAAGGTCTATGTGCGGGACAGCGGCCTGCTGCACGCCCTGCTGGGCCTCGGCGACCGGGAGGCGATCCTGGGCCATCCGGTCGCGGGCCTCAGTTGGGAAGGCTTCGTCATCGAAACTCTCCATGCGGCAAGCTGGCCGGGTATGGAGCATCATTTCTATCGCACCGCCGCCGGGGCGGAGATCGACCTTGTCCTCGGCTTTCCAGGCGGGCGGCGCTGGGCGGTCGAGATCAAACGCAGTCTCGATCCGAAACCGGGCAAGGGCTTTCACTCCGCCCGCGCGGACCTGGAGCCGGAGCGAAGCTATGTCGTCTATCCGGGCCAGGAACGCTTCCCGCTCGGCGACGGGATCGAAGCCATAAGCCTCGCCGGACTCGCCCAGCGCGTCGCCACGTTAGCGCCCTCTCTCTAACTTTCCATCAACCCTCTTCCCTCACCGCCTGCTAACCCTACTCCAACCCGGACAATCTTAACCATCTTCCTTAAGGAGAAAACGGCTCTGCGCATGGCATTGTCGCCTTAACGAGACGAGAGAGAGGCCGGGTCCGGCTGGTCGATCAAGGTCTTGTTAACCAGTCGAGAGTGAGGCGAAATCATGCGTCAGGCAGCTAATTTCAACGTAACCGTTCGCGACATCCGGCTCGATCCGATGAGCCTGCCCGTCCGCTTCCAGGCCCCCGTTGCCGGCCCGTCGCGCCCTGCGCTTGCCTCGATCCTTCTCGACCGCGACCGTGTCGTGATGAAGCGTCCGCTCGGCGGCGTCGATGCCACCGTCACCTGCCCGCTGAAGGCGTTTCGCGGCGTCGCGGTGCGGATGAGCGTCGATCCCGAGACGGACGGTATCCGCACGGTGGTCGAACTGATGCACCGCGATCCGGCCATGACGCTGCCGCTGGTCTCGCGCGAGGATCTCGGCGATGCCGAGGATGTCGCCGCCGACTGGCAGGCCTGGGGCAAGGCGCTCGGCCTGCCGCTTCTGATCGTCGAGGGTGACGGCACGGTGCGCGAGGCGATGTCGCAGATGGGCGGCCTCGTCGTCGGCGAGGTCAAGGCGCGGCGCATGGTCTCGTCGCTCACCAAGCGCCGCCCGCGTTTCCTGAAGCGCCGCAAGACCGGCCTCGCCGGCGACCGCGGCCAGGTTGTTGGCCGCGAGATCATCGCACGCGACTGAGCGCCTAGAAAAATCCGTCCAGCACCAGCCCCAGGAACACGACGAGGCCGAAGCTGCGGTTCGACTTGAACAGGTGCAGCGCCTTGTCGCCATTGTTCACGTCGATCGAGCGCACCTGGACCATTAGCTGCAGCGTGCCGAGCGCCAGCCCCGCCCAAGCGATCCAGCCGACGCCGGCCGTCCAGAAGGAGACCGCGAAGAAGAGCGTCGCGACCGCGTAGAAGAGGCCGACGAAGAGCGGCGTGCGGTCGCCGAAAAGGCGCGCGGTGGAGCGCACGCCCATGATGGCGTCGTCCTCCTTGTCCTGCAGCGCATAGATGGTGTCGTAGCCGATGGTCCAGGCGACGCCACCGGCAAAGAGCAGGATCGGCGGAAGCGCGAGCGAGCCATGCCAGGCCGCCCAGCCCATCAGTGCACCCCAGGAGAACGCCAGGCCAAGCACGCTCTGCGGCCAATCGGTGATCCGCTTCATGAAGGGATAGGCCGCGACCACGGCGAGCGAGGCGATGCCGAGCAGGATCGTGAAGCCGTTGAACGAAAGCAGCACGGCGAGGCCGACGAGCGCCTGAACCAGCAGGAAGATCTTCGCCGCACGCACCGAAACAGCGCCGCTCGGAATCGGCCGGGAGCGGGTGCGCGCCACGCCGGCGTCGAGATCGCGGTCGACGATGTCGTTATAGGTGCAGCCAGCGCCGCGCATGGCGACCGCGCCGACGAAGAACAGCACGAGATGCACGATGTTGGGCAGCGCCGCACCCGCCGAGGCGCTGGCAAGTGCAGCCGACCACCAGCAGGGAATGAGCAGCAGCCACCAGCCGATCGGCCGGTCCCAGCGCGCCAGCCGCGCATAGGGCTTCAGCCAGGACGGCGCATAGCGATCCGTAAGGTTTCCGCGTTGGGCGTCTGCGACGCGAATGTCGGTCATGAGGCAAAGGTCCGGTGGCTCTGAATCGCCCGGACCATAGCACCGCACGCGGTTCGTTTCGACGGAAGCTGCCGCCGTCGCGGCAGCCCCGATCCGTCCTAGTGGTCGTGGCCGCCCGCCGCGTCGCAGGCGACATCCGGGTTCATGTCGGCGAAGGTGCCCTTCGGGTTCGGCTTCCAGGCCCAGACATGCAGCTCGTAGAACGGGCCGAGGCCATAGCGGTTCGGCGCACCGGTGAAGCTGAAGAGATGGTCCTCGAGCGCCGCCGGCCCCTTGGCCGTGATGTATTCGACCGCCACCAGTTCGAGCGATCCACCGGCCTTCGGCTCGTACATCACCGCCTCGGGCTTGGCGATGTCGACGATATCGTCCTTGATATAGGCGGCGTTGACATAATGGATGCCCATCGCGCCGCCGTCGATGCCGCTGGCGCAGGGGATCGGCGCATAGCCCTCGTCGGTCGCGGCCGCGACGTCCTGAAAGCGCGCATTGGCCATGCGCACCTTGTCGGCCAGCGGATTGGCACTGTCCGCGAGGGCGGGTGCCGTCGTGGCGGCAAGGAGAAGGCCTGCAGCAAGGTGCATCATTCGAAAGCGGCTCGTCATTTCTGGAGTTCCTGTACTTAGTGGATGCCGCGACGCCGCGCAGCGAGGCTGCGCGGTCCCATCGCGGCGCATCCGTTGAAACGCGTGTGCATTCGAGGCGGGGCGCTCAGCCGGCCGTCGACGGATCGATCTGCGCGGCGAGCTCGGTCACCCGGTTCGCCGGAAATCCCGCCTCGTGGGCGTGACGGCGGATGATGTCCGCGCTGGCCGCCTCGTGGACGCAATAGACCTTGTCGCCGGCGACATAGCTCGTGATCCATTTGTAGGGAACATCAAGGCCGCTGACGACCTCGTTCGACTTGGCAGCGATCTCCTTGAGCTCGGCCGGGCTCAGCTTGTCGGCTCCGGGGATTTCGCGTTCGATGATATACGTTGGCATGGGTCAGGCTCCTTCTGTTGGCTGACCCCGCCAAATTCTATGACCGGCGTTGGATGGCGCGCGCGGGCAGCGGATTTTACCTGCACTTTCCGTCCAACGCTCCGTCACACGGTCGCCGTGTTGCTGGAACGGAACGCCGATCGGTTTCGGAGGCTCTCGCATGAACCGGATGATCCGCCTGCTCGGCGAGCCCGCCATCCTCGACGCCGATGCGCGCAGCCAGCCCGTCCGCGGCCATCAGGCCTGGGCGCTGCTCGCGCGGGTCGTGCTGGCGCGCGTACCGCTCGACCGGCGCCGCCTCGCCGAAGAACTCTTTCCCGAAACCGCCGATCCGCTCGGCGCGCTGCGCTGGTGCCTCGCCTCGCTGCGCAAGGCGCTCGACACATCGCAATGCCTGCGCGGCGATCCGATTGAGCGGGATTTCCCGGCCGGCATCACGATCGACGTCTGCCGCCTGGACGAGGATGATTTCGACGTCGAGCAGGCCGGCCCGCTGCTCGGCGGCATCGACCCGCGATGCAGCCCGGAATTCTCGACCTGGCTGCTGGTCGAGCGGGAGCGCATTGCGGGCGTCATCGACGCCCGGATCCGCCGCGATGCCATCGCCGCCATCGCGGTCGGCGATCATGGCCGCGCCGTGCGATTGGCCGAACTCGGTGCGCGGCGCGATCCCTATAATGAGAGCGCCCATGTCCTGCTGGTGAAGAGCCTTGCCTGCGCCGGCCGCTATGAGGCGGCGCTCAGGCATGTCGAGGCGACCGAGGCCGTCTTCGTCGAAGAGCTGGGCGAAAAGCCCTCTCCCGCGCTGCGCAGCGCCGCCCGGCGGACCGTGTCCTCGCCGCCGGCCGGCATTTCGGCCGCCACCTTCGTCCAGTCGCTGATGCAATCCGGCCTCGCGGCGCTTTCGGCCGGCGCGACCGACGCGGGCATCGATTGCCTGCGTCGCGCCGCCTATGACGCCGAGAAGGCCGGCGACGCATATCTCCTCGCCAGCGCGACTTTCGAACTCGGTACTGCGCTGGTGCATTCCGTCCGCGGCTATGACGACGAAGGCTCCGTGCTGCTGCGCCAGAGTACCGAGCTCTCCCGCCAATCGGGCTATGAGGGACTCGCCGCCTCCGCCTTTCGCGAGCTCGGCTATGTCGAGGCCATGGCGGGGCGGCGGCCGTCCGCTGCCAGCTATCTGGCGACGGCGAGCGAATTCACCCGCGATCCCGACAAGCTTGCCGGAATTCACGCCGTGATCGGCTTCAATCTGGTCGATTGGGGCCAGACGGATGAAGGTCTCGCGCATTATGCGCTGTCGCTCGACCATGCCCGGTCAGCCAAGAACCGCCATCGGGAAGCCTGGTCGCTCGGTCTCGGCGCCTGGGGAATGCTCGGCGCCGGCCGGCTCGACGAAGCCGATCGATGGCTCGCCGAATGCATGAAGCTGGTCGAGGCGCAGCGCTGGCTGGCCTTCCGCCCCTGGCCAGTCGCCGTCCTCGGCGAGACGCGCCTGCGGCAGGGCCGCAATCCGGCGACGCTGCGGCCGCTGCTCGAGGAGGCCTTCGCGCTCAGCTGCCAGCTCGGCGACCCATGCTGGGAGGCAGCCATCGCGCGCGTGCTCGCCCTCACCTATGCGGCGACGAGCGATCTGACGCTCGCTGCCGAATGGCTCGCCGAAGCGCGGCGGCGCTGCACCCGCGACAAGGATGCCTATGCCGCCCTGCAGGTCGAGATCCTGGCAAGCCAGGTCCAGATCTTCGCCGCGCAAGAGGATGGGGCACTGGCGCAGGTGACGGCGCGCGATTGGGTTTCTCTCGCCGCCAAGACCCACATGGACCACCACGTCGCCCGCGCGGCGGCGTTCATCGCCGCCGGCTAGGACGCCTCAGGCCTCCATGTCGACGTGCTGCGTCTCTTTGCCGAGGAGCAGCGCGATCAGCGTCAGCACCGCCATGGCCGAGAGGTAGAGCCCGACATAGAATGGGCTGCCGCCGCCATAGCTCCACAGCGCCACCGCGATGAAGGGCGCGACCGCCGCGCCCAGGATCGACGAGACATTGTAGGAGACGCCCGAGCCGGTGTAGCGGACATTGGCCGGGAACAGTTCCGGCAGCAGCGCGCCCATCGGCCCGAAGGTCAGGCCCATCAGCGTGAAGCCGAGAATGAGCCAGGCCATCACGCCGATCGTGCCGGCCGAGAGCATCGGCACCCAGAGCAGGCCGAAGAGGATGATGCCGAGTGTGACGCCGATCAGCGTCTTGCGGCGGCCATGCCGCTCGGCCCAGGGGCCCGAGACCAGCGTGAAGATGCCGAAGAACACGACGCCGATGATCATCATCATCACGAAGGTCGTGTAGTTATACCCAAGTCCGGGAAGCTTGCCGTCGATGGCGGCGCGGCCATAGGAGAGCGAGAACGTCGTCATCAGATAGAAGAGGACGTAGGTCGCCAGCATGTAGAACGTGCCGAGGATCAGTTCGCGCCAGTGCAACTGGAAGGCGCTCGCGAGCGGGACCTTCTGCACCTTGCCGCTCTTCACCGTCTTCTCGAAGGCCGCGCTTTCGACGAGATGCAGGCGGACCCAGAGGCCGACGATCACCATCACGGCCGAGAACAGGAATGGAATGCGCCAGCCCCAGGCGAGGAAGGCGTCGGACGGGCGCGTCGGATCATCGGAAGGCAGCAGCCAGGCGATGATCAGAAAGAGGCCGTTGGCGATGATGAAGCCGATCGGCGCGCCGAGCTGCGGGAAGGTGCCGAAGATGGCGCGCTTGCCGGCCGGGGCGTTTTCCGTCGCGACCAGCGCCGCGCCGCTCCATTCGCCGCCAAGCGCGAAGCCCTGAGCGAGGCGCAATATGACGAGGAACAGCGGGGCGAACCAGCCGACGCTCGGATAAGTCGGCAGGCAGCCGATCAGGAAGGTGGCGACGCCCATGGTGAGCAGCGCTCCGACCAGCGTGATCTTGCGGCCGCGGCGGTCGCCCAGATGTCCGAAGAAGATCGCGCCGAGCGGGCGCGCCACCATCGCCGCGCCAAAGATCGCGAAGGAGGCGAGCAGCGCCGTCGTCGGATTGCCGGCTGGTAAGAACAGATGCGGGAACACCAGCACCGCGGCCGTAGCATAGACGTAGAAATCATAGAATTCGATCGTCGTGCCGACGAGGCTCGCCAGGATCACGCGAGAGCGCGGATTGGCAGGAGCGGCCGGGGCGGCGGAACGGCGCGCAGTGGCAGCGGGGGAGGACATGAAAGCGCGTCTCCTGACACGAAGAGCCGGACGGTCGCCACCGGCCCGGCTCAATCCAATAAGCCCACATAGGGGGCGAGCGTCGTGGCGGAGGGATGAGCCGCCACAGCACAATTTTCAAGCGTTTTGTCGCGCCGGCGCAGCGTTTTCGGGTGGCGTCGGCGCGAATTCCCCTACCGCGCCGTCCAGCCGCCATCGACGAGCAGCGTCTGGCCGGTCACCAGCGAGGCGGCGTCGGAGGCGAGGAAGACGACGGCGCCGGCGACTTCCTTCGGCTCGCCGATGCGGTGCAGCGCCGCGATGCGCTCGATCACGTCGGCCCTGAAATCCACGTCGGAGAGCATGTCCGCCGTACCGTCGGTCTCGATGAAGGTCGGCGCCACGCAATTGACGCGGACATTACGCGCGCCCCATTCGACGGCGAAACATTTGGTCATATGCGCCACCGCTGCCTTGGCGAGGCAGTAGATCCCCTCGCCCGGCAGCGCGATGGCGCCGGCCTGCGAGCCGATATTGATGATCGAGCCCGCGCCCCGCGCCAGCATGTGGCGGCCGACATATTGGGTCAGGAAAAAGGTCGACTTCACGTTGAAATCGACGGTGAAATCGAACTCGTCCTCGCTCGACTCCGTCAGCATCGAGCCGACGCCGCCGCCGGCATTATTGACCAGAATGTCGATGGCGCCCCACTGCGCGATCACCGTGTCCACCGCCGCATAGGCCTGCGGCAGCTGCATCACATCCATCGGCAGCTTGAGCGCGCGCCGGCCCATCGCCTCGATCTCGGCCGCGAGTCCGCCATCGCTGGCCGCGTCGCGAAGCCCGAGCGCGATATCGGCGCCCTGGGCTGCCAGCGCCAGCGCGATGGCCCGCCCGAGCCCGCGCCCGGCGCCGGTGACGAGCGCGACGCGCCCGGAAAGGTCGAAGCTCGGCAGATCGGTCATGGCTTCCTCCGCTTTTCGTTGCCGCAAGCCTAACGGCAATGCGAGAGGGAGGCGAGGCGTCAGAGGCGCTTCTCGAAGAAGGCGTCGGGATAGGGATCGTCGTTGAAGCGGGGGATTTCGGTCCAGCCGCTCGTCTCGTAAAGCCGGCGCGCCTCCGGCAACGCGCGATTGGTATCGAGGCGCAGCCGCGCCATGCCGAGGCTGCGCGCCACGGCTTCCGCCTCCTGCATCAGCCGGCGGGCGAGGCCGAGGCCGCGGGCCGAGGGCGCGACCCAGAGGCGCTTCACCTCGCCGATCGCGCCGCCATTTCCCTTCAGCCCGACGCAGCCGAGCGGCAGGCCGTCCGAGAGCGCGATCAGGAAGGCGCCGCGCGGGGCGATCATGTCGGCCGCCTCCGGATCGCGGGATCGTGAAACCTCGAAGCCGTGCTCGAAGCGGCGCGCGAGTTCGGCATAATATTGTTCGAGGCACCCGCGTGCCGCCGCGCCGCGCGGGTCCACCGCTTCGATGGCGATCCGGTCGCGGCAGAGCGCCGTCGCGACGAGGTCCATCGCCGCGAGCAACGCCTCCTTCTGGGGATGGCGCTCGATCAACGCCTCGGCGCGCTCATTCGAGATCGTCTCGTAGGCCTGGAATTCGCGATTTCCCGCCGCCGTCAGCCGCGCGATCCGCCGCCGAGCATCGGCTGCGCTCGCCACCGTCTCGACCAGGCCTTCCTCCTCAAGGCCGCGCAGCAGGCGGCTCATCAGGCCCGAATCGAGCCGAAGATAGTCGCGCACTTCCCCGACATCGCCGCGCCCGTGCCCGATTGCATTCAATACCCGCGCCGACCCGAGCGGCCGGCCTCGTCCCAGAAACGAATGATCGAGCGCGCCGACCTCGGAGGTGACGGCACGGTTGAAGCGGCGGATGCGGGCGACTGCGTCGAATGACATGATATCTGACTTTAGTCAGATAAATCGGCCGGTCAAGCTGTGCCGCTCGTGGGGGCAGCCGCCGCGCCGCGAGCGTGGCGCAGCGGCCCATCCTCTAGCCGCCCGAAGCGGCTTTAGCGACGTTGACGCCGAGGTCGAACACCAGGCGGCCGCCATAACTCGCGGTGACAACCACCAGAGCCGCGCCGGCGATGGCAACCAGCGGGAAGAGGAAGGCGACAGGCCGCGTGAGCCGGACATCCTTGAACCATAGAGCGGCGCGGATCACGGCCCAAACGGTGAGTGCGATCGCCACCATGCCGCCGAGGCTCTCGTGCACTTCCGCCACATCACTGGAAAAGCCGCCGGCCTCGGCGTAGTCGAGCGCCAAGCCGCCGAAATAATAGGTCGCCAATGCGGCGAGCGCCGCCAGGACGGCGAGCCCCACGGAGACGTTGCCGGTCGCGGTCCGGCCGGTGACGCTATAGCCGAGCAAGGTCGCCACGAGATCAAAGCCGGCAAGCAGGAAGATCAACACGATCGGGAAATGCACGAGCATCGGGTGGATATGCTGGACGGGAACCATGCAGGACTCCTTCTGTCGCCCCCGGCGCTCTGGCCGACGGGGCGGATGTCGAGCCCACTCGTGATTCAAACGCTAGCACGGCCGCGGCGGGCCTGAATTGATCTGCGGCAATTGGCCCGCCCCGAACGGCCGCGTCCGACGGGGGCCAGGCGGCACGGCACGCATCCATTTGCCGTTGCATGCAAGGCCGATGTCGGTAAAGCTGCCGCCAGGCGAAGCACAACGCAGCGATCCTGCGGCGGCGGCGCAGGTTTTCTCAAGATATTCCGGTCATTGGGCAGGTGGCGGGTCGCTCGACCTCTTCAACCTCACGACACCACGATGACGGGGATAGAAATGGCCACACATAGACGGCTCCGCCTGCTGGCGCTCTCGCTGGCCGGCTCGATTGCGCTTGCCGCTTCCTGCGCGGCGGCCGACAGGGGTGACGCGCTCGCCGACTTGTCGGGCCTCCCGCAGCTCCGCGTCGGCAGCGCCAACGAGGCCGCCATCTACGTCGATGCCGAGGGAAACGCCACCGGCCTGGTCGGCGACCGCTATTTCACCACCACGCGCAAATCCGATGCGTTCCGCGTCGCCATCCGCCGCTGCGCCGGCGACGACAAGCCGCCCGTGTGGCTGCGCTATTATGACGGCCCGAACATGTTCGCCAAGGCGACCTTCACGGAAATCGCCTTCGACATGCCCGTGCCTGCGAGTGGCCTGCCCGAGACGTTCAATCAGCAGAGCCTCTGGGACCAGATGTCGATCCTGCAGCCGGAGCCGGTCTTCTCGGATCTTTCGCCGACCTTTTGCGGCTTTTCCAGTTCGAAGACCGTCTGGGCCAATGGCGGCTTCAATTTCGAGGTCGTGGCCGGCAATTCGGCCTTCGATGTCGGCGACGCCAGCCCGACCACGGCCTGGAACTCGCCCTGGAACGACGCCTTCAACGATACGCTGCACCAGGGCTTCACCAGCTATCCGATCATGTCGATCGGCAATGGCGCCGGCGGCCTACCGGCCGGCTATGCCTTCCGCACGCATGCAGGGGCGACGGACGATCGCGACGCTTTCGTGCATGCCCGCTATCAGCTTTTGACCGACAAGCAGATCGCCGTCCTCGAACTCTCCTACAAGGGCGCGAAATCGACCTATGCCGTGCCGCAAAAGCTGTTCGTCGACAAGTTCCTGCCGGCGGTTCTGGGCAGCGGCTATATGGCGGCTGGCGACAAGCAGATCGCGCAGGTGAAGGATTTCGTCTGGCGCTGGATGCTGTTCACCAACACGCTGACGATCCAGAAGCCGGCAGCGCCGGACGGCACGCCGATCGGCGTCGACGATCTGCCGAAATATTTCCCCAAGACCAGCCGCTATTCCAATATCGAGGCGCGCGTCTCCGGCTTCGACGGCGTCAACAACCCCGTCGCCTTCGAGAACACGCTGGTCTGCGGCCAGGGCTTCGAGCTCTATGGCACGCTCTTCGACGACCGCGCCTTCTTCGCCGTCGCCGACTACAAGAAATGGCTGAACACCGAGGCCGACAAGGCAGACGACCGCTATCCGCTATGGCGCTGCATCGCGGCGATCGCCAAATCCCGCCAGGACCGCTGCGTCGGCGCCGGCTCGGAAGACCACGCCGCGGGCCAGAAATGGAACGTCACCATCGGCTACATGAACGACACCTACCCGAAGGAATGCAACGCCGCCGACCCGGAGACGAGGGCCGTCATCGGCCAGACAAGGAGTGGGGCGGCGAAGTAGAGGGCACGACACCGATGCAGCGCGCCGGCTGGCCCTCTCCCCCTTTTGTTGGGGGAGAGCTGGATAGGAAGTTGCCGGGCGTGGAACGAGCGCGGACAGATCACGGCGGCTGGCCGTTTTAGGTGGACGTTGCACGTCGCACGGGTAGAGTTCGATGACGCAGCAACGGCATTGGGATGGATGATGGCGCTTTCAGAAGAAGTCATCCTGGCCCTTCACGACGCCGCACCAGCCGAATTGCAGCGCGTTGCCGACAGGCGCTGGATCGGCGAAACCTCCGGAGGGATCCGGAAGATTTTGGAGTTCCAGGCTTACAGAGGTGAGCACTACTCCGCGCGGTGGGGCTTCTCGGTCGATTTTGTCCCGCGGCTCACAAAAGGAGGCCTCGCCTGGAAGCGCACCTCGGCTTCAGCCAGGTTCGATCTTTGCATCGATCCTATCGACGTCGAGGGGATTATTCCGAAATAGTGCTCTTTCAATTCCGTCGACCGCGTGGGCGACATCCAGAAAATGGCACGTGCCGTCAGAAAACTCGCATCGCGGGATCTCGCACGGATCAGCACGCTCCATGACCTACGCGAGCTTTTCGAGCAGAGAGCGACGATGAAATTTCAGCGCTTCGACCTCACCAACTATGTGCAGACAGATATTGCCTGGGGAATGCTGCAACTGGCGACGGGCGACCGGGAGGGCAGCGAAAGCCGGATTGCCGCATTCTGTCATGAGCATGGCATCGACCCGGCGACGCCCATCCTCGTGGCGGCCAAGGAACAAGCGTTGCAACACCGAGACGCCAGCCCAGCGCCGCAGCAGACCCTCCCGAAGCCTGGATTGATCCAGGGCCTCTTGCGCAGGGGACATTCGATCGTCGCGGCCATCAAGGATGGCTCTTTGTAGGCGCCACGCCCGCTGCGGAAAGCGGGAAAATGCCCCCCGGAACGCTTCGGCCACCGCCGAAGCTACCCCCGCTCCAAAACCGCTGACGCGGTTCGGACCCGCCCTCCAGGGGCGGGTTGGGGCCGTGCGTTGTTGGACGGAAGCGGAAGACACGCCAGCATCATCGAAGCCGCAGCGCCTGTCCCAGACTCCCCTTGAACCCGCCCCTGGAGGGCGGGTCGAAAACGCCTTGGCGTTTTCGGGGCGGGGGCACGACGCCGATGCAGCGCACACCGCCAAGAGAGCTTCCGTCTCCCTCCCCCTTGCGGGGAGGGCCGGGGTGGGGGTCCCGCGGAGGATCGAAGCCGGCAAGCAAGACACCGGCGGCTGTCCCAGCCATCACAGCCAACGCCGCCGACCGCCACCCTGACCCTCCCCGCAAGGGGGAGGGAAAGGCGTCGTCGTGCCTTGGGAACGGGAATTCGTGACGGGCACGACACCGATGCGGCGCACCGGTCTGCCCTCTCCCCCCTAGTGGGGGAGAGCTGGAGAGGGGGTTGCCGGGCATGAAACTGGATTAGCCAGTTCGCAGTAGCTGCCCCCTCCCCCAGCCCTCCCCCGCCGCGCGGGAGAGGGAGAAGAAAGGCAGTCGCCTGTCCTCAGCCCCAATGCAGCGCACAGGCCGAAAAACCCTCTCCTGCGCAGCGGGGGAGGGTTGGGAGGGACCCAACGCCGAAGCGCGCGATGCGTCTGTGGAATACAAACCCACCGCTGTCATGGCCGACCTGCTGGTCGTGCCAATGCTGCGCCGACGCCGATGGCGAAGACATGGATGTTCGGGACGGGCCGGGTCTGACGGCAGAAGATGGAGCCACGCGGCCTGCGCAAGCGCGCCAGCCGTCGGTCGGCAAGGACGCTTCGGCCGGGGCCGACGCTCCCCGCACCACGGGGCTGCCAAACTACGGACCAATTCAATATGCGCTCGGCGAGCGCTTCACTATCCGCCGAAACGCCCTCGGCTTGTCAGCCAGACTTTGCGACAGGCTCCACCATAGGTCGCAACGACCTACATGCTTGTACGTCTGCGATTAAACTTCTAAATTGTCAAACTAGATATAGTCGCGCTAGACAACGGTCACTGTGGATAATTTGTTATGATGTATAATCTGTTTATCAGCCATTCGTGGGCGTACTCAGACTCCTATGATCGGCTTATATTCTTATTAAACAATGCCCAATGGTTCGAATACAAAAATTACTCGGTTCCACGGAGCAACCCTATCCACAATGCGCCCAGTCCCGCTCGCTTACGAGAGGCGATTCGCGCGCAGATGAGCCCTGCCAGTGTCATAGTTATTTTGGCAGGCGTCTATTCAACTTATAGTACTTGGATCAATGAAGAAATTGACCTTGCAATGAATGGATTCATGGCAAGGAAACCTATTCTGGCTGTTGAACCGTTCGGTTCTCAGCGGACATCGATGGTCGTCAAGAACGCAGCTGACAGGATCGTATCCTGGAATACAAATAGTATTGTATCAGGTATACGCGACTTATCCTAACAGGACCGAGATTTTATCATGCGAAAAGCACTGGTCGTCGGGATAAATGATTATGATTCTATAGCATCTCTTCACGGATGCGTTAACGATGCCTATGATATTAAGGCCATGCTGGAGCGACACGCAGATGGATCCGTTAATTTTGGCGTCCACATTTTAACCAGCTCAACAGAACACGTAACTAGGTCCCGACTGAGAGATTCGATCAGAGAATTATTCGACGGCGATTCGGACGTCGCAGCACTTTACTTCGCTGGTCACGGTTATATTGATCCAACTGGCGGATATATTTGTGCGTCCGACACTATGTCCGGTGATGACGGTATAGCTCTTTCGGACATAATGACATTCGCTGTAAAATCTAAAGCTCGCAACAAGTTCATTATTCTTGATAGTTGCCATAGCGGCGGAATAGCACAGAACGCCGTAGTGCCGAATGTGTCTGAACTTTCTGATGGCATGACCATTCTAACGGCTTCGACTGCTGAACAGTACGCGTCTGAGCAGAACGGATCCGGCGTTTTTACTAGCCTTTTGGTAGATGCGCTCGGCGGCGCGGCCGCCAACCTCGTTGGAGCGGTAACACCAGGCGGGGTGTACGCCCACATAGATCAGTCGCTGGGCCCTTGGGCACAGAGACCTATGTTCAAGACAAATGTTAAGTCATTTGTTTCGTTAAGGCAAGTGCAGCCGCCGCTAGAATTAAGAGATCTACGAATGATTGCTGGCTTCTTTCCAGCTTCTGGATTTGAATTCAAACTCGACCCAAGCTACGAACCGGAAAGCCACGATCCCGACCCTGACAAGAATGCCATATTCTCTGTACTTCAGAAATTCAATCGAGTTAATCTTCTAGTTCCGGTCGGGGCCCCCCATATGTATCATGCTGCGATGGAGAGCAAGTCCGTAAGGTTAACGGCCCTCGGTGAACACTATCGTCGCTTGGTCGAAAAGGGTTTGCTATGACAACGAAGATATTTATCTCGCACCAAGTGATGGACTCGACTTTGGCGACCAGGATTTCATCACGTCTTCGACTTAATCATTCGATTGATTCCTACTTGGATGTCATTGATCCTGGCATAAAGCGCGGTGAAGACCTCGCTATGCACATACAGGCGGAAATGGGCAAGTGCACTCATCTTCTGGCTGTTGTATCAAGCAGCACACGGCTATCATGGTGGGTGCCCTGGGAAATCGGGGTCGCAACTGAAAAAGATTACCCACTAGCTACATACCTGAGTAATGTTACTGAAGTTCCAGAATATCTTCGTAAATGGCCGTATCTAGTCTCTGATCACGATTTGGACATTTACGCAATCGCATCTAAAGCAAGCACCGAGAACCTTACGGAAAGCCGAAAGATCGCTAGCGAGAGCGTGGCAAGGATCCGCTCGACGCGCCAATTCTATGCGGCGATCAGAGGGAAACTTGGACAGTGAAGGTGGAATTTATCATGCCATCTTAAACGGGACCGTCTTGTGAAATGGCTGCTTACTGGACGCCACCAAATCAGTCTCGTTTCCCGCGATGCCTTCCATTGTGTGGTCAGTCGAGAAGATGGCGAGCACTCGGCCTGAGCAGTTGCGTTTGATTTGAAGGCTCAGCCAACTCGCCAGCAGTCGCACAGAACTGAGGCGCGCCCCTTGCCTTCCTTCCTCACCTCCCCTAATCCCGCGCCATGAGCACACCCTCCCCCCTGAACCTCCTCCTGATCGGCTCCGGCGGGCGCGAGCATGCGCTGGCCTGGAAGCTGGCCCAATCGCCGCGCGTCGGCGAATTGTTCGCCGCGCCCGGCAATCCCGGGATTGCGCATGAGGCGTGTCTGGCGGCGCTCGACCCTTATGACTTTCCCAATGTGATCCGCTTCTGTCGCGAGAACGCGATCGACCTGGTCGTCGTCGGGCCGGAGGCGCCGTTGGTGGCGGGGCTTGGCGATGCGCTGCGCGCCGAGGGGATCGCCGTGTTCGGGCCGAGCCAAGCGGCGGCGGCGCTCGAGGGGTCGAAAGGCTTCACCAAGGATCTCTGCGCCGAGGCCGGCATTCCGACCGCCGCCTATCGGCGCTTCGACGAGGCTTCCAGCGCGCGGGCCTATTTGCGCGAAGTCGGCGCGCCGATCGTGGTCAAGGCGGATGGCATCGCCGCCGGCAAGGGCGTCGTGGTGGCGCAGACGCTCGACGAAGCGCTGGCCGCCGTCGATGCCTGTTTCGACGGCGCCTTTGGCGAGGCCGGGGCGGAAGTGGTGATCGAGGCGGTGCTCGTCGGCGAGGAGGCGAGCTTTTTCGCCATCTGCGACGGCACGACGGCGCTCCCCTTCGGCGCGGCGCAGGACCACAAGCAGGTCGGCGATGGCGATACCGGACCGAATACCGGCGGCATGGGCGCCTATTCGCCGGCGCCGCGCATCGACGCGGCGATGCAGGCCCGCATCATGGACGAGATCATCCGCCCGACCGTGACGACGTTGGCCGAGCGCGGCACGCCGTTTTCCGGCGTGCTGTTCGCCGGGCTGATGCTCACGCAAAAGGGCCCGGAGCTGATCGAATATAATGTCCGCTTCGGCGATCCCGAATGCCAGGTGCTAATGCTGCGGCTTGAGAGCGATCTGGTCGAAATCCTGCTGGCGGCGGCGCAGGGGCGGTTGGATAGCGTCGAGGTCGAATGGAGCGAGGAAGCGGCGCTGGCCGTCGTCCTGGCCGCCAAGGGCTATCCGGGCGATTACCAGAAGGGCACGCCGATCGACGGCATTGAGGCGGCCGAGGCGCTGCCGGGCGTCAAGGTGTTCCAGGCCGGCACGGCATCGAAGGGCGGGCAATTGGTGGCGCATGGCGGGCGGGTGCTCAACGTCGCCGCGGTCGGCGCCACGATCGCCGAAGCGCAGGCCCGCGCCTATGAAGGTGTCGACGCGATCCGCTGGGACGATGGCTTCTGCCGCCGGGATATCGGCTGGCGGGCGGTCGGGCGGTAGGAGACGGCGAGACGCGAAGCGATGGAGGATTGGGCGCGGGACATACCCGAATCGCCTGAATCCCTTAGCGCCTTGTCCTCACGCGCCGATTCCGGTTCTTCACAAACCGCTTCAACGCGACGCTTCCCCCTCCCTCACGAATCCGGCAGAGTCGCTCGCATGATCGTCCGCCGCCTCTCCGAAGACATGATCAACCGCATCGCCGCCGGCGAGGTGGTCGAGCGGCCGGCGAGCGTCGTCAAGGAACTCACCGAAAACGCCATCGACGCCGGGGCGCGGCGGATCGATGTGGTGACGGCTGGCGGCGGGGTCGCACTCATCCGCGTCACCGATGACGGCGCCGGCATGGTGCGAGACGATCTCGAGCTTTCGGTCGAGCGACATTCGACCTCGAAGCTGGCCGAGGACCTGCTCGACATTCGCACGCTCGGCTTTCGCGGCGAGGCGCTGGCCTCGATCGGCGCTGTGGCGCGGCTCAGGATCGCGTCGCGCCATGCAAGCGAGCCGCATGGCTGGGAGATCGCGGTCGAGGGCGGGCGGATCGTTGCGCCACGGCCGGCCGGTCTCTCCGGCGGAACACGGGTCGAGGTCAGCGACCTCTTCTTCGCGACGCCGGCGCGGCTCAAATTCCTCAAGGGCGAGCGCGCCGAGACGAGCGCCGTCGCCGATGTCGTGCGCCGCCTCGCCATGGCGCATCCGGAAATCCGCTTCTCGCTGTCAGGTTCGGATCGAAGCGGTACGGATTTTTCAGCCGGGAATCGCGAGGGCCGGATCGCCGATCTGCTGGGCGCGGATTTCGTCGCCAATTCGATTGCCATCGAGGCGGAGCGCGAGGGCGTCCACCTTGCCGGCCTCGCCGGGCTGCCGACCTTCCATCGGGCGAATTCCCTGCAGCAATATCTGTTCGTCAATGGAAGGCCGGTCCGCGACAAGCTACTGATCGGCGCGCTCCGGGCCGGCTATATGGACGTCATGAGTCGCGACCGGTTTCCCGTTGCGGCGTTGTTCCTGGAACTCGATCCGCATCAGGTCGACGTCAATGTCCATCCGGCGAAATCGGACGTGCGCTTCCGCGATCCGGGGCTGGTGCGCGGGCTGATCGTCGGCGCGCTTCGGCAGGCGATCCATCAGGCCGGCCACCGCGCAACGACGACTGGCGGAGGGGCGACCGTGACCGCATTCCGGTCGGGAATGGCGCCTTCGACCGCGGCGCGAGGGTTTTCGTCCGCCGGCGCTACCCCTTCTTCGTCCATGGCGGCCTCCTGGCGAGATTGGGCGGCGCCGAAAGCCCCCTCCGGCTTTGCCGAGGTCCGGCAGGCGGCGTTCGAGGCCGTCGATCGCCCCTCCGCCGATGCACGGGCCGACGCGATCCCCGAAGCGGACCGCATCGATCGCCCGCTCGGTGCGGCGAAGGCGCAATTGCACGAGAATTATATCGTCGCGCAGACCGCCGACGGCTTCGTCCTCGTTGATCAGCACGCGGCGCATGAGCGGCTCGTCTATGAGAAGATGAAGGCGGCGCTGGCGCGCTCGGGCATCGCGACGCAGATGCTGCTGATCCCGGAAATCATCGATCTACCGGAGGAAGATGTCGCGCGCCTGCTGGCGCGGGCGGACGAACTGGCGGAGTTCGGGCTTGTGCTGGAGGGTTTCGGGCCGGGTGCCGTGGCGGTGCGCGAGACGCCGGCGCTGCTGGGCGAGATCGACAGCGCGGCGCTGCTCTCCGACCTTGCCGATGATTTCGCCGAATGGGGCGAGACGACGCGGCTGAAGGAAAAGCTCGACCATGTCGCCGCCACCATGGCCTGCCACGGCTCGGTTCGCTCCGGTAGGCGCCTCCGGCCCGAGGAAATGGATGCGCTGCTGCGCGAAATGGAAGCGACGCCCGGCTCCGGCCAGTGCAATCATGGCCGCCCGACCTATGTCGAACTCAAGCTCTCCGACATAGAAAGGTTGTTCGGAAGGCGTTGAATCCGTTGCGAAACGGCGAAAATGAGCCGATATAGGCAGTTATGAACCGCATGGAACATCCAGGCCGCGGCGGCGAAGCTCGCATTCGCTATCTCGACGGCGACTATCAGATCCTGACGCCCGGCGCCTTCGTGCGCTGCGCGGTCACGGGCGCGCATATCCCGCTCGACGAACTGCGCTATTGGAACGTTGAGCATCAGGAAGCCTATGCCGACCCGGCGACCTCGCTCGCCCGCCACAAGGCACTGGGGCTTACCTGGACGGCTCGCTGAACGGCGGACGCTTTCTATCCAGTTGTTTTGGGTGAGATTTTTGAATCCGAGCCGGCAAACCCGCCGTTCGGAGGCGCGGCCACGAAGCGCCGCAGCATGGTCTCGATGAGGGCTGCGAGCCTTCGTTCATCCTCGAACGCCATGCCGACCTCGAAGATCTCGGTCCTCTGCCGCAGCAAGGCCGCCGAACCTTTGGCCGACGACAGCCGGGCATAGTCCTTGGTCGTGGTGATCAGACGCAGCCCCTCGCGCTCGGCCCGCGAGAGAAGCTTCTGCGCCTCCTCCTCGGCAAGGACATGATGGTCCGGAAAGGCGCGAACCTCCCGGATCGGCGCGCCGGCATGATCGAGCGTGTTGAAGAATTTTTCCGGCCGGCCGATCCCCGCAAAGGCGAGAAAAGGCGGGCCGTCCCAATCGCGATGGGCCAGCGGCTGCAACCTCGCCCGCAATATCGGCCTCCCGGCCCGCGCCAGCCGGCGTAGAACGTGGTCGCCGGCCTTGCCGGGACCAACGATGATCGCCGCGTCGGTGCGCGCAATCTGGGTACGGAGGGCTACGCGGAGCGGCCCGGCCGGCAAGACCAGACCATTGCCGATGCCGGTCGCGCCATCGACGACGACGATCCGCAAATCCTTGTAAAGCGACGGATTCTGGAAGCCGTCATCCATGATGATGAAGTCGGCGCCGGCCTCCGCGAGCAGCGGCAGACCCTTCGGCCGGTCGGGCGAAACCACCACTGGCCCGAGTTCGGCCAGGAGCAGCGCCTCGTCGCCGACCTCGGCGGCGCCATGCCGGAGCGGATCGACGAGAACCGGGGTTGGGACCTTGCCGCCATAGCCCCGCGTCAGGAAGCCGGGGCGCCGGCCGAGAGCGATCGCGATGCGCGCCACCGCCAGCGCGGTCGGCGTCTTGCCGGCACCGCCGACGACATAATTGCCGATGCAGACCACCGGCACCTCGGCGCGCGCTACGGGCGGCCGCCGCATCCGCGCGCCCGATAGTGCGCCATAGACGAGGGAAAACGGCGAAAGCAGCAACGCAATCGCCGAAGCGCGGGGGCGCCACCAGAAATGCGGCGGGGCGATCACGCTCGCGGCCCTCCGGGCTGGCCGGCCCGCGCTGCCAGCGGCTTGAGATACGGCCCCAGCGCCTCGATGGTGGCCTCCAGGGCACCGGCAAAGGGCGCCAGCGAAGCGGCGGCGCGGCGTGCCTGCTGCGTCGCGTCCGATGGGCTGGCCAACAGCGTTTCGACGGCCGCGGCAAGGCCCGTTGCGTCGGCGATCGCGCCTGTGCCGGTGCCGCGATCGAGGGCGGCATAGATCTCGGCGGCATTCTGGACATGCGGGCCATGAAGGATCGCCGTATCGAGCAAGGCCGCCTCGATCGGATTGTGACCGCCGACCGGAACCAACGTGCCACCGATCAGGGCTACCGGGGCGGCGCGATAAAAGAGGCCCAGTTCGCCAAGCGTATCGGCGATATAGAGATCGGTCGTCGGCGTTACGGCTTCGCCTTGGCTGCGCAAAGCGACCGAGTATCCCGCCGCGACCAACGCATCGCGCAGCGCCGGCCCGCGCACGGGGTGGCGTGGCACGATGACGGTGAGAAGCGCCGGGCGACCGGCCCGTGCCTGGCGGTGCGCTTCCGCGACGATGGTTTCCTCGCCCTCATGCGTGCTGGCGGCAACGAAGATCTCGCGGCCCGCAGCCATGACGACAAAGGCCTCGAGCTTCTGCGGCTCGACTCCGGGCGCAGGGACATCGAACTTCAGATTGCCGACCGAGCGAGCCTTGTGAAGACCGAGCGCCCGGAGCCGTTCGGCATCGCCTTCCGACTGCGCGAGCGCCATCTCGACACTGCCGAACAGCGGACGGGTCGCGGCGCCGAAGCTCTGCCAGCGGCCGAAAGACCGCGGCGACATGCGGGCATTGATACGGATCTCCGGAATGCCGCGGGCCGAGAGGCGCGCCATCATGGTCGGCCAGAGTTCGGATTCCACGAACAGAGCGAGACCGGGTTTCCAATTATCGAGAAAGCGATCGACATAGGGCACGATGTCGAGCGGCGCATATTGATGAAACGCGCCGCGCGGCAGGCCCGCGGCGGCGATCGCCGCGCTCGTCACCGTGACGGTGGTCACCAGAACGGTTACCCCCTCGCCGACGATGCGCCGCACCAGCGGCAGCACAGCATTCGTCTCGCCAACACTGGCGGCGTGGACCCACACGAGCGGGCCATCGGGTCGCTGCCGCGATGCATAGCCATAGCGCTCGCGGCGGCGTGCCGGATCCTCCTTGCCCTTGCCCGTCCGGTAGGAGAGCAGCATGGGGATGAAGGGCATCAGCGCGCGGCCCGCGAGGCCATAGGCCGTCAGCAGCGGGCTGCGCAGCCGATCAGTCATCTTTCAGGCCGATGCGCTCATAGGCGATGGCATTGACGCGATTGAGTTCGTCCTCCAGTTCGCGCCGCTTGGCCTCCCGCGTCTCGTCGTCGGCGCCGGCCGGCACGAAGATCGGGTTGCCGAAGATGCAGGCGCCGCGGCTGAACGGCAGATTGAACGTCGTGCGGTCCCAATTGGAAAGACGGATGCGGCGGCTCGTCGCCAGCGCGACCGGGAGGATGGGGCGACCGGAATTCTGGGCGAGCATGATGATGCCAAGGCCCGCACGCCGCGACTGCATATTGGAGAGGTCTGCCGTCATCGCGACCGTCGTCCCCTCGGCGAGGGCTGCCTTCATCTCCAGGAAGCCGCGAAGGCCGCCCTTTTCGATGACGCGACTGGGATCGCGCGCCGCCGACGCCCTGATCGTGCCAAAGCCGAATTTCTCCGCCACGATCGCGTTGATCTCGCCGTCCCGATGGCGCGAGACCATCACCTTCAGGTCGATCCCCTTGTTGGGGACGAACGGAGCCATGAGGTGCTGGCCGTGCCACATCGTCATGATGCCGGGCAGGACGTCGCCAAAGGCCTTGGCGACGCTTTCGGGCTCGAACACGATGCGGCTGGTCGAGCGAACCAGACGCAGATAGCCGACCGCGGAGAGGCCTACGAACCGGATTACCCGGTCGGAGTTACCAAGCCGCTTCAGGAGATCCTTGATTCTCCGAGGCTTCTTCACATTCGTCACGATCGATCGTCATTCCCGTCATCTTCGCCACATTCCCGGCGAAGCCCGCCGGAATCCGCGTTCGTCATGCGGCCGGCGTTGCGTCCGGATCGAGCAGGCGGTGAAGGTGAACGATGAAGTAGCGCGTCTGCGCGTGGTCGACGGTGCCCTGTGCCTTCGTCTTCCAGGCGTCGTAGGCGGTCTTGTAGTCCGGATAGATCCCGACAATGTCGAGCGCGGACAGATCCGCGAATTCCGCCGAACCAACGGCGCTGAGCTCGCCGCCGAACACCAGATGCAGCAATTGCTTCTTCGCTTCAGCCAATCTTCGGCCCCTTCTTCGCTAGCCGTTCCCGCCACTGGAGGCGATGGCCGACCGCTCGTCGCACCAACGCTTCTCGGCCGCTGCCACGACCGGCCCGGCTGCCGCAACCAGCGCGCTCGTTCCGGCAATCAAGGCGGGGTGCCGGAGTTCGGTCCGATTGTAGCGGATCGCCCCGCCCATTGCAGCGCACAACGTTCCGCCAGCTTCGTGCACCAAAAGGTCGGCTGCCGCAAGATCCCAGTCATTGGCGTTGGGAGTTGCCGTCGCTATGTCGATCCGTCCCGCTGCGACCAGCGCGATGCGGTAGGCGAGCGAGGGCGTGACACGCCGATCGGCGACGTCGATCCCTGCCCCGGCCAGCGCCCGCATATAGCGGGCGGGACCCGCAAAGCGCAGATGGCTTCGATCCGCCTCGGCAACGAAGAGCCGAGCCCCATTCAGGAGCGCCCCACAGCCGGCCGTCGCCTCGAACCATTCTTCCCGGGCCGGAACCGCGAGCGCCGCAGCCACGGGCACGCCGTCCTCGACGATCGCCACGGAGACGCACCAATCGGCATTGCCCTCGATGAAGCCGCGCGTCCCGTCAATCGGATCGACGACGAAAACGCGCCGCTTCGCAAGGCGCTCCGGCGTGTCGGTCGTCTCTTCGGAAAGCCAGCCATAGTCGGGTCGCGCCGACCGGAGGCGTTCGAACAGGAAGCGATCCGCTTCGATATCGGCTTCCGTTACCGGGGAATCGCCGCGTTTCATCCAGGCCTTTGGCGACCGGCGAAAATAGCCGAGCGCGATCTCCCCAGCGGCTCGCGCCGCGTCCACCACAAGGGCAAGATCGGCTTGGCGATCCTCGGACGGCTCAGGAACCGGCAATCATCAATCCCTCGATCGCCAGCGTCGGCGAATTGACCGAATGTCGATATTCCAGATCGTCAGCCGCGACGAGCCGAGCAAACATGTCGCGCAGATTGCCCGCGATGGTGATTTCCGAGACAGGTTCGGCGAGTTCCCCGTTCACGATGCGATAGCCGCCGGCGCCGCGGCTGTAGTCGCCCGTGACGCCGTTCACGCCGTGGCCGATCAACTCCGTCACATAGAGCCCGTCACCGACCTGCGCCAACAGCGCGTCACGACTGATCGAGCCGGGCAGAAGGGTCAGATTCGTCGCATGCGGGCTGCCGCCGCCGCCCGAGCCGCGACCATTGGTCGAGAGTCCGAGTTCCCGCGCCGTCGCACTGTCGAGAAGCCAGTCCTGCAATATGCCGTCACGCACGAGATCGATCGCCTCGGACGCCACGCCCTCGCCGTCGAAGGGCCGGGACGCCGGACCCCGGATGCGGCGCGGATCATCGGTGATGCGGATCTGCGGAGAGAAAACGGCCTCACCACGTGAGTTGCGCAGGAAGCTCGTCTTGCGCACGATCGCCGAAGCGTTGATCGCTCCCGCGAAATGGCCAAGGAGGCTGGATGCGACGCGGGGATCGAAGACCACGGTCGCCTTGCCCGTCGGCATGCGCGAGGGCCGCAGCCGCCGGACGGCACGCTCGGCGGCCAGGCGTCCGATATCTTCCGGTGAGCGGAGGTCCGCGCCATAGACCTTGGAATCACTGTCGTAATCCCGCTCCATCGCCGTCCCCTCGCCCGCGATCGCGGTGGTCGAGACGCCGGAGCGGGAGAGCAAATAGGAGCCGGAAAACCCATGCGAGGTCGCGATCAAAGCCCCGGTCAAAGACCAGCCGGCGGAAGCGCCGCCGGACTTCGCGATACCGGGAACGGCGAGTGCCGCCGCCTCGGCGCGGCGGGCACGCTCCGCAAGCTCGGCGGCATCGGGTATCGCCGGATCGAGAAGATCGAGATCGGGCCAGGAGGTGGCGAGCCGGTCCTGCGGCGCCAGGCCGGCGAACGGATCCTCCGGCGCCACCCGGGCCATCGCCACGGCGCGGACTGCCAATTCATCGGCCGCGGCGACCGTGTTGGTCGAGACGCTCGCATGGCGCTTGCCGACGAAGACGCGCAGCGAGACATCGTCGCTTTCGGAACGGGTCGATTCGTCCACGGCACCGTGCCGGACATCGACCGAAAAGCCGATACGGCGCACGGCAAAGGCATCCGCGGCATCGGCGCCGGCCCGCCGCGCGGCCGCGACGAGTTCGGCGGCACGGGCGACGAGCAAAGTCTGGTCGGGCAACACGGTCATGGCATTCTCCTTGGCCCCTTGTGTAGGCATCGATGCGGGCCGTAACAAGTGTGGTGGAACCCGCCGGACGCGCCCACGCCTCTGCCGCCGCAATGCGACTGCCATTCGTCGCGAAACATGCCTACATTCCGAATCGACCGGCCGACGGCCCGCCGCTTGCATTCTTTTCCAGACCGGCCCGTTTTCGCCGCGCTCCTCAGCTTACGGAGTTTCCCATGGCCGCCGAGCCAGGCACCGATCTCGCGCAACTGGTTGCCCTGCTAGGGGCCGGCGTCGTCGCGGTCCCAATCTTCAAGAAGCTCGGCCTCGGCGCCGTTCTGGGCTATCTCTGCGCCGGCCTCGTGATCGGTCCATTCGGTTTCGGCCTCTTCACCGACCCGCAGGCAATCCTGCATGTCGCCGAGCTCGGCGTCGTCATGTTCCTGTTCGTGATCGGGCTGGAGATGCGACCGTCGAGGCTCTGGGGCCTCCGGCGCGAGATCTTCGGACTCGGCCTCGCCCAGGTCGTCCTGTGCGGTGCCATATTGATGGGGGCCGGCGTGCTGGTCGGGTTGCCGCCGATCGTCGCCTTCGTCGCCGGCATGGGCTTCGTGCTCACCTCGACCGCGACCGTGATGCAACTGCTCGACGAGCGCGGCGAGACCACGTCACCGGCCGGGCAGCGCATCGTCTCGATCCTGCTGCTGGAAGACCTCGCCATCGTCCCATTGCTCGCCGTCGTGGCGCTGTTCGGCAACGACCCCGGCGCCGCGCATGAATCGCGTTGGGTGGCTATCGCAACCGCCGCCGGCGTCGTCGCGGCCTTGCTGGCCGCAGGCCGCTGGCTGCTCAATCCGATGTTCCGCATCCTCGCCAGAGCCAATGCCCGCGAGGTGATGACGGCGGCCGCGCTGCTGGTGGTTCTCGGTGCCGCCTATGTGATGCAGCTCGGTGGTCTCTCCATGGCGCTCGGCGCCTTCCTGGCGGGCGTGCTGCTTTCCGAATCGAGCTTCCGGCACCAGCTCGAAGCCGATATCGAACCGTTCCGCGGCATCCTGCTCGGTCTCTTCTTCCTCGGCGTCGGCATGTCGCTCAACCTCTCGGTGATCGCCGCGCAATGGCCACTGATCCTGGGCGCCGTCATCGGCTATATGGTACTGAAGGGCGTCGGTATTTTTGCCGTCGCCCGGCTTTTCAAGGCGTCCAGTCGGGAGGCTTTGACGCGGACAGCGATGATGGCGCAGGGCGGCGAGTTCGCCTTTGTCCTTTACGCCGCGGCAACTTCGGCCGGCATTCTCGACGGCAACGCCAATGCCGTGCTGACGGCAACCGTGATCATCTCCATGGCACTGACGCCGCTCGTCGTCGCCGCGATCCGCCTGATACCGGAGCCGAAGCCGTCTCTGGACGGGCTCGACGTCGCGGACGGGCTCGAAGCGAGCGTGTTGATGATCGGCTTCGGCCGCTTCGGTCAGATCGCCGCGCAGTTCCTGCTATCCGAAGGCATCGACGTGACGGCGATCGATTCGGATCCGGACATGGTGCGCAGCGCGGCTCGATTCGGCTTCAAGGTTTATTATGGCGACGGCGCGCGGCTGGACGTGCTGCGCGCGGCCGGGATCGGCAGCGCCCGACTGGTGGTGGTTTGCACCGACAAGCGCGAAAACACCGACCGCATCGTCGAACTGATCCGGTCCGAATATCCGCTGACGACGCTCTATGTCCGCTCCTATGACCGCCAGCATACCTTGAAGCTGCGCGCGCAAGGCGTCGACTTCGAGATGCGCGAAACCTTCGAATCGGCCTTCGCCTTCGGCATGAAGTCGCTGGAGGAGCTCGGCTACGATGCCGAGCGGATTGCCGAAATCTCGGAGGATCTTCGTGCCCGCGAGGCGAACCGCCTGGCTATCCAGATGGCCGGCGGCCGGATCTCCTACACCGATGCCATCACGGGCAAGCTGAAGCCGGAGCCGCTCACGGTTCCCAAGCGGCAGGCGAAGGCGCTCAACGAGGAAGCCAAGCAGGCGACAGCCGAAGCGGCAGAGTGATCACGATTTCGGTGATGCCTCAGCCTTCTTCGGACCGACCAACACGAGCATGTCTGTACCATTGGCGAACAGCCGCTTGGCCACACGCTTTGCGTCTTCCAGCGTAACGGCCGAGATCATGTCGTTGCGCTTCTCGACATAATCGATGCCGAGATTGTCGATCTGGATGGAGAGAAGCTGGCGCGCGATCTTGGCCGAGGAATCGAAGCGCAGCGCATAGGAGCCGGTCAAATAGCTCTTGGCCTTGGCAAGTTCGTCGGCGGTCGGTCCGTCCTCGGCGAACTTCTTCACCTGATCGCGGATGATCCCGACCGTCTCTTCGGCCCGGTCCGCCCGCGTCGCCGTACCGCCCGCGACCGCGCTCGAATGGGCCAGCGGCACCAGCGTCGAGGAAACCGAATAGGCGAGGCCGCGCTTTTCGCGGATTTCGGAATAGAGCCGCGACGAGAAGGAACCCCCACCCAAAATGTGGTTGACGACATAGGCCGCCATGAAATCCGGATCATGGCGGGGAATGCCCGGACCGCCAAATCGGACCAGCGTCTGCGGATTGGGCATGTCGATATGCACATCGCCACCGGCAGGCACGACGTCGGCCACCGGTGTCAGGACGGCCTTCGCCGCCAGCCCGCCGAAGACGCTGTCCAGAACCTTGCCGGCGCTTGCCGCATCGATAGCGCCCACCAGGACGACATGCAGCCGATCACGGGCAAAAACACGCTCGCGATAGGTCTTCAAATCGGCAACCGTGATCGCCTTGACGCTCGCCTCGGTACCGTCGACCGGCTGGCCATAGGGGTGGCCGGGGAAGGCGGCGGCGCAGATGGCCTCCATGGCCACGGATTCAGGGTCCTTCGCGGATTGGCGGATATTGCTCTCAAGCTGGGCACGGATGCGCGCAACCGGCTCCGCGTCGAAGCGCGGCGACTGCAGCGCCAGCGCGAGCAGGCTGAAGCCCTCATCGCGATCCTCGGCGAGCATACGCAGCGTGCCGAAGAAATCATCGCGGCCGGCGTCGAAGGAAATCTGGATCGACTTCTCATCGAGCGCGGCTTGGAACGACTTGCTGTCCAGATCGCCCGCCCCTTCGTCGAGCAGGCCCGAGAGCATGTTGGCGACACCGGGCTTGCCCGCCGGATCCTGCGCCGCGCCGCCCTCGAAAGCGAAGTTCATGGCGACGATCGGAACCGCATAGTCCTCGACCAGCCAGGCTTCAATGCCGCCGGGACTGACGACATTCTGAATCCGCGTCGCCTGGGCGGCGGACACCATGACGAGAAGGCCGGCAACCGCGAGCAGCGGCCGGGCGATGCCGAAACGATTGAAGCGCAAGGCCATCTTCCTCTTCTCTGGAACTAACTGCGGCCGTCGGCCGGCGCCGGCTTCAGGATGCCGGTCACCGATTGCCTGCGGTCGAGATATTTCGCGGCGACAGCCGCAACCTCCGAGGCCGAGACCTTGTCGATACGGGCCGGCCAGTCCTGAACGTCAGGCAGCTTCTGCCCGGAGAGCAGCGCCGTTCCGACAATCCTAGCGAGCGAACTCTGGCTGTCCTGCGCAAAGATCGCCGACGCGCGCGTGCGCTGCTTCGCCCGCTGCAACTCGTCGGCCGTCACACCGTGATCGCGCAGATCGGTCAGGATGGCGTCGATCGCGGTCTGCAATTGCTCGACCGTCACCCCGTCACGCGGCGTGGCGACGACGCCGAACTGGCCGTAGTCGATGGCATCGCCCGAATAATAGGCACCGACGGCGCTCGCCAGCGCTTTCTCGACGACGAGCGTACGGAACAGGCGGCTGGTCGGGCCGCTGCCGAGTATGTCAGACAACAAGTCAAGCGCTTCGGCTTCGCCCGGAGCCGCGGTGGTATAGGATGGCACGAGATAGCTGCGCGACCACGACGGCTCGCTGACCCGCGGATCGGCCAGCGTCACAACACGTTCGGCTAGCTGCGGCGGCTCCTTCGGACGGCTCCGAACGATCGGCTCGGCGCTTGCCGGAACCTTGCCAAAGGTCTCGTCGGCAAGGCGGCGGACCTCCTCGGGCGTCACATCCCCGGTCACGACGAGGACGGCGTTGTTCGGCGCGTAATAGCGCGAATATTGCTTCAGCGCGTCTTCTCGCGTCAGCCCAGCCATCTCCTGCGGCCAGCCGATGGTCGGAATGCCGTAGTGGTGGTTCTGATAGAGGGCCGCGTTCATCGCCTCGTAGAGCTGCGAGCCGGGATCATTGTCGATCCGCATGCGCCGTTCCTCGAGGATGACATCCCGCTCGGGCAGAACGACTTGGTCCGTCAGAACGAGGCCCCGCATGCGATCAGCCTCGAAGGCCATCACGGTCCCGAGTTCTGCCTTGGCGATGGTCTGGTGATAGGCGGTCGCATCGTTGGTCGTGAACGCGTTCTCCGAACCGCCGAGATCCGAAACGCGGGCCGAGAATTCTCCGGCCGGATGCGCTTTTGTGCCCTTGAACATCAGATGTTCGAGAAAATGCGCAATGCCCGACTTTCCAGGCGGATCGTCGGCAGCGCCGATCTTGTACCAGATCATATGCGTTACGATCGGTGCACGATGATCTGGAATGACGACGACCTGTAGGCCGTTGGTCAGCGTGAACTCGGAAGCATCCGGGGCGATCCGGGTCGCGGTCTCGGCGTCTGCGGGAGCCGGCTTCAGAGCCAGCAGTACCATGAACGCAAGGACAGGCAGAATTTCACGCAAGAACTGCGGCGTACGGCTGATCACGGAAACCATCGATCCTCGGTCGTTTCTGCGCTCCCCAACGCGTGCTCCTAGGCTAGGCTAGTCCTCATCGCTAGGCGAGCGCAAATTCTCGTCGCCGGCTGCCCACCGGTAGAACAGCAATTGCGTCTCCCCGGCCTCCCGGCGCTCGATCAACTCCAAACCGTTCGGCGTCGAGACTTCGGTATCGGACGCCTCCTCCAAAATGACGAGGGTTCCTGGCTTCATCCAGCCGCCTCCCAAGGCGGAGACAAGCGCAAGCTCGCCGAGACCACGCCGATAGGGAGGGTCGGCAAAGACGATATCAAAGGGTGCCACCGTCCCTGCTGGGCCGAGCTTGGTGGCATCGCGCCGAAATAGCTTGGTCCGTCCGGTCAGTCCGAGCGCCTCGACATTGCGGCGGACTAGCCCGCGCGCCTCGACGCCTTCGTCGACGAAGAGCCCGAAGGCGGCGCCACGAGACATGGCCTCAAGCCCAAGCGCACCGGTTCCTGCGAAGAGATCCAGCACGCGGGCACCTGCAACGGGGTCGCCATAGCCATGGGCGAGCACGTTGAACAGGCTTTCGCGGAGCCGGTCAGAAGTCGGGCGGATCGATTGGGACTGCGGGGACGCGAGGCTGCGCCCCCGGAATTCACCGCCGACGATCCGCATGACCTGGTCCTCTCGGGCCGCGCCCCGGCTTCCCATCCTTCGGACCGGTCGGCCCACGATCGCCGGACGGCTGGTGACCGTCGCGGCGCGGAGGCCTGTCGTCGCCACCCCGGCGTCCGGAGGACGCCTCATCGGCCGAGCGGCGGCCCTTGACCGGTGGACGCGAGGGCTTCTCGGTGTCCGCTGCCCGAGCTGGACGCGGTCTTGCGGCAGCCTTCTCCGCCGATGGAGCTGGCCGTGGCTCCTTCGCCTTGGCGGGCGGCGTCTCGCGCACCGGCGCATCGAAATCCGCCCCTGCGTCACGGGCGAGCTTCTCGCCGAGCTGCTCCCGCAGGACACGGCCGCGAATCTCGACCACCTCGCCTTCGGCGAGATCCCCGAGCTGGAAGGGCCCGTAGGAGACGCGAATCAGGCGATTGACGTCGAGCCCGATGGTCGACAGCACATTCTTGACCTCTCGGTTCTTGCCTTCCCGCAGGCCGAGCATGATCCAGACATTGCTGCCCTGGACGCGCTCGAGAGTGGCGTCGATAGCGCCATAGAGCGTCCCGTCGATCTCAAGGCCGTCCTTGAGCCGGTCGAGATCGGACTGCATGACGTCGCCCCAGGCCCGCGCGCGATAGCGGCGCAGCCACCCGGTCGAAGGTAGTTCGAGAACGCGGGCCAGGCCGCCATCGTTCGTCAGGAGCAGAAGACCCTCTGTATTGATGTCGAGCCGACCGATTGCGACAACGCGAGGCAGATGGTCGGGAAGGGCGTCAAAAACGGTCGGACGTCCCTCGGGGTCGCGGGCCGTGGTGACCAGGCCCTTGGGCTTGTGATACAGCCAGAGCCGGCTGCGCTCGCGCTGTGGCAACGGCTTGCCGTCAACGACCACCTTATCGTCGGGACCGACATTCACGGCCGGGCTCGACAACGTCCGGCCATTCAGTTCCACGCGGCCTTCGGCGATCCAGCGTTCGGCGTCGCGACGCGAGCAGAGGCCGGCGCGCGCCAGCACCTTGGCGATGCGTTCGCCTTCGGCCGCTCCAGCTTGCGCGGGGGGATGGTTCGTGCGTTGGTTTGGTGGCTTTACGGCTCGGGTCATCGAGCCCTGATAGCAGAGCCGAGGAGGCGAAGCGAGACGATGTGCGGTCCCGGATCGTCCTTCATGGAAGCGGCGCTGGCGGAAGCGCGCGCGGCAGCGACCCGCGGCGAAGTTCCGATCGGCGCCGTGGTGGTGCGGAACGGCGAAATCCTGGCCGCAGATGGCAACCGGACGCTGGAGCTGCGCGATCCCACGGCTCACGCCGAGATGCTGGCGATCCGATCCGCCTGCCAGGCGCTCGGCTCTGAGCGGCTGCCAGATTGCGATCTCTATGTGACGCTGGAACCGTGCCCGATGTGCGCCGCGGCCATTTCCTTCGCCCGCATCCGCCGGCTCTACTATGCCGCCCGCGACCCAAAAGGCGGCGCGGTGGAAAGCGGCGTCCGCCTGTTCCACCAGCCGACCTGCCACCATGCGCCCGACGTCTATGACGGGATAGCCGAAGGCACGGCGAGCGAACTGCTGCGCGGCTTCTTTCGCGACCGGCGCTGACGGACAGAGCGCATCGGGCTGGCGAACGCCAGGCGGGTGCGGTAATGGCTGGGAACCGCTTTCCGGCCAGGAACGACATCTTGCTGCTGCTTACCTCCGCGTTCCCTCACTTGAAGCGTTTCGACGAACACGGAACCGATGTCGGCAAGGAGTTGGTCGGCCGTTGCCTGCGCTCCTGGCAGGACAATGGTTTCCGCGTCCTCTCCGTGCACAACAAGGCCGAGGAGAAGCTGCTCGGCGACGGTTTCCCGGGCGTCGAGTATCGTTTCGTCGAGGAACAGCTCGGCCCTGCGGCTCGCAAGACGCCGTCCTTCGCCGCGGTGCTCGCTGACCTGCCGCCAGGCGAGCCCGTCGGGATCATCAACGCCGATGTCTTCATGGCCGAATCACCCGATTTCGCCGGAAGACTGTCAGCGACCGCCGCGAACGCCACGGTGGTGATGCACCGCTGGGAGGTTCCCTCGCTGGCGCGGCGGCAGGGCCGCCGATTCGATCTTGGCGTCGACCTGCTCGCTTTCACGCCAGAGAAGATCGCGCCGGCGATCGAGGCCTTCACACGATTCCCTTATCAGCTCGGCGTTCCGTGGTGGGACTATGCGTTCCCCGTCGCCGCCAGCCTCTATGCGCCGCTCGTGCTGGTCGACGACCCGGTTCTGCTGCATCACACCCATGATCAGGCCTGGAACGATGGCGAATGGCACCGCTTCGCCGAAATAAGCGCCGACTTCCTGAATGCGCAGTCGCGGGCTCCCGGCGTCGATCCGAAACTGGCGAATGAGTTGCAGCGGCGCCTCAACCGGATCGAGCGCGATCATTACGGCTCCAAAGATCCCAAGGAGCCCAATTATGCACTCGCCGAGCTGACGATACGCTGGGTTCACGTCCTCTCGGAACGCAAGGCGCTGAGCCTTCTTTCGCAAATGGAGCTGCCGCCGAGCGGACGCACGCTCGACGACGCCGTGGAGGACGATCTGCTGGAAGGCCTGCTGTCCGGCAGCCAAAGCTACAACTCCGCCGAGCCGTCCGAGGCAGCGGAGATTCGCCGCAAGATGCCGAGGCGGGAGTTCAAGGGCCCCCCGCCCCTAGCGCTCTACAACAGGGTATCCACCGAGAGCTCCCCTTGGCAGGTGCTCCGTGCCGGCCTCCGCGATCTCGGTCTGGTCTTTCGCTCGACCGGCAAGCTGCTGGAACGCCGCTTCCGGCGGAAGCGGCGCGGCTATTCCTGAGGTCAGGCCCGACAGCCCGGCACGTCCTCGATGCGGAAAAAGACTTTGAGCCCGCGCTCGCGCGCCATGGCGACGTCCTGATCCGCGCCCTTCGACTCGCCTTCCAGCCGCAGCACCGCGTCGCAGCGCGGCAGCAGGCGATGAGCGACGGGATAGGCGATCTCCTCATAGATCGCATCCCCGACAGCCTTTGAACCAGCCACCTCCATCAGCGGCAAGGCCAGCCATTCGCCGATCAGCGGCACATGGCCGGCGCGAAACAACGGCAGCGCCGCGTCCTCCAGACGGCGCAGGTTGCCGCGCATCTTCGCGGGATCGTCGCCCGTGCCGGAACGATAGGGTCCGGCGACCAGAATCACCATGGGTTCGAATGGGCTCATCATGTCTTGATTCCTCACGATATTTCATGGACTGACGATCAATCATGCAATATCGTGTTATTTCATGCAATATCGTGCAGTCGGAGATTTTTCATGATGACGGTTGAGCGAAAGCGGCTTCTTCTTGAAATCCTCAAGCGCGATGGCCGTGTGGTCGCCAAGGCCGTCAGCGGCGAGCTTGGTCTCTCCGAGGACACGATCCGGCGCGATCTGCGCGAATTGGCGAGCGAAGGCCTGCTGACGCGGGTGCATGGCGGCGCGTTGCCGGCCTCGCCGGGCATCGTCGACTTTTCCGGCCGGCGGTCGATCGAGCCATCGGGCAAGCAGGCGATCGGCCGAGCGGCCGCGGCACTGATCGAGGATGGGCAAGTGGTCGTCCTCGACGGCGGCACGACAGCGATCGAGGTTGCCCGCCACATTCGGCCCGACCTTCGCGCCACGATCGTGACGCATAGCCCCAGCACCGCGGTCGAACTGGTCCCGTTTGCCGGCGTCGAGGTGATCCTGATCGGCGGACGTCTGTTCAAGCATTCGGTCGTCACGACGGGCGCCGACGCGATCGATTCGATCCGGCGCATCCGCGCCGATCTCTATTTCCTGGGCGTGACGGGCATCCATCCGGAGGCCGGACTCACGACAGGCGACTATGACGAAGCCGGCATCAAGCGGGCCTGGATGGCGCAAGCGGCGGAGACAGTAGCGCTCGCCTCGCGAGACAAGATCGGAACCGCCGCGCCTTTTCTGGTGGCACCCATCGGCGCGCTGGCCGGCATCGTCACCGAATCGGACGTCAGCCCAGACTTCGTGCAGATGATGGAAGCGCAGGACATCGCGGTGACCAGGGCCTGAACCGATCAAAAAGAAAGGGCGCGGCTTGCGCCACGCCCTTCCGATATCTTGGAGTTGGCTTGGACTTAGAAGTCCATGCCACCCATGCCGCCGCCGCCCGGCATCTGCGGAGCGCCCGACGAGGGCTTCGGCAGATCGGCAATGAGGGCCTCGGTGGTGACGATCAGCGAAGCGACCGAAGCCGCATCCTGCAGCGCCGTGCGCACGACCTTGGTCGGGTCGATGATGCCGGCGGCAACCAGATCGACGAACTCTTCGCTCTGGGCGTCGAAGCCGAACGTGTCCGACTTGTTCTCCAGAACCTTGGAGACGACGATCGAGCCTTCGACGCCGGAATTCTCGGCGATCTGGCGGATCGGAGCCTCGAGCGCGCGGAGCACGATCTTGATGCCGGCTTCGATGTCCGAATTGTCGGACTTCAGCTTCTCGACGGCCTTCTTGGCGCGAAGGAGAGCAGCGCCGCCACCGGGGACGATGCCTTCTTCAACAGCCGCGCGGGTCGCATTGAGCGCGTCGTCGACGCGGTCCTTGCGCTCCTTGACTTCGACTTCCGTCGAGCCGCCGACGCGGATGACCGCGACGCCGCCTGCGAGCTTGGCGAGACGCTCCTGGAGCTTCTCCTTGTCGTAGTCCGACGTCGTCTCTTCGATCTGAGCCTTGATCTGACCGACGCGGGCTTCGATTTCCTTCTTCTTGCCGTTGCCGTCGACGATGGTCGTGTTCTCCTTGGAGATCGTGACCTTCTTCGCGCGACCGAGCATGGCAAGCGTGACGTTCTCGAGCTTGATGCCGAGGTCTTCCGAAATCACCTGGCCAGCCGTGAGGATGGCGATATCCTCGAGCATGGCCTTGCGGCGATCACCGAAGCCCGGAGCCTTGACGGCCGCGACCTTGAGGCCGCCACGGAGCTTGTTGACGACGAGCGTGGCCAGAGCCTCACCTTCGACGTCTTCCGAGATGATCAGGAGCGGCTTGCCCGACTGAACAACAGCCTCGAGCACCGGCAGGATCGCCTGCAGGTTCGAAAGCTTCTTCTCGTGCAGGAGGATGTACGGATCGTCGAGCTCCGTAACCATCTTCTCGGCATTGGTGATGAAGTAAGGCGAGAGATAGCCGCGGTCGAACTGCATGCCCTCGACGACTTCGAGCTCGGTCTCGGCGGTCTTGGCTTCCTCGACGGTGATGACACCCTCGTTGCCGACCTTCTGCATCGCCGAAGCGATCATCTGGCCGATTTCCTTCTCGCCATTGGCAGAGATGGTGCCGACCTGAGCGACTTCCTCGGAGGTCTTGATCTTCTTCGAGCGCTTCTCGAGATCGCGGACGGCCTCGGCGACGGCGAGATCGATGCCGCGCTTCAGGTCCATCGGATTCATGCCGGCCGCAACGGCCTTGGCGCCTTCCTTGACGATCGACTGGGCGAGAACGGTCGCCGTGGTCGTGCCGTCACCGGCCTTGTCGTTGGTCTTCGAGGCGACTTCGCGCAGCAGCTGCGCGCCGAGGTTCTCGAACTTGTCCTCGAGCTCGATCTCCTTGGCGACGGAGACGCCGTCCTTGGTGATGCGGGGCGCGCCGAACGACTTCTCGATCACGACATTGCGGCCCTTCGGACCCAGCGTGACCTTGACGGCGTTGGCGAGGATATCGACGCCGCGCAGCAGCTTTTCGCGCGCATCGGCAGAGAACTTTACTTCTTTAGCAGCCATGTGGCCTGCTCCCTTTGTTTGCTAACTGGGCAATAAAAAACCGCGTGAAGGGATACCCTTACGCGGCCTTCTTGCCGGCAGCCTTGGTGTCGATCACGCCGAGAATGTCGGATTCCTTCATGATCAGCAGATCTTCACCATCGATCTTCACTTCCGTGCCCGACCACTTGCCGAACAGGATGCGATCACCAGCCTTGACGTCCAGGGAAACCAGCTTGCCGGCATCGTCGCGGGCACCGGGGCCGACGGCGACGACTTCGCCTTCCTGCGGCTTCTCCTTGGCGGTGTCCGGGATGATGATGCCGCCCTTGGTCTTCTCTTCGCCTTCGAGGCGACGGACGACAACGCGGTCATGCAGAGGACGGAAACCCATCTTTCTTCTCTCCTCGCGTAAGGCCACCTCTTCGGGCGGCCTCGTAAGTGATGTGTTAGCACTCACTTGTGCCGAGTGCTAACAGGCATAGTGCATCTAGGAGCGGGCCTGCTTCCTGTCAAGGCGCAGCGAGAGGGGCGGCTAAAATTCTCTTCCCCAGGGATGCGTCGCCGCGGCTCACATCCAGTCCGCCGAGGGCGTCTCGCCGGCCAAGGCGTCCACCGCTGCCTCCAGACGGGCGACGAACCCCTCGCCGGACCCCGTCATAGGCTCGCCAACAACGACATCGCAGACGAATGGGACGGGAAGATGGTCGCCCTTCGGCAGCACGCGGCCAAAACCACGCAGGAAGATCGGAACGACGGGCACGTCCGGCCGCCTCCGAGCGATATAGCCTATCCCGCGCTTGAAGGCCTGCCGCATTTCCGGCTCGCCGCGCGAGCCTTCCGGAAAGACGATGAGCGCTTCGCCGCGGTCGAGGACATCGAAGGCCGCCGCCAGCGGATCCCGCCCTCCCTTCACCGCGCTGCGCTCGATCGGCACGATGCCGAGCAGGTCGACGGCAAACCATTTGAGCCAGCGATTGCGAAGGAAATAGTCGGCCGCCGCCACAGCATGGATCTTCGGCAATTGCGCGAGCGGAAAGAGCGACATCAGCGCCAGCGTGTCGAGATGACTATTGTGGTTGGCCGCCAGGATGACAGGCCCATGCTTCGGCAGCCGCTCGCGGTGGCGTATGGCCAGACCGATCGCGACAAGCAGGAATGGACGGACGATCGCCGCGAAGAAAATGATCCGAAGGGCATTTCTGGCGACAAGGCGGATCGACATCGGATCAGAAATAGAAATAGCGGACGGTGTGGAAGAACAGCGGCGCCGTGAAGACGAGGCTGTCGATCCGGTCGAGGATGCCGCCATGCCCCGGAAGGATGGTGCCGGTATCCTTGATGCCGAGATCGCGCTTCATCGCCGACATGACGATGTCGCCGCAAAAGCCGGCGGACGCCAGCATCGCGCCGATCAGTGCCCCCTGCAACGGACCGATCGGCGTCAGGAGCGGCGCAAGAACCGTTGCCAGAAGCGTGGTGGCCGCCAGGCCGCCGATGAAGCCCTCCACGGTCTTGTTAGGCGACACCTTCGGCGTGATCTTGTGCCGGCCGAAGCTCTTGCCCGCAACGAATTGCGCGACGTCGTTGAACTCGGTCGCAATCAGCAGGAACAGCAGCAGGCCGGCGCCCGTGCCTGGCGGCGCCGCCGGAGGCGGGACCGCGATCAGATAAGCGGCATGGCTGATCGCGAAGACGGCGATCATCAGCCCCCAATGCAGCGTCCCCGCCGCCTTCAGGAAACCGCTGGTCTCCCCGCGCAGCACCATCGCGGTCGGCAGGATCAGGAACATGTAGACGGGCACGAAGATGACAAACATGCCGTACCAGGACGTGCCCACCCACCAATACTGGATCGGCACCGCCAGATAGGCGAAGAGAAGCACGACACGATCGGCCTTTCGCGTCGGAATGATCGTGAAATATTCCTTCAGCGCCAGATAGCTGATGAAGGCGAAGAGCACGACCGTCGCCACACGACCGAGCAGCAGGGCTGCGGCGAAGATCCCGACCATCGCCCACCAGGAGCCAATACGGGCCTTCAGTTCGGCCTGCTTCGACGCCGCGGACGCGTCGCCTGCGGCCGGCTTCAGCCAGACGAGCGCGGTAGCGGCGGCAAGGCCGATCAGGATGAGGAACAGAGTGAGGAGGATCGGCGCCGGGAGGCCGATAGAGCCGGCGATATCGGGGAGCGCGTTCATTTCCCGACCTCCAGAGCCAGGCGGGCGCGCCGATACGCCGTGAACAGGGCGAGTGCCGACAACAGGAGCATGACACCATCGAGCCAGGCGCCGCCTGGAAGGCCAAGGGCGAGGCAGAAGGCAAGGAGTCCGATGGCGGCAGCGCGGTCCGACTTGCCCATCGGGCCGTCATAGCGCCGACCGCCGCCGACGGTCACGCCCAGAATACCGACGAACTCGGTCAGGATCGCCATCAGAACGAAGACGACGATCGGCCAGCCATGGGCGCCGAAGGGAGCCAGCGCCGGCACGAGAGCGAGATATAGCGCTGCGTCGGAGACCACGTCGCCGACCTCGTTGAATATGGCCCCCAGCCGACTTTTCTGCCCGTACTCTCGGGCGAGCATGCCGTCGACGGCGTTCAGCGCCATACGGATGAAGAGCACGGCGGGATAGAGCAGCAGGCTCAGCCGGACGCCAGCCACGACGGCGACTGCGGCGCCGGCCACCAGGCTCAGCAGGGCAGCGGCGAGGGTCACCTGGTTGGCCGTGACGCCGTTCGCAGCCAATTGGCGAACGAACGGCCGTAGCAGCGCCTGAAAGCGTGGCTTCAAATCGTAGACGGTGACCATTGGCCCGAACCGGAGCGCAGCCGCCGAGGGATACGGCAACTGGGCCGGTGTTGAACACCGCGCCCGCTGTCGGGGCTATGAGGCCGGTCACACCGCCGTCGAGCGTCCCCGATCTCAGCCGATCGTCAGCGGCAGCTCGATCGGTGCTGACTTGCCCGTCGCTTCGTCCGTCACGGTCAGGATAAGCTTGTACATCCCCGGCTTCAGATCGGGCACGCGGAAGCCAACCGTCAGATGGAAGTCTCGGCTCGGACTCGAGCTCACCTTCTCCAATTCAGCCGGCGCCGGCGACTTGGCGTAGATCACGCCCTTGTCGTTGCGGATCTCGATCTCCGACTTGAAAGCGATCCGCCGGTTCTCGCCGACAGGCGTCGAACCAAACCCGACGGGCTCCGCATAGATCTTGAGTTCCGAGCCGGGCGCGAAGGTCGAGCCCTTATGGGCCACATATTCGCCATAGCCCTTCACATCGTCGGCGAAGAGAGCCTTGCGGAAGGTAAGCGGCACGCCCTTCCAGAAGGCCTCGGCCGACGCGTCGAACGCTTCGACCGCCTCCTTGACCTTGCCGGCCGCGAGAAGGTTCTCGGCATCGCCCGCCTTGGTAGCCGCCTCACCCGCCATTGCGCCCGTCGACGCAGCGATCCAGACAAGCGCCGCAGCGCCCGCCATCGCGATCCCGGAGACCCGAGATCCCAGACCCTTCATGCTTCTAACCCCTTGTTTGGCGCCGACTTGCGGCAGCCCTTCACAGCCCATCCAAGCGGAACATGCCGAGATGCCGCGGCGCACGCAAGCATTTCGGTGGCTGAGGATGAATCGCAGGCTGACGCTTAGTTCAGGCGCTGCGCTTTTCGAGCCATGCCTGACGCTTGCGATAGATCGTCGACGGGCTGATCTCGAGGGCCGCCGCGGCGCGGGCGATATTACCACTGAAGGCGCCGACCGCGCTTTCGATGATCGAGCGCTCCTGCTCCCAGAACGGAACTATCGGGTCGGGCATGCGCGAGGACGGGCCAGCCTGGCGGGGCACGGATGGCACGCCGCCGATCGTCGCCGGCAGCATGGCGGCGGTAATCTCGGTGCCCCGGTTGAGCACGACCATGCGGCGGATCGCATTTTGAAGCTCGCGCACATTGCCGGGCCAGGCATGGCGCATGAGCAAGGAAGCTGCCTCGTCAGAGAAGCCGATGAAATCGCGGCGCTCCTCGTCCGCGAAGCGCGCGAGGAAGGTTTCCGCCAGAAGCAAAATGTCGTCGGCGCGCTCGCGCAGCGGCGGCATATGGATCGGCAGGACGTGCAACCGATAGAACAGATCCTCGCGGAAGCGCCCGGTAGCGATCTCGGCGAAGGGATCGCGGTTGGTGGCGCTGACGATGCGGACATCGACGCGGCGGGCCGTCGTCTCGCCGACGCGCTGCACGGTACCGCTCTGCAGGAAGCGCAGCAGCTTCGCCTGCAGGCCGAGTTCCATCTCGCCGATCTCGTCGAGAAACAGGGTGCCGCCATCGGCAAGTTCCGCGGCGCCCGGCCGCGTGTCGCTAGCACCGGTGAACGCGCCGCGCACATGGCCAAAGATCTCGCTCTCCATGAGATCCTTGGGAATCGCGCCACAATTGATCGCGATGAAGGGCTTGCCGCCTCGGCCGGAGCGGGAGTGGATGGCTTCGGCACAGAGCTCCTTGCCCGTGCCGCTCTCGCCGGTAATGAATACCGGGGCCCGAGAAGGCGCGATCCGCTCGACCTGGTCGAAGATCGCCCGCATGGGCGCGGAGAGCCCGACGAAGCCTTCGAAGCCGGCGGGATCGGCTTTTGCCGTCGGAGGATGCGGGAGTTTGTTCGTGATCTTTCCCGGCTCGCTGCCGAGCTTGTTCCATTGCACGATCGCCGCCTCGACCCGCTCGATCAGCGCCGCAGCGCCGAACGGCTTTGGCAGATAGTCGACGGCGCCCGCCCGTATGGCCGCGACGGCGGAATGAACGGATCCTCGTGCACTGGTCGCAATGACGCGCGTATGGGCCCCGACCAGGTTGCCGAGCGCCTCGACCCCGCCAAGCGTTTCGACATCGGCCAGGATCAGCGACGGGCGATGCCCGGACAGCTTATGGACCGCCTCGTCGCGGCTTGCCACGGCCAGAGTCTGGACCGCGGGTCCGGCGCCGGCGGCAAGATGCGCCGAGACGAGCCGGCGCTGCACCGGATCGGAATCGATGATCAATATCTGGACCGGCTCATTGTTCGAGCCGTCAGCGAACCCCATCCCAGGAAGACCCCTCTCCCGGCGCGACCCTTTCGCGCTTGGAACGACTCTCTCCCGACAGGGTAAATAAAGGGTTCCAATCGACGCTCGCCCGCATCGAGGCAGAGGAGGACGAGCCCGCTTGACCGGCCGCCCCGGAACCAATACGCCCCGCGCATGAGCAACTCGACCGCGCCAATCCGCATCCAGGGCCTTTCGGAAATCGCCGATGGCTATTCCGCCGTGCTGTGCGACGTCTGGGGCGTCGTTCACAATGGTGTCCGATCGTTCCCCGCTGGCCGGGAAGCGCTTGCCCGCTTCAGGGACGGTGGCGGAACCGTTGTGCTGCTGACGAACGCGCCGCGCCTCAGCCAGCCGATTATCGACCAGTTGCGCAGCCTGGGCGTGGAAGACACGAGCTACGATGCGGTCGTCACCTCCGGCGACGTGACGCGGGACCTGCTGGCGAAGCGGGGCAAGGCCAAGGCGCTGCATATCGGCACCGACAACCATCTGCCGCTCTATGCTGGCCTCGATATCACGCTCACGGACGGCCTCGAGGCCGATGTCATCTGCTGCACGGGCCTCCGCGACGACGAGCACGAAAGCCCGGACGACTATGACGAAGAACTGAAATCCTACGCCGCCCGCGGGCTGCCGATGATCTGCGCCAATCCGGACCTCGTCGTCGAGCGCGGCAACCGCTTCATCTGGTGCGCCGGTTCGCTCGCCGAGCGCTACCGGTCTTTCGGCGGCACCACTCTCGTCGCCGGCAAGCCGCACAAGCCGATCTATGACGCGGCGCTGGCAAGGGCCGAGGTCCTGCGCGGCATGCCCATCGACCGTTCCCGTGTGCTAGCGATCGGCGACGGCGCGCCCACCGACCTGACCGGCGCCTGCGGCCAGGGACTCGACGTCCTCTTCGTCACCGGCGGCATCCACGCCGCGAACTTCGGACCGACGGAATCGCCCGAGGCCGGGGCTGTCGGGCGCTTTCTGGAGATGGAGCAGATCGGCGCGCGCGCCTTCCTCCCGCATCTCCAATGGTAAGGGGTGCGCGACCCTTGCCTGCCGGACGCGGCGGCATCGCAAGCTTGACCCGGACGCGCCGAGCGGTCAGGTTGCGGGCCTCGTCCGGGAAGGAGCGCAATGCCCGCCGGACGGCCGGCCCCGATCCCACCCATCTCGAAATCACCCCATGTCTCCAGCGACGCTGATCCCGCTTGACGCCGTGCCCGCCTCGTTCCGGGGTGCCGTGCTGGCCATCGGCAATTTCGACGGCATGCATCGCGGCCATCATGCGCTGTTCGAGGCGGCGCGGCAGCACGCCGATCGGCTTGGCGTGCCGGCCTTGATGCTGACTTTCGAGCCGCATCCGCGCACAGTGCTGCGCCCGCAGGAGCCTTTCTTCCGCCTGACGCCGCTGACTGCCAAGGCCCGGCTTGCCGGAGCCTTCGGGCTTGCGGGCGTCGTGGTCGCCAATTTCGACGCGGCCTTCTCCCAGATGAGCGCGGAAGCCTTCGTCGCGGATATCCTGGTGCAACGGCTCGGCATTTCCGCCGTCGTCGTCGGGCATGATTTCCTGTTCGGCCATGATCGCCTCGGTTCCCCCGCCTATCTGGAGCAGGAGGGGCCGCGCCACGGTTTCGCCGTCCATGTGGTCGGCGCGGTGACCGACGCCTTCGGCGCTCCCTTCTCGGCGACCGCGATCCGGGGCTCGTTGGAGATCGGCGACATCGCGGGAGCGAACCGGGACCTCGGCTATCGCTGGTTCGTCACCGGAACCGTCCAGCATGGCGACAAGCGCGGGCGCGAACTCGGCTATCCGACGGCCAATGTCCGCCTGCCAGCCGATTGCGGTCTCGCGCTCGGCATCTATGCCGTAACCCTCACCCGCGCCGACGGCACCGTGCTGGCCGCGGTTGCGAGCTACGGCAAGCGGCCGACCTTCGACAATGGCGCGGTGCTGCTCGAAGTCCATGTCTTCGATTTCGCCGGCGACCTTTATGGCGAGGAAGTCGCCGTCACTTTCTTCGCCTATCTGCGCGGCGAGGAGCGCTTTGCCTCCATCGAAGCCCTCATCGAACAGATGGACCGCGATTCGCTCGCCGCCCGCGCGATCCTGGCCTCGGCGGGCGAGGGAAGCGGGCTCGATCGCCGCATTGCCGCGACAATGGTTGCCCGGACTTTACCGATATCTTAGAAGGTTTGTCGCGCGCGCCGGATTTTCGCCCGGTTCTTGTCGTTGGATGGGGTGAAGTGATCGCGTTCCGATTCGAGCGCCTGAGGAGTTTGCTTTCGACCATGGCTGTCTCGCCCGTTCTGCGAAGGTTCGTTCCGCCCGCCAGCGTTGTTGTACTCGTCGGCCTTGCCGGCTGTTCGGGTACGACCTATGGCACCGGTGTTTCGGCTGAAGAGCAGACGATGAAGGACGTCATGTCGCTGGCAAGCCTCGGCAGCAACGATCCGCCGCCGATCGACTACAAGCCGCGTGGCGGCATCGTGGCGCCGCCGACCGCCAACCTTCCGCCTCCAGGCACCGCTTCCGCGGCGACGGCCTCCGCCGCCGAGGATCCGAACTGGCCGAAGGATCCGGATGCGGCCAAGCGCAAGAAGGCCGAGGAAGAGGCCCAGGCTTCCGCCAACAGCCCGGTCCCGAACTTTATCCTGCCGAAGGGCAAGACGAGCTACGACGTCGCGACCACGGAATCGACCGACCAGACGCGTGCTGAGGGCAAGGCGGCTTGGGATGCGCTGCACAAAGGCAAGGCCGGCTCCTATGACGCGCAGGGCAATCCGACCCGCAAATATCTGACCGAGCCGCCCGTCGCCTATCGCGAGCCCGATCCGAACCAGCCCATGAAAGAGCCGCCGAAATCGGCGGCGAAGAAGTGGGATCTGAGCAAGCTCTGGCCGTTCTGATTTCGACTGTTCATCAAAGCCCACGGGGTTCTTTGACGCAGGCTTGATTAGTCCCGGGGTGCGCTCGTCGCGGCCTGTCCACCCGGCCTGCCGGAGCGGCGATCTACGCCTTCCCCTGCCCCTCCATTGTTCTTCGCCGCCTTCCCGCGAACGAACTGTCATGTTCCGGTAATGTGACGGCAATCCCGCCGACAGGCTGACCTTCCCATAGTCGGCGAAACGGCCGGATATCGGATGCTGGCGGGAGACCCCAATGCTGAAACTCAAGCAAGCGATCGCAACCGTCCTGCGGATCGCCCTGCCCTATTTCCGATCGAAGGAAGCCAAGTTCGCGATCGGTATGCTCGCCGTTATCATAGGGCTGCGTCTGTTCGCCGTCTGGCTAGATGTTCAGTACAATACTTGGCAGAGCGACTTTTATACCGCCCTGCAGAAGAAGGACTGGGTCACCTTCAAATACCAGCTATTTGTCGTTTTTAGTTGGATCGCCGGACTGTCCATTTTGGCAGCGGTGTATCGTCTCTACCTCAATCAGTGGCTGCAGATCCGCTGGCGGAACTGGCTTACCCAAAAATATCTGGGCCAGTGGCTGTCGAATGGCGTCCACTACCGGATGCGGCTTGAGGGAAATCCGGCGGACAACCCGGACCAGCGCATCGCCGAGGACACGGATCGTTTCGTCTCGGGAACGTTGTCAACGACGGTCGCCCTGCTCGGCCAGATCGTCACGCTGGTTACGTTCACGGCCATCCTGTGGACTCTGTCGTCAGAAACGCCGCTCATCATCTTCGACAAGACCTATTCGATCCCGGGATATCTCGTCTGGGTCGCGCTCGTCTATTCGATCATCGGCACCTATTTCACACACAAGATCGGCAAGCCGCTGGTGCGGCTGAACTACGACCAGCAGCGATACGAAGCCGATTTCCGCTTCGGCCTCGTGCGCAATCGCGAGAATGGCGAAGAGATCGCCCTGCTGCGGGGCGAGCCGGCCGAGCGGAAGCTGCTGCAGGGTCGGTTTGGCTTCGTGATCGGGAATTTCTACGAGATCATGAGCCGGACCAAGAAGCTCACCTTCTTCACAGCGAGCTTCGGGCAAATCTCTGTCGTGGTACCCTTCATTCTCATCGGGCCGGCGTATTTCTTCGGTGGCACGGAGCTTGGCCGCATTGTGCAGGTAGCTAGCGCCTTCGGAACCGTTCAGGGCGCCTTTTCCTTCTTCGTCGACTACTATTCCAACCTCGCCGACTGGAAATCCGTGGTCGATCGTCTCGACGATTTCGAGACCGCAATCGGCGCAGCGGAGCACGGCCTAGTCGAAGGCCCCACCCTCGTCCCCGACGGCGTCCCGGCCGGCCTTGCCATTGACAAGCTCGTCGTCCGTCTCCCCGATGGCCGCGAGATCGTCGAGGTCGACGATCTCGTCCTGAAGCCGCGGCAGAGCGTGCTTGTCACCGGGCCGTCCGGTTCGGGCAAGACCAGCCTGTTCCGCTCGCTCGGTGGCATCTGGCCGTTCGGCAGCGGCGAGGTGCATATCCCCAAGGGCGCCGAACTGCTGATCCTGCCGCAGAACGCCTATATGCCGCTCGGCTCCCTGCGCGCCGCGCTCGCCTATCCGCGCGAACCGGACGCGATCTCGCGCGAGGAGGCTCTGGATGCGCTGGGCGCGGTCGGGCTCGCGCGGCTGGAAGGCGAACTGGACGAGACCGCCAATTGGGGCAACCGCCTTTCCGGCGGCGAGCAGCAGCGCATCGCCGTGGCGCGGGCGCTTCTTGCCCGGCCGGATTGGCTGCTGCTGGACGAAGCAACCAGCGCGCTCGACGAAGCCGCGGAGGAGAAGGTCTATCGCCTGATCGCCGAACGGCTGCCGGAAACGACGGTCGTCTCGATCGGCCATCGGTCCAGCCTCGCCAAGCTGCATGAGCGCTTCCTTACGCTGGCCGCCAGCGAGGGCGGTGCCCATCGCCTTGTCGAGATCGAAGCGCCGGCTCCCATGCCGGCCTGAGATGAAGAGAGCGATCGCTCGAAACACGCCCCGATCACGGCGAGAGCCGATTTAGTTGAACGCCGTAAAAGTGAACACTGTGTCGAGCATTGGACAGGTTCCGGAGACAATCGGAATGTTGTAGGTCCGGGTCATCAAATCCCCGATCTGGAGTCCCCCCAATGTCCGACGTCTCGTCCCAGAAGCTTATCGTCCCGGCCCTTGGCGGCCTCTATGCCAACGCCACGCCGCTTTTCGAAACGATCCTGCGCCTCGCCGCCGGCCTCTGGATGGTGCCGCATGGCGCGCAGAAGCTGTTCGGTCTGTTCGGCGGCGGCGGCATCGAGGGCACGGCCGGCTTCTTCGCCCAGATCGGCTTGCAGCCTTCGGTTCCGCTCGCCATCCTCGCCGGCCTTGGCGAGTTCGCCGGCGGCCTCTTTCTGGCGTTCGGTCTGTTCACCCGCCCGGCCGCCGTCGTGACCAGCATCGTCCTGCTCGTCGCCGTGATGTCGGTCCATGTCGGCAATGGCTTCTTTGCCCAAGGCGGCGGCTTCGAATATCCGGCGCTGTGGCTGTTCATCACGCTCTATTTCGTCTTCCGCGGCGGCAACAAATATTCGCTCGACGCCGCGCTCGGCCGCGCCATCTGATCAAAGCAGCGCTTCCTCCCAAGCGCTTTCGGGGTCGCCTTCGGGCGGCCCCTTTTCGTTTGCGGCGGCGAGAGTTGCCGCAAGGTTGCCCCTGGTGAGTCGATGCGGTACGAAACGCACCGCTTCACGACGGGATCCAAGCCATGGCCGATATCAAAAAGACGAACGCCCTCAAGGCGCGCCTGCCGCGCGGGCTCGTCGATCGCCATGCCGGACAGATCAAGGCCAGCGAAAAGATGCTCGCCACGATTCGCGAGGTCTATGAGCGCTATGGCTTCGAGCCGGTCGAGACGCCGCTGATCGAACTTACCGACGCGCTGGGAAAATTCCTGCCCGATCAGGACCGGCCGAACGAGGGCGTGTTCTCGTTTCAGGACGATGACGAGCAGTGGCTGTCGCTGCGCTATGATCTGACGGCGCCGCTCGCCCGCTATGTCGCCGAGAATTTCGACGCGCTGCCCAAGCCCTATCGCAGCTACCGCGCCGGCTGGGTGTTCCGCAACGAAAAGCCCGGCCCCGGCCGCTTCCGCCAGTTCATGCAATTCGACGCCGACACGGTCGGCGCCGCATCCCCGGCGGCTGACGCCGAGATGTGCATGATGATGGCGGATACGATCGAGGAGTTAGGGATCCCGCGCGGGCAGTATGTGATCAAGGTCAATAGCCGCAAAGTTCTTGATGGGCTTATGGAAACCATCGGTCTCGCGGGGGACCACAATGCGATCAAACGACTCACGGTCCTGCGCGCCATCGACAAACTCGACAAGTTCGGAGTTGACGGTGTCCGCTTGCTACTTGGAGAGGGCCGCAAAGACGAAAGTGGGGACTTTACGAAGGGAGCAGGACTAGATCCTGCTCAGATTGATACTGTCCTAGGATTGATGTCGGGTGTGGGGCAGACTTGGCAAGAATTAAAAAACTCGAAATTGCCAACCGACGATGAATGGATCGAATTCCATGGCTTATTTCCGGGACATCGCCTCCCGGAAGAACAAGGCGGAACGCCCTGGTTCTATAATACGTCAGCCCTTCTAGACACTTGGGCCGAACTCATAAAGGAATCCGAGGCAGGACAGCAGGGAGTCAACGAGCTTCGAGAAATCCTGGCCTTGTTGAGATTTGCTGGATATGGCTCTGCGCGAGTTCGCATTACTGCCGAAGTCGTCCGCGGCCTCGAATATTACACCGGTCCCGTCTTTGAGGCCGAGCTTCTGTTCGAGACCGTCAACGACAAGGGCGAGCCGGCGCGGTTCGGTTCGGTCGGTGGCGGCGGGCGTTATGATGGGCTGGTCGGGCGGTTCCGCTCCGAGCCGGTGCCGGCGACCGGCTTCTCGATCGGCGTGTCGCGGCTGATGGCGGCGCTTTCCGCGCTCGGCAAGATCGATGTCGCGGCCGAGGCTGGCCCGGTTGTCGTCACGATCTTCGATCGGGATCGGATGGGCGATTACCAGCGCATGGTGAAAGCGCTGCGCGATGCGGGCATCCGCGCCGAACTCTATCTCGGCGGCTCGGGCCCCAAGGCGCAGCTCAAATATGCCGACAAGCGGAACAGTCCCTGCGTCGTCATCCAGGGCGGCGACGAACTCGCCAAGCGCGTCGTGCAGATCAAGGATCTCGCCGCCGGCAAGGCACAATCTGCCAGCGTCACCGACAACGCGGCGTGGCGCGAGGAGCGGCCCGGTCAGTTCGAAGTGCCGGAGGCGGATCTGGTCGCCGCGGTTCGGTCGATCCTCCAGCGGCAGGGGCAGAGCCAATGAGCGTCGACACCATGCCGCTGCGCATCCTGCTTTCCGAGGCGGGGTATCGCTTCGTCGAGCCGCCGATCCTCTCCGATGCGTCGATCTTCCTGGAGGTCGCGGGCGAGGATCTGCGCCGCCGGCTCTATACGACGAACGAGACCGATGGACGCGAGCTCTGCCTGCGCCCTGAATTCACCATCCCCGTCTGCCTGCACCACCTCGCCACCGGCGATGCGCACCGCATGGCGGATTATGCCTATCTGGGGCCGGTGTTCCGGCATCGGCCTGGTGGGGTCGGCGAATTCTTGCAGGCCGGCGTCGAATCGCTCGGCCGCACCGACCGCATCACCGCCGATGCCGACATATTGGCGCTCGCGCTCGACGCCGTGGGGCTCTACGGCCTCGCCGAGCCGGTCGTGCGCATCGGCGATTCGCTGCTTTTCTCCGCCGTGATCGATGCGCTGGGTATTGCTCCGGTCTGGAAGCGCCGGCTCGCGCGCGCCTTTGGCGATGCCGAGCGGCTCGATGCCACCATCGCCCGGCTTTCGGGCAGCGGCTCGGCACCGGCCGCCTCGCATGCCGGCTTCCTCGCCGCGCTCGACGGCAGCGACCATGACGCCGCCCATCGCGTCGTCGAGGATCTGCTCTCGATCGCCGGGATCAAGTCGGTCGGCGGCCGTACGCCTGGCGAGATCGCCGATCGCTTCCTGGAGCAATCCTCGCTCGCCGCCGGCGCGGGGCTGGACGAGCGCGCCGTCGCCGTCCTCGCCCGCTTCCGCTCGATAGAAGGCGCGCCGGACCGCGCGCTGGAAGCGCTCAAGGCGCTTTCCGGCGACGAAAAGCTAGGCATCGACACGGCCATCGAAGGCTTCGAGAAGCGGGCCGAGGGCCTGTCGCGCCGCGGCATCGATCTCTCCGCCCTCGCCTTCTCCGCCGATTTCGGCCGGCGGCTCGATTACTATTCCGGCTTCGTCTTCGAAATCCACGATCCGGCGCTCGGACCCGGCCAGCAGGTCGTCGGCGGTGGCCGCTATGACCGGCTGCTGCCGGCGCTGGGCGCCAAGGCGAGCGTGCCGGCTGTCGGATTCGCGCTGTGGCTCGACCGCGTCAAGGGAGACGCCGCATGACCGACGCACCGCTCGTCCTCGCCGTCCCCTCCAAGGGCCGGCTGCAGGAAAACGCCAACGCCTTCTTCACCCGCGCCGGACTGCCCGTGCAGTCCGCCGGCAATGAGCGCTCCTATCGCGGCCGCATCGTCGGACTGCCGGATGTCGAGATCGCCTATCTCTCCGCCTCGGAGATCACGCGCGAACTCGCCGCCGGAACGGTGCATCTCGGCGTCACCGGCCGCGATCTCGTCGAGGAGGAGGTGCCGGACTTCGCCGAGCGCCTCGACCTCGTGCTGCCGCTCGGCTTCGGCCATGCCGATGTCGTCGTCGCCGTGCCGGAAGGCTGGATCGACGTCCGCACCATGGCCGACCTCGATGATGTGGCCGCCGATTTCCGGCCACGCCATGGCCGCTGGCTTACGGTTGCGACGAAGTATGTGAATCTGACGCGGCGTTTCTTCGGTCAGCACGGCATCGCGGATTACCGCATTGTCGAAAGCCTCGGCGCGACCGAGGGGGCGCCAGCTTCGGGTGCGGCCGATCTCATCGTTGACATCACCACGACGGGTTCGACGCTCTCGGCCAATGCGCTGAAGGTGCTGGAGGATGGCGTCATCCTGCGCTCCGAGGCGCATATCGTGGCGAGCTTTGCGGCCCATTGGAGCGGCGCGGCGCGCGGCGCCCTGCGCATCATCCTCGACCGGATCGAGGCGGAGGCTGCCGGGCGCTCGCTGCGCCAGATTCGCGCCGATGTCGCCGATCCCGAGGGCGCGGCACTCGTGGCCGCCGACCGTTTCGGCGCCTGCGCCCCATTTGGAACCCCGGCCGGACCGCTGACGCTGCATTGTGAAGCGGCGAAGGTCTATGCCTGTGCGGAGTGGCTGCGGACCGGCGCGGGCGCGCGGATCGTCACGGTCGAGAAGCTCGACATGGTCTTCTCGTCAACCAGCCCGCTCGCGTCCCGGCTGCTCGGCCGCCTTGATGGACACAATGGCGGCTGAACGCCGCCTATGCGCTCATCGCATTGCTGCGATGCGCATATAACGTGTTGCGATGCAGCAAACGAGGACTACTCTTAGGTCATGCCGATGCGACAGAGCGCATCCATGAAAGGTAAGAGATCATGTTCCCCACGCTGAAGAAGCTTCGCCAGGGCCTCCGCGACTATATGAGCTATGACGCGGAGACAGAGGCACTCAACCAGGCCGGCGACCAGATCGAAGTCGAGATGATCCACCGCCGTTTTGCCAAGCAGAGCCGCCGCGGCCGCTACGGTTACTGAGGGCTGGCCTAGAAGCCAACCCAATCGACTCAGTGCGGAATGGGAGTCGTCGCGCGCAATGCCTCGGCCTCGGCCCGGCAATGACAGCCTTCCAGATGGTCGTTGACGAGACCCATCGCCTGCATGAAGGCGTAGACGGTCGTCGGACCGACGAAGCTCCAGCCGCGCTTCTTCAGATCCTTGGATAGGCGGATCGACGTCGGCGAGGCCGGCATCGCCGCGAGCGTCGCCCGGTCGACCCGGTGCGGACGCTCCTCCACGGTGGGCTCGAAGCGCCAAATATAGGCGGCGAGCGACCCTTCGCTGGCGATGATATCCAGCGCCCGGCCCGCATTGTTGATGGTCGAGACGATCTTGCCGCGATGGCGCACAATGCCGGCATCAGCCAGCAGCCGCTCGACATCGCTCTCGTCGAAGGCAGCGACGGCTGCCGGCTCGAAATTCGCAAAGGCCCGGCGGAAATTCTCGCGCTTGCGCAGGATCGTCAGCCAGGACAGGCCCGACTGGAAACCTTCGAGGCAGAGCTTCTCAAACAGGCGGCGATCATCGACGACAGGCCGTCCCCACTCCTTGTCGTGATAAGCCTCATAGGCCGCGTCGCCATGCGCCCACCAGCAACGAACCTGCCCGTCGGCGCCCCGCTCCAATCCGCTCGGAAGACCCAAGGCCTACCTCCAATATGTTCATCCTTTGTTCTGATGAATAGCCGGACAGATCCATTGTCGCAAGGGATAGCTATGCCGCCCGTCTCTTAACCGGCGGTTCACCATAATCCTGGCGGATCGCCGTAGATTTACCAATTCTTGGGGCGGGCATTGGAGGATTCCCTGGCGGCGATGCGGGTGCGGCGTTGCGAATCACCGCGCGTTCCCAGTTTCGCAAGACGCCTGTAGCTCGAGTCCGTCCATGCGAAATCACGCCCTCGTCCTAACGCTCGCCTTTGTGCCTGCGCTCGTGGCCCTGCTCGTCCAACCCGCGAGCGCGGCGTCCAACAATCGCTATATTCCGCGCCCGCCGGTGATGCTGAGCCCGGACCTGGCGGAGCCCTGGCTGATGCAGCTTCATCCGGACAATCGTGTCACGATCGCCGCACCCGTGCGGCGACAGCCGGCCGCGCCGGTCGCGCTGCTCTTTCCCGGCGTAAAGCCCAAGGCGCCCGCCGCGGCGACCGGCGCACGCAGCTTCGATCCGGCCTTTCTGCCGATCGTCGTGTCGTATAGCGGGCCCGAACGCCCCGGAACGATCGTCATCGATACCGAGGCTCGCTATCTCTATCTGGTGGAAACGGGCGGCACGGCCCGCCGCTACGGCGTCGGAGTCGGCAAACCCGGCTTCGAATGGGCCGGCACCCACACGATCACGCGCAAGGCGGAGTGGCCGGACTGGACGCCGCCGCCGGAAATGCGCCGCCGCCGCCCCGAACTGCCGCGCCACATGGCGGGCGGTCCCGGCAATCCGCTTGGCGCTCGCGCGATGTATCTCGGCTCGACGCTCTACCGTATCCACGGCACGAGCGAGCCGTGGACCATCGGCCGCGCCGTGTCCTCCGGCTGCATCCGCATGCGCAACGAGGACGTCACGGACCTCTTCGGCCGGGTCAAGGTCGGCACCCAAGTGATCGTCCTCTGAAGCTCCTCGCCCCGCGGTTTCCGTCTCTTGCGACGACCGCGGTGCTTTTCTATCGTATTTTGGTGTAGATTCGTCCGTCGGGGGCGTGCGGCACAAGGCAATTCAAAAAGACAAGCGGGGACGACAATGAAGATCGGACGAGTACTGAGCGGAATGCTGCTCGCCGCGGCGATGACCATGCCCTCGCAGCACGCGAATGCCGAGAACTTCCTGAAGCTGCTCTTCCAGGGCAATGGCGATTTCCAGCCATCAGGCCCGGGCGTCTCGCTCCAGTCCAAATATCAGCGCCAGCGGGTGAACTACGGCACGAACGAGAAGCCGGGGACGATCGTCATCGATACGGACCAGAAATTCCTCTACCTGGTCGAGGGCAATGGCAAGGCGATGCGCTACGGCGTCGGCGTCGGTCGCGAAGGCTTCGGCTGGAACGGCACGGTCAAGATCGGCCGCAAGGCCGAATGGCCGACCTGGACCCCGCCGCCGGAGATGCGGGCCCGCGAGCGCAAAAAGGGCCGCATCCTGCCCGTATCGATGGAGGGCGGACCGCAGAACCCGCTCGGCGCCCGGGCGATGTATCTCTATGATGGCGGCCGCGACACGATGTTCCGCATTCATGGCACCAGCGAGCCCTGGACCATCGGCCACAACGTCTCGTCGGGCTGTATCCGCATGGTCAACGCGGACGTATCCGACCTCTACAGCCGCGCCCCGATCGGAACGAAGGTCATCGTCCGCTAAATTTGCAGACTGAGGCGCCTCAAGGCCTGCCGTAGACTTTCATGAAGAACACAACGGCCGCATCGACGCGCCGCCGGATCTCGTCCGGCGGCGGTGTCTGCAAAAGGCCGAAGAGCAGCTTGCGCATGATCCCGGTCTGCGCCAGTTCCATGAATTGCAAGGCCGCCACGTCGCAGTCCGGCACGTCGAGTACACCAGCCTCGACTTGCGCCTTCAGGTATCGCGCGATCTGGTCGGCACAGAGCTGCGGGCCGCGACCATAGAACTCGACGCCGATATCGGGCATGCGATTGACGATCGAGAAGACCGTCCGCATCGCCTGGATGTAATAGGGCCGCGTCAATATCTCGATCAGCTGGTAGCCGCATTCGGCCAGCACGCGGGCCACATCGTGGTTCTCGAGATCGAGCTGGATGACGCTGAAGAGCTCCTCGCGCTTTTCCGTCGAGATCAGCTCGACGAAAAGCCGCTCCTTGTTTTCGAAGTAGACGTATAGCGTACCCTTCGAAACCCCCGCGGACCGCGCTATGTCGTTCATGCTGGCCGCGTCGAACCCCTTGTCGAGGAAAACCCGACGCGCGCCATCCATGATCTGACGGCGTTTGCGCGGGTCCTGACCGGCGGAACTCTCGTCGATTTCGACGGCTACCACATGTTGGGCGAGCGTCACCTTCTCGATCCTTGCTGATCCGCCTGCAGCAGCGGAGCGTTTCTTGGAGCTACTCTATCCGATTCAGTCAACGATTGCCCACGGCTTGCGCACAGCAGATCGCGGATCGATTTTTTTTGACCGAACCGTTCAGTTCGATCTTGATTTAGTCGGTCGACAGGTCTAATTCAACCGCTAATGACCGAACGGTTCGGTCAATCCATCAAAATTGATATGAGCAGGAGCGGGACCATGGCGAAGGTCGCCCTCGTCGAAACTTCATCCGAAGAAGCTGGCGGCACCACGCTGGACGCGCGGCGCACCGCGGAGCTGCCCGCTGCCAAGCCGGCCGAGGCTCCTGCCGCGCCAGTTGCAGCGGCACCGAGCAAGCCTGCGGAGCCGAAGAAGAAGGGCGGCCGCCGCCGCATCGTCCTATCGGGCCTCGGGCTCGTGGCGATCGTGGCGGGCGCCTATTTCGGTCATGAATGGTGGACGATCGGCCGTTTCATGGAATCGACCGACGACGCCTATATCAGCGCGGATTCGGCCGTGATCGCGCCCCGCCTCTCGGGCTATGTCGCCAGCGTGCCGGCTGTCGCCAACAGCCGCGTCAAGGCAGGCGATCCCCTCGTCCAGCTCGATGATGCCGATGAACGTCTCGCCGTGGCCGCGATCGAGGACCAGATCGCCTCTCAGCAGGCGACGCTTTCCCGTATCGACAAGCAGACCGAGGCCGCGAAGGCCGGGATTGCCCAGGCGCAGGCGACCATCACCTCCGCCGCAGCCGATCTCGAACTCGCCAAGGCCGATCTCGACCGGGCAACCCAGCTGAATGCCAGCCAGTTCGCCAGCCGCCAGAGCCTGGAACAGGCGCAGGCGACGAGCGACAAGGCGAAGGCTGCAACAGCCTCCGCCGATGCCGGGCTGACGACTGCGGAGGCGAATGTCGCGGTTCTCCAGGCCCAGCGCGTCGAGGCCGAGCGCGCACTGGACCAGCTTCGCACCACGCTCGACCAGAAGAAGCTAGAGCTGGATCGCACGGTGATCCGCGCACCGTTCGACGGCATCGTCGGCAACCGCGCCGTGGATCCGGGCGAATATGTGTCGGCCGGCCAGCGGCTGCTCGCGCTCGTTCCGATCGCCGATCTCTATATCGACGCCAACTTCAAGGAAACCCAGTTGGCGCGGATCCGGCCGGGCGCGACGGCCACCATTACCGTCGACGCCGCGGACGGCCCGCCGATCATCGGCACCGTCGAAAGCATCGCGCCCGCCTCCGGCGCCGTGTTCAGCCTGCTGCCTCCCGACAACGCCACCGGCAATTTCACCAAGATCACGCAGCGCGTCACTGTGCGGATCCGAGTGCCGGCCAACGCGATCGCTTCGGGCAATCTGCGGCCCGGCCTTTCGGTCACGGTCGAAGTCGACAGCCGGACCGGCGGAGCGTCCCAGTCCGGCGCCTGATACCCCGATCCCTCTTCGGAGGGAGGAAGGGGGAGACGAGCACCGCCCTCCCGGTGCCCGTCTCCCCCTTCTCCACCAGAATTTCCCAACCGCCGGCGAGATATCCCCGACCGACGTCCGAATGAGACGAGACGACGCCATGGCGCCTCCAGCCCCCCATGTCCAACCGGAGATGACCGCCAAGCGGACCCTCGGCTTCGTGGCCATGTGCGTCGGCATGTTCATGGCAATCCTCGACATCCAGATCGTCTCGTCGTCGCTGGCCGAGATCCAGGCGGGCCTGTCGGCCAGCGCATCCGAAGTTTCTTGGGTCCAGACCGCCTATCTGATCGCCGAGATCGTAATGATCCCGCTTTCGGGCTTTCTCGGGCGCGCACTCTCGACGCGCTATCTGTTCTCAATCGCTGCGGCCGGCTTCGCGATCACGTCGATCGGATGCTCGACCGCCAATACGATCACCGAGATGATCATCTGGCGCGGCCTGCAAGGCTTCATCGGCGGCGGCATGATCCCGTCCGTCTTCGCCGCGGCCTTCACCATTTTCCCGCGCAATCGCCAGGCCATGGTCTCCGCCATCATCGGCCTGATCGCGACGCTGGCGCCCACCATCGGCCCGACCGTCGGCGGCTATCTGACGAGCCTGTTCTCGTGGCACTGGCTGTTCCTGGTCAATGTCATTCCAGGAATTGCGGTGACCCTCGGCGCTTATTTCCTGATCGACTGGGATAAGCCCAATTTCAAGCTGCTCGACCATTTCGACTATATCGGCCTTGTGACGCTCGCGCTTTTTCTCGGCAGCCTCGAATATGTTCTGGAGGAAGGATCCGCGAATGACTGGTTCCAGGATGAAACGATCCTGATCCTCGCCGTCGTGTCCTTCTTTGCCGGCATCGGCTTCTTCTGGCGGGTGCTGACGGCGAACGAGCCGATCGTCGACATCCGCGCCTTCAAGGATCGCAACTTCGCGACCGGCTCGCTGTTCTCCTTCATGCTGGGCGTCGGCCTCTATGGGCTCGTCTATCTCTACCCGGTGTTTCTGGCCCGGGTGCGCGGCTATAATTCGCTCCAGATCGGCGAGACGATGTTCGTCACCGGCATCTTCATGATGATCACTGCGCCGATCGCCGGACAGATCGCCCAGCGGGTCGATCCCCGCGCCATGATGGCGTTTGGTCTCGGGCTGTTCGCCGTGTCGTGCCTGGAACTGGTGCCTATCACCAAGGACTGGTCGTTCCACGAATTGTTCATCCCGCAGGCACTGCGCGGCATCGCCCTGATGACGTCGATGCTCCCCGTCAACATGCTGGCGCTCGGCACGTTGCCGCCCGATCGGATGAAGAATGCGTCAGGTCTCTTCAACCTGACGCGCAATCTCGGGGGCGCCGTCGGTCTTGCCGTGATCACGACCGCGCTCAATAATCGCTGGGATCTGCATATCAGCCGTCTGCATGAATCGGTCCAGTGGGGCCGCGAGGTGGCGAACGAGCGCATCGTCGCGCTCTCGCGAGGCCTGTCGGCGCTGGGATCCAATGCCGAGATCGGTGCTTTGCAGGTGCTGAGCCAGTCGGTCCGAAAAGAGGCGCTTGTCATGGCCTTTTCGGACGTCTTCCTGATGCTGGCCATCCTGTTCGGCGCGATCGTCCTTCTGGTGCCGCTGGCACGCAAGCCGCAGGCTCGTGGTGCGGGTGGCGGCGGGGGACACTAGCGCCATTTCTTTGGAAGCCTGATCATTGCGACAGGCAGACGAAGCGAATATTATATTCTCATCCTCTTGAACGGGCCTCGCGGACCGACAGATAGCCCTTCTGCTCCCGCCGCCCGCTAACCCTCTGGCTCCTCCGTCATGGACGCTACCGCTTCCCCTGCCCCGCAGCCGGTCAAGCTCGACGACGCAACGATCCGGACCATCGTGATCGGCGTGCTGCTCGCGATGCTGCTCGCCGCCCTCGACCAGACGATCGTCGCGACGGCGCTGCCGACCATCGGCCGCGAGCTCGGCGATCTTCAGAATATCTCCTGGGTCGTCACCGCCTATCTGCTTTCCTCGACGGCCGTGACGCCGCTCTATGGCAAAGTCAGCGACATCTATGGCCGGCGGTCGACGCTGCTGACCGCGATCACGATCTTCATGATCGGCTCGGTTGCCTGCGCTCTCGCGCCGACGATGTTCGCGCTGATCGTCGCGCGCTTTCTGCAAGGGCTGGGCGGCGGCGGGCTGATCTCGCTCGCCCACACCATCATCGGCGATGCGATGTCGCCGAAGGAGCGCGCCCGCTATATGGGCTATTTCGGCGCCGTCTTCGCGCTGTCGAGCGTCGCCGGACCGGTGCTGGGCGGCGTGCTGTCGCAGGTCTGGCACTGGTCGCTGATCTTCTGGATCAACATTCCGCTAGGCGCGCTTGCCTTCGCCATGACCGCTACGGCGCTGCGCAAGCTGCCCCGGAACGAGCGACCGCACCGCATCGATTTCCTCGGAGCCCTGCTTCTGGTCGCGGCGGCTGTGCTGCTGCTGCTGGCGCTCTCCTGGGGCGGGGTCACCTATCCGTGGTCCTCGGCGACGATCCTCGGGCTCTTCGGAGCGTCGGCCATCTCCTGGGCGCTCTTCGTCGCCCGCCTCCTGACCGCGCCGGAGCCGTTCCTGCCGCTCGGCGTGCTGCGCGACCGCGTCGTTGCCTTCGCAACGCTTGCCGGGTTCTTCGGCATCGGCACGATGGTGTCGCTGTCGATCTATCTGCCGCTGTTCTTCCAGTCGGTCCTTCACCTTTCCGCCGGCGCTTCCGGCGTCGCGCTTATCCCGATGTCCATTGGAACGGTGATCGGCGCGCAGACGTCGGGACGTGTGATGGCACGAGTCGCCTCCTACAAAAGGCTCCCGATCATCGGGCTTCTGATCTCCGCGCTCACCACAGCTTCGCTCGCACTCTTCGCCGACCAGCTCGGCCTGATCCCGCTTGAAATTCTCCTTACCATCATCGGTCTCGGTCTCGGCTCTCTCTTCCCCGTGACGATCGTCGCGGTGCAAAGTGCGGTGGCGCCTCACCATCTGGGTTCGGCGACAGCGACGGTCAACTTCATGCGGGCGCTCGGAAGCGCGATCCTCGTCGCGAGCTTCGGGGCGATCTTCCTGGCCGGCGTCGATCGCCTGGCCTCTACCGGGGGAACGTCCGTCGAGGAGAAGGTCGCGCAGGCAACGCAAGCCGGCCTGTCGCTCGGCAGCGCCTTCAGCGGCGTCTTCGCCGCCGCCGCCATCGGCATCACCATCGCACTCATCTTCTTCACGCTGATGGAAGAGCGCCCGATCCGCGGCGGCAGCCCCGGCCATGGCGCCGGCGCCGAGGCCTGACGGACACGACTCGAAACCGGGCGACCGGCCGAATTTCCGTTCCGGCCGTTCTCCCTACAAACCGGAGCCGAGCGCGATCCGGGCGCCACGTTGAAACATCCGCGCTTTCTGATATAGTATTGTGATAGATCGGCGCGGAGGACTGCATCCCCGGTGAGGATGTGAGCGCGCTGAAACTATATTGCAGGGCGGGAACGGCCTTTGGTGTTGTTCTGACCGCCGCATCGCTTGCTTTCGAAGCCTATGCCGTATCGTATTGTGCGATGACCTCGATCGAGGTCGTTGGCGTGTGAACTATTGCCGCGCCTGCCGCGTATTTCCGCGCCGCTGACGCGTCCGTTCCACCCGGCCCGACATGGGCTCCTGGGCGAGCCTATCGCCAGGGAGGCGCAGATGACGTCCGAGTCAAAGCCGGTCTCGATTTCGCTTACCGATCTCTCGAACCGAATTCCCGAGGCCGTGAAGTCGGTCAAAGCCAACGCCAAGTTCGCAGCGCTCAAGCCGGATGCGCGCTTCTTCCCCGATCCGGGGATCATCGGGTTCATCCTGAGCGAAGAGGAAATCAAGGGTCTCGATCTGACCGAGGGACGGCAGGTCGCGCGAACAATCGTGGGCGGTATCGGCTATCCCTATGATCCCGCGTTCGTTTTCTGGGGCAAATATATCGTTTGCGGCTTCTTCCCCTATCGCCGCTTCCAGGACCCGCCCAGATAGGCGGCAACCATGGCCGAGACAATCGCAGTGGGGGAGACGCTCGCCTGTCCGAGCGCCCAGCCTGGCATGGCCGATCTGCAGGTGCTTGGGCTCGTCGAACATGGGCCGGAGGGCCCCCGGATCGCCTATCTGAACGCGCGGCTGCCGGCCGACGAGGACCTGCTCGCCCGCGCCGCCCCTGCCCCGCCAACGGCGGTATTCCGCCTCTCCGGCACCTGCGAGACGCGGAAATGCCAGCATTTCGACGGCAAGGATTGCCAGTTGGCGGTCCGGATCGTCGCCAGGCTGCCGGAGGTGGTGTCGTCGCTGCCACCGTGCAACATCCGCCGATCCTGCCGGTGGTTCGCGCAGGAAGGCGGCGCGGCCTGCAAGCGATGCCCGCAGATTTCGACGACCGATGACGGCAGCCACGCCGAACTCGCCGCCATCGCTCTGCCTCCAACCGGCAAAAGCCATGGCGACGCGCCAACGGCGAGCGACCCTAAGCTATAGCCTCTCGTTGAACCGGATCCGGTTGCCGAACGGATCCGGTACTTCGACCATCAACGCGCCATAGCCGGTTTCCTGCAAGCCGGGCCGGGAATAGCCATAGACCTTTTCAGTCAATTCGCGATGGAAGGTGCGAATTCCCGTCATCCAGACGAAAACCGTGGAGCCTGGGCTCGCATCGCCGTGATGCTCAGAGAGATGAAGCTTCATGCCGGCTCGCGAAACCTCGGCATAGAGCGGCAATCCCGGCTCGTAGCGATGCTCCCAGTCGAACGTGAAACCGAGGAAGCCTTCATAGAACTCCCGCGCCTTGTCGACCGAGAAGATGCGCAGGATCGGGATCACCTCCCGAACAACCGGCCCCGGATTCCCAACTCCAGCGACGAGCGCGGCCGATAGCGCGTTCCAGTCGCGCAGGCCGAACTGTCGGGCGATCAGTTCGAGGGTCTCGCTGTGCGTGAGATCGACGCCGCGGCCGGAGAACTCGGCGCGCAGCTCTTTGGCCATGGTCTTCGCATCGCGAAAATCACGCATGATTCCAGTCCTTTGCGTTGCGGCGAACGGACGATCAGAGCTTGCATTGCTGATAGGTTCGCCGATGCGCAAACGGACCCGATCTTGCCTCCCGATGCATTCACCCTACCCCGGAGGGCGCAAGCGGCAGGCTGCATCAGCCTGCCGCGATGCTAGGAAATGACATGCACCAAGGTCAAGAGCGGTCAGTCGATCAGATTGTAGGCCGGGACGGTGAGGAACGCCTCGCATTCGTCAGCGGTCGACAGGCGAGCGAACAGGTCGATCGCCTCGGGGAACCGGCCGGCCGCGTAATTGTCGGCACCGATCTCCCCCTTGACGACCTCCATCTCCTCGGCAAGCAACTTGGCGAACAACGCCTTCGTCACCTGCTCGCCGCCTTCCAGCGTCGCCTCGAAGTGCAGTTGCTGCCAGATCTGGGTCCGGCTGATCTCGGCGGTCGCTGCATCCTCCATGAGGTTATAGATCGGCACCGCGCCACGGCCGCGCAGCCAGGCCTCGATATACTGGACGCCGACGCGGATATTGTGACGGAGCCCTTCCTCAGTCCGCGTCCCCTCGTGGACTTCGAGCATGTCCTTCTGGCCGTAGCTGACTTCCTCGCGCAGGCGCGTCAGCTGGTTCGGCGCGGGCATCAGGCGGTCGAAGACCTCCATGGCGACCGGGACGAGATCGGGATGGGCAACCCAGGTTCCGTCGTGACCGGCGCCGGCCTCGCGCTCCTTGTCGGCGCGAACCTTGGCGAAGGCCGCCTCATTGGCGGCCGGATTGTTCTTGATCGGAATCTGCGCGGCCATGCCGCCCATGGCGAAGGCGCCGCGACGATGGCAGGTCTTGATCAAGAGCTCCGAATAGGCCTTGAGGAACGCCTTGCCCATCAGGACCTGGCCACGGTCGGGCAGAAGGAAGCTCTTGTTGTTCCGCAACGTCTTGATGAAGGAGAAGATGTAGTCCCAGCGGCCGCAATTGAGGCCGGCCATATGGTCCTTCAATTCGAACAGGATCTCGTCCATCTCGAAGGCAGCGGGCAGTGTCTCGATCAGGACCGTGGCCTTGACCGAACCGTGCGGGACGCCGAGCAGTTCCTCAGCGGCCGTAAACACGTCGTTCCAAAGCCGGGCCTCAAGATGGCTCTCCATCTTCGGCAGATAGAAATACGGTCCCGATCCCTGCGCCAGTGCAGTCTTGGCGTTGTGGAAGAAATAGAGACCGAAGTCGACCAGCGAGCCGGAAGCCGGCTCACCTTCGAACGTGATATGGCGCTCGGGAAGATGCCAACCGCGTGGCCGGATGACGAGGACCGCCGGCTTCGACGAGACCTTGTATTCCTTGCCGGTCTTCGGGTCGGTGAAATCGATCTTGCCGGCCCAGCGATCCTTCAGATTGATCTGGCCCTCGACCATATTGGCCCAGACCGGCGAGGACGCATCCTCGAAGTCCGCCATGAAGACCTTGGCGCCCGAATTCAGCGCATTGACGATCATCTTGCGATCGACCGGCCCGGTGATCTCGACGCGGCGGTCGAGAAGATCAGCCGGAATCGGCGCTACTTTCCAATCACCGGACCGGACGGACGCGGTCTCGGGCAGGAAATCCGGCAGTCCGCCGGCATCGAAGAAAGCCTGGCGTTCCTTGCGGAATTCCAGCAGCGCCCGCCGGGTGCCATCGAAACGGCCGTGCAATTCGGCGACGAAGGCAAGCGCCTCGGGCGTCAGGATCTCGTCGAAGCGGGGACCGGAAGCGCCGGTGACGACAAGGCGGCTGGCATGGGCGGACAATGGATTTCTCCTCAGGCGGGCAAGGTGGAGGCATCATGTCATGCCGCCGTCTTCAACGAAACAAGCGGAAAGCTCCGAGGACCTTTTCCGCTTGGGAGAAAATGATCAGGCGCAACCGCCCTCGCCTCACCCGGCCTTGGCGGCGTCGACGACAGAGCGCAGGCGCGCCGCTTCGGCCTGCGGATCGGCGGTCCCCATGATCGCCGAGACGATCGCGATGCCGTCGCTGCCGGAGCGGATGGCGGCTTCGCCATTTTCCGCCTTCACGCCGCCAATGACGACGATCGGCAGCCGCGAGGCAGCGCGGATCGCGCCGACGCCGTCGAAGCCGATCGGCGTCGGGGCGTTCGGCTTGGTCGAGGTGAAGTAGATCGGGCCGACGCCGAGATAATCGACCGGGTCGATGTCCTCGGCCACGAGTTCGGAAACGCGCGATACCGAGAGGCCGATGATCCGGTCCGGCCCGATCAGGTCGCGAACCGTCCGCGTGCGCATGTCGCTCTGGCCGACATGGACCCCGTCGGCGTCGACGGCGAGCGCGACGTCGACACGGTCGTTGATGATAAGCGGAATGCCGCGCGGCCGGAGGATATCGATGAGCGCCGCGGCTGTATCGATCAGGTGGCGTGTCTTGTTCTCCGGATCGCGAAGCTGGACGAGCGTGACCCCGCCGTCGATGGCCTGCCGAACGGTCTCGACGACGCCGCGCGGTCCGGCGAGTCCCTCATCGGTGATCAGATAGAGCGAGAGGTCGAACGGACGGCGCATCAGATGGCCTCCCCCTCGACGACCCGGATCGTCGCGTGGCGTTCGATCGTGGCAGCATCGATGCGATGGAGCGCATCGCAGAGTTCGGCCGGGAGATGGCCGGGGCCCTTCACATGGATGGCGGCGTCGGCGCCGGCGGCGCCATAGACGGCCAGCGCGGCGACGGCAGCTTCCATCGGCGGGCGGACGGCGGCGAAGGCGGCGACGGTCGCCGAGAGCGCGCAGCCGAGCGCGGTCGAGAGCGGCATCAGCGCATCGCCGCCGGTGATCGCGACGACGAGCCTGCCATCGGTGACATAGTCCGTCTCGCCCGTGACGGCGACGACTGCGCCCGTGCTGATGGCCAGAGCTTTGGCCGCATCCAGTGCCGCATCGGAACTCGCCGTCGAATCGACACCCTTGCCACCCGCGCCCGACGCCCCGGCCAGGCTCAGGATTTCACTGGCATTACCGCGGATCACCGCTGGCTTGAGCGCAGCGAATTCGACCGCGATGCCGGTACGGTAGGGCGTGGCGCCGCAGCCGACCGGGTCGAGCACCCAAGGCTTGCCGAGTTCACGAGCGCGCGCGATGGAGCGGCGCATGCCCTCGACCCAGGGCGGCGACAAGGTGCCGATATTGACGACGAGCGAACTGGAGATCGCGACGAAATCATCCGCCTCCTCGGCCGTGTGCACCATGGCCGGCGAGGCGCCGAGCGCCAGCAGCACATTGGCCGAGATGGTCATCGCGACATAGTTGGTGATGTTCTGGACAAGCGGGCGGGCGGCGCGCACCGCCTCGAGCGCGCCATGGGCGTCCGTGACGGACAGTTTCAATTCGGAATGTTCAGTCATTTCTTCGTCCTTGGCGCTGGCGCAGGACGGAACGATGGCTTGGGCGCAAACCGCGCCTTTGGCTCAATCCCTCCGCCGGCATGATCCGGATCAGGTTCGCGGGTTAGCCCGAAGGCCTCTCAGCCAGGATCCGGAACGGATCGAGGCACCCCGATGAGACGGGCGCAAACTAGCACGAAGTTGCGGGCGCGCAAGGAGGAGGCCGTACCTGCCGGCAATTGCGCCAACGAGGGGAACCAACTCCGTGGTATTTTGTTGTTTCGCATCGGCGCGCCCAGCGCCAGGAGAGCCACCATATGCAGGATATTCCCTCGCCGGCCGGGTTCACGTCGACCCAGCAGATGCCAGACAACGCTTCGGCGGCCTTGCCACTGCGCTTGCGGCTGGGGGTTGAGCTTGACTATCAGCTCGCCGCCGACACGCCGATGATTACGATGGTGAATGTCCATCCGAGCGTGGCGTCGCGGCTCGAATATCCCGATCTGATCACCACCACGCCTGCCGTTCCGATCCACGGCTATTACGACGGATACGGCAATTGGTGCTGCCGCCTGCTGGCGCCGGCCGGCCGGTTCGAAATCCGGACCAGCACGGTGATCCGCGACAACGGCCTGCCGGATCCCTACCATCCGGAAGCAATCCAGCACCGAGTCGAAGACCTTCCTTACGACACCCTCGTCTATCTGCTGGGCAGCCGCTATTGCGAAACAGACCGCCTGGCTGATGAGGGCTGGCGCCTGTTTGGGCACACGCAGCCCGGCTGGGGCCGGGTGCAGGCCGTTTGCGACTTCGTGCACAATCACATCCGCTTCGGCTATGAGAACGCGCGCAACACGCGGACGGCTGCCGAAGCTTATGCGGAAGGCGTGGGCGTATGCCGAGACTTCGCGCATCTGGCCGTCGCCTTCTGCCGGACGCTCAACATTCCGACGCGCTATTGCACCGGCTATATCTCGGATGTCGGCGAGCCACCGCCCTATGCGGCGATGGACCTCGCCGCCTGGATCGAGGTCTATCTGTCGGGCCAGTGGCACGTGTTCGATCCGCGCAACAACAAGCGGCGCTATGGACGTATCCCGATCGCCTATGGCCGCGACGCGGCCGATGTGCCGATCACGCACACCTTCGGCCCGAACATCCTCTCGCGCTTCGCCGTGATCACGGAAGAAGCGTAGGAAACGGACCGATTTTCTCCCCAAGCCGATAGATCACGCGGCAAATGGCCGGAGCTTGGTCCGCCACGCGGCCGGGCTAAGCCCGGTCACGCGGCGGAACTCCCGATTGAAGTTCGACTTGGTCTGAAACCCCGCCTCCAGCATCGCGGCGGTCACTGTCACGTCGGTGTCGCGCAGCAGACGGCACGCCTCCTCGATGCGGTAGCCGTTGACATATTGCGACACGTTCATGCCGGCGAGGCGATTGACGGCGGCGGAAATCCGCCGGGCCGGCATGCCGGCCCGCCGGGCGAGGCGCGACAGATTGAGGTTCTCGTCGCAGTAGAGCCTCTCCTGCTTCATCAGCGCCTCCACGCTGGCCAGCACCTCGCGGTCGTCGTTAGCGTCCGGCTCGAGCGCGGCTGGCTCGATCTCGGGCGTCCCGTCCGGCGCAGCTTGGCTGCTGCCGGCGATCCAGGCCGTCAGGCCGATCATGAGCAGCCCGAGGAAATTGGCATTGCCGACGATGGCGCCGACATTGGCGCCGTGCATCTGCTCGAAGTTCAGAAACACCGCGAGATCGAACAATGCCGAAAGGCAGAGTGCCGCGGCGGCGACGTAGAGCGCCCGATGAACCGGCGTGACGCCCTCGAAACGCGCTTCGCCGAGCCCGTCGGGCCCAGAACGCCCGAGCCGCAACAAGGCGACCGCATAGAAGACGAACAACAGGACGAGCGCGATGTCGATCAGTTGCGGCAGCGTCAAGAACAGGACGACGACAAGCAAAGGCGGTAGCGTGGCGGCCAGTAGGTCACGGCGATGCGCCGGAGGGTCCGGGCGGATCAAACGGTGAAAGCTCGCATAGACGAGCGGTGGCAGAGAGGCCGCCAGCACCGGCAAGGCGAAGCGTAGCGCCGAGAAGCCATACCCCCACCTCAGCCCGATCAGCACGGATTGCAGCGCGCAGAGCCCGATCAGCAGCAGGAACGGCCGACCGGCACCCGCCCCCTCCCCGAAGCGCAGCAGGGCCAGAAACAGGATCGCGAGCAGCAGCGCGACCACGAAGGGCAAAGGCACGAAGAGCAAGCGGGGCACCCGGCGAAAAGCGGCTCCAACGACGAAACGTGACCTAAATCACGATTGCGGACGACCTCAAACAGGTTCGAGGACGCGGCGGGCGGATCGGAGGTGGCAGGCCGGCACCGTTGCCATGCTTCGCCAATCCGGAGTTTCCATGAAGCCCCTCGCCCTTCTATTCACATTGGTCGCCCTCGCGACGACCGCCCAACCCGTCCTCGCCGCCGATGTCGTCGGCGTCAAGACCCTCGCGGTCCCCTCGCCTGCCCGCGGCCGTGATCTCGCTGTCACCATCTGGTATCCGGCGACGCCCGGCGGAGCTGAAATCCGCGTCGGCGAAAGCAAGCTCTTCCGGGGCGCCCCCGCCTTCGCCGATGCGCCGCTCGCGCGCGGCCATTTTCCGCTGATCCTCGTTTCGCACGGCTCCGGCGCGCGGATCGAAAATCTCGGCTGGATCGCGAACCGCCTGGTCGCCGCCGGCTTCATCGTCGCCGGGCCCAACCACCCCGGCACGACCAGCGGCGACTCGACCCCGATCGATACGCCGAATGTGTGGGAGCGCACGGCAGATCTCTCGACGCTGCTCACGGCGTTGACGGAGAACCCTGATTGGCGCGACGCGCTCGCCGAGCGGCGGGTCGGTGTGCTCGGCTTCTCGCTCGGCGGCACGACAGCGATGGAGCTCGCAGGCGCGACGATCGATCGCGAGGCCTATGCGCGCTATTGCGACACCTATCCCGCGATGATGGACTGCATCTGGTTCGCTGGCGGCAAGGGCTATGTCGATGGGAAGGAGGTTCCCAGCCAGAAGGTCGATCTGCGCCAGATGGACAAGAGCCGGTTCGAGCACTCCAACCGCGATCCGCGCATCGCCTCGGCGGTGCTGGTCGATCCCGGCATGGCGAAGGCGTTCCAGCCGGCGAGCCTTGAGGCCATCGCGATCCCGATGCACTTCATCAATCTCGGCGGTCCCGAAACCGTCCCTCCCGGCGTGATCGCCGACGATCTCGCGCGCCTGACGCCGAAGGGCGACTATGCTCAGGTTCAGGGCGCCGTGCACTTCACCTTCCTCGCCGAATGCCAGGTGGGAGGAAAGGCGCTGCTGGTCGAGATCGGCGAGGCTGACCAGCTTTGCGACGACGGCGGCACACGGCCGCGCGCTGACATGCATGCCGAGCTCGGCGACAGGATCGCCGCCGATTTTGCCCATGATCTGAAACCGGCACCATAGGGCGCGACGCGGTGGACGCGCCGATGACGCCCAGCTTCGGCGCGACCATCCTCTCGCACTTCGCCGTCGTCACGGCGCCGGCGAAAGTCTCACAGCGAGCCGCTGGATCGTGTTCCAGTTGCGCGCCGTGCCGATTCCAAGCTTCTTCGATGAGATCGCGGAGAGCAGGCGCGAGGCGCTCGGCCGCGCGGGAAAAGCGGCCCAGATGTCACCCCCGATGACGGCAACGCGTTCACCCTCGTCCAATAGGCTGCGCAGCCGGGTTTCCGCGTCAGATGGGACGCCGCTTCGCATGATGCGCGTGATCACGCGGCTGCCGTCTTCCGCCGACTGAGCCGGGAACGGATTGGCAGCGACGAGTGCCTTGAAGGCGGCAGCGTCGCGAACGATGATGTCGACGGGCTTGCCGAATTTACGCTGAAAGGTCGATTCCAGCGCGGCTTCCACGGCCGGAACCGCAAGATCGCCGGCATCGAATACCAGATTGCCGGTGGCGAGCAGGGTCTCGACATTCTGGAGCCCAGCCGCCTCGGCGGCCGCCTTCAGGTCTGTCATGACGACCCGCCGCGTCGGCGTCAGAACGATGCTGTAGAGAAGCGCGACGTGAGAGGGCATGAAATTCCCGAGCGCGGCGATCAGCGCAACATATTGTGGCGCACCGGTCGCCGCGAAAGGTTGGACGCCGCCTATTTCGAGCGCTTCAACTGCCAGCAGGACACGACCTTGCTGGTCAGGTTGGAGTGCCAGTAGCACATGTCGATCGTGTCGGTATCGCGCAAGGTGAACTGATACTGGCCGTCGTCGTCGATCATGATGCCGGACTTGCCGTCCGGGTTGATGGCGCCGATCAGGGTCTCGCCAAACTTGCCAGCGCCCGACGTGCCGACGAAGCGGTTATCTTCCTGCTTCGTGATCGAATAGGTGAATTCGATCAGATTGGGAGGAAGGTTCGGACCGTTGGATTCGGCGACGCGGTAAGGATTGGAGCCGATGATGACGGCCCGCGTGCTGCCTTTCCACGTTCCGACCATGTTCGGAATCTCCTGCGCGATGGCAGTTCCAGCGAACAAGGCAGCCAGAGCGAGCCCCGCCGCGACGGTACCAAACCTCGACATGATATTTCCCCGGATGAAAGGATTGCGGCTTGGCGCCTTCTAGTGCCGCTGACTTCAGATTGTATGCAATCTCGCACGAACCTCGTCAATCGCCGTTGGCTGGACCCGGCCCTTGGCGCGCGCTCCGGGATGAACCCGAGGCCTCGAAGGAACCGAGGCTGATGGCGCCGCGCCGACGCCGATGAAGTACGCCCCGTGGTTCCAATGCGGCGGAATGGTCCGTTTCCAGGGATCAGCTGACCTGCTATGGCTCTCCGGCGAGGAGACTATCGTGCGACATCGCAGGTCGAGGGGCTGGTCGGTCGAAGTGGCGCTTACCGTAGCGCTGTTTCTCGTCGTCCAGGCTTTCTTCAGCGGCCTCTCGATCGGCGCCCGCGCCGACACGCTCGGTTCCGCTGGCGAGGTCCTCTGCCTCGGCAGCCGCTCCCTATCGGCGGAGACGCCTTCCTCGCCTTCCGATCGCGACCATCTCGCCGATTGCTGCACGCTCGGCTGCCCGATGCTGGGCGGCCTGCCGGCGCCGCAAGCCGCCGCTGCGAGCGTGCCGCCGGTTCTCGCCGGGCTCGCCGCCCGCGCTTCGCATGAGGCCCACCAGCCGGGCCGTTTCGAGTTGTCGCCGCTTCATTCCCGAGCGCCGCCCGAGGCCTGATCCGCCTCGCCGTCACCAAGACGGAACCATAGGGTCGCCGGCATGCGCCGCGACGACTTCATCGATCCATCGGGAAATAACCATGTCGTTCACAATCGCTTCCACGGGCGCTTCGGCGCTCCGTTTCGCTCGCCGTTTCCGCAGCATCGAGGAACGGATAGGCCTCACGGCTTTTGCCGCCGCCCTGCTCCTCTTCTCGGCACAGTCCGCCTTCGCACATGAATTCAAGATCGGCTCGATCGAGATCGAGCATCCCTGGACGCGTGCGACGCCGCCCGGCGCGGCGGTCGGTGGCGGCTATGTCGAAATCACCAATGATGGCGACACGGCCGACCGTCTCGTCTCGGCCACGGCCGACATCGCCGGCCGCGTCGAGATCCACGAAATGAAGGTCGAGGACGGCGTCATGAAGATGGCCCCACTGCCCGACGGCGTGCCGATCCCCGCCAAGGAGACGGTAAAGCTCGCACCCGGCGGCTACCACATCATGTTCATGCAGTTGAAGGGACCGCTCAAGAAGGGCGACAAGATCCCCGGCACGCTCACCTTCGAGAAGGCCGGCACGGTCAAGGTCGAGTTCGCTGTCGAGGCGATCGGTGCCAAGGCGCCGGAAGAGGCCGGCCACGACGACACCATGCCCGGCATGGACATGAGCAAGTAGCAATGACCCGCCGCACTCGCGTGACGGCATGGCTCGCGGCGGCGCTGGTCGCCCTGGGCCTTTCGGCGGCCGTCGCCTATATGCTCACCCGCAACCAGCCGGGCGGTATCGCCGACATTGGCGGGCCAATCGACCTTGCCTCCATGAATGGCGGTCGCTTCACCGATGCCGACATCGGCGGCAAGCCCTATGCGATCTTCTTCGGCTTCACCCGTTGCCCGAATGTCTGTCCGACGACACTGTCGGACCTGACGCTCGATCTGGACCAGCTCGGCCCGCTCGCCGACAAGATCCAGGTGGTCTTCGTCTCGGTCGACCCGGACCGCGATACGCCGGCGACGATGAAGGAATATCTCTCCGCCTTCGATCCCCGCATCATGGGCGTCACCGGCACGCCTGACGAGATCGCGGCGATCGCCAAGGATTATCGAGTCTTCTACCGCAAGGTTCCGACGGATAGCGGCGACTACACGATGGACCATACGGCGAGCGTCTATCTGATGAATGCGAAGGGCCATTTCGTCGGCACCCTCGCCTTCGAGGAAAATCGCGACACGCAGTTGGCCAAGCTGAAGAAGCTTGCGGAAAACGGCTGAGGACACCCGTCCTTCGCGGTTGCCCCCGGCCGCCGATCCGTCGCAAAGTCCGCGACGGATCGGCGGGCTTTCTGGCAGGACCCCATGCACCATACGGGCTACACGATACCGGCGTCGCTGCGCGCGTCGCTCGATGCCGAGAGTGCCAGAACCGGCCGCGGCATCGACAGCATCATCCGCGATGCCCTGTCGCAATATTTCGAGACGTCGCTCCACACCGTCTTCCAGGTCTCGACCTCCGGCGCGCTCGTGGCCGGCGTCTCGGATCGAGAGGTCAGCGTCGGCGCGCTGCTCGACCACGGCGATTTCGGCCTCGGCACCTTCACCGGGCTCGACGGCGAGATGATCCTGCTGGAGGGCCACGCCTATCGTGCCGACGTGAATGGCGACGTCTTGCGGGTTGCGCCCGATGCGGGCACGCCCTTTGCGATCGTCACGCGTTTCAGCCCGGAACAGCAGGCGACGCTCGGCCCAGTCCGCAGCTTCGCGGAGCTCGAATCCGCCTGCGATCCGCTGCGCGGCTCCGGCAACATCTTCTACGCGCTGAGGCTCGACGGCCGCTTCGCTCGCGTGAAGGCGCGCTCGATCGGCCCGCAGGCGCCGGGGACCCGCCTTGCCGAGGCCGCCAAGGGGCAGCACGAATTCACCTTCACGGGTATGGAGGGAACGCTGGTGGGCATCTGGTCGCCGGAATTCTCCGGGCCGTTCAGCGTCGCGGGCTATCATTTCCACTTCATCTCGGCCGACCGCCTTCATGGCGGCCATGTCCTCGATGTGGATGCCGAGGGCCTCAAGCTGCAGATCGAGCCGCTGAGCAATTTCCACCTCGCTCTGCCGGAAACCGAGGCCTATCTCCGCGCGACGATCGGCGGCAACACCGCCGCCGAACTCGCCACTGCCGAGCGGGGCCGTTAGCGGCGGCGCCCCTCGACACCAGACCTAGATCCCCTACTGTGCCGCCGCACCTTCACTTGAGATGGAACCGATCGATGAAAGCCTGGGAATTTGCCCGCGACCTGCTGCGTAACGCCGAGCCCGTGCTCCGCAGCGAGGAAGAGCAGACCTGGGACGCCTCCGAGGCGATCGCCGGCCAGGATTTCTGGGTGCGCATGTTCTGGCAATCCAATGTGCCGGGCTCCGGCGCGCCGGAGAGCCTCGCCGTCGCGGCGGTGCAATCGCTCGAAAACAAGGGCTGGGTCGTTCCGGCCGAGAATGCGCTGTGGCTCGAAAAGGGCCTCGCCGCCGTCGACGAGGGCGACATGGAGGCGCTGCATGTCGCCCATTCCCGCCTCAAGGCCGTGCTGCGCCAGGCGAAGCCCGACCCGGAGCACCCGTCGCAGAAGACGAAGCGCTTCTCCTCCTTCGCGGAGTACGAGGCGGCGGTGAGCTTTCCGCCGGATGTCGCCTATGACGTCGAGGGCAAGGATTTCGAGGACCGCATCGCCGCCGGCTGGTGGGGCCAGATCATCGGCGCGGCCGTCGGGACCGCGCTCGAAGGCTACACGACCGAGAAGCTCGAAAAGGCCTTCGGCAGGATCGATCGCTATATGCGGCCGCCGAACACCTACAACGACGACATCACCTTCGAACTCGCCTTCCTCTATGCCTTCGCGCTCAAGGGCCACGCGATCACCAGCGCCGATGTCGGCGATTATTGGGTAAGCCTCATTCCCGTCGCCTGGTCGGCCGAGGCGGTGGCGCTCGAAAATCTGCGCCGCGGCGTCTATCCGCCGGAGAGCGCACTCGACGGCAATCCGTTCGACGAATGGATCGGTGCGCAGATGCGCGGCGCGATCGTCGGCATGGTGGCGCCCGGCCGCGCCCGCGAGGCGGCGCGCCTCGCCTGGCTCGACGCCGAGGTCTCACATACCGGCAACGGCATTCTCGGCGAGGTGTTCAACGCCGTGCTCGTCGCGCGCGCCTTCGTCGAGACGGATATGAGGAAGCTCGCCGCCGAGACCGTCGAGCTGATGCCGGCCGACACCGAATACGGCGCCGTCGTCCGCTTCGCGCTCGATGCGGCCCGGAAATCGGCCGACTGGAAGAGCGCCTGGGCGCTCTGCGACGCGGAATATGTCGAATATAACTGGATCCACGCCTATCCGAACGCGGCGGCGCAGGTGATCGCGCTCTGGTTCGGCCAGGGCGATTTCGACGAAACGCTCGCCATTATCGGCGGCTGCGGCCACGACGTCGACTGCAACGCGGCGCAGATGCTGGCTGCCGTCGCAATCGCCAAGGGCTTCGCCTCGATCGACAAGCGCTGGATCGACCCGATCGGCGACGAACTCGTGACCTATATGCGCCGCCCGGCGAAAACGACGACCAGCGCGGTCTGCGCCATGACGGTCGATGCGGTGCGGAGCGCGCGATCCTGATCCGGACACCAGCCCTCGCCGCCCTTGCATTCTGCGGCGCCCTCGTCGCCCTGCCGCAGTTCGCGGCGGCGGCCCCGCAATGCACCAGCGACGCCGGGTTCCTCGTCGTCGAGGTGCCGAACAAGGACGATGCCGGCAACAGCTATATCGTCCGCGACAAGGCCGCCCATCCCAAGGCGGCTTGCAGCACGAAAGCCGCGAAGGGCGACTATGTCGTCGGCAGCGCGGACGACGCGTTCTATCTGCTGAAGCTCGTCGGTTCGACGCTGCTGATCGATTCCGGCACCGGACCGGATCGCGAGCTGAAGATCTTCGACTTGAAGACCCGCAAGCTCGTCTATTCCGGCGGCTATGACAGCGACACGATCGCGATCGACACCGAGGGTGCCAGCTTCTGGACCCCGAGCAGCGCAAAGGCGACGGCGGCGAACTGTCCCGATCTCGCGCAGATCGAGACGAACGGCCTGACGCCGGTGATCGACGTCCAGGCCCGCTTCGACTTCGCCGCCAACACGCTCGAAAAGGGCGCCGAGACGCACTGCCGCGCGACGCAGTGAGCGATCAAGCCGGCGTGATCCGAAATGGCTGCCGAGCCTCAGGCCGGCGGCAGCATCTCGATGCCGTATCGGCCGGCCGCGGCGATGAGGCGAGGAATATCCGGCGGGCTCATCGGCGGGAAGTTCACGGCATCGGCGACCGGATCGCCGGCCTCGACGAAGAAGTTCTCGTGCAGCCCGCCCGGCAGGTTGATGATCAGCATGCGTGCCGGCTTGTCGCCCGGATTGGAGAAGCCGTGCGGGACACCGCGCGGAATATAGTGGAACGTGCCCGGCCCGCCGCGCGAGACCCCGCCCGCCACCATGAATTCGAACTCGCCCTCGAGCACGAAGAAGGCCTCAGCGTCGTCGCGCTGGATATGCGGCGGCGTGCCCTGGCCGGGGGCCGTCTTCGCCTCGACCAGCGAGAAGGCGCCTTCCGTGTCGGCGGCCGTCGCCCGGAAGGTGACGAGCGTGCCGAGCAGATGGATCGTGGAGCCGGCTTTCGAAGCCGGGGTCGCAGGGGCAATTGGGGCGTTCATGATTGTCTGTCCGTCGGGTTTGTGATACATTTTTCTCGTTACGAGATTTTTGTCTTATAAAGGTGGCGCTTGAGTAGTCAAGAGGGTTTCGAGCGCGTGGCGCAGAAGCAGCGGACGCGCAGCGCGCTGCTGGAAGCGACGCGGGAATGGCTGGCGGAGGGGAAGCACCCGACGGTCGCCGAGGCGGCCGACCGCGCGAAAATTTCGCGCGCAACGGCGTATCGCTATTTCTCGGCGCCCGACGCCATGGCGCAGGAAGCGGTGCTCGACGCCATCGCGCGCGAGTTCGCCGCGGTGAATTTCGCCGATGCGCCGACGGATGCCGATCTTGCCGGCAGGGCCGAATTCGTCGTCTCGGGGATCTTGCGGATGGTGCTCGCCCATGAGGCGCTGTTCCGCACCTTCCTCAGCGTCTCGGTCGGCGGGGGATCGCGCCCGGCGGCGCCGCGCGGCGGCCGGCGTCTCGGCTGGATCCGCGAGGCGCTGGCGCCCCGGCTGGGCGATCTCGATGCCGCCCGGCAGGAGCGGCTGGTGACCGGCCTCGCGCTCCTCACCGGAATCGAGACGATCATCGTGCTCCGCGATGTCTGCGGACTGGGCGAAGACGTGATCGAGGCGACGGCCCGCGACCTGGCGCGAACGCTGGTCGCCGGCGTGATGGCCGAATAGCTGGCGTCAGCGGATCAGGACGATCTCGACGCCGGCCGCCTCAGCAATGGTTGCCCACGCACGGTCGGCGGTGAGATCGGGAACGCCGAGGCGCTTGGCGAGCGCCAGGCAGGCGCGATCGCCGAGCGAGAGGCCGGCGGACCGGGTGGCTTGAGCTATCAATCCCGCTTCAACGGCGAGTTCGGCATCAAAAGGTATGATCGGCGGCGAAAGCGCTGCCAGCGTCGAGCGGACCGCGTCGGCCAGCGTTGTGCCGCGCGAGAAGCTGGCGACGACTTCGCTCCAATTGACCGCCGAGATCGAACTATCGCCAACGACCCGCTCGACGATCTCTGCGCCCGGCTCGCGGCGCAGGAAGGCGATCAGGGCCGAGGCGTCGAGGACGTACGCTGCCACTCATCCCACTCCGCCTCTTCGCGCGCCGCCTCTTCCCGACGCCAGGCGATAAATTCGTCGACGGTGGGAAGCGATCCGTATTTCTTCTCAAGCTCCTTGACCAGGAGTTGTGCAGGATGCAGCGGTTTGCCGGCGGCTCTGATCCAGATATCGCCGTCGTCGACGTTGACAACAACAGTATCCCCCGTCCGCAGGCCGAGTTGTTCAAGAAACTCGGCGGGCAGGCTCACTTCGCCGCTATCGGATATTCTGACCCTGACGTCCTGCATCGGATCTTCCCCATCGCGCATCGCGATATACGGGCTTAGATCGTCAGTTTCGCATCAAAAGCCAGTCACCACAAACCCCGCCTACGCCACGCCCGCCGGTTTCGGACCGCCATAGGCCCAGTCGAGCAATTCGATCGTGTGCACCACCGGGACCCCGGCGCCGTCCGAGAGCTGGGTCATGCAGCCGATATTGCCGGTCGCGACGATGTCGGGGGCAACCTTGGCGATGTTGCCGAGCTTGCGCGCCTTCAATTGCTGCGAGAGCTTGGGCTGCAGCATGTTGTAGGTTCCGGCCGAGCCGCAGCAGATATGGCCCTCGGGCACGTCGCGGACGGTGAAGCCGGCCTTCTGCAGCAGCGTCTTCGGCGCCGTCTTGATCTGCTGGCCGTGCTGCATCGAACAGGCCGAATGATAGGCGACGGTGAGCGGCGCCGGCGCCGCGACCGGATCGAGCTTCAAGCTCTCGAGATATTCCGTGATGTCCTTGGCTATTCCCGAGACGCGGCGCGCCTTCTCGGCATAGGCCGAGTCCTCGCGGAACATGAAGCCGTAATCCTTGATCGTCGTGCCGCAGCCCGACGCGGTGATGATGATCGCGTCGAGGCCTTCGCCATCCATCTCGGCGATCCAGGCGTCGATCGTCTGTCGCGCCTGCGCATGCGACTGGTCGGATTTACCCATGTGATGGGCGAGCGAACCGCAGCAGCTCTCCCCCTTGGCGATCACCACCTCGACACCGACGCGGTTCAGGAGGCGGATCGTCGCCTCGTTGATCGAGGGGTCCAGCACCGGCTGCACGCAGCCCGAAAGCAGCGCGACGCGTCCGCGCTTCGCGGCCCCGGACGGGAATACGCCCGGCCCTTCCGACGCCGTCCGGCCATGCGGAAAGCGCGGCGCGAGCTTCAGCATCGCGCCGATGCGCTCGAAGCCGGGGATCTTCGCCACGACGCCGGCAAAGGGACGCGCGATCGCAGCGCCGACAAGCGCGAGACGGAAGCGGCTGCGATAGGGCAGGACCGCAGCGATCGTCGCGCGGATCGCCTTGTCCGCGAAGGGCCGATTATAGGTCTCCTCGATATGCGCGCGGGCATGATCGACGAGATGCATATAGTTCACCCCCGAGGGGCAGGTCGTCATGCAGGAGAGGCAGGAAAGACAGCGGTCGACATGCTTGACGACCTCGTCATTGGCCGGCTTCGACCCCTCCAGCATGTCCTTGATCAGATAGATGCGCCCGCGCGGCGAATCGAGCTCGTCGCCGAGCAGCAGATAGGTCGGGCACGTCGCGGTGCAGAAACCGCAATGGACGCAGGTCCGCAAGATCTTCTCGGATTCGCGGGTGTCCGGATCGGCGAGCTGGGCGAGGGTGAAGGAGGTTTGCATTCTATTTCTCTCCCGGCAGGCTCAGTGCGAGCCGTCGCCCTATGCCTCGGCGGTTGGCCCCCCTCCCCGGCCCTCCCCCACAAGGGGGGAGGGAGAAGACAGTGCCCGTCGATTTCACTGGCATTGATGAAGAACTCAGGACGACCCTCTCCCCCCTTGTGGGGGAGAGTTGGAGAGGGGGGTTGGCAGGCATGGAATTCAGCCGGCACATGACGGTCACTCCATCCTCCCCGGATCGAGCACATCGGCGAGATCGAGCAGGACGCCCTCGATGTTGGTCATGACGTCATTGTTCCAATAGCGAACGACACGATAACCTTCGGCTTCCAGGCGACGGGTGCGAACTTCATCTCTACGGATGGCGTCGTCAGCGGCATGGGTCGCGCCATCGATTTCGACGATCAGACGTCGTTCATGGCAGACGAAATCGACGACGTAGCCGGCGATCGGAACCTGCCGGCGAAAGCCGAGCCCATGGAAGCGATGCGCGCGGAGGTGCTTCCAGATGATCTGCTCCGGCTCCGACATAACCTGACGGAGTTCGTGGGATCTCTGCCTCAGGAGTGGAGCGACCGGCTTTGTCGAGCGCTTCCTGCCGTCATCCGACATCGCGCGCCTCCCTATGCCTCGGCAGCCGACCCCCCTCCCCCGCCCTCCCCCACAAGGGGGGAGGGAGAAAAAAGTAACCGTCGATCTCACTGGCATTGATGAAGAACTCAGGCCGGCCCTCTCCCCCATTGTGGAGGAGAGCTGGAGAGGGGGGTCGGCAGGCATGGAACTCGGTTGGGACGTGGTGATCACCCCATCCTCCCCGGATTGAGAACACCAGCGGGGTCAAACTCCGCGCGGACCTTCTCGGCCATCGCGACGACCGCTGCTGGCTGAGGCTCGAAGACCGGGACCGCCGCGCGGGTGACCGGCGAGGCGCGGACGAGCGTCGCGTGGCCGCCCGGCGCTATCGCGGCGCGAACGATCGCCGCGCCGGCGTCGCCTTCGTCGCGGGCGCTAGCCCAGATCTGGCCGCCGCCCCAGTCATAGAGCAGGCTGCTGCCGAGTTCGGTTTCGAGGCGCCCGCCCACTGCCGGGCCTTCGGACGGCTTGACCGAAATCCGCCAGACGGCATCGCCCGGCGCGTCGCCAAGCGCCGTCACATCGGCGATCGGCCGCCAGAGTGCCTGCGAGGCGTCGCCCTCGATAGCGGTCGCGGCGCCAAACGGCTTCAAAATCGCGACGAGGCGGTCGCGGCGATAGGCGCAGGAGGCGGTGAAGCCTTCGAAACGCAGCAGGGTTTGCGAGGGCGCGCCCGGAATGTGGGCGGCTCCGGTGATCTCGAACGGCGTACCGAGCGCCATGGACATGGCCTCGACGGCGCGCTCCGCCGAAAGGCCTTCGAGGATTAGCGTCGTCTCGGTCTCGGCCTCCGGCAACACCTTGTAGGTGACCTCGGTCAGGATGCCGAGCGTGCCCCAGGAGCCGGCCATGAGCTTCACGAGATCATAGCCCGTGACGTTCTTCATGACGCGGCCGCCGGACTTGATCGTCTCGCCGCGGCCGGTGACAGCACGGATGCCGATCAGATGATCGCGCGCGGCTCCGGCCTGAATGCGGCGCGGACCGGCGGCATTGGAGGCCGTGACGCCGCCGAGGGTCGGCTCACCCCTGGTTCCGAGCAGCGGACGCCAGTCAATCGGCTCGAAGGGGAGACGCTGGCGGCTCGCCTTCAGCGTCGCCTCGATCTCGGCGAGTTTCGTGCCGGCGCGCGCCGCGATCACCATCTCGGATGGTTCGTAGAGCGTGATGCCGGTCATGGCCTGAGTCGACAGAATGCGCGCGGCCTGCACCGGCCGGCCGATGTCGCGCGTGCCGCCGCCGTGAATGGCGAGCGGGCTGTTCGAGCTGGCAGCCTCGGCAACGATCGCCTCGATCTCGGCTTCGGCCTCGGGGAGGAGGATGGAGGTCATGCGCCGTACTCTTTGAAGCCCATCAAACCGGCCGTCCTTCGAGCGGGAACACCTTGTGCGGATTGAGCAGCCATTGCGGGTCGAGCGCCGTCTTGACGCGCATCTGCTGGTCCAGATCGATCTTGTTGAACTGGTGGATCATCAGTTCGCGCTTCTCGACGCCGACGCCGTGCTCGCCGGTCAGGCAGCCGCCGACCTCGACGCAGAGCTTCAATATGTCGGCGCCAGCATCTTCCGCCTTTTCCAGTTCGCCCGGCTGATTAGCGTTGAACAAGACAAGCGGATGCAGATTTCCATCACCCGCATGGAAGATGTTGGCGACCTGCAGCCCGTAACCGGCGCAGATATCGGAGATGCCGGTCAGCACCTGCGGCAGGCAGCCGGTCGGGATGGTGCCGTCCATGCACATATAGTCAGCGATGCGGCCCATGGCGCCGAAGGCGGATTTGCGCCCCTTCCAGATTGCCGCGCTCTCGGCTTCGGACTGCGAGACCTTCATGGTGGAAGGATTGAACTCGGCGGCGATGGCCGTGATCCTGCCGATGAGATCGGCGATCTCGGCTTCGGAGCCCTCCACCTCGATGATGAGCAGCGCCTCGACATCAAGCGGATAGCCGGCATGAGCAAAGGCCTCGCAGACCTTGATGGCCGGGCGGTCCATATATTCGATCGCGACCGGGATGATGCCCGAGCCGATGATCGCGGCGACGCAGGCGCCGCAGGCCTCCGCCGACTGGAAACCCATCAGCATCGGCCGTGCTCCCTCGGCGATCGGCAGGATGCGCAATGTCGCCTCGGTGACGATGCCGAGCTGGCCCTCGGATCCGACCATGAGGCCGAGAAGATCATAGCCGGCGCTGTCCAGCGCGGCGCCTCCGATCTCGACCACCGTGCCGTCGACCAGCACCATCTTGATGCCGAGGACATTATTGGTCGTGACGCCATATTTGAGGCAATGCGCGCCGCCGGAATTCATCGCGATATTGCCGGCGATGGTGCAAGCGAGCTGGCTCGACGGATCGGGCGCATAGAAGAAACCGAGATGGTTCACGGCACCGGAGACGCCGAGATTGGTGACGCCGGCCTCGACGCGGATGGTGCGGTTGGCGGTGTCGATTTCGAGGATGCGGTTCATCTTGGAGACGCCGAGCACGACGGCATCGGCCGTCGGCAGTGCGCCGCCGGCAAGCGAGGTGCCGGCCCCGCGCGCCACGACCTTGACGCCCTCGGCGTTCAGGAACTTCATCACAGCCGAGACTTCCTCGGTCGTCTGCGGAAGCACGACGGCGAGAGGGATCTGGCGATAGGCGGTGAGCGCGTCGGTCTCATAGGCGCGGCGCTCGTCCTCCTCGGTGATCAGCGAGGCTGCAGGCAGCAGCGCAGCGAGGCCGGCGATGATCGCATCGCGCCGCGCTAGCACGCGCTCATCGGGCTTCGGCATCAAAATGGCGGACATCAAACCCTCCCGGCAGGCACCCGAATAGCCGTCATCCCCGCAAAAGCCGGGATCCATTCAGCCGCCATCCTACGGCTGCATGAATCCCGGCCCGGCGCTTCGCTCCGGCCGGGATGACGGAGCTTTATTCTAGAGCGACTCTTATCTTATGCGCCGATGGCGCCACCCCCAAGCCTTGCGGCCAAACAATCATCCTTTCCCCACCATTGAAAATCGCCGTGCTTTGTTGCCAGTATGATCCGCAATGAGCGACTTTACCGACATGGAGATCTTCGCGCGCGTCGTGACTGCCGGCAGCCTGTCGGCGGCGGGGCGTGAACTCGGCTTGTCGCCGGCCGTCGTCTCCAAGCGGCTGAAGCGGCTGGAGGACCGGCTCGGCACGCGCTTGCTTCAACGCACGACGCGGCAGATCGCGCTGACCGAGGCCGGGCGCGGCTTCAACGAGCGCGTCGTGCAGATCCTCGCCTCGATCGAGGAGGCGGAAGCCTATGTCGGCGGGCGCTCCGCCGCCGCCCGTGGCACCCTCAAGGTTTCGGCCCCGACTTCGTTCGGCCGCCTGCATATCGCGCCGCATCTCGGCCCCTTCCTCGACGCCAATCCGGGGCTGACCATCAACCTTGTGCTCTCCGACGATTTCGTCGATCTGGTCAAGGAAGGTGTCGATGTCGCGATCCGCATCGCCGAACTGACCGATTCGAGCCTCGTGGCGCGGCGGCTGGCGCCCAACCATCGCCTGCTCTGCGCGACACCCGGCTATCTCGCCATCCATGGCGAGCCAAAGACGCTCGCCGATCTCTCGCGCCACCATCTGCTCGCCACCGCGGGGCAGGATCCCTGGCGCCTCGAAGGGCCGCAGGGGCCGGTGACGTTCCATGTCGAGGGACGGCTCAAGACCCATTCGAACGAGGTCGTGCGCGAGGCGGTGATCGCCGGCCTTGGGATTGCGCTGCGTTCGACATGGGATGTCGGGCCGGAACTGCGCGAAGGCCGGCTCGTCCATGTGCTGCCGGCCTATCGCGCCTCGCGCCGCGTCGCGGTCCATGCCGTCTATCCGAGCCGGCGCTTCCTGGCGGCGAAGGTGCGCCTCTTCATCGATTTTCTAGCCTCCCTCTATGGCGAGCACCCGCAATGGGACGAAGGGCTGGGCACAATTATCCGGGAATGAAATCCCGCATGGCCGCGTGACATCGCGACTTGCATTTTCACTCGTGCCATAATCGCGATGCCGTCCCTTCAACGGTGCCTCCCCAAAACAACAAGACGCTGCGGCCCGACCTCCCGCGAGCCAAAATCATCCGATAGAGAGAACTCCCCATGGCCAAGAAGCTTATCCTCGACGTCGACACCGGAACGGACGACGCGATCGCCATCATGCTCGCGGCGTTGCATCCCGAACTGGAACTGGTGGCCTGCACCACGGTCAACGGCAACACGGCGGTCGAGAACTGCACGGACAACTCGCTACGGGTGGTCGAGTATATCGGCATGCCGCAAATCCCCGTCTTCGAGGGCCTCACGCGGCCGCTGGCGCGCCGCACATTCCCGGTGCCGCGCCGCGAGGGCGACCAGTCGAGCAAGATCCATGGTCCGACGCTGCCGCTGCCCGAGACAACCCTGAAGAAGCAAGCGACGGGCGCCGTCGAATTCCTGATCGAAACCTATCGCGCCGCGACCGACGAGATCGCGCTGGTGCCGGTCGGGCCGCTCAGCAACATCGCCGCGGCGCTCGCACTCGATCCGAAATTCGTCGACAACGTGCCCGAGGTCGTGATCATGGGCGGCGCCCATGGCTGGGGCAATGTCACGGCGGCGGCCGAATTCAACATCTGGGCCGATCCCGAAGCGGCGGCGATGGTGTTCCAGGCCGGCTTCCGCAAGATCACGCTGGTGCCGCTCGACGCGACCTACCAGGCCTCGCTCTCCTCCCAGAACAGCGCCACGCTGGAGGGTCTCGGCACGCCGGCCGGCAAGGCGGCGTCCTTGTTCATCAATCACCGCATCGCCGCCTATGACGCCGTGCAGCCGCTGCCCGGCGGTGGCCATGCACCGATCCATGACGCGCTCGCCGTCGCCTCGCTGATCCGTCCCGAGGTGATCACGACCAAGTTCCTGCATGTGGATGTCGAGACCGCCGGAACCCTGACCGTCGGGCGCACCGTGATCGACACGCAGGTCCGCACGGAAGCATTCCGCCGCAAGGCACCGAACTGCCATGTCGCCTTCGACGCCGATCGCGACCTGTTCTTCGCGCTCTTGAAGGAAGCGTTCTCGCGGACCGCCTGAGGCGCAGGAACTCAGTCGTCGCCGGGTCCGTCCTTGTGCTCTCCGCGCACCCGGCGAACGACGAACCAGACCATCAGGGCCACCGGGATCACCGCATAGGCCGTGACATGGGCCGGGTCGAGCTCGACGCCGAGGACCGAGGAGCCCTTGGCGAGATAGCCAATCAGGCCGACGACATAATAGCTGACCGCCGCCACCGACAGCCCCTCGACCGTCTGCTGCAGACGGAGTTGCAGGCGGGCACGGCGGTTCATGGAATCGAGCAGCGCGCGGTTCTGCTGGGATAGTTCGACATCGACGCGGGCGCGCAGCAGGGCGGCGGCTCTAGCGAGCTTACGCGACAGATCTTGCTGGCGGTTCTCCAGCGTCTGGCAGGTGCGCATCGCCGGCTGCATGCGCCGGGCAAGGAAATCGGAAAAGCTCGAATAGCCCTCGATCGGCTGTTCATCCATCGCCTTCAAACGCAGGCCGACGATCTCGGCATAGGCTCTTGAAGCGCCGAACCGGAACGAGGTTTCGGCCGCGCCGGATTCGACTTCGCCGGCCAGCAGCGTCAATTCGTCGAGCAGGTCCCGATTGGCCTCCAGCCCCTCGCTCGCGCGGAAAAGGCCGCCGATCTTGACCAGTTCGTTCTCGACGCGGCGGATCTCCGGCTGCAGGCGCTGGGCCTCCGGCAGGCCGAGCATCGCGAGCGTCCGGTAGGTCTCGACCTCCAGGAGGCGCTGCACGATCGGCCCGGCCTCCTGCGGACCAAGACCGCGATCGACGACGAGAAGACGCGTATAGCCGTCGCCATCCTCACGGAAATCCGTCGCGATCACCACGCGGCCGCCGGCGGCCTGCGACACGGCCAGCGAACCCGGATCGAAATTCTCGACCAGATGCGCGACGGGGCGTTCGTCGCGCAGGAGATCGAGCCTTGCTGCCACCATCAGCGGGCCGGGCGCCTCGAAGGCCTCGCCGAACGGCGTTTCCGCCGGCAGGGCACCCACTCCGCCGCGCGCGTCCCAGCTATAGGTCGTGAATTCGGCATGCGCCTCCCAGCGCAGAAAGCCGCCGGAAAGCGGCACGACATGGTGGCGCGCATGGTCGGCCGGCATGGGAAGGCCGTTGCGCAGGCAAAGCGCGGCGAGACGCTCGCGCGCGGCCCCCGCCTGCGCCGCATCGGTCATGAAGGCGAGATGGAGCACGATCCGCGGCGCTTCCATCATCTGGAAGGGCCGCGCATGCACCTCGTGCAAGGCCGCCGCCCTGAGCGGATGGTCCGTGAAGCGGCCTGGTCCTTCGCGCATGGCGCCCTCCCCCTTGCGAGCCGCCATTAGACGGGTTCGTCCGGCTCGCGCAACCGCATGCCCTCCGACAAACAGTACTTCAGACCCAGAAATTAATCCTGCTTCACGCCCGCCGAGATGGCACAATGCTGCCGTTTCCGAACTGGATCGATTTCTTGACCAGTTCCAATCCATCGGTGATAGATGGCGCCATGCTGTTCCAGCCTGTCGCACCCCGTGCCACCGCCGACGATGTAGCGCGCCAGATCGAGCATCTGGTGCTCGAAGGCGTTCTGCATCCGGGCGACCGTCTGCCGGGCGAACGCGATCTTGCCGTGCAGCTCGGCGTGTCGCGGCCGATCCTGCGCGAGGCGCTGAAGGCGCTCGAAGGCCATGGCCTGATCGAGAGCCGCCACGGCGGCGGAACCTATGTCGCGGCCATCGAGGGCGATATATTCGCCGCACCGATCGTCAGCCTGATCGCCGCCTCCCCCAAGGCCGGCGGCGACTATCTCGAATTCCGCCGCGAGATCGAGGCGACGGCTTCCGCCATGGCGGCCAACCGAGCGACCGAAGCCGACCGGATCATCCTGAAACGGCTCTTCGCCGAGATGGAAGCCGCGCATGCGGCGACCGACTTCGCCCGCGAGGCGTCGCTCGACGTCGAGTTCCACAAAGGGATCGGTGAGGCGACGCACAACATCGTCATGATCCATGTGCTGCGCGCCTGCTACCGTCTGCTCTCGGACGGCGTCTTCCAGAACCGCAGCCGGCTCTATTATCGGGGTGGCGCCCGCGACGCGATTCTCGACCAGCACCGCGCCCTCCTGGACGCGATCCTCGCCAGCGACGCAGCGGCGAGCCGCCGCGCCGCGATCGACCATATCGACTATATCGAAACCGCGCTGAAGGCCGAGGCAGAGGCTGGCGCGCGACTCGAGATCGCGACGCTGCGCCTCATACGGCTGGAAGAGCAGGCGAATGTCGGTCGTCCCATCCGTCGGACGGCGATCAAGACCACGGATGCCAAGAGCAAGAATACGGCACGCAAGGGATAGAAGCGACGATGCCCACCACGAAGCAACCCACCGTTGGCCTCTTCGTCACCTGCCTGGTCGATCTGTTCCGCCCGAATGTGGGCTTCGCTGCCGTCAAGCTCATCGAGGATGCCGGTTGCCGGGTCTTCGTGCCGGCGGCGCAGACCTGCTGCGGCCAACCCGCCTATAATTCCGGCGACCGGGCCGATGCGCGCGCCATCGCCGAAGGCGTCATCGCGGCCTTCGAGCCCTATGACTATGTCGTGGCGCCGTCCGGCTCCTGCGCCGGCATGATGAAGTCGCATTATGGCGATCTCTTCAGGGGCGACGCCTCCTGGGCGTCGCGCGTCGGCGCCTTCACCGCCAAGACCTATGAACTCGTTTCGTTCCTCACCGACGTCATCGGCGTCGGCACGGTCGAGGCGCGCTTCGCCGGCAGCGTCACCTATCACGACAGTTGCTCAGGACTGCGCGAGCTCGGCATTCAGAAGCAGCCGCGCAAGCTGCTCGCCTCGGTCGAGGGGCTGAAGCTCACCGAGATGCAGGACCCGGACGTGTGTTGCGGTTTCGGCGGCACCTTCTGCGTCAAATATCCCGACATCTCGAACGCGATCGTCGAGCGCAAGACCGCCGATATCGAGACCACCGGCGCCACGACGCTGCTGGCCGGCGATCTCGGCTGCCTGATGAACATGGCCGGCAAGCTGAAGCGCGAAGGCTCGAAGATCCAAGTCCGCCACGTCGCCGAGGTGCTGGCCGGCATGGCCGAAGGCCCGGCGATCGGCGAGAAGCGGTAACGTAGCCCATGCAGATCCCGGCTCTCCTCGTCGAGAACGGCACGGAGCTTTCCGTCATCATCGCGGATATCACCACGCTCGAACTGGACGCGATCGTCAACGCCGCGAACTCATCGCTGCTCGGTGGAGGCGGTGTCGACGGCGCGATCCACCGCAAGGCCGGCCCGAAGCTCGCGGAAGAATGCCGGATGCTGCATGGCTGCAAGACGGGTCAAGCCAAGATCACCCAAGGCTACAAGCTGCCAGCCCGGCGCGTGATCCACACGGTCGGGCCGGTCTGGCAGGGCGGCGACAAGGGTGAACCAGAACTGCTGGAAAGCTGCTACCGCAATTCGCTCGCTCTGGCGGTCCGGCACGATATCCGGTCGATCGCCTTTCCGGCCATTTCGACCGGCATCTATCGCTTCCCGGGGGATCTGGCGGCCCGGATCGCGGTGTCGACGACACGCCGCGCGATCGCCGATGCGGCGATCGAAAGCGTCGTCTTCTGCTGCTTCGATCCCTCCAGCGCGGCGCACTATCAAGCCGCCTTCGCCGAGGAAAGCTGATGCGCCCGGCGATGTGCCCCAGGCCGCCCAGCGGAGCCGGAATTGCCGGACAATCTCGCCCCTTTGGGGCGAACGTGTCATGATCGACACAGAACTTTCTGAGCCGCGTCTGGAGAAGACCATGGGCCTCGCCAAGGAAAAGCCGCTCTACAATCCGCCGACGGACTACGAGGACGATGACTATCTGTGGCTCTACGAGCAAATCGAATTGCTGCGGCTGAAGCGGATCAACGAAGTCGACCTGCCCAACGTGATCAGGGAACTCGAGGACATGGGGAGCGAGAAGCTGCATGCGCTCGAGTCATCCTATCGCCTGCTCATCGCGCATCTGCTGAAGTGGAAGTTCCAGCCGTCGAAACGATCGACGTCGTGGAGGGTCACGATTGGCAGGGAACGCGACAACATCCAGAGTCGGGAGGTGGACAGCAGGACTCTGGCAGGCCAGGCCGGCCAGATTGTCGATCGCGTCTATCGAAGGTCTGTGCGCGAAGCCGCAGACGAAACCGGCCTGCCCAAATCCGCCTTCCCCGCCGAATGCCCATGGACGCTGGAACAGCTCCGCCAAGAAGACTTCCTGCCGGAGTAGGCCTCGTTGCATCTCACCTCGCCTCAGTTCAAGTCGAATGTCGGCCACGCGCTGCACGACGAGCCGTTGCAGAAGGCGCTCAGCAATGTGCGTGTCGGCTTCATCGACAAGCGGGCCAAGGCCGCCGCCGCTCTGCCGGAATTCGAGGCGCTCCGCGACAATGCGCGCGACATCAAGAACCACACGCTCGCCCATCTCGACCTCTATCTGGAAGCCTATGAGGCCAAGGTGACCGAGGCTGGCGGGCACGTCCATTTCGCGGAGACGGCGAAGGACGCCTGCGAGATCATCGCTGCGATCTGCAGGAGCGTCGCCGCCAAGACCGTGACCAAGGGCAAGTCGATGATCGCCGAGGAGATCGGCCTCAACGATCATCTCGAGGCGCAGGGCATGAGCACCGTCGAGACCGATCTCGGCGAATACATCATCCAGCTCCGCCACGAGGGGCCGAGCCACATTATCGCCCCAGCCGTGCACCTCAACAAGGAGCAGGTCGAGGCCGATTTCCGCCGCGTGCACAAGGATTTCCCCGCCGACCGCGACCTCACTGAGCCTGCCTCGCTCCTGAGCGAGGCGCGATCCGTCTTGCGCGAGAAATTCCTCGCCGCCGATGTCGGCATCACCGGCGCCAATTTCCTCATCGCCGAGACCGGCACCTCGGTCATCGTCACCAATGAGGGCAATGGCGACCTGACGCAGATTCTGCCCAAAATCCACATCGTCATCGCCTCGGTCGAGAAGATCACGCCGACGCTGAACGACGCTTCGCAGATATTGCGCGTGCTGGCCCGCTCGGCGACCGGGCAGGAAATGTCGGTCTACACGACGTTTTCCACCGGTCCGCGCCGCCCAGGCGATCCAGACGGGCCGGAGCAATACCACGTCGTCATCCTCGACAATGGCCGCTCGTCGATGCTCGGCACCGAGTTCGAGGACATGCTGCGCTGCATACGCTGCGGCGCCTGCATGAACCATTGTCCGATCTATCATACGGTCGGCGGCCATGCGTATGGCTGGGTGTATCCGGGCCCGATGGGCGCCGTGCTGACTCCGACTTTGGTCGGCATCGATCACACTGGGCACCTGCCCAATGCCTCGACCTTTTGCGGGCGCTGCGAGAGCGTCTGCCCGATGCGCATTCCGCTGCCGAAGATGATGCGGCATTGGCGCGAGCGCGAATTCGAGCGCAACCTCTCGCCCGCCACCGTGCGCTGGGGGCTCTCCTTCTGGTCGTTCTTCGCCAAGCGGCCAAAGCTCTACCAGTTCGGCACGGGCCTCGCGATGCGCGTGCTAGGTGCGTTCGGCCGTTCCAGGGGCAAGTTCACCTTCCTGCCGCTCGCCGGTGGCTGGACGAAATATCGCGATTTCCCGGCACCGGAGGGGGCAACGTTCCAGCAGCAGTGGAAGGCGAAGCGGGGGTCGGCAGCATGAACGGGCGTGAAGCGGTTCTCTCCAAGATTCGGCAGTCGCTCGGCGTCACCGGCAACGAGGAATCGCGCCGGCGCGAAGTGGCGGAGCGGCTCGCCAATGTACCGCGCGGCGTGATTCCGGCGCGCGGGCAGCTTCCCGAGCCAGAGCGAATCGCGCTCTTCGTCCAGCAGGCCGACAAGGCGCTGGCGAGCGTTGAGCGCGTGCCCTCGGCCGTCCTCGTTCCCGAGGCGATCGCGATGTATCTGCGCTCGAAGAACTTGCCGGCGGAACTGAAGCATGGCGAGGATCTACGCCTCGCCTCGCTCCCTTGGGAGAAGGCGCCGCAGCTTTCAATCTCGACCGGCCCAACCGCCGGCCGCGACCTCGTCGGTTTGAGCCATGCCGAGGCCGGCGTCGCCGAAACCGGCACCGTCGTCATGCTCTCCGGACCGGACAACCCGTCGACGCTCAACTTCCTGCCGGACTACCACATCGTCGTGCTCTCGGCCGGCGACATCGTCGGAGACTATGAAAGCGCCTTCGACCGCGTCCGTGCCCGCTATGGCGACGGCGTGCTGCCGCGCACGGTGAACTTCATCACCGGCCCGTCCCGCTCCGGCGACATCGAGCAGAAGCTGCTGCTCGGCGCGCACGGGCCGAGGAGCCTGCATATCGTGGTGGTGGGGTAAAGTCGATCGATCCAAGTATTCGAGTCAGTTCTTCGGCTTCGAAGGTGGGGGCGGCTTCGAAGGTGGAACTGTCTTCGAGGGTGGTATTGGCTTCTGCGAAGGTCTTGAGGTATCGTGGTCCCGGAAAGTGCCAGAGCCGGGGCTTTTCTTTCCGGTGGGGGGTTTGCTAGGCAGTACCGCGATATCCATGCTATGCCTCTCTTTGACGATCTAAATAGAGCGACTGAAGATACAATTCAGGAGATAATTCGACAAGCTGAGTTGTATTCAGAGTCCCAATTAACTGCAGCACTCCAATCCGATGCACGAGCCATGACTTTTGGATCAGTTATGGCGAGCCTTTCGGCTGGATCGATTGCCGCTATCGTTGCCGTGTCACAACTTTCTCCAGATGGAAAACTCACCTACGCGGCTGTGTCTTTGTCGATTTTCTTTATTTTCTCATTTGTATCAATGCTACTTGCCTTCAGAGCGGCAGAGCCTATCGACTTCGATTTTTTGGGCAATGACCCGGAGAATTGGGTGGATGACATAAAGCGGGGACTGACATTCAAAGACTCGTTGACCCACTCGGCAGTACACTATAGCCAACAAATCAAAGACAACAATAAACGAATGTCAGAAAATACTAAGCTCTTAAAGATCGGAATCAGGCTTTTCTTTTTGGGCTTTATTGTAAGCCTTGCACCAATATTGCATAGATTTCTATATTCTATTCAGCTATGATCGCTCGCTCTTCCGCATCCTTGCCTCCAGCGCCCGGACCAGCAGCGAAAGGCTGATAGTCATGACGAGATAGAGGAACGCCACCACGTTGTAGGTTTCGAAGAAGAGAAAGGTCGAGGATGAATAGACCTTGCCGAGCTGGGTCAGGTCCTGGACGCCCAACGCCGAGACCAGTGCGGAATCCTTGATCATCGAGACGAAGTCGTTGCCGAGCGGCGGCAGGATGGTGCGGGTCGCCTGCGGCAGGGTGACGAGGCGGAAGGTCTGCAGGCGGCTCATGCCGAGCGACCACGACGCTTCGGTCTGGCCGCGCGGCACCGCCTCGATCCCGGCGCGAAAGATCTCGGCGAGGAAGGCCGAATAGCCGATCATCAAAGCGGCGATGGCCCGCGCGCTCATGTCGAAATCGCGCACCGTGAAGGCTGGCAGCACGCCCCATTCGATCGGCCTCGCGAGGACGAAATTCCACGCGGCGACCAGTTGCGGCGCGCCGACGAAGGCCATGTAGAACAGGAGCACCAGCATCGGGACGCCGCGCACGATCTCGACATAGAAGGTCGAGACTTCGCGCAGGACCCTGTGCCGCGAGGTTCGCGCCATCGCGATGGCGAGGCCTAGCGCCGTGGCGAGCGCGAAGGCGATGGCCGTCACCCAGAGCGTGACGAACACGCCCTGCCGCACGGCGGCGAAGATGTTCGCATAGTCGCCGTTCGAGACGATCAGCCAGAGGAAGAGCACGCCGAGCAAGACAATGGCGAGCAGCCAATAGGGAATCTCGCGGCCAGGCTTCCGAGGCGGGGTCATGGGAACGAGACGCTCTCCCTTCCCTCTCCCTCTGGGAGAGGGCTTTCGGCCTTGGCCTCGCAGGACGCGAAGCGGCCGAGAGGCTTAGGCCGGAAGGGTGAGGGTCTTGGCGCATTTCGGTGAAGGGAAAGACCCTCACCCTTCGCACCTAAGCTCGCTACGCTCGCCAAGGTGCGAAGCCCTCTCCCGGAGGGAGAGGGGGAGCCAGGTTCTGCAAGATTGGGCGTCAAGAGAAGCTACTGCCCGGCGCGATATTCGTAGAACCATTTCTGGTTCAGCTTGTCGAAGGTGCCGTCGGCCTTCATCGAGGCGATCGCGGCGTTGATGGGTTCGACCAGGTCGGAGCCGGGCTTCAGGATGAAGCCAAACTCCTCGGTGCCGAGCGGACCGCCGACAATCTTGAACGAGCCCGGCGAGGCGCCGATGTAGCCATTGGCCGAGGTCTGGTCCATCAGAACCGTGTCGACATCGCCGCCTTTCAGTGCCTGTACCGAAGCGCCGAAGGTTTCGAACAGCTTGACGCGCGGGTTTTTTTCGTCGCCGTCGAGCACGCTGTAGATCGCGACATAGAAATTGGTCGTGCCGGCCTGCGCGCCGACGAGGAGATCCTTGTTCGCGCCGAAGGACTTCGCATCGGTGAAGCGGTTCTCGCCGTCGCGCACCAGCATATATTGCTGCGAGACCATGTAGGGGTCGGAGAAGGCGACCTGCTTCTTGCGCTCGTCATTGATCGTGATGCCGTCCATGCCGACATCGAACTGGCCGTCGCGCACGGCCTGGATCATCGTATCCCAGCTCGCGAGCTTCCAATCGACCTTGGCGTTCAGCCGCTTGGCGATCTCGTTGAAGGCGTCATATTCCCAGCCGATGCCTTGCCCCGTCTTGGGATCAACGAAATTGAGCGGGGTATAGGCATTCTCGGTCACCGCGACGATGGTGCGGCCCTTGAGGTCCGGCAGGTCAGCGGCGAAGGAGGCCGTGGCGGCAATCACGGCGAGGCCCGCAAAGGCCAGGGTCTTCAAAAGGCGCATGGTTCAGGTCCCAGCGTTGAGCGACAAGGCAGCGATCCGCCCCGCCAGGGCGGCGGAGCGGTTCTTCGCATGTTGTAGCCGCTCGCGTAGCGGATGACGACTCACGCCTATTCGCCAGCTCCTTGAGGCAACGCCGCATGCGGAGATGGCGTCGCCTCACTCCCCGTCGCCGGCCGACGGCGCAAACGGCCGAGGAAAGCGCTGAAGCGTTCCATCTCGACATAGATGACCGGCGTGATGAACAGCGTCAGCAATTGCGAGACGACGAGGCCGCCGACGACGGCGATGCCGAGCGGCTGGCGCAATTCGGCGCTGGCGCCGCTGCCGAGCGCAATCGGCAGCGCGCCGAGGAGCGCCGCGAAGGTCGTCATCATGATCGGGCGGAACCGGCGCACGGCGGCGAGATGGATCGCCTCGGCCGCGTTTCGCCCCTCGTCGCGCTGCTCGGAGATCGCGACATCGACCATCATGATCGCGTTCTTCTTCACGATGCCGATCAGCATCAGGATGCCGATGAGCGCGATCACCGAAAGGTCGAGCCCGAACAGGCGCAGCGCCAAGAGTGCGCCGAGCGCGGCGGATGGCAGGCCCGAAAGGATGGTCAGCGGATGGATGAAGCTCTCATAGAGCATGCCGAGTACGACATAGATGGTCAGCACCGCCGCCAGGATCAGAATACCTTGCGTCGAGAGCGAATCCTGGAACACCTGCGCCGTGCCGGCATAGGACGTATAGATATTCGCCGGCACGCCGAGCTGGCCCTTCAGCGCAGTAACGGCGTCGGTTGCCTCGCCGAGCGCAACGCCGGCCGGCAGGTTGAACGAAATCGTCGCCGCCGGAAGCTGGCCGAGCTGGCTCACCGTCACCGGGCCCGAAACGCGCTCGACGCTGGCAAAGCTCGATAGCGGCACGAGAGTGCCGGTCGAGGAGCGAACACGGATCGTCGAAAGGCTCGCATCCGACCAGGCGATGTCGGGGTCATATTCCAGGATGACGTCATAGCTCGACCCGGTCGACTGGATCGTCGTCGCGACGTCGGTGCCGAAACCGTCCTCCAGTGTGGTGCGCAAGGTCGCGGCGGAGATGCCGAGTGCGGCGGCCTTGTCGCGGTCGATGACGAGGCGCGCCTGCAGCGCATTGTTCTGCAGATTGTTGGCGACATCGACGAAACGAGGATCCGACCGCATCGCGTCCGTCAGCTTCGTCGTCCATTCGTCGAGGGACTTCTCGTCGAGCGACTGCACGACGAGTTGGTAGGTGCTGGCCGAATTCATGCCACCGATGCGCAAATTCTGGACCGGCACGATGTAGGAGCGGATGCCGGCGATCTTGCCGAGGTCGCGGCGAAGCGCGGCGGTGATGTCGGACAGCGGCGGCCGCTCGTCCTTCGGCTTCAGCTGGACGGAGAGCGAGCCGGAGTTCAGCGTCTGCGAACCCGGCCCGCCCCCGACGAACGTCGCGACATGCTCGACATAGGGCGAGGCGCGAAGGACGCTTTCCACTTGCCGCTGCAGGCCGACCATGGCGTCGAAGGAAATGTCCTGGCGCGCCTGCGTCGACACCGAAAGCTGGCTGATGTCCTCCTCCGGAAAGAAGCCCTTCGGCAGCGTCACGAACAGCCAGCCCGAGGTGGCGACCGTCGCCAGGAACACCGTCAGGATGACGAAGCGGTGGGCGATGCACCAGGCGACGCCGCGGCCATAGCCGCCCTCGACCTTGTTGAAGACGATTTCGAACCAGGCCGCCGGCCCGAAGCGTCCATGCCCGGCCGCCGAGCGTGGTAGTCTCGCGGCGAGCATCGGCGTCAGCGTCAGCGAGACGACGGCCGAGGCGGCGATCGCGAGCGTGACGACGACGCCGAACTCGTTGAAGAGACGGCCGACGACGCCGCCCATCAAAAGGATCGGCAGGAAGACGGCGACGAGCGACAGCGTCATGGAGACGATGGTCGCGCCGACCTCGGCGCTGCCGTCGAGCGCGGCCTGGAACGGAGCCTTGCCCATCTCGATATGGCGCATGATGTTCTCGAGCATCACGATTGCATCATCGACGACGAGGCCCACGGCGAGCGTCAGTCCGAGCAGCGAGATATTGTCGATCGAGAAGCCGAGCCAGTACATGCCGCCGAAGGCCGCGACCAGCGATAGCGGCACGGCAAGAGCGGGGATGATGGTGGCCGACGCCTTGCCGAGGAAAAGATAGATCACCAGAACGACCAGCACGATGGTGATGCCGAGCGTGATCTCGACATCGCTGATCGCCGCGCGGATCGAGGTCGAGCGATCGTTGAGGACGCTGATCGTCATGGCGCCCGGCATCGAGGCTTCGAGCTTGGGCAGCGCCGCCTTCACCGCGTCGACGACGGCCACGGTATTGGCGCTCGGCTGGCGCTGGATGGCGAGGATGATCGAGCGGCCGCCATCATACCATCCGGCCGTCTGCGCGTTCTCGACGGAATCGACGACATTGGCGACGTCGGAGAGGCGAACAGGACTGCCGTTCGAATCGGCGATGATCAATTGGCGGAACTCGGCCGCGTTGGTCATCTGCGTCGGCGCATCGATGACGAAGGACTGGCTCTTGTTCTGCAGCGTGCCGACCGGCGTCTGGCTGTTGGCGTCCGACAGCGTGCTCGCCACCTGATCGAGGCCGATGCCGCGGGTCGCCAGCTTGTCCGGATCGACCTGGACACGGACGGCATAGGTCTGGCCGCCATAGACCGAAACCTGGGCCACGCCGGTCAGGGTCGACAGGGTCGGCGAGATGATGTTCTCGGCGAAGTCGTCGATGGTCGACATGGGCAGCGTCGGCCCGCGCACGGCCAGGAACAGCACCGGCGCGTCGGCCGGATTGACCTTCCGGTAGCTTGGCGGGTTCGTCATATTTGTCGGCAATTGCCGCTGCGCCCGGTCGATCGCCGCCTGAACGTCGCCGGCCGCCGCGTCGATATTCTGGCTCAGCGCGAATTGCAGCACGATCTGCGAGGAGCCGAGCGAGCTCGTGGCGCTGATCGTATCGATGCCGGAGATGGTCTCGAACTGCTTTATCAGCGGTGTCGCAACCGCCGTCGCCATGGTCTGCGGCGAGGCGCCGGGGAGCTGGGCCGAAACGCTGATGGTCGGGAAGCTCACCTCGGGCAGCGCCGCGACCGGCAATTGCTGATAGGCGAAGATGCCGGCCATGGCGATGCCGAGGAAGAACAACGTCGTGGCGACCGGGCGGCGGATGCACAGCTCGGAGATCTTCACGATGCATTCTCCGTGGCCGTGCCGGCGCCCGGACGGGACTTCTTGGACGCCGGATCGCCGCCGCTCCCGCCGGACGCGTCGCGCACCGTCACCTTCTGGCCGGCGGTGAGCGAGAGCTGGCCCTCGGTCACGACCTGCTCGCCCTTGGCGAGACCTTTGGCAATGCCGGCCTGGTCGCCGACGATGCCCGCGACCTCGACATTGCGGACATCGATCGTGCCGTCGGCCTTGACGACGAAGATCTCCGGCCCGTTCTGCCCCTGCTGCACGGCCACCGAGGGAACAAGCACGATGCCGCGATGGACCGACAAATCCACATCGATGTTCACCGCCTCGCCCGGCCAGAACAGGCGCTTGTCATTGGCCAGCGAGGCGCGGGCCGCCATGGTACCGGAGCCCTGGACAATGGTGCTGTCGATGAAATCGACCGTGGCATCGAGCGCGGGAGCCCCGGCCCCTCCGCTGTCGGCGGAGCGCACATGCACCGGCACCGCTCCCTCAGCGAGCGAAGCCCGCAACAGGCCGGCATCGGCATCGGAGACCGTGAACACGGCTTCGATGTTGTCGACATCGGTGAGCGTCACGATGGCGCTGCCAGGCTGGACGAGGCTGCCGACCGTGACCGCGACCGCGCCGAGGCGGCCCGCATGCGGCGCACGGATCTTCATTTCGTCGACGACGACCTGATCGGCGGCGATATTGGCCTCGTCGAGCGAGATCACGGCCTTGGCGCTCGCCGCGGCGGCTGTCGAAACATCCAGTTGCTGGGCGGAATCGACCTGGCGTTTGACGAGGTCCTGAACCCGCTGCAGATCGGCCGTGGTCGACACGACCGTTGTCTGGTCCCGCGCCAGCGCGGCGTGATCGCGCGCCAGGGTCGCCTCAGCCGCGCGGTCGTCGAACTGGAGGATCAGATCGCCGGTCTTGACCTCCTGGCCGTTCGCCACGGCAATCGATGTCACGATGCCCGTCTGCTGCGTGGTGATGGTCGTCGCCGCCTTGGACTGGATCCAGCCGATGGTCGAACGGCGAACGGGCAGATCGCCCGTGGTTGCCGTCGCGACTTTCACCGGGGCCGCGCCGCCGCCTGCGTGCCGGCCGCCCTTTCCGCCCCCGCCCGAGGGCGCCTCCTGCGCGAGAGCCGTGCCGCTGGGCGGGATGGAAAAATGGAAATAGGCAGCGCCCGCGCCGAGTATGAGGAGAAGAGACCCGACGCCGATAAGAACTCGTTTGCGCATGACGGCCGCCTGTTGGAACCGATGGAGACTGCCAACTGAACGGAGCGAGCGAGGCTCTCCGTCGAGACAAAAAGCCGCGCCAGGAAGCGCCGGACAGGGCAGACATAGCGCCGGCCGTGGTTTCGGACCGGGTGATCACGCTTATGTGCTCAACTCCGTTGACGGATGGGACGAAACGCCATCCATCAGCAGCGTTGCGACCGCGCTTCACGAGCTTTGATTGGACGGCGACCTGGCGCGAGAGCATAGCTCCCGTCGGCAACAGGAACCGAACCAGCGATGCGCGCAGCCGAAGCTTCTCCCGCCGGGCGCACCGCTCTGCCTTTCACGCGGCCGATGCATGGCTTCGACTACGCCCTCTATGCGGTCGTGGTCTTCGCATGGTCGACGAGTTGGATTGCACTGAAGCTCCAGCTCGGCACGATCGCGCCCGAGGTCTCGCTGACCTGGCGGTTTGCCATCGCCGCGATCGTCACCTTCGCCGTCGCGATCGTCCGGCGGGAAAAGCTCTCCTTCGCCCCGTCGCTACATCTGCGCTTTGCCGGGCTCGGTGTCTTCCTGTTCTCGATGAATTTCGTGCAGTTCTATCATGGCGGTGGGGCGCTGCCCTCGGGGCTGCTCGCCGTGATCTTCTCGCTCGCCTCGGTCTTCAACATGCTGCTGGCGGCGATCTTCCTGCGCCAACCGGTCGAGCGGCGGACGCTGATCGGCGCGGTATTCGGCTTCACAGGGGTGGCGCTGATGTTCCGGCCGCAGATCGCGGGTACCGATTTCGACGCCCATGCCGCGATCGGCCTCGCGCTCTGCGTCGGCGGCACGCTGACCTTCTGCATCGGCAACATGCTGTCGGCTTCGACCCAACGCCGTGGCGTCTCGGTCGTCGGCGCCAATGCCTTCGGCATGGCCTATGGCGCGCTGCTGCTGGCCGGGATGGCGATCGTCAATGGCGAGACCTTCGCCTTCGACTGGAGCGTCACCTATGTCGCCTCGCTGCTCTGGCTGGCGATCGTGTCCTCGGTGATCGCTTTCCTCGCCTATCTGACGCTGCTCGGCCGGATCGGCTCCGGCCGGGCAGGCTTTTCGACGGTGATGTTCCCCGTCTTCGCGCTGGCGATCTCGACAATCTTCGAGGGCTATCATTGGACGATCCTGGCCATCACCGGCCTCGTGCTGGTGATGGCCGGCAACTGGATCGTACTTGGGAAGCGTTAGCCGCGCCGATCGACGTTGACGACCTCGCCGCTGCGGGCGCTGATCACGACGCGAAGGTCACGGCCTCGGCGATCCTCACCGCGCACGATCCAGACACCGCCACGACGGCCGACATCATAGGTCTGCGCCATGCCGGCGGAACGGGCGATCCGCCGCGCCTCGCGCGGGCCGATCTCGTCATTCTCACCATAACGCTGTTGATCCCGATCATAGCCGCGCGGCGGAGGCGGCGGCGGGCCGCGATCGAAGCCCGGCGGCACGATCTGCACGCCGTCCGGGCCGATCATGACGCCCTGGGCCGAGGCTCCGGGAGCGACGGCAAAGAGGCCTGCCGCAAGGGCGGCGCCGGCGAGGAAAATTCTGTTCTTCATGGCGCTTCTCCTGTTGTTAGGGACGGCAATCGGGCCATCCCGTCAGGAGAGGAACGCGCCTTGAAGCGGATTGGTTCCTCTTGTTGGTTCCTCTTGGCTCAGACCACGCGCATGCTCATGCCGCCGTCCACGACCAGCGTTTCGCCAGTGATGAAGGGGTTGGTGAGCAGTTCTATCGAGGCGGTGGCGACGTTCTCCGCCGTACCGAAGCGATGCAGCGGGATGCGGTTTTCGAGATTGTTCTTGCGCGCTTCCGGCGTCATCGCGGCGTGGAATCGGGTCTCGATGATGCCGGGGCATATGATATTGACGCGGATGTTCTCGCCGGCATGATCGCGCGCCAGCGTGCGGCCTAGTTGCAGCAACGCGCCCTTGACGGTTGCATAAGCTACCGCGCCCGGAACGCCGCGAAGGCCGGCAACCGAGGAAACCAGCAGTACCGATCCGCCGCGCACCGCGAGCGCTTCATGGGCGGCGCGGAAAAGATGGAACGGCGCATGGACGTGGACGCGGAACGCATCCTCCCAGGCTTGCGGCGTCACGGTCAGCGCGGTTCCAGGCACGCCGCCGCCCGCCGCCGGCACCAGATAATCGATCCGCCCGAAGCGCTGCATAGCGGCGTCGACCAGAATTGGCGCGGTCGCCGGATCGCCGGCATCGCCCGCGACGAACTCGACGGATGTCTGATTGCCAAGTTCGGCCAGCAGGCTCTCGACCTCCGAATCGCGATTTCGGCCAAAAAGCACGAGATCGGTGTCGCGAGCCGCTAGCGCCCGCGCCAGCGCCGCGCCGATGCCGCGCGTCCCCCCGGTAATGACGGCGACGTTCCTCGATGACCCGGTCATGGCGTTCCTCCCGATTTTGTTAAGCGGGCTATCCGTGCATGGATTCGGGGGGAAGGTCTACTTCAAGCGGATGCCTCTTCGCTCCGCGAATGGGATTGTTGGACGGTGTCCAACGAGGCACGATGCCCGGCGGTGCGCAAACCGTGAAATCTCACGACCAGTTCGTGTTCGATCTCCAGGTCCAATTTTGCCAGTCGACGCTGTCCACAACGCACGTCGAGGATCGCGAGAGCGCGGATCAGCGGATGAGGACTCGCGAGCATGTCGTCAATAGTTTGATTGAGAGATTCCGACATCCCGGCGATGAGTTCGTGTTGAGACCAGATACCCCTCGCAAGCAAATCGTCGTCATCCTCTTCCATCGGTTTCCAATTCTTGAGGTTCGGGGAATTGAACGCGTTTCCGTATTTTTCTGCGAAATAGTTCCAGTCCGACGCGCCATATGTTTTCGTTCCGTCGAGAGTGACGAACAGCTCGCCTTCCCGATCGTTAGCCCTGTGATAGCGGGTTACATGTACCTCGACCCGACCGACGGCTTCGGGAGCGAAGCGCTCTTCAACCCGCTGCTTAAGCTTCGACCATCTCATTGCGTCATTATCTATAACGAGGAATTCCGAGTTCGAACATCTTCGAGCTATATTGCTCATCGCTCCCATAGTAGCCCCAGTCGACCAGACAATCGACGAAATCTGCACCGGAGCCCAACGATTCTGGATTGATAAACGAAATAAATGCCCGCATCTTATTCGCGATAGATCTCCTATAGGTCAAATCCATCACATTCATTTCCGGAAAAAAATCGACAAAAGCGCCGTTTTTGCTTCCAAAATCTGGAATATATGCGCAAAACTCGACCAAACCGTGCAGGTTATTATTTATGCTATACGGTGCGATGTATCGAACTCCAAATTCAACACAGTGAGACCGGAGCAATTTGGTCAAATTTTCTCGATCACTACTATACTTATCTATCATAGCTTCGTAGACGCCCTGGGCCATTGTCTCTGCGGCAGTTTCAACTAAAGGCTTGTGCCACGAATTTCTCCAGTTCGGCCTCATGACGGAGCGCCTTGTTACCTGTTCGCTGTTCGCTGTTCGCTGTTCGCCGTCCTCCCCTTCCTTGCCGTTCCCCCGGCCCCCCGCTAATGTGCCGCGCCGTTTCTGCCTTCCGGAGTTTTCATGGCCCGCGACGCTTCCGATTCCTCGATCGTCGAATCGCGCGATCAGCTCATTGCCGAGATCGCGTCGGGTTCGAAGCCCGAATCGGCCTTCCGGATCGGGACCGAGCACGAGAAGTTTGGCTTCAACATCGCCGATCTCTCGCCCGTCCCCTATGAGGGCCCGCGCGGGATCGAGCGTATTCTCCGACTGATGGAAGGCCTGCTTGGTTGGCAGCCGATCGAGGATCGCGGGTTGATCATCGGCCTGGTCGATCCGGTCGGCGGGGGTGCCATCTCGCTGGAGCCCGGCGGCCAGTTCGAATTGTCCGGCGCGCCGCTCGAGACGATCCACCAGACCTGCCGCGAGATCCATGCGCATCTGGCGCAGGTTCGCGAATGCGCCGAGCCGCTCGGCGTCGGCTTTCTCGGCCTCGGCGCCTCGCCGATCTGGTCGCTCGCCGAAACCCCGGTTATGCCGAAATCGCGCTACGAGATCATGTCGCGCTACATGCCGAAGGTCGGCACGCGCGGGCTCGACATGATGTTCCGCACCTGCACCGTGCAGGTGAACCTCGATTTCTCGAGCGAAGCGGACATGGTCAAGAAGATGCGCGTCTCGCTGGCGCTGCAGCCGGTCGCAACCGCGCTGTTCGCCAATTCGCCTTTCCTCGACAATCGCGCCAACGGCCTGCTGGACAATCGCGCCGAGATCTGGCGCGACACGGACAACCAGCGTTCCGGGCTCATTCCGTTCGTGTTCGACGAGGGCTTCGGCTTCGAGGCCTATGTCGACTGGGCGCTCGATGTGCCGATGTATTTCGTCAAGCGCGGCGGCATGTATCACGACGTCGCTGGCCAGTCGTTCCGCGACCTCCTCGCCGGCAGGTTGCTGGGACTGCCGGGCGAGCGTGCGACGCTTTCCGACTGGAACAACCATCTGACCACGCTGTTCCCCGATGTGCGGCTCAAGAAATATATCGAGATGCGCGGCGCCGATGCCGGGCCGTGGCGGACACTGACCGCCCTGCCCGCGGTCTGGGTCGGCCTGCTCTATGATGGCAGCGCGCTCGACGCCGCCTGGGACCTCGTCAAGGACTGGACGGCCGAGGAGCGGCAGGCGCTGCGCGACGGCGTGCCGAAGACAGCGCTGGCGACGCCTTTCCGCGGTGGCACGGTGCGCGATATCGCCCGCCAGATGGTCGAGATTGCACGGTCCGGCCTTGTGGCGCGGGCTCGGCTGAACGCCGACGGCCATGATGAGAGCGTCTATCTGGAGCCGCTGCGGGAAATCGTCGCCAGCGGCCGGACGCCGGCCGAGCGGTTGCTTGGCGAATACGAGACGAGTTGGAATCGCGACATTGGCGAAGTCTTCCGCCGATACGCATATTGAGGGAGGCTCGCGCGCGGGTATTCGCGGCGCGGCCAGAGAGGGGCTATCATGGACATCAAGGACATCAGCGTCGTCATCGACCTTGCCGGCGAGCGGCGCGCGGCGTCGGCGGCGATCGGTCTTGCCAGCCAGCTCGGCGCACATCTGACCGGCCTCACGCTGGCCTATGATCCCGTCGTTCCGGGCTATGCGGTCACGCCGGTTCCCGTCGACTTCATGATCAGCGCCCGCAACCAGGCCATTGCCGATGCCAAGGTCGCCGAAGCCGACTTTTCGGCGAAGGCGCAGGCGGCTGGCATCTCGTTCGAATCGCATGTCGTCGAGGTCATGTCCGGCGGCGGTATGGACGACATCATCCATGAGGTCCGGCTCGCCGATCTCGTCGTCATCGGCGAGGACGACCCCGACCGGCCCGAACCCGTGCGCGAGGCGCTGATCGAGGCGGTGTTGTTCCATGCTGGCGCGCCGCTGCTGGTGCTGCCGCGCAAGGCTGCCGCGACGATCGATCCGCGCCATGTCGTCATCGCCTGGGACGGCTCCATCACCGCCTCGCGCGCCGTGCGCTCGGCCCTGCCGCTGCTGCAGGCGGCGGCGACCGTTGACGTCGTCATCGTCGACGACGGCAAGGAGCTGCCGACGGGAAACCGAGTCTCCGCCTATCTGAAGCGCCACGGCATCGCAGTGACGGTGAAGACGCTCCCGAACCCGGGCAAGGACGTCGCCAAGACGCTGCGCGCCCATGCCACCGAATCGGGCGCCGGCCTCGTCGTGATGGGCGCCTATGGTCATAGCCGGCTGCTCGAATGGATCCTCGGCGGCGCCACGCGCGGCATGCTGAAGAACCTCACCATTCCGGTCGTGATGGCCCATTGAGGCCATCGACGGATCCGCTCGGCGGAGCGGCGATTTGACGTGGACGCGCACACGCCCGATCATCGGGAAACAAGGGTGGAGTGCGCGATGACAAACTTCTTCGACATGATGCAGGATGCGCAGCGGAACGCCATGGCGGCGCTCGCCTCCAGTAATTTCGGGCTGCCGGCCGATCAGCAGGCCAAGGCGCTGGAAGCGATGACGCCGGCCTTCTGGCTGGGCTTGAAGAAGAACACGTCCGATCCGTTCGGCGTCACAGCCTTCTGGCAGCAACTCGCTGGCGGGCAGTACAAATCCTATTTCGAAAATCCGCTCTCGGCCGTCACGCCGTCCGGCATGGCCGACGGCAACAAGCTCGTCGAGGCTATGTTCGGCTCGCCCGAGGTCTCGCGCGCTGTCGCCTTGCAGGTGGAAGCGGCGACCGGCATCGCGCAGGACGTCGTCCGGCGCATGATGCCCGTCTATGCCAATGTGATGATGGGCGGCCTGCAGCGTCAGTCCGAGAGCTTTGGCAATCCGTTCACGAAGTTCATGCAGGAGATGACGCAGCCGAAGGCCAGTGCGCCAAAGCCCGCCGATTTCCCCTTCGTCACGATGATGGAAGCCTTCCTCGGCAAGGAGCCGGAGAAGGCGCCCGAGCCGAAGCCGGACGAACCAATGTCGCAGGAAGAAGTCATCGACCGCATGTTCGACGCCGGCCGCTCGATGCAGGATAATTACTGGAAGTCGATGGAACGGATCTTCGACCAGTTCGGCGGCGGCAAGAAGCAGGGCTGACCGGGGCCCTCGCCAAACAAAAAGGCCCGCCGTAGGGACGGCGGGCCAAGTGCGGAATCCCCAGGGGATCAGGGGAATTCCGGCTGCAGGGGTCTCGATGCCGGCGGCGGCCGGCACCGGAAGGTGTCAGCGGTGGCGAGCGCGCAGCTCGGCGGCGCGGGAGAGCCGGTCGCGAACCTGGGCCTGATGGGCGAAGCGCCGCTCCATGGCGAACATGGAAAGCTGCACGGACGGGTCTTCATCGACGCGAGCCGCCATGGCGCAATAGACGTCGCCTTGGGTCAGGCCGATATCGCTGAGCATATGAGCGTCCCACTCAAGCAGGCGCGCCACGTCGCGACGATTTTTCCACGCGCGGATACGCGTCACGACGGCTGCGCCGGCAGCGGCAACGATCGCAAGGATCGTGCGGGCTCGCGGCGCGCGGGTCTCGGTGGAATAGGTCTCGAACGTGGTCATGGCAGCCTCCATCGGCAGGCGCGTCGGGGTCCTTCCATCATGCGGAAGGGGTTGCTCGAATGCGCGACTTGGGAACAATCGAACATTCGCCCATTCTGATTGATCATTCCAACGAATGTTTCTAATATCAGCCATCGGAAATGATGATGCATGGGCGAAAGCGTCTGGTCCCGACACTGGACCGTCTTTGCCCCGTCCCACCACCCGTTTCCTGCGCTTTGAGCTGGCAAATCTTCCGGCATGCGAAGAAAAGCGCGGAATGCCTGGCGGAACGACCAATGTGAGGTTTCGAACATGGCCCATTTGCTCGATCTCGATCAGCTGCGCACCTTTGTGGCGATTGCCGACTCCGGCAGTTTCACGCGCGCGGCTGACACCGTGCACAAGACGCAGTCGGCCGTATCGATGCAGATGCGCCGGCTGGAGGAGCGGATCGGCAAGCCGATCTTCGGCCGCGACGGCCGCAGCGCCAAGCTCACGGAACATGGCGAGAGGCTGCTCGGCTATGCGCGCCGCATGGTGCGTCTCTCCGACGAAACGGTCGCCGCCTTCGACGATGAAGAGCTATCCGGTCGTGTCCGCCTTGGGACCCCGGACGATTATGCCGACCGCTTCCTACCCGAGATTCTCGCCCGGTTTTCGCGCTCCAACCCGCGCGTCGAGGTGACGGTGGTCTGCGAACCGACAGTCCAGCTGGTCGAGGCGCTGCGCGCCGGCGAGCTTGACCTTGGCATCATCACCAATATCAAGGAGACGCCGACCGCCGAGGTCGTGCGTCAGGAGCCGCTGCTCTGGGTGGTCTCCAACCATCACAGCCTTGAGGAAGAAGAGACGCTGCCGCTGGCGCTCGGCCGCGACACTTGCTGCTGGCGACGCACAGCGATCGAGGCGCTCGGCACCACCAACCGCCGCTACCGCCTGCTCTATGCGAGCAATAACTCGACGGCTCTCGCCGCCGCCGTCCTCGCCGGCCTCGCCATATCGGTGCAGCCGGAATCGGCGCTGCGGCCGGGCATGCGCGTTCTCGGCGAGGCGGAAGGCTTTCCGCGCCTCGCGCCCTGCGAGATCGGGTTGATGCGCGCGCCGAACCGCCCCTCGACCCCGATCATGGACGCGCTGGCCGAGCACATCGTCTCCTCGCTCGACAATCTGTCGATGCGGGCGGCGGCGGAGTGACCTCGCCTGGGCGAATCGTCGTCCTGAACGGCGCCCCTCGATCCGGTAAATCCTCGATCGTCGCCGCGCTGCAGGCCGATCCGAGCGGCATCTGGATCAATCTCGGCGTCGACATGCATATGGAGCGGATGCTGCCGCCGCGACTGCTGCCGGGGATCGGGCTGCGGCCGGGCGGGGAACGGCCCGACCTGGAACCGCTGCTGCCGTCGCTCTTTGCTGCGCTCTACGAATCGATTGCCGCCCATAGCCGGCTCGGTCTCGACGTCGTCGCCGATGTCGGCCATCACGACGCCTATGCGCAGCCGCTCGGAATGCAGGTCGACGCGGCGCATAGGCTCGCCGGCCTGCCGGCGCTGCTCGTCGGCGTCCGCTGCCCGCTGGACATCATCATGCAGCGGAGAAGGTCTGACGTCTCGGGCCGGAACTATGTGTCGCCGGGGACGGGCGATGAAGTGCCGCCGCCGGTGCGACGCTGGCAGGAGGCCGTCCACGAGCCCGGGGTCTACGATCTGGAGATCGACACATCGGTCGCCTCCCCCGAGGAATGCGCCGCCGCCATTCTCGCTGGGTTCGACGCGGGCTTGAGGAAGCCATCCGCCTTGGAGCGGATCGCCGCACGGTGCGGGTGAGGAAGCGCGCTGTTACGTCGCGTAGGCCGCGGAAATCAGCAATCCACCCATGATGGCGATGTTGGTCTGCCAGATCTGGCGCGCCGTCTTGCGGGGTTCGCCCTTGAGATCCCAGAAATTCAGCATCAGGATCGACGCGACGAGCGTGAAGGCGACGAGGCCGAGCGAGGAGGCCAGGACGTAGAAGCCGAACATTAGGCCGAGGCCGGCGACAATCTGAAAGCCGGTACCGATGACGAGGATCAGTTGCGGCAGGGGAACGCGACGTTCGGCGAGCTGCCGCGTGAGCAGATCGAAATCGAAGAAGTGCTGCAATCCTGCGGTGACGAACAAGCCACCCATCAGGATACGGCCGACGATCAGCAGCCAGATCTCCACGACTCCGTTCATATGCCCTCACGAGTTGCGGCCCGACTCCCGACACGACCAGTTCAGGGATTCCGGGCAAGGATGAATTGATCCAGGTCACGCCGCCGTCGCAATTCGTCCCGCCAGCCCGATTATACTCCGCAAAACAGCCGCGTCAGGGCGCGAAGATCGACCAGTCCATCGCCTTGGCGAGGCGCTCCAGCGCCAGCGAACCCAGCAGCGAATTGCCGACCTTGTTGAGGCCCGGCGACCACACCGCGATCGAAGCCTTGCCGGGCACGACGGCGAGGATGCCGCCGCCGACGCCGCTCTTGCCCGGAATGCCAACCTTGAAGGCGAATTCGCCCGAGCCGTCATAATGGCCGCAGGTCAGCATCACCGCATTGATGCGGCGCGCGCGCTCGGGCGAGACGATCCGGTTTCCCGTCAGCGGATGGCGGCCCTCTCCGGAGAGAAAGCTGCCGGCGACGGCGAGCTGGCGACAGCTCATGGCGATGGCGCATTGATGGAAATAGACGCCGGTCGTCATCTCGACCGGATGGCGGATATTGCCGAACGCCTTCATGTAATTGGCAAGCGCCCGGTTGCCGAATCCGGTCTCGTCTTCCGAGCGCGCTACGGCATGGTCGATATAGACGCTGTCGTCGTCGGCGAGACCGCGCATGAAGGAAAGGATGAGGCCAATCGCCTCGCGCGGTTTGTAGCCGGAGAGGATCACGTCGGTGACGACCAGCGCGCCGGCATTGATCAGCGGGTTGCGCGGAATGCCGTGCTCATATTCGAGCTGGACGATCGAGTTGAACGGATTGCCCGAGGGCTCGCGCCCGACACGATTCCAGAGCGTATCGCCGATCTGGCCGAGCGCCAGCGTCAGCGTGAACACCTTGGAGACACTCTGGATCGAGAAGGGTTCATCGGCATCGCCGGCGCTGTGGACGACGCCGTCCGGCGTCAGGACGGCGATGCCGAAGCGCTGGGGATCGACCTTGGCGAGCTCGGGGATATAGCGGGCAACGGCGCCCCGATCGCTGGCGGCGGCCATGCGCCCGGCAATCTCGTCAAGGACGGTCTGGAGTTCGGGCATAGGGTACGGGCGTTCTTCCGCGCGAAATGGACAAAGCTCCGCGTTGGGGAACGCGGCCCACCTCACGGATAGAGCCATTCATCGATTCAGGAAATGGCAACCTGCCCTATTGCGCGAGCACGCGGGTTGCCGGGAAGGTGACGCGCACCAGCGTGCCCTGGCCGACGGTCGAATCCATGGCGAAGGCGGCACGATTGGCTTCGACCAGCGCCTTGGTCAGCGGCAGGCCGAGACCGGTGCCATCGGAGCGGCGCGCCCGCGAGGTCGAGAGCTGGCGGAACGGCTTCAGCGCGGTCTCGATGTCGCTGGCCGACATGCCGACACCAGTATCGCGGATGCGCAGCGTCACCTCGCCATGCGGCTCCATCACCGTCGAGACGATGACCTGCCCGCCGGCCAGCGTGAACTTGATGGCATTCGAGACGAGGTTCAGCACGATCTGCCGGATCGAGCGGGCATCAGCGACGATGTTCGGCACCTCGCTCGACAGCGAGGTGCGGATAATGATGCGCTCGCGGTTCGCCTGCGGCTGCATGACGGCGACGCATTCCATGACGATCTCGTTGAGCGCCACGGCCTGGAAAGAGAGGTCGAGCTTGCCGGCCTCGATTTTGGAAAGATCGAGCAGGTCGTTGAGCAGGCTCATCAGATGCGCGCCGGAGACGTTGATGTCGCGCAGATATTCCTTGTAGCGTTCGGTGCCGATCGGGCCGAACCGCTCCTCCATCATGACTTCCGAGAAGCCGATGATGGCGTTGAGCGGCGTGCGGATCTCGTGGCTGACCTTGGCGAGGAAATCGGATTTCTGCATCGACGCGCTCTCGGCGGCGCGCTTGGCATTGATCAGTTCCTCTTCCGCGTTCTTCCACTGCGTGATGTCGCGCAGCACGGCGCAGAACCGCGCCGTCGCCGGCAGGCGGCCCATGGTCATGAACAGCGGGATCAGTCCGCCCTGCGGCACGCGGCCGATCACCTCGCGCCCGTCATTCAGCACGCTGGCGACGCCGTTCCGCGCGAGGCCGTCGAGATAGTCGAGCGCCGATTTGCGGCTCTCCTCGGCCAGAAGCTCCGTGAAGGGCCGGCCGGCGACGGACGCCGCCTCGATGCCGAACAGGGCCTCGGCGCTGCGGTTGAGGCGCTCGATCAGGCCCTCCTCGTCGACGACGAGGATACCATCGGTCGCCGTATCGAGCATGGCCTCGAGCTCGAGAATGCGCTGCTCGGCATCGCCCAGAAGATCGAGCCCGTCATCCGCGACGTCCGAAGCCGCGGCTTCTGCCGGCGTTTCGTCGATCGCCGGCTCCGGCGATGCCGGAACGGCCGCCGCGGTCGCCGATGCGGGGACATCCAGCTCCGCGCGATCCGGGGGAGAAGCCTCCGACACGACAGACCGGGCCTCGGCCCTCTCGGGCTCCGCCACGATCGCCGGCTCGGTGATCTCTGCCTCTTTGGCGCCGTCGACATCCCCGGCGACGGGCGCTGGCTTCTCGGAGCGCCGGGTCGCTTCCTCGACGCCCAGAGCGGCGGCGATACGGCGGAAGGCGTCCTGTTCCGGCGGCGACAGGCGTTCCGTATCGCCAGAGGTCGTCGCCGCGCGCGGCAGACGCACGACATTACTGGCCGGCGGCTCGCCGTTTTCGGCGATCACCGGCTTGTCGCGGCGGGACTCCAGCGGGCGGATGACGCCAAAACCGCGATAGCCCTCGAAACGGCGTTCACGCGAGAAGGCCGGCAGCGCGGCAAGATCGACCGCGACGCGCGCGTCCGACCCATCGACCGGCCACTCCAGCGTGACGCCGCTCCACGTGTCGCGGCGCGCCAGCACGGCGGCGAGCGCGGCACTATCGAGGCCGCGCGCAGCAGCGACATCCATCCATTTCACGCCGACCATGTCGGACGCCTGCGGCCCGACCACGGCGGCGAGATCGGGCGAGACGAAGGTGAAGCGGGTCTCGGCATCCATCTGAAACACGAACCGGATCGGGCCGCCAGGCTGCACAAAGCGGAAGGCGGGCTCACTCTGAGCCGGAACTTCGGCGGGGGACGATGGTTCCGGTTCGGCGGATCCGTCGACGGGCTCCGGGCCATCCACGGGTTCATCGGCTACTTCGTCTTCCCGGATCGCCGCTACAGGCTCTGTCCATTCCGGCACGGCGGCGGATTCATCGAGAGCGGGTTGCGCGGTCGTGAGATCGGAGGACGACGATGCGCCGACAGCTTCGTCTTCGCTTGTCAGCGAGGACGGCTGGACCGTTTCGTTGGGCGACGCCTCGGCGGGCTTCGTATCCTTCGGTGTCGCGAGCGCCACGGCGCCGGCCGGCTCAGCCGGGACGTCTGGAAAAGACGGCCTCTCCACCCCAACCGGCGCGACAGGCTCGATCTCGATGCGCTCCCCCGGGCCGAGCACCATCAGATAATAGGGGATGCCATCGCTCTCGAAGCGGACCATGCCGGCGGGCCGACGCATCGCATCGACGCGCACCACGCGCTTGACCAGGCGGTCGCCCGATTTGCGCATCGCGCCGACGAGTTGCTCGATCGCCGCTTCGCCGGCGGCCATCTGCTCGAATTCGCCGATGATCGTCAGCGGCTGGCCTTCCGCGTCGGCAATGCCGACCAGACACTCCTCCGCGGCGAGCGCCTCGGCCAGGCGGCGGGCGCGCTCGGCGACCGGCGGCGCGCCGGATTGGGCGGCGAGCGAGACCAGAACGGCGGTGTCGCCGCCCGGCAAGGCCAGATGGGTGCAATGGGCGGCGATATTTACGAGACCGCCGCTGCGCGAAAAACGGATGCGCTCCAGCCGCGCGGCGCCGATCGGGACGGAGCGGGCAAAACGGGCGATTGCGTCGGTTGCTGGCAGCGCTGCGGAAAGACGCCGCTCCAGAAGCGCCCCGATCGAAGTCTCGCCGGAGAAGGCCGCGCCGGCCGCATTGGCAAACAGCACGCGCCGGCCGTCGGCAGCATAGAGCAATGCCGGCGCCTCGGAGAGCAGCGCCGGGCCGACCGCCGGCAGGGCGGCCAGATCGAGAAAGGCGTGGTTGCGACCGCTCATTCGGTCTCACTTCTCCGCAAGGACACCCGGACGGCCGACAGAAACACCCGTCGGCATGAACCAGCCCAATTCCTTAATGATATCCTAATAAAGCCAACGCGAACCGCGGTCCACGCGCGTCCTTCTCTTACGCCCGTCTTCCGCAGTGCTTGGTTAACCCGGCGCGGCCGTCTTCCGGTTGTCGACGCACCGCTATATGATCGCCACTCGACAGCGAGGAGGACGAAATGGCCGACAAGACCGCGTTCGAGATTCCCGAGCCCATGCGCGCTTTCGCCGACAAGAGCGTCGACCAGGCCAGGAAGGCCTTCGACGACTTCATGACGGCGACCGTGAAGGCGATCGACAAGGCCGAGACGTCCACGAAATCGCTGCAGAGCGGCACGCAGGACCTGAACCGCCAGGCCATCGGATTCGTCGAGGAGAATGTCGCCGCGACCTTCGAACTCGCGCAGAAGATGGTTCGCGCCAAGACCCTCGAGGAACTTGGCGAACTGCAGAAGGAATTCCTGGCCAAGCAGACCGAAGCGGTGCGCAGCCACTCCAAGACTTTCTCCGACATGGTCGGCCGCGTCGCCAGCGACGCCGCCAGCAAGGCCAAGAGCTGAATCGCGGCCGAGCCAAATTCCAAGCCATATCTGGAGCAGGAGCCGGTGTACCGGCGCTCGTCGGCGCCAGCCGATCTGACGACGGCTCGTGGTGCGCGTGGTCGCCGGCTGAACGTTTGCCCTGCCAGGAATAGCGGCCCGCTTTGCCTTCGTGTTCAGCACGGCGCTGCGTTTTGCATCGCGCCGGCAAATTATGTCCGCGCCCTGAATTTGATCCAAAGCGCTTCGAACAACCTAGCTCTTTGAAATCCTTCTATTTTTGTGCGTCGCAACATTTTGTTGCAATGCACCATGGCCTGCGCTATATAGACGTCATCGATCGGAGCGTCGGGTTGCCGGGAGGCGGCAATCCAAGAAATGGCTCCGAACAGCCAAGGAGCGCTCCGATGTCCGATACGCCTGCCACCCCCGCCAAGGCCGTGAAGGCTACTGCTGCCAAGGTCACGAAGGCGTTCGAATCGCCCTTCGAGGCATTCAGCTTCTCCGTGCCGTCGAACGAAGTGCCGGCCGCCTTCCGCGACTTCGCCGAGAAGGCGCTGTCGGGAAGCAAGGAGGCCTACGCCAAGATCAAGACGGCGGCCGAAGAGGCCACCGAGGCCTTCGAGGACAGCGTCGAGACCGCTCGCTCGGGCGCGCTGGAATTCAGCCACAAGTCGCTCGACGCCGCCAAGACCAATACCGACGCGACCTTCGCTTATTTCAGGGACATCCTGACGGTGAAGACCTTCGCCGAGGCGCTTGAGCTGCAGACGAGCTTCGCCAAGAAGCAGGCTGAAGTGCTCGCCGCCCAGTTCAAGGACTTCCAGGAGCTCTCGCAGAAGTTTGCGACCGAGGCGTCCCGCCCCCTGAAGGCGAGCTATGACAAGGCCGTCAAGAGCGCCAAGATCAACTAAGATGGACGTCGCGGCCCTGCCGCTCGCCGTTGGAGATCAGGCGGCCCGGATTTTCCGGGCCGCTTTTATTTTGGGCACTTCCCCGCGCCGGTCGCCGCATGGAGGTCCGCGCCCTATGGAAGACATCGGCCGCTACCTTGCGCGTCGACGCCGGCTACGGAACAAAGCACATTCCTGTGGGCGACGGCGGCATTTTCGAGACCGACCAACGGCCTCGGCCCCAATCGCCGAATTCGCGCTTGAATCGCGCGTCCATTGCTTCTAGGTTCCGCTCGCTTTGAATAGGCAGCTGTAGCTCAGTTGGTTAGAGCGTCGGATTGTGGCTCCGGAGGTCGGTGGTTCGAGACCACCCAGCTGTACCAAAGCAAAGTCACAAAAAATCAATAACTTGATTATGGAAGCCCGGCAGCGCCGGGCCTTTCCATGCCGCATCCGTGTTGCAAACAGAAACCGCAGAGTTCCAACGGTTTCCGCGATGGCGCGGCGGCGCCATGCGACATGAAACGCTACATGTCGAGGACGAATGCAGAGCATCCTTGCGTGCAGCGGTCGCGTCCCATCGCGTGGAGTAGCTGAGGGTGGTCATCGGCGATTGCCGGTTAGGTTTGGGTTGCGACGCCAACCCTGAACCGAGAGGTCCCCGATGACCGACGAGATGATAATTTACGCAGGCTGCTGGAGAAGAGCCCCGACGCCGATCTTCTGCACGAGATGATCGGCTTTGCCGCGCAGCGCCTGATGGAGTTGGAGGTCGGCGGCCTGACCGGCGCCGGTTTTGGCGAGAAGAGCCCGGAGCGCTTGGCCCAGCGCAACGGCTATCGCGAGCGCGACTGGGAGACCCGCGCCGGCACGTTCGCGTTGCGCATCGCCAAGCTGAGGAAGGGCAGCTACTTCCCCGGCTTCCTCGAGCCGCGCCGGATGGCGGAGAAGGCGCTCACCGCCGTGATCCAGGAAGCCTACATCCAGGGCATCTCGACCCGCTCGCTCGACGATCTGGTCAAGGCGATGGGCCTGAGCGGCATCTCCAAGAGCCAGGTCTCACGGCTCTGCGAAGAGATCGACGAGAGGGTCCAGGCCTTCCTCGACCGGCCGATCTAGGGCGACTGGCCTTACCTCTGGATCGATGCGACCTATGTGAAGGTGCGCCAGGCCGGCCGGATCGTCTCGGTCGCGGTCATCGTCGCCGTCGGCGTCAACAGCGACGGAAGGCGCGAGGTGCTGGGCATGGATATCGGCCCTTCCGAGGCCGAGACCTTCTGGACCGCGTTCCTGCGCAAGCTCGCGCGGCGTGGCCTGCGCGGCGTCAAGCTCGTCATCTCCAACAGCCATGAAGGCATCAAGGCCGCCGTCTCGAAGGTGCTGACCGCGACCTGGCAGCGCTGCCGGGTTCACTTCATGCGCAATGCCCTGGCTCATGCGGGTCGTTCCGGACGTCGGGTGGTCTCGGCCTTCATCGCCACCGCCTTCGCCCAGGACGACGCCGCTGCCGCCAGCCAGCAATGGCGCAAGGTCGCCGACCAGCTCAGGCCGACGATCCCCAAGCTCGCCGCCCTGATGGACACAGCCGAGACCGACGTGCTCGCTTACACGACCTTCCCGACGCAGCATCGCGCCAAGCTGCGCGCGTCCGAAAACTTCGATGCCTTCATCGTCTTCCGCTCCTCCCAGCCAAGGGACTCTGGCGCGGAAAACTCCAGCTTTAAACGGTCCAGCTTTCGGGCTCAGATCACGGTCGCAACTACCGCCGCGCCAAAGACAATGTCGGCCGACCGTCGCGACTTCTGAGCGTCTCTTCCGCGAGCCAGGCGACCCATACGGACGCTGGCCTCAGCAGCGCTCGAGCCAGAGGGCCCCTCCCGGATTGCGCAGGAACCGAGGATATGTCGCTTCGATCATCGGACGCTCGAAATGGACCAGATAGTCGCTGAACCACGCAATGCGCCAGCTTGCGTTCTCCGTCAGAAAGGCTCGCACGGCGTAAGCCTCGTTCCAGGATCTGTTTTCGTCGACCGCCCAAGCCCGGGGATATTCGAACGGCCAAAACATATCATGGATGTGCACCAATACTCCCGGACGAATGATTGGAAATATCTCGAAGAGCTCATAGCAAACGTCGCTGCCGGTACGAAGAACATGAGTGGAATCGATAAAAAGTATATCGCCGGCTTCCAATTCCTTGAAAACGTCGACCTGTACTTCCTGGACCGGCTCTTCGATAAACCGGACCTGTCCAGGGTAGTCGCCGATCAGGTCCCGCACGAGCGCCGCATAGGGCTCTATAAAGGTGAGCGAGCAGGCCCCGCCAAGATAGTGTTCCACCGTGTCGGCGGCGCAAGCGGAAGACCAGCCTGAGCCGATCTCGATGATCCGCCGGGGGCGATGATGACGGATCATCGCGTGAAGAACGCTGCCATCCCCCCATGAATAGGCCGAGTTTTCGAAGGCATACCGGTATTTCGATCCCTTCATCTCCGGAAATGGATTGCTCGTCATGAACGGCAACAGCGAGTGCCACGTATTGATCATCGATTCGGGGTCGAGCCCGATACCCGGCAATGTGCTCGGCACGCCATCTGTGGCCATTCTCGCAAGATGCCGGCTTGCTTCCATGGGATCGACGATCGGCGAATAGAAATGTCCAGGCCGGACGAATAGCTTCACCGCGTTCCCAGATCCGGCTTCTTCGCTATTCATGAATTCTTCCGTGATCGCGGCGGGCGACCGTCCGGATCCGAGCTGATCGGCGTAGTATGTCAAGCCGGCGGGGTCGGGCTCGCGGTGCAGAACAATCCGATAGAGCGCCGACACGAATCGCTGCGCTTCTTCCTCTGCAGTGGTCGGCATGCCCGCCTCGTTCGAAAAGTCGCCCGGCTGAACCGGCGCAAGGATCTGCCCAGCAACCTACCCGTTTGAGACAGGCTATAGAAAGTTCGAATCCCTTGTCCGCGTCCGATATGGTCGATGCAGCCCGTTGCGAGACGCGGTCGAGCGGCGAGACAGCATATGTTCGGTCCATAAGGACCGTCGACGTCCCGACAGTTTAATCATCCGATAATGCCGGACAGGGCTGCCTGCGATGGGCATGCTGGACAGACAATAGTGTGATCGCGATCACATGAAGCCCGCTCAGCCTGAGAGCGGCGACCTCAACGCAATTGACAGCGACTTAATCAGCAAGGCAAAGATTCTGTTTAGATGGGACATGCTGTCGGGTAGAGGCGAATGCACTCAATCGAACAATGGCCGGTGATGTCAGTCGCCGGCGCAGCGTCCTGGACCGAGTTTGACGCTCGCTGGTATCGAGAAACCTATAGCAGAACGATCGACAAAACACTTAAGACCGACGCGGAAACGCTTCGGTATTATCTAGAGCGTGGCAGGACAATCGGGCATTCGCCGAACCCGTTCTTTGATGAGTCGTGGTACCTCCGCACTTATCCCGACGTCGCCCGTGCCATCAAATCCGGCAAGTTTCGGTCGGCATTCGAGCACTACACCAAGAACGCCCAGGAAGCCCGACAGCCGCATTGGTTCTTCGATGCCAAATTCTATCGGGCGGAATACCGGAATCTGACGTCGGAGGGGCTCCAGAGCGCGGGGTTCATCAACCACTACGACCATTTTCTTCGAAGAGGTGACGAAGAAGGGCGTAGCCCGAGCCCGTTCTTCAGTCCGGGATTCTACCTATCGGAACTCGATATCTACGAAACCAAGAAGGCCGCAACCGAGGGCGCCCTCCGACATTTTCTGCGGCGGTTTCGTATCAGCTTGCCCGAGATGCAAGTCAGCCCTTATTTCGATCCTGTTTGGTATTTGAGGCGATATCCAGCCGTTGCGGGCGAGGTGTCGCGCGGAATTTGGCGGAGCGCGCTGGATCACTTCTTGTCCAACTCCACGCCTCAGGCCTTCGATCCGCTGCCGGTCTTCTCCGAGGCCTACTATGCCCAGCATAATCTCGACATCGCTGGCTCGATCAATTCGGGGAAGCTGCGTTCCGGATATGAACACTTCATCCAATTCGGCATCGCCGAGATGCGGCGCTTCCATCCTCAGATCGACCTGCGGCGCTATCTTCATAACCACCCGTCCGTACTGGTCGATCTGGAGCAAAATCGGGCTCCGAATGTGTTCGTTCACTTCCTGACGATGGGGACTATCCACGATCTGACAGCGCGCTCGTCGAATGGCCGCTCGTCTTTGCCAGCCGAAGACGAAGCCAAGCTTCTATTCCGCTTGCAGGCTGCGAACGCATCCCTGCTGTATAGTCATCAGTCCATCGACTTTTCCTATTCAGGCAAACCGATACTCAGCGTCATCATCGTACTGCATAATCAGTTCTCACTGACGCTGGCCACATTGTCGTCCCTCAGAAGCAATTATCCCGGCGCCCTACAGGTAATTGTGGTTGATTCAGGCTCCGCGGATCACACCGCCCATATCGACCGATTTATCCAGGGAGCGAGGATAATTCGGTTCAAGACAAACGTGAACTTCGTACTCGCCTGCAACGCGGCCTTGACCGAGGTCGAGGCGGACGCGGTCCTTTATCTCAACAATGATGTTCTTCTGGCGCCCGGTGCGATCGAGCAGGCGCTTCGACGCATCCACTCCGCCCCGGATATTGGTGCCGTCGGCGGCAAGGTCGTTCGGACGCACGGATTGCTGCAGGAAGCGGGCAACATCATCTGGCGAGACGGCTACACAACGGGCTACCAGAGGGAGGCTTCCCCGCTGGCACCTGAAGCCAATTTTGCCCGCGATGTAGACTTCTGTTCGGGTGTCTTCCTGATGGTGCATACAGAACTAGCCAGGAAACTGGGCGGCTTCGATGTCGACTATGCCCCAGCCTATTTCGAAGAGACCGACTTTTGCGTGCGGGCCCGTCAGGCCGGCTTTCGGGTGGTCTATGACCCCGCCATCGGCGTGCAACATCTGGAATATGGAAGCTCGGCGTCATCCGAGGCCGCGCGGGCGCAGATGGCGCGCAGCCATGCCGTATTCGTCCGCAAGCACGGTGCATGGCTGCTTGGTCAGCCGGCGAAGGAACTGCACAGCAGCGTCAGCGCGCGCTCTCCGCGACGTTCGCTGCGCATCCTGTTCATCGAGGACAATATCCCCGTCCGGTTCGCCGGATCGGGATTTGTGCGCTCCAACGACATCGTCGGTCTCATGGCCGAGATGGGGTTCGACGTTACCGTGTTCCCCATCAATCGCCCTGATTTCGAGATCGTCGCGATGTATGCCGATTTCCCCGATACGGTCGAGGTGATGCACAACCAGGCTGCCGGAAATCTGAATGAATTCCTCGCTGCGCGGAGCGACTACTACGACATCCTCTGGGTGGGCCGAACCCATAATCTCGAGCACCTGAAGAGCGCCCTGTCCAAGCTTCGATCCGCGCGACAGGTTCGGGTCATTCTCGACACGGAGTCAATTTCCGCAATCCGCCATCAGCAAAGGGCGACGCTCGCCGACGATGGTCTGCCCTTCGATCTAAAGACGGCCCTTCAGGCGGAGTTCAAGAACGCGGGCCTCTGCGATGCGATCCTCGCGGTGAGCGAACGCGAAGCACAAACGCTGCGCGGAATCGGGCTAGGCGCAGTGTCGGTCCTCGGCCATATGCGCGAAGTCCAGCTCACCCGGCGCGAATTTGACGAGCGGCACGGCCTTCTCTTCGTCGGTGCCATGCATGGTGAGAACTCGCCGAACTACGATTCGCTATGCTGGTTCGTGGACCATGTGCTGGATTTGGTGGAGCAGCAGATCGGCTCCGATGCGCATCTCACCATAATCGGCCATACCGCTGGCGATGCCAGCCTGGCGCGCTTCAAGGATGATGCGCGGATCACCCTGCTCGGCTCGGTTGCAGACATCGAACCTCATTTTGACCAGCATAGGATCTTCGTTGCGCCCACCCGCATCGCAGCCGGCCTCCCGTATAAAATCCACGAGGCCGCGTCCCTTGGCCTGCCGGTGGTGGCTTCCACCCTCTTGATGAAACAGACAGGCTGGCGAAACGGCAAGGAACTACTGGCCGCCGACACGACCGATCCGGCCATGTTTGCGCGCCAGATCATCGAATTGTACCGATCAAAGAGCTTGTGGCAGCGTTTGCGGCAGGGAGCCGCGAACCGCATTTCGTCCGAGCATCATCGCGCGCGCTATCGGGAGACGCTGAGAGCGGTGCTGGTTCCTGCCGATTGATGTCGCGTCAGACCGCCTCAGCACGGGTCTTCTCGATCAACATGCGCGCGCACGTCTCGAACGCATCAAACTCAGTGGTCAAGTCGTCGACGCCGAGTCTCGTTTTGTACCCTGGTGCCGAGCGGCTTGAGAACATCCAGGTTCCGCCGCCGGGGTTGATTTCCAGCAGGTAGAGCTCGCCAGTCTTGGCGCGCAGGATATCGCAGGCTTGCAGGGCGATTTCCGGCATGGCCCGGTATGCGGCGGCAGCAAGCGCGAGAATGTTCGGATCATGGGTGACATAGGCAACCGAATCGGGAGGCGCCGGCATGAATTGCGCCTGCTGGTACGGCTCTGTTGCCTCGTCCAACGCCAGATCCCGAGTCGATTCCCGGCAATAAGTGAAGATCGGCGTGCCGAAAAGAGTGAGCACGCGGCAGGTCATGGCGCGCCCGCAATCGATGAACTTCTGCGCCACCATTGGACCGCGTCGCCCGGGATGATCGGTTGGATAGTCCGTCGGTGACTGAAATCGGACATTCTCCCGCCGCCTCAATTCCACGCCCTGTCCCCAGGACGCGAACTCGAAAGCGGGTTTGATGATCACGTAGTTGCCATAGGTCTCCGGCGAAAGGTCGACGCCCGGTTCGATTACCTGATAGGCGGGGACGGGCAAACCGGCGGCGGATAGACGACCCATTTCCGTCAACTTCGACATGGATTGTCCGGCGTAGATCTTACCGCGAAGCGGAGTGAAGCTCGCCAGTCGAATAGGCGAAAATATCAGTGAGGGTCGGCTTGCCGCCTTCTTGCGGGTATAGGAGGACCTTGCATCGTTATCGACAATGAAGACTTCGATATCCGCTGCCATATCTTCGACATAGGCTCTGATCACCTCAAAGTCGTTTATGTCCTGCCATTCTCTCGAATGGACGAGAACCAGATTTCGGCTCGGCTCCACGGCTCAATCCCGGAATGATACTGGGCGGGCGGCTCGGTCGTCGCCGAGAGCGATGGCCCGGATGCGATAGCTAGGATCGTGCGGCGCCAACCGGGATGCCATCAGGAAATGATCGGCGGCGCCCTGTCGGTCACCCAGTTGAAAACAGGCAAGCGCGGCGAGTTCGCAAGCCTTCTCGCCAAAAATGGCGCGATCGAAGGCTAGCAAGCCATCACCAAGGGCGTCAGGGTCGACTGCGCGCAACGCTATCGCAATCTCCAGAGCCTCTATCGGGCGACGGCTCTCAATAAGCATCCTCCCATGCAGAAACCGCAGCGCATGGTCTTCGGGGAAGCGTTTCAAGGCAAGCGCGATCATGTCCGTGACATCGTTGCCCTGCTCGAGCATGACGCGCGCCAGATATTGGTGGATGAGGCTGGCTGCGCCGCGCTGCTGCTCGGAATCAAGTCTTTCAGTGCTGGCGATGCCGGCATTTGCCGCCGCGATTCCCTCTTCGCGCCGGCCAATAGCATCCAACGTCTCTGCCAGATGATACCAGCAATAGGCGCGGTCAGGGTCTGCACGGACCGAGGCCTGCAACAGCGCCAGATTGCGGGCATGCTTGTGCGACTGATCGCCTTCATAGCCGAGATGATTGATTTCGACGGCCGTCCTCGCAACCGTCCTCCCGTCCAATGCTTCCAGCGCCCGGATCGCTGGAACGACAGTCTCGTGGATCCGCCCGCTGAACCGGATGCGGGGGTCGCTTCGAAACAGTCGGAGCTCTCGATAGCGTGTGTAGCCTAGCCTTGGTTGAAACCGAACATAGGCAGCGACTGCTGTCGGATCGATATAATCCTCCAGGGCGCCTCCAGCCGGCAAGCCCAGGCGCTCATCGGCGTCGATATAGAGAACCCAATCACAGGAGACCGCGTCCAACGCGACGTTGCGCGCTGCAGCAAAGTCTCCCTGCCAGTCAAAATGAAGAAGATATCCGCCCGCTCCGACGGCAATGTCCACCGTGGCATCAGACGATCCCGTATCGACGATGACGATCTCATCAACGCGATCGCGCAACGAGGCAAGACAATCGACCAAGAACGCCGCCTCATCGCGGACAATCATCGCCGCTGCGATCGTCATCGGATTGGTCGCGGGCAAAAAACAGACGTTCCGGCACCTATAAGGGCCAGCCTCCGAATAAGAACCATTCGATACACCATCGAACAGCCTAGCCTGCTCTTCTATTGATTTCCCATATAAGCCGGCCGGAAAGACTTCTTGCCGCCGAGCGGGTAGGAAATGACCTGTGGCGCCTCGTAACTGGTCTTAGCCGTGAGGGCATTCACTTTGTTCTGGGTGTCGAGCGACACTTTGCTCTCTAGCTCACGCCTTCTCTTGAGAGAATTTACCGCCATCAAAGTCCCTCGATCCTGTGTGCGAAGAAGGTAAGCACCTCACCACCAAGCGTTATTCAGATATTCCGATCGCGCAATCCTGTCAATATGCCTATTCTTTGGGCAAGCCTTATCAGCAGACCGCAGCAAACTTGTCGAAGATGGCTTCGGTAGCCGCCAGCGAATTCGTTTGCGTTACACAAGTTCTATTTGCGTGATTCGGCAGGGATCTTTACTCGATAAGATGTTGCGACAGCAACGAGTCGAGGCACAGGCCAACATCCTGCACGGGCGCCGACGCAAGACCGAATGCCCTTTGCAAAACCTCGGCGATTTCGTCGTCGTCACATCGACCGTCGCACAACTCCAAAACGGCAGCAGCTGTCAGGTTGAGATAGTGAACCTGGGCTCGGCGATCATCGTAGATCACATAACCATCCGGCACCTCGCTGCATTCAAGGCCACCGACCCGGCGGTAGATCCGAGGCTTGCCGTCAGTCATATCGGAACTCCATAGGAATTAAGTCTGCCGTTCCCGTTGGAATGCTCATCAGCGACCGAGAAATCTGATCGATTACATTCTCCCTCGCATGGTGCTTACGAACCCAACGCCATGCGCTTAAGGCGCGCCGTCTTCTTTCTACCGGATTGTCCAGAGCCTCGCAGCACGCCTCGGCAAAACCATCGCTGCTAGCGCCAAGCCAGCCATGACGATTATTTTTCCAGTCAAGCCCATTTGCAGCGATCGGCGTAGCGACGGTTGCGACGCCATGGGCCGCCGCTTCGAGCAGTTTGATCCGTGTTCCGCCGCCAGATCTTAGCGGCGCAATCGCTATCGTCGACCGTTGATAGAGTCCGGCCAAATTCGTCACATAGCCGAGCACCGAGATCTGGGGGTGGCGGCCGAGTGCAAGCACCGGAGCAGGCGGCCGCGCACCGGCGATCAGAAGCCGGAAAGGCTTCGAGGATCGAGCCCGCATCTTCGGCAATATTTCCCTCGCGAACCAGAGGAGTCCTTCGACATTCGGAGAATAAGAGAGCGACCCAACGAATGTCATCGTCGCCCCGTCGTCGCAAGCGGCGGCAGGGGGCAGGACATCAACCGCATTTTCGGCCAGTTCCAGGTCCAGGGCCGGGTGGCGGCTTCGCAGTTGCTGCAATTCCTGCCGGCTGGCTACAAAAGCGCGTTGAAAGCGAGGCCCATAGCGCGAAATCAGGTTGACGCAAGCTAAGCCTTCCTGAAGCAACCAATCGGCATCCTCTCCAGCGCCATGAACGCGAGCCAGCCGCGCGTGCGACGAATATGCCGATAGATCGTCCTCATCCAGATCGACTGTCGCCGTCGTTTCCGGAGGCAGCGCATGGATGCAAGGTGAGAGATAGGAGCGGCTGATATGAACGAGATCAGGCGCGCAAACGGTCAATATCCCTGCAATATCCCGCATAACCGGACCAGAGAGGAAGCTGGCAAGACTTGGCTTTCCATAGTCGCGAAAGGCTGCAATGCGGGTTTGTTGGTCGTGGATCCGTGAAAGCAACACGAAGGGCGTTTCATTCCGGTCCGCTATCGGTATGACGTTGAGGCCTGCTCCAATCTCCTGAAGCAGAGGCGTCCTCTCGGTTGAACCGCCGGCGACAGGTACAACGATTACATCGAGCTGCGCAAAGCGGGACAATGCGGCCGCGAACATGCCTACCCGCATCGCGAGGCCGTTTCCCGACCGCGACGGGACGATGGGGCAAATAATGACGGCCTTCCGAGATTTAGTCAGGACTTTGCTCGCTTGGCATGCTGGGGGGAGCGGTTCTGCACGAGACGGAGACGATCGGCCACATCGATTGCTTCGGCTCGCGCTCGTGCGAGCGGCCTAAACACAACGTCCGCAGCCAAACGACGCTTCTGATCAACAACCATGGCTCCTTTGGTGGCAATGGACGCAAGATCCAGTCATCGAGCCTAACGGGCAGTCGGCACCTGTACGGTCACCACCACCGGCCGTTGCGGTGACGTTCCAGCCGCGACGTCCCCCGTCGCTGCACCAAGCCGTAAGCGCCGCGTAAGATATCACCTTGGACGATACCGAATAGTCAACTCCAACCGTCAGAGCGAACTTGGCGATGGGCAGATGTCGCCAAGGTCGCCGGATATCTTAGCTCGACACTGTCGTTTTGTGGCGCTTCCGTCACGATTCTCTAAAAACGAACCGGCTGTCGTGCCACCCTCCAACTCGGCTTTGACTATGCGTGGCCAATTCCTGTAGCTATTCGTGTGCTTATTGGTTTGCTCGCATTGGCCGACAGCGGTCGATATCAATGGCCCAAGTAGCTAAAGGTCGATTCAGATGAGAACGCTTCTTCTAGCGACCACCGCATTGACTTTAGTCTTTTTGGCGAAATCGGCCTCTGCCGCTGATCTCGATGTTTCCATACCTGCGCCCGCACCTGCCGCGGTTCCTTACCAGGTTCCGTTCGACTGGAGCGGTGGCTATGCCGGCTTGCACGCTGGCTGGGGCTGGGGCAAGGAGACCGATAATTGCTCCCAGAGCGAGAACGGCCCGTGCACGATCGGAAGCGGCTTGGGCTTAGGCTTAGGTCAGAGCGCGGATAGCTTCAATCTCAATGGTTTCGTCGGTGGCGCGCATATCGGCTACAATTATATGCTGCAGCAACGGTTCATGTTCGGCGTCGAAGGTGATTTTGACTACGCCAACCTCAACGGAAGTCATGCTTTCGGAGCGGTCGGGTCTCTCGGGACACTTGAGTTGAACACCAATTGGGAAGGTTCCGTCAGGCTGCGAGCAGGTTACGCGGTCGACAGGTTCATGTTCTTTGCAACTGGCGGTGTTGCGTTCGCCGATGCAGACCTCGCTTTCAATGGCGTCACCGATAGCAATATTCATGTCGGTTGGACGGCCGGCGGTGGTGTCGAGTATGCACTGACCCCGAATTTGCTCGGTCGATTTGAAATGCGCTACAGCGACTTCAACTCCATGACGTATCAGACACCACTCGGGCCCGTGGACGCTGGGTTTGACCAGACAGTTGCCACCGTCGGCCTGAGTTACAAGTTCTGAGCCTTATTCTGGAAGCTGACTATCGCGCTCCACACCGTTACGGTTGACCAAACTATTGCGCAATTCTTCATCTCTGAATGAATTTGAGCCTTCGCCTGGGGCAAAGGTATCGAGACGGCCGGCGACGCAATCCCCCCACTCTGCGTCCATCAAATCAGTCTAGTATCCAAAGTCTCCGCAGCTATGCTCGCGAGTGACCGGGTCCACATGATGCCTCCAGCTCGATGTTCTTGACCGGCCGGAACCATTTGGAAGCCGACTCTTGCCAGATTTAGAAGCGACCTCTAGGCCCTCAGATCGGAAGACAATTTGACCGGCTTGAAGTGCCTGAGACTGTTCTGCCGCGCGTTGATTCTGTGGGTCCTGGTTCTTGGCAGCACATCAGCCGCTTTGGCCGAGGCTATTCCGCCTGGCGCGATCGACGAATCTTTCCCGCTGCGCGCTGCTGACACGTCCAGTCCGCGCGACACCTTGACGACCTTTCTTCGGGACTTCCGCAACAGTGCTGAAGCCTGGCGGAGCGGCAAGAGCCGTGACGTGATCGACCGGGCGCTGGCGCGCGCCCGCGATACCATCGACTTCAGCGAGATTCCCGCCCTCGGCTACGATGCCGCGACGCTCATCGACATGGCCCTCCTGAGCGAGGTGCTGGACCGGGTCGCACTCCCGCCTTTGGAGGAGATTCCCGGCGACGCCGATCTCGCGGCCGGCAAGGACGACGAGCTCACGCGCTGGGTGGTCCCCAATACCCGACTCGAGATCGAGAGGATGACCAACGGGCCGCGCGCCGGCGAATATCTGTTCTCGAAGGAAACGGTCGCGGCGCTTCGCACCTACTATGATCTCGCCAAGGACGTGCCCTACCGGCCCAACGCTCTCGTCGGCATCTATGAGGATGTGTTGTCGAGTCCTGGCGACTGGGTGCCCGAGCGTTTCCGCGACACCCTGCCCGCATGGGCGAAATTCGTCGCCGCCGGCCATGCCATCTGGCAGTGGATCGCCCTTGCGATGTTGGTGGCGGTGGGCTTGCCGCTCGTCTCCCTCATCGTGCTGGCTGGAATCAATTGGGACAGCAAACGACTGGCAGCCAGCCCATGGCTTCGCTTCGCAACGCCGGTCGCGTTAATCCTCGTTGTCGCCCTGGCCGAGTTGTTCGAAAACCTCGCCGAGAAAGTCGTCGGGCTTCTCGAACTGCCTATGGAGATCATTAGCCTGATGGTCCTCGCCGTTCAGGCGGTGGGCCTCGCCTGGTTCGTATTCTTGCTGTCGAACAGGCTCGCCGACGCCATCGGCGGGCTGAGGGCCGGAGCCGACGGAAACCCTCACCTCGACGCGGCGATGACAAGGATGGTGTTCCGGCTTATCAGCCTTGTCATCATGATCCTTCTCGTCGCTGCTGCGGCCAGCAGGATCGGCATTCCGATCGCGCCGCTGGTGGCAGGTCTCGGCGCGGGCGGGCTAGCCATCGCGCTGGCGGTCCGACCTACGCTGGAAAACATAATCGGCGGGCTGACGCTTTTTGCCGACCGGCCCGTGCGGGTCGGCGACTTCTGCCGCTACGGAGACGATATCGGCACGGTCGAGCAGATCGGGCTACGCTCCACGCGCATTCGCACGCTGGAGCAGAGCCTGGTAACCGTTCCCAACAGCGAATTCTCTCAAATGCATCTCGACAATTTCACGGCGCGCAGTACGCGCCTTTTGCAGACCGTGCTGCATATCCGCCATGGGACCACTCCTGAGCAGATGCGGCTCCTGCTCACCCAGATCCGCGATCTCCTGTCGGCCAATCCTCTGGTTGTGCCCGATTCCTCCTATGTCCGCTTCGTCGGCTATGGCGCTCACTCCAAAGATATCGAGGTCTTTGCCTATTTGCGCTGCGAGGACGAACACGCCTTCCTGGCGGCCCGGGAGGAGGTTCTTCTCAGCATCGAGGAAATCGTCCAGCACGTCGATGCGGGTTTTGCTGGATCGGGCGGAGCGACATCGATCTCTTGGTAGCTCGAAGGATATGTCCAATTTACCAGCGTCGGCAGAATCATGCGCTGAGATTTCTGATGGGGCCCATTAATGGCGCAGCCTCTTCGCGTGCATGGAAGGAGACTCTGTTGGCCGACGTTCGCAATCGGACTCAGACGACAGAAGCGATCCACCCAGCCACAACAATATCGAAGAAACCTGCCGCGTCCGCCATGTCATGCTTGAGGTTCGGAAGGCGATAGCCGTCGTATTGGACAAGCGCAACCCTTGCCGAAATGCGCGACATAAGCGGAACGGAAGACCTGGCACTGCTGGAAACGGACTGAACTTCGGCGACATTCATGGCCGGTCCATCGCCGCCTCGATGCAAGGGCGGCCTGCCAAATCCTGCAAAGACAGCTGACGGCGCCGTCGCGACCGAAGAAACGGTAACATTATCGGCAGGGTCCGAACCGTCGCAGGCGCCGACCGTGGCGCACCATCTCGGCAGCCCAACAATCGCCGCCGCCTCTCCCCTTCCCGGTTCGAGCAAGATCGGCTCGAACGCGCAGCGCCGCGTGTCTGAGTTTAGTTCCGGACACGTCCGAGCACGACGAAAATTACGCCAATCATCGGCGTCGCACCGAACCAGAAAACCCAAAACACCACTTTGAAAAGTCTATAAATTCTATTGAATTAAAAGATTCATCATGGAAGCCTTCGACATCTGCCGGGCCATCAACGGAGGCCTGAGCCAGTCACCCGCAACAATTTGGAAGTTGATAATGGTTGCTAGTCGCGGTTTTTCGGCGTCACGCCGTGAGGTTCTGCTCGGCGCTGCCGCCCTTGGTGGAGCTGCGGCGCTGGGCGGCGCTGCGATCCTTGGATCGCCAGGCAGCGCTCTCGCTTCGGACGTCAAAACGCTGCGCGTTGCTACCGGCGAAACGGACGGCGTGAAGGGTACGCTCGATCCAGCCTATGGCAACAACGACAACGACGCCGCAAGGGCGAGCCTCGTCTATGAACGCCTGGTCGTTCCAGACGAGGCCTTCGCCCCGCAACCGCAGCTGGCGCTCAGCTGGAAGCCGGATGCGACGGGCCAGGTCTGGACCTTCGCCCTCCGCCCCGACGTGAAATTCCAGGACGGGACGCCGTTCACGGCCAAGGATGTCGTCTACACCTTCCAGCGCCTCATCGATCCGAAGACGGCTTCGGCAGCCGCAGCGATCCTCGGTCAGATCGACCCGAACGGTATCCGCGCGGTCGACGACCACACCGTCGAATTCACGCTGCATGCGCCCGTCGTCGAATTCCCGCTGCTGATCGCCAATCGCTTTACCTATATAGTTCGCGCCGGCCAGACCTCCGAGGAACTGCGCACGGCGGGCATCGGCACCGGCCCCTTCAAGGTCGAGAAATTCGTGCCCGGCGAAGAGCCGACGATTTTCCTTCGCAACGAGCACTACTGGCAGCCGGGCAAGCCCCATGTCGACCGCGTTGAGCTCCGGGCGATCGCCGAGCCCTCCTCGCGCATCGCCGCGCTGCTCGCCAACCAGGTCGACATCGTCACAGAGCTACCGGCACTCGGCCTGCAACGCCTGGAGAGCAGTCCGGACGTCAAGGTCCAGTCGGCCAGGACCTCGTTCTGGCACGGTCTCGCCGCCTTCACCGATACGCCACCCTTCGACGATGTCCGCGTGCGCAAGGCGCTCAAACTGGTGGTCAATCGCGAGCAATATCTGAAGGCCATCGTCGGCGATCGAGGCAGCGTCGCCTATGACACGCCCGTTCCGCCATGGCAGACCTACGGCCTGCCCGAGGCACCTTTCAAGCCGGACATCGCCGCCGCCAAAAAGCTTCTGGCCGAGGCGGGACACCCCAATGGCATCGATATCGACCTCTACACATCGGCCGCCGATGTCGGCCTCATTCAGATCGCGACGCTGTTCAAGGCCCAAGCCGCCGTTGCCGATATCCGCGTCAATATCATTCAGGCGCCCGCAGCCGACTATTGGAGCAACATCTGGCTCAAGAAGCCCTTCGTCGCGACCGGATGGAATGCCCGATCGGCCGACGAGGCCCTTTCGCTCGAATTCCTGTCAACGGCCGCCTGGAACGAAACCCATTGGCACAACAAGGAGTTCGACGAACTCGTCTTCGAAGCCCGCAAGACGCTGGACGAATCCAAGCGCACCGAACTCTATCGGAAGGCCCAGCGGGTGATCCAGGACGATGGTGGCGCTCTCATCCTGATCTATGCCGATACGGTGGGCGCCACGCGCGCCAATGTCCACGGATACAAGGTCCACCCGCAGAAGATCACGCACGACTTCTCCGACGTTTCCATCCAAACCTGACGTTAAGCCCGTGTCTCTTTTGCTTCCTCCGGGCCCCATCAGCCGTCTCATTGCGAGACGGCTGATCTTTGCAGTCCTGTCACTGTTCGTCGTCGCAACGATCGTGTTCTGGGCGATCGAGTGGCTACCTGGCGACGCCGCGCAGCGCATATTGGGCCGCGACGCAACGCCCGAGGCGCTCGAGGCCTTGCGGGTACGGCTGCATCTCTACGACCCGGCTCTGACGCGCTATCTCCATTGGCTCGCCGGACTGCCACGAGGCGACTTCGGCATGTCGCTTGCGGCGGAGCGGCCTGTGCTGCCCTATGTTGGCGTCTTTCTGGCGAACACCCTGCTGCTGGCCGCCGCGGCGCTTGCCGTCCATATTCCGCTCAGCATCGGCCTTGGTCTCGTCAGCGCCGCCTCGAAACGAGATGGCGGGGTCGATACACTCGTGTCGGTCACGGTGCTGCTGGGCATGTCGATCCCTGAATTCGTGGTCGGCATCGGCCTTGTCGCCTGGCTGTCAACCGCCTGGAACTGGTTTCCGCCGCTGGCACTGATCGATCAGGCCCAATCGGCCGGCCAGTTCGCACTCCTGCTGACGCTTCCTGTCCTCACGCTGAATTTCGTTATGACGGCCTATGTCGTCCGGCAGACGCGAACGTCGATGATCGAGACCATGCAGTCGGATTTCGTGCGCTCGGCAACGCTCCGGGGTTTACCGCGCAGCCGGGTTCTGCTCCGCCATGCCTTGCCCAGCGCCATCGGCCCGGCGATCAATGCGATCGCGCTGAACGCGGGATGGCTCATCGGCGGAATCGTCGTCGTCGAGGCCGTCTTCAATTATCCCGGTCTCGGCCGCCTCCTCGTCGAGTCGATCAGCAATCATGACGTGCCGATGGTTCAGGGAGCAGCCATTGCCCTGTCGGGGGCCTATATCGCGGTGAACCTCATAGCGGACATCGTCACCATCCTGGTGAACCCGAAGCTCCGGACGACGCTCCAATGACCTCGCTGACCGACGCGTCGACCCATCCGCCGGCGAATCCACGCAAGGCCGGCGGGCTTTGGAATGGAAATCTGCCTTGGACAGGCTATCTCGGCCTCGGCATCCTGCTGGCCTATGTCGCGCTGGCGGCAGCGGCGCCACTCCTCACCCCTAATTCGCCGACTGACGTCTTCGTTTCCGGCCCGCTCGAAGCACCATCGGCGGAGCTGTGGCTCGGGACGGACAACCTCGGCCGCGACGTCTGGAGCCGGTTCGTCTTTGGCGGGGGGACGGTGCTGTCTACGGCGGCCGGCGCGGCTGCCATCTCGACCGTACTCGGCGGCCTGATCGGCATCTTGCTTGGGTTTCGTGGCGGCCTCGTCGATGAAGTCGCGATGCGGTCGCTCGAGATCATCATGAGCATCCCCTCGATCATCATCGCCCTCCTGGTCGTCGGCATGGCCGGCTCGGATCGCCTGACGGTGATCCTGACCGTCGGCGTTCTCTCCGTCCCAAACGTTGCCCGCGTGATCCGGGCCGCGACCCTCGCCTTTGTGGCCGAGGATTTCATCGAGGTGGCGCGTGCGCGGGGCGAGGGCGCACTCTCGATCGGCGTCCGCGAGCTTCTGCCGAACGTCTACGGGACGCTACTGGTCGAGTTCTCGATCCGCACCGGCTTTGCGGTTCTCTTCATCAGCGGCCTCGGCTTTCTCGGCTTCGGCACTGCGCCGCCATCGCCCGATTGGGGGTTGATGATCAATGAAGGGCGCTCGTCGCTTGATTCGGCGATCTGGCCGGTGGCGGCGCCGGCGCTCGGCATTGCCATCCTCGTGACCAGCGTCAACCTCCTGACCGATGCTCTGCTGCAGAGCTTCGGCACGCCCGCAAGCCGGGGATCGGCAGCATGAGCGGCTCACATGAAACGCTTTTGCAGATCCATTCGCTTGGCGCCGATTACCGGCGGGGCCGCGACTGGCGACCCGTTCTGCACGACATCGACCTCCAACTCGCGGCGGGAGAGTTCATCGGACTTGTCGGGGAATCAGGGAGCGGCAAGTCGACGCTCGCCGCGCTGCTTCTGGGCGAGCGTCGCGACGATCGCCGCATCGCATCCGGCCAGGTGACCTTCAAGGGCATCGATTTATTCGCCGCATCAAGGCGCGTGGTTCACAGTCTTCGCGGCTCGCAGATCGCATTCGTGCCGCAGAATTGCGGGGCATCGCTGACGCCGACCCTGCGCATCGGCGCGCTGTTCGCCGAAACCTTGCGGCGGCATCAGCCGAACCTCGATAAGTCAGCGGCACGCAAGGTTACGCTGGACTTGCTCCGGGAGGTCGAGCTCGGCCAGGGAGAAGCCGCACTCAGCCGCTATCCGCACGAATTCAGCGGCGGGCAACAGCAGCGCATCGCCCTTGCCCTCGCGGTCAGTTGCAGGCCCGAGCTGCTCGTCCTCGACGAACCGACGACGGGGCTCGATCCGATCCTCCGGCGCTCCATAACCGGCCTGCTGCGCCGACTCTGCCGCGAGCATGGCGTCGCGATGATCTTCGTTTCGCATGACCTGGCCACCGTGGCCGAGCTTTGCGAGCGGATCATCGTAATCAACGCGGGACGGATCGTCGAAACCGGTTCCGCAGCCGCGATCTTCGGGGCGCCGCGCCATGAATACACAAGGACGCTGATCCGAGCGATGCCGCAACTGGACCGGCCCAGCGAGTCACCAAGGGTTTCTCGCGCAACGGGCGAGGACAAATCTCCGTCACTGGCGACAGGTTGGGCACCCCTTCACCTGCGGGAGGCGATCGGATGATGGTTCCGGCCCCAATCCATGCCGCCGGTCCACCGCTGCTGGCGCTTCAGGATGTCTCCTACAGCTATCGCAGCCGCCATTCGGCTAGTCTGGCGCTCGACGCAGTGACCTTCGACATTGCCCCCGGCGAAACGCTGGCGGTCATCGGCGAGAGCGGCAGCGGCAAGTCGACGCTGGCTCGCATTCTTGCCGGATTGCTGCCAGCCAGCGCCGGACGGATTGTATTTCACGGCGCCGAACTTGGCCCGACAGTGGCGGAGCGATCGTCGGACAGCCTCCGCCAGATCCAGATCGTTTTCCAGAATCCAGACGGCTCGCTCAATCCGCGCCACAGGATCGCGACAATCCTCGGGCGTCCACTGCAGCGCTTCTTCGGTCTGCGCGGAGCGGCACTCAGGGACCGCATCGAGGCGCTCCTCGCCGACGTCCTTCTGCCCGCGCACTATGCCGATCGATATCCCTCGGAACTGAGCGGCGGCGAGCGACAGCGCGTCGCCGTTGCAAGAGCCCTCGCTGCCGAGCCAGTCCTGCTCATCTGCGACGAGATCACTTCCGCCCTGGACGTCTCCGTCCAGGCATCGCTGCTGGCGCTGTTAAAGGACATTCAGGCCCGCACGAGCGTTTCGATCCTTTTCATCACCCATGATCTCGCGCTGACGCGATGGTTCGCGGACCGCGCGGTGGTCTTTCTCCGCGGCAAGCTCTGCGAGAACACCCAAATCCCCGAACTCTACCAGCGGCCGCGCCATCCCTATACGGCCAGCCTCATTGAGGCAGTCCCGCGCATCGGGGCATGGGACATCCCGCCAGATGCATCGCCCTCCGGCGTGGATCCAATCGAAACGTCGGGGGCGCCAACATGATCCATTCCGCCTTCCAGCTTTAGCCGGCCACCGACAGCCGGCCGATTTCGCCTTTCTGTTCCAAAACCACTGTCCGAATCCGATGACCCCATATCGCCGCCTGAAGCTTGGCCTCTCTTTCTATCCGTCCGGCTATCACGTCGCCGGATGGCGCTTTCCCGGCGCGATCCCCGATGGCGGCATCAATCTCCAGCATCATGTCGATGTGGCGAGGGCGGCGGAGGCGGCCTGCTTTGACTTCTTCTTCCTGGCCGACACGAACGCGATCTGGGATCCTGATCTCGAAGCCGTATCGCAGACAAGTTGGGGCGCCAAGTTCGAGCCGCTGACGATCCTGTCGGCGCTGGCGATGGTGACGAACCGCATCGGCCTCGTGGGCACGGCCAGCACGACCTATAATGATCCGTTCAGCCTCGCCCGGCGCTTCGCCTCGCTCGACCATATCAGCGCCGGCCGGGCGGGCTGGAACCTCGTGACATCGGCGTCCGCCGCCGAGGCCGGAAATTTCTCGCTGGACCAGCATCCCCGTCATGGCGATCGATATGTCCGGGCGCGGGAATTCGTCGAGGTCGTTACCGGTCTCTGGGATGGCTATGAGGACGACGCCTACCGGTTCGATCCGGAGAGCGGCATCGCCTTCGATCCCGCAAAGGTCCGCGCGCTCGACCATCGCGGACCCAATTTCCAAGTGAAGGGTCCCCTGAATCTGCCACGTCCGGTGCAGGGTCATCCCGTCATGGTGCAGGCGGGACTGTCGGAGGCCGGGCGGGAACTGGCCGCCGAGACCGGGGAGGTACTGTTCACCGCCCAATCGGAACTCGCCCCGGCCAAGGCCTTCTATGACGACGTCAAGGCGCGCGTCATGCGCTTTGGCCGCTCGGCAGACCATCTCAGCATCATGCCCGGCGCCGTGACCGTGGTTGCCGGAAGCCGGAGCGAGGCCGAGGACCAGATCGCGGCGCTCGACAAGCTTCTTCCGCCATCGGCTGGCCTTGCCTTCCTGTCAGGCCTGATCGGCGATACCGACCTCTCGGGCTTCAGCCTGGACGATCCGCTGCCGCCGCTCCCGCCAACCGAGGGCCCCAAGGGGCGCCAGCAGGTCGTACTGGAAAAGGCCCGGCGCGAGGGCAAGACGCTGCGCGATCTCTATCGCTCGATCGCGCTTACCAGCGGGCACCGCCTCGTCTATGGCGCTCCGTCCGAGGTCGCCGACCAGCTCGAAGACTGGTACCAGGCGGGGGCCTGCGACGGCTACAACATCGCGCCCGCGCACCTGCCGGGCGGTTTCGAGGCATTCGCCAACGGTGTCGTGCCCGAACTGCAGCGGCGCGGGCTCGTGCAGCGCGGCTATGCCGCCACGACGCTGCGCGCCAATCTCGGACTCCCGCACCCGCCGATCCGATACGCAAGACCAGCCCGCTAAATCACTCCAAAGGCTCGAAGGAAGACCATGAGCGAGTTCCAGTACGCTTCCGAGCGCTTCGTGGCTCAACTCAAGCATAGCCTCGCCAGCCGCGCCGGCTCTCCGGCGGAGCTGGCCGCCGCAGTCGCGACTATACTGGGCGCCTTGCCTGCGGAGGATACGCCCGCGTCGCGCGGCTCGCACGGCGCCGATCGGTTCGCTCCCGCGGCGGCCGACTGGCTAGCTCCGGCCCTCTCCGCTGCACGGTCAGGGCCGGAGAGGGAACTCGCCGGCACGATCGCCATCCTGGCGGACGAACTACGCTGGACCTTCGGCTATGCGCCCGATCCCCGCCGCCCGACGCTCAGTGATGCAATCGGCTTCGCCGATATCCTCGGCAAATCGAGCCTCCTTCCCGCATCTGGGATCGTAGCGGGGCTCACCCTCATCGCGCCGCACACCTATTATCCGCTGCACATCCACCCGGCCGTGGAACTCTATCTTGTGCTGTCAGGCACGGCGGAATGGACGGCGGGCAGCACCATTGCCGCGCAGCCGCCCGGAACGCTGATCCTGCACCCCTCCGATCTGCCGCATGCCATGAGGACGGGGCACGAGCCGCTGCTGGCGCTGTTCACCTGGAGCGGGGACATCGTCACGCCGTCCCGGTTCATCGAATAGCCCTCTCGCGAAGTCGAGATCGATGCCGATCCTCCTGGCGATACCCACTCGGCAAGAAATCAGTACCTTAGTGATTGGTGACCCTCACGATCAGGTCTGATCATTTCGTGGATTCGCGGCAGCTTGGATTCGCGGCAGCTTGGCTTGGCTGATTTCTGCCGGGCTCGATCAACGCGCATCGACTCCGCGTGAGTTGGGGCACGACATGGGATCGACGCGCCTCTTCAAAAGAGGATCCCTTGCGATCCAAGCTGAAGCCGTTGCATGCTTAATGCGTCATCTCGAGGAAGATAGGCGACAACGATGTTGCAGCAACCGCCCTGAAATCGGCGCCTGTGTTGCGCTGTTTCGCGATCTTGCCGACCAGCGATTGAACTCAGGGTGGATTGGACAGGGGCCTTTTTCTTTGAGCGACTATCGAGTTTTCACGCGCCGGTTCGATCGGGTAGTGGATGCTAAAACGCTTCCCGTATCCAACACCACTCGCCGTGCCTGGCAGACATTTGCCGAGCGAACCGTCGAGAGGCGAATTGCGTGGGAGCTGCTGGGTCTCGAGTACGCCGCGAAGATCATTTCGGCCACCTCGGCGGAGCGGTTGAACGGTACGCATATCACTCTGCTCGTCGACCATTCGGGATCCATGCGGGGCCAGCGCATGCTGCTCGCGGCAACGGCCGTCGATGTTGCGCAGGCTTTCTTGGCTCACCTTGGGGTCAGCGTCGAAATTCTTGGATTCACGACGCGATCCTGGCGGGGCGGATGGTCCCGGCGGCTGTGGCGATGGTCCGGCAAACGATGGCGGCCGGGACGGCTCTGCGACCTGCTCCATATCGTCTACCTGACGCCGGATCGACGCCGCGCGCCGATAACGGGACTGCAGTCGTTGGTTCATATGCTCGATACCAACCTGCTCAAGGAAAACGTGGACGGAGAGGCGCTGCTTTGGGCTGCGTCTCGGCAAGACTCCTATGGTTGCCCGCGGAACGCTATCGTACTCATTTCCGACGGCGCGCCCGTTGATGATTCAACGCTCTCCGCGAACGGTTTGCACTATCTGATGGACCATTTGCGGGAAGTGGTAACTCAGCTGGGTGAGACCCGTGTAGTAGCTCAACTGCAAATCGGCGACGATTGGGAGAGCGTTTTTCCTTTGATTGCAAAGGTTAAGACCTTGGACGATCTCGGCGACGGGCTGTTCGGTCTACTGGCTGCGATCTTGATTAATGATCCGAAACCTGAGCCTCTCATCGGACCTTGGTCCATTTCCTGACACCGTCGAAGTTCCCTTCCTCGGATTTTGGTGTCCCCTTTTCGCCTGAATCACATACCAATCCCCAATGAACAGGCCCCAAGCCTGAGAGCGGTCGAAGCGAAAGGTCGAAGAATGGATCTACTCGAGCAATTGGGCGCGCTGCATCATGCGCTGCACCAGCACATCACCTTCGCCGACCCGGAAGCCTGGCGGGCGGCGCTCGATGGCATCGCGGTGGCACTGGAAGCCGAGCCCGGCACCGACCGCTTCGATCGTGAGACGCTGACCGTCGCCCGGCAGAAGATCGATGCTCTGATCGCGGAGCTCGAAGGCGGCGTGGCGGAGCCGGATTTCAAGCCGGCCCGCACCTGGGTGGCGGCGCTGGGCGCCGCCGTGCATCGCCGCCGAGAGGCCGCCCGTCCGTCGGACAGCGCTCCCGGGCAAACCCACTAAGATCGCCATGCGTCCTTCCGGACGCAGAGGTGGCGATCTATCATTTTGTTTTCGCATCGGATTTCCGAAAACCGGATTCCACTTTTCGGTCCAATGCTCTGATCCTCACTCGACGACGAGCAGGTCCTGGAAGCCGTTGGTCAGCTTCTCGCCCCCCTCCGGCCGGACGACGATGCAATCCTCGACGCGGGCGCTGAAACTGCCGTCCTGCAGGATGCTCGGCTCCACGGTGAAGATCATACCTTCCTGGACCACTGTATCGCTGCCCTTGGTCAGGAAGGGTGGCTCGTGCACGTCGGAGCCGATGGAATGGCCGAGGCGGTGGCGGAACGCCTTGTCGTAGCTGGCGCTCGCGATGACGTCGCGCGCCGCCTTGTCGACCGCCGCGCAGGTAGCCTGCCCTGCCCTCAGGGCGGCGATGCCGGCGGCCTGCGAATCCATGATGAGACGATGGACCTTGATCTGCTCGGCACTCGGCGCGCCGAAGGATACGGTGCGGCCGTAGTCATAGCACATGCCGTCATGCACGGCGCCGAAGTCGAGCAGCACGGAGACCGGCGGGTTCAGCTTGCGCGGCCAGGTCTTCAGCGGCTGGCCCAGCACCATCGGATGGCTTGGGCCGGTATTATAGAGCGAGGTGGTGAAGGACGGGCCGAGCGAGCCGTGCCGCTTCATCTGGTAGTCCAGCTCCGAGACGACATCGAGTTCGGTCATGCCGAGCTTGAACGTCGCGATGGCGTCGGTGAGCGCGGCTTCCGTGATGACGCCCGCAGCGCGCATGGTCGCGATCTCTTCGGCATCCTTGATGACGCGCAGCTTGCGGAGCAAAGCCGTGGCCGAGACGAAGCGCGCATCGGGGATCAAATGCTGGATCTGGATCAGCGATTCCGCCTCGGCGTTTTCGCTGACCGCGATGCGCGGCGAAGGTGGCAGCTTCATCTGCGCGATGATGCCCTTCGCCATCGCAGCCGGGTCATCCCAATCCCCAAGGACACGGATTTCGAAGCCCTCGATGCCACCCTTGCCGCCCAGTTCCGCGGTCATACGCGGCAGGGTGAGGATCGGCGCCTGCTCGGCGGAGAGCCAGGCGCCCTCCAGCCAGGCGCCCGGATGCAGGACGCGGCCATAGTTCGGGATATCGCGATGGATGCCGGCCAGATAGTCGAGATCGGTGCCGATATGGAAGAAGACGAGGTCGGCGGCGTCGGCGATCAGGCTCTGAAAGCGCTGCATGCGCTGCTGGTACTTGGTCATGTCCGTTTCCTCGGATAGCGGCTTGGTATTCAGGGGGCAAAGGCCCCGGCGAGATGGCAGGCAGCCGTTCGGCCATGCCCGAGCGGACGACGTAACGGTTCCTCGACGGCGCAACGTTCGATCGCGACCGGGCAGCGCGGATGAAAGCGGCAGCCGGCCGGCGGGGCAGCGGGATCGGGCACGTCGCCGGGCAGATCGTCCGGAAGCCGTCCCTCGCCGTCGGGCTCGGTGATGGCGCCGATCAAACCGGCCGAATAGGGATGGGCCGGCTGCTGCCAGAGCGGCTCGCTCGGCGCCGTCTCGACGATCTTGCCGAGATACATGACCGTCGTCACGTCGGCGATGCGGCGCACGATCGAAAGGTCATGCGAAATGAAGAGCAGGCCGACCTGCAGTTCCGCGACGAGATCGACGAGCAGATTGGCGATCGAGGCCTGCGCCGAAGCGTCGAGCGCCGAGATCGGCTCGTCGGCGACGATGCAGCGCGGCTCGGCGGCGAGCGCACGCGCAATGGCGATGCGCTGGCGCTGCCCGCCGGAAAACTGATGCGGGAAGCGATCGGCGATGCCAGCCGAAAGGCCGACCCGCTCCAGGCATTCGCCGACCGTGCGAAGGCGGCCGCCATGGCCCGCCGCGACGCGGATGCCATCGGCGATGAGATCGCCGATGCTGCGGCGCGGATTGAGCGAGGAGAACGGGTCCTGGAACACCATCTGCAATCGCCGCTGCGCGAGCGGGCGGGCGCGGCGGCCGAGCGGAACCACCGGCTCGCCATCGAAGCTGACCGTGCCGCCAGCCGGATGGATCAGGCCCACGGCCGCCTTGCCGAGCGAGGATTTGCCGCAACCCGATTCACCGACGAGCGCGACGATCTGGCCTTGCTCGACATCGATATCGCAGCCGGCGACCGCCGTGACCGGCACACCGGAATGGCCGCGATAGCGCACGACGAGATCGCGGACGGTGAGCAGGCTCATGCCGGCACCGCCGCGAGCGGATCGACGGGACAGGCAATGGCGGAGCCGGCGCCGACATCGAGCAGATCGGGAATATCGGCGCGGCAGACATCCTGCGCGAAGCCGCAACGCGGGTGGAATGCGCAGCCGGACGGAAAGCGACCGATCGCGGGCGGGGCGCCGGGCAAAGCGCTCAGCGGATGATCCGCCGGACTGCCATGCGGCAGCGCGTCGAGCAGGCCGCGCGTATAGGGGTGGCGCGGCCGGGCCAGCACGTCGGCGCGCGATCCGCGCTCCACGACGCGGCCGGCATAGAGGACATAGACGCGATCAGCCAGCGCCGACATGACGCCGAGATCATGCGTGATCAAGAGAACGGAGAGCTTCAGCTCGCGCCGGAGGCTCTCGATCAGCCGCAGGATGCCGGCCTGCACGGTGACGTCGAGCGCCGTGGTCGGCTCGTCGGCGATCAGGAGCTTCGGACCGGCGGCCAGCGCCGAGGCAATGGCGATGCGCTGGCGCATGCCGCCGGAGAACTGGTGCGGATAGCGCTTCATCGCCGCGCGCGGATTGGGAATGCGCACCCGCTCCAGCATCGCGACCGCGGTCGCGTCAGCTTCCGCCTGGCCGATGCGGCGATGGAAGACGAGATGCTCCGTCATCTGGCGGCCAACCGACAGCATGGGATGCAACGCCGTCATCGGATCCTGGAATACCATCGCGACATCGCGCCCGCGCACCGCCGCGGCGCCCTGCCCGCCTTCGGCCGTGAGGTCACGGCCGTCGAACCGGATCTGGCCGCCGATCGAAGCGCCGGCCGGCAGCAGCCCCAGCACGGCGAGCGCCGACAATGTCTTGCCGCTGCCGCTTTCGCCCGCGAGCCCGACGATCTCGCCCTCACCGATCGAAAGATCGACACCGCGGACCGCAAACGCCCGGCCCCCCTCGGCGGTGGGCAGAGCGATGGTCAGGCCCTTGACGGCAAGGAGAGGCGCGCTGTCCATCATCAACGAAACGCCTTCGCCGTTCGCGGATCGAGCGCGTCGCGCAGTGTATCGCCAAGGAAGTTCGCAGCGAGCACGACCAGCAGGATGGCGAGGCCGGGGAAAACGGAGAGCCACCATTTGTCGAAATATTTAGAGCCGTCCGAGACCATCGAGCCCCATTCGGGCGCCGGCGGCTGGGCGCCGAGACCGAGGAAGGAAAGCCCGGCCAGGATCAGCACCGCGTGGCCGAACTCCAGCGCCGAAAGAACGACAAGCGGACCGACCACATTGGGCCGAACATCAACCCAGAGCGCGCGCATCGCCGAAACGCCAAGCAGCCGGCTCGACTGGACGTAGGGTTCGTCGCGGATGGTGAGCAGCATGGAGCGCACGACGCGGGCATAGATCGGCCAGCTCACCACCACCACGGCCAGCACCGCGTTGAACAGGCCGGGCCCGAGCGCCGCCACGACGGCCATGGCGAGGATGATGTCCGGGAACGCCATCACCAGGTCGGCGGCGCGCATGATGACGCCGTCGATCCAGCCGCCGAAATAGCCGGCGATGGCGCCGAGCAGCGTGCCGATGACGCTCGCCATCACCACCAATTGCAGCGCATAGGGCAGCGATACGCGGGCGCCATAGATGACGCGGGCGAAGACGTCGCGGCCGAGCTGGTCGGTTCCGAACCAGTGTTCCGCCGACGGCGCCAGGAACCGCTTCGCGCCCTGGTCGATCGGCCCCTGCGCTGTCAGCCATGGCGCGAAGATCGCCATCAGCACGATCGCGACCAGCAGGGCGGCGCCGATGAGGCCGAGCGGCTGCGTCCAGACCGAACGGCGCATCCAGCGACGGCGCGGCGTCGGAACGGGCGGGAATATGGGGGTGCCGACGTCGCTCATCCCAGCCGGATCCTCGGGTCGATCAGGGCGTAGACGATATCCACCGCCATGTTGACGAGGATATAGATGACGGCGACGGCGAGGCTGACGCCCATGATGGCCCGCAGGTCCAGCGCCAGTGCGCTCTTGTAGGCATATTGGCCGATGCCGGGCCAGGAGAACACGGATTCGACCAGCACCGTGCCCGACAGCATGCGCCCGAAGGCCATGCCGGCGACGGTAACGATCGCCGCGAGCGCCGGTCGCAGCGCATGGCGCAGAATAACGGTGCGCTCCGGCAACCCTTTGGCGCGGGCAGCGCGGACATAGTCCTGGCTGAGGGATTCGAGCATGGCCGCCCGCGTGAACCGCGTGATCGAACCGATCGTGTAGATCGCGAGCACGGTTGCCGGCAGCACGATATGGCTGAGCGCCGTGCCGAGCGTTCCCCATTGTCCTGTCAGCAGCGCGTCGATGGTGAACATGTTGGTTATGGACGGCGGCGCCTTGCCACCCGGATTGAGTCGTCCAACCCCCGGCGCGATGCCGAGCTTGAAGAAGAAAATATAGAAGGTGACGAGCGCCAGCCAGAAGGTCGGGATGGACACGCCCGCGAGCGAGACGACGCGGATGATCTGGTCCGGCCAGCGATCTCGCGACACCGCCGCCACGACCCCGAGCGAGACACCGAGGACGAGGGCGAGGATCATGGCCGCCGTGGCGAGTTCGATCGTCGCTGGCAGATATTGCGCCAGATCCGTCGTGACCGGACGGTGGGTCTGCTGCGATTCCCCGAGATCGCCGTGAAAGAGCCGCTCCACATACAGCAGATATTGCTGGGGAATGGGCTTATCCAGCCCGTAGCGGGCGCGGAAGGCGGCGACGATCTCGGGATCGCTGGCGGCGCGGTCGCCGAGATTGGCCGAGACCGGGTCGCCGGGCACCACCTGCGTCAGCGCGAAGGAGACGAAGGTGATGCCGAGGCACAGGAGTGCGCCGACCAGCAGCCGGCGCACCAGAAAGCGGACGAGGTTCGGCAACGCGTACCAGGCGGAGCGCAAGATTGTCATTGCCGGACCGAAGATCCGTTACTTCTTGGCGGGCGAGATCGCCGTCAGATCGATCGTCCACATCGCATTGTATTCAACCGGCTCGAGCGTCTTGGAACTCGCCATCGAGAAAGCGGGCTGGAACAGGCCGGTGAACGGGCCCTCGGCATTCAGCTTCTTCTGCCATTCGTCATAGAGCTTGGTGCGCGTCGTCTGGTCGATCTCGACCGCGGCCTTCTTGGCGATTTCGGTGATCTCGGGCGACGAGCCGGCCTTCCAGCCAGCGCGCAGACCGACCTTTTCGCCGGGTCCGAACAGGAGATAGTCGCTCGGATCGGGGAAGTCCGGGCCCCACCAGACGATGGTGAAGGGCAGCGTGCCGGCGCGGTAGTCGTCGAGGAAAGTGGAGACCGGTGACGGCTTCAAGGTGGCGGTGATGCCGACTTCCTTCAGATCAGCCTGCATCTTGGCGGCGACATCGGCGAAGGAAACGCCGTTCTTCGTGATATCCGAGACGTAGGTAAGCTCGATGGTCGGATCTTTGATGCCGCTCTTGGCGAGCGCGGCCTTGGCGCCCTCGACATCGCGCTTGGGCCCTTCCGAGGTCGGCAGCGAACCCGCGAACATGGTCGGGATAATCGAGCCCGGCCGAACCGCGCCCTCGCCCGCTATGTTGAGGATGCCATCATAGTCGATGGCGAGCCGAACCGCGGTCTGGAAATCCGGATTGGCCGCGACGGATGAGACCTCGGCATTCGCGTTGGTGAACATGAACACGACGTCGGCGCTGGGGACCGAGATCGTGTAGGCGGCATCCTTGATAGCGTCGAGCTGGTCGGGGCGCAGGTCGAGCGCGATCTGGCTGTCGCCACGCATGACGTTCATCTGCTGCGCGCTGGTCTCGACATTGCGCACGACGATCTGGTCGTATTTCGGCTTCTCGCCCCAATAGGCGTCGTTCTTCTTCAGCACGACCTCGGCGGCCATGTCGAATTTCTCGAGCACATAGGGACCCGAACCGGCCGATGTCGTGGCGAGGAAGCTGTCGGCGCGGTCCGTCTTGTCGGCCCCTTCGTCGGCGGAGCCCTGGTTCGCCTTGACCACCTTGGCATTGACGATGCCCACCGCCGGATTGGCGAGCTTGAACGGCAGTCCGGGATCGGGCGCCTCGGTCGTCAGCACGATTTCGCCGTCCTTGGCACCCTTCGCAATCGTGACGCCGTCGAGCAGGAAGGAAGGGCTGCCCTTTACGTTTTTCACGCGGTTGAGCGAGAAGATCACGTCGTCGACCGTGACCGGCGACCCGTCGCTAAACTTGGCGGCCGGGTTGAGCGCGAAGGTGAAGCTCTTTGCGTCGGGCGTGACGACCGGCAGCGCCGAGAGCGACGGGACGACCTTGGTCAGGTCGGTGCCCGTGAAGGTGACCAGCGTCTCATAGACCGGGTGCAGCACCAGATTGGCGGTCGGCTCGAATTCGCGCGCGGGGTCGGCCGTCTTCAGCTGGAAAGCTGTGTCCACGACCAGCGTCGCCGTCTCCTGGGCCCAGACGCCGGCGGTCGATGCCATGGCCGCGGCCATGGCCAGCGGCAGGACACCCAACATTCGTCTCGTGATGATCATCGCTTCCCTCTCTTTGTTGATTATGTGCACGGTTGCCCGATTATGAGCACGGTCGCGAATTCAACAACAGCCATTGGCTGCCTGTCCCCCGACATTGGATCGAGCCGACGGTTCCAAGCTCTGGCTCCGTATTCCCCCGATAGCCGTCGCAGCTCGAACTGCGGCTATCCTTGATTGTGGCAACCACCGGACCTGCTTATGCTGTTTTCTGGCGGGTGCGAATTCTCCCAGCGCAGGATCGGCAGCGCCGGGCTGCCGTCCGGCAAGGCCGCTGAACAATCCCAGCTGTACACAATGGAAGAACACGGCAAAAGCAGACTATCCGCAAGCCGAATTTGTCACCAGTGACCGCCGCAGCTTCAGGCACACAGAATTATCCTTGTAAATCATGGGCCTCATTCGACGCCGTTCGGAGAGGCGCCACAACCGGGAGATGTTTCGAGTTCGGAAAGCCCGCTTGTGTCCGTCGGATTTCCGATAGCGTCTATGAAGACGGCTGATATATTCGCTTGTAGCGAGCGTGGTGCCATGCGCCGCGAGTCGTCGTCCCTATCTTTGGATTCGACCTGTATGTCGCTCAGGAACGAGAAGCCGGCTCAAGGGGATGGCGACGCACCGCCGGCCACGCGCAACCTCGCCCAGCATGCCTACCAGGCGATATCGCGAATGATTCGCGAGCGGGAACTCCGAAGCGGCGATCCGATCGTCGAACAGCATCTCGCCGAACGACTTGGCGTGTCCCGAACGCCGCTGCGCGAGGCATTGCAGCGGCTCGAAGGCGAGGAGCTGCTGAAGAAGCATCCTGGCCGCTCCTACGAAGTGCGCCGGGTCGAACTGAGGGAATATCTGCAAAGCCTCAAGGTACGCGAGGTGCTCGAGCCGGAAGCGGCGGCGCTGGCGATCCCGCGCATCGGCGCCGAGGCGATCGAGGCCGTCCGCGCCGAGGCCCGCAAAGTCGAGCTGACTGTCCCTTACGACAAGATCGAGCATTGGCGGGCCGATGATCTTGTGCACAGCCTTTTTATCCGGAACTGCGCCAACGATGTGATGGCGCAAACGCTGGTGTCGCTGCGCGTGACGACGCAACTCTTTGAGATCGAGCGTCTGGCGGATCGGCTCGGGCCCGATTCGCGCGAGCATGAGGCCATCCTCGACGCGCTGGCGGCGCGCGATGCCAAGGCGACGCGCAAGGCGGTTGCCACCCATATCCGATCGCTGGTGCGATTCGCGGTGAAAGCAGTGTCCTGAGTGTCCGGCAGTCGGCCTTCTTCGCGGCCTATGGCTGGAGCGGATCGACATAGTCGGGCAAGAACCGCCCGGTGTTGAAGATCTCGATGCCGAGCGGGCGTGTCGGCTCCAGTTGCTCCGCATAGGTGTAGCGCCCGGATGCGCTCGGGCAGATCGAGACGGCCACGAGACAGTCCATCTCGGCATAGAACTCGACATAGTCGCCCTGCTTGACGTCGGTGATCTCCCAGGGATGCAGGCCGCTATCGCTGTCGACGAAGCATTTCATGAACAGATTGACGTTGTCATGCAGGTCCCGGGCCTGAAGCCCATAGGGCTGGATCGCCCGCGTCAGATTGCAGTAGCAATTGTCATGCGTCACGAGCGGGTGGTTGCGGTCGCCCGTGACCCAGTACCAGACATGCGGATTGCAATGGGCGCCGAACAGGTAGTGATGCCGCGCGCCCGGATGGATCGGCTTGTTGACGACGGTGTCCTCGATCACCGTCATCATCGGGCGCAGATGCGGCAGGCTGCTCCATAGACGCATGTCGCGCGCGAGCCAGATGCCCTCGCGCGTCAGGGTATATTCGTTGGCAAAGCGCTCGCTGGTGTCATGCGCATTCCAGATGCACAGATCGGCGATCTGCGGACCTGCCTCGCAGATGATCCGGAACGTCTGGCCACGCTTGACGACAAAGGCGCTGGCCTTCTCTTCGACGGTGATGGTGAATTTCCGGTCACGTTCGAAGGTTCCCCGATGCTCGTGCAAGGCGTCGAAGAACGCCTTCGGAAAGGGCGGACGCGGAACATACCACTCGGCTTTCATGGTCGGAATTCCCTGTTGGCCGGAACGCCAACGGCGGCGCTGGCTGGTCCTGGTGGTGGTGGCGAGCGGCGTGCCTGAATTGGCGTCATCTGGTGCACACTCTGCCTTGGATATCGCCACAAGGCGATGGCGGTAATCGAATAAGCCACCGGCTTTCGGATCGATATCGGCATTGCGACGGACAAGCTGAAGACCGACTCCGAACGATAGTCCTTCATTATCATGTAGTTGTCTCTCTCCGCCCACCGGGCCGCGCAGGCTTCGAGCCAGGCACTGCCGCCATTTGGCATTCCGATTGCATTGTCATTGTATACCGACTGTGTTCTGTAGCGGTCAAAGACAATCGCGCTAGCAGTCGTGGCGCCGGACTTTGAAGGGCATTATCGATGGATTCGGCCACGCAGGCGGCGCTCAACGGCATCGACAACGACCCTGACGGCGTCATCGGCTTCCTGCAGACGCTAATCCGCCTGCAGCCGCAGGGCGAAGCTGCCGTGCAGGCCGCCGTCGCCGCCCGGCTGGCCGCCCTCGGCGCGCGCGTCGACGAGCTGCATTACGAGCCGTCGCAGGTTCCGGTTGTGCAGGAATTCGCATCGGAAAGCACGATCGTCCATGGCGAGCGCACCAGCGTCGTCGGAACGTTTGAGGGAGTCTCGACCGGGCGCAGCCTGATCCTGTTTGCCCATCCCGACGGAGAGCCCATCGGCGACGTATCAACATGGCAGCATGACCCGTTCGCCGGCGCAATCGATGGCGGGCGCCTCCATGGCTGGGGCGTGGCCGACGATCTGGCCGGGGTGGCCGCCGGCATCTCGGCGATGGAGGCGATCCGCAAGGCCGGAATCGCCCTCTCCGGCGACGTGGTGATCGCCAGCACGCCCAGCAAGCGCCATGCCCGCGGCGTGGCGGCAGTGCTGCATCATGGCTGGGGCGCGGATGGCGCGATCTATCTGCATCCGGCCGAGTCGGGCGTTGGTATGCAGGAGATCAAGGCGCTGGCATCCGGGCAGTTGATCTTCACGGTCGACGTGATGGGACGCTCGCCCGACACGACCGAGCCGGGCCATACGGCCTTCGCCCATCTGGCCATCCATCCCTTCGGTAAGGCCAAGTTGCTGATCGATGCGCTGCGGGCGCTCGACGCCGAGCGCGCGACCCGCATCCGCCACCCGCTGCTCGACGCCGCCGTCGGTCGCTCCACCAATATCCTCATCTCCGCCCTGAAATTCGGCGAGCCGGGTGAATCGACGCGGGTGCCGACCCGGCTGAGCTTCACCGGAGCGATCTCGTTTCCGCCGCCCGAGACGCTCGACGCCGTCCAGGCCGAGGTCGAGGCCGCGCTCGAAGCGGTCATCGCGGCGGATCCGTTCTTGCGCGAGAACCGCCCAACCCTGCGCTGGCTGTCGGGGGTTACCGGCACCGAAGTTCCCGCCACCCATCCGCTCTATGTCAGCGTGAGCGCCGCGATCCAAGCCGTTTCCGGCACCACGCCGCATGTCAATGCGATGCACACATCGAGCGACATCCGCAATCCGCTCGTCCAGAAAGGCATTCCCACCGTCGGCCTCGGCCCGCTCTGCGGCGACCTTACCCAGACGGGCCGGCACGACGAATGGGTCGATGTCGAGGACTATCTCCGCACCGTCAAGGTGACGGCGGCCAGCATCATCGCCTGGTGCGGAGCCGGTCCGACCGATCCCCCGAAATGACCCCGCATAGCCATTGATCCAGCCTATCCCATCGGCAACAGGAGTTCCCAGCATGACGAAACCGACCCTGAGGAAGCTAGCGTTCGGCGCTATTGCGTCGTTCGGCACGCTGCTGGCCGCGGCCTTGCCGTCGCTAGCGCAAGCGGCCGACTGTCCGTCGGGCCTGCCCTTGTCACAGCCCGGCAAGCTGGTGATGTCGATCAACGCCACCATCCCGCCGACCCAATATGTCGACAAGGACGGCAAGCTCGTGGGCCTCAATGTCGATCTCGGCAACGAGATCGCGAAGCGGCTTTGCCTCGAGCCGGTGTTCCAGAATGTGAGCTTCGAGGTGCAGATCCCCGGCCTGCAGACCAAGCGCTGGGACATGATCAATACCGGCCTCTATTACAACGAGGACCGGGTCAAGATCATGCAGCTGGTGCCCTATCAGGTCGATGCGCTGGCACTCATCGTCGCCGACGGCAACCCGCTCGGCGTCAAGTCGGCCGAGGACCTGGCCGGCAAGGTGGTCGGCGTCGAGATCGGCGGCTTCGAGGAAAAGAAGCTGCGCGAGATCAACGACGAGCAGGTGAAGGCCGGCAAGCCGGCCATGGATATCCGCGTCTTCAACACCTATGGCGACACGTTCCTCGCTCTGGGCGCAGGCCAGATCGCGGCGGTATTCGCGGGTGACTCGGTCGGCAAATATTACCAGGAGCAGGGCAAGTTCACGATGGCGGTCACCGGCCTCTATCCAGGCAGCCCGGGCGCCTTCGCCACCATCGAGCCGGCATTGGCCGAGGCGGTTGTCGGCGCGCTGAACGCCATGCTGGCGGACGGTACCTACGCGAAGCTGATGGACAAGACGGGCGCGACCAAGATCGACGCCTGGCCGCAGTGGAAGGGCACGTTCGCCTATTACTTCAAGCCCTGACGGCTTTCGTTTCCCCGGCGCGCGGGCCGATCAACCCGGCTCGCGCGCCGCTCCCCCCTTTTTTGCGTGATCGGAGATGGCGACGTTGGCATGGAGCTGGAGCGCATTCTTCGAGTTCCTCGTAAGCCCCTATCTGCTCGAGGGTGCCTGGACGACCGTCTGGCTCAGCGTCGTTTCGATGGCGATCGGCATCGGGCTCGGGCTTGGCGCCGCGCTCATGAAGATGTCGCGGCACCGAGCGCTGCGCGCGATCGCACAGTTCTACATCTGGTTGTGGCGCGGCACGCCGCTTCTAGTCCAACTGGTGATCATCTATGCGGGACTGCCGCAGATCGGCATCCGCTTCAGCGTCGTCGAATCGGCCATCATCGGACTGGCGCTGAATGAGGGGGCCTATTTCGCCGAGATCATGCGGGCGGGCATCCTCTCCGTCGACCGCGGCCAGAACGATGCAGCGCGCGCCCTCGGCATGACGTTCTGGAAGATGATGCGGATCGTGATCATGCCGCAGGCGACGCGGATCATCATTCCGCCGCTCGGCAATCAGTTTCTCGGCATGCTCAAGACATCGTCCCTGGTATCGGTCATCTCGATGGAGGAGTTGCTCCGACACGCCCAGCAACTGGCGCAGATCGAGTTCCGCGTGCTGGAAGTCTATATTGTCGCGGCGATCTACTATCTCCTGATGACATCGGCCTGGGGGCTCGTGCAAAAGCGTATCGAAGCGCAATACGAGAAGCCGTTCGGCGCCGCGATGGCCCCGCCTGCGACCGGTGCTGCCGCGCTGGACGGCGAGATGACGGGAGGGCCGGCGCGATGACACCGACCCCAGCCGACATGACCGGCGGCGATGGCCTGATCCGGGTCGAGAACGTCCGCAAATCCTTCCATGGCAATCCGGTGCTGCGCGATATCTCCTTGACCGTCGGGGCGGGAGAGGTCGTCGTCATCGCCGGCCGCTCCGGCAGCGGCAAGAGCACGCTGCTGCGCTGCATGAACAATCTCGAGACCATAGATGCCGGTCGCATCTATGCCGATGGCGAATTGATCGGCTATCGGGAGGTGGCGGGCAGGCTGATTCCACTCAAGGAAGCGGAAGTTGCCCGTCAACGCCGGGATCTCGGCATGGTCTTCCAGCAGTTCAATCTCTTCCCGCACCTGACGGTACTCGACAACATCACGGCCGCGCCGATCCATGTCCGCGGCGAGGCGCGCGCCGGGGCCGTCGCCTATGCGCGGGAGTTGCTGCAGCGGGTTGGATTGCCGGAGAAGGAGAGTGCCTATCCGCGCCAACTTTCGGGCGGCCAGCAGCAGCGCGTCGCCATCGCGCGGGCGCTGGCGATGCGACCGAAGGCGCTTCTGTTCGACGAGCCGACCTCGGCGCTCGATCCCGAGATGATCCGCGAGGTGCTCAACGTGATGACGGACCTGTCGGAAAACGGCATGACCATGATCGTCGTGACGCATGAACTGGGCTTCGCCCGGGCCGCCGCCGACCGGATCGTGTTGATGCACGAAGGCGAGATCGTCGAGAACGCCACGCCTGACCTGTTCTTCAATGCCCCGAAGAGCGAGGCCGCCCGGCAATTCCTGTCCAAGGTGCTGCCATGAACCCGGCAAGCGACGGCGAGCCGACTGGCCGCGTCCGAACGGTGCGCGGTGACATGGCGGCGGCGGCGATCGGCCGCGTCGCTTTCCACGAGCATCTATTGTTCGACCTGGTGCTCCCGGCGAACCGTGGCAGCGTCACCGACCCGCCGATCACGCCGGAGAACCGCTGGCAGATCGACTATCGCTCCAACGAAAATCGGAACAATGCCCGTCAGACCGATCCCGGCGTCGCCGCGGCGGAGCTGATCGCCTTTCGTGCCGATGGCGGCGACCTTCTGGTCGATCAGTCGACCGGCGGTCTCGCGCGCGATCCGGAAGGCCTGAGACAGGCGTCGGATGCCTCCGGCGTGCACGTCGTCGCTTCCGCCGGCACCTATTGCGCCGACTATCTCGACGAGGAGACGCTGAGTCTCGACCTCGCAGCGCTGACGGCGCGCTTCGTGCGCGAGGTCGAGGCCGGCCTCGACGGAACGACCGTGAGAGCCGGGCTCATTGGCGAGATCGGCTGCTCCTGGCCGCTGCGCCCGTTCGAGCGGCGCGCACTCCAGGCGGCGGCGCGGGCGAGCCGGATCACCGGGGCAGCCATCAGCGTCCATCCCGGTCGCCATCCCGATGCGCCTTTCGAGATCGCGGCCATCCTCGCCGAGGCCGGAGCCGATCTTCGCCGCGTCGTCATCTGCCACATGGACCGGACCTTTCCCGGCGGCGAGAGGGTGCGCGAATTGCTGGCGACGGGCGTCAACGTCGAATGGGACTTCTTCGGCATCGAGCAGTCGCATTACTGGTTCGGCGACATCGAACTTCCGACCGATCTGCAGCGCCTCGCCCTCATCCGCGACCTGACCGCCGAGGGCTTCGGCTCCCGCATCCTCGTCAGCCACGACGTCTGTACCTGCACGCGGATGACGCGCTGGGGCGGGCACGGTTATGGTCATCTTCTCAGAAACGGGCCCGCTCTCATGCGCCGGGCCGGCCTCGCCGAAACCGATATCGACCAATTGCTCCGCCGCAATCCGCTGCGCCACCTCGCGTTCGCGGATCCGGCACCCTTACAGGAAAGCTAAGGTGACCAAAGAATTTCGTGGGACCTACACCGTCATGATCACGCCCTTCGACACCGAGGGCAGGGTCGATCTCGCGGCGACGGCGAACTTTGTCGACTGGCAGATCACCGAGGGCATTCACGGCCTGGTGCCGCTCGGCTCGACGGGCGAGTTCCTCTCGATGACCGACGACGAGCGCGCCGCCGTCGCCGAAACCGTGATCCGCAAGGCCGCGGGCCGCGTGCCGGTCCTCATCGGCACCGGCGCGGAATCGACCGACGACGTGATCCGCTATTCGCGGCAGGCGGAGTCGCTTGGCGCCGACGGCGTGATGATCATCCCGCCCTTCTATTCGACGCCGACCGAGGACGAGTTGTTCGAGCACTATCGGCGCATCGGCGCCGCGATCGGCTTGCCGATCATGATCTACAACAACCCCGCGACCGCCAATGTCGACCTGACCCCGCGGATCGTCGAACGGCTGAGCCGGATCGACAATGTCCGCTACATCAAGGAATCGACGATGGATGTGACGCGCATCCGCGACATCCTCGAATTCTGCGGCGACCGCATGACCGTTTTCGGTGGCATCATGGGCTTCGAATCGTTCCTGGAGGGTGCGGCGGGCTGGATCGCGGTCGGCTCCAACATCATGCCGAAGGAAATGGCGCAGCTGTTCTCGCTCTGGGCCGATCACCGGGACTATGACGGTGCGAAGGCGCTCTATCACCGGATGCTGCCTGTCATCCGCCTCGTCGCCGGCCATCGCTATGTCTCCGGCACCAAGGCGGCACTCGCCATGATGGGACGCTCCGTCGGCGACCCACGCCCCCCTCGCCTGCCGCTTCCCTCGGCGGAACTGCCGGTCGTCGCCGAGGCCCTGGCGAAAGCGGGCGTCGTGATCGGCAGGGCTACCTGACCTTGGCCGAGGCGGCCAACCGGCGACTCGGCGGACCTGCCATCGAGCCGGCTGGCGAAACGATTGCGTTTAGATTTGAAGGCGCTGCCGTACCTGCAAGAGCCGGCGAGACAGTCGCCGCCGCATTGACGGCAGCGGGTGAGACGGGTCTTCGCCAGGCAGGTCCGGCCGAGCGGCGCGGCGTCTTCTGCGGCATGGGCGTGTGCCAGGAATGTCTGGTCGAGATCGACGGACGCGGCGGCCAGCGCGCCTGCATGGTGAAGGTAGAGGCCGGCATGAATGTCCGCCGGCATGATCCGGCGACAGCGTCCTTGAGCGCGCTCGGCAGCCGGCCCGAGGCCGAAATGCCCGTTGAAACCTGCGACATCGTCATCATCGGTGCCGGTCCGGCGGGACTTTCGGCCGCGCGCCTGCTCGCCGGGAACGGTCTGCGCGCGATCCTGATCGACGAGCGCCCGCAGCCCGGCGGACAATATTTCAAGCCGCTGGCCCCGTCGCATCGCTTTCGACGCGGCGGCGAGGACGCTCAGTTTGCCGCCGGTCGCAGGCTCGTCCAGGAAGTCCTCGCCAGCGGCGCCGAGATCCGATCGGGTCAGACTGTCTGGCAGGCAACGACCACCCCCGACGGCGTTGAACTCGGCATCCAAGCGCCCGGAGGGGCCTATGTGCTGCGGGCGAACGCCATTCTGGTCGCGACGGGCGCCTACGAGCGACCCTGGCCGGTACCCGGATGGACGCTGCCGGGGGTGATGACCACCGGCGCGGCGCAGACGCTCGCCCGAGCCTATCGCGTGGCACCGGGAACGCGCGTTCTGGTCGCCGGCAACGGGCCGCTCAACTGGCAGCTCGCGCTGGAGATCGCGCGGGGCGGCGGCCATGTCGTCGCCGTGCTGGAGAGCGGGACACCATCGAGCCCGCGACGAGCCGCGGCCCTGCTCGGCATGATGGCCGCCGATCCTCGGCTCGCTTTGGCCGGGGCGCGGCTGCGCCTGGGGCTCGCGAAAGCAGGCATCGCGCTGCATCAGGGCACGCGCATCGTCGCGCTGGAGGGCGAGGTACAAGTGGCGCGAGCCATCGCGGCGCCCACGGGCGCCATGCCGGGCGCAACGGATGATCCGACCCGCATGTTTGATGTCGACGCCGTCTGCCTCGGTTATGGCTTTCTGCCGTCGACGGGTCTGCTGCGCATGCTCGGCTGCCCCGTCACGGTCGACGCGCGCACAGGCTTTGCCACCCCCGTTCTTGCCGAAGACGGGCGGGCCGGCACCGGCAACCTATGGGTCGCCGGCGATGCCGGCGGCATTGGCGGCAGCGTCATCGCCGAGGCTGCGGGTATCGTCGCGGCCGCTGCCATCCTTAAGGCGGCGGGGCGTTCCGATGGCAGTAGCGCCGCCGCGGCGGCGGCCGCGCGTCATCGCCGGGCGCGGGCGGTTCGCTTCCAGCACCATCTCTGGCGGCTGTTCGAAGCGCCGTCGGCACCGGCACCAGGGGATGCGACTCTCGTCTGCCGCTGCGAAAATGTCACCGCCGGCACGATCCGCGGCCTCCGGGACAGCGGCGTGACCGATCTCGGCAGCCTGAAGCGACAGACCCGCCTCGGCATGGGCGGCTGCCAGGGCCGGTACTGCGCTGGCGCGGCCTTGAAGCTGCTGCGCGGCGGCAATCTTTCCGATGATGCGACCGCCGCCGATCTCTTCGCGCCACAGGCGCCGGAAAAGCCGGTGCCGGCCATTCTTCTCGAACGCGAAAAAGCGGAATGGGGCGGTCATCGCGAGGTCGAGACGCGGCTTGCGCCGTCACACATGCCGCCGCCCGATCCGATTCCGCGCGAAATCGACCTGCTCGTCATCGGCGCTGGCATCATCGGCACGTCGACAGCCCTGTTCGCAGCGGAAGCGGGCATCGAAACGGTCGTAATCGACCGCGCCGCGCCGAACAGCCAGGCGTCCGGCGGCAATGCTGGCAGCCTGCATGTGCAGTTGCTCTCCTGGGACTTCGGCCGGAAGGCCATGGCCGGCGGCAGCCCGGCGCTGCGCACGATCCCGCTGCAACGGGATGCCGTGGCGCTCTGGAAGACGCTTGAGAGCGAACTTGGCGGCGATTTCGAGATTGCCACAACCGGCGGCCTGATGGTCGCTGAGAACAGCGATCAGACTGCGTTTCTGCGCCAGAAGGTCGAAGCCGAGAGGAGCATGGGCATCGAGGTCGAGGTGATCGGCCGCTCGGAGATCGAAGCACTGGCGCCGCAGATTTCTGACTGCATGGTCGTCGCGTCCTACTGTCCCCAGGAAGGCAAGATAAACCCGATGAAGGCGACGCCGGCCCTCGTCGCGGAAGCACAGCGCCGGGGCGTGCGCTTCGCGGCTGGCCAGAACGTAGTCGCGATCCAGCCTGAAGCGGGCGCCTACGCTGTCACCACGAACGACACAACAATCCGTGCGCGCCGTGTCGTGATAGCCGCCGGCGGCTGGTCCCGTCATCTCGGGCGCATGGTCGGCGTCGAACTGCCCATCTCCGGTGCGCCGCTGCAGATGCTGGTGACCGAGCCGACGCGGCCGATCCTGAAGCAGCTCGTCGCCCATGCCGATCGGCATCTGACCATGAAGCAGTCGACGAATGGCAATTTGATCATCGGCGGCGCCTGGACAGCGGGCACGGATCCAGCCACCGGCTATGCGCGCATCTTCCGCTCAAGCATCGAGGGCAATCTGTGGGTGGCGGAACGCACGGTGCCCAGCCTCGCCGGGTTGCATCTCCTGAGGAGCTGGGCGGCCATGAATGTCAATATCGACGGCGCGCCGCTTCTTGGGGAGGTGCCTGGCATGCCGGGCCTGTTCATAGCCGCCTCGGCCAATGGCTATACGCTTGGACCGTTGCTGGGTCAGATCACGGCGGACTGCGTGCTGGGCAGGCCGGGGAGACAGGCGATCGATGGATTCACGCTGGCGCGGTTTCAGACGGCGCCGGCATGACTGTGGTGTCTCGTCGGATCCGCGTCAGCAAGATTTCCCGCACAGGCAGGCAGGATGCGAGGCTCGACGAGATATGGCGTGGCAGCTCCGTCTGCCCGCGCGAGGATAGAAACGATGAGGGTGGAGACCGATGCCAAATCCTGATTATGCCCTGACCGGGGTCCATGTAGTCGACGTCGTCGCCGGCAGGATCCTGCGAGACCGGGCTGTGACCATCGGCAGCGGCAAGATCGTCGCCATCACCGAGGAAAGGCTGCTCGATCCGGCGCTGAGGCGCATCCCGCTCGGCGGCCGCTACTTATCGCCCGGCCTGATCGACTGCCACGCGCACGTGTTCATCGGTCAGTTCAACGATGGGCGCACGATCCTGCCTTCCGAGATGACGGCCCGCGCGGGGCAGCATCTCATCGGCATGCTGCATCGCGGCTTCACGACCATTCGCGACGCGGGCGGCGCCGACTATGGGCACAAGGCGGCCATCGAGAAGGGGCTGTTCCAAGGGCCACGCATGTTCGTCTCCGGCCGCATCCTGTCGCAGACCGGCGGGCATGGCGACCATCGCGGCCGTGCCGAAACCTGCAATTGCAGCGCCGCTCTAGGCGGAGTCGGCATCATCGCCGATGGTATCGATGAAGTGCGCAAGGCGGCGCGCGAGAACATCCGCCAGGGCTGCGACCAGATCAAGATCATGGCCGGCGGCGGCGTCTCCTCCCCGGGCGACAAGCTGGTGCATCCGCAATATTCGCTGGAGGAGATCGCCGCGATCGCCGACGAGGCGGACCGTGCCGGACGCTATGTCATGGCCCATGTCTATAGCGACATCGGCATCCGCCGCGCCGTGGGCTCGGGCGTTCGATCGATCGAGCATGGCAATTTCCTGACCGACGAGACCGCGAAGCTGATGCGCGACCGCGACGCCCATCTGGTGCCGACGCTCATCACCTATGAGGCGGACGCCAAATACGGAATGGGCTTCGGCTGGTCGGAGGAGAACCAGGAAAAGAATGCGGAGGTAATGGCGAGCGGGCTCAAATCGCTGGAGGTCGCGCTCGGCAATCGCGTCAATGTCGGCTATGGCACAGATCTGTGCTGGTCGCCCAAGAGCTACCAAGCCGACGGATTGCTCATCCACCAAAAGGTGTGCGGGCCGGCCGAGGCGCTGCGCCATGCGACAATCAACAATGCGAAGATCGTGCGCATGGAGGGGCTGGTAGGCGAGATCGCGGCCGGCGCCCATGCCGATCTGATCGTCGTCGACGCCAACCCGCTCGATGGGCTGGAATGCTTCTCGCAGCATGCGAGCCGTGTCGCCGCAGTCCTGCAGGCCGGACGCGCCGTCCGGGACGACTACGGTCTTTTCGGCCACTGAGCCAGAAGCACGGCGGCGATCGCAGCGGCCGAGATCCTGCCAATTGGACCCGATGCGCCTCGTCCCTGTTCTGAAAAGGAACAGAACAGTTTTGGCGCATCAATGTTGCGGCGCGCTCGCGTGACTATTGTCCGGTTTGAATATCGAGTCCTTTCAAATTTCCAAAATCTCGCTTCAGAAAATTAAAGGCATGCTGGTAGATTGAGGGTCCTTACTGTAACTGAAATCAACTTCAGACAATAAGTTCAAGAATCAGGGAGAAAAACGGATCATGAAAATATATCGCGGCGGTCGGGCGTTGATAGTATCGACTCTATTGGCTTTCACCGCGCTTTCCGCTCCAACCGGCGCGTGGGCCCAGTCCGACGTTCCTGCCTATATGGACGTCATCGTCGGCGCTACCGTGCCGACGCCCGCCGATACCGCGAAGCAGAACGTTCTCGCGCTGAACACAGGCATGTTCACGCTCTATGACAGCGCCGGAAAGCTCGTGCAGTCGAGCATCCTCGCACAGCATCCGGTGATCCTCGGGCTCTTCTCCGGTGCCGGCGGACGCTTCATCCTCTACCGGCCGGGCCAGCCGCCGCTGGAGGGGCCGCCGGTTCCCGAAGTCTACCAGTTGCTGAAATCCGTCGGCCACAGCGTCATGGCGCTGGGCGTCGTCGTCGGGCCGCATATCGGCAAAGTCGGCGACACGTCCTGGCAGGCACCGGTCCTCGGCTATCGCGTCCAGCTGAAGGCCGCGCTCGACAGCCTCGATTCCACATCGATGCCCGAGGAATGGCGCGCCAACAACCGCGCCCTGATCCAGGAGAATATCGACTTCATCGACAAGTCGATCGCCGCCAACGTCATCTCCTTCGCATCGGTGCAGGAATTCGCGCAGAAGCAGAAGAACCTGCTGAAGCTCAACATCCGATGGGCCGCGGACACGCAGGTCAAGCACTGGATGGGCGTGCTAGCCGATTGGAAGCAGCAACTCGGTCCGGATTGGGCCAAGGTCTATGCCGCGAGCAACACGATCTATGTCGCGCGCCAGAACAATGTACTCTTCAGCGTCCTGGCGCAGTTCTTCACCCCGGAGGACATCAACGACCGGCTGATCCTCATCGAAACGGTTTCGTTCACCACGACGCCGCAGGACATGCTGGATTCGCTGACGCGGATCATCGCCGACCGAACCGTCGGCGAGACCTTCTTCGGCAGCCCGCATCTGATGGACTACGAATTGATGGGGGGCGATGCGCGCGATTCGATCGTCGCCGAGACCAAGGCGCGAGGCATGACGACGTTCCTGCCGCCCAAGGTGCCGTTCGGTTCGCATCAGTGGCCGACCCTGGTGACGCCCGGACCGGGAGCGGCCTCGCTGGCCGACCTGCCATAGAGGACGGTCAAGCCAGCGCGGGCAACCGGCCGGCTTGACGACCCAACAACCTGACCACGACGCTCGAAGGTGGTCAGGCCGGCTCACACGGTTTGGCCTGACCACCCTTCGCGCTGTTTAGGATCGACAAGCCTTGGCCTTCGCCAGGGCGAGTGATGCAGCATCGTACGGAAAACCGTCAGAGGACGCGCGACAGGAACTCGCGGGTGCGGGGCGATTGCGGATCGGCAATCATTTCGCGGGGCGCGCCGCGTTCGACGATGACGCCCTGATCCATGAAGACAAGCTGGTCGCCGACCTCGCGGGCGAAGCCGATCTCATGCGTCACCACCACCATGGTCATGCCGCTGTCGGCAAGATCGCGCATCACCTGCAGCACTTCGCCGACGAGTTCAGGATCCAGCGCCGAGGTCGGCTCATCGAAAAGCAGCACTTTCGGGTTCATCGCCAGCGCGCGGGCGATGGCGACGCGTTGCTGCTGGCCGCCGGAGAGTTCGCGCGGATAGCGGCCGAGCTTGTCGGAAAGTCCGACACGCTCCAGCAGGACCGCCGCCTTGGCCCTCGCCTCGGCCACCGGCACGCCGCGGACGCGCGTTGGCGCCTCGATCAGATTTTCCATCACCGTCATGTGCGAGAACAGGTTGAACGACTGGAACACCATGCCAATATCGGCGCGCCGCTTGCAGAGCAGGCTGTTCTTGACCTCGTAAAGCTTGCCGTCGCGAAGATCGTAGCCGACGAAATCGCCATCGACGAGCAGGATGCCGCCGGAGAGCTTTTCCAGATGGTTGATGCAGCGCAGGAACGTGCTCTTGCCCGAGCCGGACGGCCCGATGATGCAGGCGACAGAGCCCGCCGGCACCGTCATGTCGATGCCTTTCAGCACCTCCAGCGGCCCGTAGGATTTGCGTACACCGCGCGCGAACACCATCGCATCCGGCGCCGCGCCGAAGCGCTTCTGGTTTTCTTCCTTCGGCATCATGACGGCACTCCGGCACGGCGGAAGGAGAAGATGCCGCGCAGAATCCGCTCGACCGGGCTTTCGCTGAATTTGTCGCTGCGCCCGTAATAACGCTCGAGGAAATGCTGGCCGATCGACATCACCGTCACGACGAACAGGTACCAGAACGCCACGACAATCAGCAGCGGGATGGTCTCGAAGGTGCGGGCATAGATGCTCTGCGCGGTATAGAAGAGGTCGTCGACCGCGATGAAGGTGACGAGCGACGTCATTTTCAGAAGGCTGGTCGCCTCGTTGCCGGTCGGCGGAACGATGAAGCGCATCGCCTGCGGCAGGATGATGCGGCGCAGGATCTGGCCATAGGACATGCCTAGCCCGCTCGCCGCCTCCGACTGGCCGCTCGGCACCGATTTGATGCCGGCACGGATGATCTCGGCCAGATAGCCCGCCTCGCACAGCGACAGCGCCACCACCGCTGAGACGAACGGCGTCATGAAGTCGTTGGTCTTCACCGAGAACACAGTCCCTACAAAGGGCAACGATAGCGAGACGGTACGGAAAAGCAGCGACAGGTTAAACCAGAAGATGAGCTGGATCAGCGCCGGTACGCCGCGGAAGAACCAGACATAGGCGCTGGCGAAGCTCTGCAGAACGATGCTCGGCGAGACGCGCATGATGGCGACGATCGTGCCGACGACGATGGCGCACGCCATGATGACGACGGTGAGCAGCAGCGTGTTGCCGAGCCCGCGCATGATCGAGGGATGGAACAGATAGCCCCAGGCGACGGCCCAGTCGAAGGCCGGATTGGTCGCGAGCGCGCGGAAGAGCAGGAAGGCGAAGAGCAGCGCCAGCGCCACGCCGACCCATATGCCATATTGCCGCCGGGGCACGACGACGAGTTCCTCGACGGGGAGGTCGGCCGGCCGCTCTTCGGTCGAATTGGACTCGGCCATGCTCATCCGCGGTGGCTCTCCGGAAACGTAGGATTGAGTGGATCGGTGCCGGAAGCCGCAGGACCCCCGACACCGACGCGGGAGACTCTATTCCTGGCGCAGCTTGTCCATGCTGTCGACGAGGTAGGGCTCCTGAATCGCGTATTTGCCCATGCCGTACTTGTCGAGAACCTTCTGGTAGGTGCCGTCCTTGAACATGGCGGCGAGCGCCGCGACCATCATGTCCTGGGTTCCCTTGTCGCCCTTGGCGACGGCGAGACCGAGCGGGGCGACGTCATAGAGCTGCGGCAGGACGACGAGCTTGCCGCCGCTCGTCACCTCGAAATAGCTTGACGCGGTCGCGTCATCGAGGCGCGCGTCAATGCGGTCGGAAAGGACCGCCTGCACCATGTCGGTCGAGGCGTTGAAGACGGACTTGTCGATCGCCGGTAGCCCGGCGGCTTTGCAGGCCTCGTTCAGCTTATCGACGAGGAAGTCGGAAGCCGTGCCGGCCGATACACCGACGCGCTTGCCGCAGAGCGGCTGATCGCCCGTGAAGGACGCGACCTTATCCGGCGAGGTGGAAGCGGCGATGCCGGCCTTCAGGAACATGACGAAATCGACCTGCTTGAGCCGGTCGGGATTGGCTGAGAACGTCTCCCAGGCGATCTTGAAGCGGCCGGAAGCGAGGCCGGGGATCATCGAGGGAAACGGCGTGCGTTGGATATCGAGCTTGGCGCCAACCTGCTTGGCGACCTCGCCGGCCAGTTCGACGATGATGCCGGTCTGCTTGCCGTCGGCATCCAGATATTCGAACGGCGCGTAGTCGAGCGTATTGGCAATCACCAGCGTGCCGGTCTCCGCCACTTCGGGGGATTTCGGAACATCGGCCGCGATCGCGCCGAAGCTCCATGCGGTGACGCCGACGGCAAGCCCGAGCCCTGCCCAATGCCTCAAATACCGGTTCATATGCGTTCTCCTCTGCAAGGTTTCTGGAAGTCCGTCGTCTTCTGCCCTCGGCGCCAACCCATCGGCGGAAGGGCGTTCTGCGATCTGGCCCGCACTCTGCCGGTCGGTGCTGGATCGGAACAAGATAGTGGATGACGCGCGCCGATGACTGTCTCGTGTGACACGACCATAGCTTACACCCCCGTCGTCGGCTGCGACCGCGTTCCGTCGATGAAGCGCTCATAGCGGAACGGCCGCGGATCGACGATCGGCGCCTTGCCGGTCACGAGGTCGGCGGCGAGGCGCCCTGCCCCCGGTCCGATACCGAAGCCGTGGCCTGAAAAGCCCGTCGCGATCACGAGGCCTGGATGGCTGGCGACCGTCGAGATCACGGGAACAGCGTCGGGCGTCGCATCGATGATGCCCGCCCATTGCTGGAACACGGGCACGTTCTGGAAGACAGGAAAGACCGCCTTCAGCGCTGCATAAGTTCGGTTCAATTGCGCGACATGCGGTTCTGGATCCAATACGCGTGTTCGTTCGAAGACGCCTTTGGAATTGCCCCGCAGTTCGGCGAAGAAGGACGCACCCAGGGCCAGGCCAAGGCTGCGCCATTCGAGCTTCCATATCGGCAGAAAATCGGCCAGGAAGCGGAAACTATCGGGAACGATGTCGTGCAGACTCCGGCTGCCATCGGCAATCGTGTAGCCACCGTCGAGCCGTCTGCGATAGGCGAAACCCGGCCCCCAGGCAGCGCCCAGCGGACCGCCGTGAACCGGGCCGGTGCGCAGCACCGACGAGCGGACGCCAAGCTGCGGCAGGCGCAGCCCTAAGGTGCGGCAGAGCCGGCTGGACCAGATTCCGCCGGCGATGACGACATGGCCGGCCGCGATCGTTCCGCGCTCCGTGACGACGGCGGAAATCCGGCCTCCGCTGGTTTCGATCCCGCGCACGGCGCAATCGGCGAGAAGGACCGCGCCGGCGTCCGCCGCGGCGGCGGCGATGGCCGGCGCGGCCTTTTGCGGCTCGGCGCGGCCATCGCTCGCCGTATAGAGCGCGGCCTTGAAACTGCGCGTGGCGCCGGGAAGGAGATCGGCCAGCGGCGCGCCGGAAATGATCTTTGTGTCGACGGCATAGTCCCCGGCGCGAGCCATCCACGCCTCATGCCGCGCTATGTCGGCATCGGTCTCGCACAGATAGAGAATACCAGTGCGGCGGAAGCCGACATCGCGGCCGACCATCCGCTCCATCTCGCCCCAAAGGCGCATCGCTTCGACGACAAGCGGCAATTCGCGCGGGTCGCGGCCCATGCGGCGCACCCAGCCCCAATTGCGGCTCGATTGCTCGCCGGCAAAACGTCCTTTCTCGCAAACGACGACCGAATGGCCCTCGCGCGCCAGAAAAAGCGCCGTGCTGAGACCAATGATGCCGCCGCCGACGATGACGACATCGGCAGATGCGGGCAGCGTGTCGGCAGAGCCGACGGGATCGACGGGCGGCCCCAAACTTCAACCTCTCTGGCGATCCATCTCACATCGGCGGACAGGAATCGACGGACTCACGCGCCGGAGGGCGGCACAGTCCCGGCCTTGCGGTAGTGATAGTTCTTGTCGATGCGCTCCATCAGATAGTCGCCATAGAGCACGGGCGCGTATTTCGGCTCGGTTCCCGCCGGGATGCAGGGCGGCAGCGCCTCGATCATTTCGTCCATCGATGGATCGAAGAAGAAGGGCTGCGAATAGCGCTCGCGGCCAGAACGGTTGATGACCCGGTGTGGCGTCGACACGAACTGGTCGTTCGACCAGCGGGCGAGGATGTCGCCGACATTCATGACGAAGGTATCGGGGATCGGCGGCGCGGGGATCCAGTCGCCGGCCTTGTTCTTGACCTCAAGCCCACCGACATCGTCCTGCGCGAGCAGCGTGATGTAGCCGTAGTCGGTATGCGGCGCCGAACCGAACAGGCCAGCCTCCTCCGGCTGGGTCGGGTAATGCAGGAGGCGGAGAAACGTCGTCGGCTTCTCGAAGTAACGGTCCATGCTCGATTCCGGCATGCCGAGCGAGATCGAGATCGCCCGCACGAGACTTCTCGCCAATTCGCTCATCTCGGCGACATAGCGATCGATGGTCTGGCGGAATCCCGGAAGACGCGTCTCGTCCGGCCACTGGTTCGGCCCCTGCAGCGGCTTGCCTTCCAAGACCTCCGGATCGTCCGGAGCGACTTCATGCATGAAGAAGATCGACTCGCTCTGGTTCGGCTTGCTGACCTTGGCGACCGAGGACGTGACGATGGTCGAGCCGTTGAAAGGCAGATAGCCACGGAAATTCTTGTCGATCTTCAGTTCGAGCTTCTGCTCGTCCGGCAGGGCGAAGAAAGCCCGGCTCATGCTTCGCACCGCCTCGACATCGGCGCGCGGCACGCGGTGGCCGGCGACATAGAGGAATCCGACCGTCTCCAGATAGCCGCGGAGCGTCTCGGCGACATCGCGGATGGCGGCCGGATCGCCGTCGTAAAGCCGCGAAACATCGAGGATCGGAATCTGCGAGAAGTCCCCGCGCGCCTCGGCATTCATGGCAACCATCCCACCTTGAACATAAGATACAGAACTGTATGCTCGCTCCATTCGCTAGGCAATAGCCGGCGCCCGTTCCCACAACCCTGGAGGCGACACCGTGGCACCGCGCAAGATCATCATCGACACGGATCCGGGCCAGGATGACGCCTTCGCCATCCTGTTCGCGCTGGGTTCGCCCGCGGAGCTCGAAGTGGTTGGGATCACGACGGTTGGCGGCAATGTTCCCCTCACGCTGACCTCGGAGAACGCGCTCAAGGTCCTCGAGCTCGCCGGCCGGCCCGACATCCCGGTCTATGCCGGATGCCCCGGCCCGACGGTCAAGAAGCTGAAGACCGCCGAATATGTTCACGGCCCGACCGGCATGGATGGCGCCGATCTCCCCACGCCGGTGACGCCACTGCAAAGCGAACATGCCGTCAACTATCTGGTCCGCACGCTGATGGCGGCGCCGGAAGGCGAACTGACCGTCTGCACCCTTGGGCCGATGACCAATCTCGCCATGGCGATGATTATGGAGCCGCGGGTCATTCCGCGCATCCGCGAGGTCGTGCTGATGGGCGGCGGCTTCTTCCAGGGCGGCAATGCCACCCCGGCGGCGGAATTCAACATCTTCGTCGATCCACACGCGGCCCATATCGTGTTCGAGTCCGGCGCGCCGGTCACCATGTGCCCGATCGACTGCACTTATACGGCAGAAATGACCGTGGAATGGCTCGACAGGCTGCGCGCCACCGGCAGACGCTCGGCGATCGAGGCGGCCAACATGGCCGATTTCTACCGCCAATATGGCAGCTTCAAATTCCCGACCAGCGCCCGGCCGATCCACGATGCCTGCGTCACCGGCTATCTCCTGGCGCCCGAGATTTATGAGCAGCGCCTCTGCAACGTCACCATCGACATCGTCTCGCCGGAGACGATCGGCATGACGATCGTCGACTGGTGGCACGTCACCGGCCGGCGCAAGAACTGCAACGTGCTCCGACGGATCGATCCGGCGCCCTTCTTCGCGCTGATGCTGGAGCGGATCGGAACCTTGCCCTGACGGCAATGCCGATCGGCTCGCGGCGCCCGTCTCGCAGCTGCGAAATAACGCTTCCCGCCGAAGCGCACTTCGCTATGGTTCCATGCGAGGATGAAGAAGCGGCAGAGGCGCATCTTGTCTGAAAGCGACCCAACCCAGGACATCGGCACAGACGCACGCGAGCCGCGGCGGCAGACGCTGAGCCGGGATAGCTGGATCGCACCGGCGCGGCGGGTTCTGGAAACGCGCGGCATCGCCGATGTGAAGATCGACGTACTCGCCCGGCAGCTGAACGTCACACGCGGCAGCTTCTATTTCCACTTTGCCGGCCTCGCCGATCTGCACGAGGCCTTGCTCGAGGAATGGCGAGCCTGCAACTGCCGGCCGTTCGAGACACTGGCGGAGGCAGACGATCCGGACGGCCTCGCCTTTTTCGAACGGATCGTACGAATCTGGGTCGACGAAGCGCCGTTCCGGCCGTTGCTGGATCTCGCGGTTCGGGATTGGTCGCGGGCCTCACTCCAGCTGGCAAACGAAGTTGCAGCGGTTGACGAACTCAGGATCTCGCTGCTGACGCGGGCCTTTCGCGCCATGGGCTACACCGGCGATGAAAGTCTGGTCCGCGCCCGCATCACCTATTTCCACCAGATCGGCTATTACGCGCTCTCGTTCAAGGAAGCGCCTGCCGACCGCAAGCGCTACCAGCCACTTTATGGCAAGGTGCTGCTCGGCCCGCTCGGGGATCGGCCCGACTAGGCCTTCGATGCAATCCCTATAGGAAGTCCGCCATTTCGGCGTTGTAGAATACCTTGGTGCGCGGGCCGCTGATGATCGGATCGATCAGGCTGACGCATGTCTGGTAGTGTGGCGTCCGCCGATGCTCATCGAGCGCCGCCTCGGAGGCGAAGACCTCGTAGATCAGGAAGCGATTGCCGTCGTCCGGATCGCGTAGCACGTCGAAGCGCAGATTTCCCGGCTCCTGGCGTGTGCCCTCATAATTGATGCGGAACGCATCGATGAATTCGTCGGCATGGCCCGGCTTCACGACTATAGTGACCATCTGAATTAGCATTCGCATTCCTCTGAGACAGATTTTCGACAAGGCCGGACAACCGCGATTAGGGGCCGTCGACCTAAAGTCCGGGGGCCTTCCACATCGAGCGCGTGACGCCGTCATCGACCAGTTGGCGCTGCACGGCATAGGCGTGCGCCCAGCGCTCGCCAGCCTCATCGTAGATGGCCTTGTGCGCCAGATCGGGTTCGAAGTGGCGGTCCCAGCGGACCCAGTTTTCGGCGGCGGAGACGAAATCCGGCAGCAGGCCGGCGCCGATGGCGGCAGCGGCGGCGCAGCCCATGGCCGTCGCCTCCTTGACCACCGGCGTCACCACCGGCAGGCCGGTCGCGCTGGAAAGGATCTGCGCCCAATGCGCGGATTTGGCCGCCCCGGCCGCGAAGACGATCTGCGTCGGGGCGAGGCCGGAAAGGCGGAAGATCGCGGCGAGATTGCGGGCCGCGACGATCGCCGCATTCTCCTGCAGCGCGCGGAAGATCGCCGCCTTGCCGGACTTTTCGGGATCGATCGAGAGGTTCAGCAGCGACGGCGCGGCGTGATACCATTTGCCGTAATGCATAACGTCCGAGAAGATCGGGATGATGCCATGGGCGCCTGGCGGAACATGCGCCGCCTTCTGTTCGAGCAGGCTGTAGGCATCGCCGTTCGGACCGGCAGCGGCCACCTCCTCCGCGCCGAAACTGTCGCGGAACCAGCGCATGACGAGGCCGACGAAGAAGCTGATCGCCTCCGCCTGGTTTAGCCCCTCGATCACATGCGGGTTGATCCGCAGATCCATCGACGGATCGGTCAGCGTCTGGTCGACATTGACGATCTGCTGCCAAAAGGTTCCGCCGAGGACGGCGCAGTCGCCGCGCTTGACGACGCCGAGGCCGGCCGTGCCGATCTGGCAATCGCCGCCGCCGGCGACGACGAGCGTGCCGGGCGTAAGGCCGGTCTCCTCGGCAGCCTTCGCGGTCACCTTGCCGATCGGCGTTCCCGGCTCGACGATCTCGGGAAAGATGTCGTCGCGCAGGCCCGCCCATGCCATCGCCTCGGGCAGCCAGCGGCGGCTCTTCAGATCGAAGAGGCCGGTGGTCCCCGCGTTCGACGGCTCGCTGACGAGCACGCCCGACAAGCGGGCGAGGACCCAGTCCGACAACATGCCGATCCGGTGCATGCGACGATAGACATCCGGAAGGTTGCGCTGGAGCCAGAGCAGCCGCGGTAGCGCGCCGAGGGCGAAGGTCTGGCCGGAGCGTTCATAGATCCGCTCTTCCAGGCCCGGAAAGGCCTGCTTCAGTTCCCGAACCTCGCTGTTCGAGCGGCTGTCGACATTGGCGCATGCCCAGATCTCGTTGCCGCCCTCGTCATAGACGACCAGCGCCTCGCGCATTGAGGTGGCGCTGACCGCGACGATATCCGACGCCGATATTCCGGCGCTGGCGATCGCCTGGCGGATGGCGCGGGCAAGATGGGACCAATTGCCCTCGACGTCGAAATCCATCGAGCCTTCGAAGCGTGGATCCGGCTTGTGCCACCATTCATGCTGGGCAGCGGCGAGCTGATGGCCATGAGCGTCGAACAGGACAGCCCGTCCGCTTCCGGTTCCGGCATCGATCGCGAGGAGACAGCCTGCGGCCATGGCGTTATTCCTGTTTTCCAAGTTCCAGCAGGCCGAGCGCGGTGGTCTCGTCGGTGATCAGGATGCCGACGAAATGGCCCTTGAGCGCGGCATGGATCGCCTGCACCTTCTGCAGCCCGCCCGCGGCAGCCACGACCTTCTCCGCCTTCGACAGCGCCGCGAGCTTCACGCCGATCACCCGGTCATGCAGCGGCAGGTCGAGGACCTCGCCCTTCTCGTTGAGGAACTGGCAGAGAATGTCGCCGACCGCGCCCTTGCGGCGGAGCGGCTCGATTTCGTCCGGCGTCACATAGCCCGACCGCACGACCGTCGACGTCGCCGAGAGTTCACCAATGCCGACGAGCTGAAACGAGGCGTTCAGCGCCATGTCGAGCAGATTGGCGACGGCCGGCTCGAGGGACAGGTTCTGCGCGACGGCCGGATCGCGGACGACGAGCGGCGCCGGGACGAGATGGACGCTGCTGCCCCAATTGGCCGTGCGCATGCCGTCGACGTAGGTGCCGACGCCGCCGGTCAGGCTGACGAGCCCGATATTGCGCTCATTGGCGAGATGGCCGAGGCGCTGGATCGCATTGCTGACCGTCGCGCCCCAGCCGACGGCGAGTAGATCGTCCGGCTGCAACCTCTGCATCAGGAACTGCGCCGCCGCCTGGCCAAGCCGATCGCTGGCGCTCTGGCCCGGCAGTTCCGGCACGACATAGGCTTCCAGAAGGCCGTAGCGGCTCTGGATCTCGCGCTCCAGCGACAGGCAGCCCTGATAGCGGGAATTGATCCGGACCTGGATGATGCCCGAGCGACGGCCGCTTTCGAGCAGTCGCGACACCTTGATGCGCGACATGTTCAGCTTTTCGCCGATCTCGTTCTGCGTCAGGCCATCATTGTAATAGTACCAGGCGATGCGCGTGAGGATTTCCTCATCGGCCTCCGCATAGCTCCAGTCGCCGGTTTCCGAACCCATTCTGCGCCCGATCCCTCGTGTGGCTTGATCAAATGAATATCGCAAAGACATTTGATCCGTCAATGCCCGGATGATCCCTACCATACCCATATCCATGGAATGCTGGATTTCTCTATAAATCTCAGCATTGCGCTGCAGCATATGGAGGGAGTCGAGATCAACCCTGTCGTGAGCATATTGACGACCCTCAATCGTTGTGATCACATGATAGGAACGAATAACATATGAACAGGTGAGGAATGAGCGCGGAACCAGCGGCCACGACAGCCGCCTTGCTCACCGACATTTGGAAATCCTACGGCGCCGCGCCCGTCCTCAAGGGCGTGTCGCTGCGGCTCGCACGTGGCGAGGTCCATGCCCTGCTCGGCGGCAATGGCGCCGGCAAGTCGACGCTCATGAAAATTCTCTCCGGACTGATCGCGGCCAATTCCGGCTCGGTCGAAATCCATGGCCGGCCGCTGACGCAGGCGTCGCCGGCGCTGGCCCAGCAGCTCGGCCTCTATCTCGTTCCGCAGGAAGCGCATATCCTCGGCAACCAGTCGGTGCTGGAGAATATCTGCCTCGGGCTCAAAGCCTCGCCGCGCTCGCTGCGCCGCCGCGTCGAGCAACTCGTTGCCGAGCTCTCCGTGACGCTGGACCTCGATGCCCAGGCGGCGACGCTCGAAATCGCCGAGCGCCAGGTGGTCGAAATCCTGCGCGGATTGATCCGCGAGGCGCGCGTGCTGATCCTGGACGAGCCGACCTCGGCGCTGACGCCGTTCGAGGTCCGTGCCCTGTTCGAGCGCGTTCGCAAGCTGCAGTCGCAGGATGTCGGCATCTTCTTCATTTCGCATAAGCTGCGCGAGATCCGAGAGATCTGCGGCACCATCAGCGTGCTACGCGACGGCGCCATCGTCCTCAGCGGTCCGCTGGGTGATTTCAGCGACGCCGAGATCATCGATGCGATGAGCCGGGTTGCGGTTCCGGCCAACCTAGTGGCGGGCGAGGCGACGCGGACCACCGCCAAGGCCGGGCCGGTTCGCCTTTCCATTCGTGGGCTCAGCGGCGAAGGCTTCCGCGATGTATCCTTCGATGTGCGGGCCGGCGAAGTGCTCGGGCTCGCGGGCGTCGTCGGCGCCGGCCGGACGGAATTGTCGGAGACGCTGTTCGGCCTCCGACCATCCAGCGGCGGATCGGTGCATCTCGACGGCACCGAATTTCGCGGCCGCTCGCCGAAGCGCTGCATCGAGGCCGGGCTGGTCTACCTGCCTGAGGACCGTCAGCAGAACGGGCTCTTTCTCGAGGCGCCCCTCTATTGGAACACCTCGTCCTATCTTACGCACCGACTGCCGTTCCTTCTGCGTCCGCGGCAGGAGCGCAGCCTTTTTGGCGAGTTCCAGCGCAGCCTCGGCATACGCTGCACCGGCGCCGGCCAGGCCGCCAAGGCGCTCTCGGGCGGCAATCAGCAGAAGGTGCTGATGTCAAAGTGCCTTTCCGCCAAGCCCAAGGTGCTCATTCTCGACGAGCCTACACGGGGCGTCGACGTCGCCGCCCGCAATGACATTTACGGCCTCATCCGCCAGCTCGCCGCCGACGGTGTCGCGGTCGTGCTGATCTCCTCCGATTTCGACGAGATCGAGCTTCTGGCCGACCGCGTCTGCGTCATGGCCTTTGGCCGGCTCGGCGGGGAACTCACCCACGACATCAGCGTCGACGCCATTGCGCGCCTCGCCTTCGGCGCCGCGGAGACCCCTCATGCTTAGTCTCGTCGCGCGCCACCGCGCCATCGTGCTCGTCCTGGTCATGGCGATTGCCTGCATGGCGATCGGCCTTGCCGCGCCCGGCTATCTATCGCTCGCCACCGCCTCGGTTATCCTCTCCAACAGCCTCGTGCTGCTGATGATCTCGCTCGGCACCATGCTGGTGATCCTGACGCGCAACATCGACGTGTCGAGCGGCTCGATCCTCGGCCTCAGCGCGGCGGTGCTCGGCCTTGCCATGAACGCCGGCGTCAGCCTGCCGCTCGCCATCGCGCTCTGCCTGCTCACCGGGTTGGCGGCGGGGGCACTCAATGGTGCGCTGGTCGCGCTGCTGGGGATTCCCTCGATCGTGGCGACGCTGGGCACGCTCGGGCTCTATCGCGGCATCATGCTGATCGCGACCGGCGGCCGCTGGATCGAGGATCTGCCACAGGAATTGAAGGCGCTCGCGGGCGGCCTCGACTTCGGCGTCTCGCTGCTGGCGTTGGTGACGCTTGCCATTCTGGCGCTCGCCTGGATCTTCCTGCGACAGTCGCAGTTCGGCCGCTATTTCTACGCCGTCGGCGACAATCGCGAGGCGGCGCGCCATCTCGGCGTGCCGGTACGGCGAGTGCAGTTCCTCGCCTTCGTCGCGGCGGGCGCCTGCGCCTCGGTGGCCGGCATCATCTTCGCCGCCCAGATCGGCTTCATCCCCAACCAAGCGGGCAACGGCGTCGAACTCAAGGCCATCGCCGTCAATGTGCTGGGCGGCGTCAGCCTGCTCGGCGGCACCGGTTCGGTCGCGGGGGTCTTCACCGCGGCGATCTTCCTGACCTCGATCGACAGCGCACTCGTCTTCCTGAAGATCCCCGCCTATTGGAACGACTTCATCGCCGGCGCCATCCTGCTCACCGTGCTCCTGCTCGATGGCCGTATCCGCCTCGCGATCGACCGCCGCATCCGCGCGCGCCGCTACGCCGTCCATGCCCGCACCCCGCAGCCGGAGACCCCGTCCACGCCGCGCCTTGCGGAGGCCAGCCGATGAAACACCCCCTCCTACGCTGGGAAACCGCGCTGTTCGCGATGCTGGTGGCCGAACTCGCCATCTTCGGCATCGTCAATCCGCGCTTCCTCAACGTCGCCAACCTCATCTATGGCACGTCGGATTTCGTGCAGATCGGCATCGTCGCCCTGCCGCTGACGCTGGTGATCATCGCCGGCGGCATCGACGTCTCCTTCGCGGCCTCGATCGGCTTGTGCGCGATCGTCTTCGGCGTCTCGAATTTCTTCGGGATTCCCCTTCCCGTCTCGATCGGCCTGGCGCTGATCGCCGGCGCGCTGGCCGGGCTGCTCAATGCGACTGTCGTGCATCTCTCCAAGATCCAGCCCTTGGTCGTGACGCTCGGCAGCCTCTACCTCTTCCAGGGCGGGGCGACCGTGCTTTCCGGCATGGTCGGCGCGGGCGGCTATGAGGGGATCGGCAATTTCCCGGAGGGCTTCACCGCCTTCGGCTATGCCGAATTTCTCGGCCTGCCGGCGCCGCTCGCCATCTTTCTGGCGCTTGCCGCCGTGCTCGTCGTGCTGCTGCATTTCACCCGCTTCGGCCGGATGGTGTTTCTTGTCGGCCAGTCCGAAGAGGCGGCGCGCTATTCGGGCCTCCCGGTCGTGCGGGTCCAGACCATCACCTATGTCGTCACGGGCCTCTGCGCCGCGATCGCCGGCCTCGTCATGTCGGCCTATTTCGGCTCGGCCCGTGTCGATCTCGGCGCCGCGACGCTGCTGCCGGCTGTCACGGCGGCCGTTCTCGGTGGCGCCTCCATCTATGGCGGCCAGGGCTCCATCGTCGGGACGCTGCTTGCCACCTTTGTCATCGGCTACCTGCAGCAAGGGCTGCAGGCGAGCGGAGTTCCCAGCCAGATTTCCAGCGCACTTTCGGGAGGTTTGCTGGTTGTGGCGGTCGCATTGCGCCACGGAAGCGCAGTGCTGGCCGATTTCATCGCTGTCGCCCGGCAGAAGAGAAATGCCCGGTCCACGGCATCTTGAGGAGGAAACGAGAATGACCAAGAAAATGCTGAAATCCGCCATGATGGCGGCAACCATCCTGGCCGGCACTATGCTCGCCGCCGGCTCGGCCAGCGCCGAATCGCAGATTGCCTTCATTCCCAAGCTGGTCGGTGTCGGCTTCTTCACCAGCGGCGGCGCCGGCGCGGTCAAGGCCGGCGAGGAACTCGGCGCGAAGGTGACCTATGACGGCCCGACCGAGCCCAGCGTTTCGGCTCAGGTCCAGTTCATCAACAACTATGTGAACCAGGGCTACAACGCGATCGTCATCTCCTCGGTCTCGCCCGACGGCCTCTGCCCGGCGCTGAAGCGTGCCAAGGAGCGCGGTGTGCTAGTGATGACATGGGACAGCGACGTCAATCCGGATTGCCGCAGCTATTATATCAACCAGGGAACCCCGGATCAGCTCGGCGGCCTGCTTGTCGACATGGCGGCGAAGGACGTCACCAAGGAGAAGGCCAAGATCGCCTTCTTCTATTCGAGCCCGACCGTGACCGACCAGAACGCCTGGGCGGAAGCTGCGAAGAAGAAGATCGCCGCCGAACATCCGGGCTGGGAGATCGTCACCACCCAATATGGCTATAATGACGCGCAGAAGTCGCTGCAGACGGCCGAAAGCATCCTGCAGACCTATCCCGACCTCGACGCGATCATCGCCCCCGACGCCAACGCCCTGCCGGCAGCGGCCCAGGCGGCGGAGAATTTGAAGCGCGCCGACAGCGTCACCATCGTCGGATTCTCGACGCCCAACGTCATGCGCCCCTATGTCGAGCGCGGCACGATCAAGCAGTTCGGCCTCTGGGACGTGACGCAGCAGGGCAAGATCTCGGTCTATGTCGCAGATCACGTCCTGAAGAACGGTCCGATGAAGGTCGGCGACAAGCTGGAGATCCCCGGTGTCGGCACCGTGACCGTCTCGCCTAACAGCGTCCAGGGCTATGACTACGAGGCTGACGGCAACGGCATCGTGCTGCTGCCCGAACGCACCGTGTTCACCAAGGAGAATATCGGCAACTTCAATTTCTGATAGTTTCCGACCCGAAACAGGGGGCGGCCCGCGCGGGGCCGCCCCGTCTTCGTATCAAGACGACGGATCGACCTTCATGCAGAGCCGCTGGAACAGCCAAGACGCCGACCGCTTCATCCAGGACGCCGTCGGGGCCGGCTGGAGCGAAGCCCTCGGGCTTCGCATCTATACGTCGCGTCTCATCGGCCAGGATCCCGATCTCGTCCTGCATGGCGGCGGCAATACTTCGGTCAAGGTCGATAGCGGCGGCGAAGCCATCCTGCACGTCAAGGGCAGCGGCTGGGATCTCGACACGATCGAGGCGCCGGGCCTGCCCGCTGTCCGCATCGCGCCACTGCTTCCCGCCCGCTCCGGCGGCAAGCTTTCCGATCCGGAGATGGTGGCGCTGCTGCGCGCCAACCTTCTCGACCCGACCTCGCCCAATCCGTCGGTCGAGGCGCTGCTGCACGCCTACCTGCCCTTCAATTTCGTCGATCATACTCACGCGACGGCCATCCTCGCGCTCGCCAACCAGGCCGACATGCGCGAGACGGTCGCGCGGATCTATGGCTCCCGCCTCGCTTATGTTCCTTATGTCATGCCGGGCTTCGACCTCTCGATCGAGGGCGACCGCATATTTCGCGAGAACCCCGATTGCGAGGGCCTCTGGCTGGAAAACCACGGCCTCTTCACCTTCGCGGCGACGGCGAAGGCTTCCTATGAGTTGATGATCGAATTCGTCACGCTGGCGGAGGCGGAACTCGCCCGCGCGGGCGCCACGCCGGATGGACCGCAGGCTAGCGACCGCGACAGCGATGCCGGACTTCTCGAGCGGCTGGGCTCGGCGCTGTCGCAGGGCGGCTCGCCCTTCGCCAAGGGACTGGCGATGGATTTTCGATCGACGCCGGCAATCCGCCGCCACGCGGCCAAGGCCGATGCTGGCGAAATTGTCTCGCGCGGCACGGTCACGCCGGATCATGTCATCCGCATCAAGCCATTTCCGCTCGTCATCCCGGCCGGCGCGACTTCCGCCGAGATCGACCAGGCGCTGGCCGGATATATCGAGCGCTACACCGACTATTTCGAACGCAACGCGGCGCGCGCGAGCGAGCCGAAAACGATGCTCGACGCCTATCCGCGCGCGGTGCTCGTTCTCGGCGAAGGCGTGATCGGGCTCGGCGCAAACGCCAAGGCGGCCCGGATCGCGGCGGACCTCTTGGAGCAATCGGCGCGGGTGATGAACAGCGCCGAAGCCTATGGCCGCTTCAAGCCGATCTCGGAGGCTGACCTGTTCGACATGGAATATTGGTCGCTGGAACAGGCGAAGCTGAAGGTGGCTTTGTCCGGCTGAAGTCTTTCCTTTCCGCACCGAACAGCCAGCGCGGAAAGGAAGGAAGGATCGACCCGATCAGCGGATCGAATTCACCACATCCATGAAGCGGGCGACGCGGCCGGCTTCGACGGCGTTCCACGTATTGCCGTCGACCTTGAAATGGGTGCCGATCACGACGCCGCTCGCGACCGAGAATATGTCGCGGATATTGTCGATATTGACGCCGGTATTGGCGAATACCGGTACGTCCTTCACCGTCTCGGCGACGCTGCGCAGATGTGACTGGTCGGCCGGCTGCCCGGTCAGCGGACCGGAGACGAGGATCGCGTCGGCGAGCGACGAGAACACCGCGCTCTTCGCCCGCAATTCGATCGGCCGCTGGTCGAGCGAATGGGCGAATTCGGCATTGATGTTGAAGAGCAGCTTCATGTCGCTTCGGCCGAGGTCGCGGCGAAGGCGCAGCGCCTCGGCGGCATCCGGCTCCCAGAGGCCCATGTCCGAGGCGAACAGGCCGGTGAAGATCTCGCGCACGAAGCTTGCGCCCGTGACCGCGCCGATCGAGACGCTGGCGGCCGGATCCCAGAGATAGTTGACGCCGAACGGCACCTTCAGCGACGGCTTCACCGCCTGCACGATGGCCGACATCGCGGCGATCGAGGCGGGCGTTCCCTTGAACACATAGGGACGGTCATTCTCGTTGCCGAACATGATGGCATCGACGCCGCCGGCCTGCAGCTTCTCGACATCGGCGAGGACGCCCTCGATCAGTTTGTCGAGGCCGCCATCGGCATCATAGAGCGGCGCGCCGGGCAGCGCACCGATATGGGCCATGGCGATGACGACCTTCTTCTTCTCGCCGAAACACTCGAAAACCATCGGAACGACTCCTCTTGGGGACGAAAGCATGCGCCACGCAGGCGGGACCGGGGCTACAGAAGCGCTGCATCGTTCCGCGCCCATGAGACAATCCGGGCAGCAACGGGCATCCGGCGCCGGACCTTATTCTCCCGCCTCGTAGCGCAGATGGCAAACAATTTCAAACATACAAATCGCCGATTTGTGCGTTTCTGTTGATATGACGAGACTGACGATGGCCGCACCGGGCGAACCCCGCCGCCTCCACCCGACGGCGGGGCGCAATTGTGAGCTGGTAGGTCGTGAGTATGTGCGAATGACATTCGCGCAGGACCGCATGATTCCGGATTCCCAGTCCGGACGAATGCCGCCTCCCGACCCTCGATCTTATCGCTTGCAATGTTCGAATTTGTCCTTTTACTATCCAGCGCTTGCCGCGAAGGCCTGCCTTGTGAATGGCAGCGGAAAGCAAGATTGCCCCAGCGTGCCGGATCGCGCCGAGGCGAGCGACCAGAGGAACATTAATGTCGTCCATTGAGCTCGATCGCGTCACCAAGCTCTATGCCAACGGCGCCTATGGCGTTCGCGACGTTGATCTGAAGATCGAGGACGGCGAGTTCATGATCTTCCTTGGGCCCTCGGGCTGCGGGAAATCCACGACGCTTCGCATGATCGCCGGGCTTGAGAGCATCAGCTCGGGCGATCTCAAGATCGGCGGGCGCAGCGTCACCAACATGGCGCCGCGTGATCGCAACATCGCCGTCGTGTTCCAGTCCTATGCGCTCTACCCGCACATGACCGTGCGCCAGAACATGGGCTTCGGGCTGAAGATGCGCGGCGTCGCGGCCAGCGAAATCGGCGAGAAGATCCAGGGAGCGGCCACTCTTCTCGGCCTCACACCCTATCTCGACCGCAAGCCCGCCGCACTTTCCGGCGGCCAGCGCCAGCGCGTCGCGCTCGGGCGCGCCATCGTCCGCGATCCTGTCGCCTTCCTTCTCGACGAGCCGCTATCGAACCTCGACGCCCAACTCCGCGCCGAAATGCGGCTGGAACTGGTCAAGCTGCATCGCCGGCTCGGCCGCACCATCGTCCATGTGACGCATGACCAGGTCGAGGCCATGACCATGGGCGACCGGATCTGCATCATGCGCGACGGCCGCATGATCCAGGTCGGCAAGCCGCTCGAAGTCTACGCCGACCCGGTAGACACCTTCGTCGCGCGTTTTCTCGCGACCCCGCCGATGAACCTGATCCCAGCGCGCCTGAAGGGCGATACCGAGGGTGGCCTTTCCGTGGTCGCCGACGGCCTCGCCGTCGACGTGCCGGACATGCATCGCGCCGCCTATGCTCCAGAGGCCGGGCGCGATGTGATCTGCGGCATCCGGCCGGAGGATCTGCACGAGGACGCCCAGCCAGGCCGGCAGAAACTGGACGTCACCGTCGTCGCGCTGGAAGCGCTCGGCGTCGAGAACATCCTGATCGGCCAGATCGGCCGCGAAAAGCCGGTGGAGATTTCCGCGCGGCTCAGCCGGCACTTCACCGCGCCGGTCGGGGCCAAGGTGACGCTGTATGTCGATGCGCGGCCGATGCATCTGTTCGATCCGGAGACGACCAGGGCGCTGCCGCGGCCGCGCCTCGGCCCGCTGGCAAATTGAGGTGAGGAGGCAGCCATGAGGCGCATCGGACTTCACCTCGGCCTTCTCATCGTTTGCGCCGTCATCCTCTTGCCGGTGCTCTGGGTGGTCAGGACGAGCTTCCTGCCCGAATCGATGTCCTATTCGTCCGATCTGCTGCCGGCGGTGACGCTCGATAATTATACCGAGCTCTTCACCTCGACGCGCTATGGCCAATCCTATCTGAACAGCCTGATCGTCGCGATCGGCTCGGTCATCGTGGCGCTGCCCTTCGCGGCGATGACTGGCTATGCCTTCGCGCGGTTCAAGACCAGTGGCCGGGGAGGCCGTTTCGCCGTTCTGGCGACTCAGATGCTGCCGCCGGTCGCCATCGTGCTGCCAACCTTCGCGCTGTTCCGGATGCTCGGGCTCACCAATTCGCTGACCGGGCTGATCATCGTCTACTCCGCCATCAACCTGCCCTTCCTGATCTGGATCCTCATGGGCTTCTTCGAAGGCATCCCGGTCGATCTGGAATGGGCCGCGATGACGGACGGGGCCACTGCCTGGGGCGCGTTCTGGCGCATCGTCGTGCCGGTATCGCTGCCGGGCCTCGCGGCGGCGGGCGTGCTCGGCTTCATCCTGACGTGGAACGAGTTCCTGTTCGCGCTGGTGCTGAGCGGGCCGAAGACTGCGACGGTTCCGGTCGCCCTCGCCTCGCTTCAAACGTCCAATGGTGTCCAGATAGCCAAGGTTTCCGCCGGCGTGGTGCTCGCCGTCCTGCCGCTGGTCGTCGCCTCGCGCTTCATCCAGCGTTTCATCGTGCAGGGCCTCACTTTCGGCAGCGTGAAGTGATCCCGCCATGCCGTCCGGCATGAGCCAGTCAAGCGGGCTGAAAAAGACCCGTCCAAGAAGGAACAGGAGAACGACATGAAGATGAAGCATGCCCTGACGATGGCCCTGCTCGGTGCGACCATGCTCGCGACCGCGCATCCGGCCCTAGCGGACACGATCACGCTCCGCGCTCTGATGGAAGACGTCCCCGAAACCAAGATCATCGAGGGATTGCTGCCGGAATTCGAGAAGGAAACCGGCATCAAGGTCGAGTTCGAGAAGATCGGCTATGGCGACATGCACGACAAGCTGGTCGCCCAGCTCGTCTCGCCGGAAAGCTACTACAACGTCCTCGAAGTCGACTTCCTGTGGGCCGGCGAGTTTCCGGCCGCGGGCTGGCTGGCCGACCTCAAGCCGTTCGTCGAAGCGTCGGGCTATGATCTGAAGCCGTTCATCCCCTCGATGCTCGACCTGCTCGGCCAGACGGCCGATCAGCTGCCGCTGATCCCCATGTATAACTACTCCATGGGTCTCATCTACCGGACGGACCTCCTGTCTGATCCGAAGCTCGCCGCCGCCTTCAAGGCAGAGACGGGCGCGGAACTGGCGCTGCCGACGACGCTGGAGGACTATGTCCGCCTGTCGAAGTTCATGAAGGCGAATGCCGGTGTCGCCGGTGCGGCGATGCAGGGCCAGCGCGGCGATCCGAACTCGATGGAGTTCTCCAATTACCTGTTCTCGGCCGGCGGCGAATATCTTGGCGCGGACCGCAAGGTGGCGCTCGACAGCCCGGCTGGCGTGAAGGCGCTCAGCCTTTATGCCGACAATGTCCAGAACGGCGCGCAGCAGGGCGCGCTGTCGGCGACGCTCGACGACACGATGCGGCTGATGTGCAGCGGCCAGGCCTTCAGCATGGTCACCTATTGGTGGATGCTGCCGCAGATCGACAATGCCGAGAAGTGCCCGGCAGTCGCCGGCAAGGTGGCGCTCTCCGTGATGCCAGGCGGGCATGGCGAGAGCGGCGGCTGGGGCTGGGGCATTCCGAAGAACACGTCGGAAGAATCCCAGAAGGCAGCCTGGACCTTCATCCAGTGGGTGCAGAGCCAGAAGGTGTCGGTCCAGCGCGCGCTCGAAGGCCACGCTCCGGTGCGCAGCGACGTCTACACCGATGCTGCCGTGCTGAAGAAGTACCCCTTCTACGGTACCGGCCTCGACGTGGTTGCCTCCGGCAAGTCGTTCCCGATCTTCGCCTATTCGGCGCAGTATGAGGACGTGCTCGGCGCGCAGCTCTCGCTCGCCGCCGGCGGCCAGGCCAAGCCCGAAGAGGCGCTGAAGGCGGCGGCCGACGGCCTCGGCCAGTTGCTGGCGAAGTAAACCGGAACTGCCACGCCCAAGGTGCGCCGTCCCAAGGCGGCGCACCCAATGTCTCCCACGACGATCAGTAGGAAAGCCCAGCGATGCACCGTTTTGCATTCGCCGATCGCGACTGGCGCAATGGCTGGGCGTTCGCCCTTCCGGGTCTCCTGACGCTCGCCGTCGTGATGGGTTTCCCGCTCGTCTATGCGATGCTGATCTCGATCTCGTCGCTGACGCTGCTGAAGCCGATGCTTCAGCCTTTTGTCGGCTTCAAGAACTTCGCCGTCGTGATGAGCGACCCGCTGTTCTGGGGTGCGCTCTGGCTGACGATCAAATATTCGGTCGTCACCGTGCTCGGCGAATTCGTCATCGGGCTCGCGATTGCGCTGATGCTGAACCGCACGGTGAAGATGAAGCCGGTCTATTTCGCCGTGCTCACCATCCCGATGGCGATGTCGCCGGTGAGCGTGGCGCTGATCTGGCGCATGCTGCTGCAGCCCAATCTCGGCATCGCCAACCAGCTCATGGAAACGTTTGGCCTGCCGCGCATCGACTGGCTCGGCTCGGCCGACCTGGCGCTGTGGACGATGGCGGGAATCGACATCTGGCAGCAGACTTCGTTCGTCGTGCTGATCCTCGCCGCCGGGCTCGCCGCCCTGCCGCGCGATCCCTACGAGGCCGCCGAAGTCGACGGCGCCAACCCGCTGCAGCAGTTCTGGTACATCACGCTGCCCATGCTGCGCCCGGTCGCGGCGATCGCCGTCATAATCCAGCTCATCAACGAATTCCGTACCTATGACCTGCCCTATGTGCTGACCAAGGGCGGGCCGGGGACGTCGACGGAAGTCTTGAGCTTCTTCGCCTATCGGCGGGCTTTCCTGGGATTGTCGCTCAATGAGGGTGCCGCCGCGGCTTTCGTGCTGCTCTTGATCATCCTCGGCCTGACGATCGCCTTCTTCGCAAGCCTCGAACGGCAGCGCTGACGGCGGCTCCGGGCCGCGCCTTCGCGACGGGCCTCAGCCGCAGATCGTCACATGAACGCCGGCACGGTCGAGCGCGGCCGCCAGGTCGGGCGGGGGAGCGTGGTCGGTGACCAGATGATCGATCCGCTCCAGCGTCGCGACATTGGCGAAGGCCTTGACGTTGAACTTGCTCTGGTCGGCGACGACGATGGTGCGCTTTGCGACGTCGACCATGCCGGAGGTGTGGGCAGCCTCGTCGAGCTTGGTCATCGATACACCGGTGGCCGAGATGCCGGTGCAGCCGAGAATGGCGGTATCGACATTGATGCCGGCGACGGGCGAAAAGCCGATCGTGCCAATCGTCACCTGAAACTGCGGCCAATAGGTGCCGCCAAGGATATGGATCGCCTGCACTGCGCTCTCGGGAACCGCAGGCGGGACGCGAAGATTGTTGGTGACGACGGTCAGATTGCGCCGGTCGCCGAGGGCCGACGCGAAATGATAGACCGTCGATCCGCCATTGATGATCAGCGTCTCGCCATCGCGAACGAGGGTTGCCGCGGTCTCGCCGATCCGTCGCTTGGCGTCGACATGCTCGTCCATGCGGCGGCCGAGCGTCGAATCCAACCGTACCAGACGATCATTGTTGACGGCGCCGCCATGGGTGCGCACCAACAGGCCGCGCCGCTCCAGCAGGTCGAGATCGCGGCGGATCGTGTCGCGCGAAACGTCGAAGAGATCGACCAGTTCGTTGACGGTCGCCTGTCCATGTTCCTGCAGCGTCTCGATCAGACGATTATGGCGCAGGGCCGGGAGCGCGCCACGGCCGGAAGCCGCATCGTCCTCGCCATGTGGTTGTCGTCCGCGCTTGCTCATTATCTCTCTAAAGCACGAGGCTCGCGGCGCCGACAAGGCCTGCATGGCCGCCGAGCTTCGCGGAGACGATGGGAATGTCGCGATAGGCGGACATGGCGCGCAACCGGACCGTTCGCTCCATCTCCGGCCGTAGCAGGTCCAGCAGCTGCGAAACGCCCCCGCCGAGCACCACCACCTCCGGCGAATAGAGATGCAGCAAATTCACGATGCCGACGCCGAGCCAGCGGGCCTCCTGCTCCAGGAGCGCCAGCGCACCCGCATCACCGGCACGAGCCGCCTCGCCGACATGGCGGGCCGTGACCGGCCCGGTACCGGCCATCGCGCGCAGCATCGGCGAACCGCCGGACGCCGCCAGCCTCTCGCCCTCGCGTCCCAGTGCCGTACCCGAGGCAAGCGCCTCCCAGCAGCCGAGCGCGCCGCAGGCGCAGCGCTCCGTGCCCTCCGCGATCGTCATATGGCCGATCTCGCCCGCCAGGCCACGCCGGCCGTGCAACAGGCGACCATCGGCGATGATGCCCCCACCGATGCCGGTCGAGATCGTCGCAAACACCATCGACTGGGTGCCGACACCGGCGCCGAACCGCCATTCGCCGAGCGCGGCGACATTGGCATCATTTTCGAGCTGGACTTCCACGCCAAGCCGCTCGCGCAGGCGCGCGGCCAGCGGCACGTCGTGCCAGCCGGCGAGCGTCGGCGGAGCGATCGCGATTCCGGCGTTCGAATCGAGCGGGCCCGGCGCGCCGACGCCCAGTCCTACCGACCGGGCGTCCGGCCGAGCCTCCCGTATGATTTCGACCAGGCGCACAAGCTCGCCGATCACGGCGTCCGGTCCGCCGGCGGCGTTCGTGGGAGAGCGCGCCTCGACCAGAACCTGGCCATCGGCGCCGACGAGACCCGCCCGTGTTTCCGTGCCGCCGAGATCGATGGCAAGCGCCGTGCGCATGTCAGGCGGCCGGACCGGGAAGGCCGTGCAGCCAGGCGATGCGGGCGGCGAGATCGGGATCGCCAAAGGCGAGCGATCCCAGAACCACGGTCTCGGCGCCGCCCGCGCGCAACTTCGGAACGGTCTCGGCGCGAATGCCGCCATCGGCGGCCAGCACGACCGCGCCCTCGCGGCCGGCGGCCCGGAGAATCGTCCGCGCCGCCTGAAGCCGCGGGATCGCCTGTTCGGAGAGGCCCTGCCCCTTGACGCCGATTGCCGTACCCAACAGCGTCACGAACGAGACCTGACCGACCCAAGGCTCGATCGCCTCGACCGGCGTTTCGAGGCGCAGCACGATCCCGGCCTCGCAGCCGAGCGAACGGATCAGTTCGATCGCTTCGGCGACGATCGGGCCGTTCTCGGCATGAATCGTGATCAGATCGGCTCCGGCGGCCGCGAACTGGCGGATCTGGTCAAGAACGATATCGCCCTCGACCATCAGATGAACATGCAACGGCCTTGCCGTCAGTGCGCGAACACGGGCCAATTGGTCCGGGAAAAAGAGAAAGGATGGCGCGAAGCGTCCGTCGGCGACATCGGCGTGCAGGATATCGGCATGGGCCTCGATCCGCGCCAGATCCCGCTCGAGGTTAGCGAGATCAGCCGACCAGAGCGAGAATTCAGCGATGAGCCGGTCCTTGGGCAGGGCGGCGAGCCAGCCTTTCAGGGCGGTCCGGGGCGCGGTCATGACAGGGGCTCCATGGCAGGAATGACTAGGGTCAGGAAGGATTGAACGGCGGAACGGAACTCGGCCGTGTGGCGGGCCTTGTCCGTCGCCTTGGGGGTGATCTCGACGAGGGTCGCGCCCGCAATGCGCGAGGCAAGGTCCTGCGCATAGGCGAGCGGATGGGCGATGTCGATGCCGTGGCCGATGACCAGCGTCGGCACGGCGATCGCCGCGATGTCAGCATCCGAAATGCCGGGGCCGTCGGCGGCGATGTCGGCAAGCAGGTCTGCGGTCAGCTTGGCATCGGGCCTGTCGAAGAAGCCGAGCAGCGAGGCGAGATTGTCCGGCGCCTCGCGCTTCAGCCTTTCGCCGATCGGCGATGCGGCGAAGGCGGCACGCGCCCCCTTCGGCGGCAAACGGCGCAGCCAGCTTGCCACCTCCGCATAGGCCTGCATATTTTCGGGCGCCGGCTGCTGAACCCAGGCGGGCCGGGCGAGGATCAGCGCCGCGACCCGTTCCGGATGACGGATCGCAACGCGTAGCGCGATCGCGGCACCCATCGATATGCCCCCGACAACGAAATGGGAGATGCCGCGTGCGTCGACAGCCGCGAGGACATCGTCGGCGAACATGGCGATCGAGAAGGGCCGGATGCTGCCGGCGCAGGAGGCCCCCTGCCCGCGGCATTCGACCGTAATCCTTCGGAATTCGGGGCCATCCGGGAAATTGCCGCGCGCCTGCGCCTCGTCACCGCCAAGGCCGTGTTGGAACACCACCGGATAGCCGCTGCCGCTGTCGAAGACACGCAGCAGCGCATCGTCGCGGAGGAGGCTGGTGGTGTCCATCACCTCAGGAGACCCGACAGATAGTTAGCGACGCCGGGGGCTTCCTCGGCGGTCAGTCCATGGGTAACCAGCGGACCGTCGAAACCAGCCGCACGAAGCCGAGTGATGAAATCAGGGAAATCGACGACGCCGGTCCCCACCGTCGCGAAACTGCCGTCGAGCCGACGATCCTTGCCATGCGCCATCGAGATGCGGTCCGCGAGGGCGTCGATCGCCGCGGCGACGATGGCCCTCGCTTCGTCGCGATCCGCCTGCTCGAACAGATTGGCAGGATCGAGAATGATCCGGATCCGCTTGGAGCCCATGGCGCCGATCAGCCGCAGCGAGTCAGAAGCCGAGGTGATGACGTTGGCCTGTTCCGGCTCGATGCCGAGGTCGACGCCAGCCGCCTCCGCCAGCGCGACGGCTTTTTCCATTTCGGTAAATAGGTCCGACCAGGCTTCCGGCGTGGCATTGTCAGGATGGTGGTGCCACATGTCCTCGGCATCGCGCGACCCGGTGCAGAGCGTGACGAGCGGCACCCCCAGATCGCGCGCCGCATTGATCATGACGCCGAGCTGCCGCAGACCGGTTGCCCGCACCGCCGGATCCGGATGGATCATGTTGTAGGTGCCGGAAAGCGCCGAGATCTCGACGCCGCTGGATTGGCGAGCCGCGGCGATCTCCGCGATCGCCGATGCCGGGATTTCATCCGGCATGGCGGGTAGATCGACGCAGGTCATGTTGAACTGCGTGCATTCGTAGCCAGCTGCGCGAACCGCAGCCATCATTTCGCCAGCGTTGTTGCCGGGAAAAATCTTGGCGAAAATACCGAGACGCATCAAACCTCTCCTGCAAATTCAGCGACGCGCACGCTTTCACCGGTCCGCACCGACTCGGCAATCGCCGCCATGGCCCGCACCGAGGCGAGGCCGTCTTCGATGTCGGCACCGCGCATCGGCACGCCGTCCAGAATGGTTTCGGCAAAACCTTCGACCTGACGCCGGAAAAAATGCCCGTCGGCCCCAAGGGGCCGACGGTAGGTGGCATCAACCTCGGAGAAGATCTCGACGTCGCTGGCGCGGAAATACCAGGGGTTATAGGTCTTTGCGATCACGCTGCCCTTTTCGCCATAGAGCTGGAAGCCTTCGAACCAGTCCATGCGCACGGCAACGGTCAGGTCGAGATGGCCGAGCACGCCATTCTCGAACGCCGTCTCGACGAACCAGCAATAGGCACCGAAGCGCTCGGACCGCCGGGCGCACACCTCGGTGATCGGCCCGCACAAGAAGCGCGCCGTATCGACGAGATGGCTGCCATGGGCCAGCATGTAGTAGCGACCGAGATCGGACTTCGGATCGACGCTGGGCTTCTTCGCGAACTTCGAGGAGATCGGCTTCGGCTGCACCGCATCGGTCATCGTGTAGCGATGCGTGCTATCGCAATACCAGGCCTTGAGCGCCAGGAGCTGGCCCATGCCGTCGTCGATAAAATCGCGTGCCGCCTCAAGGCCAGGGTCGAAGCGTTTCATATGGCCGACCTGAAGCACGAGGCCGGTCTTCTTGACGAGATCGCGCAGCGCCAGAACCTCGGCGACATTCGTGCCAAGCGGCTTTTCGCAAAGCACATGCTTGCCCGCTTCGAGCGCGCGGATCGCCATCGGCACATGGAATGTGTCGGAGATGGCGACGATGACGGCCTCGACCTGCGGATCGGCGAGCATCGCGTCATAGTCGGAATAGGTTTTTTCCGGCTCATAGGTCGCCGCCATGCGCGCGAGCAGGTCGGGCGCGGCATCACAGATCGCGTAGAGGTCGGCATTCGCCGCTTTCACGCAGGATTCGAGATGCGCGAACTGCGCGATCGGGCCGCAACCCAAGACGCCAATCCTGAGCCGCCGCGCTTCCTTCTTGATCATCGTCTACGCCCTTCAGCGTTCATGCGTTGAGCCTTACGGCACCCATTTCCGCAGCGTCTCGCGATTGCGGGCGACAGCCGCCGCCGGGTCGGAGGCGGCCGTCTGCGATTCTTCCTCGACCACCAGCCAGCCGTTGAAATTCGGCGCGGCGGAGACGCTCTCGATCACGGCATCGGTCGGGCATACGCCTTCGCCGAGCATCGCCCAGCGTCCTTCAGCGTCGACATCCTTCAGATGCAGATAACGGATGCGGTCAAGATAGGTCTTCAGCGTATCCAGGATGTCCTGATCTCCGCGCAGGATATGGCCGGTATCCGGCACCCAGCCTATGGCGGCGGGATCGGTCAGCGCCATGATGCGATCATAGTCGGGGCGCGTCGAAAGCAGCGTGCCGTGATGCGAGCTCGGATGGAAGGCGACATCGACGCCGGCACGGCGACCCAGCTCGCCGGCGGCATTGTATAACGCCGCCGCGGCTTCGAACTTGGCCGACAATTCGCCGGGCGACATGACCGTGGCGCTGCCGAGCGAAAGAAGGGCACGCGGAAATGCGGCGACGAAATCGAGCGTCCGCTCGACCATCTCCAGATCCTCCGCGACTGCGGCGGGCTCGGTGAAGCCGGACGCCGAGCCGCAGGCAAAGGCGACGAGCGCAAGCCCATGCGCCGCGAGCGCCTCAGCGAAGGCGGCAGGACGGCCGGCATAGTCGCCGATCATGGTGTCGGTGATTTCGATGCCCGAATAGCCGGCAGCCGAAATCGCTGCCAGGAGATCGTCGGCGCCCCCCGTCCAGCGCGGCCCCAGCATTTCCCAGGTAAAGGTCTGACAGCCGGCCCGAATGGTCATTGCACGCTCTCTTCCTCCCGCGAGGCTCTTGCCGGCCCCGATCCTTGCGGCCCTAGTTGCGCCAGTTCGCGCGCAATGGTCAAGCATATATGCGCATAAACACGCATGAATTTGCGACCATGATCCTCTCCCTATCCTGGGAGAGCTCGCAAGCCATCCATGCGACCGAGCCTGGCCCTCCAACATTCCGCCAAATCCCGCCATTTCCGGACCATTCAATGCCCCGACCACCATGCCGGCAAGTAGAATCTCAATGCTGCACATGCGGTGCATTCGACAATATTTCTGCCGCAATGCAGCAACGCAAATGCGAGATTGCAGCACAATAACGCAAAATAACGCGCGATAGATTGACAGCATCGGAACGTCGCCGCATAAAGCAGAGGCGAGCGGAGGAGAATGGCTCGCATGTTCAAGAAAACATGGCTTCCAGCCCGGCAATCTTCGCGTTTTCGCCGAGATCGGGTGGGGTCGCTGCCATAAACGCATCCGCGACCGGGCCAAAGGCGCCGAACCGCGATGCCGAGGGAAGGAGGATAAGCTTCATGCGTATTTCCATGGGTTGGCTGCTCGGCGCGAGCCTTGCAGCCCTGTCGGTCGCCGGACCGGCCAATGCCGAAGGCGAGAAGGTCGCTGCCGTCATCAAGGGTCTCGACAACCCCTTCTTCCAGACCATGCAGAAGGGCATCGAAGACAAAGCCAAGGAACTTGGCGTCTCGCTGACCGTCCAGGCGGCGCAGAACATGGGCGACGCGACCGGCCAGGCGGATCGCCTCTCCGCACTCGCCCTGCAGGATTTCAGCTGCTACATCGTCAATCCGATCAGCGTTTCGAACCTCGTTCAGGCGCTGGTGCCGGTCGGCCAGAAGAAGACGCCGATCATCAACATCGACAGCCAGGTCGACACCGAGCAGGCCAAGGCGGCCGGCTTCTCCGTCACGACCTATGTCGGCACCGACAATGTCGCCGCCGGGCGTCTCGCCGGCGAAGAGATGCTGAAGCTGGTGCCCGCGGGCTCCAAGGTGGCGCTCGTCGCCGGCATCGTCGGCGATCTCGGCTCGAACGCCCGCATCAAGGGCTTCAAGGAAGCGACCGAAGGCAAGCTCGAGGCGGTCGTCATGGTGTCCGCCGACTGGGACCGCGAGAAGGCCTATACGGCCGCGACCGACATTCTGCGCGCCCATCCCGATGTCGCCGGCTTCTTCGCCGCCAACGACATCATGGCGCTCGGCATCCAGCGCGCCGTGGAAGCGGCTGACAAGAAGAACGTCAAGGTCATCGGTCTCGACGGCATCGTCGATGCCATGAAGTCGGTCGAAGCCGGCGGCATGGCAGCCACCGTCGCCCAGTATCCCTATGTCGTGGGTGCCATGGGCGTCGAGGGCTGCGTCGCCGCGGCCAAGGGAGCGACGATGCCGGCCAAGGTCGACGCGCCGGTCCTCGTCGTGAACAAGGACAACGCGACGGCCTCGCTCAAGAACTTCCCGGCTCCCGGCGGCGACTATCCCGACGCCCTCCGCGACCTCCTCGCCAAATGAACACGCCGTCCCGCTCCTCCTCGGTCGGGGCGCGAAGCACAGCCGAAGGCCGCCGCCCATCTTGGGCGGCGGCTGTCCTGTCGCCGTCCTTCTGGGCGGACTGGGCTTCGGCGGTCGGGCTCATCGGGCTCGTCATCGTCTTCTCGATCCTTCAGCCCGTCTTCTTGACCCTCCCCAATATCCAGGCTCTGCTGCTCGCCGCGGCCATCCTGATCGTGCTTTCGATCGGCCAAACCTTCGTCGTGATGACCGCCGGCATCGACCTGTCGCTCGCCGCTTTGGTGATGCTGGGTGCGATCGTCCTCGGGCTCACCTACCAGGCGGGCTACGGCATCTTCCCGGCCTGCGTGCTGGCGCTCCTCGTGACAAGCGGACTCGGCTTTATCAATGGCTGGCTCATCACCGCCGGTAAGATCCCGGATTTCGTGGTCACCCTCGGTTCGCTCTCGGCCGTAACCGGCTTCGCGCTCATCCTTTCAGGCGGCAATCCGACGATGGTCGGCAGCCCGTTCCTGCTGCACCTCGCCTCCGGCTCGATCTGGATCTTCGGCTATCCGTTCCTGATCGCCGCCGCCGTCGCGATCGTCTCGCATATCGTCCTTTATCACACGCGCTTCGGCATCCATCTGATGGCGACCGGCGGTCAGCAGGAAGCTGCCCGCTCGCTCGGCATCCGCACCAACCGCATCCGCATCGCCGCCTACACGATTTCGGGCCTTTGCGGCGGCATTGCCTCAATCCTGCTCGTCGCCCGCATCGGATCCGCCGAACCGACGATCAACACCAATCTCCTGCTCAATTCAGTGGCGGCGGTCGTGCTCGGCGGCGTCAGCCTGTTCGGCGGACGCGGCAGCATTCTCGGCCCGCTGCTCGGCGCACTGATGCTGACGACGCTGGTCAACGGACTGACGCTGCTCAGCGTATCGGCCTTCTATCAACCGCTCGCGGTCGGCTTCATCGTCGTCCTCGCGGCCCTCGTCATGCGGTACCAGAAATGAGCCCTGTTCCGAGCGAGATCCCCAAGGATGCCGTGCTCTCCTGCAGCAAGCTCGGCAAGCAATTCGGTGCCGTACGCGCCCTGGCGGACGTCTCCTTTTTCGCCCGGCGCGGCGAGGTGACAGCGGTCATCGGCGACAATGGCGCCGGCAAGTCGACGCTGATCCGCTGCCTCGTCGGCGTCCACCAGCCGAGCGAAGGCACGATCCGCTTCGACGGGAAGGAGAATCCGTTCTCGACCCCCGACGAAGCGCGCAAGGCCGGCATCGAGACCGTGCACCAGAACCTCGCTCTGGTGGACGAGCTCACGGTGGCGCAGAATCTCTATCTGAACCGTGAGATCGTTCGCGGCATCGGGCCGTTCCGCTTCCTCGACCGGGGCGCGATGAAACGCGGCGCCCAGCAGATGCTGGAGCGGCTCTCGATCAACGTTCCGGCGGTGACGCAGCGCGTGCGGCGGCTTTCCGGCGGCCAGCGCCAGGCGATCTCGATCTGCAGGGCCGTGGGTGCCGGGGCCAAGCTCGTCGTCATGGACGAGCCGACGGCCGCGCTCGGCGTCCAGGAAACCGCCAATGTCGAGGCGCTGATCCGCAAGCTCAAAGACGAGAAGGTCAGCGTCATCCTGGTCAGCCATAATTTCGATCAGGTCCGACGCCTTTCGGACCAGGTCTGGGTCATGCGCGCGGGACGCGTCGTCGCCTCCGTCCGCGCCGCCGAGACCAGCGGCAACGAACTCGTCGCGCTCGTCACCGGCGCCCAATGATCCGGCGGCCGCGCCAGGCCGGCGCGGCGCTCTCCCCTTCCCCGCCCGCGGAGCTTTCCCCGTGACCATCCTGAATGTCGGCCTCATCGGCCTCGGCGAAGTCGCCCAGTCGATCCACTTGCCCGTCCTGCGCGACCAGCGCGACCGCTGGCGCGTTGCCGGCGTCTTCGACGTCTCGAAGAAGCTGGTGGACCTCGCGACGTCGCAGAATCCGCAAGCGCAGGCCTATGAGTCGGCAGAGGCGCTGATCCGCTCGCCCGGGATCGACGTCGTCTTCATCCTCTCCTCCGACGACACCCATGCCCGGTTCGTGCGCGAGGCTGTCCTTGCCGGAAAGCACATCCTGCTGGAAAAGCCCGCTTGCCTCACGGTGCGCGAGGTCGATGAGTTGCTGGCGGTCAGCGAGGGTTACAAGAAGACGCTCTTCGTCGCCTATATGCGCCGCTACGCCTCGGCCTATATCGCGGCCAAGGCCGAACTCCCGGCGCATAACGAGATCACCCATGCGCGCATCTTCGATCTCATCTCCGAGGGACGGCACTTCCTTTCGAAGAGCCAGAACATCCTCTATCCGGACGACATCGACCCGGAACTGCTGAAGAGCGGCGCGATCGCGCGGGAGACGCTGATCCGCGAGGTCGTCGGGACCGACGCCTCGCCGAGCCTGGTCCGCGCCTATCGCGGGCTGACGGCGCTTTCCTCGCATCATCTCTCGGCGATGCGCGGCCTGATCGGCGAGCCCAGGGATGTTCTCGCCGCGCATCGCACCAATGGCGGCGCCAATACGAGCGTGATGTTCGACTACGGCCATTTCGTCTGCAACTATGACGCCGTCGTCGACGATCTCGGCCTGTTCGACGCGATGATCGAGGTGCGCTCCAATACCAAGCGCGTGCGCATCATCTACGACACGCCCTATATCCGCAGCCTGCCGACCCGGCTGGAAATCACCGAGGCCAGCCCCACCGGCCCGGTCAGCCGCAGTTTCGATCCGATCTATGCCGACGCCTTCTCGAACGAACTCGTCGTCTTCCACGGCCACATCCTCAACGGGACGAAGCCGCTGACCGACCTCCAGGACTCAAGGAAGGATCTGGCGCTCATGGCCCGGGCGATCGAGAAGATGCGCGAGATCGGTGGCGCCTGAAGGCAGGCCGTTCGGGCGGCGAGCGATCGACGCTTTCGCGGCCTGCGACCTTGCGCCTATGATCACGTACCGGCCTTGCGCCGGATTGTAATCGGCGCAAAGGGGCTCCCATGTCGGCAGAATTGAAGGGCTTGGACGCATCACGTCGCGGCATGATGCTGGGCTCGGCCGCGCTCTTGTTCGCGCCGATGTGGCTCGCCGGTGTCGCGCCCGCCATAGCACGGACAGGAGGCGCAGCCAGTGTCGCGCGCGAAATCCCGGCCCACCGGCTTCCTGTCCCGGACACGATAAGCGCCGAGTTGCGTCCGGTCGTCGGCGCTCCGCTGCCGCCCGGCTGGGACGCGATACCGGGCTCCGACGAGGCCTGGCGGTCGCTCGTCAAGGCAACGAGCGAGGGCGCCGGTCCGGCTCTGGAAGCCATCCGCCAGCGGCTCGGGGTGCGCCTAGAGCGTAGCCGGATCGCCGGCGTCCCCGTCTTCATCTCGACACCGGATCCCCTGCCTAAGGCCAATCGGGATCGTCTCCTGGTGCACTTTCACGGCGGTGGCTATGTGCTTTTTCCCGGCGAGATCGGTGCGGGCGAAGGCATGCTCATGGCGGGCTATGGCCGCTTCCGTGTCATTTCGGTCGATTACCGGATGCCGCCGGATCATCCTTTTCCAGCGGCGCTCGACGACGCCCTCGCCGTCTGGAAGTCTCTCCTTGCCGAGCATGACCCGAGCCGGATGGGCATGTTCGGAACATCGGCCGGTGGCGGACTGACACTGGCGACGCTCTTGCGGGCGAAGGCCGAAAAATTGCCGCTTCCGGCGGTGATCGCCCCCGGCAGCCCATGGGTCGATCTGCAGGGCCAAGGCGATTCGATCCTCGCCAACCAGTTCACCGACAATTCGCTGGTCTCCTTCGAGGGATGGGTCGGCGCCGCGGCCAAGCTCTATGCCGGTTCGGCGGACCTTGCCGATCCGCTGATCTCGCCGATCCATGGCGACTTCGCCGGATTGCCGCCCGCGATCCTGACCTCCGGGACGCGAGACCTCCTGCTCAGCGACACTGTGCGCACGCACCGAAAGCTGCGCGAGGCCGGCATCGATGCTGCGCTGCAGGTGTTCGAGGCACAAAGCCACGCGCAGTTCCTGACGCCTTTCGTGCCAGAGACCGCGGAAGCCTTCGGCGAGATCGCCCGCTTCTTCGACAGGCACCTCGCCGCATGACGTCGATTCAGGCCGGCCTTGCCTGCAACGCCAGATCGATCGCCTCGGCGAGATCGCGCTCGCGGAACGGCTTGCTCAGAGGGACGAGGTTAAGTTCCGGATCCGGCGGCACATCCGAATAGCCCGTTGCCAGCACCACAGGGATCGAGAGGCCTGCCGCCACAATCGCCCTGGTCATTTCCATGCCGGTCATGCCCGGCATGGCTTGATCCGTGACGACGAGATCGAAAGCGCTGGCGCGCAGGCGGTCGAGCGCCTCGGCGGCGGAATTCACCGCCTCGACATCATGTCCGAGTTCGGACAGCATTTCTTCGGTGTTCATCAGCACCAGGAAATCGTCATCGACGGCCAGAACGCGGAGGCGGCGGATCGGAGGCGCCTCCGCCTCGATCGGCCCCTCCTCAGACGCCTCGCCCAGGGCTCGCGGCAGCCAGATCTCGGCCACGGTTCCCTTTCCGGTCTCCGAACGAATCTTCAACGTGCCTCCAGATTGCTCGGCAAGGCCGCGAACCATCGGCAGGCCAAGGCCCGTGCCCTTGCCCGGGCCCTTGGTGGTAAAGAACGGCTCCATGACCCGCAGCAGCGTCGCCTCGTCGATTCCTTCGCCGGAATCCTCGACCGCCAGCACGACATAGGCCCCGCCTCGCAGCGACACATCCTCGTCGTTCCCGACATTCGCCTCCCGCGCCGAAATGACGATGGAGCCACCTTGGGGCATGGCATCGCGCGCATTGACCACAAGATTGATCAGCGCCGATTCGAGCTGGTTGGCGTCGGTGTTGGCCTGCGGGAGTCCCGCCGGGAAACGCTGCTCGATCACGATGGACGGCCCGATGGACCGCTCCAGGAGTTCAGCCACGCCGCCAACGAGCTCTGCCAGCGAGACCGGCCCGGTATCGAGCACCTGCCGCCTGGCGAAGGCGAGCATGCGCTGCACCAGCGCCGAACCTCGCAGCGCGCCGCGCGTTGCATTCTCGACAAGGCGCATGAGCTTGGGATCGTCGGGAATGCGCTTGCGGAGCAGATCGAGGCTGCCAAGGATCGCCATCAGGAGATTGTTGAAATCATGGGCGATGCCGCCAGTCAGTTGGCCGATCGCCTCCAGCTTCTGGGATTGAAACAACGCCTCGCGCGCCTCTTCCAATGCACGCTGTGCCGAGCGGCGCTCGGTGATGTCGCGCGTCACCTTGGCGAAGCCGACGATCTCGCCGGCATCGTCACGGATCGGGTCGACGACGACATTGGCCCAGAACCGCGTGCCATCCTTGCGCAGGCGCCAGCCCTCTTTTTCGAAGCGTCCCTCGCGGCGAGCGATCGACAAGGTGCGCTCGGGTTCGCCCGCCGCCCGATCCTCGGGCGTATAGAACAGGGAGAAGCTGCGTCCGATGATCTCCTCCGGCGCATAGCCCTTGATGCGCACGGCGCCGGGATTCCACGTCGCAACGCGGCCGATGGGATCGAGCCTGTAGATCGCATAGTCCGTAACGCTCTGTACCAGAAGACGAAACTCTTCTTCCGATCGAAGCAGGGCGCTGGCTGCTTCACGGCGCTCGCTCAGATCCCTTGTAATTTTGGCATAGCCGATCAGTTCGCCGTCAGGAGAACGCATCGGATCGAGAATGACATGACACCAGAAGCGCGTCCCATCCTTGCGCAAACGCCAGCCTTCGGTCTCGAAACGTCCCTCGCGCTCAGCCTCGGCCAAGGCGCGCGCCGGCAGCCCGGACTGACGATCCTCCGCGACGTAGAAGCGGGAAAAATGCTCACCGATAATCTCGTCCGCACGATATCCCTTGATACGTTCCGCGCCGCGATTCCAGCTGACCACCCGGCCGTCGACATCCAGCATGCAAATGGCGTGGTCCGCAATCGAATCGACCAGGAGCCGATAGCGGCTCTCATCGTTCGCAGGGGCATCTTTGAGGACTGAGGATTGAATGTTGGGCACTCCGTACCGATCGCCCTGCCGACGCCATCCTGACCCGGCTTAGCCCGAACCTGCCACTCGATCAACGCGTGGGGACAATCCGGGTTCCGGCGCGCCGCCGCGGCGACAAGCAATATGCGGCCTCGCCGGTCGCAAAACTTGACCAGCCCATGCGAGGGCGGCAAGAATGCAATTCATGTCAGCGTACTGGGTGAGTGGTGAAGGACCTGCTTTCGGCGGTGGATGTTCGCGGATTGCTGTTCGGGCTCGTCGAGGATGCCCAGGTTCTGGTGGCCGCCTATGATCCGTCCGATCGCCTGCGCATCGCCAATGCCGCCTTCCGAAGCGCGTTCTTCATCGAGCCGGAAGAAACACCACTCTGGTCCGAAATCATGCGGCGCAACCATCGTGCAGGCCGTGGCACGGTGATCCTCAATCCAGATTTCGACGCCTGGCTGACCTCGACCCAGTCGCGTCGCGGCAAGGTCGGCTTCCGGGCCTATGAAACCGACCTCGCCGATGGGCGCTGGATTTGGATGGCGGAGACGGTGCGTCCGGATGGCTGGATGTTGTGCATCGCAAGCGACGTGACGTCGATCCGGGCCGACGAGCGCACCGTGCGGCAGGATCGCGATCTCGCCATCCGTGCGGCCTATACGGACGAACTCACCGGAATTGCCAATCGGCGCTTCGTGACCGAACGCATCACGGCGATGGTCGAGACGCCGCGGGGGCTGGATGACTTCGTCGGGTGCGTGGCCCTGTTCGACCTGGATCATTTCAAGGACGTGAACGACCACTATGGCCATGCAACGGGAGACATCCTCCTGCGCGATTTTTCCCGCCGCATGCAGGATCAGTTACGCCGCGGCGATTGCTTCGGGCGCATTGGCGGTGAGGAATTCGTGCTGGTGCTGCCGGCAACGCCGCCCGATCAGGCGGCATTGATCCTCGAACGCATGCTCGCCGTCGCGCGGCGGGCGCGGCCCGTGCCCGAATTGCCGGAGGTCGGCTACACTTTCTCCGCGGGCCTTGCCGAGGCCATGCCGGGCGATCATCCCGAGGATGTCATCCGCCGGGCCGACAATGCGCTCTATGGGGCGAAGCTCGGCGGTCGGAACCGCATCCGCCTCTACAATCCGCCGCACCCGCCCGCGGCCAGCGGCTGATCAGAACTTGCCGTAGCGCAGATAGGCCTCTTGCGGATCGATGCCTTCGAGGATCGCCTTGCGGACCAGATTCTCGGTCGCGATCGCCGCTTCCGATTTCTCGACGACTTCAAGAACGATGGCGCCCGGGATGCGTATCATGCCGTCGCGATCGCCCACCAGATAGTCGCCCGGCGCGATGACGACATCGCCGATTTCGATCTCGACCTCGGTCGCGACCGGCAGCCAATAGCCGACGATATCGCGCGGCGTATGACCGCGGCACCACGTCTGGAAGCCGATCTGCAGCAGGAAATTGACGTCGCGCGCATAGCCATCGACGACGCAGCCGCGCACGCCCTTGTTCTTCAGCGTCTCGGCGGAGAGTTCGCCCATATGGGCGACGCGGTCATCATTGGGTTGGCAGGTCCATATCGACCCGGCCGGCGCCTTGGAGAGCAGCCCAGTCCAGGCGAGCAGCGTTTCATGCGGGTCCGCCGAGACGTCGACCTTGCCGAGAATGGTGAATACCGGGCCAGCCAGCGTGCGCTCCGGGTGGATCGGCCGCAGATCGGCCGGCAAAGTGAAAGCCTTGAGGCCCATCGCGCGCATGACGTCGTGGACGACGCCCGTATAGCAGGCCTCGAGGCGCTCGGTGATCGTCGGCAAGGTGGTCTCCTCAGGCGGCGGGCAGGCAGGCGGGGCCGATCGGCTCGAACGATTTGTAGGTTAGGACGAACTCCTGGTGACCCAGTTCCTCCGATTTGGTGCGGCCACCGGCCCCCAGCGACAGCACCAGATCGTGGATCTCCTGACCCACTTCAGCAAGTCCCGCCCTCCCCTCCAGGATCCGGCCAGCATCGACGTCCATGTCGTCCTCCATGCGCCGGTAGGTCTCGGGATTGGCGCAGATCTTGACGACCGGCGAGATCGCCGAGCCGACGACAGAGCCGCGGCCGGTGACGAACAGCACGACATGGCTGCCGCAGGCGATCAATTCGACGATCTCGGCATTGTCGTTAATGTTCGGGAAGCCGAACCGAACCTCGCCGTCCGGCACCACGTCGAGCAGGTAGAGCCCGCCGCGCGGCGGCACGTCGCCGGGCTTGATCAGACCGGATATCGGCGAGGTGCCCGACTTCGCGTAGGCGCCCATCGACTTCTCCTCGATGGTCGTGAGCCCGCCATCGGCGTTGCCGGCGGCGAAGGAACCATAGCCGAGCGTCGCGTAATAGCGCGCCGCCTTGGCGACGCTGGCCTCGAGTTCGACGCCCAGTTCCGGCGTCGCGGCGCGGTCGGCCATGATGTGTTCGCAGCCGATGAGTTCGCCGGTCTCCTCGAAAATACAGGCCGCCCCTTCCTCGACAAACAGGTCGAAGGCGCGGCCGGCCGCCGGATTGCCGGATATGCCGGAGGTACCGTCGGAACCGCCACAGACCGTGCCGATGACGAGTTCGCTCGGATCCATCGGCACCGTCGGCGCGGCGTCGAGGATCGCGCGCTGCTCGGCGATGAAGGCGCGGCCTTCCTCGATCGATTTCCGCGTGCCGCCGGACGCCTGGATGACGATGGTCTTCACCGGCCGGCCGCTGGCGCGAACGGCGCGCTCCAGCGCGTATTTGTTGAAGCTCTCACAGCCAAGCGAGACGAGGAGCACGGCACCGACATTGGGATGGGTGCAAAGCTGCTCCATCATCCGCCCGCCATACTCGTTCGGATAGCAGCCTGGAAAGCCGATGACATGGACGCCGTCCTCGCGGAACGGGATCGCGATCTCGCGCGCAACATGATGGGCGCATTCGACGAGATAGCCGACCGCCACCACATTGCGGATGCCCTTGCGCCCGTCCGAACGCAGATAGCCGCGCATTTCGATCATGATGGGACCCCGCTCGTCGCCGCCTGCTCGTCCAGGAGATGATGCGTCGGCGTGTAGTCGCTCTTCACATTGTGGACATGGACATGGGCGCCGCGCGGGATCACCTCGGTCGCCGATCCGATCGGCGCGCCATATTTCAGGATCTTCTCGCCCATCGCGATGTCCCGTCGCGCCAATTTATGGCCGATGGAAAGGGCCGCGCCGAGCGGCAGGTCCACGCCGTCGATCAGTACCGTTTCGCCTTCCGGGATGCGGGAGCGCGCCACCACGACATTGTCGCCGTCATGCAGCAGCAGGAGACGCGGATCGATCGATGATGGCACGGCTTCCTCCGATGACCGGCCGTTTCAACCGACCGATTTTCATCTGGGTTAGCGCATCGCCGAAAGATCGGAAACAAAATTTTTTATATTGCATGGCCGGGCTTTCGCCGCATAAGGTCGGCGCCATGAGGGCACTGAAACGGGCGACGCTGGCCGAGCAGGCCTATGAAGAACTGCGCAGCCAGATCGTCTCCGGGCGCCTGCGCGGCGGCGAGCGCCTGCTCGCCGACGAGATCGCCGACAAGCTCGCGATCAGCCAGACTCCGGTGAAGGAAGCGCTGGCGTTGCTAGAGCGCGACGGCCTCGTGATGGGCTCCGCGCGCCGCGCCTCGGTCGTCCGGCGCTTCGAGCCCGCCGACATCGTCGAAATCTTCGAGGCGCGCATGCTGGTCGAACTGCACGCGCTTTCGGCCGGCCTCGCCGCCGGCCGGGCGACGCCTGATTTCGTGAAGCGCCTCAGCGGCCTGTTCGAGGCGCATGTCTCGGAAGTCCGGAAGCAGAAGGACGAGGCGCTGGCCGATGCCATCCGTCTTGATCGCGAGTTCCACGAGATGCTGGTGGAGCTTGGCGCCAATGAGACGATCGCCGGATGGCACCGGGTCGTGCAGCGACAGACGCAAACGATCCGCAATTTCACGCTGAAGAGCTATACGCTGGAACGCACCGAACGCGAGCATTCGGCCATTGTCGAGGCGATTGCGCGCGGCGATTCGGAAGGAGCCGTCGAGGCGCTGCGGTCGCATTTGACCGTGAGCCGGGATGCGATGTTGTCTCGTGCACCGGAGGAACTGCCGGTCAGAAGCTGACCTTTTGCATCGCGTCGGTGGAGGCCGCCGCTTTGTACCGCTTGCACGGGATGACTTCGGGAGGAGGTCGTAGCCGCCAGCTTGTTCCGAACCAGCGATGGAGCGGACGGATGTCGGCACGAGGAAGTGAGAATAAACCTTGGGAGGAATAAGAATGAAGTCTCTGAAAACGAGGCCGGCCGCTGTTGCGAAAGCCGTCCTGCTCGCTGGCGTCATGGCTTTCATCGGCGCTGCCGGTGCCAAGGCCGAATCCGGCAAGGTCGCCGTCGACCTGACGACGCTTACCTCGCCGTTCTGGACGTCCTACAACAAGTACATCATCGAGGAAGCCAAGGCGCAGGGCGTCGAGCTCCTTGAGCCGTTCAACTCGGAATTCGACACGGCAAAACAGATCACCGGCGTGCAGAACGCGCTGGCTCTCGGCGCCAAGGGCATCATCTTCTCGCCCTTCGAATCCGCCGCGGCCGGCAATGTGCTGAAGGCGGCCGAAAAGGCCGGCGCCAAGGTGGTTGCGGTCGACGTGGCCCCGGACAATGGCCCGGTCGCCATCGTCGTGCGTGCCAACAACGTCGCCTATGGCGAGAAGGCCTGCAAATTCATTGGCGACAACGTCAAGGAAGGCGCCGTCCTGCAGATCATGGGCGACCAGGCCTCGATCAACGGCCGTGATCGCGGCAACGGCTTCCGCGATTGCGTCACCAAGAACTACCCGAACCTGAAGCAGCTCGAAGTGCCGACCAAGGCTTGGTCGGGCGAGGATGCGGCCGCGGGTCTCGACGCGATCCTGAACTCCAATCCGGATCTGAAGGCGATCTACATGCACGCCGGCGGCGTGTTCCTGGCGCCGACGCTGCAGACGCTGAAGCGCAAGGGCCTGCTGAAGCCGGCTGGCGAAGCCGGCCACATCATCATCGTTTCGAATGACGGCATCCCGCAGGAATTCGACGCGATCCGCAAGGGCGAGATCGACGCCACCGTCTCGCAGCCGGCCGACCTCTACGCGAAGTACGGCATCATGTACCTGAAGCAGGCGATGGAGGGTAAGACCTTCGCTCCCGGCGCGACGGACCATGAGTCGACCATCGTCGAAGTCCGCCCTGGCGTTCTCGAGGACCAGTTGGCCGCGCCGCTGGTCACCAAGGAAAACGTCGACGACAAGGCGTTCTGGGGCAACCAGCTCTGAGGTTCGAAGCGCGCCCCGCGAAAGCGGGGCGCGCACCCCTTTCCCATCACGGGCACCACTCCATGCAGCAGACCCAAACGGGTGCCGCGCTGCCGATCGTCGAGGCGATCGGCGTATCCAAGCGCTACGGCCCCACGATCGCGCTCAGCGATGCGCGCCTTACCGTGCTTCCCGGTGAATCCCACGCGCTGGTCGGGCGCAACGGCGCCGGCAAATCGACGCTGGTCGGCATCCTGACGGGCCTGCGCGCCTCGGACACCGGCGAGGTGCGCTTCTCGGGCGAGCCGGCGCCGCCGATCTCCGATCGCGAGGCCTGGCGCCAGCGCGTCGCCTGCGTCTATCAGCACTCGACCATCATCCCGGACCTGACCGTCGCGGAGAACCTCTTCATCAACCGCCAGCCGCTCGAACGCGGCTTCATCTCCTGGTCGACGCTGCGCCGGCAGGCGCGCGAACTGCTCGACCGCTGGAATGTCGCCGTGCCGGAGGATATGCGTGCCGGCGACCTTCGTGTCGAGGCGCGCCAATTGGTGGAGATTGCCCGGGCCCTTTCCTACGGCGCCCGTTTCATCATTCTCGACGAGCCGACCGCCCAGCTCGACGGCGAGGAGATCAAGCGCCTGTTCACGCGCATCCGCGAGCTTCAGGCGTCCGGCGTTACCTTCCTGTTCATCTCGCACCATCTGCAGGAGGTCTATGAGATCTGCCAGGCGGTGACGGTGCTGCGGGATGCGCGCCACATCATCACCGCGCCGGTCGCAGACCTGCCGAAGAACCGCCTGATCGAGGCGATGACCGGCGAGAACGTCCATCTCGGCGTTGCCGACGCGGCCGGGCGCACGGTGGATCCGAAGACCCCGATCGCCCTCGAGGTTGAGGGGATCTCGGGCGAGGATTTTGGCGACATCAGCTTCACGATCCGCCGCGGAGAAGTCGTCGGCCTCTCGGGCTCGACGTCGAGCGGGCGCGTTGGCGTCGCCGAGGCGATCGCCGGGCTCGGACAATATCGGGCCGGGACGATCCGTATCGACAAGAAAAAACTCCCCTCCGGCGACGTGCCCGCTGCACTGGCGCTCGGCGTCGGCTGCGTGCCAAAGAGCCGGCACAAGGAGGGGCTTATCCTCACCATGCCGATCGCCGACAACACGACCATGACCGTGAACCGCAAGCTTGGACCGTTCGGCTTCATCCCGCCTCGCAAGCGGGCCAGGCTGGCCGAGGAGACGATCCGCGCGCTCGGCGTCGTCACGCAAGGGCCGGAACAGCTGGTATCGGGTCTCTCCGGCGGCAATCAGCAGAAGGTCGTGATGGGCCGCGCGCTCGCCAATGACCCCTCCGTCCTCGTGCTGATGGATCCGACGGCGGGCGTCGACGTGAAGTCGAAGGAGGCCTTGCTCGGCGTCGTCGAGCGGATGCGGCAGGAGGGCAAGGCCATCCTCGTCGTCTCCAGCGAAGTCGAAGACTTAAGAACCTGCGACCGGGTGCTGGTCATGCGCCACGGGTCGATCGTCGCGGAACACAAGGCGGGCTGGAGCGACAATGCGCTCGTCGCCTCCATAGAAGGAATCGAGGCGCTATGAGTACCCGAGACTCCCTTTCGCCGGCGGCCGGCCCAAGTCTTTCGCCGAGCCGTCCGAGCCTTTCTCGGGCGCTGGCCGGACGGTTCCGCGACCTGGCGCTGTTGCCGGCACTCGTCGTTCTGATCATCGTCGGCGCCCTGGTGAGCCCGGCGTTCCTCACCCAGGCCAACATCACGACAATCCTCACCTCCTCGGCAGCGCTTGCCCTGGTCGTGCTGGCGGAATCGCTGATCATCATCACCGGCAAGTTCGACCTGTCGCTGGAATCGACGGCCGGATTCGCGCCGGCCATCGGGGCGCTGGTCGTCTTGCCGATCGCCAATAACGGTTTCGGGCTCGAACTGCCGACCATCGTCGGCATGTTGCTGGTGCTGTCGATCGGGGCGATTGTCGGCTTCATCAACGGCTTCCTGATCGTCCGCCTGCAGCTGAACGCCTTCATCGTCACGCTGGCCATGCTGATCATCCTGCGCGGGATGCTGGTCGGCGCCTCCAAGGGCCGGACGCTGTTTGACCTGCCGGACGCCTTCTACGCGCTGATGATCGTGACCTTCCTCGGCATTCCGCTGGCCGTCTGGCTGGCGGCCCTCGCCTTCCTGATCGCCGGACTCGTGCTCAAATATCACCGGCTCGGCCGCGCGCTCTATGCGATCGGCGGCAATCCGGAGGCAGCGCGCGCCGCTGGCATCCGCGTCGAGCGCATCACCTGGGGCATTTATGTGCTGGCAGGCGTGCTCGCTTCGGTCGGCGGGCTGGTGATCACCGGCTATGTCGGCGCGATCAGCGCCAACCAGGGCAACGGCATGATCTTCACGGTCTTCGCCGCCGCGGTCATCGGCGGAATATCGCTGGATGGCGGCAAGGGCACGATGTTCGGCGCGCTCACCGGCGTGCTGCTGCTCGGCGTCGTCCAGAACCTGCTGACGCTGGCGCAGGTGCCCTCGTTCTGGATCCAGGCGATCTATGGCGCGATCATCCTGGGCGCGCTGATGGTGGCCAGACTGACTGCGGGCGTGCCGCAGAACTGAGCCTTCGCAAACCGGCCGCGCGAGCCCTTCCCGGGAGGCAGGAGGGAACGCGCGGCCGAACGCTTGCCGCACCGACGGAAGAGAGGGATCCGGCGCGACGAGCGAAGGGTTGGCTGCGTCAGGCGACGCCGTCGGCGAGCGTGATCGTCTTGCCGGTCCTTGCCGATTCTTCGATCGCGACCAGCACGCGGGTGACCTGCAAGCCGTCGCGGGCGTCAGCCAGCACCGGGGCATCCAAGACCACCGCGTCGACGAAGCGAGCAATCGCCTCGGTGACGAAACCGCCGATGCGCCCGCCGGCCGTCGGCGTGATGCCGATCACGTCGGCACCGCGCAGGCCGTTGCCCGTGTACTTCTTCACGACGTCGTTCAGGGTCGGGTAGGTCTCGACCGCGCCCTTGTCGCCGACGATGTCGATACGGAAATCGACGATGCTCGGCATGTCGAGCGGCAGTACCCAGCTGTTCTGGAGCGTCGCCACGCAGCCATTGTCGAATTCGAGCAGCGCCATATGCACGTCGGCGGTGTCGACGCCCTTGCCGGAGAGGTGGCCATGACGCGCCATCGCCTGCACCCGCTTGACCTCGGCGCCCATGATGAAGCGCAGCGCGTCGAGCGCGTGGCTGCCGAGGAACCAGAGCGCCGAGGACTTCGACGCCCAGGACAGGAGTTCAAACGGCACGAACTGCGTGTTGGAGAGCCGCGCCGAGGCATGCAGCGGCATGCCGATCTCACCGGCAGCCACCGCCTGCCGGACCGCCACGATCGGCGGGCTGACGCGGTTGTGGAAGTCGACCATGGTCTTGGTGCCGGAAACGGCGGCGGCGTTGGCGATCGCCTCGGCCTCAGCTAGCGTCGTCGCGAGCGGCTTCTCGCTCATGACATGCTTGCCGGCCTTGATGGCGGCGAGCACGATATCGCCATGGGCGAAATCGGGCGTCGCCACGGTGATCGCCTCGACCTCCGGATCGGCGAGCAGTTCGCGATAATCCGTATAGACCTTGGTCGCGCCGAACTGGCGCTGCATTTCGGCGCCGCGTTCCGGGTTCAGATCGCAGACGGCATAGAGCTCGGATGCCTCAATGGCATTGAGAGTCTGACAATGGAACGAGCCCCAGAGGCCCGCACCGACGACTCCGAAGCGGGTCTTCCGGCCCGGAGCACGCAGTTGCGACATTGCAGTCATCCTTTCACAGAGCCAAAGGTGAGCCCGCGCACGACATAGCGGTCGAGGGCCAGGAAGATGAGCATGGGGGGGATCATCGCCGCGACGGCTGCGACCGCGATGAAGCCCCAGGTGACGCCGGCCGTGCCGAAATATTGCAGCGTGCCGACAGGCAGCGTCGTCGTCGAGCGGTTGGCGAGCACCAGCGGGAAGGCGGCGTTGTTCCAGGAGAAGACGAAGGCGAACATCGAGGTGACGATGATGCCGGGGCGCACCAGCGGCAGCACGATCCGCAGCATGATCGCCGCCGTGCTCGCGCCGTCGACGCGGGCCGCCTCCTCGATCTCGACCGGCACCTCGTCGATGAAGGAGCGCATCAGCCACACCGAGAAGGGAATGGTCAGCGTCTGGCAGATCAGGATCATCGAGAAATAGGTGCCCTTGAGCCCGACGGAACTCGCCAGGATCGAATAGGGGATCAGGAAGGCGACAGGCGGCGCCATCAGCAGTCCCAGATACCAGAGCATGATGTTCTTGCGGCCGCGGATCTTGTAGCGCGACAGCGCATAGGCCGCGGGGAACGAGAACGGCAGGTTCAGCAGCACCGCGCCGGCGGCGATGATCACGCTGTTAAAGAGCTGCGGCCGGTTGTTGCCGGGATCGAGGAAGGTATAGCGGATCGCATCCCAGGTCGGCTCGAAGACCAGCACCGGCGGCATGGTGAAGGCCGTCGCCGTCGGGCGAATGGCGAGCAGCACGAACCAGACGATCGGCCCGATGAAGACCAGCATCAGGACGATGACCATCGCATAGGCGAAGATCTTGCTGGGGAGCTTTTCGGTCTGGTCCATCGGCTCAATCCCAATCCCGAAACGCGAAGAAGACGAAAAGGCCGATGATCGCGTTGACGATGATCACCATCATCCAGGTCATGGCGCTGGAGAGGCCGATGTTGAAGTCGACGAGACCGGCCTGGTAGAGCGTGTAGCCCAGCGTTCGCGTCGACGCTCCCGGTCCGCCCTTGGTCAGCACGACGATCAGGTCGAAGGTGTTGAAAAGCTGCATGAAACGCAGCATCACCACGATCAGCGCCGTCTTCTTGATGAGCGGCATCTTGATGTGCCAGAGCATGGCGAGCGGCGGCGTGCGGTCGAGGCGTGCCGCCTCGATGATGTCGTCGGGGATCGACAGCAGCCCGGCATAGAGCACAATCGCGAAGAACGGCGTCCACTGCCAGATATCGGCGAAGAGCACGGCCCAGAGCGCGGTGCTGCTCGATCCGAGCAGGCCCTGCGCCGGGATCGGAATGCCGACCGACGTCAGCAGCCAGGGAATGAGCCCGCCGCCCGGATCATACATATAGCGGAACAGGAAGCCGACCACGATCGGCGCGATGGTCGTCGGCATGATGAGCAGCGCGCGGGCGACATTCATGCCCTTGAGCTGGCGCGCGAGCAGCAGCGCAATCATCAGCCCCAGCATGAACTCGACGGCCGTGCCGACCACCGTCATCAGGACGGTATTCCACAGTGCGCCGAGGAAGAAGCCGCCCTGAAGCGCCATCTTGTAATTGTCGAAACCGACGAACCCCATCGGCGTGGGGCCCATCTGCAGGTTCCAGAAATAGAAGCTGTTCTTCAACGCGAACAGAAGCGGGAATGCGATCAGCGTCAGGAGCAGGATGATCGACGGGCTGATGAGCAGCCAGGGAACATAGTTGGGCATGTGCCGCCGCACACGCTTACGCGGCGCCGCCGGGACTGAAGCGAGCGTCATCGACTTCCTCTTTCACGAAGGAGGCGGCGCACGGTCCTTCCGCGCGCCGCCGAATTCAGCCTCAGGAGAGCGACTTGATGAGCGCCTTGGTGGCGTCCAGCGTATCGTCGAAGGAGGGCTGGCTGAAGGGGATGAGGAAGTTCCCCTTGAGGATGTTCGTGAAGTAGCTCGAGGTCTGCTTCAGGCAGTCCTCCGGGCTCATCGCGCCGGAAAGCGCGTTGTTCAAATTGAGGCCGTAAATGCCTTCGAGCGTGGTGTAGACCGGCGCCGGTGGGCGGACGATCTTGCCATTGCCAGATTGCAGGGCGACGAGCTGGCCGGGCAGATACGGATAGATCTTCAGCAGGTCGGGATCCGAATAGAGCGACTTGCGGCCGAAGTCCGAGAACTGGAAGCCGAACTTGTTGAAGAGGCCCATGGCCTTCTGCGTCTTGGCAGAGGTGGCCCATTTGATGAACTGCCAGGATTCATCCGGCTTCTGCGTGTTGCCGGCGATGCCGAGGCTGTGGCCGCCGAGCGAGACCACCTGGTCCTTGCCGGGCTGCTTCGGCAGCGGGACGATGCCCATCTTGTCGGCGACGACCGAGTCCTTGCCGGACATGTAGCCGTCCTTCTTGCAAAGATAGGAATAGGCCGTCCACCAGTAGAACATGCCGATATCGCCCTTCGCGAAGCGCATGCCGGCGTCGAACCAGTTGTAGTTGATCGACTCCGGCGGGGCGTATTTGTAGAGGTCGACGAAGGCCTTGAGCGCGTCGAGGTTTTCCGGGCTGTCGATGGTGGGCTCGAAATCCCAGGTCGGTGCGGCCGGGAAGGCCTTGAACCAGCGGGCGCCCTTGCTGGCCTGCAGCTGGGTGTACATGTGGACGATCGGCGCCGGCTGCTGGCCGGCCAGGACCGTTCCGACGATCTTCTGGCTGTCGAAGTCGGCGCCGTTCACCTGCTTGATGATCTCGGCGTATTCGTCCCAGGTCCAGCTGCCATCCTCGGGGATCTTGATGCCCTTGGATTCCATCAGGTCCTTGCGATAGAAAACCATCTGCGCGTAGGACGCGACGGGAAGCGTGCCGACCTGGCCGCGCCACGTATTCATCGAATAGAGGACTTCCGGAATGAAGTCCGAGAAGTCCATGTCCTTGTCCGCCTTGATGAAATCATCGAGCGGCTTGATCCACTTGCTGCCAAGATACTGGCCGAGCCACATCTGGTCGACCGAGATGACGTCGGCGTCCGGCTCGTTGGAGACGAAGGAGGAGGTCAGGCGGGCCTGCAGCGCCTCAAGCGAGATCGCCTCGATCTCGAGCTTGATGCCGGTCTCCTTGGTGAACTCGTCCTTGAGGCCTTCGATCGCATAATAGAAGGGATCGCCGGCGAGGAGGACGCGCAGCGTCTTCTCCTGAGCCGATGCCACGCGCGGCATGCCGCCGAGCGCCGCGGCTCCAGCCAGCGCCGTGCCGCCCTTCAGCAGCCCGCGGCGGGTCGGGGTGAAATTAGCGAAGTTCGCCATTCTCCGAGTCTCCTCATCTGGAAGGTTCATAGTCCCGCGGCGCTTCGCCCCGCGATTTCTTCAAATCCGCCGCCTTCGAACCGCCCTACCGGAGCGCTCCTGGTTGCTGGACTTCCCTGTTTGTTTGAGGCTCGCACAAACATTCGTGATCGTCAACGACCTGAAGATGGGCTAGAAAGGAATGGCGCCGCGATGCGTGCAACCGCCGGTTCCTACGGGGTCTACATCACCGGCGCGCGAAGGCACGCAGGCCGCCTTTCTCTGCGGATATCGCCGAAAGCTTGGCGGATGCCGCTGAAAGGGATATGCGCAGGTCGAGAGGCTTGGATTCAGAAAACGATGGCGAGCAGCGAGGACGGATTGTTCGATGCGGATCGGCCGGCGCCGCTGCCGACCGACAGCCCTACCGCCTTGCGTGACCGCCCTTCCCTGCTCTCCTCATCGCTCGTTGGCTCGACCAATCGCGGCCGTGTGGTCCAGGCCCTCTTCGACCGTGGGCCGTCGAGCCGGGCGGAACTCGCCCGCTTCGCCGGCGTCAACCGGACGACCATTTCCGGCATTGTGCAGCCACTGCTCGACCAGCAATTCCTGGTCGAGGGAGAGCCGATGCCGGCCGGCGACGTCGGCGGCAAGCCGGCGCGCCCGCTCTGGTTCTCCCCGCAATCCCGGCCGATCTGCGGCATCCTGCTGATGCCGGAGGAAGTCCGCTCCTGCCTCGTGAGCCTTGAGGGCAAGATCGAAGCCGAGCACAGCGAGCCGCTATCCGCGCATCTAAGCGGGGCCGACGAGGTTACGGAGCGGCTCATCCGTTGCGTCTCCCGAACGCTCGCCTCGGCGAAGCGCAGCCCGCTCGGCCTCGGCGTGGCCGCGGGTGGCATGGTGGATACCAACCGCCGCTCGATCATCGCCGTGAACCTCGCGCCGGTGCTGGCCGGCTATCCGGTGGGCGACATCCTCGCTCGCCGCTTCAACCTGCCGGTCCAGATCGACCATCATCCACGCGCGCTGCTCGTCGGCGATCGCTGGTTTGGCAAGGGCCGCGGCATGCGCAATTTTGCCGTCGTCTATACCGGCGAGGTGCTGGGCGGCGCGCTGCATCTCGACGGTCATCTCTATCGCGGCCTTTCCGGTGCCGGAGGCGAACTCGGCCACACCTTCGTGCAGGTCGATGGCGATATCTGTCATTGCGGGCGGCGCGGCTGCTGGGAGACGATCGCGACCTTGGGCTGGCTGCGTCGCCGGGCACGTGAGGCCGGGCTACCGGATCCGGATGGGATCAACTCGCAGCGTCTGGTTGCCCTCGCAGGCGATGGCGCAGTCGGCGCGGAGGAACTTCTCGACCTCTACGCCCGCAACGTCGCCATCGGCATCGCAAATCTGCAGCAGACCGTCGCCCCGAATTTCTTCATCCTGCATGGCGACGTCGTCGGCGGCGGCTCGCGCATGGTCGAAGCCATCGCACGGCATGTGCGCCGGCTGGTCCCGAGCCGGCCGGGTGGAGAAGTCAGCTTCGAGACCGGCGACACGGAGGACCGGGCCGCCCTTCTGGGCGCTGCCGGGCTGGTGCTGTCCGACCTGCTGCACTTTCCACTTTAGTTTGTTCGATTTCGCACGCTCAACAAGCGTTCCTGCTGCCTTTAGACGAACACAACGTCGAGTTACCCGATTTTCCGTTTGATTATGTTCGCTTGCCGGATATCCTGATCGAAGCGGAACATGGTCGATAGTGCCAGGAGGATGGATCCCGCATGGTCTACAAGATCGATCCCGATGCCGATCGCGTCTATATCGAGGAATTCCGCCAAAAGCCGATCGGCGCCCACAGCCCCGGCCTGCAGCGCCTTCTCAACATCATGCGCCATGATCCGAGCGGCCGACAGGTCGTGCTCGTCTGCCGCAAGCCATTCGAGGAGTGGGTGCTGGGTCAGATGCCGGTCGACCGGTCGGAGCCGATCGCGATCGAGGACGAACCCATCTTCACCGATATCGGCTCCGCCGAGTGGGAGGTCTTCCGTCGGCGCTGGCGCGCCATCACCGGCGAAGACATCAACATGCCCTTCCGCGACTGACACCGCCTTACCGGATCCAAGCCATGCTCAAAATCGTCGGCTATCCTGATCGCTACAGCGTCGCGCCGGGCGAGACGATCGCCTTCAAGCTCTCGGTCGAGGAAGGCGCGTCCTTCGACGCGCGCATCGTCCGCGTGGTGAATGGCGACTGCAATCCGGAGGGACCGGGGCTTGAATTCCGGCATGTCCCGACCGACGCCGACGGCCGTCATGCCGCGCTCGTCCAGCGGGTCGATGCCGGCTCCTACATGATTGCCGAGGGCGTGCCGCCGCTGGCCGAAAAGCCATTCACCTTCTGCGCCTTTATCTGGCCGACTCTGCCAACGCGCCCCGACCAAACCCTCGCCGCCCAATGGGACAGCGCGACGCAATCGGGCTTTCGCATCGTTATCGCCGGCGGCCGAACCGGAATCGTCGTTGGGGACGGCAAAGGCGGCATCTCGACGGCCTTCGTCGACGGCGTGATGATACCGCGCCGCTGGTATCACCTGGTGATATCGCTCGACCCGGCGAGCGGCGATGTCACGATCGCGCAGCGTCCCTTCATTGCGTATGCGAAGACCCAAGATGCCGGTGTCTTCTCGGGGCGGCTCGATGTCCGTCCGGCGGCGCTCGCAGCGCCCTTCCTGCTGGCCGGCACGGTCGAGAAGGACGGTAGCGTCGACCGCCACTATGACGGCAAGATCGACAGCCCGACGCTTCTCGCCGGACAGCACGGGCCGGAGGACCATTTGCGCCTCCTCCAGGCTCATATGCCCCAGGAACTTGCCACTTCCGTCGTTGCGCGCTGGGACTTCTCGCGCGGGATCGACACGGCGGCGGCAACGGATGTCGGTCCGTCGCTGCTGCATGGCCGGCTCGAGCAATTGCCGACGCGCGGCATGAAGGGCTGGAACTGGACCGGCGAGGAGCATGCCTGGCCAAGGAAGCCGGAGCAGTATGGCGCCGTGCATTTCCACCATGACGACGTCTATGACGCCGCCTGGAAAACGTCGGTCGAAGTCCGCCTCCCCGACGACATGCCGAGCGGCGCCTATGCGCTGCATGCCGTCTGCGGCGACAGCGACGAGACCGCCACACGCGAGGCTTATATTGCCTTTTTCGTGCGGCCGCCGCGGGCCAAAGCTGCGCGCGGCAAGCGGCCGAAAGTGCTGCTGCTGGCGCCGACCATGTCCTATCTCGCCTATGCCAATCACGGCGAGCACATCACGGCGCGCGGCGCCGAGCGGCAGATGGGCCGGCTCCTCACCTTCGGCCATGCCGATCTCTACATGTATGATCATGCCGAACTTGGCGGGTCGCTCTACGACACCCATGCCGACGGATCGGGCGTCAATTATTCGAGCCGGCTCCGGCCCAACCTCAATTTCTCACCGCGCTACCATTCCTGGCTCGGGGGACCCGGCTCGGCGCTCTACCAGTACAATGCCGATACCCATCTCTTTGCCTGGCTCGACAGGAAGGGCGTCGACTACGACGTCGTCACCGACGAGGATTTGCATGAGGACGGCTACGAGCTTCTGGCCGAATACCCAATCGTCCTGACCGGCACGCATCCCGAATATCATTCCACGGCAATGTGGGACGCGATGAAGGCCTGGGTCGATCGCGGCGGCCGGCTCATGTATCTCGGCGCCAATGGCTGGTACTGGCGGATCGCCTTCAACAAATCGCTGCCGGGCGTGATCGAGGTGCGGCGGGCCGAGGACGGAACCCGCACCTGGGAGCAGGAGCCGGGCGAATATCACCATTCGTTCACGGGCGAATATGGCGGCCTGTGGCGGCGGCTCGGGCGTGCTCCCAATGTCATGTGCGGCATCGGCTTCATCGCGCAGGGCTTCGATATGTCGAGCTATTACCGTCGCGCTCCAGACGCCGACAATCCCCGCGTGGGCTTCATCTTCAAGGATGTGCCGGACGAGATCATCGGCAATTTCGGCCTTGTCGGCGGCGGCGCGGCCGGCATCGAGCTCGACTGTATCTCCCTGCCGCTCGGCTCGCCGCCCAACATCCTCCGCCTCGCCTCCTCCGACGGCCACAGCTCCATGATGATGCTGACCAATGAGGAGTTCAGCATCGTCCTGCCCAATCTCGGCGGCGACCAGAACGAGCGCGTCCACGCCGATCTTACCTTCTACGAGACACCGGCGGGCGGCGCCGTATTCGGAACCGGCTCGATCGCCTGGTGCGGCTCGCTGCTGCCGAACGGCGGCGACAACAACGTCTCGAGGATCACCTGGAACGTTCTGGAGCGCTTCCTCGACGAGACGCCTTTCTGAGGTAGATGCACGATAGTCCCGTCGCGGCAGGCCTTCAGGGCGAGACGCGCAGGGCAATCCGGACGCGCGCCCATCGTTCCGTCGAAACGACCGACCCGTTCCTCGTTCGGAACGCCACGAATATGGTCCATGTCTGCTGCAAAACAGGGCATCACCGCGCTTCGTGACGTGCTATGGAATTGTATGCAATCAGGGGGCGGGCGTTCGACCCGGACGGCGGCAGCCCTCCAGTTAGAGCCAGGCCATGCGGTGTCTCATAGTCTCCGATCTGCATTATTCGCTGGCCCAGTATGACTGGGTTCTTGCGGTCGCCGGTCATTTCGACCTCGTCATCATCGCCGGCGACCATCTCGACCTCTCCTCGTCGGTCGACTGGCGCGCGCAGACGGTGGTGGTGAAGAAATATATCGACCGCATCCGCGCCAAGACGCGGCTCGTCACCTGTTCCGGCAATCATGATCTCGATTCGCGCGACGCCTCCGGCGAGAAGGTCGCGCGCTGGATCCGCGACTTCCGGCATCGCGACGTCCCGGCCGACGACGAATCCTTCACGATCGACGGCACGCTTTTCACCATCTGCCCATGGTGGGACGGTCCGGTGGCGCGCGAGCGGGTCGGCGCGCAGATTGCCGCCGATGCCTTGAAGCCGAAGCGGCGCTGGTTCTGGCTCTATCACGCGCCGCCGGACAATTCGCCGACGAGTTGGACCGGGCAGCGCCATTTCGGCGACACGGCGCTCAGTGAATGGATCGAGCAATACAAGCCGGACATCGTCTTTTCCGGTCACGTCCACCAGTCGCCCTTCGCCAAGGGCGGTTCCTGGGTCGACCGCATCGGCTCGACGATCATCTTCAATACCGGCCAGAGCTATGGCGCGCCGCCGGCCCATATCGTGCTCGATACCGACATTGGCGAAGCGGTCTGGATCTCACAGGCCGGCGTGCAGTCCATGCGGCTCGACCAGGCGCTGGAGCGGCCGCTGCCCTATCTGACCCGCCTGCCGGAATGGCTCACATCCCCGGATCGGGAAGGCGATCGGATCCCGGCTTAAAGTCGGTGTCGGGGTGGTGCATCAAGCTGTCCAGCACCTCGCTCACCATGCCGAGATGGTCGCCATGGTGGTCATATTGCTGCTTCATGTCGACGAGATAGCTCGTGGCGGCATTGAGCCGCTGGGCGAGCATGCGGGCGACGAAGAAGGCGAAATGCGGATCGGAACGCATGAACGCCGCCGCGTCGTCGAAGGCATAGACGGTCGATGACATCATCGCGCGCACGGTCGCCGTGTGGGGTGCATCGAGCAGGACCGACATTTCGCCGAAGATGGCGCCGGGTTCGGTGACGAGCGCGACCTGGGTCTCGCCGCGAACGACCTCCAGGACGCCGTCAGCCAGAACGTAGAGGCGCCCCGACGTCGTACCTTCGGAAAGCAGCACGGTGCCAGCGTCGAATTGCAGCTTCAGCCCCTCGTCGTACCGATGCAAGACCGACATCATCACCAAGCCCTCCCATCGAAGCCACGTCGCTGCTCCATGACCCTCGTGCATGGAACATCGCCGCTTGACCGTCGTCAAAGCAATTCCCCGGCCATAGGTCGATGATGTACAGTCCGCATCCCTTCTCGCGCCGGCTTTCGCTCGGCGCATTCCCTCCATGAGGCCTGGAAATGTCACTTCCGCTCGTGGGCCGACCGCGTTCCGATCGACCCGACTTCGCCAGCATGTTCACGCCGAAGCTCGTGACGATCCTGCGGGAGGGGTATCATTTTTCCGACTTCAAGGCCGATCTGTTTGCCGGCCTGACGGTTGCGATCGTGGCCCTGCCGCTGTCCATGGCGCTCGCCATCGCCGGCGGCACCACGCCGGACCGCGGCCTATACACATCCATCGTCGGCGGCTTCCTCGTCAGTGTCTTCGGCGGCAGCCGCTTCCAGATTGGCGGCCCGTCCGCCTCCTTCATCGTCGTGACCGCCGCGACGATGGCGCTACATGGCATCGACGGACTGGTCATCGCGACGATCATGGCGGGGCTGATGCTCGCCGCAGCCGGACTATTGAGGCTCGGCACCTATGTGAAGTTCATCCCCTATCCGGTCACGGTAGGATTTACGGCCGGAATCGCCGCCATCATCTTCGCCGGCCAGATCAAGGACCTGTTTGGGCTGACGCTGCAGCATGACCCCGCCGAACTCTGGCCCAAGCTGCAGGCGCTCGGCCAGGCGGCCGGGACGGTCAATCCGGCGTCCGTCGGGATCGCGGGGCTCACCATCGTCATCATCGTCGGCTTGAAGCGGTTCCGCCCCGGCTGGCCGGGCCTCCTGTTCGCCGTCGCCGCAGCCTCGCTCGCAGCCGCGGCCTTCTCGCTTCCGGTGGAGACGATCGGCTCGCGTTTCGGCGGCATTCCGAGCACCCTTCCAATACCGCACCTTCCAGCCATTTCCATCGACAAGGCCGTCGCCGTCTTCCCCGCCGCCGTCGCCTTCGCGCTGCTGGCGGCGATCGAATCCCTGCTTTCGGCCGTCGTCTCCGACAGCATGACCGGGCGTCGCCATCGCTCGAACTGCGAGCTTGTCGCGCAGGGCATCGCCAATATCGGATCGGCCCTGTTCGGCGGCATCTGCGTGGCGGGCGTTCTGGCGCGGACGGCGACCAATGTGCGCGCCGGCGCGCATGGGCCCATCGCCGGCATATTGCATTCCGCTTTCCTGCTGCTGTTCATGCTGGTCGCCGCGCCGCTGGCCAGCTACATCCCGCTCGCAGCGCTTGCCGGCGTTCTGGTCATCGTGGCCTGGAACATGGCGCAGCAGCATGAATTCGCTGTGCTCCTGCGCTCATCGCATGGCGACGCAGTGGTTCTGCTCGCGACCTTCCTCCTGACCATTTTCAAGGACATCACGCTCGGCATCGTCGTGGGCTTCACCATTGGCGCGCTGCTGTTCATCAACCGCATGTCGCAGGCAACGGCGATCGAATCGCAGACCCCCTTCGTCTCGGACGACACCGCCGACGACGCCGAGCCCCGCACCCGCTATAATTCCGCGCTGGCGACCGACAAGAACATGATCGTCTATCGCATCACCGGAGCGTTCTTTTTCGCGGCGGCCTCCTCGGTTGGCGCGGTCCTCGACAGCATCGCCGACCAGAGCAAGACGGTCGTGATCGACTTCTCCTCCGTGCCCTTCCTCGATTCGACGGCCGCGAACACGATCTACGGCGTTGCGAAAAAGGCTTCGCGGCACGCGACGACGCTCTACCTCACCGGGACATCGCGCTCCGTTCGCGAAGTACTGCTCAGGCACGACGTCAGTTCCGATCTGGTGCGATACCGGACCACGATCGCGGACGCAGTCGCCGAGGCAAAAGGCGAACCCATGGCGACGGACGAAGTGTCTCTGGCAAAGGCATGAAGGCGCCTCTCAGATCGACCGACGGCCGTCGCGGCTTGGCGCGGGCCGCCAGCCGCGGTTGACCTTGCCGTGCACGCTGATTAGAACGCCTCTAAATAAGAGGCGCACCCATGCTCTTCACCCGCACCAACCGCAAGCGCTTCGCCGACCTTTCCGAACGCGAGGTTCTCGCGCTCGCGATATCGTCCGAAGAGGACGACGGGCGCATCTACGCGACCTATGCGTCGCATCTGCGCAAGGACTACCCTGCCTCGGCGGCGATCTTCGACGAGATGGCGGAGGAAGAGGACGGGCACCGCAAGCGGCTGATCCAGGAGTTCCAGCGCCGCTTCGGCGATGCGATCCCGTTGATCCGACGCGAACACATCACCGGCTATTATTCCCGCCGCCCGATCTGGCTGGTGGAGAATCTCGGCATCGAGCGCATCCGCCAGGAAGCGGCCAATATGGAGGCCGACGCCTATAACTACTACATGGCGGCGGCGAAGCGGACCAGTGACCCGCAGACTCGCGAATTGCTCGGCGATCTGGCGGCCCAGGAGCGCCAGCACATGGCGCGGGCGAGTGAGGCGGAAGCCGCTCACCTGCCCGAGGAAGCCAAGGAAGAGGAAGCGCATCAGGCGCGCCGGCAATTCATCCTGACCTGGGTGCAGCCGGGCCTTGCCGGGCTAATGGACGGGTCGGTCTCGACTCTGGCGCCGATCTTCGCCACGGCTTTCGCGACGCAGGATTCGCACACGACGCTCCTCGTCGGCCTCGCGGCAGCGACCGGCGCCGGTATCTCGATGGGGTTCACCGAGGCGGCGCACGACGACGGCGTGCTGTCGGGGCGCGGCTCGCCGATCAAGCGCGGCTTCGCTTCGGGCATCATGACGGCGATCGGCGGCCTCGGCCACGCCCTGCCCTATTTCATCCCGCATTTCTGGACTGCGACAGTGATCGCCATCGCCGTCGTGTTCGTCGAGCTATGGGCGATCGCCTTCATCCAGAACCGCTTCATGGAGACACCCTTCTTCCGCGCCGCCTTGCAGGTGGTCGTCGGCGGCGCGCTGGTGCTGGCGGCGGGTATCCTGATCGGGTCGGGATAGCACCTCGACGGGAACTCCACTCGTTAGGTCGCCTGCGATTGTGGCGTGCGTCTGACCTAGGTCAAGCTGGTCGACGTATCGGACTGATAGAGACAGCGTAAATCTCACCAGCGCCACGATCCGCGCCGCCCTATTGGCGGCACACGGATGCGGCCCATTCGCGGGGTCCTCTCTTGCGACGCTACAAAACGCTCGCCGTCACTTTCGCCCTTCTGGCTTGCCTCGCGGGCAACGGCTCAGCGGCAGCGGCGGATGCCGATGGCTTCGGCGCGAAGCTGCAGCAACTCTGGCAGAAACTCGGCGGCAAGCGTCTCCCCGATGGAATCTCGGCCACCAACGGCCGGATCGAGGCCGACGAAGTTCTCATTTCCGCCAAGCTCGCTGGACGCGTCTCGGACGTCCTCGTGAACGAGGGCGACACGGTCGATGCTGGCACCATCCTCGCGCGTATGGATACAAGCGAGCTGGATGCGGAGCTGGCCGGCGGCAATGCGCAGGTGCGCAAGGCGGAGACGGCGATCGCCGGCGCCGAGGCGGCGATCGCGCAGCGACAAAGCGAACTGACCCTCGCCAAGCAGGAATTCGATCGCGCCTCGACACTCAAGAACAAGGGCTTCGGCACCGATCAGGCGGTCGATCTGAAGCAGTCGACGCTCAATGTCGCGGAAGCCGCGCTCAACGCCGCCAGGGCGAGCCTTGATGAGGCCAATGCGGCGGCGGATGCAGCGCGTGCCGATGTGGCGCGCATTGCCTCGCTCATCGACGATTCCGTGCTGAAGGCGCCGCGCCGGGGCCGCGTCGAATACAAGCTCGTTCAGGCCGGCGAGGTCGTGGCCGCCGGTGCCCCCATCGTGACGTTGCTCGATCTTTCCAGCGTCTACATGACCGTGTTCGTGCCGGCGCGTGTGGCCGGCGTCCTCCAGGTCGGCGGGGAGGCGCGCATCGTGCTCGATCCGGCTCCGGACTATGTCGTCCCGGCGAACGTCTCCTTCGTCGCCGGCAGCGCCCAGTTCACGCCGAAGACGGTCGAGACCGACGACGAACGCGAGAAGCTGATGTTCCGCGTCAAGCTGCAGATCGCGCCGAGCCTGCTCCGGCAGTATGAGACCTACGTCAAGACCGGCGTGCGCGGCGTTGCCTATCTGCGCACCGATCCCGCCATCACCTGGCCGACCGAACTGGATGTGAAGCTCCCCAAATGACCGGATCGGCGATCCGTTTCGTCGGCGTCGAGCACCGCTATGGCAAGACGGCGGCGCTCGCCGGCATCGACATCGACGTTCCGGCGGGCGTCATGGCGGGGCTCATCGGTCCCGACGGCGTCGGCAAGTCGACGCTTCTCGGCATCATCGCCGGCGTGACACGCATCCAGAAGGGCAGCGTCCAGGTCCTCGGCTGCGACATGCGGCGGAGCGCCGAACGTCGGCAAGCCGGCGCCCGCATCGCCTATATGCCGCAGGGCCTCGGCCGCAATCTCTATCCAACGCTCAGTATTGAGGAGAACCTCGATTTCTTTGGCCGGCTCTTCGGCCAGGGCGCGGTGGAGCGCGCGGCACGGATCGACGAATTGCTGCGGGCCACGGGCCTCGCGCCGTTCCGCCAGCGACCGGCCGGCAAGCTTTCGGGTGGCATGAAGCAGAAGCTCGGCATCTGCGCCGCGCTGATCCACGATCCCGACCTCCTCATTCTCGACGAGCCGACGACCGGCATCGATCCGCTATCGCGGCGCCAGTTCTGGGAACTGATCGAGACGATGCGAACCCGCCGTCCGGGCATGAGCGTCATCGTCGCCACGGCCTATATGGAGGAGGCGGACCGCTTCGACTGGCTCGCCGCCATGCATGACGGCAAGATCATCGCCACCGGATCACCGGCCGATATCAAGGAAAAGACCGGCGCCGAGAGCCTGGAGCGGGCCTTCGTCGCGCTGCTGCCGGAGGCGATCCGGGCGGCGGACACGCCGCTGCCCGACTGGCCACGCAGCGAGACGGACGGCGCGATCGCGATTGAAGCCGACGGGCTGACGCGCCGCTTCGGCGACTTCACCGCCGTCGACCATGTGAGCTTCCGGATACGCAAGGGCGAGATCTTCGGCTTTCTCGGCTCGAACGGGTCAGGCAAGAGCACGACGATGCGCATGCTGACGGGCCTGCTGCCGGCGAGCGAGGGCGAGGCGAAGCTGTTCGGCGAGCCGCTCGACGCCAGCGACATGGAGACGCGCCGCCGCGTCGGCTTCATGTCGCAGGCCTTCTCGCTCTATGGCGAACTGACCGTGCGGCAGAACCTCGTGCTGCATGCCGAGCTGTTCCAGATTCCCATGGGCGAGATCGCGGCGCGGGTTGGCGAGATGCTCGACCGGTTCGATCTGCGCGCCGTCGCCGACCAACGCCCGGACAGCCTTCCGCTCGGCATGCGCCAACGCCTGCAACTCGCCGTCGCGATGGTCCACCGGCCGGAAGTCCTGATCTTGGACGAGCCCACATCCGGCGTCGACCCGGTCGCGCGCGACGGCTTCTGGCGCATCCTGATCGAGTTGTCGCGCAAGGAAGGGGTGACGATCTTCCTGTCCACCCATTTCATGAACGAGGCAGAACGTTGCGACAGGATCTCGCTGATGCATGCCGGCAAAGTGCTCGCCGTCGGCAGCCCGACCGAGCTGAAGGCCGAGCGCGGCATGGATTCGCTGGAAGACGTGTTCATCTCGGTGCTCGAACAGGCCGGCATGGGCAGCGGCGAAGAGGCCGATGACGGCGACGCGGCGAAGCACTATGAGCCGCCCAAGCTGCGCCGCTTCGATCGGCGCCGGCTCTTTGCCTATGCCTCGCGCGAATGGCTGGAGATCGTGCGCGATCCGGCGCGGCTCATCTTTGCCTTTGTCGGTCCGCTGCTGCTGCTCCTGACCTTCGGCTTCGGCATTTCCTTCGACGTCGAGCATCTGCGCTTCGCCGCTTTCGACCAGGACCAGAGTGCCGAGAGCCGCCAATTGCTGGAGAGCTTCCAGGGCTCGCGCTATTTCGACGAGCAGACGCCGATCACAGCGCCGGACCAGATCGACCAGCGGCTCAAGAGCGGCGACATCAACATCGCCGTAGAGATCCCTCCGGATTTCGGCCGCGACCTGCTGCGCGCGCGTCAGCCTGAAGTCGCGGTCTGGCTCGACGGCGCCATGCCATTCCGTGCCGAGACGACGCGCGGCTACGTCTCTGGCCTCGCACAGAGCTACCTCACGGACCAGATCGAGCGGCGTACAGGCAGCGCCACATCGCTCTATCCGATCCAGATCGAGACGCGATTTCGCTATAATCAGGCCTTCAAGAGCACCAATGCCATCGTGCCGAGCGTCATCGTGCTGGTGCTCGTCCTCATTCCCGCGATCATGACCGCGATCGGCATCGTCAAGGAGAAGGAAAGCGGCTCGATCAGCAATTTCCGGTCGACGCCGGTAACCAAGATCGAATTCCTTGTCGGCAAGCAACTGCCCTATGTCGGCATCGCCTTCGTGAATTTCCTGATGCTGGTGCTCGTCGCCCGCTTCCTGTTCGACGTACCGGTCAAGGGATCGTTCGCGATGCTGGCGGCGGCGACGCTCGCCTATGTGCTGGCGACGACCGGCTTCGGTCTCTTCGTCTCCAGCTTCGTTCGCAGCCAGGTCGCGGCGATCTTCGCCACCGCGATCATCGCGATTATACCTGCGGTCAATTTCTCCGGCCTGCTGGTTCCGGTCTCGTCGCTGTCGGGCAGCGGCCGGCTCATCGGCCTCGCCTTTCCGGCCGCCTGGTACCAGCCGATCAGCGTTGGCGCCTTCGCCAAGGGTCTCGGCCTCGCCGAACTCTGGCCCAATCTTCTCGTGCTCGTCGGCTTCGGCCTCTTCTTCATCGGCGCCTCGGTCGTGGCGCTGCGCAAGCAGGGGGCCTGAGCCATGGCCAGCCGCTCCATGAAGAGCCTTTCGGCCCGCATCGCGCGTATCTTCCGGCTCGGCGTCAAGGAACTCTACAGCCTGAAGGCCGACCCGGTCCTCCTGTTCCTCATCGTCTATGCCTTCAGCTTCGCCATCTATGCCGTATCGACCGGCGCCAAGATGGAGGTCGAGAACGCCGCCGTCGCCATGGTCGACGAAGATCGGTCACTGCTGTCGACACGGCTGCGCGACGCGATCCTCGCGCCCTATTTCAAGGAGCCGGTACTGATCGATGCCGATGCGATCGATGGGATGATGGACAGCGGCAAATATGTCTTCGTCATCGAGATCCCGCCGAACTTCGAGACGGACGCGATCGCCGGCAAGAAGCCGTCGCTGCAGATCAATATCGACGCGACCGCCATGTCGCAGGCCGGTAACGGTGCTTCCTACCTGCAATCGATCCTACTTCAGGAGGCGGTAACCGCGCTCAAGACGAGCGCCAGCCAGCCGATCGACCTCGTCGTCCGGGCGAAATTCAACCCCAATCTGGTCTCGGCCTGGTTCACCGCGCTGATGCAGGTCATCAACAATGTGACGATGCTGGCGGTGATCCTGACCGGCGCGGCGCTGATCCGCGAACGCGAACATGGCACGATCGAGCATCTTCTGGTCATGCCGGTGACGCCGGTCGAGATCATGCTGGCGAAGATCTGGGCCAATGGCCTCGTCATCATCGTGGCCGCGACCATTTCGCTGGTCGCGGTCGTCGAGCGGCTGCTTGGCGTTCCCGTGGCGGGCTCGCTGCCGCTCTTTCTCGCAGCCTCGACGATCTATCTGTTCTCCGTGACCTCGCTTGGCATTCTGATCGCCACGGCCTCGACGTCGATGGCGCAGTTCGGGCTCATCGTCATGCCAGTTCTGATCGTGATGGAGCTGCTATCGGGCAGCACGACACCGATGGAGAGCATGCCAGGCTGGTTGCAGACCATCATGCAGGCGGCTCCCTCGCCGCATTTCGTGTCGCTGTCGCAGGCGATCCTCTATCGCGGTGCCGGGCTCGACATCGTCTGGCCACAGATAGTCGCGCTCGTGCTCATCGGCGCCGTCTATTTCGCCCTGGCGACGCTGCGCTTCCGCAAGGCATTGCTGAGCGCCGGATAGACGATCGCCTCGCCGCTATGACTGCGGCCCGCCGCGCGAAGCCGGCGGCCCGAACCAGGCCAACGCCGCAACGACCGTCTCGTCGCCGACCTGCGAGAAGTCGTCGTAGAAACAGCCGATCGCACCGAACGGGCTTGGCGTCATCAGGCAGACCATGTCGTCGACCTCGCGACGGAGTTCGGCGATCATGTCCGGGGCTCCGACAGGGACGGCGAGCACCAGACGGGCAGGCTTCATCCGCCTCAACGCCGTGAGCGCCGCGCGGACCGTAGCTCCCGTTGCGATGCCATCATCGACAAGGATCACGGTGCGACCGGCAATCGGCGCATGAGCGCGTTCCCCGACATAGAGCCTTCGGCGACGGCCCAGTTCGGCGATCTCGCGCGCGGCGACTTCGTCGAACGCGGCCTGCGAGACATGAGCCGCGCGGATCGCGGCCTCGTTGCGGACGAGGATCGGCACTGGCGCGTCGGCGACGGCGCCCATCGCGAACTCCGGTTCCGACGGAAAACCGATCTTGCGCACCAGCAGCAGGTCGAGCTCCGCGCCCAGCGACGCCGCGATCTCCGCCGCGACCGGCACGCCGCCTCGTGGCAGGGCGAGGACCAGCGCGTCGCTGCCGGCGTAGGAGGTGAGCGCCGCGGCGAGGCGCCGGCCGGCATCCTGACGGTCATGGAAGCGTTGCATCTCCTCACCTCCCCGGCCCGCTCGTCGCGGGCCGTCACGCCTCCGGCACGTTGGCCTCCAGCTCCCTGAGCCAGACATCGGCGACGGCGTCTGAAGGCGCTCGCCAGTCGCCCCGAGGAGACAGCGACCCGCCGGACGAGATCTTTGGCCCGTTCGGCAGCGTCGAGCGCTTGAACTGATTGGCGAAGAAGCGCCTCAGGAACAGCTTCAGCCAATGGCGGATCTCGGCCAGCGAATAAGCGCGCTTGTCATCCGCCGGCAGATCGGCCGGCCAGCTGCCGGCCGACGCATCCTGCCAGGCGTGGTGGGCGAGGAAAGCGATCTTAGACGGGCGAAAGCCGTAGCGGGTCAAATAGTAAAGGTTGAAATCTTGCAGCGCGTAGGGTCCGACGATCTGCTGCGTCGACTGGATGGTCTGCCCGGCGGCGGTCGGCACCAGTTCCGGCGAGATCTCGGTGGCAAGGATAGCGTAGAGCACGTCGGCCGTCGCCGGATCGACATCGCCCGAGGCGGCGACGAAGCGAATCAGATGCTGGATCAGCGTCTTCGAGACCGAGGCGTTGACGTTGTAGTGCGACATGTGATCGCCGACGCCATAGGTGCACCAGCCAAGGCCGAGCTCGGACAGATCGCCGGTGCCGACGACGAGGCCGCGATTCTGGTTGGCGAGGCGGAAGAGATAATCGGTCCTCAAGCCCGCCTGCACATTCTCGAAGGTGACGTCATAGACCGGCTCGCCGTTCGAGAACGGGTGACCGAGATCGGTCAGCATCTGCCGCGCCGCCGGGCGGATGTCGATCTCCTCGGCCGTGACGCCGAGGGCGCGCATCAGCGACCAAGCATTCGACTTGGTCTCATCCGACGTCGCGAAGCCCGGCATCGTATAGGCAAGGACGTGGCTCGCATCATGGCCGAGCCGCTCCATGGCCCGGACGGCGACCATCAGCGCCTGCGTCGAATCGAGGCCACCCGAGACACCGATCACGGCCTTGTCGATTCCGGTCGATTCCAGCCGCTTGGCGAGGCCCTGGACCTGAATGTTGTAGGCCTCATAGCAATCGTCGCGCAGGCGGGAAGGATCGGACGGGACATAGGGAAAACGCTCGATCGCCCGCTCCAGCGCCACCGGCTCAGCCGGCGCCCTGAACGGAAATGCCACGAAGCGGAAGGGCGGCGCTCGCCCGAGCTCCTCGCGCACGCTGTCGCCATAGGTGTTGAGCCGCATCCGCTCCTGCCGCAGCCGGCCGAGATCGATATCGGCCGTTGCCTGCGTGGCGTTACGCGGAAACCGTTCGCTCTCGGCGAGGAGCACGCCGTTCTCGAACACTGCCGCCTGGCCATCCCAGGCGAGATCGGTCGTCGATTCCCCCGGACCCGCTGCCGAATAGGCATAGGCCGCCACCGTGCGCATGGACTGGCTGGCGCAGAGCAGGCGCCGCGCATCCGCCTTGCCGATGGTGATGTTGCTGGCCGAGAGATTGAGCAGCACCTCGGCCCCGGCCAGCGCGGCGCGCGTCGAGGGCGGCAGGGGAACCCAGACGTCCTCGCAGATCTCCATGTGGAAGGTGAAGGTCACCTCACCCTCGGCTCGGAACAGCAGGTCTATGCCGAAGGGAACCTTGTTGCCGGCAACGGAAATCTCGCGGCCAACGACACCGGTTCCCGGCGTGAAATGGCGCCGCTCGTAGAACTCGCGATAATTCGGCGGATAGGCCTTCGGCACGACGCCGAGGATACGGCCGCGATGGATGGCGACGGCCGTATTGTAGAGGCGGCCCCCGTCACGGAGCGGAGCACCGACGACGAGGACGGGAAAGAGGTCCTTCGAAGCCTCGGCAAGACGCGCCAGCCCCGCTTCGACGGCCTCCAGCAGCGCGTCCTGGAGCACGAGATCGTCGATCGAATAGGACGAGATGCCCAGTTCCGGGAACAGCATCACCGCCGTGCGCGACGCGTCGCCCGCCGCCGCTATGCGCAGCGTCTCGGCGACGGCGAAATCGGGATCGGCGACGGTGGCGCGCGGAACGCAGGCAGCGATCCGCAGGAAGTCGTGGCTGTAGAGGGAGGAGAAATGCTTCATTGCGGCCGCGTCTTAGGATGGCAGATCCGCGATGGCAGCAAGCCGTCGCGACGGCGCACCATAGCGCGCCGACCCGCCCCTGTCCCGGCCGGAAAGTCCCGTTCAGCGATAGACGAGAACGGGAATCGCCGAATGCGTCAGGACCTTCTGCGTCTCGCTGCCGATGACGAGCGCCGCGACGCCGCGCCGTCCATGCGAGGCCATGGCGACGAGGTCACAGCCACGCTCGACCGCCGCATCGATAATGGCGCGATAGGGCTCGTCCGTTTCCACCTGCACCCTGCCGACGGCGACACCGGCGGCCTCGGCCGCGGCCACGGCGCTGTCCAGATATCCACCGGCCGATTCTTTCGAAATACGCTCATACTCTTCCCGCGTATAGGCGAGCTGGTTGGCGTTGTCGGTCCAGATGTGGAAAGGCTCGACCGCGGTCAGGAACGTGATCCTGGCGCCGAGAGACTTGGCGAGCGCCACGGACTTCTCGATCGCCATGCCCGAGAGCGGCGATCCGTCTGTCGGCACGAGTATATGATGGAACATGCTTCTCCTCCCAGATGTCAGCACAAGGATAAGACGACGACCACGCGGAGCGTTGATCGAGATCAAGCCTTGAGCGGGCCGAGGCGGAAACGACCTGCCCACGCGCTGGGCTTGACAAGAAGCTGGGCAGATTGTCGAAATTGACCGGTTAGACAAAAGCTCGGCGCGGCCGGGCACGACCGCTCAATGCGGCATCCAGAAGGGAACACCACCATGGCCAATCGGATCTCCCGAAGGACCTTCCTGAAGGCTTCGGCCGCGGGAAGCCTCGTCCTCGCCGCGCCGCGGGCTTTCGCCGCCGAGAAGCTGAAGGTCGCCGGCATCCATGCTTCCCCGGTCGAGAATGCCTGGAATTCGCGCCTGCACGAGGCGCTGCTCGCCGCCGCCAAGGATGGCGTCATCGAATATACCTTCTCCGAAGGAGTCTCCGGGACCGATTATCCGCGCGCCATGCGCGAATATGCGGAAGCTGGCAACAAGCTGATCGTCGGCGAATCCTATGCCGTCGAGACCGAGGCGCGGCAGGTCGCGGCCGATTATCCCGGCACGGCCTTCCTTATGGGCTCGTCCGGCGGACCGGCCGGCGACAATTTCGGCACCTTCGGAACCTGGAACCACGAGGCGGCCTATCTCGCCGGCATGCTGGCGGCGCCGATGTCGAAGAGCGGAACCTTCGGCGCGGTCGGCGCCATCCCGATCCCCGAGGTCAACATCCTGATCAACGCCTTCCGGGCCGGCGTCAAGGAAGTGCGGCCGGACGCGAAATTCCTGAACGGCTTCATCGGCACGTTCTTCGATCCGCCCAAGGCGCGCGAGGCGGCGCTGGCACAGATCGACGCCGGCGCCGACATATTGTTCGGCGAGCGCATCGGCACCGCCGACGCCGCGAAAGAGAAGGGCATCAAATCCGTCGGCTCACTGCTCGACTACACGCCGCGCTATCCCGACACCGTCTTCGCCAATGCCATGTGGTATTTCCGGCCGATCCTCGACGCCGCGATCAAGGATACGCAGGCCGGCGCCAAGACGGGCAAGGACTACAGCCCGTTCTCGTTCATGAAGGAAGGCGGCAACGACATCATCTTCACCGAGAGCATGGTCGTGGCCGATTCCGTTCCGGCCATGCAGGCCAAGCGCGAGGCGATCAAGGCGGGCACCTTCACGGTTCCAGTCGATCCGGCCGAGCCGACCTGAGGCTTGGCGTCACAGACAAGAGGTTGACCGCCATCGGATTGTAGTCCCAGAACACTGTCATTGCCGGGCTTGACCCGGCAATCCAGACCTATTTTTTGGGGCTTGCTGAGTTGTCGACACACAGAGGATAGACTGGATTGCCGGGTCAAGCCCGGCAACGACAGCTTTCTGGTTTGTCAGGAATTCGCGCCTTGAGAGACACCCTGGATCCCGCCGATGGCGCCACGCTGGCTGCCTCAATCCGCTCCGGTGCGACATCGGCCGTCGCCGCGCTCGAAGCGGCGCTCGACCGCGCCGAGGCCGCCAAGGCCTATGGCGCCATTTCTCATCTCGCCGCCGATCTCGGCCGCGCCCAGGCGGAGGCGATCGACAAAGGCATCAAGTCCCGGCCAAAGCTCTATGGGTTGAAGCCGTTTCCCGGCGTTCCCTTCCTCATGAAGGATCTCGGCGTCGCCGCGGCCGGTCTGCCCATCGTGCTGGCCTCGGCATCGGTGCCGAGCGTCCCGCCGGAGAAGGACGACGAACTTGCCCGCCGGTTCAAGGCCGGCGGATTGGTGCCGTTCGGCATCACCACCGTTCCCGAATTCGGCCTCGCGATTTGGAGCGAACCGGCGATCGGGCCGATCGCGCGCAATCCGCTGGACCCGACGCGGACGCCGGGCGGCTCTTCCGGCGGCGCGGGTGCGGCGGTCGCCTCCGGAATCGTGGCGCTGGCGCATGCCTCCGACGCGGGCGGCTCGACCCGCGTGCCGGCCGCCTGCTGCGGTCTCGTCGGCTTGAAGGCGACGCGCGGCGCCACACCGGGCGGTCCCGATTTCAGCAATCATATCGGCGGGATCGCCGCCGAACTTGTCGTCAGCCGCTCGCTGCGCGACACGGCCTTGGCGCTCGACCATTTCTCCGGCCATGCCGAAGGCTATTTCCCCGATCCCGATCTCGACGGCCCGGTCGCGCCCAGACTGGATGAGCCGGTCCAACCGCTTCGCATCGGACTTTGCCTCGACGTCATCGACGGCAAGGCGATCGAGCCGGCGCGGCGCGAAGCGGTCCAGCATGCCGCCGATGTCCTCGCCGCCGCCGGTCACAGCATCCTGCCGCTGGACCCGGCCCGGCTGGCGCCGCTGGTGAGGAACGCCTCGCTCGTCTTCGACGTCATCATCTCGACCAACCTCGCCCGCAACATGCCGGACCTTGCCAAGGTCGAGCGGCTTTCGGCGGCCGTCGCACGGCGGGGGCTGGCGATGACCGCCCGCGACTATCAGCAGGCCGAAGTCGTCGCAGTGCGCACCGCCCACGCGCTGTGGCGGCTGTTCGACGAATTCGACGTCATCCTGACGCCGATGCTCTCCGGACCCCCGCTGAAGATCGGCGCCTATCCCTTCGACCATGACGATGTCGAACTGCAATGGCGGCGGATGAGCGATTTCGCGCCCTATGCCATGCTGGCCAACATCGCCGGTACGCCGGCCCTCAGCGTGCCGCATGGCCGGGACAGCGACGGCCTGCCCCTCCCCGTCCAGCTCATCGGGCCGATGGCCAGCGACGGCCTGCTGCTGCGCCTCGCCCGAATGCTGCAGCGCGCCGTACCCTGGTCGTTTGCGACGACGATCGCGGGGCTGCCGGACGATCGTCCGTGAACCCTCCTGTGCTCCAGCTCAAGGGCATTACGAAGCGCTTCGGTCCGCTGGTTGCCAATGACGACGTCTCGCTGGAACTTCGGCAGGGCGAATTGCTGGCCCTGCTCGGCGAGAACGGTGCCGGCAAGACGACGCTGATGAACATCCTGTTCGGCCACTACACCGCCGATGCGGGGACCGTCACCGCCTTCGGCCGCGAATTGCCGCCGGGCCGGCCCCGCGCCGCGATCGAGGCCGGCATCGGCATGGTGCACCAGCATTTCGCGCTGGCCGCCAATCTCTCGGTCATCGAGAACGTCATCGCCGGGACGGAACGGCTCTTTTCCTTCGGGCTCGACAAGCGCAAGGCACGCGCCAAACTGGCGGCATTGTCGGAGCGCTTCGGCCTCGCCGTCCATCCCGATGCCCGCCTCGGCGATCTCTCGGTCGGGGAACGCCAGCGCGTCGAAATCCTGAAATCGCTCTATCGCGACGCCAGGGTGCTGATCCTCGACGAGCCGACCGCCGTCCTCACCCACCAGGAGGCCGAGAAGCTCTATGCGACGCTGCGCGGCATGGCCAATGAAGGCCTGTCGCTGATCTTCATCTCGCACAAGCTGCACGAAGTCCTGGCCGCCGCCGACCGCGTCGTGGTGTTGCGCGGCGGCAAGGTCGTCGCCGAGCGCAAGGCGGGCGAGACCAGCCGCGAGGAACTGGCCGAACTGATGGTCGGCCGCCGCGTCGCCCGCCCGCATCGCGACCCACAGGCGCCGGGCGACATCGCGCTGAAGGCCGCCGGTGTCAGCGTCATGGCCGGCGGCGTCCGCCAGCTCTCCGAGGTGAGTTTCGAGGTGCGCGCCGGTGAAACGCTGGCCGTGATCGGTGTTTCCGGCAATGGCCAGTCGGCGCTGGGCCGGCTCGTCTCGGGCCTGGCCGTGCCGTCTTCCGGGCGGCTGGAATTCTTTGGCGAAGCCGTCGAGGCCATCTCGCCGCGCGATTTCGTCGAGCGCGGTATTGGCCGCATCCCGGAGGACCGCAACGCCGATGGCGCCATCGGCGAAATGGCGATCTGGGAGAACGCCGTGCTGGAGCGCATCGGCGAGCCCCGCTTCTCCACGCGCGGCCTCGTCCGCCGCGGCGAGGGGCGACATTTTGCGAGCGAGATCATCCGCCGCTTCGACGTGCGCGGTGGCGGACCCGATACCGCGACGCGGCTGCTGTCGGGCGGCAACATGCAGAAGCTGATTCTCGGTCGCAATCTGGTCAATTCGCCGCGCATCCTGATCGCGGCGCAGCCGACGCGCGGCCTCGACGAAGGCGCGGTTGCTGCGGTCCACGCCGAAATCCTCGCCGCCCGCCGAGCTGGCACCGCGGTCCTGCTGATCTCGGAAGACCTCGACGAAGTATTGCAACTCGCCGACCGGGTGCAGGCGATCGTCAAGGGCCGCCTGTCGCCGCCGATTCCCGTGGCGGAGGCCGACCCTCGCCGGCTCGGGCTGATGATGGCCGGCGTCTGGGAGGAGGCGGCCTGATGCGGCTCGAACGGCGCGCCCATGTCCCGCTCTCCCTCGTCGTCGCGGCGCCTGTCGGCGCCGTCCTCGCGGCGCTCGTCTTGGCCGGCATCCTGATCGCCATTGCGGGGGCGCCGGTGCTGGAAGCCTATCAGCGCATGTTCATCGGCGCCTTCGGCTCCAAGCTGTCGATCACCGAAACGCTGACGCGCACGACGCCGCTCATCCTGACCGGGCTTGCGGCAGCCGTCGCCTTCCGCGCCCGGCTCTGGAATATCGGCGCCGAGGGCCAGTTCTATGTCGGCGCGCTCGCCACCGCCGCGCTCGGCTCGAAATATGGCCTGCACCTGCCGCCGATCGCCGGTATCCCGCTGCTCATGCTGGCCGGCGCCGCCGCGGGCGCCGTGCTGCTGCTCATCCCGCTGGCATTGAGGCTGCGTTTCGGGGTCGACGAGGTGGTGACGACGCTGCTGCTCAATTTCGTCGCCCTGCTGTTCGTGTCGATGATGATCGAGGGACCGTTGAAGGACCCGCTCGCTTTCGGCTGGCCGCAATCGGTGCCGATCCTGGCCGATGCCGCCCTGCCGAAGCTGGTGCCGCGCTCGCGACTTCACATCGGATTGCTGATCGCCATCGGCCTCGCGATCGTGTTGTGGCTGGTCCAGGCCCGCACCCGTTTCGGCCTCGAGAGCCGCGCCGCCGGCCTCAATCCACAAGCCGCCCGCTTCGCCGGCGTCTCGATTACCGGCATATTGGTGCGCGTCGCCTGCCTTTCCGGCGGGCTCGCCGGGCTCGCCGGTGCGATCGAGGTGCTTGGCGTCAAGGCCTATGTGACGATCGACCTGTCGCCCGGCTTCGGCTATACCGGCATCGTCGTCGCCATGCTGGCAGGCCTGCATCCCCTCGGCGTCATTCTCGCGGCGGTCTTCGTCGCCACCATGTTCGTCGGCGCCGACGGCATGAGCCGGGCCATGGGCGTGCCGAGCTTCATCGCCGACGTCATCGTGTCGCTATCGCTGCTCACCATGCTGGTGGCGCTGTTCCTCGCCAGCTACCGGGTGCGGCGATGATGGACGCGCTCGACATCTTCGCCAGCGCCGGGCTATGGGCCGCCGTCTTGCGGATCGCGACGCCGTTGCTGTTCGGCACGCTGGGAGCGCTGATCTGCGAGCGGGCCGGCGTGCTCAATCTCGGCATCGAGGGCATCATGACCTTCGGCGCCATGATCGGCTGGATGACGGTCTATCAAGGCGGCGATCTCTGGCTCGGCATCCTCGCGGCGGCGCTGGGCGGCGCGGCCTTTGGATTGCTGCATGCGCTGCTGACGGTGCCGCTTGGCCTGTCGCAGCATGTCACCGGGCTCGGCATCACGCTGTTCGCGTCGAGCCTGACCTATTTCATCTTCCGCCTGAGCGTGCCCGTCTCCGGCTCGCCACCGACCATCGTGCCGTTCCAGGTCCTCCATATCCCGGGGCTGTCGGACCTGCCCTTCCTGGGCGAGGCACTGTTCAACCAGACGGCGCCGACCTATCTGGCCATCGCGCTTGCGATTATCCTCGCCTTCGCGTTGCAGCGGACACCGCTCGGCCTTGCGGTGCGCATCGTCGGCGAAAATCCGCATGCGGCCGAAGCGCAGGGCATCGACCCGATCCGCGTTCGCATCGCGGCCGTCGTCTTCGGCAGCGCGCTGATGGGCGTCGGCGGCGCGTTCCTGACGCTCTCCGCCTTCAACTCCTTCTTCCCGACCATGATCCAGGGCCGCGGCTGGGTCTGCATTGCGCTCGTCGTCTTCGCCTCGTGGCGACCGGAGCGCGCGCTGCTTGGCGCCCTGCTCTTTGCGCTCTTCGACGCCTACCAGCTGCGCCTGCAGCATGTCGTCGGCAAGGCCGTGCCGTACCAGCTCTTCCTGATGATCCCCTATCTGCTCTCAATTGCCGCCCTGCTCGTCATGGCCCGCCGCGCCCGCGTGCCGCAGGCGCTGATGCAGCCATTCCGACGGGGCGAGCGGTAAGGGGGCACGAGCTTGACCCGGCAGCCCTGATCGGGAGACAAAGGCCGTCCACTTTGGGCAGGAGTTTCGACGGCATGAAGAACCAGGCGGACCAAGCCTTTTTTCGACCGCTCTGGCGGCGCGTTGCCGTCGTCACGATGCTGGCCGTCTGGTTCGCCTTCGAGGCGCTCTATGTCCGCGAGCAGATGTGGCTCGTCATCATTGGCGGCACACTCGCCTATGCGGTGTGGAACTTCTTCCTGAACTGGACGGACGAGGCCCCGCCGCCGCCCCCGGGTCAGGGAACCTCGTAGAGCGCGCCTGCCGAATTGCGCAGCATGGCGCCGCTGAACTGGGGGTCGAAAGCCAACGGCGCGCTCGCACGAACGACATACCAGTCGACCCCGGCTGCCCTCAGCTTCGCATAGGCGGCAGGCAGAGTGGGGCTCGCGGCAACATCGCGCATAGTCGCCAGCCGGGCCTCGACGGTCGCTCCATTCGCGCCCGCCACTCGCCATGCTTCGCTCGGCCGCGAGACGTAGCATGGAACGGCGCTGATGCTCGCGATCTCGGCACACAGCTCGATGATCATCTCGGACGGCTCCAACGTGGCGACGGCCAGCGTCTGTCCAGGTCGCGCGGCCTCCCGGATGGCCAGAGCGATTGGCACGACGCCTGGATCGATTGGAACGCGGGAATAGCTGGCTGCCATCGCATTCTGCTTGCCGCGATCACCATAGCCGACAAAAACGGCGAATAGGCCGGACAGGATGATCAACGCAGTCGCGGCAACCGCGACGGTCCGAGTCGTCAGGACCTGGTCCCGGCCAAGCCCTACGATGCGGCACAGATAGGCCGACGCATAGATCGCCATGATGGCATAAAAGAAGATGAGCGGCCGATGCTGCAGCTCCGTGCTCGGCTCTGCAAAGGGCGTCGACGGCGCCAGGACCATCACTGCGATGTAAGACAGCGTCAGCGCCAGCGGAAAGATATCCGCCAGTTCCCAGCCAAAGCGGCGGACTTTCCAGAATAGCAGCAGCGGATAGACGACGATCAGGACGCCGACGATCTCAAGCAACGCCACAGCCACGCCGACCGCCACAGCCCACCGGGTACCGAGGGAAGCGACGAGGTTGGCAAAGAAATCAGGATGAAAGCTGGGACCGAGATAATCCAGCGCCACGGTGAGAAAGCGGACGACATTGGTGAAGGCGGCTATGCGGTCGCGAACTGGAGGCACGAAAAGGCATAGCAGGACTAATCCGGCCACGGCTGTCGCGAACAGGACCAGCGCCTGCCACGGACGGCGCCTCACCGCCGGCAGCGCCGCAAAGGCGGTTAGTGCGAGCGCCGGCATCATCAGCAGGATGAAATGGAATCGGAGCTGGGTGATGGCCGCCGTCAACGCGGCCGCCGTCGCCAGCATTCTCCGTCCTTCGCCATGTCGCCAGAAGCGGTCGAGGCACACCAGAGCGCCGCATGCGGCCGCAAGGCCGAAACCGGAACCCGGCGCCGCGATGAGCACCCCGTGGAAGCCGAAGAAACCCATTCCGGGGCCGTATTGCGACCCGTCCGGCAAAGCGAAGATGACGCCGAGCGCCAGCAATCCCGCCGCGCGCCCGCCGAGTGCGCCTGCGAGCGCATAGATCCCGACGCCCGCGATCAGGACCCCCAGCGGCACGAGGAGCGCTGATGTCGCCGCCAGTGGCGGTAGGCCGAGCAGGGCCATGACCGCCGCTACCGGCATGTAGTGCCCGTAATGATAGAAGGAGAGCCCGATATCGGACAGCATGAGATAGCCGCGGCCATAGGCGAGCGGATCGCCGAATTCGGCGATATGCGCAGCGTGCAATATGTCGTCGGAGAAGCCGACGAGGCGGCCGGTGTCGACGATCGATGGCAACGCCGCGACGATGTTGCGGCAGGCAAAGCCGGCGATGATCGCGATAGCTGCCAGCACGACCCAATCGGGAAAATCCGACAGACGGCCAGCTCTCGCAGCAGATCGCGGCGGGCGGACGATCGTGAGCGCGAATAGGATCAGCGCCCAGATCGCGAAGGCGTGAGGCGCATCAAGGCCGAAGACGAAATAGCCGAGAAGCTGCGCCGCCATCGTCGCGACGAGGCCGGCAATCCAGACGAGCGCTAGTCGTGCCGGCCAGACAGCGTCCGACGCCCAGGCGAGCCAGTGCTCGCCGGCGAGAACGACGATCATGGCGCCGGCAAAGATAACTCCGAGCTGCGGTAGAGAAGGCGCCGAGCCGGCCATTGTGAGCATCGCGGCCACAAACGCCGTCAGGATGGCGCCCGATGCCACCACCGATACCGCTAGCGGGCCGAGCAACGAGCGGCGATGCAACGCCTCACCATCGCCTGACCGAATGGTCGGTGCCCCGGACGATGGCGAGGCCGTCATCGCACCTCCTCCCGGCCCAGATGCGATCCCGCCCATAAGCAGCCCCCGGGCGGGGCCGGGAATGCCCCGAGACGGCGGGTCAAGGCTCAGACCATGACCGCATCAAGCATCGCCCGATAATCTTCCGCGCTCGCGACCCTTGGATTGGTGGCGTGGCTGTGATCGGCAAGTGCCCGCTCTACGATCATCGGCAGCACGCTTTCCGGAACGCCGAGGGTGGCCAAGCCCGCCGGAATGCCGATGCGGCGGTTGAGCGCCTCGACCTCGGCAGCTAGGTCCGCGTCCCTCGGCAAGCCAAAGGCCTCCGCAAGGCGGGCGATGCGATCCGGCACCGTCCCGGCATTGAAGCGCAACACCGGCGGCAGCAGGATGGCGTTGAGCGTGCCGTGATGCAGGCTCGGGCTTTTGAGGCCGCCTAGCGCGTGGCTCAGCGCATGCACCGCACCGAGGCCCTTCTGGAAACCCAGCCCCCCCTGCAACGCGCCCATCAGCATCTCGGTGCGGGCGTCGAGGTCGGATCCGTCTGCGACAGCGCGCTCGATGTTGCGCCAGATCCGGGCCGCGCCATCGACCGCGATGGCGTCGGCAGGCGGATTGTAGCGGGGCGACAGATAGACCTCGATCCCGTGCGAAAGCGCGTCCATCCCGGTAGCAGCCGTCAGGAACGGCGGCAGGCCGAGCGTCAGCTCGGGGTCACAGATGGCGCGTTTCGGAATTAGGTGCGGCGAGATAAAGCCGAGCTTCTCGCCATTTTCCAGCGTCAGCAACGCCGCACGGCCGACCTCGGCACCCGTGCCGGCGGTCGTCGGGATCGCGACCAGTGGCGGTACAGGCCCAATCCGCGCGATGCCGCCATAGATCGCAGCATAAGAGCCAAGTTGGCCGGCGTGGGTCGACAGCAGCGCCGCGCCTTTGGCCAGATCGATCGAGGAGCCGCCGCCAACGGCGATGAGGCCGTCGCAGCCATCGTTGAACATCGCTGTCGCGGCCCGAACCGCCGCTTCGGTCGGGTTCGGCGGGACGTCGAGAAAGGCCGGCGTCCCGGCCGGCAGCAATGCCTTCACCCGGTCGAGCAGCCCGCTCGCGGCCAACCCCCGGTCGGAAATAAGCAGCGGGCGCTTGATGCCGAGCGCCTCGATCGTCGCCGGCAGCGTCGCAAGGACACCGGGACCGAACTCGACCTGCGTCAGATAGGTAATCGTCGCCAAGGTTTCCTCCCAATAGGCAGCTGGCTTCAGTCGGCGAGGCGCCGGCCGAGCCATTCGTGGATTCCCTCGAAGACAAGATCGACCGAGTCGAGGCCCAGATCCGTACTCAGGAAACCGTGATTGACGCCGGCAACTTCGACGAGCGTCGACGATCGGCCAAGATCGCCGAGACGGATCGCGAAAGCACGGCCCTCGTCGTGGAGCACATCCCGCTCGGCCAGCACCGTATAGGTCGGTGGCAGCCCCGCGAGTTCCTCGACCAGGGCGGGAGACGCATAGGCGTCGTGGCGGCGCTCGCGGGCGCAATAAAGGTCGACGAACCATTCGACATCGCGTGTCGTCAGGCCAGACGATCCGTCGCCAAAGGCGCGATAGCTCGGATAGTCGCCGACCGCGACGAGATCCATCATCGGATAAAAGGGCACGAGTGCGCGGAGCGCCGGGCCGCCCTCGTCGCGGGCCCGCAACGCGGTCGCAATCGCGAGCATGCCACCGGCACTGTCACCGGCCAGCGCCAGCCGTGTCGGATCGCCGCCGATCGAAGCGCCTTCGCTCGCCGCAAAGCGGAGTGCGGACCAGCCGTCGTCCGTGGCCGCCGGATAGGGATGTTCCGGCGCGAGGCGGTAATCCACGGACAGCACCAGAAGATCCTGCCCGCGGCAGAAGCGGCGGCAAACGATGTCATGCGAGTCGAGATTGCCGAGCACGAAACCGCCGCCATGGAAATAGACGAGGATCGGCAACGGACCCTCCTTGGCGCCGTCGCGATAGACGCGGACGGGTATCGGACCGCCCTCGCCCGGAATCGTCCGGTCCTCGGTAACGACGCCGTCGCCATAGCCGCCGGCCGGCAGGGGTCGCGCCGCGAGGAAGCGCCGCTTGCTTTCCGCGATCGGCAACTCGCCAAGCGCCGGCTGGCGGTTCCGCTCCTCGACCGATGCCTGCAATTTCGGATCGAGCGGCAACGAGCGGACGCCGCTCGGGACGAGGATCTCTTCGAACAAGGTCGTGTTTCCTGAGGCGGGAGTCGGAGAGCGGGAGAGGCTTTATCGGCGATTTTCCGGCGCCGGGGAATAGGCCGATCTTCGAACGGAAGCGAACGCCGAACAGACGGAGCTGTGGCGCACGAGCATCCTCGACCGAAAAAACGGTGCCTGCGACTAAAATGATGCGGATCCCGACTGTTTCTCCTCTGCGCCTGGCTTGATGCTGGTGTCAGTGTCCGGCAGAACGCAACGAACCGCCGCAATCAGGCCCCTGCCCCATGCATCTTGCCGCTGACGGCATCCAGACCCGGCAGCTTCGCCCGCCGATCCCCAGGAGCAGCCCGGCGTACAAGCCGCACATTGACGGGCTTAGAGCCATCTCGATCGCCGCGGTGCTCGGCTTTCATGCCGGCGTACCGGGCCTTGGCGGCGGATTTGTCGGCGTCGACATCTTCTTCGTCATCTCGGGCTTCCTGATCATCAATCAGATCGTGGATGCCCTGGAAGACGGGCGCTTCTCGATCTTCGATTTCTATGCACGCCGTGCCCTACGCATCCTGCCGCCCTATCTGCTGGTTCTGCTCGTCACGCTCGCCATCGGCCTCGTTCTGATCCGCTCGCCGCGCGATCTCGACAATTTCACGGGCTCGGTCGTCGCAGCCCCGATCTTCCTCACCAACATCTTCTTCCTGAAAAAGAGCGGCTATTTCGATGTCGGCGCCACGGAGCGGCCTTTGCTGCACACATGGTCGCTTTCGGTCGAGGAACAGTTCTATCTGATCGCGCCGGTGCTGCTCTTCGGTCTCTATTGGCTCGCCCGGCGGCGGAACGGGAGCCTGACGATCCTGTTGGCGGTCGCCGGCGCGCTGATCGCGGCGGCAAGCCTTGTCGGCGCGATCCGCCTGACACCGCCGGACAATCACCCGATCGTCGCCGATCCAAATCCGGCCTTCTTCCTGACCCAGTGGCGCGCCTGGCAATTCGTGGCCGGCGGAGCGATTGCGCTCGTCGTCGATGCGGTTCGCTGGCGGCCCAGACGGGTCGGATCGATGGCAGGCCTTGCCGGCATGGTCCTGCTCGCGCTTTCCATCGGCCTCATCGGGCTCGAATGGCTCGGCGTCCGTATCGGCCTTTATGAGCGCGTGTCGGGCTATCCGGGCGTCGCCGCCCTGCTGCCGACGCTTGGTGCCTGTCTGGTTATTGGAGGCGGACTTCTAGCGCCGGGCTCGCTGGTGGCCCGCTGGCTGTCGCTCCGGCCGCTCGTGTTCATCGGCCGCATCTCCTATGCGCTATACCTTTGGCATTGGCCGCTGCTCGTCTTCGCCAAGATGCTGCCGCTCGACCTCTCGGTACCGTTCGTCCGAGCTATGGCGCTCGGCCTCGCGGTCGGGCTCTCGGTCGCCACGCATTACGCGCTGGAGCGGCCGATCGCGACGTGGCGGCAGCGACCGCGCCTTCGCACCGATGCCGGATTCGCGTTTCGGATCGTCGGCGCCGGCGTCATCGGCTGCGCCCTGCTCGCTACCCTGGGCGGCTTCGCGGCCGGGATTGCGCTTTCGCGTGCGAACGAGAACCCGCTCCTTGCCGGCGTCAAGGCGGCGAATGTCCAGGGCGCCGGTTCCTGCCTGGACGCCACTGGACCGAAGGCGGCGTCCTGCTTCGACGGCAGCCAGCCGATCGGCGTTCTCGTCGGCGATTCGGAGGCCTACGCGCTGCTGCCGCGGATCGATTTCGAGGCAGGGAGAAACGGGGCGCGCCTCTTCGCCTTTACCGTTCCGGGCTGCAACCCGCTGCATCTTCTCTCGGATCCAGCCTATGCAGCGAAAACGCCTTTCTGTCAGGGGCTTCTACCCAAGATGGAGATGATGGCGGATCTGGACGGCAAGGCGGAGTTCGCCATCTTCCAGGCTCTCTGGAACTCGATGCTGGCCCATTCCCAGCCCGGCCAGACGGACATTGAGAATGATTTCCGGCAAAGGCTGTCGCGATTGCTGACCACATTCGCCGGAGCGGGCCAGCGCCGCATCCTGATCATCGGACCGATCCCGCAGCTTCGCGTACCCGACCCCTTTACGTGCGTGGACCTCGCCCGCACGCTTGGCTTGTCGGTCGACCGATGCGGCGTCCCAAGACAGGAGGTCGATGCCGCGCGTCGCCGGCCGCTCGAAATCCTTAGGGAGGTTGCAGCCGGGCTGCCGAATGCGCGTGTCGTCGACCCGACGGAAATATTCTGTGACGAGCGCATCTGCTTGCCGAATCAGGATGGCGCCATCGTCTACATGGACCCAGGCCATCTGAACGATCTCGGCGCCAAGCTTCTCTACGACCACTTCCGCTCCGATTTCGAATGGGCCTTCCGCGGCTGAAGCACCGCGCGGAATGGTTCGACGAAGGCCACCTTTTTCGGCTAGCTTTCGCCATCCACAATCAGGTGATGGAGGATCGCCCGTGTCGGAAGCCGAACCCAGCCGGGAAGCCATGCTGGCGGAGTTGGAGCGCAAGGTGCTCTGGCTCGCCGCCTGGACGATCCACAACGCCAATCACCTCCGCGATGAGCAGGAAGGCATCAAGATCGGTGGCCACCAGGCCTCGTCCGCCTCGCTCGCGACCATCCTGACGGCGCTCTATTTCGGCGTGTTGCGGCCGCAGGACCGTGTCGCGGTCAAGCCGCATGCGAGCCCGATCTTCCATGCGATCCAGTATCTTCTCGGCAAGCAGAGCCTGGAGAAGCTTCAAAACTTCCGGGCCTACAAGGGCGCGCAGAGCTATCCCTCGCGCACCAAGGACACGGACGACGTCGATTTCTCGACCGGCTCGGTCGGCCTCGGCGTGGCGCAGACGCTCTTCTCCTCTCTGGTGCAGGACTATGTCCGCGCCCACGGCTGGGCCAAGGACCGGCCGGAGGGCCGCATGGTCGCGCTGGTCGGTGATGCAGAGATGGACGAGGGCAACATCTTCGAGGCCCTGCTCGAAGGCTGGAAGCACGGCCTGCGCAACACCTGGTGGATCGTCGACTACAACCGCCAGAGCCTCGACGCCGTGGTACGCGAAGGCCTTTGGCAGCGCTTCGAGGCGATCTTCGCCAATTTTGGCTGGGACGTCGTCATCCTGAAATATGGCGTTCTGCTCGAAGCCGCCTTCAAGGAGGACGGCGGCGAGCGGCTGCGGGACTGGATCGACAATTGCCCCAACCAGCTCTATTCGGCGCTCTGCTTCCAGGGCGGCGCGGCGTGGCGGAAGCGCCTGCTCGACGATCTCGGCGACCAGGGGCCGGTGACGGCGCTGATCGAGCGGCGTTCCGACGCCGAGCTCGCGAAGCTCATGACCAATCTGGCCGGCCATGACCTGCCGAGCCTGCTGGAGGCGTTCGAGAAGGCCGGGAGCCATGACCGGCCAACCTGCTTCATCGCCTATACGATCAAGGGCTTCGGCCTGCCGCTCGCCGGCCACAAGGACAATCACGCCGGGCTGATGACGCCGGCCCAGACCGAAACGCTGCGCGAGGCGATGGGCGTGCGCCCGGGCCAAGAATGGGACCGCTATGAGGGGCTTGGCGTCGCCCCGGCCGCGCTCGACCGTTTCGTGGCAGAGGTGCCGTTCGCGGCGCGCAAAGCAGGCGAGCCGGCGCCCCATATCGAGGTGCCGGCCAGACTCGCCATGCCCGGCCAGCCGGGCAAGCCACTCTCGACGCAGGCCGGCTTCGGCCAGATCCTGAACGAGATCGGGCGCGAGGCGAATGATTTCTCGGACCGCATCGTCACGACGTCGCCCGACGTCACCGTCTCGACCAATCTCGGGCCGTGGGTCAACCGGCGCGGCCTGTTCGCGCTCGAAAGCGTCGCCGATCTCTTCAAGGCCGAGCGCATCCCCTCGACCTTCAACTGGGACTTCTCGCCCAAGGGCCAGCATCTGGAACTCGGCATCGCCGAGATGAACCTGTTCCTGATGCTGTCGGCGCTGGGGCTCAGCCATGCGATCCATGGCGAGCGGCTGCTTCCGGTCGGCACGCTCTATGATCCGTTCATCTATCGCGGCGCCGATGCGCTCAATTATGCCTGCTACCAGGATGCGCGCTTCATCCTCGTTGCGACGCCGTCCGGCGTGACGCTGGCACCGGAGGGCGGGGCGCATCAATCGATCGGCACGCCGTTGATCGGCATGGCGCAGGACGGGCTCGCCGCCTTCGAGCCGGCGTTCGTTGATGAACTATCGACAATCCTCCGCTTCGCCTTCGACTATATCCAGCGGAATGGCGACGGCGATGCCGACGAGCGCACCTGGCTGCGCGACCAGACGGGCGGATCGGTCTATCTGCGCCTCTCGACGCGGCCGATCGAGCAGCCGGGCCGCACCATTGACGCGACGCTGGCGCGCGAGATCGTCGACGGCGCCTATTGGCTGCGTGAGCCGGGGCCGAACGCCGAGCTCGTCATCGCCTATCAGGGCGCGGTGGCGCCCGAGGCGATCGCGGCGACCGGGCTGCTCGCCGAGGACCGGCGCGATATCGGCCTGCTGGCCATCACCTCGGCCGACCGACTGAACGCCGGCTGGACCGCCGCCGGGCGCGCGCGCGAACGCGGCCTCGTCCATGCGCGCTCGCATGTCGAGCGTCTGTTCGAGAAGCTTCCCGCCCATTGCTCGCTCGTCACGGTGATCGACGGGCATCCGGCGACGCTGGGCTGGCTCGGCTCGGTCGGAGGACACCGGACGCGTTCATTGGGCGTCGAGCATTTCGGCCAGACCGGTACGATCGCGGACCTCTACCGCCATCACGGCATTGACGCTCAGTCGATCGCACGTGCCGCCTCGGCGCTGGCGCCACACCAGCCGGTGCGGCATTTGAAGCCGGCGTCGTGACGTGCATGGCGGCGCATGACGGGCGGATATAGGCTTGGAAGCGGCGCTCGCCGGGCTCTGTTCCCTCGCCCGGAGCGTTGGCTAGAGCGCAGGGCCTCGACCTCTGCTCCGTGGAGCTTCCCATGTGCCTTGGTTGTCATCCGAGTTTCGTCGCTGCGCTTCGCGAATTATCCACGCCATCGCGCAGACAGGTGCTGCTGAAGAGCGCCGGGGCTCTGGCAAGTGGGCCGTTTCTCGCCGAGGCGATCATCCGTCCCGCGCGAGCTGATGGCGACTTGAACGAGCAGGTGACGCGCGGCCTTGAGGCGGCACCTGCGGAGACGACGGTGACGATCCATGTCGCCGGGCGAATTGTGACCATGGAAGCCGCCAATCCGACCGCAGAGGCCGTGGCCGTCTCAGGCAAGCGCATCGTCGCGATCGGCAGCCTAGACGAGGTAAAGGCGGCGATCGGTGACCAGCCCTTCACGATCGACGAGACATTCAAGGCCAAGGTCGTAATGCCCGGCTTCATCGATCAACATCTCCACCCCGTCCTCGGCGCGCTGACGTTAGCCGTCGCCGTGATCGCGCCGGAGGACTGGGTGCTTCCGGGCAAGATCTTCAAGGCTGCCGGCAGCGAGGCCGGCTACCGCGCACGGTTGAAGCAAGCGGAGGCGGAGATCGCCACCCCCTCCGACTGGCTGATCTCCTGGGGCTATCAGCCGCTGTGGCACGGGCCTCTCGACCGCGCGGTGCTCGACGGCCTGTCTTCGACCCGGCCGATCGCTGTATGGCACCGCTCTTGCCACGAGTTCTTCTTCAACACCCCCGCGCTCGAAGCGCTCGGCATCACCGAGGCGTCAACCCAAGGCAAGGGTCTCTGGAGCGAGCAGTCCAGTTGGCAGGAAGGCCATTTCTGGGAAGGCGGCCTCAATCTGATGATGACGCCGTTCCTGAAGGTGCTGATCACGCCCGACCGACTTTCCTTCGGCTTGAGGCAGATGGTCGCCTATGAGCATTCCAAGGGAGTGACCGCCTATAACGAGCCCGGCGCGCTCTACACGCCCGACATGTGGAAAGTTTATGAGCAGATCCTCGGCGCTCCCGACACGCCGATGTACTCGACCTTCATCGCCGATGGCCGCGGCATTCCCGATCGCGTCGGCATGGACAAGGCGCTGGCCGCCACGGCCGAGCAGATCGCCGTCGCGCCAGACACCGCCGGCGACAAGCTCATGTTCTTCCCCGGCCAGATCAAACTCTTCGCCGATGGCGCCATCATCTCGCAGCTGATGCAGATGAAGGATGGCTATCTCGACGGCCATCAGGGCGCCTGGATCCTGACGCCGGACGAGATCGAGGCGCGCTCCAAGCTCTATTGGGACGCCGGCTATCGGCTGCACATTCACGTCAATGGCGATCTTGGTCTCGAAGTGGTGCTCGACATGCTGGAGCGGCGCATGCGGGAGAACCCGCAGCCTGACCATCGCAGCGTGATCGTGCATTTCGCCAATTCCTCGGAGGACCAGGTCGCGCGCATCGCACGGCTCGGCGCCATCGTCAGCGCCAATCCGTATTATCCGGTCGGCTTCGCCGACAAGTTCGGCGCGTTCGGCCTCGGCCCGGCCCGTGCCGACGTTATGGTGCGCGCCCGCTCGGTCGTCGACCACGGCATCCCGCTCTCCTATCATTCGGACCTGCCGATGGGGCCGAGCGATCCGCTCTATCTCGCCTGGTGCGGCGTCAACCGCATCACGCCCTCGGGCCGCGTCGCCGGACCGGAACAGCGGGTGAGCGTCGATCAGGCGCTGCGCGCCATCACCATCGAGGCGGCCTATTCCTGGCGCAAGGAGACGGAGCTCGGTTCGATCGCGCCCGGCAAGATCGCCAATTTCACTGTGCTCGATGCCGACCCCTATGCGGTTCCGCCCGAGACGCTGAAGGATGTCCCCATCTGGGGCACCGTCTTCGAGGGCAGGCTCTTTCCGATAGCAGCGCGGGGCTGATGTGAGCGACTGGCAGAAGAACAACCCGGGCGGCACCGTCGAGGCGGCGATCGACGGGCTCGGCATTCTCGCGCGCCGCCGGATCGAGGCGGAGATCATCAAGCCGATCTATGAGGAGATGGTCGCCCGCTTCGGCCGCGAGGCCGCGCGGGAAGCGCTGAAGGCCGCCATCACCAGGGCGGCGATCGAATCGGGCAAACGCTTCGCCGCGGCGCAAAACGGCCCGGTCGACCTCGTCTCCTTCGCCGCGCTGCAGCCGAAATGGCGCCAGGACGACGCGCTCCACATCGAAGTCCTCTCCGAGACTCCGGAGCGCTTCGACTATGACGTCACGCGCTGCCGCTATGCCGAGATGTACCATGCGATGGGCCTCGGCGAGATCGGCGACATCCTCTCCTGCCAGCGCGATGGGACGTTCTGCCAGGGCTACGATCCGCGCATCCAGATGACGCGGACGACCACAATCATGTCGGGCGCCAAACGCTGTGACTTCCGCTACAGTATGCGGGACGAGGTAGGCTGAGGCCTATAGCACGCCAAAGCGAGCAAGCACCGCCGCAGTGCCGACCGTGAGGGTCTCGATGGGCTTCCGGTCAGCCTCGCTGAGCGCCGCCGCCAGTTGCCGCTCACGGTCGAGACCGATGGCGGGGACGCCACCGAACGGCCCCATGTCGCTCTCGTCCAGCGCCACGCCGCGCCAGCTTGGCCGCAGCAGGGCTTCGTCGAAGCTGAGATCCAGGAACCGGCAGAGCCGTTCCATCGTGGTGCGACGCTCGGCGAGGAGCGACGAGAAGGTAGCAATCTCCACCTGGCTCGGCGCCTTCGCAAAAGCGAGCGCCGCGGCCATGTTCACCAACGACCATTTCCGCGCATAGCTGGCCGCATCGAGGCCGGGATGGCGGCGGCGCATATCGGCGAAGCCGGCCAGCGGATCGCGAACGACGTGAAGGATGCGGGCGTCCGGGAAATCGGCGAACAGGCGGCCCGCGTCGATGATGATGACGGGGCAATGGCCGAGCACCGGCCTCCAACCGGAAGGGGCCCCGGAAAGGCGAAGGAAGGTTTCGATATAGGCCTCGATGAAGGCAGCCTGCGAGCGATCCGCTCCGGCGCGCCAGCGTTCGGCGGTCGCGCGCCGCCAGTCATCGAGGGCGACACGGACCGGGTAGTCGCGATGCTTGGCACGGTCCGGATCCGTGAGCACGGCCTTCAATTCGCGATCCGATATGGCATCGAAGGCAGCCTCCGCCCTGCCCTGCTCCAGAAAGTGCGCGAGGCGCGGCCAGCGGAAACGGCCATGGAACCAGTCCGGCGACAGGCGATCGACAGCCTCGCCATCGGCACCGAGCAACAACTCGAACGGCCAGATATCGAGGCCCGGATGGCCGTCGAACAGCCGGTGCAGGAACCCGCCGCCGCTGTCGTTCCAGGCCGAGATCTCGATAAGCCGCATCGCCGGCCTCAGGCGCCAAGCGCGGCACGGATGCCCGCGGCGATTGACGCAGCGTCAATGCCGCAATGAGCGCGCATCGCCTCTTGCGAAAGAATGACGCCGCGGGTCGCGCCATCGCCGACGGCGAAAGGCAGCAGCCGGGTGCGCGTACCGCGCATCGCGAGCAGCGGCGCGATGGTGTCGCGGAGGCCGCCGATCTCGCTGTGCTCCTCGATCGTCGCGACGAGGGCGAATCCGGAAATGGCGTCCAGCACCGCCGCCGCGTCGAGCGGCTTCAGTACCGGCACAGACAGCAGCCTTACGCCGATGCCGCCTTCGGCGAGGCGATCCGCCGCCGCTACCGCTTCGGTCAGGATGCCGCCGGTGCTGAGCAGCACCACGTCATCGCCTTCGCGCATGTGGATCGGCGCGATTGGAGGTACGGCCAAGGGCGCAGCATGAACGACGGGCTCGCCGGCCCGGCCGAGCCGAATGTATCCGGGCCCCGGAATCTCAGCGAGATGGCGGGTGAGCGCCCGCGTCTCATGCGGATCACCGGGGGCCATAACGCGCATTCCCGGCAAAGCCCGCATCACGGCGAAATCCTCGATCGCATGGTGGGTATAGCCTTGCGCGCCATAGGAAAAGCCGCCGCCGACCGCCGCAACCACGACATGGGCCTGGTGGTAGCAGACATCGACCCGGATCTGTTCGAGGCAGCGCTGGGTCGGGAAATTGCCGATCGAGTAGACGAACACCTTGAAGCCGGAAAGCGCGAGCCCCGCCGCGACACCGATCAAATTCTGCTCGGAGACGCCGACATTCACATAGCGATCGGGAAATTCCGCCGCGAAAGGCTCCAGCACCGAGAAGCCGAGATCGGCGTTCAGCAGGAAGATGTCGTCGTCGCGGCGCGCCGCCTCGATGAGTGTCTCGATGAAGGCGGTCCTCATCCGACGGCCTCCACCTCGGCGATGGCGGCGACCAGCTGCTCCGGAGAGGGAGGGCGATAATGCCAGAGCAGATCATTCTCCATGAAGGAGACGCCCTTGCCCTTCACGGTATGGGCTAGAATCGCGATCGGGCGCTCCGAAGGCTCGGGGCGCTTCAGCGCATCATGGATCGCCGCGTGATCGTGCCCGTCGATCTCGCGTACCGCCCAGCCGAAGGCGCGCCATTTGTCGGCGAAGGGTTCCAGCGCCAGCACATCCTCGACGCGGCCGAAGCTTTGGATCTTGTTGTAGTCGATGATCGCAACGAGGTTGGAAAGCCGATTGTGAGGCGCGAACAGGGCCGCCTCCCAGGTCGATCCTTCGTCGCATTCGCCGTCGCTCAAAAGCGCGAAAGCCCGCATAGGCCGCTTTTTCCGCAGCCCCGCGAGCGCGAAGCCGGCGGCAATCGACAGGCCGTGGCCGAGCGATCCGGACGACACCTCGACGCCGGGATTGCCCGAATGCGTCACATGGCCGGAAAGCGGCTGCCCGTCCCGGCCATAGCCCTCCAGCCGCTCGATCGGAAAATAGCCGCTCTCGGCCAACACCGCATAGACGATTGCGGCGGCATGGCCCTTGGAGACGACGACGCGGTCGCGATCGGGCCAGCCCGGCTCGTCGGGGCGAAAGCGGAGGACACCGCCATAGAGCACGGCGAGCAGGTCGGCCATGGAAAGGCAGGAGCCGATATGCGACGACCGCGATGCGGCCACCATGCGGAGGGCGTGGACCCGTAGGCGCCGCGCGAGGGCTGGAGTGGAAGCGGCGATGTCCATGCTAGGCCCGGATGCGCGAAAAGGCGGGATAGGCGTCGATGTCGCGATCCATCAGCCGGCGCGCCTCGATCCCGGCAAGGCGATCGCGGTACCAGGCGGCGGTCCGCGCCACGGCCTCGTCGACATTCCAGGCCGGCATCCAGCCGAGTTCGCGCCGCGCCAGCGAGGAATCGAGCGACAGGAAACCGGCCTCGGCGGGCTTTGCCGCCGCGCCGCCGGCCAGTTGCCAGGCGGCGCCCGCTCCCCAGGCGGCGACGAAGCGATCGGCAACGGTAGCCGCGGGAACGGCATCCTCGATCGCCGGGCCGAAATTCCAGCCATGGTTGCCGGAAGCCCCCCTGCCTACGAGATCCTCGGCCAGCAGCAGATAGCCGCAAAGCGGTTCGAGGACGTGCTGCCAGGGCCGCACCGAGCCAGGGTTGCGCACCTGAAGCGGCGCCCCTCTCGCCAAGGCACGCGCGGCATCCGGCAGCAGGCGGTGCTCGGCCCAGTCGCCGCCACCAATGACGTTTCCGGCGCGTGCGGCGGCGATGCGCGCGGCGCCCTCATGACGGAAGAAGGACAGTGCCATGGCTTCAGCGACGATCTCGGCCGCCGCCTTCGACGCGCTATAGGGATCCTTGCCGCCGAGCGGATCGCCCTCGCGAAAGGCACGGCCGCTCTCCTCGTTGCGATAGACCTTGTCACTGGTCACCACGATAACGGCCTTGACCTCCGGAGCGCGACGCGCCGCCTCCAGCAGATGCACCGTGCCCATGATGTTGTCGGCGAATGTGTCGACCGGCGCCTCATAGGATTTGAGCACGATCGGCTGCGCGGCAAGATGAAACACGATCTCGGCGCCTGAACGGCGAAGTGCCTCGCTGAGCCCGGCGAGGTCACGCACATCGCCCTCGACGTGAGTGTGGCCGCCGATCGAAAGGTCCCGGTAGAGCAGCGTTTCGCGGTCGTCACGGCCGAAGCCGGTGCTGCGCGCGCCGGCACGCGACAGAAGATAGGCGAGCCAGCTCCCCTTGAAGCCCATATGGCCGGTCACGAAGACCGAACGGCCCGACCAGAACGCCGGATCGAGGCTGCGCAAGCGCTGATCCTCCCAGTTCGCCCGATGAAGCGCTACCACAGAAAGCGCAGCAGCGGATTGATGCCGTCCTCGCGCCTCGCCACCGGAAAGCGCGGATTCTTGACGCCCGGCAGGATCTGCACATCGTAAAGCTGGTAGCCCTCAGGCCAGGTCAGAGACGCCACCGTCTTCCCGGTGTGCCGGTCGATAGCGACCACGCCACAGCGCGACGAGGCGGAATCAATTCCCGGCGCATAAGGCTCATATTTCGCGATGACCTTGGAAAGCCCGACGAAGATCAAGTCGCCGGCAAAGGCGAGGCCGCGGGTGAAGCCGGGCAGCGTCGCGATCGGGACATAGCGCGCCGTGCCGGCGTCGAGGTTCTCGTAATTCTCGACATAGCCGATCGTCCCAAACCCGGAATCGCAGATCCAGAGGCGGCCGCCGTCGAGCTTGGCCGAATGCGGGCAGGTCAGCCCGCGCAAGATCGGCTCGCGCGTCTCGCCGGCAAAGACGACGCCCTTGCCCTTCGGGCCATAGCCCTCCTTCCAGGGTTTGGCGCCGGTCACGAGGTCGGAGAAGCCGGTATAGAAGCTCACATCCGGCGTGTCGTTCGGGGCGACCGAATTCAGCTGGAAATAGTTCTGGTTGAAGGCGGCGGCGCCGAGCCCGTCCAGCGCCTTCGGCCACCAGACCCGTTCGAAGCCGCGATCGAGGTCGACTTTCGCGAGGAAATTATGGCCGGTGATCGTGGCGTAGAGGTCGCCGCCCATGCGGACCAGATCGTGAATATAGAGCGTGCCGGGAAGATAGCGCGCCTGTCGCGGCAGGAACAGCGTACCCGGCTGGTCGAGATCCAGGTCATCGGGGGCGATCTCCGCGCCGGCGGCGCTCGGCTCATAGGGCGTCAGCCAGACGAGGATGTTAGGCGTGCGCGTCGACGAGACCACCAGTTCGCGCGTCGCCGGATCGAAGGCGAAGCCGGAGGGATGCGGCAGCGGGAAGGCGGATTGCAGTGCCTTCCCGTCCTTGCCGTCGAGCGCCAATACGAAGTGCTCATATTCGCGCGTGACGCAGAGCGAATAATCCGCCGCCGCCAGGAGATCGAAGAAGCCGCCCTCATCCTCGAACTGCAGCCATTCCGCCGGAAGATCGGCGCTCCATTCATTCGGCCCGGTGCCGATATTGGCGGTCTCGCGCGTAAATTGCCGGCTCGGCACAGCCTCGCTCATGGGACCCTTCTCCCGCCGCATTGCGCGATACACGACATCAGGCCCATGCCTTCCAGGGGGCGTTGCCGCCCTCCCAGAGCCGGTTGACATGCTCGACGTCGCGCGCCGTATCGATGCCCTGCCAGAAGCCGCGATGCTGATAGGCGACGAGTTCGCCATCCGCCGCCAGCCTTTCCAGCGGCGCCCGCTCAAGGACGCAATCCTCGTCGGTGGTGAGATAATCGAACACGCGCGGCTCGAAGACGAAGAAACCGCCGCTGATCCAGGTGTCGCCCGAGACCGGCTTCTCGGTGAACTGCCCGACTCGGCCATCCGGGCCGATATCGAGCGCTCCGAAGCGCGAGGGCGGGCGGACCGCCGTCACTGTCGCGATCCGGCCATGCGACCGATGAAAGGCGTAGAGCGCCGCCACATCCACATCGGCGATGCCGTCGCCATAGGTGAGGAAGAAGGGTGCATCCTGGAGATGCGGCTTCAACCGGGCGACACGGCCGCCCGTCTGAGTCAGCGCGCCGGTCTCTACCAGATCGACGATCCAGTCCTCCGTATCCGTGCCGGATATCTCTACCGAGCCGGTTCTCAAGTCGATGCGGGCCGAATTGTGCCGCAAGCGGTAATTGGCGAAATATTCCTTGACGATCTCGCTGCGATAGCCGAGCGCGACGCAGAAATTCGCGACGCCGTAATGGCCGAAGACTTTCATCACATGCCAGAGGATCGGGTGCGCACCGATCTCGATCATCGGCTTCGGGATCAGGCGTGTCAGGTCCTGCATGCGGGTGCCGAGCCCGCCCGCCAGGATGACCGCCTTCAACTCATGGCATTCCATGGCGCTACGCCTCCCTCGCGCTCAGCCGGTCTTGTTGCCGGCTATCCCTCGCCCCATCTGCGGCGCCCCCCAGGGGCTCCAAATTGATGAGTTCGCGCTCGACGAGAACGTCACCCTGGCGAACCTGAAAGTGAATGGCGGAAATATATTCGCCGAGCAGTCCGATCAAAGCGAGCTGGACGCCCGACAGGAAGAACAGCGCCACGATCAGCGTCGCAATGCCCGGCGGAGCCAGATGCGGCGAGATCAGATTGATGATGAGCTGGACGAAGCCATAAAGCACCGAGAGGGCAGCGAGTGAAAAGCCGAGAAAGATCGCAAGCCGCATCGGGAAGTTCGTGAACGAGATGATGCCGTTCAGCGCCTGGTCGACAAGGTCATAGGCCTTGTTCTTGGATATGCCGGCGCGCCGCCCCCGCCACGTATATTCGAAGGCGATCGACTCCTTGGCAAAGCCGACATTGGCGATCATGCCGCGGATATACGGGTAATAGTCGCGAAAGCGCAAAAGCGAATCGACGATTTTGCGATCCAGCAGCTGGAACTCCGCGACATTCTCGGGAATGTCGATATTGGAGAAGCGGTTGACCATGCCGTAGTAGGCGCCGCGCAGGAAGCGCATCACTGCGCCCTCCTCCCGGTTGGCCCGCACGCCGTAGACGCGCAGATACCCCGCCTCCCAGCGCTCGACGAGGTCGGGAATGAGCTCTGGAGGGTCCTGCAGATCGACCGGCAGCATCGGCACGACCGCCTCGCCGCGCGTATGGCGCATGGCATTGAAAGTCGAGCGAAAGGGTCCGTAGTTTCGCGCATTTACGACAATGCGAACGCGCGGATCAGCAGCAGTAATCTCGCGCAATATATCGACCGTGCGGTCCTTCGAGCTGTTGTCCGCGAAGATGTGTTCATAGTCGTATTGTTCGAGCGGCCCGCCGGCGTCGAACAGCTGTCGCACCGCCTCGTAGCACGCCTCGACATTCAGCTCTTCATTGTAGCAGGGCGAGACGACGCTGATCAGCCGGCGCTTCATGAGCCCTCCCTCTGCCTGAAGACGATGAACTTGAACACGAGATAGGAGATAATCGCAAATGGCAGCACGAGAAGGCCCTGCGCCAGGGCTGGGCGCACTCCCGCCGCGACCAGTTCGCGAAGCGCGAGCGCATTGACGACGTAGAGTGCGGCATAGGAGGCGAAGAAGTGCACGATGCGGTTCGGCGATGAATGGCGGAACACCAGGCGACCGGTCGTGACATAGTTGAAGCAGGCGCCAATCGACGTGGAGACGGCGAGCGCCAGTTCCGGCCTCAGGCCGACGGCGATCCAGAACAGATAGACCAGATAGCCGAAGATCGTATTGAGGATGCCGACGCCGATGAACCGGGCCGGCCGGTGTTGAATCAATCGGATTGCGAGGGCCTTCATCGTCATCCTGCCTTGGCTTCGTCGTAGATCCAGAGATTGTCGAGATACCACCGAACAGTCTCGGCAAGGCCCTCGCGGAGCGGAATTTCAGGCTCCCAGTTGAGATCGCGCCGCAACCGCGAGATATCGGCCTCGAGATGCATGACCTGATCCGGCCGATAGGCCACCTCGCCGATCCCGAGTGGCAAGTCCGGATCGACGGCATCGCGGATGAACTCGGCGGTGCTGCGCAGCGGCGGCGCACTTCCCGAACCCAGATTATAGATGCCCCGCGCTGCCGGCATCTCGATCGCACGGCGCAGTGCCCGCGCCGCGTCGCGGACATGCAAGAAGTCCCATCGCTGCTCCGCGGCCGTCATAGGAGGACGTTTTCCCGCCGCCAGATCACGGATCAACGAGGGAATCAGCCAGTGTGGATTGTCGCGCGGCCCATAGGTCGAGAAAACGCGCAACCAGACGAACCGCATCCCTCGCCTCTCGGCGGAACTGGCGAGAAGCCGACCCGCGGCAAGCTTCGCTTCGCCATAAGCGGTGGTCGGCGCTGTCGGGGCATCCGGCGTGATCGCGCCCTCGCGTGGGCCGTATTCTGCCTGGGAGCCGAGGCCGAGGAAGATTGTCGCCCCGGCGCGATGTGCGATCTCCATAAGATCGGTCGACAGCGAAATATTGTCGGCTTGCGAGGCGCTGTTGCGATCGCGGCCCGCAACCCCGCTCCAGGCGAGATGGGCAACGGCATCCGGCGCGAAGTCGCCCAGCGCCTGCGACCAGCCGGAGGGGGAACCGAGATCGCCGGCCAGGATGACCGCCCGATCCCGCCATGGATCGAGACGCCAGGCTCTCGGATCTCGCACCAGAACGGCAACCTCATGCCCGCCATCCAGCAACGCCTCGCCGAGATGCGAGCCGATGAAGCCGGAACCGCCGGTGAGCAGGATTTTCAAGGATTGTTCCCCGTGGTGGATGAGGGTGCGGAAAGCCCAAATGCGATGCTCGCGCCAAGCGTCGCCAGATTGCCCACCGCTCGCCGCCTGGCAACCCCCCTCACTGCCTGCATTGTCCGCTCGTGAGACGAAGTCGATGGCGTGCGACCACCACGACGTTCGGGAAGCTCGAAAATCGAGCGATTGCAACCAAAAAACAACCTTAGATTGTTACGGGCAGATGCTCCAACTACAGGCCAGTAGTGAGAAACGTCCAACGAACCAATAGTGCGCGTTCTGTAAGATCAGGGCGCCAATGGTTAATCCGACTGCCGACGCCCATCCGTCAACGGCGCAGCCTTACCAAGGTTCGCGCTCGTTCGGCCTCGACATCATGCGAGCCGTCGCCATCCTCTCCGTGGTCTATCTCCACGGCTATTACTTCTTTCCGTCCGACGTCTATTTCGCCTTCGCGATCGATGGCGTCTCGGTGTTTTTCGTTCTCAGTGGCTATCTCATCGGCCGGATCGTGATCGACGTCTTCGTCGAACAGAGCGCCAATTGGAGCGTTCTTCGTCGGTTCTGGATCCGACGCTGGCTCCGCACGCTGCCCAATTACTATCTCGTGTTGGTGTTTCTGCTCTTGCTGAGCGTCCTATCCGGGAAGGCCTTTCCGCCGGAAGCGCCGCTCTATTTCCTGTTCTCACAGAATCTATTCCAGATCCACCCCGCGTTCTTCCCTGAGGCGTGGTCGCTAAGCCTGGAGGAATGGTTCTATCTTGTGTTTCCGCTTGCCGCATTCCTGCTGCTTCGCCACTTGCGGCCCGACCTTCGCCGCCGATATTTTCTGTTCATGATATGTGTGGCGATTCTCGGCTTCACGGCCGTCCGAACCCTTGTCGCCGCCTCCAACGACATCGGCAGCTTCCAGCAATGGGACGAACTGCTGCGCAAGCGGGTGCTGACCTACAGCGACGCGATCGCGATCGGCGTGTTCGCGGTCTATGGGCAGCGGTACGCGCCGTTCCTGTGGCGCCTGGCACCACGCCGCATGCTCGCAGCCGGGCTGGCAATCCTGGTGATCGACCGCGTTCTGTTCATGCAGGGCGGCTTCTACGTCAAATATCTGTCCCTGTCCGTCGTTCCCCTCGCTACCGCTCTCCTGCTTCCGCTTCTTTCCTCGCTTCGCGGCAATTCCTCGATCGGAGCGAGGGTCATCTATTTCTTCAGCCGAATCTCCTATTCCATGTATCTTGTTCATTTCTCGCTCGTGATGCTGACCCTGCTTCCCTCCCTTCCATTTGCCGCAGGGCGCGGACCTTACGTCGCCTATCTTTGCTACTGGCTGCTCACCATAGGCATTGCGACGTTGCTGAATCGCTATTGGGAAATACCGTTCATGAACCTTCGCGACCGCGTCTTCACCGCGAACCGGCAGAAGTCGGCCACAGCCAGCGACGTTACGCATTGACGCAGGTCTGATCGATTGCAGAGGCACGAAGCCCGAAGCTGTGGCATCGAAGGCTAGACCGCGGGTCCGTCCGCCACCCGGCCCTGCCGGAGAGCGGGATGGATCAAGCCAACAGCGGATAGCCGAGCTCCTCCGCCGTCCGTTTCATCTGCGCGCACCGCGCATAATCGGCCAAATCCAGCCGGCTGAAGCCGGAGATGAAGAGCGTGTCGCGGATGGGCGCGAGAGCCGGATCGGCCATGGCCCGCTCAATCGCGCGGCGAAGGTTTTCGAGATCGGATCGGCTTGTCAAACCCGAGGTGATGAGTGGCAGGCCCGGCGCGGCTTCGGTCCAGCCGATCGTGCAGAGACCATCCAACTCTGCCGGTTCGAACCGTTCGACAAGGGCGAACGTAACGCAATCGATCGCCGCGAGATCGGCGGCTCCGGAGCGGACGAGTTCAAGCGAGCGGCGATGGGCGCCGCTTTCGATGGCGGAGCCGAAGAAGCGGCCGCGCTCAGCCAGGGGGGCCACCAGCGCGCGCAGCGAATTATAGCCCGATTGCGAATCGGTGCTGTTGAAGGCAGCGACGCGGCCGCGGAAGTCGGTCAGCGCGCGGCCGGCATCGGCGTCCCGAACCACGATCCGGCTGCGGTAGTGGAAGCCATCGCAGCCTTCGGTAGAGAGCTGGAACGCGCCGACCACTTTCACGTCACGGCAAAGCCCCTCGACGAGCGGATAGCCGCAGGTCTGGCTCAGGAGCACATCGGGCCGACGCCAGTGCTCGCCGAGGTCCTCGGGCCAGTCCAGATGATCCGGAGCCTCTAGCCCCGTCCGGCGCAGATGGTCGGCAAAGCCTTCCCAGAGCCGTTCAACCGATCGGCGGTTGACGCCGTACATCGGCAGAGAAACGATCCTCGGCGACGTCGCTTTCATGACCCATTGTCGGACAGGGCCGCGCCGTCGGCAAGCGGCGCGCGCCCGAACGGATGGGCTACCGCGTCATGCGGCCGGAAGAGATAGCGCCTGGCCACGTCGAAATACGAAGCATAGACGAGGCCGCCATTTTCCCGGATCAGCCGTTCCCGGTTCTGGCGATACCATTCCGGGATCGCATACCAGGGCAGGGTCGGCAGGGAATGATGCACGACATGCAGGTTGTTGAAGAGGAAGAGCGGCCCGAGCAGGCGCGCATTCTCGACGATCGCCGTGCGCTCGATGACGGACGCCTCGGCGCGGTGCTCCGCGAAGGAGCGGATCAGCAGGATCGAGGTACCAGGATAGACGATGGCGAAGACGTAGAAGGCGAGATCCATCCGCGCGACGAAGACGAGCCACAGAACCACCGGAACGAGATGGACGATGTGCGCGAGCCAGATGCGCCGCGCCGGCCCTTCGCCGCGCCACAGGGCGCCGGCCTCGGTGCACCAGAAGCAGGCGACGTTCCAGGCCGGGCCAAGAATCATCCGGCCGAGCAGCGTCGATTGCGCCAGGATCAGTGTATGGCCGATCGGACCGAGTCGTTGCCAGGCCGCTTCCGTCCAATAGCGCGATTCCGGGTCGTCGAGCGGGTCGGTGAGGCGCTCGTCGCGATGATGGATGAGATGGGAGATGCGATAGCTCTCGAAGGGCAGCCAGAGCGACAGCGGCGGCGTCGCGAGCAGGCAGTTCAACCGGCGCGAGAATGTCGGATGGCCATGCAGCATTTCATGCTGGAGCGAGGAATGCAGCGCGAGCAGAACGGCACCGACAAGCGAGACTATCCACCAGGGCAGCGCGGCGTGAAAATAGGTGAGCGCCAGCCATGCCGAATAGGCACCCCCGACCAGCGCCAGCGTCGGCCATTCCACCGCAGCAGATTTCCGGGTGGCAAGCACAGTTCTGGCGTTGCGGCGAGCTATCGCTCCGCCGGCTAGAAGGTCCGACATGACGGGATTTCAACAGGTTCGGGGATTATACTGAAAGGGCCGCAAGGCGAGGCCCGTCTAGGAAGGCTCCTTGTGTGGCGTGCCATCGAAGATCGGCCGCGTCGACCATCGAAGCCTAGCCGAGCCGGCACGCTGGAAGAACGAAACGAAATGCAATCCTCGACCTGTTCTGAGAAGCGTTTTTCGTCAGCCCCGCGCGGCTTGCAAAGAACAGCTTCCGGCCGGATTGCCGGACATGCCGTCACAATGCCAAGCTCCCCGAAACGGTCAGGGAACAGGACCGGCGGGAATCAAGGAAACGCTCTCCATGAAGATCGGCTTCGGCCTCTATCGGCACATGCTCGACGACGCGCATTTCGCCTTCGCGCGGCAATGCGGCGCGACGCATGTCGTCGTTCATATGTGCGACTATTTCCGCAACAATGACCGCTTCTCGAAGACAGACCAGCCGGTAGGCGACACATCGGGATGGGGCTTTGCCGATGGGCGGGTGTGGAGCGTCGATGAACTGGTCGACATCCGCGAGCGGATGGCCAGGCACGGCCTGACCTTCTTCGCGGTGGAGAATTTCGACCCGCTGCACTGGTGCGACATTCTCTTCGACGGTCCGCGCAAGGAGGAGCAATACGCCACGGTCGCGGAGGTGATCGGCAATCTCGGCGCTGCCGGCATAAAGGTGCTCGGCTATAATTTCAGCCTGGCCGGTGTCGCCGGACGCATCATCGAGAACAAGGCGCGCGGCGGCGCGCAGACCGTCGGCCTCGACGGGCGGAACGAGCAGACGGAAAGTCCGCTGCCCACCTCCATGGCCTGGAACATGGTCGTCGACGAGCACGCGACCGGCATCCGCCCGCCGGTCACGAGCGAACAGCTCTGGCAGCGCCTTGGCGAGTTCCTGACACGGATCGTGCCGATCGCCGAGGCGGCCGGCGTCACTCTCGCCGCCCATCCCGACGATCCACCGCTCGACATGGTTCGCGGCCAACCGCGCCTGGTGAACCAGCCCGCGCTCTATCAGAGGCTCCTCGACATTGTGCCGCGGCCAGCCAATGCGCTGGAATTCTGCTTGGGGACCGTCGCCGAGATGAGCGAGGGCGATGTCTATGAGGCCGTCGACACCTATTCGCAGCAGGGGCGCATCGCCTATCTGCATTTCCGCAATGTGCGGGGGCGCGTGCCGCATTATCACGAGACCTTCATCGATGAGGGCGACATCGACATGGCCCGCGTCGTCGCTATCCTGCGCCGCAATGGCTATGAGGGCGTGCTCATTCCCGACCACAGCCCGCAGATGAGTTGCCCGGCGCCCTGGCATGCGGGCATGGCCTTCGCCATGGGCTACATGCAGGCGCTGATCGGCGGACGTTGAGAGGGAGCTGAAGATGACGGCAGCGACGATGCGAAGCTTCACGACGCCCCGCGACGGGCAACTGGGTCTCGCTACGGCCACCAGCCCGTCGGGCCTTTACATCTCGCGGCTGCCGAATGGCTCGATCTTCGAGATTGGCCATAGGGGTGCGGACGGCGCCGTTATGATTAACCAGGTGCTCGGCTCGCCGGTTCATGGCGGGATCGGGAGGCTGCTGCTGCGCACCGGCGGGTCCTCGCCACTCGTCGCCGAGATCGTCGGCCCGGCGGCCCGCTGCCGCATCGGCGCGGCCGAAAACGGCTTCGTCTTCGAGGGCGAGACCGAGGGCATCCGCCACCGCGCCGAACTGGTACTCGATCCCGAGCAGGCCGCCTTTTTCTGGCGCGTCGAGATCGAGAATGGCGGCGACAGCGCCCTCCCCTTCGATCTCGTCCTCATCCAGGATCTCGGCCTTGGCGGGCGCGGCTTCCTGATGGGCAGCGAGGCCTATGCCTCGCAATATATCGACCACGCGCCGATGCAGCATCCGCGCTTCGGCGCGATCGTGATGAGCCGACAGAACCTGAAGCAGGGCAGCCGCAATCCCTGGATCGCGATCGGCTGCCTCGATGGCGGCGTCGGCTATGCCACGGATGCGATGCAGCTCTTCGGGCCGCTTTATCGAAGCGCAGGCGTGGTTGACCTTCCCTTCGGCACGGTGCTTCCGGGCGAGCGGCTGCAGCATGAGGTGGCGGCGCCGGCGATCCTGTCGGCGGCGCGGGAATTGAAGCCCGGCGAGCGCGCCACGATTTCCTTCTTCGCTCTTTTCCTGCCGGACCACCCGGAAGCGTCCGGCGAGGGAGACCTCGCGCAGCTTGATCCGCTCGGCGAGCGTGCCGCCACCTTGCCCCGCCTCGTCGTCGCGACCGCACCCGCAGGTCGCAGCCTCGTCCAGGATACGCCGCTGCTCCGAGCCTTGCCCATGGCGGATGCGGACATCACGGCGCGTTACCCGGAACGTCTGGAGGAAGAGACAGCCACAGGCGCATTGCTGTCGTTCTTCGTGCGGGACGGTGCACAGAACCGCCATATCGTACTCGCGGCGAAGGACAATCTCGTCGCGAGGCGGCATGGAGCGATCCTGCGCAGCGGCCAGGGCATGACGCTGGACGAGCGGACGCTCGCCTCGACCGCCTGGATGCATGGCGTGTTCTCGGCGCAGCTCACCATCGGCAACACCTCGTTCCACAAGCTCTTCTCGGTCTCGCGCGATCCTTACGGCATCACGCGCGGCAGCGGTTTGCACATCCTCGTCGACACGGGCGAGGGCTGGCGCCTGCTCGCCATGCCGTCGCTGTTCGAGATCGGCCTTTCCGACTGCCGCTGGCTTTACCGCCTCACGGACCGCACGATCGAGGTGCAGGCGATCGCATCCGGCGAGGGCGCGGCGATGCAATGGTCGGTCACCGTCGATGGGCCGGCCTGCCGATTCCTCGTCTTCGGCCATCTCGTGATGGGCGAGCGCGAATATGAACAGAGCGGCACGGTCGAGATCGACGAAGCACGCCTTCGCGCCTCGTTCCGGCCGGGTTCCGACTGGCTCTGGGGCCAACGCTATCCGCAAGCGACGATGCATCTCGTCACGTCGACGCCGGAGGCCGTCGAGGCGATCGGCGGCGCCGAGTTGCTGGCCCTGGGCGATTCAGCGGACGCCGGCGGCCATGTCGTGCTCCGCTCGAAGCCGACCCACCGCCTCGTCTTCGCCGTGACCGGGTCGATGACCGACGCCGCCGAGGCCGAGCGGCTCGCGGATGCCTATGCCGGCGGTCGATCCGACGAGGACCTGCTGGCGCCGGCGCGGCTCTATTGGAGCCATGTGACGCGCGACGCCAACCTTCCCGGCAAGGATGCCGAGACGGCCGCGCATAATCTGTTCCTGCCCTGGCTGGCGCATGACGCCATGGTGCACCTGACGGTTCCGCACGGGCTGGAGCAATATACAGGAGCCGCCTGGGGCACGCGCGACGTCTGCCAGGGACCGCTCGAGTTCCTGTTGGCGCTCGGCCATGACGCGACCGTCCGCGAGATATTGCTGACGCTGTTCGCCGAGCAGGACCCTTCGACCGGCGACTGGCCGCAATGGTTCATGCTGCCGCCCTATTCCAGCATTCGCGCCGGGGATGCGCATGGCGACATCCTGATCTGGCCGCTCAAGGCGCTTGCCGACTATATCGAGGAAACCGGAGATCTCTCCGTCCTGGAGGCGAAGGTCACTTGGCGGCATGGCGGCGAGGTGAAAGGGCCGGCCGAGACGATCCGCGCCCATGTCGAAACGCTGCTTGCCGCCGCCAAGGCCCGCTTCATTCCCGGCACGCATCTGATCCGCTATGGCGAGGGCGACTGGAACGACAGCTTGCAGCCACATGATCCGCATTTGCGCGACTGGATGGTATCGAGCTGGACCGCGGGGCTGCTGCATGAGCAGGTCGCGCGCTATGGCGCGATCCTGAGCCGAGCCGGGGAGACCGAGCACGGGCAGGACCTCGCCGACCTCGCCAGCGCGATCCGGCACGATTTCCGCCAGCATCTCGTCGCGGACGGTGTCGTCGCCGGCTATGGCTTGTTCGATCCGGCAGGGGGAACCACCCAATACCTGCTGCACCCCAGCGACACGCGAACGGGCCTTTCCTATTCGCTGATCGCGATGACGCAGGCGATCCTCGGCGGGCTGCTCGACGAGGCCGAGGCGCGCCATCATCTGGCGCTCATCGAAAAGCACCTCGCCTTCCCCGATGGCGTCCGCCTGATGGACAGGCCCGTCACCTATCGCGGCGGCCCGGAAACCCTGTTCCGCCGCGCCGAATCCTCGTCCTTCTTCGGCCGCGAGATCGGCCTCATGTATGTCCATGCGCATCTGCGCCATTGCGAGGTGCTGGCAAAGCTCGGCGAGCGGGCGAAGCTTTCGGCCGAGATCGCGCGCGTCAATCCGGTCAGCGTGACCCGCCACGTCGCCTCGGCGTCGCTTCGCCAGCGCAACAGCTATTTCTCGTCAAGCGACGCTGCCTTCCCAGATCGCTACGCGGCAAGCCGCGACTGGCCTCGCGCGGTTGAGGGCACGATCGCCTTCGATGGTGGCTGGCGCATCTATTCGAGCGGCCCCGGCATCTTCACGCGCCTCCTGTTGCGGGAACTCGCGGGACGGCGGCGCTGGTATGGGAAGGAGACCGGCCATGCCTGACGCGAGCGAGGGCGGCACCGAGGCCGGGCCGCGCCGCCTTGCCGGCAGTTGCCTTTGCGGCACCGTCCGCTACGAAGTGCCGGACGCATTCCTCTACGCGCTCAATTGTCATTGCGGGAAATGCCGGCGGACCACTGGCGCGGCCTTCAAGCCGATCGCCGCTATCGAGGCCGGGCGATTGCGCGTTACGGCCGGAGCGGACGACCTCCTCCTTCATGGTTCGGCGGATGCTCACGATGCGCATTGCCGCCGCTGCGGCTCGTTCCTCTATTCGCTGGTGCGCGATGCCGCCTTCATCCATGTCGGCATGGGCACGCTCCTCGACACACCGTCGATCCGCCCTTCAGTCCATATCTTCGTCGGCTCCAAGGCGCCCTGGTACACCATCAACGACGACCTCCCGCAATATGAGGGGCATGTCGTCAAGGCGGGCGACTGAGCTTGCCCAGGGTCAAAAAGCCGAGACTCTTCCGTGGGTTGTCGAAGCCCATAGTCCAGGGGCTTGACGTATTCCCGGCTTCGCCGCATCATCGGCTCGTCGAGACTTCAGTATTACGTCAGTAGACGTTCCGTATAATTGATGTCAATCCAGGCTGAGAGCGCTGGATAATTCAATTTCTACGATTGGTTGTCGTCAAAATCGATTTAATTCGACAACCCAACAATAGAACCTGACCCTTTTGAACGCTTGGCCGAGGCTTTGTATCGGCTCGCTTGAAAAGACGCAGCGATGAATCGTGTCGGCGCGGGTCTTGGGCGCGCTGGACGGGCATGTCCCGTCGCGACCGGTCGCCGCCGCATGCTCGCCTGCCCGGCCCGGTGGCCGGACGGGGTACGCGCACTTATGTCCGCGCCAGCGCCCGACCTCCAGGGGGAGATTTCTCATGTCGAATTTCAAGCTCAGCCTGCCGACCGACATACCGTGGGAACGCATCTGCGTCACGGAGGACATGATCGATCCGCGCATTTGCGACGAGCGGTTTCCCGCCAAATGGCAGACGTCGATGGCGGTGTTCAAATATCTCCCCGAGGAAGAAAACCAGATCTATCCCAAGTACCGGATTACCTATCTGAAGGTGACCGCGACGCTCACCGGCTATCAGCCGCTCGACCAGGAGGTCCAGGGCACGATCGACTGGAACGGCGTCAACGTGACGACGATCCCCGGCCTCACCGAGCTGCTCAATTCCTACAATCCCTGCCATGGCGCGATCCTGCAGGTACTGGTCGGGCCAAAGGAGGGCGAGGGCAAGCTGCCGCGCGGCGACTATCCCTTCTTCATCGATTTCGAGCCGAAGAAGCGCGAACTCTACGAGCTTGCCACCGATACGAAGGAAAAGCAGTCGCGCTCGATCGAATCGCTCAACGTCACCAAATCGAGCGGATCGACGCAGTCGATGGAGATCCTGGACGTCGACATGGGCGGCGGCGGCGTCAGCGCGCAAGGCTCCTATGCCGGCACGGGCGGCGGCTTCAGCTATACGGCCCCGAACGGGCAATGGGGAACGAAGCAACTCAACGCGCAGGAAGGGATGTCCTCGCGCTCCTCCGATGTCGGCACGGAGAAGCGCGAGACCTTCTCGTTCTCGACCCAGATTTCGCAGATGTATCATCTGCTCGACAGCTATCATCTCGGCACCAACCGGGCCGTGTTCTTCGTGCAGCCGAGGCCGCACGTCCTAGAAGAACCCTCGGGCTTCGTGCGCGGTCCCCGCCCGGTGGAGGGCATCCAGGAATTCTTCCTCGTCGTCGCGCAACTGAAGGAGCAGAAAGATTTCTGCGTCGCGCTCCGGCTTGACACCAGCCATCTGACCACGACGCCGATCATGGACTATGACCGCAAGTCGGAATCGACCTCGATCGCCTCGGCCAATGCGCCGGTCGCAACCGATCATGACATTCCGGCCGAACGCATTGTCGGCGCCCGCGCCTGCTTCATCGAATGCTGGGACGTGCATTACCAGTGCTACCGCACGGAGAAGCAGGACACCGTCACCTATGATGCGCCGGCCGGCTACCGGATCGATTCCTACAATGACCTGATCAACGAGGCGACGCATGGCTCGACCAGCGTCGTCGTCACGCCGAACGGCCACACCCTGAACATCAACGCCCAAGCAGTCGGCCATATCTGCTACGAGGGCAGCGAGGTCTGCGTCGATTGCCCCGACACGATCCAGTCCTGGGCCGGCCATGCGCGGCGCCAGGTTCAGGTCAACCTCATCTCGACCACGCCGACCAAGCAGATCGGCGAGGAGCAGGTGCTGATGATCACGACGCGCGGCCTTTGTTGCTGCGCCTCGGACCGAGGACAGCGCCATCTCAACGAGATGGTCGTCGCGATCCGTCCGATCCCCGCGCATCTCGCTGTTTCGCGCGCCGCGGCCAATTATGCGACACGCTATGCCAGTGCCAATGCCGGCGCGGCGCCGATGCAGGCCATGGCCGCGCATACGCACGCGGTCGATGGCGAGCCTTGCGTCGAATGTGCCGAGAAGGCCCGCGCGGCCATTGCGGCAGCGGCTCCGGCGGCAGCCTCGATGCCACTCGGACGCGTCTCGGAATCGCGCTACACGCTGCAGCAGGTCAACGAACTCTCGAATTATATGCGGACCGAGACGCTCAAGAGCCTCAACGATCCGACGCTCGTGCCGCAGCGCTTCATCGACACGAATTTCTTCGCCAAACAGCTCGAATACAAGGTGCTCCAGAGCCGGCTCGGCCGGGAACTGGTCCGCAGCCAGGGCGCCTCGAAACTGCCGAAGGAGGTGGTGTCGCGCGTTGCCGGCTATCTCAAGAAGGACGCGAAGGCGGTGTCGCTCGAAGACGTGCTCACCTTCCGCAGCGCCGACCTCGCCCGCATCACCGGCCTCGACGAGGCGGAGGCGCAGCGCATGAAGCTCGCCGCGCTCGGCGTCGCCTTCAAGGGCGGCTCGGGCAAGAAGGACGACGGCGCATCAACGGCCAAGCGCAAATAGGGACAGCGTCATGGCAAGCCCCTCCACGGTGCGACGCACCGACCCGTTGCCACGACGACAGCCGGGTTTCGCCTTCAGCCTCTATCACGGACCGGATCGCAATCCGGTTCCGCCGGCCGGTGGCGAGACCCCGACAGGGTCCGGCGGACCGTTCCACGGTATCGCCAGCCGCGGCCTCCTGAGCGAGATCGCCGAGCCGGAGGACTGGTCGCGCTTGGCCCATCGGCTTCATGACGGATCGCCCAGCGACGAGCCGGCGCTTCTCGACCTGCGCGCGGCGGCGCTGCGGCTGCACGTCCTCTCGTTCCGCCAATCGGCGCGCGCGGCGGAGCGCTATCTCGAAGCGCGACTTCCGCCGAAGGGCCCGCGCCTCTGCGAACTCTGGAACATCAAGGAAGGCCACACCTCCAGCGTCTGGCACGTGGTCGCCCGCGATGAGGACGGCTTCGAGGAGTTCATCGTCAATGTCGCGCGCGACGACGAGGCGGGCCGGGAACTGGCCCGCACGGCGCAGACGATGATGGCCATCGGCAAGCGCCACGCCGATCTCGCCATGGCTCGCGTCGAGGACATCGCCGAGATCGAGATCGACTATGGCAGCAAGCCCCTGATGGTCACGGTGACGCGCAACGAACTGGTTCGCGATGGTCTCGAAATCCATCTCGGCCGCCATCGCCAGACCGGCGAGCCAACCTTGGTCGTCGTCGAGCGGTTCCTGACAAAGCCAGATAATCCGGCGGAAATCGCGCGTCTCGTCGGCCGGGTGATGACCAATGCGGAATGCCTGCGGCTGGAGGAAGACCTCGCGGCCTTCATCGACGCCGCTTCGGAAATTGCCGAGGTCGCCGTCGACATCAACGAAGGCGATCTGGTCTGGGCTGGGAATCGTGCCGTGGTGGTTGCGATCCGCTAGGACGCGAAGGAGACGGCCATGCCCAATTTCACGGTCGGCGTCCCAGCGAGTGCCAAGAAATTCGACTATGGCGGAACGACCTACAAGGGTGGCGACAAGTTTCAGACCGACAATCCCTGCGAGGCCCTCGCCTTCGCCGATGCGTTCAAGTCGCAGAACCCCGATACGGGCCGGGCCGACAAGTCGCCGAACTTCTGGAAGAATATGCAGGACACCTGCACGGCTTCCGGCGGCGCGGGCGGGCCGGGCACGAATGCCCAGCCGACCGGCACACCGCCGACGCCGCCCAGCGACACCAAGCCGGATCCGAATGCCGGCGATTCCGCCGCCAATCAGGGCGCTCCCGCCCCCAAAGAGGCCGGGACGGATGGCGCGGAGACGCCCGATACACCGCCCGACGCGCCGCCCGGTCCCGGCGACGAGCCGACGCGTCCGCCGACGGGCGAACCGGAAAAGCAGGTCTCCTCCGACAAACCGAAGACCAAGACCGACGCCGGCGATCCGGTCGATCTCTTCAACGGCGCGTTCTTTCTCGACGACACCGATCTCGAAATCCCCAACACGATCCTGCCGCTCGCGGTCAAGCGCAGCTATCGCAGCGGTATCGCCGTGTTCGGCCCGTTCGGCTGGAACTTCGACCACAATTACAATCTCTACCTGCGCGAACTTTCCGATGGGACGATCGCGCTCTGGCGCAATCTGCACGAGGACATCTTCAAGCCGACCGGCGCCGGTTTCGAGCCGCCGCGCGGCGTATTCGAGAAGCTGCAGCCGGTCGTCGGCCAGGCGCAGACCTATGAGGTGCTCGGCGAGGGCGGCACGACGATGCGCTTCCAGCGCCCCGGCGGCTGGACCGAAATCGAGCGGATCCCAATCGTCTGGCTGTCGGACCGCCACGGCAATGCGCTGCGCTTCACCTATGACAGCGAGAACCGCCTCGCCGAGGTGCGCGACGACGATGATCGCTTCCTGCATTTCGACTATGACGATTGCGGGCTGCTGGTCGCGATCAGCGATCCGGCCGGGCGGCGCTGGACCTATGAGCATGACGAACAGACGATGCAGCTCACCCGCGTCGTCTCGCCGCCGACCAGCGACCATCCAGACGGGGTCGACCGGATCTACGTTTATGCCGATCCTTTCGAGCATCCGCTGATCCGCCACAACATCGTTCGCGTCGCGGATTCGGACGGCAATGTCTATCTCGAAAACGCCTATGAGGACGACCCGGCTTCCTTCGGCTTCGCCAAGTTAACGGAACAGCTCTATGGCGATTATCTGTTCCAGTTCTGCTACACGCAGCTGCAATACGACCAGGACGATCCGCTTTTCATCAATATCGGCGCCGTGCAGGTCGAGGTGATGAATCCCGATTTCGGGGTCGAGACCTACACCTTCAACTATCGCGGTGACTTGCTCGACCGGCGCTTCCGTCTCGTCAAGGACCTGTCGTTCCGCGTCGTCGCTATCGGTTACGGCTATGACAGCCAAGGCAATCTCGTCTCGACGACGCTTCCCGATGGCAGCGCCGAACTCGCCATCTTCGACGATGGGAATGTCGATCCGCGCATGCGTGGCAAGCTTCTGCGCCGTGAACTCACCGCCGCCGCCGGCTTCCCGGCGCCGAGCCGGATCGTCTGGCGCGGCGGCTACGAGCCGAAATACCAGCTTCTGGTGGAGGAGAAGAACGAGGCCGGCTCGCTGGTCCGCTACGACTATGATTTCGACCTCAACCCCGGCGCGCTCACCAATACCGGCAAGCTGAAGCGCATCCGCCATCCCGATGCGACGTTGCCGGACGGCACGGTGCAGAATTCGGCGACGCTTTTCGAGCATAATGCCAAGGGCCAGACCCTTGCGACGATCCTTCCCGACGGCGCGCGCAACGAGAGCGTCTATGGCAATGCCGGTGCGGAAGCGAGCCGCCTCATCGGCCAGGTCTTCGATGTCGGCGGCCTCGGCATCGTCAACGAGACCGGCTACGACGCCTTCGGTTTCGATGTCGCCAACAAGGACGGCAACGGCAACTCGACCAACAAGAACGTCAACGCACTCGGCCAGACCGAGATCGTCTCGCCTCCGCCAGTCAATGGCGACGATCCGCGCGTCTTCCTGCATTTCGACGCCGACCGGAAACTCAGCGCGATCGAGCGGCCGCGCGGCGACTATGCGGAGCCCGGCCTCGGCCCCCGCATCGTCGACCGCTTCGAGCGCGACGTGCTCGGCTTTCCGCTGAAGATCGTGATGGCCGCCAATACCGCCGCGCCGCGGGTCGTCACGTCCTGCTACGATTTTCGCGGCTTTGCAGCGCGCACCGTCGATCCGGCCGGAACGGTGATCCGCCGCGTCTTCGACGAGCGCGGGGCGCTGATCAAGGAAACCCGTTCCGGCGGCGACGGCACCAGCCTTACGGCCCGCAATGTTCATGACCGCAGCGGCCGAGTCACGCAGGAGATCGCCTCGGATGGGCTCGCTACCCACTACGACCATGACGGCTTCGCGCGGCTTCAGAAGACGACGCGGCCGGACGGCACCGAAATAAGGCAGGCCTGGCGCAGCGGCGACCTCGTCGAACGTGTCGAGACTATTGGCGACGACGGGTCGGGAACCGTACGGACGCTGGCGAAGACGACCTATCGCTATGACGAGAAATACCGGCTGGTCGAAGAGACGACCGCCTCCTTCGTCGACGACCCGACAATGGCGGTCGACGTCGTCACGCGCTATTTCCACGACCCGAACGACCGCCTCGTCCGTATTGTCGGTCCGCGTGGCGGCGAGACGCTGTTCGCCTATGACGGGCTCGGCCGGCTCACGCGCCAGACCGACCCGATGGGCAATGAGGAGCGCTACGACTATGACGGCAACGCCAATGTGATCCGGACCGAGAGCCGGCATGTCGAGCCCGACGGCACGATCTCGTCTATCGTCAAGCGCTACAGCTTCGACGCCCGCAATCGCCGCAGCGCCGCCATCGATCCGGACGGCTCGGCGATGCAGTTCGGCTATGACGCCGCCGACCGGATGGTGCGGCAGGAAGACGCGTTGGGCCGGGTGAAAACCATCGCCTATGACGCCTTCGGCCAGCGAACCGAGGAAATCTACGATGCGGCCGGGCTCGCCGTCGCCCATCGCTGGCAGCTCGATCCGCTATCGCGGCCGATCCGCTATACCGACCCGACCGGCGAGATCTCGACCTATGCCTATGACGGCGTCGGCCGGATGATCGCCACCGCCTATCCGAACGGCGTCACGTCGACGCGCAGCTATGGCGCGGACGGCCGGATCGCGCAGGAGGCGCTCGGCAGCGGCGTCGCCTTCGACTATTCCTATGACGCGGGCGGAAGGCTGGCCGCGATCACCAATGCGGCAGTACCGGCTGGCGTCGACGCCGTTCCCGCCCATGAGTTCCGCTATGACGGCCTTGGCCGTGTGGTGCGCGCCGATCTTGGCGCGGAGACGGTGAAACGCGCCTACGACAGCCGCAGCCGCCTGGTCGCCGAAACGAGCGGCGGCGCCACAATGACCCGCAGCTTCGACGAGGCGAGCGGCGAGGTACTGCGCATCTGGCCGGACGGGCGCACGGAGCGGCACAGCCATGATCTGAACGGCACGGTCACGAAGATCGAGCAGACAGCCGCTGGCGCGCTCGGCTCCGGCGTTACGCCGCTCGCCCTGCTAAAGCCTTCCGGCGGCGCGCATTTCGGTAGTGCGGACCTTCCCGGCTCCCTTGCTATCCAGGCGCGCTATGACGAGCGCAAACGCCTCGTCGACCTGGCCGCGACAAGCCCGGCCGGCGCCGACCAGCGGATCCGCTATCGCTACGACAAGGCTAATCGCCGCCGGATCGAGGCGCTGCTGGGGCAGACTTCGGCGCTGTCCTATTTCGAGTTCGACCCGAAATACCGCCTCGCGAGTGCGAAGAAGGGCTTCGTCCTGCCGCTGCCCGACGCATCGCTGCAGACCGACCAGGACGCGGCGATCACCGCGGCTTCCGGCGCAGCGGCCGGCGCTCCGGAGGCGGAAGGCTTCAGCTATGATCGGAGCGACGCGCGGCTGACGGCGACGCATACCGGCGAGGCGAACCGCGCCTATACCTATCTGCCGGGCCACCGGATCCTGAGCGACGGGCTCTCCGCCTTCACCCATTCGGCCGAAGGCGTTCAATCCAGCGACGGTACCCTCACCTATCGCGCCGATGCGCTCGGCCGCATCACCACGGTCAAATCCGGCGCCAGCACAGTCCTGAGCCTCACCTATGACAGCCTCGGCCGGCCGGCCGTGATCGGCGAACAGGGGCGGCCGGCGCGGCGGCTGCATTATTTCGGCGATAGCGCCGATCAGGAGAGCGAAGCCGGCATTGCGATCCGGCAAAAGACCGTTCATGCGACGACCGGTCTGCCGCTGGCCTATCACCGCCCCGGCGCGACCCATTTCACGCTGTTCGACGGGCGGCACAATCTCGTGGCGCTCGCCGACGATCAGGGCTCGCTCATCGAGACCTATCGCTACCGCCCCTTCGGCTTGCCCACGATCTTTGATCCCGGCGGCGCCGTCCGCCCGGTTTCGATCTTCGGCGCCGAGCCGATTTTTGGCGGCCAGCGCCATCTCGCCGCAACAGGGCTCTATCTCTCGAAGCGGCGGCTGATGAATCCTGTGCACGGGCTGTTCCTTTCGCCGGACCCGCAGGGCTACGCCAACTCGTCGTCGCTCTATGTCTATGCGGCGCAGAACCCGATCGATCTGATCGATCCGGACGGCGAATTCGCCTTCCTCGCCATTCTCGCCGTCATGGCGGTGGGCGCGCTGATTGCCGGCGGCATCAATGCGGTGCGGCAGGGCATCCAGATGTCGGAGGACCCGAGGAAGCGCGCCGAGGGCTTCTCCTGGAGCGAACTCGGCATCTCCATGGGCCTCGGCGCGGTCATCGCCCCGGCGCTGGTCTTCGCGCCCGAACTCGCCGTGCCGCTCGCCGCCTACGGCGTCGCCGGTGGCATCGAGCAATATAGCGAGGGGAACTACGCGACCGGCACCTTCGATATCGTCACCTCGCTGCTGCCTTTCGCCTCGAAGAACGTTCGCGGCGCCACCTTCGGCAAGGGGACCTATTACGGCCAGGCGCGTGGCCTCGGGCCGGCTGACAGCTTCTCGACCCGCGGCGGCCGCTTCACGGTCATCGGCGACAACCTCGACAATTTCTGGCCCTCCCCGACCGGCAAGGAAATCGGCGTCGGCTTCGCCAAGTCGATCGGCGGCCCCGACGGGCATGTCGCGATCATCCTGGAGAAGGACGGCGGCGGCTTCTGGTTCACCGAGAAGAACGGCATGCGAGGCACGGTCGACACGCCGACTGGACCGAAGAAGGCCCTGTTCGCCGATTTCAACGAGGCCGAGGGTAAGCCGCCCTATTACATGCCCGGACGGCCCTTCGAATATAATACGATGCGCATCCCCCGAGCTTCCGTCGACCAGGCGATGAGTTACGCCAAGGGCCGCATGCCGGGCACAGGGACGGAGCCTTTCGATTTCGGCTGCGCCAATTGCTCGCACTATGCCGGCGACGTGCTGGCACAGGGTGGCTTCAAGGGCATGGGCAACGGCAAGGCGCTGGGGCTCTGGAACGACTTCACCAATTTCAGCAAGTCGACCAGCATGAGCTATGCGGCGCCCTGGTTTGCCAAGCTGCCCTTCTGGATGCAGACGCCGCAGCCCGCCTCGGCCGGGGGCAAGAAATAGGGACGGTGGAAGGCGCGCCGCCGCGCCTTAACGTTACCGGCCGAAATCTCGCACCGTGGCGCGTTTCAGCGGCGGCGCGGCGTCCGTCACGCTGGACTTCGGCGTTTACGATCCATTATCCTCAATCAGGTCTTAACAACAAAAACACGCCACGGATCTGATGTTCCCTGTCTTCGTCTACACCGCCGTCGCCGCCGCCGCCGTTGTTGCCGCCCAGGCGTTCCAACCCAGCGACGCTCTCCGCGACGAGCACCATCGCAAGCTTTACTGGACGGGCGCAGCCGCCTCGATCGGCCTGATCAGCATCTTCGGGGCCGTGCTGGTCGCCTGACACCCGTCCTCAATTCCGCGTGATCGCGTAACCGCCCGCCGGTTTCCTTCGTATCGATGTCATCGATGACGATGGAGAACACTCACATGCTGTCACGCCGCGCGCTCATGGGGTCCGTAGCCCTTGTCGCCTTTGGGATCGCGATCCCGCCCGCCTCGGCGTTTGAGTTCGTCGCCTATGACGCCGCCGCCGTCGACAAGGCGATCCGCTCCGGCAAGCCGGTGGTGGTGCATGTCTATGCGCCCTGGTGCCTGCAATGCCATGCGCAGGCGTCGATCCTCTCCCGCCTCGCCAGCGATCCGCGCTATGACGGCATCAAGTTCTTCAAGGTCGACTATGACAAGCAGAAGGACATCGTGAAGGCCCTCGGCGTCCCGCGCTCGACCCTGATCGCCTGGAAGGGCGGCAAGCAGGTCGCGAAGATGTCGTGGGGGACGTCGGAGGCCTCGGTTCTCGAGGTCCTCTCGGCGGTCTCCTAAGTCCATGGCGGCCATTGCGCTCGCCTTCCTGGCCGGCCTCCTGACCATCACCAATCCCTGCGTCTTGCCGCTGGCACCGATCGTGATCGCCGGGGCGCGGGCGCGCGATCCGCTTGGCCCCGTGGCCCTCGCGCTTGGGCTCGCCGTCACCTTCGGTATCATCGGCGGTATTCTAGCCGCGCTCGGCACGGAGCTCGGCGATACCGGTCCGGGGCGGATCGTCATCGCGATCCTGCTGATCGGCTTCGGCATTGTGTCGATCGTGCCGGCACTGGCCCATCGGGCAGAGATGATGATGGCGCCGCTCGGTGCCTTGGCTGACGGAGTTGCGGGCCGGCTACCGATCTCGGGCCTTGCTGCGCAGGCGCTTCTCGGGGCGCTGCTGGCGCTGGCCTGGGCTCCCTGCGTCGGGCCGACTCTCGGCGCCGCTCTGGCCTTGGCGGCTGGCGGTGGCTCGCTGGCCGCCGCGATGATCACCATGATGGTGTTCGCGCTCGGTGCCGCGGCCTCGCTTCTCATCGCCGGCTTCCTGTTCGGCCTGCTTGCGCGCCGGGGCAAGCTGGTCGCGGGGCGATCGGCGGCGATCGGGCGGACGCTACTCGGCCTCGCCTTTATTCTCGTCGGCCTCGGCATGCTGACCGGATATGACCGCGTGGTCGAAGGGGCGCTGGTGGAGGCCATGCCGGACTGGCTGGTCACCTTCGGCACGCAGCTTTGAGCCCGCCCCTCGCGGCGATCCATCCACCCCGCTAAACTCCGGGCGAATGCTGTCGAGGAGGCAAAGATGCGAATCAACTGGGTTGCGTCGGCGGTCGGCATAGCCGTCGCCCTGGCTTCTGTGGCGCCGGCAATGGCCGATGCCACCGCGCGCTATCGCTGTGCCGACGGCACGGCCTTTACCGCGACCTTCACGCCGCCGGCCGCCGCCAAAGGTTCGGTGACACTCGCCTATAAGACCGGCCGGAAGCTCGTGCTGCCACAGGCGCTTTCCGCCGATGGCGGGCGCTACGTGAAGGACGACACGGAATTCTGGATCAAGGGCAATGGCGGAACGCTGACCATCGCCGGCAAGGCGACGACCTGCAAGGCGAAGACATGACAAGCAAAGCCGGCCTGCTGTTCTCACTCGCCATTCTCGCGGCGGGCGCCCTGCCTGCTCCGGCCCTGGCCGCGAGTTTTCCCTGCGCCAAGGCTGCCAAGCCGGATGAAGTGGCGATCTGCGGCAACCTTGCTCTGAACGATGCCGATGTGGAGATGGCGACGCTCTATCAGACGCTGCTACCGCTGCTCGCCATGGGCGGCGCCGGAGCAACGCGCGATGACCAGAAGGCTTGGCTGTCGCGGCGGCAGGCCTGCGGCGCCGATGTCAGCTGCCTTTCGGCCGCCTATGCAGACCGGATTGCGGCGCTGAAGGCGGCGTTCGCGCGGATCGCCTCCGGCGGTCCCTACTGAGCCAGAGGCGGCGGCATCGCCGCCGGCTGTGAGGCCTCGGCCATGGCGGCGGGCGCCGCGGTGGCGTGAGCCGCCGCGACCGAAGCCGTCGGGGTCGGGTCGATGAACTCGACATCGACCCCCGGCTTCACCAGACGGGCCAACTCCTTCGCGTCCCAATTGGTCAGGCGCAGGCAGCCATGGCTGTTGGTCTTGTCGATCTTGCTCGGCTCCGGCGAGCCGTGGATGCCATAGGTCGGCTTGTCCAGGCCGATCCACACCGCGCCGACCGGATTGTTCGGCCCAGGCGCCAGCTTCAGCGACTTGGTGTTGTTGCCCTGCTGGAAATTGACCTTCGGGCGATACCAATAGACCGGATCGACGGCGATCGCCTTCACGGCATGAATACCTGTCGGGGACGGCATGTCGGTGCTGCCGATGGTGGCCGGATAGGCGACGACGACATTCCAGGCCGCGTCATAGCCGATGAGCTGGCGCGCCTGCTGGTCGGCGACAAGGTGGGCGACCTTCGCCGTCGCATTCGGCCCGACATCGGCGACGATGATCACCGAGCCGGGCGTGTTGAAGTCGATATCCGGGTTCAGGCGGCGCAGGAACGCCTCGTCCATGTGGAAGCGCTCGGCCAGTTCCTCGGTCGGCCCGCGATAGGCGAGACGGTCGAGCTTGGCCATCTCGCCATAGTCCTTCGGCATCACCGGCACGAAGGGCCCGTCGACATCGGCCTGTGTGATCACATAGGGCACGAAGACCGGCGTCGCGCCGAAACGACCGAGAATGTCATCGACATCGGGGCCGAGGCGGCCGGTGGAAGGCAGGCCGTACATGTTCTGCAGCGCTGCCACGGCCTTGGAGAGATTGCGGCCGGTGCGGCCGTCAATGACGCCGGGCGAGATGTTGGCGCGGTCGAGCAGGATCTGCAGCCGCGCGATGCGCGGATCGGCCCGGTCGGATTTTTCCCAACTGTGGGGCAGAACCGGCTCGTTGGCCTGCTGCATGAAATCGGCTGGTATGGCCGCCTTTTCGACAGGCTTGGCGGCCGGTGCCGGAGCCGCGGCTTCGACCGGTGCGGTCACAGGCGTCTGCGCGGGCGGCGCAGCCTCGGCGGCGGGAGCGGCGGCCGGTGGCGCCGGTTCGGCCGCCGGTGGCGCCTCGCTGGCCGTGCCATGGGTCAGCGCGGCCGATTCTGCGGCCAGCGGAGCGGGAAGCTGATAGGCGGCGGTGCGCTCGGCATAGAGGCGCGTCCAGGGATCGGCCGAAGCCATGCCAGGAAGCGCGGCCGCTGTCGCGAGAAGAAGAAACGTCCGGGCCGAAATACGCACACGCAACTCCGACGAAGCCACCAAGGATCGCCACCCCAGAACCCAGACTAGGCCGTTGTGGTTAATGAAGGCTTGCGAGGGATGCCTTACTTGGGAACGCCGGGCGCGGGTGTGGGAGCGCCGAGGCGGCCAATCCCGTTCTTGGCCATGGTCACGAGTTTGTCGAGCAGCGTGAAGAACACGTCGACACTGAAGCCCAACAGGAAGGCGACAGTGAGAATGCCGAACCCAAGATCCGGAATCCCGATGCCCTGCTTCACCGCCGGCGACAGGAACCACACCACGGCGATGCCGGCGAAAACGCCCAGCGACACGCGCAGGAATACCGACGCAAGTCCTGGATTTCGCGTCATTGGATTGAGGAACTCGCGCATATAGAACATTACTGCCCCAAGCGCGCCATAGAGCGCCGGAAGGAACCATAGCCCCAAGACGTCGATCTTGTTCTTCAGCGCGACGACCTCCTGATTGACGTTGGCGAGGCCGAGTTCTTCCATCGACCTCAGGCCGACAATGCAACGAATCTGGTTCCACATGTCATCGCGATCCAACACGTAGCCGGACAAGTTCGATATGCTATGCGTTGTCGGTGAAGCTTCCGCTCCAGCCGGCTGCGGAGTTTGCGATATGAGGATGCATTTCGTACGGTCGGTCAACTGAGACACGGGCTGCTGCGGCAAGGAATAAATATCGATCGAACCCGCTTGCGCAGTGGAAATGAGCTTCGGCGGCCACAACACGTTCAAAGCGCTGTATATCAGCACCTTCCCCGGAACATTGTCGACGATGATGTCGTTATAGTTCTGCTTGAATTCTCCAAGTTGCCGCTGAAGTCTGCGAAGCTCGTCGACTTTTTCGCTGATTGTAATGTCCGAAAGACTCGAGATCTTGATCGCCCTTTGATCCTTATCGATCTCGCCGGATTCAATGGCTCTGAAGAAGACATCGTTGATGATCTCATCCTGCCTGTCGATCTTGATCGTCGGGCTGTCCTCGACGAGCGCCGCGGCCCGCTTGTACCAGACCGTATAGAATCCGCACACGAAGATGAGCAGGACCGTGGCGAAGACGAAGAGAACACGGCTTCGGCTCTCACGAGCTACGCTCTTTTCCCGCTGCTTGCCGAAAGGATTCCAGCCACTCTTCAGATCGATGAGCGTCGCAGGCGATATAAGCTTGATCGACTTGTTGATCGCGGCCTGCAGATCGGAGAATTCCTGGCTACCCCAACTGATCTGGTTGCCCTGTTTGACCTTCTGGATGGCAAGAAACAGCGTATCGTCGTCGAGGCGGCCCGCGCGCTGCCCGAACGAGGCAATAAGGATCGCATCATCAAGCAGCTCTTTCGCCTGATCGGCTGCAAAGTCGGCCATAGCGTTGCCTCCAGCCATTTATCTTCGCCTTTATCCGAGTTGGCCTGGAATCGGGCCCCCGGAAGTCTGGCAGGCACACGCAAAGCCCGGGGGACCAGGCGGAGACGCCCAGCACCAGAACTGCGGCGTGAAACAGACCGTTCCGGGCGTGTGGGGCGGAACCTGGCCAAACGCATCGCCGCCGATGACGATCAACGGCAACGCAACGCCGGCAACCAAGACCAGATGCGTCAATCTACGCATGATCAACCCCTCCTAAAAAGGGAGCGGAACGTGCCTGTGAATATTCACTCTCACATTTGATCGTATTCGATTCAAGTGGAGGCCGTGTATAATAGGATATTCGTCGACTTCGGTAAAGTGCCCCTACCGTCGCTGCAATACTACTTACCGACGACTCTCTGGGTTCGCCATGTTTTCCACTTCGGAGCGCAAGCGGGCGAGCTCTCCGGGTTTGACGCATGCCTGTGGCCAAGGTCTGGAGGGGCTGTTTCGCCTTGGTAATTTGCTCTACTCCTCATGGCTGGCTGCGCACGCTTCGCCCAGGGAAACCCACGCCCATGTCGCCGGACTTCGGAATTGCGGACATCATCGCCCTCCTTTTTGTCACGGTCGGCCCGCTCAAGGCGGCGATCGTCTACACGAAGCTCACAGCCACGGCGGGGCCGGCGCTAAGGCGCCAGATCGCATTTTCCACAGTGACGGTCGCCGCGATTGTGTGCCTTGTCTTCGTCTTCTTCGGCCAGAACCTCCTGAACCTCTTCCACGTGTCGATTCCGGCGCTGAAGATCGCCGGCGGGCTGATCCTGCTGCTTTTCGCGCTCGACATGGTGCTGGGCGAACACAAGGACGAGGAAGTCGGCGGGCTGCCTTCCGCCGATATAGCAATCTATCCGCTCGCCATTCCGCTGATGGCGACGCCGCAGGGCCTCGTGGCGATCACCGCGATCGTCGCGGAGACGGAGACGCTAGTCCAGAAGCTGGTGATCGCGCTGATCGTGCTCGCCATCATGGCGCTCAACCTCGGCATATTGCTGTCGGCGGGCAAGCTGGGCCTCGGAAAAAATGCCGGGGTAGGCATCATCATCTCCAAGGTGATGGGGCTGCTGCTGTCAGCGCTCGCCGTCCAGCTGATGATCTCCGCCCTCCGCGATCTCGGCGTGATCGCCGCCGTCACCCAGGCCCACTGATCGGGGAGCATCATGTCGACCGAATATATCGTCATCGACGCAACCCCTGCCGAGCCGACGCCGGAGATCAAGCCCGAGCCGAAGCCCGAATTGCCGGACGAACCGAAGCACGGCAATCCGCTGCGGCGCACCGCACTCGTGGTGCTGGGGATCACGATCCTGTTCTTCTTCGTGTCGATCCTGATGGAGCGGCTTACGCCCTATACCTCGCAGGCGAGCGTTCAGGCCTATGTCGTCAAGATCGCGCCCGAGGTTGCCGGCAAGGTGATCGAGATCGGCGTTGTCGACAACGCGGTCGTCAAGCCAGGCGATTTGCTGTTCCGCCTCGATCCGCAGCCCTTCCAGATCGCCGTCGAGAATGCCGAGGCGCAGCTGGCGCTGGTGGGGCAGACCATCGGCGCCTCGACCTCGGCCGTCGATTCAGCGCAAGCCCGTCTCGTCGAGGCGATTTCCGAGCGCGATAACCAGCGCGAGCAGTCGCAGCGGGTGCTTGAGCTTGTGAAAAAGGGCGTCTACGCCAAGGCGAAGCAGGACGACGCGGAAGCGCTGCTGAAGAGCACCGAGGCACGCGTCACCCGCGCGGAAGCCGACCTGGAGCAAGCCCGCCAGGCACTCGGCCCGGCCGGCGACGAGAATCCGCAGTTGCGCCAGGCTCTGGCCGCGCTGGAAACCGCCCGTCTCAACCTGCTGCGCACCACCGTCCTCGCCCCGTCGGGCGGCGCGGTGACCAATCTACAGCTCGCGATCGGCCAGTTCGTCGGTGTCGGCCAGCTCGCCATGACCTTCCTGGATGCGCAAACCATTTGGATCGCCGCCAACCTGAAGGAGAACAGCCTCGAATACCTTGCGCCGGGCGAACCCGTCGAAGTGGTACTCGACACGCTGCCCGGACGCGTTTTCGGCGGCCATGTCGAAAGCGTGGGCTGGGGTGTGTCGCAGGGGGGCATCGATCCGGCAACCGGCCTGCCGACGGTCAAGAACGACAGCGGCTGGGTGCGCGAAGCGCAGCGTTTCCCGCTTCGCATCGTGCTTGACGAAGGCGTCCCGTCCGGCGTGCGATACGGCTCGCAGGCTAATGTCGTGATCTATACAGGCGACAATCCAGTGGCCAATGCGCTCGGCTCGCTCTGGATCCGGCTCGTCTCGTGGCTGAGCTATGCGACCTGAACAACCGGACGGCATCGCCGAGGCGCTTGAGCTGAAGCGGGAGCGGCATTTCGGCCTGCGCCTCGCCTTCGCCGTCTCGGCGGGGTTCACCGCCGCCATTGCCATCGGTTCGGTGCTGCCCTTTCTCGCGCCGATGCTGGCGCTACAGTTCCTGGTGACGAGCCGTCGTCCTCTGCCGCTGGCGGCAGGAATCGTCATGGCGGCGGTCGTTTTTGTAACCGGCGGCGCCCTGACCCTTCTGGTCGGCTTGTTCAACGACCGTCCGGTCGTTCTCCTCTTGCTGATCGGCCTGCTCTTTTTCTTTTGCTTTACGGCGCAGGCGCTCGGCAAGGCGTTGCCAATCGTCGGGCTGGTGCTGACAATCTCAACCGTTACGATCGTACTCGGCATGGCCAATATCGATCTCGGCCAGGCGACGTCCGCGGTCCTGCTCGGCTCGCTGGCGGCCGGCCTTCTGATCGCCTGGGCGGCGCATGCCCTGTTCCCCGAGCCTGCGGCGTCGGGGCCTGGCGATGCCGGCTCGCTCGGGCCGGCCCCCGCCCATCCGCTGCAACGCGCTGCATCGAACACGCTGATCCTGCTGGGCTCGGTGCTGATCTGCTTCATCAACCCGGCCTTCACGACGGCCATCGTTGTGCCGCTCACCGTCGTCTCGCTGATCAACCAGGCCGATATCGCCCATGACCAGAAGGCCATCTGGGGCCTGCTCGTCGTCAATGTCATCGGCGGCCTGCTCGCCTCTTTCGCCTATACGCTGCTGTCCATGCGCGAGAGCCTGGTCTTCATGTTCCTGATTCTGCTCACCATGGGCCTGTTCCTCGGCGGAAGGGCCGCGGATCCGGCGCGTGGCAAGGTCTTCGCCGGGTCGCTCGGCATCTTCCTCGTCGTGTTCGGCCTCGGCGTCTCGCCGATCCCGACCACCGCGCCGGAATCGTTCCAGACCCGGATGGTCATGGTGTTGTTCGCGATCCTCTATGCCATCATCGGCATCGGCCTTCTCTGGCGGACCGAGCCGCACCCCAGGACCGAAACCAGCCCATGACCGATCTTCGCGGCAAGACCATCGCCGGCACTTTCTATCACGCGCCCGAAGCCGGCAGCCTCGACATCCTGGCGGACGCGCTGATCCGCCTCGACGATCGGGGCGACATCGCGGCCTTGCATCGCTCGTCGGATGCCGGCCACGGGGAAGCGCGCGCGACAGCGCTCGCCAAAGGCTCGCTGGTTGAAATGCCGACCGGCAGCTTCGTCCTTCCCGGCTTCGTCGACCTCCATATCCACGCACCGCAATATCCCCAGCTCGGGAAGGCACTGAACGTGCCACTAGAGGACTGGCTGCAGCGCCATACCTTCCCGCTGGAGGCGCGCTATGCCGATGTCGCGTTCGCGCGGCGGCACTATGGAGCGCTGGTCCGCGACCTCCTTTCCGGTGGCACGACCACGGCGCTCTACTTCGCCACCGTGCACGAGGAGGCGACCCGCCTCCTCGTTGATCTCTGCATCGAGGCGGGCCAGCGCGCACTTGTCGGCAAGGTGGCGATGGATAATCCGGACGAATGCCCGCCCTATTATCGCGATGCCTCGGCGGCGGCGGCGCTGTCCGGGACGCGCGCGGTCATCGACTATGTCGCCGCCCATCCCGACAATCACGGCCTTGTCCACGCCGTGGCGACGCCGCGCTTCATCCCCTCCTGTACCGACGCCGTGCTGGAAGGGCTTGGCGAGATCGTCGCCGAATGCGGATGCCATGTTCAGACACACTGCTCGGAGAGCGATTGGGAGCATGGCTATGCTCTATCGCGCTACGGCGTCACCGACACGGAAGCGCTGGACCGCTTCGGGCTGATGACGCGGCGCACGATCCTCGCCCATTCGAATTTTATCACGCCGGACGACATGGACCGCATCGGCGCGCGCGGCGCCGGTGTCGCGCATTGTCCGCTCTCCAACGCCTATTTTGCCAATTCGGTCTTCCCCCTGCGGGCCGCACTCGAAAAGGGCGTCCGCGTCGGGCTTGGCACCGATATTTCAGGCGGGCCGAGCGCCTCGATGCTCGAAGTGCAGCGCATGACGATCGCGGCGTCGCGTATGCTGGAGACAGGCGTCGATCCGTCCCTGCCGGCGGAAAGACGCGGACGGCCAGGCTCGCGCGTCGATTTCGACCTCGCCTTCCATCTCGCCACCGCCGGCGGCGGCGCCGCGCTCGACCTGCCGGTCGGCATCTTCGCGGAGGGCTACCATTTCGACGCCCTGCTGATCGACCCGGCGGCGCAAGGCTCGACGCTCCGGATCGTCGAAGAAGCCGACGACGCGGCCGGCGTCCTGCAAAAGACCATCAACACGGCCTCAAAGGCCAACATCGTCGCCGTCTGGGTCGGGGGACGGAGCGTGGCGAATGGCGCCACCCCCTGAGGGCACGCGTCGCCAGGCCCGTCAAACACAACCCTTTTGATGTATCGATAGAATTTACAGTATTGATTTTATGGATGTCTCGCACTGAGACTACTGCTCAGAAAATTTGGCTAAAATTTTATAGATTAACCAAGAAATTTGTCGAGTATGAAGGTCACTGTTTAACTAAATTCGATATGGATACTGTTCTGGAAGGGCTGGGGGGCCCTTCCAGATCATGAAGAAAAATACTAGAAGAATCATTGGGATAGGGGTTGTCGCCTCGTTGCTGGCAACCGCGCTGGGCGGCTTTCTCGTGTTCCGATTCGAGCATGACCGCATGAAGACAATCGTCAGCGAGGCGATAGCTCAGCGCGCCACGGAAATCGCCGACACGGCCAGCGTCGTTCGCGATGTAGGCAGCATCCAGGACCCACCCTGCAGCGCGGCCTTTCTCGACCAGGTCAGGGTGATCCTGCTGCGATCGAGAGGCGTCAAGGATGTCGCGTATCAAGCCGATGGAAAATTGCTGTGCAGCAGCAGTCTCGGCAGTCGGGCCCAGTCCATCCCGCCGCTTGCGCACCCGGATTTCGTGGCACCAAACGGCTGGCGGCTTTGGGTCAGCGCCGAACTCGCGCAGGCCCCGGGCGTCAAGGCGATGGTGCTGAACGCGGATCATGTGGTGGTGGCTAGACTGCCCAACATCGATCCGCCGGCCATGCTGGGCCGTCGCCACCAACTCAGCATAGTTCGGATCGGCCCCATGGGTTCGGTCGTGACCGGCAATGGCCCGGTGGTCGGGCTCTCTGAGACGGCGCTGCGCGCTGGAAAGCCAATCATCACGAGCGAGCGAATGCTGGTTTCAGCCTGTACGGGCTGGCTCTGCTACGTCCTGAGCATGCGTTGGTCCGACGTCGCCCTGGCCCATGCCAGCACGCTCGCTGCCGCCGCCGCGGGCGGGGCGCTTCTCGGGATCATCGGGGCCGCCCTAGTGCAATACTGGATCACCCGGCACGCGTCGATGGATCGGGCGCTTCGGCGGGCCATGCAACGCCGCGAACTGGAGCTTCACTACCAACCCATCATCGACACATCGACGGGAACCTGCGTATCGGCCGAAGCGCTGATGCGCTGGTTCCGCAAGGATGGCAGTCAGGTCGATACGTCGGAATTTATCGAAGTCGCCGAGGCCGGCGGCTTTGCCATCGATCTTTTCCTGCTGGCCGTCAGGCTCGCCAGCCAGGATCTGAGCACGTTCCTGCGGTTCAATCGGAACTTCAAAGTCAGTCTCAACATCACAGCCAACGATTTGCTGGAGCCTCAGCTCTTCCAAATCCTGCACGAATATTTCGAGCTACGCGGCATCCACCCCAATCAGATTGCGCTGGAGCTGACTGAACGACGCATTGTGGATACGGCGGCGCAGGCGGATAGCATCCGCAAGCTCCGCGAGGCAGGCTACCTCATCCATATCGACGACTTCGGCACCGGCTATTCGAATCTCTCCTATCTGAGCGATCTGTCGGTCGACTGCATCAAGATCGACCGCAGCTTCACCCGCCATGTCACGGATGGCTCCTCTCAATCGCGGATCGTTCCACCGATGCTCGAAATCGCCCGGGAACTTGGCCTTGCCGTCATTGTCGAGGGCGTCGAAACGGAAGAGCAGCGTCTCTATTTTGCCGACAGGAACGTGAAGCGCATGCAGGGCTGGCTGTTTGCCGCGCCCATGCCGGCGGAAGCGCTGCTACCCTTGGCAGGCCGGCAGATCTGGGCACCCCCGAGGGCGCAAGACCTGCCCGCGACGACGTAGAGCCTCAATTGATGTTCGCGGCCAGCGGCAACCTGACCTCCTGGACGAGGCCGCCGCCTTCGGCGTTCGTCACGCGGATCGTACCACCGCCGCGCTCGATGATCTCCTTGGCAATGGCAAGGCCGAGACCGGCCCCCGGCATCGACTGACGGCGAGCCGGATCGACCCGGAAGAAAGGTTCGAAGACCCGGTCGATCAACTCCTGCGGGATACCCGGCCCCCTGTCCTCGATCCGGATGACGAGCATCGCCCCCTCCACGCGCGAGGAGAGGCTGCCGCCGCGGCCATGCGTCGCCGCGTTGATCAGGAGGTTGCGCAAGGCGCGGGCGAGTGCCAGCGGCGTGACGCTCAGGAACGCCGGAGCCAACGGTCCCAGCTCAAGCGCGTGGCCCTGACTGACGAGCTCGCCAACCAGGCTGGATAGGAACGGGCCGGTGTCGATCGGATCGGGCGCCGATGCCTCTACCTCCTCGCGGACGAGGCGGATGGCACTGTCGGCGATGCGGTCAAGTTCCTCCAGATCGGACAGCCACAGCGCCCGCTCCTCATCGTCGACGATGAACTCGGCGCGAAGGCGCATGCGCGTCATCGGCGTCCTGAGGTCGTGGCCCGCGGCGGCGACAAGCCGCATGCGGCTCTCCATGGCGCTCTTCAGTCGGGCGGAAAGACGGTTCAAGGCAGCGGCCGTCGCCTTCATTTCGCCCGATCCGGTTTCAGGCAGGGCGGGCAACACACCGTCCGGCCCGACGGCAGCGATCGCGCTCTCGACCAGTTGCAACGGCTTGACCAGGCGGTTGGAAATGACGACGGCAATGCCGGCCGCGCCGAGGGTGATCGCCGACATCCAGCCGAGGAGCAGCACCCAGCCAGCCCGGGGCGGCGGCGGGAGCGTCGAAAGCGGCAGCGTTATCCACCACCCCTGGCTCTCAATCGGCACGGAGACGGTAGCCGGGGCACCGGGGCTCGGCTGCGTGACCACGACGTCGATCGGCCGGCCGATGCGGCTGAGCTGTCGTCGTATCTGGTCAGTGAGCCGAGGTTCGACGATGCCGTCGGCCGGCCGGTGCATGAGTTGCAGACCGAGCCTCGAACCGGCCGGCGTGCCGGGCTCGAACTCATCCGGCAATTCGGCCGCCAGCCGCGCAATGAGATCGACCTGCAACGCCGCATCTGCGACCATGCGATCTGGCCCGGGCCGTCCGATCACGCCGATCGCAACGACCGTCGCAAGGCCCACCACCGCGACAATCGCCCCGACGACGAGGAGCGCGAGCCGCAGGCGGAGCGAGTTCAAGCGGCCGTCTCCACCACATCAACGCGGACGGAGAGCTGATAGCCACCATTGCGAACGGTCTTGAAGATCTGGAACTGGCCGCCATCTCCCAGCTTGCGGCGGAGCCGGCTCATCAACACGTCGATCGACCGGTCAAGCGTATCGGCCTCGCGGCCCTGCGTCAGGTCCAGCAATTGCTCGCGCGACAGGACACGCCCGGGTCGATCGAGAAAGACCCGCAGCAGATCGAACTCGGCACCGGTCAGCACGACATCGGCGCCGTCCGGATCGAGGACATTGCGCGTTTCGGGCGTCGCGACGAAGCCGGAAAAGCGGTAGGCAGCGACCGTCGGCGGCTCGGTAAGATCGGAGACGCGACGCAGCACAGCCCGGATGCGGGCCAGCAATTCACGCGGGTTGAAGGGTTTGCCGAGATAGTCGTCGGCGCCGATCTCCAGGCCGATGATGCGGTCGACATCCTCTTTCAGCGCCGTGAGCAGAATGACGGGCACATGCGGGCGGCGGTCGCGGAGCTGGCGGCATATGTCGAGGCCGGAAGCGTCGGGCAGCATGACATCCAGAACGATCAGGTCGATCGTCTGCGTCGCGAGATTCTCCTCCAGCTCGCGCCTGTCGGCCGCGAGCGAGACGCGCATGCCCTGCTGGTCGAGATAGCGGCCGAGCAGCTTGCGGATCTCCAGATCGTCATCGACGACCAAGATATGCGGCTGAGATTGCATTTTTCCTCGCTCGGACACGCGGCGCCCGTTCCGCCGAAAGCCATACTGCCATCTTCCACCGGCAGAATGCTGATTTGGTAACGAAATCTCACAAGGCCCGGAACAGAAACCTTTCGAAACAAGTTTCCCCTTTGGCGCAAGGCTCCGTCACGCAAAGGACGATGGGATGCCACGAGCTGTTCCTAATTTCGGCCTGCGTCCAACGAACCAAGGAGACTGCAATGAAACGCACTTTGGCTGCACTCGGCCTCGCGGTCGTCGCCGGATCGACTGTGCTTTCGGCCGTATCGGCCTCCGAACCACCGAAGACTGCGAATGCCCAGGTCGCCGACTTCCGGCAGGGCGGTCCCGACGGCCCGCGTGGCCCGATGGGGTGGATGCGCGGCGAGGGTCCGCGCGCCGGCCGTGAAATGCATCTGGCCATGCAGCTCTCGGCGGCGGAAACCCTGATCGGGGTCCGCGCCAACCAGATCGATGCGTGGCGCGACTATACCAGCGCCCTGCTCGCCCTCTTCGAGCCGCCCGCGCCGCCGAAGCCGGACGACGCGGCCAAGGACGGCGCCAAGGCCTTCGCCCGCGAGGAACGCCTCGCCCGCGAGATCACCGAGCGGGCTGCCAAGGCCGCGACGCTGACCAAGGCAATCGACGTGCTGAAGACCACGCTCACCGCCGACCAGCTCGAAAAGCTTGCGGGCGTCGAACTGCGCTTCGGACCGCCGCGTGGTCCGGGCATGCGCGGTGGTCCGGGGATGCATGGCGAACCGGGCATGATGGGACCGGACGGCCACGGCCCCGGCGGCTTCCATCGCGGCCCGGCCGGCGGCCCGCCGCCGGCACCCGGCGCCGGTCCCGATGACGCCGGCCCGCAGGGTCCCGGCGCGCCAGACGACGCCGCACAGCCGGACGACGCTCCCAACCCGGGCTAATCGGGTTCGGCAAGAGGGCGACCACCCCAACCGGGTGGCCGCCTTCGTCTTACTGGCCGAACGGCCCCAGGAAATCCTGCTTGCCAACCGGAACGCCCCGCATCCGCAGGATGTCGTAGGCGGTTGCCGCGTGGAAATAGAAGTTTGGAAGCGCGTGCTGGAAGAGGTAGTCACGGCCGACGAAATGCGTTTCGCCGCCGCGCGACTTCAGCGTGATGGGCCGCGCCTCGGCGCCCTCGAACGCCTCCGGTGGGACGGTTTTCAGGAAATCGACCGTCTTCGCGATCCGCGCCTCCAATTCGGCCAGCGTCTTCTCCTCGTCGGGGAAGCTCGGCGCGGCTATGCCGGTCAGCCGCGCGGCGCAGGCCTTGGCCGTATCGCTCGCCCGCTGCACCTGGCCTGAAAGCGGCAGCATGTCGGCGATCAGCCTTGCCTCCACCAGCTCGTCCGGATCGATGCCGTTCGCCGTAGCGAAGGCCCTGCCCTTTTCAAGATTGGCGGAGAGATTGGCGAAGCCGCGGAGGAAGAGCGGTACGGAAACTTCGTAGGCCGAGAACGTCATGATAGGGTTCACCTTGGGGGTGTATGGGGCTCGGTGTGCTGGCTCCGGCGTCTGTACGTTCGGCCTTGCGAACACACCAGTCCGGATATGGGGAAGCGGCCTCTGATTTCACAGGTGCCGCAAGGGTTGGGACACGGGCAGGCCGCGAAAGCGCCTGCCATCGGGAGGGGACATTCCATGAATATGCATAGCGGAATTGCGGCCTGTGGCTGCAGCCGTCGCGGCTTCCTGCGTGGCGCCGCCGGCCTCGGTCTGGCTTCGCTCGTCGCGGCACCAGCGCTGGCCGATACATGCGTGCCGTTCGACAAGACCCGGCAGACGGCGACGAGCCCCGACGACGCGATCGCGCGCCTCAAGGCCGGCAATCAGCGACTGCTCGACAACGAGACGGTCAATTGCGACCTCCTCGGCCAGATCAAGGCGACCGCATCCGGCCAGGCGCCGTTCGCCGCGATCGTCGGCTGCATCGATTCGCGCGTTCCGCCCGAATTGATCTTCGACCAGAGGATCGGCGCTGTGTTCACGGCCCGGATCGCCGGAAATTTCGTCAATACCGACATCATCGGCAGCCTCGAATTTGCGACCAAGCTGACCGGCGCGCGAGCGATCGTCGTACTCGGCCATACGGCCTGCGGCGCCATCCGCGGCGCAATCAGCAATGCCCAGCTCGGCAATCTGACGGCGACACTCTCCAACATCGAGCCGGCAGTCGTCGCTGCGGGTGCCGATTTTGACGGTGAGAAGACCGCCGACAACCCCGCCTTCGTCCAGGCCGTTGCCGACATGAATGCGAAGCTCGCGGCGAAGATGATCGTCGATCGCAGCGTCGTCATCCGCGACCTCGTTGAGGCGGGCGACGTCAAGGTCGTCGCCGCCATGCAGGATGTGGCGACCGGGCGCGTCAGCTTCTTCGAGTGAAGCGGCGGATCGGCCGGCGCGGTCTCAGGGCCGCGCCATCCGGTTCCAGGCGTCGAGGCCCGCGATCTTGTAGGCCTCGGCCAGTGTGGGATAGTTGAAGGTGTTCTCGATGAAATAGTCGATGGTGCCTTTCAGATTCAGCACCGCCTGGCCGATATGGATCAGCTCCGTCGCGCCTTCCCCGACAATGTGAACGCCAAGCAGACGGCGCGTGCGGGTCGAGAAGATCATCTTCATCATGCCGGTGTTCAAGCCCATGATGTGGCCGCGCGAAGTCTCGCGGAAGCGGGCAATGCCGCATTCATACGGAATCTCGCGCTTCCTCACCTCTTCCTCCGTCATGCCCACGGTCGAGATTTCCGGCACCGAATAGATGCCATAGGGAAAGAACTCGGGCGGCGGCGGCGGCGCGAGCCCGAAGGCGTGGCAGGCGGCGACGCGCCCCTGCTCCATCGAGGTCGAGGCGAGGCTCGGAAAGCCGATGACGTCGCCGGCGGCATAGATATGCGGAACCGAGGTCTGCAGCGTCTGCGGCGTGACCACGATGCGACCGCGATGGTCGGTCGCAATCCCCACGGCATCGAGGTTGAGACGATCCGTATTGCCAACGCGGCCGGCGGCGAAGAGTAGCATGTCGGTTGTCACCATGCGGCCATCGGCGAGCGTCGTCACGACCTTCCCATTGTCCTTGACCTCGATCGACGTCACCGCCGCGCCGAGCCGCAGCCCGACATTGCGGTCGCGCAGATCGTGCATAAACTCGTCGATCAGTTCCTTGTCGATGAAGTCCAGAAAGGTGTTGCGCGGTTCGATCAGCGTCACCGCTACGTCGAGCGCCGAGAAGATCGTCGCATATTCGACGCCGATCACACCCGCGCCGATGACCGCCAGGCTGCGCGGCAGGCGCGGCAATTCGATGATCTCGTCGCTGTCAAACACCGAGGTGCCATTGAAAGGCACATAATCCGGGCGGAAGGGTCGGGTACCGCAGGCGATGAGGACGTGGTCCGCGGTATAGACCCGGATCTCGCCGTTCTCCGCCGTGACCTCGACCTCGTGCGGCCCGACGAACCGCGCCTCACCATTCGCCGTCTTCACGGCATTGCGGCTGAACTGGTGCTCGAGAACCTCGACCTCATGGTCGAGCGTCTTGCGCAGGCGGGCGATCAGATCCTCGGCGCCGATGTCCTGCTTGACGCGATAGGAGCGGCCATAGAAGCCGCGCTCGCGCCAGCCCGACAGGTTGAGCACCGTCTCGCGGAGCGTCTTCGACGGGATCGTGCCGGTATGGACGGATACGCCGCCAACCCGCCGACCCTTCTCGACGACGAGGACGGATTTACCGAGCTTGGCAGCCTGGACCGCGGCGCGGCGCCCCGACGGGCCGCTGCCGATGACGATCATGTCATATTCGTTCATGGACGAGTTCCCCGGTGCCCGTTGCGCGTCGGCTTGATATGGATGAAGGGACGAGCGCGGCAGGCATCATGCAGTCGGCTTCGACATTCCTCCCGTCGGGTGACAAGACGGTGAAGCCGAACCCACGTTGCGATGCAGGTTGGATGCCAGCTTTCGGGCAGAGACGGCAGCGACGAGTTCCGGGTAGGGGCGGAGCGAGGCGCCAGTCCCGGAGTATTGGCGGCCGGCGCCTCGCTCGACCCCTGAACCCTCTGCATCAAGAGAAGGGTTCAAAGCCCCTACCCTGCCTCAACCCTTGCCATCGGAGCCGAAATGCATCCGAATGAGGCAGAGGAACCGTCCTTCGGCTTCTAGCGTTTCGTTTGGAGACAGCCTGCTGAAGAGCGGAAATTTCTTGGCGGCGACGTTTGATCGTCGCAAGGAACCCGAAATTAACCTCGATGACACATGAAACTGCGTTCTATAGGGAAGGCAGAAAGCATCGAGCAGAGGCGTACGAGTAAGGCGTTCCGTTGGCGAATTCGAGGCTGCCATTCCCTGGAGGACGACGCAATCCGAAGCGCGGGCGGATGGCGCTGGTCGGCCTTGCCGTCGTCGCCCTCGGTTCCCAGAGCGCTTTCGCCGTCGAAGGCGACAGTTTCTTCGACAAGATCGGCGACCAGTTCAGCGGCTTGTTCGGTCGAGGCAAGACCGAGCCCGTCATTGATGCGGTGCCCTATGCGCTGACGATCGACGTCGTCGACGCCGACCGATCGGTCCGCAACGCGGTGCGTGGCGCGTCCAACCTCCTGTCGCTCCGCCGCACGCCGCCTTCCGGCGCGGCCGGGCTGCTGCGCCGCGCGGCCTCCGATGTCGATCTGATCACCGCCGCACTTTACGGCGAGGCGCGTTATGGCGGGACGATCACCATCCGCGTCGCCGGCGTCCCCGTGACCGCGCCCAACGCGCTGGCCGCGATCGAGGCGGCGCGCGCCGCCGGTCCCGTGCCGGTCGATGTCACCGTCGACCCGGGCCCGCTGTTCCATTTCGGCTCCATCGAACTGCTCGACGCCGACAAGCACAAGCCGCTCGCCGACGTGCCGACATGGCGCCAGTTGGGGCTGCAGACCGGGGATGCGGCCGATTCCTCGGCCATTCTGGCGGCCGAGAGCCGTATCTCCACCTTCTATCGCGACCGCGGCTATGCCTTCGCCAAGATCGTCGACAAGGACATCGTCGCCGATCATGCCTCCCGCACCGTCGACGTCACCTATCTCATCGCGACCGGACGGCCGGTCCAGTTCGGCATGGTGACGGTCACCGGGACGGAGAAGTTGAAGAAGAGCTTCGTCGAGGAACGGGTCCGGATCGAGCCGGGCGAAATGTTCACGCCGCAGAAGATCGCCGAGACCCGCAAGGCGCTGCTCAAATATGAAGCGATCTCGGGCGTGCGCATCATCGAGGGCGAGCAGCTAGACCCATCGGGCCGGCTGCCGATCGATATCGACGTGACCGAGCGTAAGCCGCGCTATGTCGGCTTCGGCGCCAAATACGGCACGACGGACGGCGCGGTGGCGAATGTCTATTGGGGCCACCGCAACCTCTTCGGCGGCGCCGAGACGCTGCGCCTCGACGGACAGGTCTCCTATGCCAGCGAATTGCCGAGCTCCGTGCCGGATGCCGATCCGTTTGGCTACAAATTCATGGTCAGCTTCGGCAAACCCGGCATATTGACGCCGAAGGACGACCTCCTGATGCAGGCGGCCGTGCTGCGCGAAGTGACCAACGCCTATATCCGCGAGGCGATCACCTTCACCGCCAATGTCCGGCGCACATTCAACGACCAGCTTTCCGGCGGCATCGGACTCGACCTCGAAGCCTCGCAGGTCCAGGACAGCTCGGGTACCAACAATTACAACATCTTCGGCGTCCCGATCGATCTGGCCTATGACACGACCGACAATGTGCTGGATCCGACCCGCGGCCTGCGTGCCTCGGGCACGCTGGAGCCCTTTGTCTATCTGGGCGATGCCGGCGCCGGGCCGGTCATGGCCAAGGGTCAGTTCTCGGCCTATCACTCGCTCGACGAGGACAATCGCTACATCCTGGCGGGCCGCGTCGCCGCGGGATCGATCTTCGGCGCCAGCCTCACCGACGTGCCGCCGCAGCGGCGCTTCTATGTTGGCGGCGGCGGCACCCTGCGCGGCTTCGACTACCAGTCGCAGAGCCCGAAAAACGCCGATGGCGACATCATCGGCGGCCTTTCCTTCGTCACCGCCTCGGCCGAGGCGCGCATCAAGATCACCGACACGATCGGCGTCGTGCCGTTCGTCGATGTCGGCACGGCCTCGGCCGCCGAAACGCCGGACTTGAACCAGCTCGGCGTCGGTGCCGGACTGGGCCTGCGCTATTACTCCGCCGTTGGACCGCTTCGCCTTGATTTCGCCGTGCCGGTAAGCGGCGGCGAGGACCAGCGCGGCTACGGCGTCTATCTAAGCCTCGGACAGGCCTTCTGATGCGTATCGCCCGCCAGATCGTCGCCGCCCTCGGCATTCTCTTCGTCGCCATCGTCCTCGGCGTCGTGGTCCTCTTCGCTCTGATCCAGACGGGGCCCGGCAAGCGCATGCTCGCCTCGTTCGCGAGCGGGCTCGCCAGCCGGGATGGTCTCACGGTATCGATCGAGGACATTTCGGGCTTCGTGCCGTCCGACATGCGCATCGGCCGCATCACGCTGGCCGACAGCCAGGGAGCATTTGGCGAGATCGACAATCTCGGCCTCGCCTGGAGCCCGCTGGCGCTGATCGGCGGCAGGGTCAATGTCGACACGCTTTCGGCTGACCGCGTCGCGATTTCGCGCCAGCCGGTGCTCCCGGCCTCAACTCCTTCGGCCGCATCCTCCGGCGGCCTGCCGATGATCCGCGTCGTGCTCGGCAAGCTCGACATTGCGACGATCGACATCGGCGAGGCGGTCGTCGGCATGCCCGCGACGCTCGGGCTGACCGCCTCCGCCCGGCTGGTCGACCCGGCCGAGGGGCTGGCGCTCGATTTCGCCCTGACGCGCCGCGATGCGCCCGGCAAACTCAAGGGCCGGGCGCGCTATGCCCCGGATGGCGGCAAGGATATTCTCGACCTCGACGTCACGGCTTCCGAGCCGGAGGGCGGGCTGGTGGCTCGTCTCGCGGCCATCGAGGGCCTGCCGGCGCTGTCGCTTTCCGTCAAGGGCAGTGCCCCACTGGACGATTGGAACGGAAGTCTCGCGCTCGATGCCGGTGCAGCGGGTCGCCTGGGTGGTACCGGCGCTGTTCGTGCCGTCGATGGCGGCCGGCGCGTCATGCTCGATCTGAAGGGCAGCGTCGGCGGCCTGATGCCGGCCAGTATCCGTCCGCTCCTCTCCGGCGAGACGACGCTGAACGGCTCCGCCGTGATCGGCGCGGACAATCTCGCGACGATCGAGGGGCTGAACCTCTCCGCCGCCGGTTTCGGTCTCGCGCTGGTCGGCACGGTCGACCCCAATACCAAAACCGCCGATGTCGCCTTCGACCTCGTCGGCGGCGATGCTTCGCATTTCGCCAGCTTCGCCCCGGGCGTCGCCTGGAAGGACTGGCGCCTGCACGCCAAGGTCAACGGCGCCTTTGCCAACCCAGCGGTCGATGCCGAGTTGGCGGCGACGGGTCTTGCCGGCCATGGCTATGGCGCCGAACGCCTCGACCTCGCCGTCAAGACGGCGCCCCAGGCTGACGGTCTCGGCTTCACCGCCACCGGCACCGCGAGCGGCCTTTCCTCCGACGACGCCCAGGTGATGGAAGCGCTCGGCCGCACGGCGAGTTTCGACCTTGCCGGCGCGCTCGGCCCTTCCGGCGCCGCGATCACCGATGCATCGGTGAAGCTCGCCCCACTCGACCTCGCCTTTTCCGGCAAGGCGAGCGCCACCGGCGTCGAGGGCGCGCTGCATCTGCCGCGGCTCGACCTCGCCGCCTTCGCCGCGCTCGCCGGCCGGCCGCTCTCCGGCACCATCGCGCTCGATGGCAAGATCGATACGGGCGAGCACTTCTCCGCTGTCTCGCTCGATCTTTCTGGCTCCGCTCGCGACGTCGCTACCGGTGTCGCGATTGCCGACGGCTTCCTGAAGGGCGAGAGCCGGATCGCGGGCGGCGTCTCGCGCTCGGCCGATGGCTCGATCCGCGTCAGCGGCCTGAAGCTCTCCGCCGACGGGCTCGACCTCGCCGTCGATGGCGCCATCGAACGTTCGACCGCCGACCTGACCGCAAAGCTGGCGCTCGCCGATCTGAAGCGGCTCGACCCGCGCATCAGTGGAGGCGCCAATGCCGAACTGCGCTTCTCTGGTGGCCTCGACGCCCTCGGCCTCAAGGGGACGATCGACATCCCCTCGGCCGTCGCCATGGACAAGCGGATCGAAGATCTCCGGCTTGCCGTCGACCTCGCTGACCTCACTCATGCGCCGGCCGGCACGATCGCCCTGGACGGCCAGATCGCCGACAAGCCGGCCAAGGGCAGCGCGCGCTTCGCCACCACAACCGGCGGCCAGCGCATCGACGACCTCGATTTTGCCATTGGCGGCGTCCGGGCGACGGGCGGCGCAAGCCTAGCGAGCGGTATAGCCACCGGCCGCTTCACCGTCGCCGCCTCCGATCTTTCCGACCTCTCGGCGCTGATCCTCACCAACATCGCCGGCCGTCTCGACGCGACGGTCGTGCTCGATGCCCCGAACGGGGTCCAGCGCGTCGCCGTCAACGGAACGGCGCGCAACATCGCCTTTGCCGGCAACCGGCTCGACCAAGCGGACATCGATGGGCGCGTCCTCGACCCGGCAGGAACGCCCGTTCTCGACGGCAAGGCGACATTGTCGGGCCTCGTCACCGCTTCGCAACGTATTGAATCAGCAACGATAACTGCGAAGAGCGCGGGCAGCGCCACCGACATCACGCTCGACACGGCGTTCCTGGGAGCATCGATCGCCGCCAAAGCCAATGTCGCGCCATCGGCCGGCACGACGCGGATCCGGCTCGACCAGCTTCGTCTTGCCAAGGGCCCGGCGGTCGTCACCCTCTCCTCCCCCGCCAACATCACGATTGCCAAGGGCGAAGTTGCGATCGACCGCCTGGTGCTGGCGACTGGCGGCGGCGGCGCCACGATCTCGGGCCGCGCCGGCCAGAGCCTCGATTTGACCGCCGACATTCGCAACCTGCCGCTCGCCATCGCCGCGATCGCCGCCCCCACTCTCGACATCAAGGGCACACTCTCCGGCACCGCCCGCATCACCGGGACGGCCGCAAGCCCTTCCGGCAATTACGATTTCCGGGTGGCTGGCCTCACGACGGCCGAGATCGCCAAGCAGGGCGCCGGACCGTTCGACATCGCCGCGCGCGGCACGCTTGGCGGCGGTCGGGTCAATGTCGATGCCTCGATCAATGGTCGCAACTTGTCCGGCCTCACCATTCGCGGCTCGGCCCCGATCGGCGCCGGTAACCTCGATCTGCGCATCGCCGGCGCCATCGACCTCGCGATCGCCAATACGGCACTTTCCGCCTCGGGATCGACGGTTCGCGGCAAGGCCACCGTTGACGCCGCCATCCGCGGCACCACCGCCGCGCCAGCCGCTTCCGGAACGGTACGCGTTACCGGCGCGACCTTTGTCGATTCCGTCAATGGGGTGACCCTCACCAACATCGAGGCCGTGCTGACCGGCACGGATCGCGCCTTCGAGGTGACCCGCCTCACCGCGCAGACCCCGCAGGGCGGCTCGCTTTCCGGCTCCGGCCGTATCGGCCTTGACGCGGCGCAGGGCTTCCCGGCGTCGATCGATATCCGCCTCAACCGCGCGGCCCTGCTCTCCAGCGCGCTGATCTCGATGGTCAGCGATGGCCATATCACCATCGAAGGTCCGATCGCGACGCGCCCGAAGATCGGCGGCCGTCTCGACATTCGCCGCCTCGACATCAACATTCCCGACCGCATCTCCGGGGGACTGGATCCGCTGCAGGTCCGCCACATCAACACCGGCGGCCAGAAGACGCTGGCCGATACGAGCCTGCGCGCCAAGGCGAAAGCCCGCGCCGCCGCCACGAGCAACGGCCGAGCCGCACCCGCCTTCGTCGCCGATCTCGACCTAACGCTCGCCGCGCCCAACGCGGTCTTCGTCCGCGGCATGGGCATCGAAGCCGAATTCGCCGGCAATCTGACGGTTCGCGGCACGACGGCGAGCCCGGTGACGCTCGGCGCCTTCAATCTCCGTCGCGGCCGTTTCGACATTCTCGGCCGCCGCCTCGATTTCACCGAAGGCACGGTCGGCTTCAGCGGCTCGACCGATCCAACCATCGACTTCACGGCATCGACGACGACAAGCGACGTGACGGCGGAGGTCATCGTCTCCGGCACCGCCTCGGCCCCGCAGATCAGCTTCTCGTCGACGCCCAGCCTCGCGCAGGACGAGGTGCTGTCGCGAATCCTGTTCGGCAAGTCGATCAGCACGCTGAATGCCAGCCAGGCGATCCAAGTGGCTCAGGCCATAGCCCAATTCTCTGGCGGCGGCCCTGGCGTGCTGGACAGCGTCCGCCGTTCGCTGGGCGTCGATTCGCTCGACGTCGACGCCACCGGCCAGGTCGGCATCGGCAAGCGCCTCAACGACCGGGTCTATGTCGGCGCCCGACAGGGGCCGAACGCGTCGTCCGGCAAGGTGACGGTCGATGTCGACATAACGCGCAACATCCGCCTTCAGGGCGCGGCAGGTGCCGACGGTGCGGGCGAACTCGGCGTCGGCGCGCAGTGGGATTATTGAACCGGCCAAAACAAGACCGGCGAAGCGGAAAAATGCGCGCTTCACCGGTCAAGGGAGACCGTCCGGGAGGAGGATCGATCCGAAAGGGCGATCAGACTGGAGCTAGATCAGGGCCGGCCGCAATCGGCTCCAACCGATCCAGCTCCACGTCTTCGAACAAACGTGAGCGCGTCAGGAAGCGTTGTTCCGTGCCGTTTTCCAGCGAGAACATGCCGCCGCGGCCGGGAACGACGTCGATGATCAGTTGGGTGTGCTTCCAGTAGTCGAACTGCGACGGGCTCATGAAGAAGGGCACGCCGTCGATTTCGCCGAGCCGGACGTCCTGGTCGCCGATCATGAAATCTCCCAGTTGGAAGCACATCGGGGAGGATCCGTCGCAGCAGCCGCCGGACTGGTGAAACAGGATGTCGCCATGTTCCCGCCGCAGCGTGCGGAGGAGGTTGATAGCGGCGGGCGTGCCGGTGACGCGGGGGATGAACGAGCTCATCGCGGCCCTCCTGTCGTTCCATGGGGTGGCTGCCTGGATGGCCGGCACAGACGTCCGGCCCGGCGAAGCGTCGGCGGATTCGGGGGAATCCGCCGACTCTCGGTCAGCTACTAAAAGAACCCGAGTTTCTTCGGGCTGTAGCTGACGAGCAGGTTCTTGGTCTGCTGGTAATGGTCGAGCATCGCCTTGTGATTCTCGCGGCCGATGCCCGACTGCTTGTAGCCGCCAAAGGCCGCATGGGCCGGATAGGCGTGGTAGCAATTGGTCCAGACACGGCCGGCCTCGATGCCGCGGCCGAAGCGGTACGCGCGATTGGCATCACGCGTCCACACGCCGGCGCCAAGGCCATAGAGCGTGTCATTGGCGATGGCGAGCGCCTCTTCCTCGGTCTTGAAGGTGGTGACCGAGACAACCGGGCCGAAGATCTCCTCCTGGAAGATCCGCATCTTGTTGTGGCCCTTGAACACGGTGGGCTGGACGTAATAGCCGCCGGCAAGATCGCCTTCGAGCACGGCACGTTCGCCGCCGATCACGAGTTCGGCGCCTTCCTGTTTGCCGATGTCGATATAGGAGAGGATCTTCTCAAGCTGTTCGCTGGAGGCCTGGGCTCCCAGCATGGTCGTATCATCGAGCGGGCTTGCCTGCTTGATGGCGCGGATGCGCGGCAGCGCCCGCTCCATGAAGCGGTCGTAGATATCTTCCTGGATCAGAGCACGGCTCGGGCAGGTGCAGACCTCGCCCTGGTTGAAAGCGAACAGCACGAAGCCCTCGATCGCCTTGTCGAAGAAATCGTCGTCGGCAGCCATCACGTCCGAGAAGAAGATGTTCGGCGACTTGCCGCCGAGTTCCAGCGTCACGGGAATGAGGTTCTGGCTGGCGTACTGCATGATCAGCCGGCCGGTCGTCGTCTCGCCGGTGAAGGCGATCTTGGCAATGCGGTTCGACGAGGCGAGCGGTTTGCCCGCCTCGAGGCCGAAGCCGTTGACGATGTTGAGGACGCCGGGCGGCAGCAGATCGGCGATCAGTTCGGCCAGGACAAGGATGGAGGCCGGGGTTTGCTCGGCCGGCTTGAGCACCACGCAATTGCCGGCGGCGAGCGCCGGCGCGAGCTTCCACACCGCCATCAGGATCGGGAAGTTCCACGGGATGATCTGACCGACGACGCCGAGCGGCTCATGAAAGTGGTAGGCGACTGTGTCGTGGTCGAGTTCGGAGAGCGAGCCTTCCTGCGCGCGGATCGCGCCGGCGAAATAACGGAAATGATCGACCGCAAGCGGGATGTCGGCGTTGGTCGTCTCGCGGATCGGCTTGCCATTGTCCCAGGTCTCGGCCAGCGCGAGCAGGTCGAGATTCTGTTCGAGGCGATCTGCGATCTGGTTCAGGATCAGCGCGCGGGCGGCAACGCTGGTGCGGCCCCAGGCGACCTTGGCGGCGTGGGCGGCGTCGAGCGCGAGTTCGACGTCCTCCTTCTGCGAACGCGGGATCTCGGTGATCTTCTGTCCGTTGATCGGCGAAGAATTGTCGAAATAGCGGCCGGCCACTGGCGCGACCCACTGGCCGCCGATGAAGTTCTCATAACGCGGCTTGAACGGCGACTTGGTCTTGGCGCCGAGGAATTCGGGCTTGTTCATGGTTTCCTCCCATGGTGAACACGCCCCTCCACCTCAGCAGCCGCCGTGCCATTTGCCGGCTTTGCACCGCGTCAATCTTTGCTGCAGCACGGTAAGCATATGATCGTTCACGCCTGTCTTGGCGGCGGCCGGGCGGGGCCCGCCTCGGCTATGGACGAGTCTGAAAAATCGGTGCAACAGTCTGCGATAAGGATTGGAGCTTGCCGCAACACCTGTTGCAGAAAGCAACATGCCGGGAGGAACGGCCGATGACGATCCAGACGAGCGGCGATACTCTGCAAATCGCGCGCCGCCGCTTCTTCGGCACAGGCGATGTCCCGCAAGGACTTGTCGCCGAGCCGATCCTCCGTTCCTGGCAACGCTGCGCGACCCACGGCCTCGATATTGGAGAACGGCCGCGCATCGGCGTGATGAGCGCGGCGGAACTGAAGCGGGTCCAGGATCAGAACGAGCGGCTGCGGCGCATTACGCGTCCGGAGATGACGGCGCTCAGGGCAGAAGCGCGGCTGACCGACAGCGTGGTCATCCTGACCGACGCCAACGGTCTCGTGCTCGACATGGTCGGCAATTCCGACTTCGCAGGCCGCGCGGCGCGGGTGGCGCTCCGGCCCGGCGTTGGTTGGAACGAAAGCGCGATCGGAACCAATGCGATCGGGACGGCGCTGGTCGAGCGGCGTCCGATCGGCGTTCATGGCGCGGAGCATTTCTTCGAGCCGCACCGGATCCTGACCTGCGCCGCCGCGCCGATCTTCGATCCCCGAGGCGACCTGGTCGGCGTGCTCGACATGTCCGGCCACGCGGCCGTCCGCCATGTTCACGCGCTCGGCCTCGTGCGGCTCGCGGTGGAGCAGATCGAGCACCGACTGTTCGACCGGGACCTCGAGGGTCGCCGCGTGCTGCGTTTCCACAGCGATGCAGAGTTGATCGGAACGGCCAGCGAGGCGATCCTCGTCTTCGAGGAAGATCGCCTGGTGGCGGCCAACCGGCATGGGTTGCAATCCCTGAAGCTCGGCTGGGAAGCAATCGACCATGTCCGGCTCGACGAACTGTTCGAGCCGATCGCGCCGGGCGGCGAGATCGGCTCAATCCGTATGCGCTCGGGCACGACGCTGCTGGGTCGCTTCGATGCCGAAACGCTGCCGCAGCGCTCGCTAGCTCCGCACCTCCGGCGTTCTGCCGGCGAGATCGAGCCTTTCTTCAACGGCGCCACGCAGGCGGCGCTGGCGCGTGCCGTCCGCCTTGTCGCCGCCGACGTGCCCGTGCTGGTCCATGGCGAGACGGGAGCGGGGAAAGAAGTATTCGCGCGGCGCGTCCATGCGATGAGCGACCGGGCCGACAAGCCCTTCATTGCGGTCAATTGCGCGGCGCTCCCCGAAAGCCTGATCGAATCCGAGCTCTTCGGCTATGAGGAAGGCGCCTTTACCGGCGCCCGCCGGCAGGGCCGCAGCGGCCTGCTGCGCCAGGCGGAAGGCGGCATCCTCTTTCTCGACGAGATCGGCGACATGCCGCTCGCCCTGCAGGCACGGCTCCTGCGCGCCTTGCAGGACAGACAGGTGACGCCGCTTGGTGGCGGCGTGCCGGTCAAGGTCGATTTCGCCCTGCTCTGCGCCACGCATCGCCCGCTCACCGAGCTCGTCGCCAGCGGCGCCTTCCGCTCCGATCTCTATTTCCGTATCGCGCAATATGTCGTCGAGCTGCCGGCGTTGCGCGATCTCCCGGATCGGCGCGCGCTGGTAAAATCCGCATGGGAGTCGCTCGGCGGCGAACTGTCGGGCGGGACTCTGGCCGGGGAGACGCTGGAACGCCTCGCCGCCTATGACTGGCCGGGCAATTTCCGCCAGCTCACCGGCATGCTGCGCGCGCTGATCGCGCTGGCCGAGCCCGGCCGCCCCCTGCCGCCGGATGCGCTGCCGGCGGAAATCGCCGCCGGCTCGCCAATGTCGTTTGCCTCGCCGGCCAAGGCCGAAGCTCAAACGGAGCCATCGCTATCCGAGGTCACGCTCGTGGCGATGCAGGATGCCCTTGAGGCAGCCGGCGGCAATGTCTCGCTCGCCGCAAGGCGGCTCGGCATCGATCGTACGACACTCTACCGCCGGCTGATCTGGCGCGGCGGCAAGGGAGCTACCGCCTCCTGAATGTCGGTTGCCGCTTTTCCTTAAACGCAGCGCGTCCTTCCTTGGCGTCGTCAGTGGCGAAGCAGATCGTCTGGAGGTCGCGCTCGTATTCGATCGCCTTGTCGAGCGGCATGGAGACCGCTGCCTGGAGGTTGAGCTTTGCCGTTTCGGCGGCGATCGGGGCGCGGCTGGCAATGATCCCGGCAATAGTCCGGGCGCGAGCCAGCAGTTCGGCCTGTGGTACGACTTCGGAGACGAGGCCCCAGGCCAGCGCCTTCTCCGACGAAATCGGATCGCCCGTCATCAGCATGAGTGCCGCGTTGGAGGCGCCGACCGAATGGGAGAGGAAGGCCGCCATGCCGCCGCCGCCGATCCAGCCGAGCTTGATCTCGGGCGCGGCGAACTGGGCATTCTCCGACGCGATGCGGATATCGCAGCTCATGGCCGTCTCGAGCCCGCCGCCAAAGGCATAGCCATTCACCGCCGCTATGGTCGGCTTCAGCAGCTTGCGGATCGCGTCGCAATAATCCGAGCGGTTGCGGAACTGCCAGGGCGTCTCGTAGGTGTCGAGCTCCTTGATGTCGGAGCCCGCGCAGAACGAACGCTCGCCCGCGCCAGTGACGATCACGACGCGGATCGTGTCGCTCTCATTGCATTCCTCGACGGCCGCGACGATCGCCTTCGCCATTTCGGGCGTGACGGCGTTCAGCTTCAGCGGCCGGTTCAGCGTGATGGTGGCGACGGCGCCGTCAACCTCGAAGCGGATATCCTCGGTCATGGCGCTCAGTCCTTCGCCTGTGCCACGGCGCCGTCCGCGAGCAGCTTGTCGATCGCGGCGGCGTCATAGCCAGCCTCTTGCAGCACCGCACGCGTGTCCTGGCCGGCCAGCGGCGCGCCGCGCTCGACGACGGATGGTGTCTTCGAGAACTTGATCGCGAAGCCCGGCGTCTTCACATGCCCTTCGGTCGGGTGGTCATATTCGACGAAGGTGCCGTTGTGCTGGATCTGCTCGTCCTCGACCAGATCGGCATAGCCATAGACCGGGCCGCACCAGATGTCGGCCGCTCGCAGCAGCGCCAGCCACTCTTCGGATGTCTTGGTCTTCAGCTTCTCGCGCGTCTTGGCGAAGATCTCGTCGCGCTTGGTCCAGGTGTCGACCTCGTCATCCATGGCCAGGAACGATTCCTCGCCGATCACCGCGCCGAGCGTCGCGAGCTTCGGGAAGGAGACGATGATGAAGCCGTCCGATGTGGCGAACGCGCCATAAGGCGCGCGGATATAGACATGGGCATGCGGCTCGGCCGACCGGGTCTGCGGCTTGCCCGCCACCGTGAAGACCGATAGCTCCTGCATCTGGATTGTCGTGATCGCGTCCAGCATGTTGACCTGGACGAGTTGGCCCTCGCCGGTGCGCTCGCGGTGCAGTAGCGCCGCCAGCGCGCCCTCGAAGGCGGTGTAGGCGGTGATCGCGTCAACGAGATATTGCCCGGCCGCATTCGGCGGCTCGCCGGCCCGCCCGGCCGACAGCATCGCGCCGGACATGCCTTGCAGCACGAGATCCTGGCCCGGACGATCGCGGTAGGGACCGTCCTCGCCATAGCCCGAGATCGAGACATAGACGAGCTTCGGATTGATCTTCGAAAGGCTCTCATAATCGACGCCCAGCCGCTTCGCGACGCCGGGGCGGTAGTTCTGCAGGAAAACGTCGGCGGTTTTCACCAACTCCATCAGCACCGCCTTGCCCTCGGGGTTCTTCAGGTCCACCGCCAGCGAGCGCTTGTTCCGGTTGAGCGACAGGAACGACACATTGACCTTGTTGCCGCGCGCGCCGCCCGCCGCGACATGGCGCTGCCACTCGCCGGCCAGCGGCTCAACCTTGACGACATCGGCGCCGAGATCGCCCAGGCGCTGGGCAGCGAACGGCCCCGCCATGGCGATTGAGCAGTCGAGAACGCGGTATCCGGACAGGATTCCCATGTCAGCCTTCCTTGGAGCAAGCGGGCGATCGGTGCGGGGCATGACGGACCATCACGTCATCCACCAGCCGCCGTCGATGTTGAGGGTCTGCCCGGTGATGAAGCCGGCGCCGTCGGAGCAGAGAAACAGCAGCGCATTGGCGATATCGGAAGGATCGCCGCGCCGCTTCACCGCCTGCCGCTCGAGCACGTGGCGATTGTAGCCTTCCGGATCGGGGTGGATCTTCTCGGCATCGGTCGGGAAGGCGCCCGGCGAGATCGCGTTCACGGTCACGCCATACGCCCCGAATTCGCGCGCCCAGGCCCGCGTCAGCCCGACGAGGGCGCCCTTGGACTGGATATAGGGGGATAGATTGGCCCAGCCGCCGGAGAGCGTGACGCTGGCAACGTTGATGATCCGTCCAAAGCCCTTCGCCCGCATTGAGGGCAGCGCGACCTGCACGCAGACGATGCCGGCGTCGACATTGACCCGCTGGACGGCCTGATGCTCCTCGATCGTGTAGTCCTCGAAGGGCTTGGACGGATAAATCGCCGCATTGTTGATGACGATATCGAAGCCGCCGACCTCGGCCGAGAGCGCCTCCAGCGAAGCACGGAAGGCGCCGAGGTCCGACATTTCGAGGGCCGCCACGACAAGCTTGCCATGACCGGCGGCGTCGGCCGCCGCACGAAGCGCCGCGACCTTCGCGGGGTCGTGATCGACCGCGACCACGGTCGCCCCTGCCGCGAGGAAGGCAAGCGTGGACGGCAGGCCAAGGCCGCCTGCCGCGCCGGTATAGAGAATGGTCCTGTTCGCCATCGTCATCTCGGCATCGTCCTCAGCGGCCCGCGATCTTGCGGTGGTTACCCGAGGGCGCCGGGTATTCCTCCGAAGGCTGGACGGCGATCGCCGCGATCCTTGCTTCCAGGCCGGCCAGCGCCGCTTTGCCGTCATGGATGCGGAAGACCGTGTCGTAGCGCCGCTCCTCGCCATGCTCCAGCCAGATCAGCTCGCCGCGATCACGTGCGCCCTTGTGGCCGAGAACGTGGTTGGTGGAGGGTTCGAGCCCAAGCGCATATTGGCCCGACTGAAGGTTCTGCCATTCATACTGGCAGGGGAACTGGTCCTTGCGCGTTTCTACCTCGAAGGCGAGGCCGAGGCGGTCATTGACGAGGGCGACAGGAACGAGGCCAGCCGCATCGGCCTTCAATTCATGCTGCCAGACCTGTTCGTGGAAGTTCAGCTGCGGCGACGGCATCGTCCGGTAGCCGACGCCCTGCTGGCGATAAGCCTCGCCAGCATGGGCCGCCCAGACGACGTCCTCGATCGGGGCAACGTAGCGCGCGCCCTCCTCCAGCAGCGGCGCCGCGGCATTGATGTGGTAGCAGTACATGTGCGGCGTTTTGTAGAAGCCGTGATTGACGACGCGGTCATGGATCTGGATTTCGTTCGATCCGACCTTGGCCTCGATGCGACGGATGAGGTGCAGATCCTCGCCAAAGACGGTCGCCTGCTGGACGATGCCTTCCGCCCACAGCGTACACTCATCGCCGTCCCAGGCCTCGCCATAGCCGGTGAGGCGCGCGGGGATCGTGCCGACCCGGCCATGGATCGAGTGGCTCACCGTCTGGCGCGGGCCGTAGACATAGTGGTCGGCCGGCTCGTCATACATGAAGAGGATATGGTCGAGCCCGCAGGTGACCAGCAGGCCCGAGAAGGAACGCAGCCAGCCAAGGCCGCCCTCGCCCTCATATTCGTGCAGATAGGGGCTGCGGAACCCGGCCGGCGAGTTCCAGCCAATCGCCTGACCGCGATAGTCGCAATCGGCGATATCCATGGCGCGATCGACCAGGACGGTGAAGCGCAGTCCCGTGCCGGTGCGAAATTCCAGCATGCGGATGCCGCGCTCGAGCCCGTCGCCGAGCGTCATCAGCCGGACGCCCGCGAACTGCGCCAGGGCGCCGGAGCTTGCCGCTATCTCCCGCCGCGTCAGCGTCTTCCCGAAGAGCTGCACCATGTGTTGTTTCCCTTGTCGTTAGGCTGGCCCGACCGGCATCGCGGCAGCGGCATCGCCGCCCTGCGAGAAGTCGAAGGCAAGATGAAGGATGGCGTCTTCCGTCATCGCGGCGCGCTCCAGCGTTCCCGCGACCCGGCCGCCGGCAAAGACGACGCAGCGATCGGCGAGCGCCATGATCTCCGGCAGCTCGGACGAGGCGAAGAGAACGCCCGCACCGCTCTCGGCGAGGCGGTGGACGATGTCGTAGATTTCCGCCTTGGCGCCGACATCGACGCCATGCGTCGGCTCGTCGAGCAGCAGCACCTTGGGCTCGGCGAGCAAAGCGCGCGCAAAGAGCGCCTTCTGCTGATTGCCGCCTGAGAGGCTGGTGATCGGCTGGCGGATGTCACCCATGCGGATGTTGAGCGAGCGGGCCATGCGCGCCGCGTCGGCCTTCTCCGCCCCCTCGGCGACGAAGCCGAGACGGGTGAGCGCGGGAAGGCGCGCGATGGTGATGTTGGACTGGACCGAATGGGTCGGCAGGATGCCCTGGATCTTCCGCCCTTCCGGCAGCATGAACAGACCGGACGACACGGACTTGTCGGCACCGGCCCGCGACAGGAGGGCGCCGTCGAGCCGGACCTCGCCGCAGCGGGCGCGGCGATAGCCATAGAGCGTTTCGAGGAATTCGGTCCGGCCCGAGCCCATGAGACCAAACAGGCCCACGACCTCGCCGGCGCGCACTTCCATGTCGATCGGGCTCAGATGATCTTCGTCGGCGAGCCCCTTGACGGAGAGGCGCGTCGGGCCCGGCGTCCGCGTACCGCCGCGATACGCAAATGTCGCCGCCTTGCCGACCATGTCGAGGATCAGCTGCGACTTGCTGGTCTCGTCGGTCTTGCGATCGCTGATGAGCACGCCGTCGCGAAGGACCACGACGCGGCCGCAATTCGCCAGCGCCTCCTCGAGGCGGTGCGTGATGAAGATGACGCCGACGCCCTCGGCGCGCAGCTCGCACACGAGATCGAACAGACGCTGCGCCTCGACAGGGGTCAGCGACGATGTCGGCTCGTCCAGGATGAGGAGCTTCGGGCGCTCGACGATCGCCTTGGCGATTTCGATCAGCTGCTGTTCGCCGCTTCTGAGCCGCCCGGCCTCCATCCAAGGATCGAGATGCGCAAGCCCGACGCGCTCCAGCACGGCGCGCGTCGCAACCCCGAGTTCACGGCGGTTGATGAAGCCGGACCGGCCGGCCTTGTAGTCGCCGAGGAACATGTTCTCGGCGATCGACAGGGCGCCAATGATCGAGAGCTCCTGATGGACGAAACGGATGCCGAGTTCGCGGCCGTGCCGCACGGACTGGATGACGATGTCCTGTCCCTCGAAGGCAAGGCTGCCGGCACTCGGCTGAAGCGAGCCGGAAACAATGTTCATTAGGGTCGACTTGCCGGCGCCATTCTCGCCGATCAGGCCGATCGCCTCGCCCCGCTCCATGTCGAGATCGATGCCCTGCAGCACCCGAACGGGGCCGAAGGACTTTTCGAGCCGCGAGATCTTGAGGAGAGAGGCGTTCATGGAACTCTTTCGGAAAACGAGGCGCGGCGCTGCCGCCGCGCCTCCCGAGACGGCGATTACTTCAGCGGACCGTCGGGGGTCAGGATGTTGCCCTTGACGGCGATGACCTTCTCGGCCGGCGCCTTGCCGTCGATGAGGTAGTTGTGGAGCAGCACGGTCGAATCGAAGGCCTGCTGGAACGGGGCCTGGTCGATCAGCGCCCACATCTCGCCCGTCTTCAGATATTCGACATTCTCCGGCGTATGATCGAAGCCGACGACGCCGACCTTGCCGGTCAGGCCGAGGTCCTTGATCGCCTTGGCCGCGCCGAAGGGTCCGCCGGCCGTCACATAGACGAGGCTCAGGTCGGGATTGGCCGTGTACATGTCCTGGACGAGGGAATAGGCGATCTCGGCCTTGTCCTGGTTCTCGAACGGACCGACGATCTGGATGTCGGGATAGTTCTTCTTCAGGTAATCGACCGCCCCGTTCATGCGATTGGTGTGCTGCGCGGCACCGAAATAGCCGGTGATGACGCCGACCTTGCCCTTGCCGCCGAGCTTCTTGCCGATGAACTCGCCGAGCTGCGCGCCCGCCGCGTTCGCGTCCTGGCCGATGAACAGCAGCCGGTCCGATGGGGCGTTGCCTTCCGCGATGATGTTGACGACCGGAATGCCCTGGGCCACCGCCTCGTTGATGGCGCGCTCGGTGCCGTCGAAGACCGGCACGATGACGATGCCGTTATATTTCTGAGCGATCGCGCTTTCGATGCCGGCGATCACCACTTCGGCCGACAGCGTGTCGCCGAGATCGACATAGTCGACGGTCGTGTTGAACTTGGCGAGATAGTCCTTGGCCGCCTTGGCGCCTTCGGTCACCGGGATCCAGAACGGATTGTTCTGGAATGCCATGAAGGCGATGCGCTGCGGACCTTTGGTATTGTCATTCGCCTTGACAGTGCCGCCCTGCGGCAGCTCCTGGGCGATTGCCGCCGAGCCGAACAGCAGCGCGGCGCCGGTGCCCAGCAGCAGAGTGCGTCGTGTAAGCTTCATTTCAGTTTCCCTTCCCAACGGCGAACTCACTCCTCCCTGCCGCGTCGGAAGCCGTCGATTCCGACTGCAAGGATGATCACAAGGCCCTTCGTCACCACCTGCCAGTGGGCCGAAATGCCAAGCAGAACGAAGGCGTTGCCGAGCAGCGCCATCAACAGCGCGCCGAGCACGACGCCATAGATCGTGCCGCGACCACCCGACAGCGCCGTACCGCCGAGGATGACAGCGGCGATCACATCAAGCTCATAGCCGCGGCCGAGGTCCGGATTGGCGCTGGCGAGGTTGCCCGCGAGGATGATGCCGCCAAGGCCGGCGAGCAGGCCGCACAGGACGAAGACGAGGAGCCTTGTGCCTTCGACGTCGATGCCGGCGAGGCGTGCCGCCTTAGGGCTGTCGCCGATCGCATAGATATTGCGGCCGATGCGGGTATGCGTGGCAAAGATGTGGAAGATGAGGGCCAGTAGCAGCATCAGGATGAGCGAGACCGGCACTTCGACGATCTTGCCGGCGCCAAGCCACTGCGCCCAGCCCGAATAGGGAATGGGGATACCGCCGGTGAACAGCAGCGCCAGGCCGCGCGCCACGGACAGCGTGCCGAGCGTCGCGATGAATGGGTTGATGTTGAGCCGCGTGAACAGGAGGCCATTGACGAGACCGACGACGATGCCCGTGCCGAGGCCGGCGCCGAGCGCCAGGACCTGATTGCCGGTCGCCTGCGCTACGAAGGCCGAGACAACGGCGGACAGGCCGAGCACGGAGCCGACCGAAAGATCGAGGCCGCGCGCGATGATGACGAGCGCCTGGCCTAGCGCCACGATCGCGACGACCGAGGCCTGACGGCCGACATTGAGAATGTTGCGCGGCGTCAGGAAATATTCATTGGCGAAAGAGAGGAAGATCACCACGGCGATGATCATCAGCGCGACGGAGGCCTCGCGCTGGCGCAGGATCCGGCCGATGGAGAAGTCGCGGCCGGGTTCAGGCGCGGTCATCATCGTTCCCATATCAGGCTTGGTCATCTTCGCTTCTCAGTTGGAGACCCGGGCGCCGACGACGCCCGGGGATATTGATGTTCGCGGTATGGGTTTCGCGCGGCTCAGAGCCCGTGGGCGCGGAGCTTGCCGTCGAGGAATTTCTTGGCGCGCGGCACGTCGTCTTCCGAGAGATGCTCGATGATGATCGGGATGTTGGGGTGCTTCTCAGCGAGGCGCTTCAGGTAGAGATCGTAGTTCAGCGAGCCGAGACCCGGGGCGGGCAGCTCGATCTCGCCGACGCCGCGGAAGGTGTGGCTTTCGAGAGCATCCTCGTCGCCGATGTCGGCGTGCTTCTCGCTCTTGTCGTCGCCCGAGCGCTTCACATCCTTGGCATGGGCGATCTTGATCTTGTCGGTGAGCGTGTCGAACACCTGGTTCAGGATCGGATCCATGCGGTCGATGTTGTGCGTCTCGAAATAGTTGGTCGGATCCATCAACAGGCCGAGGCCGGGATGATCGACCTGCGCGAACATCTTCACGGTCTCCTCGACCGAGCCGACGACGTTGTTCACATAGGTTTCGAGCAGGAAGGTCGCGCCATGGTCATAGGCCGTCTGCGCGAGGTCGGCGATGACCTCCCGGCAGACCTCGAAGCCTTCCTCGGTCTTGTTCTTGGGATCGTGCACCCAGTCGGATTCGGTGTTGTAGGTGCCCGTCTCCGAGATCACGTAAGGGCTGCCGAGATCGCGCGCGTTGCGGATGATCTCCTTGAGGTAGCCGACCCGCCGGGCCCGCTCGTCCTTGTCGGGGTGGATGATGTTCGTATAGCCGGAGATGCAGCAGATCGGCAGGTCGTGGTCGCGGAAGGTGTCGCGCACCTTCTTCGCCTTCTCCTTGGTGATCTGGCCGGCGGAAAGGTCGACATCCTTGAAATGGAGATCAAGCTGGACCGTGTTGAAGCCGAGCGCGCGGATCTTCTTTGCCGTCTCTTCGAGACTATAGGGGAAATACCCCGTGAAAATTCCAACCTGAAGCATGACCGAACTCCTCCCTGAGTTACGATTTTCGTCGAAGTGTCAGACCTTGATCTCGTCGAGCCTGACCGCGCGCCCTTCCGCCATCGAGCGATAGCCCGCCTCGATGAGCGCGACGGTCTTCACATTGTCGGCGACGGAGAGCTCGGGGGCCGTCCCGTTCTTCACCGCATATTGCAGTTGCTCCATCACGCCCTTGAAGGCATGGGGGAACCACATGCTCTCCCAACTCGGCGTGACCCATTTGCCGCCGGTGGTGCGCTTCGAGGCATAGGTCAGCGTCGAGACCGCCCCGGTCGGCCAGCCGATCGTTCCCTGCGCCACGCCTTCCGTGCCTTCGACGCGCCACTTGATGTAGACGTCGCTGTCGAAACCTTCCTCGCGGGGGCCCGACCAGACATCCTCCAGCGAGACGGCGAAGACGCCGGATGCGAACTTGATCGTCGAGGCGGTGATGCCGTCCTTATGCTCGAACGTCGTCCGCGGATCCTTGCGGGCCGCCGTATAGATCTCGGTCGGCTCGCCGAACAAAAACCGCAGCACGTCGAGATGGTGCACGCTCATATTGGCGAGCGTCAGGCGGTCATAGTCCTCCAGGAAAGCCTGCCAGTGCGGGATCGCGTGCATATCGATGGTCGCGATCACCGGCTCGCCGAGTTCGCCCCGATCGAGGATCTGCTTCAGCACGCGCATCGACTGGTCGTAGCGCATGTTCTGGTTGACCGAGAGGATCTTGCCCGCCGCCGTCGCTTCATCGCGGAGCGCGATCGCCTCATCGAGGGTGAGCGACAGCGGCTTTTGGGCCAGGATGCCTTTGATGTGCGGCTGCTTCAGCGCCAGACGAATCAGATCGGGCTGCTGGTCCGGCGGAAACGCGATGTCGACGATCTCGACATCGGAATCCTCGATGAGTTCCTGCGGTGTCGCGTGAACTTTCGGAATGCCCCAGCGCGCGGCCACCTGCGCGGCACGGTCCTGGCTGCGCGACGCGATAGCTACGACCGGGAAGCCGGCCTCGTGATAGGCGGCAAGGTGGCACTCGGCCATGATCATGCCGGCACCGATGGCGCCGATCTTCAAATCTTTGACGCGGATTTCCGGATCGGGCGCGAAGCCCAGGGAATCGGGTGATTTGGCGTCGGACATTCCATCCTCCCTCGATCAGGCTTGGCGCCTGCATTGCCCGAATGATTGATGTTGATTTCTTTCGATGTCAACCTTTGATGCGATGCATCATTAGCTTGATGCAATGCAACAAAAGGAGAAGGTGCCTGACTTTTAGATTATCAATTTGATTTTATTTATTTATCTGGCCTAGAGCGACGACATCGCGATCGCCATCATGGCCGATCGAATTGACATCATTTTCAATCATTGCCATCATCCATTCCATAAGACGGCGGAACATCGGAACGTCGCCCATCAGGGAATGCACGCATGCGCACCACGCTCGCCGACATCGCCAGAGAGGCCGGAGTTTCAACGGCGACCGTCGACCGCGTTCTGAATGCGCGGGAGGGCGTGCGGGAGCGAACGCGCCATCGCGTTCTCAGCGTGGCCGAGCGGCTGGGCTATACGGAAGAGACACCACGACTGGTCGGCCAGGCGGCGGAGCTGGTCGACGTCGTGGCGCTCGATATCGTGCTGCCGGGCGGCGGCAACACTTTCATCAACAATCTCTCGGCGCAGTTCGCCGAGGCGGCATCCGTCCGCCCTGATATCCGCCTCCGCATCCACTCGATCGAAGGCTTCGATCCAGAAGGACTGGCGCGGAAGCTGGACGCCTTCCACGGGGCCAGCCAAGGCGTCGCGCTCATCGGGCTCGACCACCCCGTGGTGCGTGAGGCGATTCGCTCGCTGGCCGGCACCGGTGTTCCCGTGATGACGTTGATATCCGACATCAGCCATGTGCCGCGCGTCGGTTATGTCGGCATCGACAACCGCGCCGCCGGCCGGCTTGCCGGGCACCTGCTGGGCCGATTCCTTCGGACCGCAACCGGCAAGGTCGCACTTTTCGCCGGATCGCTGTCCTATCGCGGCCATGAAGAGCGCGAGATGGGGTTCCGGCACATTCTCGACGAGGAATATCCCGGACTTTCCATCGTCGAGCTGCGCGAGGTGCGGGACGATACGGAGCGCGCCTATCGCGAGGCCTCCTCGCTTTTTGCGCGACACCCGGATCTCGCGGGCATCTACAACATCGGTGCCGGCAACCGCGGCATCTCGCGAGCGCTCACCGAATCGGGCATCGCCAAGTCGGTCGTCTTCATCGGACATGAGTTGACCGAGTTCACGCGGCGCTTCCTGATCTCCGGCGTGATGGACGCCGTCATCGACCAGAATCCGAGGGTCGAAGCGCGCGAGGCGATCGATCGATTGGCACGGGCGGCACGCGGCGACGACCGTCCGGGCGGACCCTCGATCCGCATCCAGGCGATCTTCAAGGAAAACATCCCGGAAACCTAGGCTTTCCGTGCCTCCCCGGACCCGTTACAGGCCTGCAACACCCTGGGGAAAGACACAATTCGAGTCATGGCTACAACGCTTCGTTAACGCTGACTTCCTATCCCTTGAGGGGCCAGCAGACGGCGGGCAAGACACCGAGCCAGGGCACCGAGAAACATGCGATCTTCCACGCGGCCTCCCTTTTCGAACGACGGCAACGATCCCGACCGGAACCGTTCTGCTTCGCCGGGCGATCGACCGCTGGAGCGAGGGAATCCGAAGCCGCAAGCCGCCGCGGCGACGCCGAATCCCACCCGAATCGAGCCATCGCTTTCGGACGCCATCGAAGCCGCCACGCTCGATACCGTGCCGAGCTGGCTGCGCCCCTTCACCTATACGCCGACGACCCGCTTCACGCGGACGCCCGACTATCTGATGCGCCCGCGCGCAGCCGAATCGGAGCCGGAAGGACGACCGGCCGTCGCTGCCCAGCCGGCGACGACCGAGGCCGAGCCTCGCGCCGCGCAGCCCAGGACGGCGCCACCGGTAGCGGTTCAGCCGGTTCCCCCGCCGGCCGCCGCGGTGCAGGCTCCTGCTATCCAACCGCCGGCAGCACAGCCGGCGGGTCCGACACCGCCGATCAGCGTGCAGAAGGTCGCCCGCATGATCCGCACAGATGTCGTCGCGCCACCGCCGCGCAACATCGTCAAGGACGAGCGACGGCCCTTGTCGCCGATCGAGCAGCGCCGCGCCGCAGCGCGTGCGGCCGCGGCCGAAGCAGAAATCCGCGATCGCGAGATGGCCGCGCCCAGCATCCTGCCGATCGAGGCACCATTGCGCGCCTCGGTCCGCGTCTCGTTCGACTGGCCCGTCGCCGACGCACCGGAGCCTCGCACGGTGGCGCCAGCGGCTGCAGCGCATGCCGCCGAGGTCGCGCCGACACCGGTAAACGAGAGCCTGCCGCCGCGCCAGGAGCGCGTGCGCGGCGCTTCGGACGAATATGAATTTCCGCCGCTCGAGCTTCTGGCCGAGCCGCCGGAGGTCGAGCCCGACTTCGAGCTCTCGGAGGAGTTTCTCAACAAGAACTCCGTGACGCTGCAGCAGACCCTGCGCGATTTCGGCATTCGCGGCGAGATCATCGACGCCAATCCGGGGCCGGTCGTTACGCTCTATGAACTGGAGCCGGCGCCGGGAACCAAGTCCTCGCGCGTCATCGCACTTTCCGGCGACATCGCCCGCTCGATGAGCGCGGTTTCGGCCCGCGTCGCCGTGGTCGAAGGTCGCAACGTCATCGGCATCGAACTGCCGAATGCCAAGCGCGAGACAGTCTGGCTGCGCGAATTGCTTTCAAGCCAGGAATTCGCAGCGGCGAAGGCCAAGCTCGGCCTTTGCCTCGGCAAGACAATTGGCGGCGAACCCGTGATCGCCGACCTCGCCAAGATGCCGCATCTGCTCGTCGCCGGGACGACCGGTTCCGGCAAGTCGGTGGCGATCAACACCATGATCCTCTCGCTGCTCTATCAGTACCAGCCCGAGGACTGCCGGCTGATCATGATCGACCCGAAGATGCTGGAACTCTCCGTCTATGACGGCATTCCGCATCTCCTGACCCCGGTCGTCACCGATCCGCGCAAGGCCGTCGTGGCGTTGAAATGGGCGGTGCGCGAGATGGAGGAGCGCTATCGCAAGATGTCGCGCCTCGGCGTCCGGAACATTGACGGCTTCAACGCCCGCGTTGCCGAGGCAGCCGAGCGCGACGAGGTGATCACGCGCCAGATCGCGACCGGCTTCGACAAGGAGACGGGCGACACGGTCTATGAGGAAGAGGTCATGGACCTCTCCCGCCTGCCCTATATTGTCGTCATCGTCGACGAGATGGCCGATCTGATGATGGTCGCCGGCAAGGACATCGAAGGCGCGATCCAGCGCCTCGCCCAGATGGCCCGCGCCGCCGGCATCCACATCGTCATGGCAACGCAGCGCCCCTCGGTCGATGTCATCACCGGCACGATCAAGGCCAACTTCCCGACGCGCATCTCCTTCCAGGTGACCTCGAAGATCGACAGCCGCACCATTCTCGGCGAAATGGGCGCCGAGCAGCTGCTCGGCCAGGGCGACATGCTCTACATGGCCGGCGGCGGCCGCATCACCCGCGTGCATGGCCCGTTCGTCTCGGATCACGAAGTCGAGCAGGTCGTCGCGCATCTGAAGCTGCAGGCGCGGCCGGAATATCTCGACGAGGTCACGCACGACGAGGAGGATTCCCCGGCTCCGGCGCCGGCGGCATCCGAAGAAGGCGCCGTGTTCGACAAAGGTTCCTTCGGCGACGACAGCGGCGATCTCTACGATCAGGCGGTCTCGATCGTCCTGCGCGACCGCAAGGCCTCGACCTCCTACATCCAGCGCCGCCTCCAGATCGGCTACAACAAGGCCGCATCGATCATGGAACGCATGGAGCAGGAAGGCATTGTCGGCGCAGCCAACCATGCGGGGAAACGCGAAATCTTCCGCGACAACCGATAGTTATCGAACCCATCGTTTCAGTTTTCGTGGCGCCGCAGCATACCGATGCTGCGGCGCCACATTCGTTTACGTTGCCGGTTTGTGCGACTCGGCAGATGATCCGTGTGCGATTTGACTTCGATCATGAATCGATGGGGACAACTCGTCTACGTGGCTAGATACGCAGACTAGTTCGCCGGAGATCGCGCGGGGGATTTTCACGACGATACGCTGCTTCTGCCAGACAGTCGGGAGGGACCATGGCAACTGCAACGACTTCAAAAGGGACAGCCGATCGGGTGCGGCCGATGACGGCGGGCGAGAAGAAAGTGATCTTCGCCTCGTCGCTCGGCACGGTATTCGAGTGGTACGATTTCTATCTCTACGGCTCGCTTGCGACGATCATCGGCGCCCAGTTCTTCAGTCAATTCCCCAAGGCGACCGCCGACATTTTCGCGCTTCTCGCCTTCGCGGCCGGGTTCCTGGTACGCCCCTTCGGTGCGCTGGTATTTGGTCGGCTCGGCGATCTGGTGGGGCGAAAATATACTTTTCTGGTGACGATCCTGATCATGGGCCTTTCCACTTTCGTGGTCGGCCTGCTGCCGGGCTACAATTCGATCGGTGTCGCGGCCCCGATCATCCTGATCGCTGCCAGATTGCTGCAGGGCCTCGCGCTCGGCGGCGAATATGGCGGTGCGGCGACCTATGTCGCCGAGCACGCCCCGCAGGGCCGCCGCGGCTTCTACACGTCCTGGATCCAGACGACGGCGACGCTGGGACTCTTCCTTTCGCTTCTCGTCATCCTGTTCACGCGAACGCTCTTCGGCGAGGAGGCTTTCGCGTCGTTTGGCTGGCGCATCCCGTTCCTCGTTTCCGTTGTTCTGCTCGGAATCTCCCTCTGGATTCGCCTGCAGCTCAATGAGTCCCCGGCGTTCCTCAAGATGAAGGAAGACGGCACCGCCTCGAAGGCGCCGCTCAAGGAAGCCTTCGGGCAATGGTCGAATGCGAAGATCGCGCTGCTGGCCCTGCTGGGTCTCACCATGGGCCAGGGCGTCGTCTGGTACACGGGACAGTTCTACGCGCTGTTCTTCATGCAATCGATCCTGAAGGTAGATGGCTATACGGCTAACCTTCTGATCGCGTGGTCCCTGATATTCGGCACCGGCTTCTTCGTTTTCTTCGGCTGGCTGTCCGATAAGATCGGCCGCAAGCCCATCATCATGGTGGGCTGTCTGATCGCAGCGATTACCTATATCCCGCTGTTCCAGATGATCACGACGAAGGCCAATCCGGCGCTCGAAAAGGCTCTGGATACCGTTCAGGTCAGCGTCGTTGCCAACCCGGCCGAATGCGGCAAGCTGTTCAATCCCGTCGGCACGCGGGTCTTCACCGCACCCTGCGATGTCTCGCGTGACTTCCTGGCCAAGAACTCCATCCGTTATACGACGACCGAGGCGCCGGCCGGCACGCCGGTCAAGATGGTCATCAACGGCCAGGAATTCCCGGCCTTCGATCCGGCCGGGCAGACCGACGTCAAGGCTGCCAAGGCGGCCTTTGACAAGACGATGCTGGCCGCCCTGCAGGCGGCCGGTTACCCGAAGGCCGGTGACGCCAGCATCATCAAGATGTCGAACCCGTTCGACATCTTCCGACCTCAGGTGGCATCGGTCATCGGGCTGCTGTTCATCCTGGTCCTGTACGTGACCATGGTCTATGGCCCGATCGCAGCGGCGCTGGTCGAGCTCTTCCCGACCCGAATACGCTACACGTCGATGTCCCTGCCCTATCATATCGGCAATGGCTGGTTCGGCGGACTGCTCCCGGCGACGGCCTTCGCCATGGTGGCACAGACTGGCGATATCTATTTCGGGCTCTGGTACCCGATCGTGATCGCCGCCGCCTGCTTCGTCATCGGTGTCCTGTTCATACCGGAGACGAAAAACCGGGACATCTACGCCGGCGACTGAGACGCCACGCGTTGCGAAGATATCAGCGGGCCGCCTTCGGGTGGCCCGCTCGATTCCGGGTCTCAGACGTTTTCCGAAACGTACAAGCCGAACGGCAGCAACACCGGCGGCTCTCCTTCGGTGGACGAGCGGATCGAATTCGCCATGATCGCCACCGTTGCCCTGGCGAGCTCGGGCACGGGCGTAGCGATTACCGCATCAATTACCTGGTCAATGAGCGCCAGCCTCGTCTCCGGGATGAGCTCATTGCAGACGGCCACGATGTGATGACCGGCCCTCGCCTCGCGCAGCGCCGAGACGAGCCCGGCCATTCCGCCGCCGGCGACATAAATGCCCACGAGGTCCGGATTGCGCCGCAGCAGTTCCAGCGTTCCCTCATGCGCCAGCGCCGGCTCCTCCAGATTCGCGAACGGCTCGAGCAGGCGGAATTCCGGCGCATGTTCGCGGAAATAGCTGCGAAAGCTGATCTCCGAGAGTTCGTGACCTATGAAGCGATGGCTGCCGACGAAGATTCCGACCGGTCCGGGCCGTCGTGCGAGCTTAGAAATGACCCAGGCAGCGGTCCGACCGGACTTCCTGTGGTCGATACCGACATGGCCGAACGTCACGCCGCCCGACAGTTCGGACAGCATGGTGACGACCCTGACGCCTCTGGCGCCTAGCGAGGCGACCGCCGCGGCGACCTTTGGGTGATCGGCAGCAACCACTGCCACGGCATCGCAGCGGCCGCCGAGCGACAGGAGGCCAGCGGCAACCGTCTCGGCCGAGATATCGTCGACGAACTCGACCAGCGGTTTGCCACGAAAGGAGGGAAGCGCGCGCGCCGCCTCGACAAGCGCGGCCGCCAATTGCCGATAGAACGCGTCGCCCTTTCGCTGCAGCAGGAAGCCGAAGGTGCGGCTCTCGACCGTCTCCTCGATCCGCCGCCGCAGCAGGCCGGCGCCGTGATAGCCGATCGCCTCCGCGGCGGCGAGCACGCGCTCGGCCGTGTCGCGGCGCACCTCGGCGCGCCGGTTGAGGACGCGGTCAACCGTGGCAATGCCGACGCCGGCGGTCCGTGCGACGTCGGCGATCGTCGGACGCCTGGAACCTCGATCCATGATGGATTCTATCAATCCCGCTTCTGTCTGCCTTGATCTGGCTTGATAGGTTCTATCACACCCCGATTGAGTACAGGAGGATCACTGACTACACTTCCTCCAAACGAGACCGACCGTCGATACGACGAGCCGGCAGAGGAAGGGATGGAGAATCAATGGCCCAGCCGGCATTGCGCGATTATTCGCTGATAGGTCTCGATTCCCGCCGGGCGGTGGAGCGGGGCCTTGCGACCGCCGAATGGTACAAATGTCCGGTCGACCGCAAGACCATGAAGGAGTTCATGAAGCGCTCCGACGGCCCGGCGATCCGCGACACGCTGCTCTGGTTCGCCCTGCTGGCCGCCTCCGGCTTCGGCGGCTACTGGTTCTGGGGCACCTGGTGGGCCGTGCCGTTCTTCATCGTCTATGGCGTCCTCTACGGCTCGGCATCCGATTCACGCTGGCATGAATGCGGCCACGGCACCGCCTTCAAGACGCGATGGATGAACGACGCCGTCTATCAGATCGCCTGCTTCATGATCCTGCGCGAGCCGACGGTCTGGCGCTGGAGCCATACGCGCCACCACACCGACACGATCATCGTCGGCCGCGACCCGGAAATTGGCGTTCAGCGCCCGCCGGACATTCTCGGCATCCTCGTCCAGTTCTTTGCGGTCAAGAGCACCTGGGCGACGATGAAGAAGCTGTTCATCCATGCGACCGGACGGCTGACCGAGGAAGAGAAGACGTTCATTCCGGAGTCCGAACAGCACAAGGTCTATGGCGTTGCCCGGATCTATCTCGCCATTTTCGCGGCCGTGATCGTCTGGTGCTTCGCGATCGGCAGCATCCTGCCGGCGATGTTCATCGGTCTTCCGACGCTCTATGGCTGCTTCATGGGGGTATTCTTCGGCCTGACGCAGCATGCCGGCCTCGACGAGGATGTGCTCGACCATCGGCTCAACAGCCGCACGGTCTACATGAACCCGGTATTCCGCTTCCTGTATCTCAACATGAACTACCATGTGGAGCACCACATGTTCCCCATGGTGCCCTATCACGCTCTGCCGAGGCTGCACGCGGCGATCAAGGCCGACTGCCCGCCGCCCTATACGAGTTGCTGGGACGCCTACAAGGAAATCGTCCCCGCCTTGTTGCGGCAGCGTCGGGAGCCCGGCTGGTATGTGAAGCGCCCCCTCCCCGGCCATGTCGAGCCGCTCGGTTCGCCGCCGCCAGGGCTGATCGCCGCTGAATAGCCCTATGCCGCCCCCGGCCCTGTTCGGGGTGCCGGCGCATCTTCGCGACAAACTCAAGGAATCCCATGGCTGCCCCCACAGCATCGCAATGGATCGACGCCTGCGACCGCGACGATATCGACGAGGAGGACGTGATCCGCTTCGACCATGACGGCCGCACCTTCGCGCTCTATCGCTCGCCGGATGATGCCTACTTTGCCACGGACGGGCTCTGCACGCATGAGAAGGTCCATCTCGCCGATGGGCTGGTGATGGACAACATCATCGAATGCCCGAAGCACAATGGCCGCTTCGACTATCGCACGGGCGAGGCCAAGGGCGCGCCGGTCTGCGTCAACCTCAGAACCTATCCGGTCAAGGTCGAGGATGGCCGGGTTTGGATCGGCATCGATTGAAGCACGGATCCCAGCCCTCCAACGCGGCGTCGTCATGACCGGGAGAATGCTGATCATCGGTGCCGGCGAGGCTGGCGCCCGCGCGGCGATGGCGCTGCGCGAGAACGGCTTTGCCGGAACCGTCACCATCATCGGCGACGAGCCGCACCTGCCCTATGAGCGGCCGCCGCTTTCCAAGTCCGTTCTGGCTGCCGAGTCCGAGCCGGCGGCCCCGTTCATCCATACCGAGGCTCGCCTGGCGGAACAGGACATCGCCATTGTCCATGGAACCGAGGCCACCTCCATCGACCGCGCCGGCCACACCGTCACGACGGCGAACGGCGCGATCTTCCCCTATGACCGGCTTCTGCTGGCGACCGGCGCCAAGGCGCGGCGTCTGCGCCTCGACGGCGCGGGTCCCGACAATGTCCTCTATCTGCGCACCTTCAGGGAGGCGCTGGCGCTCCGCAGCCGCCTGATGCCCGGAAGCCGGCTCGTCCTGATCGGCGGCGGCTTCATCGGGCTCGAGCTTGCCGCGGCGGCGCGCCTGCGCGGCTGCGACGTCACGGTGATCGAGATGGCACCGCGCCTGCTCGCCCGCGCGGTACCGGCCGACATGGCCGCCCGGATCGCAGCCCGGCATGAGGCGGCCGGAGTGCGGCTGATCCTCGGTGCTGGCATCGAGCGGATCGAAGGCGACATCACAGGTCACGCCGTCCTTCTCTCGGATGGGGAGCGCGTCCCGTGCGATGGCATCATCGCGGGCATCGGCGCCGTGCCCGAGACGGAGCTCGCCGAGGCGGCGGGGCTCGCGATCGAGAACGGGATCAAGGCCGACGAGCGCCTCCAGACCAGCGATCCCGACATCTTCGCTGCCGGCGATTGCTGCTCCTTCCCGCTCGCCCTCTATGGCGGCCGGCGCATCCGCCTTGAGGCATGGCGCAACGCGCAGGACCAGGGCAACCACGCCGCGCGATCCATGCTAGGCGCCAGCGAACCCTATGACGCCGTACCCTGGTTCTGGTCGGACCAGTACGACCTCACGCTGCAGATCGCCGGTCTCCCCGACGAAGGCAGTGAAACGATCATCCGCGATCTTGGCGACTCAAGCGAAATACGCTTCCGTCTCGCCCCCGACGGCCGTCTGCTCGCGGCCAGCGCGATCGGGCCGAACGGCAAGATTGCGAAGGATATTCGGCTCGCGGAGATGATGATCGCGAGGCGGGCGAAGCCGGATCGGGGGGCGCTTGGGGATCCCAACGTGAAGCTGAAAACGTTGTTCCTAGCGCCTGCCGGTCAATCCTGACCCGCAAATTCGCCCTGCCTGTATCGAGGAAAATAGCCGTCGGCGATAGGCGAAATGCCTCCATTGAGCCGTAGGAATTCCGCCTCGCAAAGCACCGCGCCACACAGATAGGTCGGAAGAACGCGAGTCGCCCAACCCGCTTTGAAATAGGCCAACCCGTTCGTTGCCGCACCGGCAGGAACCCCGCCTAACGTGAGAAATTTGGCGATCGGACGAAAATATTCGATCGCCGCCTGCATCAGCGGATAGGATACAGCTCGCTCATACCCCGCATCCGAATACGCTGACAAATGTGCGTAGACATTATCGCCGTCCTGGAAATACCAGTCGGATCCAAGCAAATCATTGTCGCGCCACGCTGAAAAAACCGTCAGACCCGGCACGCCCATCTGTCGCTCAAAGACATCGCGAGAGAACGTTCGAACATCAGTTATCTGTTTTCTATCGACCAAGAACTGATACAGCAGGACCCATCGATCTAGATAATCAGAATCCAAGCGCGAATTTTCTATACGAATATCATTTTCCCCACAGAAGGATCTGAGCTTTCTACGATGATGACGGCTGGGATAGGCCGAGTCCCCAGCTTTAAGATCCACCACGTAATGCTCGTGCAGCAGCCGGACGATGTCGAACCCCTCAAGCAGATCGGGCAAGTCCGGTGCGGAAAATGGATCGGTGACGATGGTAGCGGAGACGAAAGATCCCTTTAGCGCACGAATATCGTCAGCGAGGCCGCTCCAATCCTGACAGCAGAAGATGGGGTAGACGCTGGCAAGATCCGCAAGGCCGGGTCCAACGGAGCGCGCGATCAGATGACCTCCTGATCGAGGCAAAGCGATGATCTCGGATGCCTCGCCAAAAGATCGCGCGTAGGAGTGGGAGCGGTACCCGAATGCCTCGACCTGGTCACCGTCGCACATCTGTCCCACACATTCGCGCCAGGGGACCGACTGGTTTGCCAAATTTACGGGTGAAGATACGCCTCGGCCGACCCTTGAAACAGTGGCTATCGGCGATGCGGAAAGCGAGAAGACATTTCGTCGCCTTTCGGCAACTCGGCGCCTGATTATTGCTAGGCCGAGAACTCGAGAGCCTCTGCGAAATCCAGGTTCGGTGAGAATTCCGATGGCTCGTATCGGGCGCCGTCCACAAGCACTTGTCCGCCATCGCTACGCACTCGTCCCTCTTCGTACCACCGGACTATCTGCACAAGTGACTTGCACTGCTGCAAAAATACTATGTGCCTTCTACGAACCAGAGATACGGATGGATCATTTGGCACCGCGGCTTGAAGCACTGGAAGCCCCGTGTCGATCCCCGCGTCGACCAGATGCACGGTACTGCCAATGAAGCGTGAACCGGAGCGAATGGTGTCGCCGAAGCCGTCAGTCCCCGCTGCGGCCGGTAGAATCGAAGGATGGAAATTGACTAACCGGCCTTCATAGGCATCGAGCAATCGGCCCCTAAAAAGACGCGTGTAGAAGCTGATAGCGAGATCAATCTGACTGGCAACGAGCAAATCAAGAACCGCATCGGAAAATAGCTCCCCACCCCGATGAGGGACAATTTGCGTCTCGTGCCCGATCTGCGCAGCAAACTGAGTGGCGCCACATTCGCGATCCGATACAACGATAGCAATGCGTTCACGAACATAGGGTAAGCGGCAAGCCGTTCGATACACTGAGCCATTTGTCGATGCGATAATTCCTATCCTAATCAAGATATCCTCGTCAGAGAAATCACGCTCGACGCAACGACACTACGTAAACAAGCCAGACCGCAAAACCGCCTCGATCAGAAGCATAAGTGCGAAGAACATTGCAGCCGCAACAACCGCGCGCTCGCGACGCCTGATGCGTCGAACGGACCGCTGCATACCAGCAGCATCCGCCATAGCCGCACCAAGTTGACCCGCCAGCTGCGAATGCTGAGTCGCGAGCGAGTAGCGATCAGCCTCCAATCTATGAACCTGTTCACCCATCACCGACATCTGTTGAAGCAAATGCGAGACGCGCTCCTCGGCAGCTTCGGCCTCTTTGAGCCTGCGGATTTCGACATCTCGTAACGCTTCCCTCGCCGCTCGCTCCCGCTCATCAGCCGCTAGCTCCCTCGCCTGCACCTCGCTTGTGAGCCGATTGGCGTGTTCAGTCACCAACCGCGCCACATCGACAGCACGGTCCACGCGACGAGAGCCCTCCAGCGTCATCTCTCGAAGGAGGTCGAGTGCCGTCTTCAGACGCTGGTTTGCTTCCGAGACCTCGAACTGCATATGCGCCGCACGGGCAGACTCTTCCTGCAGCCTGGCTTGATCCGCCTCGAAGCGCTGGACCTCAGAACTGGAGAGGTGACGGTCGCGATCGAGCGAAGCGACAATATGCGATACCAAATTGATCCTGCTGTGGAAAAAGGCGTCGCGGTGGCGCTCCCCCAGATGTCGTTCCATCCGCGTCAACATCGAAAGCGTGCGAACCCACTGCTCGATCAGCGGCAACGTGGACCATGCCGCACCATCGTGGATCCGATAATGCGCCAGCACGCCCTCTACGTGCCCGATCCAGCCCGATTCAGCGGCAACGACATGATAGGCCCAATCGCCCGCATCTAATTCACGGATCCAATCAGGCGTGTGGGCTATCGTCGACCGACGAATGAAACTCGAGCAACTGGGAATGAAATTTCCCATGATGATATCATCGATCGACGCACGCCCCGGCGTTCCTGCCATGACCCGCACGATTTCGCCATCGTCCGTTACGCGCGCGACATCATGGTAGCAGATAGCACAATCGGGATTGGCCTCCATGAAATCGAACTGGCGACGCAGTTTCTCGCTGGAGATCCAGTAGTCATCCCCGTCCAGGAACGCAATATACTTTCCTTTTGCAGCCTTGATAGCTCGCGTACTAACTTCCTGATCGTTCAAATTTTTGTCTGAGACAATTAATTCGATCCGGCCTGGATAACGATCTATGTATTTCTGTATTACGGTCCTGGTACCGTCAGTCGATAGGTCGTCAGAAATGACAACATCGAACTCAACGTCCAATTCCTGAGAAAAAATACCAGCTAATGCCTGATCAATATAATTCTCGTGATTATAAGTCACGAGAACAACAGTAATTCCTATGCCGCCATTTATGACGGCATCATCTCTTGCGACGAGCTCGTCGACGACACAAAGACTTTCCATCACGATCACGAATAGATATTGTTGATCGGATATGTGTAAGACTGAACTGGCCCCGTATCCCTCGTGGGAATGAAGATTTTTAGCTCCATCATGACCGTAGAGAGTATCGGATCCAGAAACGTCTTGACCCTGACAACCAGCGTTTCCCCGCGAGACAGAAATAGCTCTTCGATCGGGAAATATGACTGCTGCCAGTGAGTAAACTTGGCGTATGGAGAGGTATCAACCAAAATGCCCGGAGCAAGCTCCAGATTGAAATAGCCCGCGAACCCCTGGCAGGCCGACGGTGCGGTGAAGTGATGCTCAAATTCCGTCTCAAAGAAAAAGTCGCGAGAATCTCCTTTGGTGCAGTCTATCGATGCGATCTGATATTCGCCCAGGAGGGTGCTTGATCGCACTTCCGCGATAATGCGCCGTGACGACTCCGCCAACCGACGCGCCGCAACCGAGAAATCAAAGCCATGGATCGGGTTCTTCCAGAAGCCGAAACCGCGTTCGATACTGAGCTGGGAGTTGTCGATTGGCGCCAGAAACATCGACGCGCGGCCGGGCAGCACCGCTCCGCCTGGAGCTAGGCACCGATCTCTGACGGAGCAAAAAGCATCATAATGCCTATGCTCATCGATCAGGAACATGCCGGCCCATTCGCCCAAGACGAGAGTCGCGGGCTCAGGACACTGAAATTCGGATGCATCGCCGCGAATGAATTGTATCGTATCTGCGTAACCGTTGTCCGCGGCGATCTGCTTTGCGTCTTCGATCATGCCTGTAAGTTCAAGAGCATAGACCTGCTTGGCGCCCGCCCGAGCCGCGAATAGCGATAAGATGCCCGACCCTGAACCGACGTCAATGACCACTGTATCGGGAGTGCAAAGGGCTTCGATACCCCGTCGAAATGTGGTCGTGCGGGCGTGATCGGATATCATGCCTCGCTGAGACCGCCACGTTGCGTAGGTCTCGGAATAGTCATTTGGCTGAACGTTTGCGCCGATCGGCGCGATCAGGCCGGACGCCACCGCAGCCTGGAACATCCGCCTTGCTTCGCTCTCAGCACCGAATCCTCTTGTTACAAATCGAGCGACAAACTCGGACTCGGTCGCCGATGTCACCATGAGCTTACCCAGCAGTTGCGCCTCAGCAGAGAGTCCATGCTTGTTCATCTGAAATTGTCTCCTGGTGGGATTCGCCCTGCCGGTCATCTCAACCAGACTGGCGCTATCATCATCGATGGCAGCGAAACAAGAGACATTATGAGACAAAAGCGAGCCACATCACCGCCACGCTGAGCACCGCGAGGAGAGCCACGCCGATCCCGAGAAGGCGCCTCCCGGTTCGACGTTCACGTCGCAGGAGGTGACTGTTTTCGCTCAGCAGCGCCACAAGGCGATCCGTCTCGCCGCGCCAGACCATGCGCTCGTCGTCCGATCTTCGCACCCAATCGGCGTGCTGCCGCTGCAGCTGCTGCTCGCGCTCGACATAACGTTGTTCTTGTTGAGAAAATTGATATTGTAACTGTAGAGTATGGTGTTCTTTCTGTACGACCAGAGCCAGAGCCGCAGCTTCCCGACCCAGCGCCATCAAAGCGCGCTGCTCGGCCTCGGCCGCTGCGGATCTGGAAGCTGCGACGGCTGTTTCAGCCCTCTCGACTGCAGCGAGCTCTCGCTCCCGTGCGACCATTTCGCCGACGCCGCGTCCCTCGTCATGGGCCAAAGCGTCCTGCAGTTGACGAACCAAATTGGCGCGGCTGGCAGCAAACGCAGACCTTCGGCCCTCGCCGAAATGCGCTTCGAGAACTTCCAGCAAGGCGATGGATCCCGCCCATTGGCGCGCCAACGTCGTCGTCGCCCACACCGAGCCGTCGTGAATACGATAATGCGCCAGAACCCCCTCGATCCAACCGATCGTGCCGTGTTCCGCAGCGAGCATATAAAGTGGCCAATCCAGAACCGGCAAGCCGACGAGCCAATCCGGGAGCCTTTCGACCGCCGAACGGCGAATCATCGACGAGCAGCTCTGGATGAAGTTGCCCTCGATCAGATCATCGATTGTTGCCGTCCGCTGCACCCCGGGCATCAGGCGCAGTACCGCTCCGCTTGGGTCCACCCGAGCGACATCGTGATGCGACAGGGCGCAATCCGGATGGAGCTCCATGAATTCGACCTGGCGCTGGAGTTTATAGTCCGACGCCCAGTAGTCGTCGCCGTCTAGATAGGCCACATATTTTCCAGAAGCCGCATCCAGCGCTCTGGTTCCGACAAACGCACTGTGAAGATTGACGTCTGAATAGAGAAGAGTGACCTTGCCTTTATATTCCTTCAGGAACGTATCAATAACGCTGCGCGTCGCGTCAGTCGAACAATCCTCGGATATTATCAACTCCGTTTCGAAATTGACCCTCTGTGACTCTATGCTGTCGAGCGCCTGACGGACAAATTTCTCGTGATTGTAAGTCAGCAATATAACGCTGACCATGGGGGAAGAGCTGGTGCTCATGATCGGTTCTTACGAAGCCATATGTCTGACACGAAGTCGGTCCGCTATCGGGGCATGATTTTCGATAATGTACCGTAGAAGATCCGTTGTCGCAGCAATGTCGGCTTCGGACATCGCCGTCCCGGTGGGCAATTGCAGTACCTTTCCTACCAACGCATCCGTAATCGGCAGACGGGGGGCATTGCCGGCCGAACGGGATTTGTAGGGCTCCATATTGTGGACGCCCGGAAAGAAATAGCGGCGGGCGATCACGCCCTCGGAGAATAGAATTTCGGTGATCTCGTCACGACTGAGGCCCGTCCGCGCCTTGTCGACCTCAATCACCACATACTGGTAGTTCGTGAGGCCCTCCAGCGGCAGCTCATACAGCTTCAATCCGTCCACTGAGGCGACAGCCTCGCTGTACTGATCGTAATTGCGCTTATTGACGCTGATGAAGGTGTCGATGCTCTCCAGCGAAGTGATCCCCATCGCCGCGGAGATCTCGGTCATTTTGCCGTTGGTTCCCGCGCTTGCAACGCTATCGAGGCCGGAGAAACCGAAGTTCCGCATTCGGCGAATCCTGTCTGCCAGCACTGGATCGCGAGTCGTAATCGCGCCACCCTCGAACGAGTTCATGAACTTGGTCGCGTGGAAGCTGAAAACTTCCGCGTCGCCGAACGAGCCGACCATCACGCCATCATGCCCGCAGGCAAAAGCATGAGCCGCGTCGTACACAAGCCGCAGCCCGCGCCTCCCCGCCACTTCAGCGAGTGCCTCGGTATCGCAGACGCGGCCCCATGTATGAACCCCAACGATAGCCGTCGTCTGCGGGGTAATGAGTTTCTCGACTGCGGCCGGGTCAATCGTATGTGTGGACGGATCGATGTCGCAGAACACCGGCTCGATACCCAGCCAGTTCAAGGCGTGCGCCGTCGCAACGAAAGTGAAGGCCGGAACGATCACCTCGCCCTTCAGGCCAAGCGCGCGGAAGACAAGCTCCAGCCCGATCGTCGCGTTACAAACGGCGATAACATGCGGCACGCCCGTGAGAGCGGCTATTTTCTCTTCGAATTCGACGACGTTGGGACCATTATTCGTCAGCCAGCGCCGATCGAACATCTCCTCTACCCGCTGCATGAAGCGGTCGCGGTCGCCGATGTTCGGCCGGCCGACATGGCGCAATTCCCCGAACAGCGGCTTTCCGCCAAACAACGCAAGATCGTCGAGCTGGCGCTTATGCATGCGCCTTCCCCTCTCTTCAGTGCTTCCCACATCGCCCCCCGGCGAAACACTCCGTACAGCACCCAAGGCTGGCGCAAGGCCGTATGCATTGAAAGCCATCCGCAGCTTGGACAACTTGGTAACGTTCTGGTTCAAACAACCAAAGGATAATTGCAATATTTACACGGAATCTCACAGAAAGTTGCGCAGATAGCCCGCCTGGGGCGCCAATGCGCAGGTCTCTGTCAACACGGATATTTACGCGGGAAATATTTCCACGCGGCAGAGCCGGCAAGTCATCCTCGCGCAATTTTGACAGTGGTAGAGCGTCGCTAGAAACGGCCTGGTCCATCGTTCGCAGCGGGGCAGGACCAACCCTCACAGAGCGGTCGCGATTGTTGCGCATTGGCCATGATCGGGTCATAGGTGATCGAACGACATTCGGTCCTTCATGGACACTCGTGGATTTACACCAATCGAGCTTGGATATGAGCGAATCTGCCGCTTCCCCTCCCCTCTCCCCTTCCCTCCGGCCCAAGGACAGGCCTGACCTTTCGCGGTTCGATTGGGAAGATCCTTTCCGGTTCGGTTCGCAGATCGATGAAGAAGAGACGATGATCCGTGATGCCGCCGCCGCCTTTGCGGCCGACCGGCTCGCGCCGCGGATCGAGGCTGCCTATCTCGAAGAGCAGACGGATCCCGACATCTTTCGCGAAATGGGCGAGACGGGCCTCCTCGGCGTCACCGTTCCGGAGGAATATGGCGGGGCCGGCGCCTCCTATGTCTCGTATGGCCTCGTCGCCCGCGAGATCGAACGCGTCGATTCCGGCTATCGCTCGATGATGAGCGTGCAGTCCTCGCTCGTCATGTATCCGATCTACGCCTATGGCTCGGAAGCGCAGCGGCAGCGCTACCTGCCGAAGCTCGCCCGCGGCGAGTGGATCGGCTGCTTCGGCCTGACGGAGCCCGATGCCGGTTCCGATCCGGGCGGAATGACCACCCGCGCGGACGAGATCGACGGTGGCTACCGCCTGAACGGCGCCAAGACCTGGATTTCCAACAGCCCGATCGCCGATGTCTTCATTGTCTGGGCGAAGTCGTCGGCGCATGACGGCGCCATTCGCGGCTTCATCCTGGAGAAAGGCACGAAGGGTCTGTCAGCACCGAAGATCGGCGGCAAGCTCTCGCTACGCGCCTCGATCACCGGCGAGATCGTTCTGGAGGATGTCGAGGTTGGCGAGGACGCGCTGCTTCCGGGCGTCTCGGGCCTCAAGGGCCCGTTCGGCTGCCTCAATCGCGCGCGCTACGGCATTTCCTGGGGGGTGCTTGGCGCGGCCGAGGATTGCTGGCGGCGGGCACGCCAATATGGCCTCGACCGCAAGCAGTTCGGCAAGCCGCTCGCCGGCATGCAGCTCTACCAGAAGAAGCTCGCCGAAATGCAGACCGAGATCGCGCTGGGACTGCAGGCTTCACTGCGGGTCGGCCGCCTGCTCGATGCCGGCGAGGCGGCGCCCGAGATGATCTCGCTGATCAAACGCAACAACTGCGGCAAGGCGCTCGCCATCGCCCGCGAGGCGCGCGACATGCATGGCGGCAATGGCATCCAGATCGAATATCACGTGATGCGCCACGCGCAGAACCTCGAGACGGTGAATACCTATGAGGGGACGCACGACGTGCATGCGCTGATCCTCGGCCGGGCGCAGACCGGCCTGCAGGCGTTCTTCTAGGGCGGGGACATCATGGAGGCTCCGCTCGCCGGGCTGCGCGTCATCGAACTCGCCCGCATCCTTGCCGGGCCCTGGATCGGTCAGACGCTGGCCGATCTCGGCGCCGACGTGATCAAGGTCGAGAGCCCCGAAGGCGACGATACGCGCCGCTGGGGGCCACCCTTCATCGAACATGGCGGCGAGACGACGGCGGCCTATTTTCATGCCTGCAATCGTGGCAAGCGGTCGATCGTCGCAGACTTCCGCGCGGAAGCGGATCTGGAGACCGTCCGGCAGCTGATCGCGGGCGCCGACGTCGTCATCGAGAATTTCAAGTTCGGCGGCCTCGAAAAATACGGGCTCGATTATGAGAGCGTGCGCGCCAGCAATCCGCGGCTCGTCTATTGCTCCATCACCGGCTTCGGCCATACCGGGCCCTATCGCGAACGCGCCGGCTATGATTTCCTGATCCAGGGCATGTCCGGCATCATGGATCTGACCGGCGAGCCTGAAGGCGAGCCGCAGAAGATCGGCGTCGCCTTCGCCGACATCTTTACCGGCCTTTACGGCGTGATCGCCATCCAGGCGGCGCTGGCACAGCGCGAGCGCACCGGCCTCGGCCAGCAGATCGACATGTCGCTGCTCGACAGCATGACCGGCGTGCTCGCCAATCAGGCGATGAACTTCCTGACGACAGGTCTCTCGCCGAAGCGGCTCGGCAATGCGCATCCCAATATCGCGCCCTACCAAACCTTCGCGGTCAGCGACGGCCATTTCATCCTGGCGGTCGGCAATGACGGGCAGTTCGCGCGTTTCTGTGCGGTGATCGGCGAAGAAGCGCTCGCCGGCGATCCACGCTTCTCGACCAATGCGGCTCGGGTCGCCAACCGTCCTGAATTGTCGGAGCGGATCGCCGGGCGGACCCGCGAATGGACCCGCGACGCGCTGCTCTCGGCGCTGGAGGCGGTCGGCGTTCCGGCTGGTCCGATCAACAGCGTCGCCGACGTCTTCGCCGATCCGCAGGTATTGGCACGCGGCATGCGAATCGATCCGGACGGGATCCCCGGCGTGCGCACGCCGATCCAGCTATCGGCGGGGGACCTCGATCTCGACCGCCGGGCGCCTCGTCTTGGCGAGCATGGCGACGAGATTCGGGCCGAGATCGCCGAGCACGAGGATCAATCCGGCCCGAAATCGAGGTAGGCCCGGTCAAAGGCGAATAGACCCACAAGCCCCGCAATCGAAAGAGCGCTCAAGATCAGGCATATCGCCGACGCGACCCTTATTGTCGCCGTTCCCCGAACGAAACAAAGCGTCGAAAGAGATAAAGAAAGTGCGTAAGCTATCGGTACTGACAATAAAAGAAATAGATCAACTTGCTTTCTTATTTGCTCCCCCGTAACTATATCATTTACCCAGTCATAGACACCAAACACCGACAACAGGGATACCGGATACGCTATGACGAGAAGTGCCCAGTAGAAGCCTCTCTCCTCTTTGGCCATCGCGTCCGTAACTCCAATTGTAGCGGATTATGCGACCGCAATCCGGCAGTCCCTAATTCAGCAGGATGAGACTGAATTCGTCCGGATTAAGGCCTACCGACATCCCCAGGCGATGTCGGTCGATCGCCATATCTTCGCCGGCCGCGTGGCTCGAATGAAGGCCGACGTGGTTCACGTCAACCTCCGTCGCGCACAGGACGCCTCGGCCGGCTCTCCGGCCGGAGTTAGCTCGAAGAAGCTACCAGCCCCGCCAGTTTTTCGATGCTCTGCGTCCAGCCGGCCTCCATGCCCTGGAGCATTCCGATCGCGATCGGTGCGATCGCCGTCGCTTCGGTGTGGAGCGTCATCTTCGTCTTTCCGTTGACCTCCTCCAGGGTGACCGTCGTCAAACCTTCGAGGAGAGGCTCGCCGTTTGGACCGAGCGCCCGGCTGATGAAAACCAGCCGCTCCGGTGGCACGACCTCCCGGAAGCTGCCGCTCATCGGGAATTCCTGCCCGTCCGGGGCCTGCATGACGATATCGATTTCGCCGCCGGCCCGGGCATCGACCCTGCAGACTGGATTGCTGAAGCCGGCCGGACCCCACCAGATCGCGAGGCGTTCCGGCTCGGTCCAGCAGGCGAACACGAGCCGGCGAGGCGCGTCGAAGAGGCGCGTTATGGTCAGTTCGCGGCGATCCAGCACGTTCGGCACCGCATCACTCCGGCTGGCCACAATTCACCATCCAGGGCGTGCCAAAGCGGTCATCGACCATTCCGAAGCGTTTGGCCCAGAAGGTGGCGCCGAAGGGCATCTTGACCGTGCCGCCCTCGGCGAGGCCGTTGAACAGCCGCTCGCCCTCAGCGATGTCGTCGAGCACGATCGCGATGCCGAAGCCCTGCGCCTTCTGGAAGTTCTGATCGCCCGCATCCGAGCCGAAGAGCACATTGTCGCCATAGCGAAGCTCGACATGCAGGATCTTGTCCTTCCAGTCCGGCGGCACGTAGCTTTCGGCCGGCGTGCCGGCAAAGGTCGAGATCGCCTCGATTCGGCCGCCGAACAGCCCGGCGTAAAACTCGAACGCCTCGCGACAATTTCCGTTGAAGATCAGATAGGGATTGGTGCGCATCGCGTCACTCCAGAGACGTGTCATGATCAAGCGGCCGTGGGGTAGCCGGTTCGATATCGCCTAGCTTGAGCCACGCTGAACCTCGGCCAGGAAATCGTCCAGCCGGTCGAAGGTGCTCGACCAGCCACCCTTGTGGCCGTCGTGCTCAGCCATGGACTGGAACGGCGTCTGCCGGAAGTGCATTCGCGTCTTGCCCTCTTCAGGCAGGAAATCGAGGCTGACGACGGTCTCTATGCCGCGCTCGCCATCCGCGTCCCAGGCAAAGGTAAAGACGAGGCGGCGTGGCGGTTCGATCTCCAGCAGCTTGCCGCCCTGCCAGAGCTCTTCCCCATCCTCGACGGAGGTCAAGCATCCGCGCCATAGTCCGCCGGGTCGGACGTCCATCTCGATCCGGGTCAGGGGATAGTCTCGTGGTCCCCACCAGCGCAGCGCATGCACCGGATCGGTCCAGAGCCTGAAGACCAGTTCCGGCGGGGCATCGAAAAGACGTGTGATCACGAGGTCCCGCTCTACCGGCGGCAGCAACGATTCCAGGGCAGCCATGCGTTCCTCCCTTCGCTGACGTTGATGTTTCACTCGACGCGGCGCGTCGGGTTTTGCCCGCTAGTGCCGCTCGTCCGGATTTCCCTTCTGGATTTCCTGGAGATAGAGATCCAGCCGATCGAAGCTCGCTTCCCAGAACCGGCGATAATTCTCGAGCCAGCCGGAAACATCCTTGAGCGGCGCGGCGTCGAGCCGGCAAGGGCGCCATTGTGCCTCGCGGCCTCGTGTGATCAACCCGGCGCGCTCCAACACTTTCAGATGTTTCGAAACAGCCGGCAGGCTCATGGCGAAAGGCTCGGCAAGCTCCGTCACCGTGGCCTCACCCAGCGTCAGCCGCGCCAGGATGGCGCGACGCGTCGGGTCTGCGAGGGCAGAGAGGGTGGTGCTGAGCGGATCGGCCGACATTTATGAACCATCAGGTTAAGTAACGAGTTGGTTTATTATAGGGATTGGATCCTCGAATCAAGGCCGTCCATGCGAGAAGGCCCGCCGATCGCTCGGCGGGCCTTCCTGCCAGCGCTCCTCTGGCGATCAGGGCTACTCCGCCGGCACGGTCGCGGCCGGAAGCCGCCGAAGCCAGTCGGATCGACATCGCGGAGCCCCTTCGCCCGCAAGACGACGCTCCTTCAGGATGTCACAGCCGGGCCAGGGCATAAAATGGAGCGCCACGCGCCAGGGGACGATCAGCGCGGCGAATTCGTCGATGGCATGGGTGACGATCTCATGAAGCCGGCCGGCCGGCCGCGAAAGTAAACCCGATGAGGATCAGCAGCGAGCCGGCGCCCATGACGTTGAGATCCAGCAAGGCCGCCTGCGCCCCGGGTTCGAATGAGACAACCGGCGGAAACGGCCAATAGCGCGCGACGAGGCAGGCAACCGCCGCGGAGGCTGTCAGCGGCAGGGCCCATGACCGCTCATCCGACCGGAAGGCAATTCCCGCGAGCACAAGGCAGGGTGCCAGGAAGAGAGCGGCGCCGGTGCCGGGTCCCAGAAGCGCCAGGGCCAGCAGCGTGTTCGCCAGCCCGGCGAGTGTCAGCAGGCTTCGTCCTGCCGGCGAATGGGACCGCGCCACGGCCGGAACGGCCAGGAACAGTGGCGTTGACAACCACGTCAGCATCGCCGCCTGGCCGCCATTGCCGGCTGCCCACTGGACGAACAGGGGATAGAGCGGCTGGTTGGACGCAACGATCAACGCGATCCTGTTGCACGCGGCAGCTTGCGGGTCCGGGTGGCTGGCGTAGCGCTCTATGTCTCGCCAGACCGTCCGCAATCGGCTCGCTTTCCCGATCGCTGCCATAACCGCTCCCAATCCCGCGCCAAGGTCGCTTCCTGGCTTCTACGTTCGACCTTCAAGGCCGGATCGCCGGGTTCGCGGATTGCACCTGTTCGCCCTGGATCACGCGCCATAGGGCCATTTCCATTCGGCGATCTCGGGCATGTCCTCGCCATGCTCGCGGATGTAGCGCTTGTGCTCGATCAGCTTGTCGCGGAAGTGCTGCTTCACCTTCGCAGCGGCGGCGCCCAGACCTGGCACGCGGTCGATGACCGCGATCGCCAGATGGTAGCGGTCGATCTCGTTCAGGACCGCCATGTCGAAGGGCGTCGTCGTCGTGCCCTCTTCCTGGAACCCGTGGACATGGATGTTGTCGTGATTGGCCCGGCGATAGGTCAGGCGGTGGATCAGATAGGGATAGCCGTGATAGGCGAAGATCACCGTCTTGTCGGGCGTGAAAATGCTCTCGAAGTCCCGATCGGAGAGGCCATGCGGATGCCGGTCCTCCGGCTGCAGCGCCATCAGGTCGACGACATTGACGACGCGGATCTTCAGATCCGGTAGAGCCTTGCGCAGAAGGTCGACGGCAGCCAGCGTCTCCAGCGTCGGAACGTCCCCGGCGCAGGCCATCACCACGTCCGGCTCGCTGTCCTCCGGCTCGTTGCCGGCCCACTCCCAGATGCCGAGGCCGATCTCGCAGTGCGATTCCGCCTGGTCCATGGTCAGCCATTGCGGCGCCGGCTGCTTGCCCGCGACAATGACGTTGATGCGGTTATAGGTCTTGAGGCAGTGGTCGGTGACCCAAAGCAGGGTGTTGGCATCCGGCGGGAAATAGAGGCGGACCACGTCGGCCTTCTTGTTGGCGACGAGATCGACGAAGCCCGGATCCTGATGGCTGAAGCCATTATGGTCCTGGCGCCAGACATGCGAGGTGAGCAGATAGTTGAGCGAGGCGATCGGCCGCCGCCATGGCAGGTTCCGCGTCACCTTCAGCCATTTGGCGTGCTGGTTGAACATTGAATCGACGATGTGGATGAACGCTTCGTAGCAGGAGAAGAAGCCGTGGCGGCCGGTGAGCAGATAGCCCTCCAGCCAGCCTTGGCACAGATGCTCGGACAAAACCTCCATCACCCGGCCGTCGGGCGCCAAATGCACGTCATAGGGTTCGATCCGCTCCATCCAGACGCGGTCGGTCACGTCGAAAACGCCGTCGAGGCGGTTCGACGCCGTCTCGTCCGGCCCCATCAGGCGGAAATTGCGGCTCGCCGCGTTGAGGCTCATCACGTCGCGCAGGAAGTTCCCCATCGACCGCGTCGCCTCTGCGGTCGCCGCGCCCGGCGCTGGAACGTCCACGGCGTGCGTGCGGTAGTCCGGCAGGCGCAGGTCGCGCTTCAGGATACCGCCATTGGCGTGAGGATTCGCGCTCATGCGCTTTGCCCCGGCGGGCGCCAGCGCCCGAAGCTCCGGAATGAGGCGTCCGGTCTCGTCGAAAAGCTCCTCGGCCTTATAGGAACGCATCCACGATTCGAGCAGTTTCAGATGGCCCTCATTGCCGCGCACCGTGGCGATCGGAACCTGGTGTGAGCGCCAGAAATTCTCGACCATCTTGCCGTCGACCTCTTTCGGGCCGGTCCAGCCCTTGGGCGAGCGCAAGATGATCATCGGCCAACGGGGCCGCTCCGGCGCGCCGGCTCCTGAGCGAGCTTCCGACTGGATGGCGCGAATACGATCAAACGCCATGTCCAGGGTCGCTGCCATGTCGCGGTGCATCGTCTCGGGTTCGCTTCCCTCGACGAAGAACGGCTCATAGCCATAGCCGATGAAGAGGCTCTTCACTTCCTCGTCGCTCATGCGGCCGAGAATGGTCGGATTGGCGATCTTGTAGCCGTTGAGATGCAGGATCGGCAGAACCGCGCCGTCATGGACGGGATTCAGGAACTTGTTGGAGTGCCAGGACGCGGCCAGCGGCCCCGTTTCGGCCTCGCCATCGCCAACGACGCAGGCGACGATCAGGTCGGGATTGTCGAAGGCCGCACCGAAGGCATGCACCAGCGCATAGCCGAGTTCGCCACCCTCATGAATGGAGCCGGGCGTTTCCGGCGCCACGTGGCTTGGAATGCCGCCGGGAAAAGAGAACTGCCGGAAGAGTTTCCGCATGCCCTCCTCGTCCTCGCTGATGTTCGGATAGACTTCGCTATAGGTTCCTTCAAGCCATGTATTGGCGACGATGCCCGGGCCACCATGGCCGGGTCCGCAGATATAGATAACGTCGACGTCGCGGGCGCGGATCACCCGGTTCAAATGGACGTAGATGAAGTTGAGGCCAGGCGTGGTTCCCCAATGCCCAAGGAGGCGAGGCTTCACATCCTCGAACTGAAGCGGCTGCTTCAGGAGCGGATTGCCCATGAGATAGATCTGGCCGACCGATAGATAATTGGCTGCCCGCCAATAGCGGTCGATCCTGTCAAACTCCTCGGCGTCGGTTCCAGCCGGCAGCCCGGACCCGTTTTCCATGATGCGCTTTCCTCTCGCTGGGCTTCCAACCTTCGCCGGAACCGATCCGTTCCACCCGATAGTGCATCAATAGCGGACTGATATCTCGGCGTGTTGACACCAATCAACGGCGCACGCCTCCGCCTTGCATCGGACGGCGCGACGTTTTGGACGGGCACAGTTTTGACACATATCAAAGCGGCGCCCCTCCCCCCTTTCTAAGACCGCCATACGGGATCGCCGAAAAGGGGCGGCGAATCCGCATTCGCACCTTGATGGGGGTCTTCGATGAAATTCGGGATGCAGGCGATCGTCGTCGGCTTCGGCGCGTTCCTCGCACTTCTCGGCGCCGGCTTCGCAGCGGACGCCGCTTTTCGGGCTCACGCCTATATCCTGTTCATCGTGTTTGGCACGGCGACGATCTTCCTGCTGAAGGCGGAAGTCGGCGAAGGCCGCACGGTGTCGATCTTCGGCGCGTCCGACGACGGTCCCTATAGTGACGGCGTGATCCGCGCTGGCGCGATCGCGACGATGTTCTGGGGTATTGTCGGCTTCCTCGTCGGCGCGCTGATCGCCGCGCAGCTTGCCTTTCCCCATCTGAACTTTGAGCCGTGGCTCAACTTCGGCCGGATCCGCCCCCTGCATACCTCGGCCGTGATCTTCGCCTTTGGCGGCAATGCGTTGCTGGCGACGTCCTTCTATGTCGTGCAGCGCACCTGCCGTGCTCGCCTCTTCGGCGGCGACCTCGCCTGGTGGGTGTTCTGGGGCTACCAGCTCTTCATCGTGCTCGCCGCCACCGGCTACCTGCTCGGCATCACCGAGAGCCGCGAATACGCCGAGCCCGAATGGTATGTCGACCTTCTGCTGACGGTCGTCTGGGTGGCCTATCTGATTGTCTATCTCGGCACGATCTTCAAACGGAACGAGCCGCATATCTATGTGGCCAACTGGTTCTATCTATCCTTCATCGTCACCGTGGCGATGCTGCACGTGGTCAACAACCTCTCCATCCCCGTCAGCTTCCTCGGTGCCAAGTCCTATTCCGTCTTCTCCGGCGTGCAGGACGCGCTGACCCAGTGGTGGTACGGCCATAACGCGGTCGGCTTCTTCCTGACCGCTGGCTTCCTCGGCATGATGTATTATTTCGTGCCGAAGCAGGTGAACCGGCCGATCTATTCCTATCGCCTGTCGATCATCCACTTCTGGTCGCTGATCTTCCTCTATATCTGGGCCGGCCCGCATCACCTGCACTACACGGCCCTGCCCGACTGGGCGCAGACGCTCGGCATGGTGTTCTCGGTCATGCTGTGGATGCCCTCCTGGGGCGGCATGATCAACGGCCTGATGACGCTCTCCGGCGCCTGGGACAAGCTCCGCACCGATCCCGTCGTGCGCATGATGATCCTCGCGATCGCCTTCTACGGCATGTCGACCTTCGAAGGCCCGATGATGTCGATCAAGACGGTCAACTCGCTCAGCCACTACACCGACTGGACGATCGGGCACGTGCATTCCGGCGCGCTCGGCTGGAACGGCATGATCACCTTCGGCGCGCTCTACTATCTCTTCCCGAGATTGTGGAACCGCGATCGCCTCTACAGCCTGCGCCTCGTCTCCTGGCACTTCTGGCTGGCGACGATCGGCATCGTGATCTACGCGGCGTCGATGTGGGTCTCGGGCATCACGCAGGGCCTGATGTGGCGCGAATTCGATGCGCAGGGATACCTCGTCTACTCCTTCGCGGAGACCGTGGCGGCCCTGCATCCCTACTATTTGATGCGCCTCTTCGGCGGCCTGCTGTACCTCAGCGGCGCGCTCGTCATGGCCTACAACCTGATCCAGACGGTCCGCGGCGCGAAGAGCGTACCCGCCGCGGCCTCGGTCGTGGCGGCGGAATAGGAGCCGGTCTATGTCTTTCCTCAACCCGAAGAACCTGTTCCTCAACCATCAGGTCGTCGAGCGCAACGCGACGCTGCTGCTCGTTCTCTCCTTCGCCGTCGTCACGATCGGCGGCATCGTCGAGATCGTTCCGCTGTTCTACCTGCAGAACACGATCGAGAAGGTCGACGGCATGCGGCCTTATACGCCGCTCGAGCTCGCCGGCCGGAACGTCTACATCCGCGAAGGCTGCTATGTTTGCCATAGCCAGATGATCCGTCCGTTCCGCGACGAGGTCGAGCGCTATGGCCATTATTCGCTGGCGGCCGAGTCGATGTACGACCATCCCTTCCAATGGGGATCGAAGCGCACCGGCCCGGATCTCGCCCGCGTCGGCGGCCGCTATTCCGACGAATGGCACGTCGCCCATCTGACCGATCCGCGCTCCGTGGTGCCGGAATCGATCATGCCGACCTACGGCTTCCTGGCGAAGACGCCGCTCGACGAGACGAACATCGCCGGGCACCTGAAGACGAACCGCATCGTCGGCGTTCCCTATACCGACGAGATGATCGCGGATGCGCTGACGGATCTTCGCGCTCAGGCGGACCCGAACACGGACCCGACCGCGCTGCAGTCCCGGTACCCGAAAGCCAATGTCCGCGACTTCGATGGCAATCCCGGCGAACTCACCGAGATGGATGCTCTCGTCGCCTATCTCCAGGTGCTCGGGACGATGGTGGATGTGAATTCCTACAATCCCGCCCCGACCGCCAAAGAGGACAACAACCCATGAACTACCACTTCATGCGGGAATTCGCGGATTCCTGGGGATTGGCTTTCATGTTCGCCTTCTTCCTAGGCGCCGCGCTGTTCGCCCTATTCCGCCCCAATGCCAAGAAATTCGCCGACGACGCGGCCCAAATCCCGTTCAGAGAGGATGAGACCCATGGCCTCTGAGAAGACAGCCGACCGGGAAATCGACGAACTCACCGGCACCCCGACGACGGGACATAGCTGGGACGGGATCAAGGAACTCGACACGCCGATGCCGCGCTGGTGGCTGTGGACGTTCTATGGCTGCATCCTGTTCGCCATCGTCTATGTCGTTCTCTATCCGGCGATCCCGATGGCGACGAGGGCGACGAGCGGCGTGCTCGGCTGGTCGTCCCGTGCGGAGGTCCGCACCGAGATCGCCGAGGCGCAGGCCGCGCAGTCCGTCTTCGGCGACAAGATCGCCGCCGCGTCGATGGACCAGATCGTTGCCAATCCGGATCTCTTCCAGTTCGCGGCGCGCGCGGGTCGCTCGGCCTTCCTCGTGAACTGCGTCCAGTGCCATGGTGCTGGCGCGCAGGGCAGCGTCGGCTTCCCGAACCTGCAGGATGACGACTGGCTCTGGGGCGGCACGCCGGAACAGATCCGCACCACGATCGCTCACGGTATCCGCAGCGACGATCCGGACACGCATGTCTCGCAGATGCCCGCCTTCGGCCATGACGGCATCCTGAAGAGCGACCAGATCGTCAATGTCTCCGCCTATGTCATGACCCTGTCGGGCCTGACGCCGAGGTTCGGCATCACGGCCGAGGGACAGACGGTGTTCGCCGATAATTGTGCGAGCTGTCACGGCGTCGACGGTGCCGGCAACAAGGATGTCGGCGCGCCGAGCCTCAAGGACGCCATCTGGCTTCGCTCCTCCGACCAGAACGCAATCATCGCGCAGATCACCAACCCGAAGATGGGCATCATGCCGGCCTGGGAACCCAGGCTCGGCCCGGTCGCCGTCAAGGAACTCGCCGCCTATGTCTATTCGCTCGGCGGCGGCACGGCTCCACCGGCTACCAACTGACCAACGAAGCCCTCACCGTCCGCAAGGACGGCGAGGCGCTCGCTTCCGTCCGAGCGCTTGATTGCGATCAAGGCGTCCGGATCCGAACCGGGTGAACCTCACTGAGAGGGTTGCGACCCCACGCGCAATCGATCCGAGGATAGAATGAGCCTTCAGGACAGCGTCGAACGCTTGAATGCCGAGGCGGTCAATAGTGCCGACCGCCGCGGCCCGCTGTTCGCCGCGAGAACCAAGATCCATCCGAAGCGGGCGGAAGGTGCCTTCCGCCGGCTGAAGTGGATCATCATGGCGGTGACGCTGGCGATCTACTACGTCACGCCGTGGATCCGGTTCGACCGGGGGCCGAACTCGCCCGATCAGGCGGTGCTGATCGATCTGGCGAGCCGACGCTTCTACTTCTTCTTCATCGAGATCTGGCCACAAGAGTTCTTCTATGTCGCCGGGCTGCTGATCATGGCCGGCCTCGGCCTGTTCCTGATCACCTCTGTCGCTGGTCGCGTCTGGTGCGGCTATACCTGCCCCCAGACGGTGTGGGTCGATCTCTTCCTCGTCGTCGAGCGCTTCTTCGAGGGCGACCGCAACAAGCGCATCGCCCTCGACAAGGCGCCGATGTCCGCCGACAAATTCGTGAAGCGGGCGAGCAAATATACTGTCTGGCTGTTCATCGCCGTAGCCACGGGCGGCGCCTGGATCTTCTATTTCGCCGATGCGCCGACGCTGCTGAAGGAAGTCTTCACGCTCCAGGCCGCGCCCGTCGCCTATATGACGGTGGCGATCCTGACCGCCACGACCTTCATCTTCGGCGGGTTCATGCGCGAGCAGGTCTGCACCTATATGTGCCCCTGGCCGCGCATCCAGGCGGCGATGCTGGACGAGCAGTCGCTCACCGTCACCTATAATGACTGGCGCGGCGAGCCGCGCTCGCGCCATCAGAAAAGAGCGCTGGCGGCGGGCGAATCGGTCGGCGACTGCGTCGACTGCAATGCCTGCGTCGCCGTCTGCCCGATGGGCATCGACATTCGCGACGGGCAGCAGATGGAATGCATCACCTGCGCGCTCTGCATCGACGCCTGCGACGGTGTGATGGACAAGATCGGCCGCGAACACGGGCTCATCTCCTATACGACGCTGGCCGACTACGACGCCAACATGGCGCTGGCGCGGGGCGACGGCGTGACGATCGATCCGGCGCGCGTGCGCGAGGGCGGCACAGGCCCGCTGAAGCCGGGCGTTGCCCATTTCAACTGGCGCCATCTCGTCCGGCTGCGCACGTTGATCTATCTGGCCCTCTGGTCAGCGATCGGCGTCGCCATGATCGTGTCGCTCGCGACGCGGCCACGGCTTGAGAGTTCCGTCCTGCACGACCGCAACCCGCTCTATGTGCGCCTCGCCGATGGTGGCATCCGCAACGCGTACACTGTGAAGCTCGCCAATATGGAGAACACGCCGCGCAATATTCAGCTGCGTATCGAGGGCCTGCCCGACGGGATCATTGCACTGCCGGGCCGGATCGTGGCGGGCAATGAAGCGACAATCACCCTGCCACCCGACCAGGTGGAGACGCTGCGCCTGCTGGTTTCGCTGCCGGCGCAGCCGGTCACCCGTGAGCGGATCGACTTCACCATTGTCGCGACCGACGCGGCTTCTGGCGAGACCAGCCATAGCAGCGCCGTCTTCGAACTGCCGAAGGAAAATGGAAGATGACGAACGCCGACGAGCCCCGTTTCACCGGGACGCACATGCTCCTGATCATGCTCTCGTTTTTTGGCGTGATCATTGTCGTCAATTTCTACATGGCCTATTCGGCAACCCATTCCTTCGCCGGGCTGGTGGTCGAGAACTCCTATGTCGCGAGCCAGCATTTCAACGAGAAGCTGGCCGCCGTCCATCGTCAGGCAGAGCTGGGCTGGAACGTCGATGTTCTCGTCAAAGAAGATGGCATCACCGTCGATGCGCGCGACGCCAGGGGCAACCCGATCCGCGGCCGGATCGACGTCGAGATGACGCGTCCAACGACCGATCGCGACGACCATGACCTGACGGCCGTGGCCGGCGGTGATGGCGCCGTGCACCTGCCGACGAAGCTCGGCTCCGGCGCATGGTTTGCCGCAATCACCATTACGGCAGACGATGGCCACAGCTACCTTGTCAGCCACCGCGTCATCCTCGCGGATGACGCAGCCGCCAAGCCATGAGGCGCTGCTGATGAGCACGTGCTGCGCCCCGACCATCGGCAATGACGAACCGGTGCGTGCCGCAGAGGGGCGGCTCCGTGCCGAGGAATTCGCCCGTTCCGGCCGGACCGACAGTGCCGGTCTCGTCCACTATGTCGTTACCGTGCCATCGATCCATTGCGCCGACTGCATCTCGACGCTCGAAGCCGGACTTTCTGCCATCACGGGCGTTCGCTCGGCCCGCGTCAATTTCTCGACCCGGCGGGTCGCCGTCGCGACGACGGCGGCGCTCGCCGACCCTTTCGACATCGTCCGCACCATCGAACGGCTGGGCTATCCTGCCATGCTTGGCGCCGGCGAGAGCGACGGCCGCGACCCGGTGCTGTCGCAATTGATGCGGGCGCTCGTCGTCGCCGGCTTCGGCGCGGCCAACGTCATGCTGCTCTCCGTTTCGGTCTGGGCCGGCGCGGATCATGCGACGCGCACGCTGTTCCAGCTCATTTCCGGGCTCATCGCGGTTCCCGCCGTGCTCTATGCCGGCCGCCCGTTCTTCCGCTCGGCCTGGTCGGCGCTCCGGCGAGGCGGGCTGAACATGGATGTGCCGATCGCGATCGGCGTTCTTCTGACGCTCGGCAACAGCGTCTATGAGGCGACCATCGGCGGCGGCGAGACCTGGTTCGAGGCGCCGGTCATGCTGATCTTCTTCCTGCTGATCGGCCGCGTGCTGGATCACGTGATGCGCGAGAAGGCGCGGAGCGGCATCGACAATCTGAGCCGGCTCGCCGCACGCGGTGCCATTCGTGTCGGCCCGGACGGCGGCACCGACTTCGTCGCCGTGGAGGAGATCCGTCCCGGCATGGTTCTGCAGATCGCCGCCGGCGAACGCTTTCCTGTCGACGGCGTGCTCCTCGACGGCCAGGCGACCGACATCGACCGATCGCTGGCCACGGGCGAGAGCCTTCCCGTCTCGGTGGGCAGCGGCGACAAGGTCGAGGCCGGCGCGCTCAATCTGGCAGCTCCGGTGCACTTCGAGGCGCGCGCCGATGCCGATCACAGCCTCATCCACGAGATGATGCGCCTCATGGAGGCGGCCGAGCAGGGCAAGGCCTCCTATGTGCGGCTCGCCGACCGCATCTCCTCGATCTACGCCCCCTTCGTCCATCTGGCGTCGGCGCTGACCTTCGTCGGCTGGATCGCCACCGGGCATGGCGCCCATGCGGCGTTCTCGGCGGCCGTCGCCGTTCTCATCATCACCTGCCCCTGCGCGCTCGGGCTCGCCGTCCCGGTGGCGCAGGTCGTCGGCGCCGGCGTGCTGCTGCGGCGCGGCATCTTGGTCCGCACCGGCTCGGCCTTCGAGCGCATGGCCGAAGTGAAGCAGGTCATCTTCGACAAGACCGGCACGCTGACGCTGCCGACCCTGCAACTCGATGACGACCTCTCGGAAGAGAACCTCGGCCTGATCGCGGCGCTGGCCTCGCAGAGTCGCCATCCACTTTCGGTCGCTGTCGCCAGCGAAGCCCGCCGTCGCGGCATAATCCCGGAAGCGGCGAGCGAACTCGCCGAGCGTCCCGGCTACGGGATGGAAGGGCGGATCGCCGGCAGGCGCGCGCGTCTGGGGCGACAGGATTGGGCGCTCGAAATCGCGGCCACATACACCTCCGACCGACATGGCGATCTCTGGTTCGCCATCGAAGGCCAGGCCCCGGTTCGGCTCACGATCCGCGCGGAATTGCGACCGGGAAGCCGGGCCACGATGCAGGCTTTCGATCAGCGCGGCCTGCCGCGATATCTGCTCTCCGGCGACGCACCGGCCAGCGTCGCGGCCGTCGGCGCGATGCTTGGGTTCTCGGAGGCCAACATCGCCGCGCGCATCGGCCCCTCCGGCAAGGCCGAGCGGATCGAAGCTTTGCAGGCGGCCAATGGCCCGGCCCTCTTCGTCGGCGACGGCATCAATGATGCGCCGGCGCTCGGTACCGCTCATGTCTCGATAACGCCGTCCGACGCTTCGGAAGTCGGCCGTGCCAGCGCCGACTTCGTCTTCACGGGCCGCTCGCTCGGCGCGGTTTCCGATAGTTATCTGATCTCGAAGGCCGTGCTTGCCTGCGTGCGGGAGAACATGGCGCTCGCCATTCTCTACAACATCATCGCCGTGCCAATGGCGATTATCGGCCTCGTCACGCCGCTGGGTGCCGCGATCGCGATGTCGACTTCGTCGATGATCGTCGTCGGCAATTCGCTGCGCTTGCGCCTGAAGCTCCGGCAACCAGTCGCGGAGCCACAGGACGAAGAGCCGAAGGCGGCAGGCCGCGCCTTGCGCCAGGAGGTACGATTCGGATGAACAATCTCCTGTTCCTGATACCCGTAGCGCTTGGCCTCGGCGCGCTCGGCCTCGCCGCGTTCCTGTGGGCCTATCGCAACGGGCAGTTCGACGATCTCGACGGCGACGCGCTCCGTATCCTCGCCGACGAGGCTCCGCCGCCGGATCGGAAGGCGTAGGGCGATCAGGACGCGCCCGGCCGGCGCCTCGTCGGCTCCGACGAAAAACGCGCCGCGCGGGGATCGAGTTCGAAACCCTGCGCTACCGTCAGCGGGGCGTAGAGCTCCGGCCGTCGGCCGCGAATCCAGCGCCGACCCGTGCTCAGCGGCAGCAGGTCGAGATCGAGATCCGAGACGACCATCGTGTCCTCCGCTTTCCAGGTCTCCGTCAGGATGCGGCCATAGGGATCGAGGATCATCGCGTTGCCGGTCCGGACCTCGCCATCATCCTCGCCAACGCCGTTGGAGAAAATCAGGAACATGCCGTTGTCATGCGCGCGCGACGGCAGCCAGCGCATCAGCCATCCCCTGCCCTTGTCGCCGCGGAATTCCGCCTCGATCGCCGCCGGGTCCGCCTCGCGGTTTGACCATAGAGCCGGATCGATGAGCCCCATCGCGCCCGGACTGCGAGAGTTGCAGCCGCCGGTCTGGTGCGGCGCGATCAGGATATCGGCGCCGAGCAGCGCGGTCGCCCGGGCATTCTCGACGAGGTTGTTGTCCCAGCAGATGAGGACGCCGATCCGCACGCCATGCGGCGTATCGAACACCGTGTAGTGGTCACCGCTGGCGATATGCTCGTTCTCGAAGGCGTGCAGCTTGCGATGGCAATGCACCGTGCCGTCGGGCAGGCAGACGGCATAGGCATTGAAGAACCGCCCATCCTCGCCGCGCTCGATCAGGCCGAAGCCGATCGTCATGCCATGGGCGCGGGCCAGCGCGGAGACATGACGGGTCGAAGGGCCCTCCGGCACCGGCTCGGCGAGGCTGTCGATCAGCGCCCGGTCGGCATTGCGGATATGCCAGTAGCCGGTGACGCACATTTCCGGGAAGGCGAGGATCGCGACGCCGGCTTCGGCCGCGCGGGCGACGAAGCCGTCCATCACGCCGAGATTGTACGGCTTGTCGTTGGCTCGATGGCGAAACTGGACGCTGGCAGAGCGGACGGTCGGCATGAGGTCTCCTCCGAAATGTCGGCCGGTCCCGTCGAGATCGGCAGCCTCTTGACAAGTCGCCGTAACGATCGTGGTATATACCGGTCCAATCGGTCTATACCAGAGCATTCATGTCCGACCGTCAAGCCACACCGCAATACCGGCGTATCGCCGACGAGCTTCTCGCGGCGATACGCTCGGGCAAGCTCGCTTCCGGCCTTCGCCTGCCTTCCGAGCGCGAGCTCAGCGCCGAATTCGGCGTCAGCCGGATGACCGCGCGCGGCGCGCTCAAGGCGCTGGTCGAGCAGGGCGTGATCGCCAGCGTCGAGGCGCGCGGCTATTTCGTGACGACGAACCGGATCGACCAGCGGCTGCAGACGCTGACGAGCTTTACCGAGGAGGTCCGGCGCACCGGCCGGCGCCCCTCCAGCGTGGTTCTGGCGGCGCGGCGCATGGATGCCTCCGGCGAGGTCGCGGCCGAACTCGGGATCGCGGCCGGTTCCGAGGTCTATCATTTGCTCCGCCTTCGCCAGGCCGACGGCGTCCCCGTTGCACTCGAAGGCGCCCATGTTCCGGCCGACCTCGCGCCGGGACTGCTCGACGCCGCCGATTTTGCCTCGGCTTCGCTCTACGCCACGCTGAAGCGCGTCTATGGCATCCTGCCCGTCGAGGCGGAAAATACCTTCGAGGCGAGCGCCGCCGGCGCTTCCGATGCCGCCATTCTCGATCTTGCCGCCGGCGCTCCGGTGCTGCGCATGACGCGCCGGAGCCTTGCCGCCGATGGGCGGGCGATCGAGTTCGTTCAATCCGTTTATCGCGGCGACCGCTTCACCATGCGCGTCCGTCTCGCCCCCGGGAGCACCGACGCATGAGCAACGCAGCCACCGCCTATCTCCGTGGCGCCCAGTCCCTCCTCGCCCAGGCGGCGACGAGCCAGGCCGAAGCGATCCAGCGCGCCGCCTCGATCTGCACCGAGGCGATCGCCCGCGACGGCCTCGTCTACATCTTCGGCACCGGCCATTCGCATCTGATGGCGGAGGAAGGCCATTTCCGCGCTGGCGGGCTCGCCTGCGTCGTGCCGATCCTCTCGACATCGACCATGCTGCACGAAGGCGCGCTGGCGAGCACCAAGATGGAGCGGATGAGCGGCCTCGCCGAGATCGTGATGAGCCGCTACCCGCTCTCGCCGAACGACGCGCTCTTCGTCTTCTCGACCAGCGGCGTCAACGCCGTGCCGGTCGAGGCGGCGCGCTATGGCCGCGACCGCGGCACGCCGGTCATCGGCGTCACCTCGGTCGCCTACTCCACCGCGGCGGCGAATGGCCGCCAACGCCTCGCCGATGTCGCCGACGTAGTTCTCGACACGGGCGCGCCAGCGGGTGACGCCATTGTCGCGCTCGATCAGGAAGTCTCGGCCGGTCCGGTTTCGACCGTGCTCGGCGCGGCCCTGCTCAACGCCGTGCTCGTCCAGGCGGCGGCCAATCTCATCGCACGAGGTCAAGACGCCCCGGTCTATCGAAGCGCCAATATGCCGGGAGCGGCCGAGCGCAACAAAAAGCTCGCGGAACGATATGGCGCGCGCAATCCGCACCTCTAAGGGCGCGGCAACAGAGGGAAAGAACGATGCTTAACAAACGCTTGGCGCTTTCGGGCGCTTTCACGCTTTCGCTGCTCGCCACCGTCCCGGCCTTCGCCGTGACCGAGGTCAAGCTCTGGCACATGGAACAGCCGCCGCAGCGGGTGCAGCGGATCCAGGATCTGATCGACGCCTTCAATGCGGCGAACCCGGATATCAAGGTCAGCCAGGACCCGCAGAGCTGGGGTGAGGTCTATGCCAAGGTTCCGGCGGCGATGGCAGCCGGCAATGCTCCCGATATCCTGTTCGCCATTCCCGATTTCACCACCGTCATCCGCAAGGCTGGCCAGCTCGATTCGGTTGCCGACTTCGTGAAGGAACTCGACGGCAAGCATCATTTCATCCCGGCGACCGTCGAGCCCTATTCCTATGATGGCGGCGTCTGGGCGGTTCCGCTCTACAATATGAGCCTGAACTACTGGTATCATAAGAAAGCCTTCGCTGACGCCGGCGTGGACGTTCCGAAGACTTGGACCGAGTGGAAGGCGGCTACGGAGAAGCTTTCCAAGGACGGCGTCGTCGGTACCGGCCTTCCGGGCAACAAGCAGCTCTATACCGACCAGACGACCTATGCGATCATGGTCAACAATGGTGCGTCGGAGATCTTCAACGCCGACGGCACGCTGGCCTTCGACAATCCGAAGACGGTGGAATCCTACGCCTTCTACAAGGACCTCTACAAGTTCACCTCGCCCGACGCGGCGAACTGGACCTGGGGCGAAGCCGAGGCCTGCTTTGCTTCCGACACCTGCGCGTCGATCCTGCAGTTCTCGGTCATCTCGACCTATGACCAGCAGGGCGGCGGCGACGCGGCCGATCTCGGCATCGCGGCGGTTCCCCATGCCGATGGCGAGGCGGATTCCGCGACGATCGCCTATTCCAACGCGGCGATCATCCTCTCCAAGGATGCAGCGAAGCGCGATGCCGCGAAGAAGTTCATCGCCTATCTGCTGGAGCCGGAGACCTATGGCAAGTTCCTGACCATGGAGCCCGGCCTCTTTCTTCCCGTCACGGAAGACGGCGCCAAGGCCACGACTTTCTGGAGCGATCCGCTGGTCGTGAAATACAAGTCGCAGGTCGAGCAGATGATCGCCAATTCGCATAATGGCAAGCTGTTCGGCTTCACCGATGGCCGCGTCTTCCCGGCGATCGGGCCGATCTCGGCGCAGAACATCCTCGCCGAGACGCTGCAGAAGGTCGTCATCAATGGCGAAGACCCTGCCGCCGCCGTCAAGGCCGGCCAGGCGCGCATGGTCGAGGCGACGAAGTAAAGCGATCCATCGTTCCCAGTCTATCCCGGCGAGCCTTTCGCTCGCCGGGTTTCGCCCGGAAGCCGCCCATGACCAAATCGGGTATCGCTGGCAGGAATGACGGGCGGATCGCCCTCTATCTGCTCGCCGCGCCGCTCGGCCTGTTGGCCGCGACGCTGATCCTGCCGATCGTCTCGGCGGTGAATATCTCGCTGCATGACATCCGCGTCATCGGCTCGGACGGCCCCTTCTCCGGCGCCGACAATTACGTCGCCATCCTCTCCGATGCCGTCTTCTGGCGCTCGCTTGGCAACTCGGTCGTCTGGGTACTCGGCAATTCACTGGTCCAGACCGTGCTGGCGCTCACCGCCGCGCTGGTGCTCAACCAGAAATTCCCCGGCGTGAAGATCGCCCGGATCTGGATCATCCTGACCTGGATCATCCCGACCGTGGTGGTGGTCATCATCTGGCGCTGGCTGCTGTCGCCCTCCGGCGGCATGATCAACCCGCTGCTGATCCAACTCGGCATCATCGACCGCCCGGTCGGCTTCTTCGCCAATGGGCCGATGGCTTTCTCGACGCTGATCGCGATCAATTCCTGGCGCTGGTTCCCCTTCGTCGCCGTCATGCTGCTGGCCGCCCTGCAGCGCATCCCCGGCGATCTCTATGAGGCGGCGGCCGTCGATGGCGCCGGGCCGCTGCGGCGCTTCCGCGAGATCACCTGGCCGCTGCTGCAGCCGACGCTGCTGGTCTTGACAGTGATGGGAACGCTGCTCTCCTTCAATGTCTTCGACGTCATCTGGCTGCTTACCGCCGGCGGGCCGGCCGGGGCGACGCAGACGCTGCCCGTCCTCATCTATGAGACTGCCTTCAAGGCCTATCGCATGGGCGAGGCGGCGGCGATGTCGGTGATCGCCAGCCTCTTGATGATCGGCCTCGCGCTCGCGCTCCTCAAAATGCTGGCGCCGAAGGAGACGGGACGATGAAGCGCGGACCGATCGGCTGGATCGCGCTCATCGCCGGCCTCGCCGTTCTGGCAGCGCTGGTGCTGGTGCCGATCTATCTCGTCGCCTCGTCCTCGTTCAAGCTTCCGCGCGAAATCATCAACCGCGTGCCGAGCTGGTTTCCGAAGAGCTTCACGCTCCAGCATTACCAGAAGCTGCTCGCGACCTCGGACTTCCCGACCTATTTCGGCAATTCCGTCCTCGTCTCGTCCGTCTCGGCGCTGCTGACCGTCGTGCTGGCGACGCTTGCCGGCTATGCCTTCTTCCGGCTCGAATTCCGCGGCCGCGATGCGCTCTATCGCGCCGTCATGGTCGCCTATGCCTTCCCCTCGATCGTGATCCTGATCCCGATCTACCTGATGTTCGCGAAAGCCGGGCTGATCGATACGCGCGCCGCGCTCGTCATCGTCAACGTCACCTTCGCCCTCCCCTTCTCGATCTGGATGATGCGAACCTTCTTCGCCTCTTTGCCGAAGGAACTGGAGGAAGCCGCGTCGATCGACGGCGCCGGCCTCGCCGCCACCGCCTGGTACATCTTGATCCCGCTGCTCGGCCCCGGCCTCGCCTCGATCGCCATCTTCGCCTTCGTCTCAGCCTGGACCGAATATCTCTTCGCCTCGGTCCTCATCCTCTCCGACGCCAAGCGCACGCTCCCCGTCGGCCTCTCCGGCATCATCGGCCAATACCAGATCGACTGGGGCCTGCTGCTGGCCGGCGCCACGCTCTCCGTCGTCCCCGTGGTGATATTCTTCGCCTTTGTCGGGCGCTGGTTCGTGTCGGGGCTGACGGAAGGGGCGGTGAAGTAGCGGCGCTTGTTGCTTGCGAAATGTCGGCGGCATCGGCCCGGCATTTCGGAGCCATGGCGCTGCCCTCCCCGCTTCCTTGCGAACTCCAAACCTGCGCTTGGAACCAATCCGTGACGAGACGGTTCCATTGTAGCTTTGATACGATGCCGACGAGCCCGGCCACTCGGTAGAGGCTCCTCTTGAGGAATTGTCATGATGAACATCTCGCCCCGAATTCGCTCCGCTGCCATCGCCGTGATCGCCGGCCTCGCCATCAGCGCGGCCGGCGCCGCGCAGGCGGATACCGGCAAGATCCGCTTTTCGGTCTACAAGGCTGCTTTCTTCGTCGGCGGCTCCGGCGGCGAGGGCACGCTGACCTTCAAGGGCCGCAGCTATCCCATCTCGATCGCCGGCCTATCTGGAGGTCTCGCGTTCGGCGCTTCCAAGACCTATTTCCAGGGCACGGTCCGCAACATCAACCGCGCGAGCGACGTGTCCGGGGTCTATGCGGCAGCGGGCGGTGGCGGCGCGGCCGGCAAGGGAGCCCAGGTCATCGTCATGACCAACGAAAAGGGCGCCCAGCTCGAACTTTCCGGCAAGCAGGTAGGCCTCCAGGTCAACGCCGATCTCAGCGGCATGGCTATTACGGTGAAGTGAGGGTCGCACGGAGGTCGGGCTGTTACCAACCTGTCCGGCTCGCGGCTCTCCCGAGCGGCTGGCCAGTGATGTTGATGCTTTGATTGAAGCACAGACGACTCAACCCGCTCCGCCGTCATCCCGGACTTGATCCGGGATCCATGCAGCCGGATTCGTGGGAGCTTCAATAAACAGCAGCACTGCTGAATGGATCCCGGGTCAAGAGCCCGGGATGACGGAGCTTTGTTTGGCCGGACCGGTATTCGACGCCCGATTGCGACAAGCCATGAGCCGCTCCAGATCGCGCGCGCCCGACCGGTCTGGGGGCAGGCATTTGGCTTTGCACCAGAAGCGGAAGTCGGCCGGCTGCCAATATTAGTGGTTGGGCTCCGCGCCCTCATTTCGGTCGTTCGAGTCGGTTTGAGGCTTTCTCGAAAGCGGTCGCGATTAGGCCAAGGGGTGAATGACAATAAAGGGGTGGATTCTTGCCTAGCCGCTTTTGGACGGCGAACCTAGGAAAGCGGAAATTAAGTTGGCTGATCCAATTCGACAGCAACGCGCCCCCATATGGGACGTTCAGTCAGACTGTTCCTCGCGCTTGCGCTCATCTCAGCCAGTCATATCGATCCGTCACGATGAACTTGGCTGATGGCTTCCTAGCTTTGCTTAGGCAGGACATTCCTAGATGATGCGTTCAATTGGGACCACGAAGGTGGTTTTCGCCGCACTCTCCTCATCTGGGGCATGGCCGAGGATCTCCTGCGTCTTCTCGAATGAGACCTTCCAAAGGCGCTTGAGGTTCCTCTCACTGAGATCGACCATATCGAGGTCGGCGAGATGAATTACGCCATCGATCGGCGGCTTGAAGTGCCACTCATAGTCCGGCCGCGGCTTCACCCGAATCGTTAGTTCGCAATACGGCGCCTGACGTGTCAACGGCAGGAACTTGAATGGACCGAAGCCCGTCACCCACGACAAATCCTCGCCGACACGTGCACGCAGCCTGATGAACTTAAGCGTCTCGCTGTCGAACCCCTCATCAAGGAATAGCTCCGTTTTTAGGCACGCACCCGTAAGCTCCAGCACGTCGGTGGCACCTTCCACGGACGGGAAAATTAGTGACAACACTTGCGTTTCGGGGCTGGCGATCGCGTCGCGCAGATGGACGCCGATCGCTTCAGGGCTAACCTCGGTGACGACCGATCGCCATCCATATTTGATTGGGTTCTTCGCCGCGAAAGCAGCAAAGGCGCACCCGGCGCGATTGTCTTTGAAAAACTCCCGCTGTTCTTCCTTGACCAGATCATCCATCGCGAGCATTCCTTCTCACTAGTCGCGGCGACGAGCGTAAATGTCGGCCACATAAAGGATCTTGGTATGACTTTGACTTTCGGGTCTAGGCTAATGGAATTCTATGAATCGCTTGAGCGCTTTCGCTGGGCGACCCCCGAAGTTGCACTATTATCCCCAATCGCCGACGATCAGCGTCGCAAGGCTGTGGCGACGTTCTGCCGTACATATTATGATGACGACCAGAACCGAATATTCTGGCTCGGGATCAACCCTAGCCGGGTTCGCCCAACTTCGACCGGCGTGCCCTATACCGACGGCTTTGCCTTGCTCGAGAAGTGCGGTATCGCGAACGATTTCAGCAAGAGCCGCGAGATGACGGCTGATTTCTTTTACCAGTTTATCGACGCCTATGGTGGGCCAAAAGCATTTTATGCAAGGCATTATGCCGGCGCGGCATATCCGCTTTCGATCTTGAAAAAAGACAAGTACTGCAATTATTATGACAAGGACCTGCCGGACGAAGTCATGGCGGCGATCCCGGATCAGGTTCGACGGCAGGCCGATGTGGGCCACCGCAACGTGCTCGTCATCATCGGATCAGGCGAAAATAGCAAGGTCCTGAAATCGTTGAACGACGAGCTTGGGATCTTCACGCATGTGCTGGTCGTTGAGCATCCTCGCTACATACTTCAGTATAAGTCGGCAGCGCTCCAAGACTATATCGCCAAGTTCTGCGATACCGCGCGCACTGCGGAGCGTCTCGCAGGCTTGAATTAATCGGACTGATTTCGCGTCCGATAGAAGCCCACCGGTGGATAGTGTGAAGTTCCACGATTTACGGAGCCGCTGCGGACAATGGCACCAGTCGGACTTGATCGTCACTAATCGCACCATCTGCTTGCGGCTCCGCTTGAGCCCAAAGCAGGTGCGGAATAAACGGCAGGTATCGGGTGCCCCGCTGTTCGGCGCGAATGGCTGACTTGGGTCGCAACCAGTCATGCCCGACCGTTGGCTTGAAGTGCGGAATGACAAGCGGCGGCGGCCGGTTCGACACGCCCCCAGGGGCGGGTTAAGGGGGAGACCGTAACTGTGGTTGCCGTAACCTATTGACGATACGCCATAATCCAATAATCTATCCCCGCCCCCCACAACCGGGCGCATACTCCTTCCCATCCCCGCTCCCCGAAGAGGGCGAACCGGTCGTTCCGTTTTGCGGGTGGGGATGGGCGGGCCGGCGGGTGGGGTGTCACGAGCCCTGACCTTCCGGCGGCTGAAGATCGATGCGCCGAGGCCGTGGACGCGGCCGAGCGGCGGCGCCGTGCTCTTGCGCGGCGTGGGATTCGCCGTGCGGGTGACCTGAAGCCACGAAACACCCGCGGTCCATCGGCTCGAGGCCGGAAAACGCGTCCGCGCGGGGCACCGGCTGCCCGTCAGGGGCGGTCGGAGCAACCCACTTCGAATTCATCGCCGGCGCGCCACCTCTGCGCCGGCAGCCGGCCGCCCCGCGCGACCTCTTCGATTCACCCTCGCGGCGACAAGCCGGCGGGGCGCCTTGGGCTGGGCTGTGGCGGGTCTTGGAAGCAAATCCCTCACCCCAACCCTCTCCCGCGTCGCGGGAGAGGGGGCGCCAATCTCTGGCGCTTTGCGTGGCATAGACAAAGTCGGAACTCCCTCTACCGCTTGCGGGAGAGGGTTGGGGTGAGGGACTTGCTTCGTCGGGAAGAAAAGCACGCTTCGGCCTTGCCGAAGCTAGCCCCTCCCCTTGAGGGAGGGCTCAAGGAAGAGCGCGGGTCGGGCGCTTCAGCTTTGGTGATCCCCGTTCTCGCCCGCTTGCCTCTCGGCAGCCAGCCGGTACAGCTTGTTGACCGTCTGAGACCAACGCAAACGGAGGCCACGCCATGAGCGACACGGACAAGGTCAAGGGACCGGCCAGCTATTTCCCTTCGATCGAGAAGAAATACGGCCAACCCATTTCCCATTGGAAGGCACTGATCCGGGGACAGGCGGGGCTGACGCATATGCAGCTCGTTGCCTTCCTCAAGGAGACGCATGGGCTCGGTCATGGCCATGCCAATGCGCTGGTGGCCGATACGCTGGCCGAGGACCGGAAGGCGTAGGGCGGGCCGGTCGGGCTTCCCCTCCCCTTGCGGCGAGGAAGGACGCTCCTGGCAATTCCCCTCCACCCCAAAACCCTTTACCAAACCACCAGCCCATCCCTCCCCGGATCGCCTCGTGATGACCCTCCCGGCCGTTCTCGGCATCGATATCGGAACCTCTTCCGTCAAGGCGCTGCTGATCGATGCAGAAGCGCGGGTCGTCGGCGTCGGGCGGGGGGCCTATCCGACGGCGCAGCCGGCGCCGGGCTTGTCCGAGCAGGACCCGGAGGATTGGAAGAGCGCGGCGATCGTGGCGGTGCGCGCGGCGTTGGCCGGTGCGGAGGCGCGCGTCGAAGCGATCTCGTTTTCCGGCCATATGAGCGCGCCAGTGCTCCTCGGCGAGGACGGCGCGGCGCTGGCGGCCTGCCACACCATCGCCGACCAGCGCTCGGTGGGCGAGATTGCTCTCATCGATGCGGCGCTCACCGCCGACATCGCGGCGCGCACCGGCAATTTTCCGGCCGCGCATCTGACGCTGCCGAAGCTGCTGTGGTGGAAGCGGCACCATCCCGAGATCTTTGCGCGGACGCGCTTCGTGCTAATGCCGAAGGATTATCTGCGGCTCTGGATGACGGGCGACATCGCCGCCGACCCGACCGATTCCGGCAATTCCATGCTGTTTGACGCATCGCGCCGCGACTGGGCGGAGGATCTCGCCAAACGGGCAGGCATCGGCGCGGCACGGTTGCCCAGATTGCGCGAACCGGGGGAGATCGCGGGCGCGCTGCTGCCCGGCCCTGCCGAGGCGCTGGGCCTTGCCGCCGGGCTGCCGGTCGTCACCGGCGCGGCCGACATGGCGGCGATGCTGCTGGGTTCAGGCGTCGACCTGGCGGGCGACGTCGCGGTCACAATCGGCACCAGCGCCAATGTCATTGCCGGCCTGTCGCGTGTCGAGCCGTCACTGATCGGCGCGATGAATGTCGAGCCGGGGCTGGCGCCGCATGAGCTCTATGCCATCGGCTCGCATTTCGGCGGCGGCGGCGCGCTCGGCTGGCTGGCCGGCCTGCTTTCGGGAGCGGAGCGGCCGGACCCCGCCGTGCTGGCGCCGGTATCCCTGACGGCGGAGGGGATCGCGCTCGGCAGCGAGGGGCTGATCTTCCTGCCCTATCTTTCAGGCGGCGGCAGCCCCAGCTTCGATCCGGCGGCGCGCGGCGCCTTTCTGGGCCTCGCCATGAAGCATGGCAGCGCGCATATGCTGCGCGCCATTGTCGAGGGGGTCACCTGCGATCTCGGCGCCAGCCTCGATTTGTTCGCCGGATTGGCGCCGCGCCGACGCATCCTCTTTTCCGGCGGCGGCTCGCGCATCGCCTTCTGGCCGCAGCTGCTCGCCGATATGTCCGGCCTGCCAGTGGTCAATGCCAGCGCCTCCGACGCCTCGGCGCTAGGGGCCGCGCTGATCGCGGGCGTCGGCATCGGCTGGTTCGGCGACAGCTTCTCGGCGGCGCGCGCGCTCGTGGCGCCAAAGGGCCCGGCCTTCGAGCCACGGCCGACGGAGGCGACGGCGGAACTGCGCCGTCGCTTCGAGAGGGCGAAGATCGCCCGCCGGCCGGATCTGCTGGCCGGTCAGCCCTTCACGAGCGCATAGCCCTTCTTCAGCCACAGCGGCGGCAGGGTCAGCGGGATCGAGGAAAGCAGCAGGATGTTGTCGCGGACCTCGACGCCGATCTGGTCGCGCACATAGGCGCGGCGGGCCTCGAAGCGGGCGGCGACCTGCGGGTGGCGCGCGGCGATCTCGGCCCGCAGGCTCGCATCGGCGACGGTCACCGGGTCCTCGCAATTCAGCGTCCAGCCGGCCGGCATCGGCACGGGGATGATGTCGATCTGGAACGGCATGCCGGAGGCGATCGTCTCTGTCGAGCCGGGGCGGATCGGCGAGTTCATCCACTCGTCATGTCCGGTCAGATGACCCGGATTAAGCGCAGAGCGCAGGCCGCCTTCGGCGAGCGTCGAGACCACCGCCTCATGGATCGCGCCGCCCTCGACGCCGATATCGGCGGTCTCGTACCAGGCGAGCAGGCCTTTGAAATAGGCGCTGGCGACCGCGACGAAATCATCGTCATGATCGCTGACGAGGCCGCCGCGGGCGGTGAGGCCGCCCCAGAAGCTGACCGCCGTGGTGACTCCGTCGCCGCGCGCCGGCTGCCGCGCCGACGGGCTCTTGAGGCCGATCACCGGCAGGGAGGCATCGCCGGTCGAGAACATCGGATGACAGTTCATCGGCTCGCCGGCGTAGCCCATGCGCGAGGCCGCCATCAGCTCGTTGTCGCCGAGGGTAAAGCCGGAAATGATGCGCCAGACGGCGAGCGAGGCGCGGGTCGCGGCCCATTCGGCTTCGGCGATCTGGTCGGCATCGACGACGGCGCGCAGGCCCGCCGTCGGATGCATCAGCACATGGGTGGCATCGACGATGTCGCCGACGACGAGCGCCAGGCTGTCGACGACATAGGCCGGGACGAAGAAGGTCGGCTTCGGGCCGTCCCATTCGCTGGCCTCTACATATTTCCAGCCCACGAGGCCGACGCGCTCGCCCTTGGCGAGCCCGAGCTCGCGCAGCACGGCGGCGAGGTTCGGCTTCAGCGACCGGTCCTGGCCCATCAGGCTCAGCGACTGGCAAAGATAGACGGCGATATCGGCAAGGCCCGCCACCGGCGCATAATCGATGTTCTCATTGCCGGTGACGATGACGCGCTCGCCGCGTGGCCCGAGCAGCAGCAGCGCCTCCTCGAAGCGCGGTTCGAAGCCGGTCAGGAAGACGATGTTGGCGAAGTGCTCGCGATCGGCATAGACGACGAGCCAGTCACAGCCGGCCGCCGCATAAGCCGCGCTGACCCGCGCCGCGTAGGTTTGCGCCGGTATGACGGGCCGCGCGAGCGGCGTGCCGAAATCGGGAAGGGTGACGGGGCTGAGCTTAATCGACATGGGGCCTCGCTGGGCGGGTTTGGAGAAGGCCGGCGCTTGCGGCCGGCGGCAAGGAAGAGGCGAGCGGCGCTAGTCCGGAAACAGGAAGCCGATCTGGTCAGGGCGGACGCGGCATTGCAGGGGCGCGCCGATCGCGACGGCGTCGGCGGAACCGTCGGCAAGGAACAGCGCCAGTTCCTCGCCTTCTGCCGCCTTGACCGTGATGCGATCACCAGCGCCATGGAAGGCGCGGTCGACCACCGTCACCTCGAAGGTCTGGTGATGTCCCTCGCCGCCGCCGATGGCGATATCCTCCGAGCGAATCCAGGCGGAGACCTCGCCGTCGCGGCTGTGGCTGGCGGGGTCGAAATGGGGCGGCGCCGGTATCTCGCGCCCAAGCAGCGACAGCGTGCCCGTCTCGGACGAGAAGCGGGCGCGGATCAGATTGTTGCCGCCGATGAAGCCGGCGACGAAGCGCGAGGCGGGATGGCGGTAGATCTCGCGCGGCGCGCCGATCTGCACGATCCGGCCATTCTGGAAGACGGCGATGCGATCCGACATCGCATAGGCCTCCTCCTGGTCATGGGTGACGAAGATGAAGGTCACGCCCGTCTCGCGGTGCAGGCGCTTCAATTCGCGCTGCATCGTCCCGCGCAGCGAACGGTCGAGCGCCGAGAGCGGCTCGTCGAGGAGGAGCAGGCGCGGGCTATAGGCGAGCGCACGGGCGAGCGCGACGCGCTGCTGCTGCCCGCCGGAAAGCTCGCGCGGCTTGCGGGCGGCGAGCTGGTCGAGGCCGACCAGCGCCAGCATCTGGTCGACGCGCTCGGCGATGGCGCGCTTCTGCCATTTGCGGACCTTGAGCGGGAAGGCGACATTGTCACGCACGGTCAGATGGGGAAACAGCGCATAGCCCTGGAAGACCAGCCCGAAATTGCGGTCTTCGGGGTCGAGATCGGTGACGTCGGTGCCGGAGAGGACGATGCCGCCTCCGTCCGGCTTGATGAAGCCGGCGATCGACATTAGCAGCGTGGTCTTGCCCGAGCCGGAGGGGCCGAGAAGGGTGATGAACTCACCCTCCTCGACCGAGAGATCGACGCCGTCGAGCGCCACCGCCAGGCCATAGCTTTTCCGCAGGCGGCGGATGTCGAGAAACGCCATGGTCAGGCCGGGTCGCGGGCGAGCGGACCGGTCGAGCAATGGATGCCGCCGCCGCCGAGCTCGACGCATTCATAGTCGATCGTCAGCACCTCGATGCCGGCCTTGTCGAGCCGGTCGGCGAGGCGGGGCGTGCGAGTCTCGTGCATGAGCACGCGGCCGGGCGCGAGCGCCAGACAGTTGAGTGAGAAGGCATTGTCCTCCGGCGGTAGCTCGATCATCTGGATGCCGCGCTTCACCAGTTCCTGGATGAAGATGTAGGGCAGCTCGTTGATGTTCACGATCGCCTTGTCATGATCGATCATGATGAAGGAGCCGTCGATATGGATGCGGTAGCCCGGCATCGGCACCTTGATCAATTCGACGCCGACACTGTTGAGCAGCATCTCGACCTGCCGCACGCCCTCGGGATTGCAGGCGACGGAAACCGAACAGACCGCCGTCTTGTCATCGAGGATCGCGAAGCCGCCGCCCTCGAACACGGCTTCCCCATGCAGCGTGCCGAGGATCGGGCAACCGGCCTTGGCGAGCGCCTGCGTGACGGCCAGTTCCTCGCCGCGACGAACCTTGCGGGCGAGGCGGGTGACGATGGCGCCGCCCTTTACCGAGATGACACTGTCGCGGCAATAGATCTGCTTCATCGCGCCGGGCGCGGCCTTGTCGATCAAGACGACATCGACGCCCTCGGAACGCAGCAGCGCCGTGAACCTGTCATGAGCCTCCTGCATGGCGGCGAGGTCGGGCAGCGTCTTGCCGATCCAGTACCAACCCTTTTCGGGATCGCCGAAGCCTCCGATCTCCGGCATCGGCATATCCTCGACGATGTTCAATTCGTCGCCCGGCCGGTGCATGAGCACGGCGCGCAGCTTGCCGACATCGGTGGTGCAGCCCCAGGGGCGGCCCCAGACGCGGGTCTGCTCGTCCGGATCGTCGAAGGCCGGCGACGGCACGGAGCAGAAGGTCTGGAAGAACTTCGCTTCCTTGTATTCGTGCTCGCTCATCGCCGGGGTATGGGCGCTCATATTGGGTTTCACGGCGGCATTCATCAGGGCGTTCCTTTCGCAGGAGGTTTGTTGAAATTATCTGGAAGGGGCCCGGCCGCGCTCGACGAAGAGGACGCGGACGAGAAGGGCAAGAAGCGTGGCGAGCAGCAGCACCGAGGCGATGGCGGCCAGCGCCGGATCGACGGAATCGGCGATCGAGGTCCAGATCCGGCGCGGCAGCGTCACGATGTGGCGGCCTGTAATGAACAGCGTCACCGTGATCTCGTCCCAAGAGGTGATGAAGGCGAGGACGGCGCCGGCGCCGATGCCGGAGGCGAGGTTGGGCACGATGACGCGCAGGAAGATGGTCGGCGGCCGGGCGCCGAGCGAGCGCGCCGCCTGGACCATGCGCGGATCGAGATTGGAAAGGCTGGCGCCGATCGCGAGCACGGCCAATGGAATGGCCAGCATGACGTGAACTATGGTGACGCCGATCCAGCTGTCGAGCAGGCCGAAGCGCGACCAGAGCTTCACCATGCCGACGGCGTAGATGATCGGCGGCACGATCAGCGGCGACAGCAGCACGACGCGCAGCATGGACGGCCAGCGGCCGACATAGACCCAGGCGCCAATGGCATAAGCAGCCGCGACCGTGGTGGCCAGCAAGCTGGATATGAGCGCGATGACGAAGCTCGTCAGCATGCTGGCGAGCCAGCCGGCGCGCCAGTCGAGCAGAGAGGCATAGTGCGACAACGAGATGCCGTCCTGCGGCAGCGAGAGATAGTCGCGGTCGGTCAGCGATACGGTAATGACGACGAGGATCGGCACGAAGAGGAAGGCCAGCAGCAGCCAGGCGAAGAATTTCGGCGCGCCGATCTGGGCGAGGCGGCGGACGGGGGTCATGCGCGCCCTCCCCCGAAGGCGGCGCGCATCGCCGGATGCCGCATGGCGATCGCCACCAGGATGCCGACGGCGACCAGCATCAGGGTCGAGAGTGCCGTGGCGACGCCCCAGCGCAGCGTCGAGGAAATCTGGACTGAGATATATTCGGCGATCATCAGCACCCGGCCGGCACCGAGGATTGCCGGCGTCACCAGGAAGCCGAGCGAGAAGATGATGGTGAACAGCGACGCGATCGAAATCCCCGGCAGGCTCAGTGGCAGCCAGACGCGCCAGAACACTGTCGCCGGCTGCGCGCCCAGCGAGCGGGCCGCCTGGATAATGCGCCGGTCGATATCGCCGAGATTGGCGACGAGCAGCAGGATCGCAAACGGCATCATGTAATGCACCATGCCGATGATGACGCCGAACTGGTTGTAGACGAGATCCAGCGGCTCGGAGATCAGGCCGGTCTGCGTCAGAGCCGTGTTGAGGACGCCGTTGCGGCGCAGGATCGTGATCCAGGAAAAAGCGCGCACCAGCACCGAGATCCAGAACGGCACCATGACGAGGAACAGCGCGACGCGGCGCAGTTCGCGGCGCATCTGGACGATGGCGAAGGCGACGACATAGGCGAGCACCACCGTGATCGCCGTCGTCAGAACCGAGACGATGACCGTGGTGCGGACGACGCGGCCGATCGCGGCATTGCCGAACAGGCTCACATAGTTCCCGAATCCAGGCTTCGGCTCAAGAAAGCTCAGTGCCAGAACCTGGAGAATGGGAAACACATAAAGGCCGATCGCCAGCACGGCGGCCGGCAAGGTGAGCGCGAGCGCCCAGCGCTGGAAGCGGGTCATGCGGCCCTCGTCGTGTCGCCGCGCCAGCCATCCGCCATTGGTCGATGGCTGGCGCGATTTCGACTAGCGGGAAATGAAGTCGAGGAAGCGGTTCTGCAGCTCGGCTTCGTTCTCGGCGTAATAGGCCGCCTGGATCTTCAGCGCTGTAGCGACGTTCTCCGGCGCCAGCGGATAGACCGCCTTGTCGGCATCGGTCATCAAATCCAGCGCCTTCGGGTTGGAGGGGCCATTGCCCATCAGGCGCAGCAGCGTGACCTGGCCCTCGGGCTGCAGCGAGGAGTTGATGAAGTCGAACACCTTCTTGCCGGCCGGATTGCCCTTCGGCACGGACCAGGCGCTGGAGAAGAGCAATTGCTGCGCCCAGGTCCAGGTGAATTCCGGGTTCTCCTTGCGCAGGAGATTGGCGCGGGTGTGCCAGACATTGCCCATCACGACCTCGCCATCGCGGAACAGCTGCTGGCTCTGCGCGCCGCCTTCCCAGAAGATGATCTGCGGTAGGAGCGGCTCGAGCTTCTTGAAGGCCCGGTCGACGTCGAGCGGATACATATCCTCCGGCTTGACGCCATCGGCGAGCAGGACGGATTCGAGCTGGCCCTGGATCCATTTGCACATGGTGCGTTTGCCAGGGAATTTCTCCAGATCGAAGAAATCGGCCCAGCCGGCCGGGACCTTGCCGCCGGTCTTCTTGACATCATAGGCGAGGACGTTGGCGAAGGTGTAGTTGCAGATGCCGAACTCGGCGGTCATGTCCGGGCCGACGAGGGACTTGTCGACGATCGAATAGTCGATTGGTTCGACGAAGCCACCCGTACCGAGCACGACTGCATCGACCATGCCGCCATCGGTGACGTCCCAGATGACGTTCTTGGATTCGACCATGGCGCGGATGGCGCCGGTGGACGGGCCGGCGCCATCGACAGAAACGGGCATGCCGGTCGCTGCCGTGAACGGCGCGCCATAGGCCTTCTGGAATGCTTCCAGCGCGGCGCCGCCCCAATTGCAGATCACGATCTCATTGGCGGCGGCCGAGGCCGAGCCCGGACGGATGGCGACGGCGAGGCCGAGGCCGGCCATCGCGGTCAGGAAGGCGCGGCGATCGAGCTTGCCTGTGCGGAACTTCTCCAGCGCGATCTCGGCGCTGTCTTTGCTAAAGCGGTTTACCGACATGTTGTTCCCTTGCTGTTCTCTGGTCGTGCCGATGGTCTGCGGCGTCTCCCCTGAGCGAAGGCGTGGCGGGTTCCCCGTCTCGCGCCTTTTGGTCCGCCGGCAGCGCCCATCGGGCACTCCGGCCGGACCGACCGAAGGACCGACGTGGCATCGCTGACGATGCTGCGCTCGCCCCTTCGGCCTTCATGCGGCGCCGGGCTGCCCCGGCGGTCTCGTCTTGCAGATACCCGCGCCGGCCTCAGGCCTCGTCGGAGGCGCGGAAATAGTCGGCGTTCAAAGCCTTCAGATCGGCCTGGTCGACATTCACATTGCGGATGTGAGCGGCGAGCCGCGTCGAGGCGAGCGCCGGATCACGGCCCCTGACCGCCTCCAGCACGCCCTTGTGCTCCAGGACGATCGCCTCGATGTGATCGCGCCGCATGCCGATCAGGAACTGCACCCGCATCATGTCGGCGCTGACATGCAGGCAGGCCGTCCAGGCCCGCTCGACGCCAAAGGCGCGCATCAGGCCGGAATGAAAGCGCATGTCGGCGCGGTGCAGGCCGGCGCGGTCGTTCTTGTCGATCGAGCGCTCCTGCTCGCGCAGCAGCATTTCAAGCTCGTCCAGCGTCGCCGGATCGGGCGTCACGTCGGTGCGCGCCACCACGGCGCTTTCCAGTGCCGAGCGGATGAACACCGCTTCGTGGACGCGCCGCATGTCGATCCGCGAGACCAGCGTGCCGCTCTGCGGCGAGATCTCGATCAGCCCCTCGTCGAACAGCCGCCCGAAAGCCTCGCGCACCGGGGTGCGGCTGATGCCCATCGACTTGGCGACGTCGGTCTCGGAGATATTGGTTCCCGGCTTGAGCCTGCCGGTAACGATCGCCTCCCGCAGTTCGATGCAGGCCCGCGCCGAGATCGTGTCGCGCTTGCCGGACTGGGCAGGATCGATGGGGGAATTTAGTGTCAGCATGGCTGTATACTGGTGTCCAGATTGGAACTGTGTCAAGCGGCAAACGCGATCATAGGCTCGTCTTCGTTGCGGCGGCAGCGCGCACAAGTCCCGGCAGCGGTGCGGCGGTGCGCAGCGCCTCGATCGCGGCAGCGAGCGAGCGGGCCGCGCCGGCCGGCGTTGGCAGGCCGCCAATATGCGGCGTGATGCGCACGCGCTCATGCGACCAAATCCAGTGCGCTCGCGGCAGCGGCTCTTCCGCGAAGGCATCGAGAAAGGCGCAGCCGATTTCCCCTGCATCGAGCGCATTCTGGAGCGCCACCTCGTCGAGATGGCCGCCACGGCCAAGATTGACGAGATAGGCGCCGGGTGTGAGCCGCGCGAACAGCGGAGCCGACAGGATGCCGACCGTCTCCGGCGCCAGCGGCAGCAAATTGACCAGGATATTCGCGCCGTAGACGCAATCGGCGAGGCCTGCCTGTCCGCTGAAGGTCTCAACCCCTGGTAGGCAGCGCGACGTACGCGACCACGCCCGTACTGTGAAGCCGGCAGCCGCGAGCGTCGTGGCGACCGTTGAGCCAATCGGGCCGAGGCCCAGCACTGCAACACGCGCATCCGCCCGAGTCCTGCGGCGGGCGAAAACCGGGTCCCAGATGCCGTGCGCCTGGTCGATACGGTATTTCTGATCATTGAGTAGGAAAGCGAATGCCGCATGGCATGCGTAGTCGGCCAGCTCCGCCGCCTGCCCGTCATCAATCAGACGAACGATCGGCAGATGAGCCGGAATACGCAGATCGGCAACGAGATGATCGGCGCCCGCACCGAAGCAGAAGACGAGCTTCAGGCTCTCCGGCAGGTCCGGAAAAGGTTCCTCCAGCTTCCACACCGCGAGCACGTCGTAATTTCCATCCGCTGGACCGTCCGGGAAGCGCCAGCTCTCCACATCCGGCACCCATCCGGCCAGCGCCGCGCCGAATTCATCGCCATAAGCGAGTGGGTCGGCGAGGAGCACGCGGACCACGCCCACGCTCCTAGAACGGCAAAGCGGCGAGGCGCCGCAGCGCCTGCCATTCGAGCCCGGCGGCACCGTCGGGATCGGCGTCGTACTGGCCGACCGTCCGCGCCTGCACGTCCGGAGACGGGATCACCAGCCTGGCGCCGGAAGCCATGGCGGCGAGTTGCATCTTGCAGGCCTGCTCCAGATTATACATGAGCCCGAACGCCTCGCCGACCGTGCGCCCGACCGTCAACAGGCCGTGATTGCGCAGGATCATGGTGTTGTTGGCGCCGAGATCGGCGACGAGGCGGACCTGCTCGTCGCGATCGAGCGCGATGCCCTCGAAGGCGTGATAGCTGACGCGCCCATGGAACAGCAGCGCCGTCTGATTGAGCGGCAGCAGCCCCTCCTCCAGGCAGCTCAGCGCGACGCCGGCTACCGTATGGGTATGGACGACGCACATGGCGTCGGGTCGCGCGGTGTGGATCGCCGTGTGGATCACGATGCCGGCAGTGTTGATCGGCGCCTGCGTGCCGCGGACCTGGTTGCCGTCATGATCGATGACGAGCAGCGAATCCGGCGTCACCTCGCGGAAGAGATCGCCATAGCGGTTGATCAGCAGCTTGTCGGGCTCCTGAGGCAGCCGCGCCGAGACATGGGTGTGGATGAGATCGTCCATGCCGAAGCGGGCGATGAGCCTGTAGACGGCGGCCAGATCCTCGCGGACGGCCTGCTCCGACATGCGTTCGGCGGATTTCATTCCCTATTCCTTTCTGCATCCCTGTATACAGGGATAGAGGACACTTCGCGGCGTTGCAACGGGGTATGACAGAGTTCGTGAGCGCGGAGGGGATGGCAATCACGCGGGCACGCCGCGCGGACCGGTCTTGCCGGGACACCTCTCTCGCCCGATCGGGGTCACTTGACGAAAGCCGGCATGCTCGACATGACTACTTGTCGAGTCAAGTAAACAAATGGGGTGCGCCGTGGGCGGCTATGTTCTGGGGCTCGATGTCGGTACGTCGGTGACGAAGGCGGCCTTGTTCGATCGCGACGGACGCGAGATCGGTTCCAGCGGACGGCGCACTTCCGTGCACTCGCCCCATCCCGGATGGTACGAGATGGACGCCGAGAGCCTGTTCGCCGCCGCCGCCGGAGCCTGCCGCGAGGCGCTCGCGACCACGGGCATCGGCGCCGCCTATGTCGAAGGCCTTGCCATTTCGGGCGTCATGATCGGTGGCTGGCTGATCGATGCCGTCGACACGGTGCTGCGTCCGGGCATCCTGTGGAACGACGGCCGCGCCCAGGGCCTGCTCGACCGTCTGGTCGCCGCCAATCCGGCGTTGATGTCGCAGCTTTTCGACAGTTCCGGACAGGTCATGCAGCTCGGCTGCACGCTGCCCGTGCTGGCCTGGCTGGCCGAGAACGAGCCACATCACGTCGCCGCTGCACATAGCATCCTGACCGCCAAGGATTATCTGCGCCTGCGTTTGACCGGCCATGTTGGCACCGAGGAAACCGACGCGGCGATCGCGCCGGGCAGCGCCAGCGGGCGCGGCTTCAATCCGGCGCTGCTCGAGCTTTTCGGCATCGAGTGTCATGCCGGCCTGCTACCGGAGGTGAGACCGTCCGAAGCCATGGCCGGCACGCTCCTGCCGGCCGCCGCCGAAGCGCTCGGCCTTCGCGCCGGAACGCCCGTCGCCATGGGCGCCGGCGACCTACCGGCCTGCGTACTCGGCGCGGGCGCCGTCGATGCCGGCATCGCATGTTCGGTCGTCGGCACGACCTGCCTCAACGGCGTGGTCTCGGAGGCGCCGGTGTTCACGCCGCGCGACATGGGGATCCTCTTCACCGTGCCGGGCCATCTCTGGATCAAGACGATGGTGAACGTCGCCGGGACGACCAATCTCGACTGGGCGCTCACCGCGCTCTGCCCGGATCTCGCCGGCCGGCCGGACGCCTATGAGATGCTGGCGGAGCTCGCAGCATCCAGTCCGCCGGGCGCGGACGGCGCCGGCTATGTGCCGTATCTCTCGCATATCGGCATCATCGCGCCGCGGCTGGAGCCCGGCGCCCGCGCCGGTTTCTTCGGTCTCAATCCCGATCACGGCCGGTCCGATCTCGTCCGTTCGGTCTATGAGGGCCTCGCTTATGCGATCCGCGACTGTTTTGAACGCATCGGCCGGCCCATCTCCGCCATCCGCCTCGTCGGCGGCGCTTCGCGCAGCCCGTTCTGGGCGCAGATGATCGCCGACATTACGGGCGTGCCAGTCGAAGTGCCCGAGGGCAGCGAATTCGGCGCCAAGGGCGCGGCGCTCCTGGCCGCCACCGCGATCGGCTGGTTCCCCGACATCCGCACGGCCTGCCGCGCGACCTATCGCACGCGCCGCCGGCACGAACCGGACGCCACAACAGCCGCCGCCTATGAACAGGGCTTCCAGCGCTTCCGCCTCGCCTCCGACGCCTTGCTCGACCGCGTCGCGCCGAGCTATCGGGTGGAGGCGTAGCGGGCCTTGAACCCGCCCCTGGAGGGCCGGACTAATTCCCAGCCTCCCATCGCCCCCTAAAAATCCCCGAACCCGACGCTGTAGGCCCAGGGGTCGGCCGGGAGTTGGGGTTTGTCGATGCGGTCGGCGCCGATCTGCGAGATCGATATGTCGAGCGGGACCGGCAGCATCTCGATGACCGACAGCTCGATCGGCGAGCCTTCCTGGTCATAGGCGCGCCGCTCGGCGACGAAGATCGCCGCGCCCGGGGCGAGGCCGAGCCGTTCGGCCGTGGCGGGGGTCGCAATCACGGGACGGTAGCTGTCCTCGGCATGCACGACGGTGCGGCCGTAGCGGCGACGGATTGTGTCGTAGAGGCCGCGGTCGAGATGCGACAGTTCGATCCCTTCGAGCAGATGCGCGTTGAGCAGCGTGTTGGCGATCGCCAGCGGCCGTTCGTCGCCCATGACGAGGCGGACATGGCGATAGACGGATGCACCTTCGGGCAGGCCGAAGAAGGCCGCCGCTTCCGGGGGCGCCGGCTCGGCGCCGCTGGCGAGGACGCGATAGGAGACCTTGAGGCCCTGAGCCTTTATGCCGTCGGTGATCGAGGTGATGGCGCGGTAGCGCTTGGCGACGGCGCTGTGATTGACGAAGGTGCCCGTGCCCTGATGGCGGCCGAGCAGCCCTTCCTGCACCAGGATCTCCAGCGCCTGCTGGATCGTGCGGCGCGAGACCTTGAACTCCTGGACCAGCTTAAGCTCGCCGTCGATCTTGTCCTTGTAGTAGCCCGAAAGGATCCGCGCGCGCAGCGTCTCGGCGATCTGGATGTAGATCGGACGGTGATCGCGCGCGGCGACGTCGGCTTTCAACGGAACTCCCCCAGTCTAGTCCTTCTCGGACTGGCGAGCATAGAGCGCGGCGACGAGTTCGGCCATGCGCGCGAGCACGGCGTCGAGGATTATCCTGCCCTTTTCGGCGCTCGCCGCGGTCGCGTCGCCGAGCACCGGGCTCGCCGAGAACTCGCTCCAGCGATAGGGGATCTCGGCGAAATCATCCGGGAAGGCCGGATAGTTGGCGATCGCCTGGTCCATGCGCACCGCCTCCGGTGCCATGTGCAGCATGTAGGAGGTCTCGATCTCGCAGGCATGCATATAGGCGGGATGGGCGGCGGGTTTCTCGCGCACGGCGCGGGTCGGCTCGGCGGCGCCGGGATAATTGAACAGCGCCAGCGTCACCCCCTCCTCGCGGAGGCGGCGCTGCGCGTCGCGGATCGCGGTGACATTGCCGTAATGGGCGTTCACGACGGCGATCGAGACCACGCCCTTCGCCTTCAGCGATTGCCCGATCTCGACCAATGTCCGCGACACGGTCTCGTTGGAGATCGAGATCGACGCCGCCTGGTCGGCCAGCGACCAGACCTGGCCGAAGGGCAGCAGCGGCAGCAGCATGACCGGCGTCGCGCCGGCGATCCGCTCGACCAGCGCCGCGGCGAGGCGGCGGGCGAGGATATTGTCGGTGCCGGCGGGCAAATGATCGCCATGTGCCTCGACGGCGCCGATCGGCAGCAGCGCCACCGGCCGCTCCGCGATCAGCGCGCGCGCCTCGGTGTCATTGAGGGTCTCGATATCGACTTTGGGAACGGACACAATGCGCCTCAGCTCGTGAACGCGAAGGCGCGCTGCGGATTCTCGACCATGAAGGTATGGATCAGCTTGGCTCCGTCGAAGCCGGCCTCGCCTGCCTCCTCGATGAAGCGCGGCACCCAGCTCTCCAGGATATAGCCGAGGCCGAGGCCGCCTTCGCCATAGTTGCGATACATGGTCCGCCGCGCGATGTCGCCGCCGATCATGATCTGCTTCTCGTGGCCACGCGCGGCCAGCTTGAGGATGCAGTCGATCAGCACGCTTTCGGGGTGATACTTGATGCGCGAGATGCCGTCGAAGCACATGAAGACGCCGGTCTCCGCCGCCTTGCGATGCACCCACGGGTCCGGGTTGCGGTCGACATGGGCTATGGTGAGGCGGGTCGGGTCGACGCCCTCCGCCTTCACGATCGCAAGCTGCTCCAGGATCAGCGTGCCGAGCTCGGTGTGCGAATGGATCGGCGCGCCGGTCTCCTTGTGCGCGTCGAGCGCCGCGCGCATCGCCTTGTCCTCGGCCTCGGAGATCGTGTTGTAGCCGGTGCCGAACTTGACGACGCCGCCCTTCAGGTTCGTGCCGTCGAGGCCGGTCGTGACCTCGCTTGCAATATGGGCGGCGAGTTCGGCGCGGCTCTTCCCGTCGATGAAGGCCTGGAAGGTCCGCCCGTCCTTCATGTGGCCGGGCCACATCACCGCCTTGTTGAAGCCGGCGGTGGCGATGATCTTGATGCCGGTCCGGTCGGAGATCGCCTTCAGCGCGACGGGATCGCGGCCATAGTCGATCGCGGTGGCGTCATAGACGGCCTGGCCGCCGGCCTTCACGAACAGTTCGACATCCTTGATCGACGCTTCGAGGTCGTCGATCAGGAAATCCGTCTGCCCCTTCTCCTTCCAGAGCGGGGGAATGCAGAAGAGATGGTCATGCGCATAGGTGAGCCCGAGATCCCTCGGGTCGATGTCGCCGGAGAGCGTGCGGATGAAGCTCATGAGGACCTCCCTTTCCTGAAACTGGCGAGCGCGAGGGCGAGCACGATGATGCCGCCCTGCACGATGAACTTGGCGGCCGGCGGCAGCGCCAGCAGATAAAGCAGGCTCTGCACGACGAACAGGATCAGAGCGCCGGCCATGGCGCCGAGCGGCAGGAAGACGCCGCCCGAGAACAGCGCGCCGCCGATGACGGCAGCCGCGATCGAATCGAGCGTGAAGCCATTGCCGACGCCGATCGAGGCCATGCCGGTGATCGCCGAAAGCAGGATCCCGCCCGTCGCCGCGAGCAGGCTGCAGAGCACGAAGGAGAGCACGATCAGCCCGTCCGAAGGGATGCCGCTGTGGCGGGCCGCAACGAGATTGGCACCGGACAGGATCATCTTACGGCCGAGCATGGTGTAGTGCACCAGCAGCATCAGCCCGACGAGCAGGACCAGCCAGATCAGCGCCGAATACGGCACGATGCCGAAGAACCAGCCTTCGGTCACGACGCGGAATCCGGCCGGCACCGCACCGCGCGGCGAGCCGCCGGTGAAGAAGACGACGAGGCCGGCGACGATCATCGAGGTGGCGAGCGTCGCGAGGAAGGCCGGGATCTTCAGCTTGGTCGCCATGAGGCCGTTGGCGAGGCCGACCAGCGCACCGGCACCGAGCGTCAGCGTGATGGCCGGCACGATGTTGGCCATGTCGCCATTGAACGTCGCGCAGAGCACGATATTGGCCATCGAAGCCGTCGCCCCGACCGAAAGGTCGAGCCGGCCCATCATCAGCACCAGCGCCTGGCCGAGCACGACGACGCCGAGCGGCGCCGCCTGGCGGATATTGTCGAGCAGCAGCAACGGCGAGAAGATCCGCGCCGAGACGAAGAAGGCGATGAGCAGCAGCACGAGAAGCGCGAGGGCGCGCAGGCTCGCCGGCGCCGGCTTCATGCGGACGAGATAGGCATTCGCGCTCATGCGCTCCTCCGGGCTGCGCCGCGCATGAACAGCATCAGCGCGACGACGAAGATCAGGCCCTTGGCGATCTGCTGCAGGTTCGGATCGAGTTCGAGCAGGTTGAAGGCGTTGGCGATGAGGACGAGCGCGATCGAGCCGGCGAGGACGCCGAGCACGCCGCCGCGTCCCCCGGTGAGCGCCACGCCGCCCAGCACGGCCGCCGCGATCGCGTCGAGCGTGAAACTGTCGCCGATCAGCGGATCGCCGGACAGGATCTTGATGCCGACCGCGACGCCCGCCGCCGCCGAGAAGAAGCCCGAGAGCAGGAAGACCGACCACTCGACGCGCCTGACGTCGACGCCATTGGCATAGGCCGCGCGCTCGTCGGAGCCGAGCGCATAGATGCGCCGGCCGAAGCGCGTGAATCCGAGCACGATGAAGGCAAGCGCGAATACGGCGACGATGACGGCGAGCGGCCACCCGACGAGGAGGTCCTGCCCGTAGAAGAGATCGTAGAATCCGTAATCGACCTCGCCGCCCGGCGAGGGCAGCAACAGCATGGCGACGCCCTTCACGACGGCCGCGGTGGCGAGCGTCATGATCAGCGGGTTGATGCGCAGCCAGATCACGCCGGCGGCATTGACCGCACCGCAGGCGAGGCCGGCTGCCAGCACCAGCGGGATGGCGAGCCAGCCGAGCTCGTTCGAGGTGGTGGCGAGGATTGCCGTGGCGAGGCTGATGATCGAGCCGACGGAGAGATCGATCCGGCCCGCGAACAGGACGAAGGCCTGGCCGAGCGCGGTGAGCGCCAGCGGCAGCACACGATTGACGAGATTGCCGAGATTGCCGGCGGCGAAGAAATCGCCCGACCAGATCGCGGCGACGGCGACGACCGCGGCGGCCAGCAGCAGCGCCGGCAGGCCGAGCAGCAGGTTGATGCGGAGCGAGCCCCTAGGCAGCATGGCCGAGCACTCCTTCGGGACCGGCGGCGAGGCGCATGATCGCTTCTTCAGAGAAGTCGGAGCGCTCCAGCGTGCCGGTCACGGCGCCTTCGAACAGAACCTGGATGCGATCGGAGAGGCCGATCAGTTCCAGCATGTCGGCGCTGATCAGGATGACGGCGACGCCCTGCGCCGAGAGTTCGCCGACAAGGCGGTAGATCTCGGTCTTGGCGCCGACATCGACGCCCTTCGTCGGCTCGTAGAGCACGAGCACCTTGGGCGTTTCGGCCAGCCAGCGCGCGAACACGACCTTCTGCTGGTTGCCGCCGGAGAGCTGGCGCACGGGCTGCTCGATGCCGGTGGTGCGGATCGCGAAGCGGCGCCGCGCCTCCTCCGCGAAGGTCTGTTCGAGTTGCTGACGCAGCCAGCCCCAGCGGCTCTTCTGCGACAGCGCGAACAGGCTGACATTCATGCGAACCGGCAGGTCGAGCGCGAGGCCTTCATGCTTGCGGTCGTCGGGGATCGAGGCGATGCCGGCGGCGATGCCGCGCGAGACGGACGAGATCGGCACCGCCTTGCCGTCTATCGCGATCGTTCCGCTGGTGAATGGCGCGATGCCGGAAAGCGCGCGGGCGAGCGGGCGCTGCCCCTGCCCTTCGAGACCGGCGAAACCGATGATCTCGCCGGCACGCACGCCCAGCGTCAGCGGCTTCAGCCCCGGGGCGACGGCGCCTTCGAGCGCGAGGCGGACCGGCTTGTCGGTGAAGGTCGCCGGGCGCGGTGGGAATATGTCGGTGAGCGTGCGCCCGACCATGGCGCGGATCAGATCGTCGCGGGTGAAGCCGCCGCGGACGGCGTCGAGGGTCAGCGTGCCGTCCTTCAGCACGACGGCGTGGTCGGCGGCCTGCATCACCTCGTCGAGGCGATGCGAGATAAAGATAACCGAGCCGCCGCCCTCTTTGATGCGGTCCATCGCCTTCAGCACGAGATCGGTCTCGTGCGAGGACAGCGAGGCGGTGGGTTCGTCGAGGATTAAGAGGCGCGGCTTCTGACGGACAGCGCGCGCGATCTCCAGCATCTGCCGTTCGGCGGCGGAGAGCTCGGCGCCGAGGCGATCGGCCTTGAGCGCAAAGCCGAGATCGGCGAGCAGCGCTTCCGTGTCCCAGTTCAGGCGCTTCTGGCTGATGAGCCCGAGCAGGCTGCGCGGTTCGTTGCCGAAAAAGAGGTTCTCCGCGACGGTCAGGTCCGGCAGGATCGCCGTTTCCTGAAGGGCGAGCGCGACGCCGGCCTTGCTCGCAGCGCGCGGCGAGGCAGGGCGATAGGCCGCCCCGTCCAGCATCAAGGAGCCGCCATCGGGCGGAAAGGTGCCGGCGCAGATATGCATCAGCGTCGACTTGCCGGCGCCGTTCTCGCCGACGAGGGAAACCACCTCGCCGGCGCGAACGGAAAAGGACACGTCCCGCAGCACCAGATTGCTGCCGAAGGACTTCGACACGCCGGAGACAGCGAGCCGCGGCAGCGCGGCGGCGGAATTCGGCGATTGCGGGGACGTGGACTTCATCATGGTCAGTTGGCGAAGATCGCCTTGACCTGGTCGTCGGTGAGGCGCGTGCCGGCCCAGAAGGAATCCGACAGTTCCGGCTTCACGAACTTGTCGAGGTCGGCCGCGGTGATGGTCGGAACCGGCAGGATCATGTCCTTTTCGACCTTCTCGCCGTTCAGGAGCTTGATCGTGACGATCAGCGCCTCGGAGCCGAGCCAGGTCGGCTTGGACGTGCCGATCGAATCGAAACCCTTGCCCTCGAGCGCCTTCCAGCGCTTCAGATAGCCGTTATTGTCCTCGCCGGTCATCGGCACGAGCGGACGCTGCGCCGCCTCGAAGGCATCGATCGCGCCGAGCGTCATCGCGCCGCCCTGCGACCAGACGCCGTCGATCTTTGGGTTGGCGGCGAGGAGGTTCGAGACGGCCTGCTTGCCCTGCGCATAATCCCACGACGCGTTGACGGCCGCGACGATCTTGATGTCCGGATATTTGTCGAAGACTTCCTTCGCGCCCTTGAAGCGGTCGTCGCTGGTCGAGAGGCCAGCGATGCCGTTCAGGACGATGATGTCGCCCTTGCCGTTCAGCTGCTTGACCAGCCACTCGGCGCCGGCGCGGCCGAAGGCGACGTCGTCGACGGTGACGAGCGCGTCATAGTCCTGCGACTTGATGGTTGAGGCGAGCAGGATGACCTTGATGCCGGCCGCCCGCGCCTTCTTCAGCGCCGGGATCAGCGCGGTCGGCGAAGTCGGCGTCGTGATGATCGCGTCGACCTTCTTGGTGATCAGGTCTTCGATATTGGCGATCTGCTTCTGCGTGTCGCCAGCCGATTCGACATAGACGACGTCGACCTGGTCCTTGTGCTTCTCGGCTTCGGCCTTGAACTCGGCCGCGAGCTGGACCGACCAGCTGTTGCCCATGAAATAGTTATCGTAGCCGATCGTATATTTCTTCTCGGCCGCGAAGGCCGCGCTCGTCAGTCCGGCCGTCAGCACGGCGGCGGAGACGAGTGTCCGAATTCCCTTGTTCATCTTCAAACCCTCTAGCTGTTTGCGCGCGGCCCTATGGCAGCCTTCAGCACCCGAGATGCTAACTTGTCCATACAAGGAGTCAAGTTGGCAGTGCTTGATTTGTGGGCGTTGTGGAAAGCGTCTGCTTGTTGGGCAAGGAGGAGCGGACTTCCCTTAACCCGCCCTCCAGGGGCGGGTTGGAGAAGAGGCCGGCTCCGCGACGGCGGGCGTTCAGCCCCTCAAGTCCTCGACCGCGCTGCGCACCCAAGCGAGGCGCTTTTGCGGGATCAGGCCGTAATTGTAGTAGTTGATGCCACTGGCGCCGCCCTCGATCGCCGCGCGGCTGCGCTTCGCCAGTTCCTCCGGGCCCGACATTTCGGGATAGAAGACGCGGAAGCCCGCGCCTAGAAACTTGTCGGGGCCGAGCGCCGCCCTGCCCTCGCGCATCAGCGCGCCGGTCGCCGCCGCTTCCATGAAATAGGAGCAGAGGATCGCGCCGTCGCAGACCTTGCCGATCGCGGCGATATCGCAGCCGCCGAGCCAGCCATCCTTCAGATCGATGAGATAGACCTTCGTCGCCGGATCGGCCGACTCGCGCAGTTCGGCAATGAGGCTCGTGACCGGCTCGAAGCGCCACGTCAGGTAGTCATGAAGTTCGGGGAACGGGCGGAATACATCGAGCCCGGCCGCCGGGAAGTCGGGGAAGCGCGGCGCTGGCACCTCGCGCTCGCAGGCCTCGACGATCCAGCGCTTCACTGTGGCCTGCGCCTTGCGCCCGTCGACGCCGGCCTTCGCCGCGCGGTCGATGCAGGCGTCGCAGAAGCAAAGCGAGAGCAAGAAATCATCCTCGGCTGTCATGCCGACGCCGTCCTTCTCGTGATGATATTCATGCGCGAAGCCCATGAAACAGGGGCTTTCGAGCTCGATCACGTCGGGGCGGTAGTTCCTCGTCACGTCGCCGACGACCGCCCGGACATAGGCGCGGGCGTCGGGATGAGACGGGCAGAGATTGTAATAGTTCGGGTCGCCAAAGGCGTTGCGCGTGACGATGTCCGGATAGGCCATGCCGATGCGGGTATTGTGCAGGCAGACGGTCCAGCAGGAAACCGACATGCCGCCGGCATCCCGCCGCTGCACGAGTTCGCGCAACACGTCGTGCTCCTCGACGATCGAGGCGACCTGCGGCACGACCCGCACGCCCTCCCAGGCGGACGGATCGGGCTTGAAATAGATCGTGCCGTCCTCGGGGAAATAGGCTTTTCGCTTGGGACTGCGCGCCTGGAGGAAGCGGCCGGCATGATACGACGTCGCCAGGCTGATCGTATTGAGTCCGGCGCCGTCCCTCAGTTCCGAGACCACCCTGTCCATCCCCAGATCGTCGAGATCCCAGGGATAGCTCCACATGGAAAGATGCATGATGCCTCCTGATTTCGGATTAGTTGTCCGAACAAGGAGACATCTTGTCAACGCCCCGGAACGGGGATTTCCCACCCGCTCCGGGGCGCCGGGCGATCGTCAGCGGCGGGAGGCACCGGCCTGACTGATCGCGACGGCGAGAATAATGATGCCGCCTCGGGCGATCAGCTGCTGGCTGTATTCCAGCCCCCAGAGGATGAGGCCATTGTTGATGACGCCGATCATCAGCGCGCCGAAGATCGAGCCGATCACGGTGCCGCGTCCGCCGAACAGGCTGGTGCCGCCCAGCACGGCCGCGGCGATCACCGATAGCTCGTCGCCCTCGCCGACCTGAAAGCGGCCCGATTGCAGGCGGCCCGCATAGAGCATACCGGCGATCGCCGCGGTCGAGGAGGAGAGGACGATGACGCCCATCTTGATGCGAGTGGTGGCGATGCCGCTATAGCGCGCCGCCGTGCCATTGCCGCCGACGGCCAGTACCTGACGGCCGAACTTGGTCCGCTTGAGCAGGATGTGGCCGACGATGCCCATCGCCAGCATCCAGATCACGAGGCTCGGCACCGGACCGAGATTGCCGCCGCCAAAGATCGCCGAATAGGTCTTGGCGAGGATCGGGATCGCCGCCGTGCCGGAGATCCACATGGCGACGCCCTTGGCGATGCCCATCATGGCGAGCGTCGTCAGGAAGGTCGGGATCATCAGCCGCGTCGACAGCCAGCCATTCAGCAAGCCGACGCCGATACCCGTCGCAAGACCGGCGGCAACGCCGGCGACGGGGCCGGCCGCCGCAATGCCGAGCGCCGTCGTCACCGAGGCGAGGCCCGCCACCGCGCCGACCGAAAGGTCGATCTCGCCTGCCGCAAGTACCAGCGTCATCGCCACCGCCATGACCGCGATGATCGCTGTCTGCCGCAGGATGTTCAGGAGGTTGTTCGGATCGAGAAACCCGCGGTCATGCAGAGTCGCGGCGAAAAAGATGAAGATCGCGACGAAGCCGAAATAGATGATGTTCTGGCGCCAGGTGCGGCGGAACCAGGTCGAAATCCCACCGCTCGGGAGGGTGGAGGCGTTGGCGTCAGGCATTGTGCCCTCCCTTTTGCAGGATCATTTGCAGCCGCTGTTCGGCGCCGAGTTCACCCTCGCCCGGCTTGGCGATCAGGGCTGCCTTGTCGACGATGTCCACGACATGTCCGGCAGAAAGCACGGCGATCCGGTCGGAGACCGCGATGAGTTCGGCGAGCTCGGAGGAGATGAAGAGGATGGACTTCCCCTCCGCCGCCAGCTCGCGCACGAGACGCAGCACCTCGCCTTTCGAGCCGATGTCGATGCCGGCGGTCGGCTCGTCGAGGATCAGCACGTCCGGTTCGGTGGCGAGCCATTTGCCAATCACGATTTTCTGCTGATTGCCGCCGGAAAGGCTGTTGGCCGGTGCCTCGGGACCGGAGGTCTTGATCGCGAGACGCTGGATGATCTGCTCTGTCGTCGTGCGGCTGGCGAGGCGGTCGACGAAGATCGAGCGGCCGAGCCGCTTCAGGATCGGCAGCTCGATATTGGCTTCGATCGAATGCTGCAGGATGAGCCCCTCGCGGCGGCGATCCTCCGGTACGAGCGCCATCTTCAGCGCCTTGGCGGCCTGCGGCGTCCCGATCTCCACGGTCTCGCCGCGCATCGCGACCGAGCCCGAGGCCGGCGCCTCGAGCCCGAACAGCATGCGCGCCAGGCGGCTGCGGCCGGAGCCGAGCAGGCCGGCAATGCCGAGGACCTCGCCGCGATGCAGTTGGAAGCTCGCCCCGCTCGTCCGGCCGCGCGCCGTCAGGTCGCGCACGTCGAGCATGACTTCGCCGGAAGCGGTCGAGGCGGTCGCGAATTCCGAGAGGTCTCGCGTGGCCTTGCCCATGATGTCGGTGATGAGGGTGGCGAGCGTGTAGTCGCCGATCGGCCGGCTGTCGATCCACCGCCCGTCGCGCAGCACGGTCGCCGCATCGGCGATGCGGAAGATCTCGTCCATGCGGTGCGAGACATAGATGATCGCCCGCCCTTCCGCCTTCAGCCGGCGAAGCAGGCCGAACAGGATATCGACTTCGCCGGCCGTGAGTGCCGAGGTCGGCTCGTCGAGGATCAGGATCGAGGCGTCTTGCGACAGCGCTTTAGCGATTTCCGTCAATTGCTGCTGGCCGGTCGAAAGCTCCTCGACCAGCGTCGCGGGATCGACATCGACGCCCATCGACTGGAAGATCGCAGCCGAACGCTCCAGCATGGCCCGATCATCAATGAGGCCGGTTGCCGTCGTCGGCTCATGGGCGAGGAAGATGTTCTGCGCCACGGTCAGCGTCGGGACGAGGCTCATCTCCTGGAAGATCATGCCGATGCCCAGACGGCGGGCGAGCTTCGGATCGAGGCTCGGATGGCTCTCGCCACCGACCGTGATGGTGCCGGCATCGGGTGTCTCGACGCCGCGCAGGATCTTGAGGATCGTGGATTTTCCCGCGCCGTTCTCGCCGAGCAGCGCATGGATCTCGCCGCGGCGGGCCGCGAAGCTCACCTCGCGCAGAGCCTTCACGCCGCCATAGGTCTTGACGATGCCGTCCATGGCGACGGCAATGCCGCCGCCCGGCGCGAGGGTCGGGCTCATCGCCCGATATCCGTCCAGAGGCCGGTCTCGCCCGACTTCAGGATGGCGTCGGCGATCAGCGCGATCTTGTAGCCATCCTCGAAATTCGGCGAGGGCTGGGTGCCGTCGACGATCGCCTGGAAGAAGTCATGGCACTCGATGATCTTGGTCTCGCCATAGCCGATGCCGAGAGCCGGGATCGGCCAGAGCGCCGGGCCATAGGGATGGGCCGGACCGGAATAGACCGTGCGGAAGCCGCGCGCGTCGCCCGGATCGTCGGCGAACATCACCTGCAGCTCGTCGCGGCGCTCATAGTTGAAGAAGATCGAGCCTTTGGTGCCGTGGATTTCGAGAGTGATGAAGTTATTGCGGCCAAAGGCGTTGCGCGTCGCCTCGATCGAGCCGATGGCACCGCCCTCGAACTTGATCATCGTCATCATCTCGTCGTCGACATCGACGGCGCCGCGTTCGGCATTCTTGTCGCCGCCGCCGACGCCGAGCTTGTCGACACCGCCACTCTGCTTGGGACGGCTCGCGACCCATGTGCGCGTGAGCGCGTTGACCGAGGCGACCTCGCCGACGAGATAGCGGGCGAGGTCGATCACATGGGTGCCGATGTCGCCGACGGCGCCCGAACCGGCGACCGCCTTCTGAAAGCGCCAGGACAGCGGCGAATTCGGATCGGCCGACCAATCCTGCAGATAGGTGCCGCGGAAATTCAGGATCGTGCCGATGCGGCCTTCGTCGATATATTTGCGGGCGAGCGCCACGGCCGGCGTACGGCGATAATTGAAGGCGACCATGTGGACGACCTTGGCCGCCGTGACGGCTTCGAGCATCGTCTTGGCTTCGGCGCCGGTGCGGGCCAGCGGCTTCTCGGAGATGATGTGCTTGCCGGCCGCCGCGGCCGCGATGGCGATCTCGGCATGGCTGTCATTGGGCGTGCAGATATCGACGACGTCGATGTCGCGGCGGGCGACGACGGCGCGCCAGTCGGTCGACGCCTCCTCGAAGCCATAGCGGTCGCGGGCCTGCGCCGCGCCCTCGGCCGAAACTTCGACCACGACCTTGCGGACGGGAACGGCGGGCGCCGGCCAGAAGAACATCGGCATCGCCGCATAGGCCATGGCATGCGCCTTGCCCATGAAGCCGCCGCCGATCATCGCCACGTTGAGTTTTTTCATGACATCACCCGCTGAAAAAGCGCTGGTTCGCTGGAAAGAGAAGATCGGTCCGCCCCGGCCATGCGGCGGGACGGACCTTCCGTTTCTGGGCTCGAGGCTTACTGCATCGAGCTCTTGACGCTGTCCGGCGCGTCGGCGTGATAGACCTGCTGCCAGGCGTCGAGCAGATTGGCCTTCTCGACGGGCAGGGCCGGCAGCGCCACATAGGCCGGGGCTTCCTTGCCGAGCAGGCCGTAGCCGGCGAGCTTCGCCTCGGTCACGCCCTGATCGAACGGACGCTGCGCGCCCAGGCCCTTCACGAAGCCGCCGCTTGCCATGCTGATCGCGACATTGGCGCCGAGATCGATGGTGGTGATGACGAGATCGTCGCGGCCGTTGGAGCGCGCGGCGGCGATGACGCCTTCGGCGGGAACGTCCCACACGGCCCAGATCCCCTTGAGGGTCGGGTTGGCGACCATCATCGCGGAGGCGGCCTTCTCGGCATCACCGGCGAAGTCCGGTCCGCCAATGCCCTGCTCAGCGACGATCTTGATGTCCGGATAGGATTCCTGGATCGTCTTCTTGAAGGCTTCGTAGCGCTGCTTGGTAACGAAGAAATCGGCGGCGTGGAAGACGATGCCGATATCGCCCTTGCCGCCCAGCGACTTCGCCATCAGGTGGGCCGAGGCGACGCCGTTACCATAATTGTCAGCGGAAACGACCGAGACGTAGTCCTTGCCCGGCTTGAAGCCGGCCGGGACGTTGTCCATGAACACGAGCTTGACGCCCGCATCGGCCGCTGCCTTGTAGGCGCCGGCGGTCGCTGCCGGATCGGTCGGGATCGAGACGATGATGTTCGGCTTCTGCGCCATGATGGTCTCGATGTCGGAGACCTGCTTGGCGGCGTTGAAGCCAGCATCGGTCACGGCGATCACGTCGATGCCCATGGCGGCGAACTGGGTCTTCAGGCCGTTGATCTGGGCCTGCGACCAGTCATTGCCGCCATAATGCATGACGATCGCGGCCTTGGCCTTCATGTCCTTGATCTTGCCGAGTTCGGCGTCGGAGAGCTGGACGGTCGAGGCCGAGACGGGCTCCTCGCCATTGGGGCCCTTGCTCAGCGTCTGCTGCGCGAGCTTGGCCAGCGCCTCGTCGGGCGACTGGGCGAAGGATGGCGCCGCGAAGGCAGCCGACATCGTCAGGGCGGCGAGAATCGCCACCTTCTTCAGGTTTTTCATGGCTTTAGCTCCTCCAGGATGATCCGGTCGCCCTCTTACGCGGCCGGCAGTTTAGTCAGGCGAGTTGACGCTCGATGAAGCGACGGCTGCGCTCGGCGCCGTCCTTCGGATCCGGCCAGCTGTCGAGTTCGGCGGTGATCCAGCCGGAATAGTTCTGTTCCTTCAGCGCCGCGATCACGGCGCCATTGTCGAGGTCGCTCTCGTCGAGCGGGGTGAAGGCGAAAGGCTCGCGCTGGAGACCCTTCAGATGGACATAGGTGACGCGGTCCTTGAACTCGCGGACCTGCGCCGCCGGATCGCCACCGGCCGCCGCGAGATGGGCGGTGTCGGGGCAGAAGCCGATCGACGTATGGCGGAATATTTCCGTCACCGCTTCCGGCCCTTCGACGATCGTCGACAGATGCGGATGATAGTGAGCAGCAAGGCCGGCCCGCTTGGCGATGTCGACGACCTGTTCGAGGCCGGCGCCGAGCTTCTCGATGTCGCCCGGGCGAATGCCCTTGGCGCGCTTGGCGCCGCCGCCGACCACGAGATGGATGGCGCCCAGTTCGGCGGCAAGGCCCGCGACGGTCTCGATTCGCGCCAGTTCTTCCGGCAGAATGTCGTCGAAGATGAAGTTGGCGCCGGAATAAGCGGCGATCAGCTTGACGCCGGCCCCGTCGAGGACGGCGTTCAGATCGGCCTTGCGATCCGCATAGTCCAGCAGATTGCCGTCGAAGAGTTCGGTACCGGCATAGCCAGCCGCGCCGATGTCGCGGATCGCGACGGCCATGTCGGCGAAGGTGCGGTAGGTCAGCTGTGTGATCGAGGTGACGCCCACCGCATTGCCGCCTAGCGGACCCCAGCAATTGGCATGATAGGCGAGTTGAACGGCCATAATTCGCTTCCTCCGGGCATGGCGCCAGCGATCCGAGAAACGGTCCCCCGTCGCGGCCAAGCCTCTGGTTTTGAAAGTCTTTCCTCCGGCGGCACTCCTTCCGCCGGCTGCGTTTCTGCCGCTCATCACCGCCAAGGTCAAACGATTTGCATGCAGAAGGCCAGCTACTTTTGCCGGAATATTCCAAAAGTATCTTGTCAGGCAGTCGCTTAGGCGGCACTGTGGTCCGGCTTCGGAGGAGGCGGCGGGCGGATGAAGACCGATGTGATTCTTGACGACGGGGCTGTGGAGCCCACGTCCCGGCGCAGCGTCGGCCGGCCGCGTACGCTGGACGCGGCTCCGGCAAGCCTTGCGCAGGTGCTGGCGCTGATCCGCGACGACACCGCCAACACACGACCCGATCTGGAGGCCGCATCGGGCCTCAGCCGCGCCGTCGTGGTCGACCGACTGGCCGCCCTCACCACGCTGGGACTGATCGAGGAAGCCGGCACCGGCCGCTCGACTGGTGGCCGGGCGCCCAAGCGGCTTTCCTTCCGTGCCGATGCGGGCGCCCTGCTCGTCGCCACGATCGATCGCTCCTCGATTGCGGTCGGCGTCGCCGACCTTCGTGGGCAGGTTCTGGCCGAGCATCATGAAGCGGCCGATTTCAGCGCCGGCCCTCTCGCCATCCTCGACCGACTGACGACGCTGTTCCTATGGCTGATGGAGGAACAGGGCGGTAAGGAGCGGATCTGGGGCGTCGGCCTCGCCCTCCCCGGCCCCGTGGAACCCGGCGCCGCCACCGCGTCGGCGGATCTCGGCGACGAGTGGACCTCGCTCGACCTCGCTTCCGAACTCGCCTACCGCACCGGCGCGCTCGCCTTCATCCGCAGCGGCACGGAGATGATGACCGTCGGCGAACTCAAGGCCGGCGATGGCGCAAGCGACATGCTCTACGTCAAGCTTGGCCGCAGCATCGGCGCCGGCATCGTCATCGGCGGCCATCTGCACCGCGGCGTCCAGGGAGCGGCCGGACTGATCGGCCATGTCCAGACGTCGGAGACCAGCGCCGCCATCTGCCGATGCGGGAAGCGCGGTTGTTTGGAATCGATCGTCGGCTCGGACGCCGTCGCCCGAGACGGCCGCGCCGGGGCCGAGCGCGGCGAGAGCCGCTATCTCGCCGAGGCGCTGGCTCGCAGCGGCGACGTGACAGCCGCCGATGTCGCGAACGGCGCCCATCTCGGCGACGCCTTCTGCGCTGATCTCGCCGCTCGCTGCGGCCGACTGGTCGGCGAAAGCCTCGCCCCCTTCGCAAACCTTTTGAACCCCTCGCTCATCGTCATTGGCGGCGGCATGGTGCAGGCAGGCGACATCTTGCTCGCCGCCGTGCGCGAGGCAGTCTATCGCGACGCTCATCCGATGGTGACGCGGGATTTGAGGATCATGCGCTCGCGCATCGGCGGCTCGGCAGGTCTCCTCGGCGCGGCGCAAGTCGCGGCCGACGAATTGTTCCGCCCCGAGACGTTGCAGCGCTGGATTCCCTATGGCTCGCCCAGACGGCTGCCGGAGATCACGGAGCGCGCCGCCGCCGCGCGCGCGCGCCACCGCCTGAAGATTGCGGAGCGGCTCACCGCGCCGCCGCCGGCACCACCTGCCGGCATGTGAAGCCAACGGGACGCCAGAGCCCGAACGCCAATGAGATGGGAGGAGACATGAGTTTCGCAGGCCTCGGACCGCATGGCGAGCGTGCCACGCCAGCCGATCGCATCGCGCTGACCGAGGAAGACGCCGCCGCCGCACGTGCCGGGCGCTTCAACCTCGCCGTCGTCCTGCACACGACGACAAGCGACTGGTCGCGGCAGGAGCTCGCCGGCATCGTCACCGCGCTCGGCTCACATGGCGCCGCGGTGGTCGAGGTGGCCGATTGCGGCTTCGACAGCGACCAGCAGAACCGCGAATTGCGCCGCCTGGCCGCCACGAACGTCGATGCGGTGATCAGCATTCCGATCGGCAACGCCGTCGTGGCCCAGGCCCATCGCGCCGTCGCCCATGCCGGCAAGAAACTGATCCTGCTCGACAATGCGCCGACCGGACTCATCCCGGGCGCGGATTATGCCGGCGTCGTCTCCTGCGACAATTTCGGGCTCGGGGCGATCGCGGCCGAATTGCTGTCGCCCTATCTCCCGGAGGAAGGCGTCGCCGGCATCCTGACCTATGGCGTCGATTTCTTCGCCACTAAGGAGCGCGAGATCGCCTTCCGCAAATGGATCGACCAGAACCGGCCCGACGTGACGCTGGTGCGGGCGAAATTCCAGACGATCGAGGAAACCGGCCCGGCCTTCGACCGGCTTCTGGCCGAAAACGACGATCTCGACGGCATCTTCGTCGCCTGGGACGTTCCCGCTGTTAAGACGGTCGGCGCCATCCGCGGCCGTCGTCGCTCACTGCCGATCACGACCGTCGATCTCGGCCAGGAAGTCGCCCAGCATCTGGCTGCCGGCGGCCCGGTCAAGGGCGTCGCGGCGCAACGGCCCTATGAGCAGGGGATGGCCGCCGGCAATGCCGCGCTCCTCGCGCTCATCGGCCGCCAGCTGCCCTCCTGGATCGTGCTGCCCGGCTTCCCCGTGACCAAGGCGAATGTCGTCGAGGCCTATCAGGTGGTCTGGCACGCGCCTGCGCCGGCCGGGCTGCTGCGAGCCCGCCGCGATCCCTGAGGTGGAGCCGTTGCTATTCGATCACCTCGAAGGAGGAGAGATATTTGTCGGAGAGTGTGATGCCGAGGCCGGGGACGTCGTCGCGAAGGTTGATGAAGCCGCGCTCAGGCAACGGATCGCCCTCGAACAGATAATAGAACAGCTCGTTGCCGACCTCGACCTCGTTGACCGGGAAGAACTCCGAGATCGGGCAGTTAAGATTGGCCATGGTCAGGTGATAATTGTGCATCTGGCCAGCATGGGGAATGACCGGGACCTGATAGGCCTCGGCCAGCATGTTGATCTTCTGCGCCGCCGTAATGCCGCCGACCCGGTTGGTGTCGTACTGGATGACGCTCACCGCCTCGGCATCGAGAAGCTGCTTGAAGCCGAACAGCGTGAACTCATGCTCGCCGCCGGAGATCGGGATCGGGCTCTTGCGGCGCAGGAAAGAATAGCCGGCGATGTCGTCCGGCAGCACCGGCTCTTCCAGCCAGCGCGGGCGGAATTCCTCAAGCCGCGGCAGCATCCGCTCGGCATAGTCGGTGGTCCAGCCCATATAGCATTCGATCATGATATCGACGTCGTCGCCGACGACTTCGCGGACGGTGCGGATCAGGTCGATGTTCTTGCGCATGCCGGCCGCGCCGTCGCGCGGTCCCCAGCCGAAGCGCAGCTTCATCATGGTGAAGCCTTCATCCAGATAGCGCTTCGCCTCGGCGGCGAGGCTGTCGAGCGGCTGGCTGTAGAGCTTGGAGGCGTAGACCGGGATCGCCTCCTTGGTTCGGCCGCCGAGAAGTTTGAATACGGGCTTGCCGACGGCCTTGCCCATGATGTCCCAGAGGGCGATGTCGATCGCCGAAATCGCGGCCATGCCGATTCCCTTGCGGCCCCAGGCGATGGTCGAGCGGTACATCTTCTGCCAGATCGCCTCGACGTCGAACGGATCGCAGCCGATGACCAGCGGCGCCAGATAGGCGTCGATGATCGGCTTGGCGATACGCGGGGCGAGGGCACAATTGCCGATGCCGACGATGCCGTCATCGGTCTCGACCTCGCAGACCAGCCATTCGTGAAAGCGGAAGGAACTCATGGAATCGCCGAGCCCGCTCAGCGCATCCATGGCGCTGGCGCTCAGATTGCTGCGCGGCGCGGCTGTGGGGCCGGTCCAGCGAAAGACGCGCGAGCGGATACTCTTGATCTTCATGCTATTTCCTCGGGCGGCAACGCTTAGTCGACGAAGGTTGTCCGGATCGTCTGTCCGCTCGCGGCCGACGCGTAAGCCGCCTCGACCAGCGCGAAGGTTTTCAGATTGTCGTGGCCCGACGTCGCCGGAACCGCGCCGCTATCGAGACAATCGAGCCAGTGGCGCTGAATGGCGCGAACGCTGTCCTGCGTGACCGTCCACGGCTCGGCGCCCCAGGAGACGGGTTCGGGCGTGACCGTCTCGCGGTGGGTACCGGCGGCATCCGTCCAGACGATCTGGTAGCCGGGATCGATACGCAGCGATCCGGCATCGCCGTCCAATTCCATCACCATCTGGGGAAACGGATCCGGATCGGGGCGGCTCGCATAAGAGATTTCGCAGACGCTGGTGGCGCCGCCGGCGTGCCCCAGCAATACGGTGGCGCGGTCCTCGCCCTTGATGCCGGGCCTCACCGACTGCGCGCGGCAAGCAACCGTCTCAGCCTCGCCCATGAAGACGCGCGCGACGTCGAGAACATGGATGCCGACATCGAGCAGCGAAAAGCGCTCGACTTCGGCGAGATAGGGCTGGCCGGCATAGATGTCGTAACCTGTCCGGAACGAGAAGCGGCCCCAGACGACCTTGCCGATCGCGCCCGAATTCACCAGTTCGGCGGCGCGCAGCAGCGGCGCCTGGAACCGGAAATTCTCATGCACCATCATCGGCAGGCCGGCGCGGTCGAGCGCCGCGACGAGTGCGCGCGCGTCCGTCCAGTCGGGAGCCAGCGGCTTCTGCACGATGACGGGCACGCCCCGGGCGGCGCAGGCCCCGGCGAGGGCGAGATGCGACGGGGCGGTGGTGGCGATATCGACGAAATCGAGGGACTCGCTGGCGAGCATCTCGTCGACATTCGTGTAGGCCTTCGGCACGCCGAAGCGCTTCGCCGCCGCCTCCGCCTTGGCGCGATCGATATCGCACACCGCGACGATGCTGACGCGTTCGCGAAGGTCGTTCCAGGCGTTCAGGTGATTTTGCGAGAAGAACCCGCAGCCGATCACGGCGGCGCGACGATGGGTCATGGTGGCGGTCTCCGGGTGTCGGTCAGGTCGCGGTGGATCGTCGGGCCTCGATGCCGGGCTCGATCCGGATCTGGCGGCGCGTCAGGCGGGCGAGGATGCGGGTGCGCTGGCTGTCGAGCAGCACGGCGATGAAGATGATGGCGCTGATCACCAGCGGATAGAGATATGGATTGGCGTTGAGCAGGACGAGGCCGTTCTGCACCGTCTGGATCAGGATGGCGCCGAACACCGAGCCGAGCACGCCGCCGCGCCCGCCGAACAGGCTCGTGCCGCCGAGCACCGCCGCGGCGATGACCGGGAACTCCTTCTGCAGGCCGAAGCCGGACGAGGCGGCGGCGACCTGGCTGAACGAGACGAAGCCGCCGAGGCCGGCGAGCGCGCCGCACAGCACATAGGTCGCGAACACCACGCGGCGGACGGGAATGCCGGCCTTGCGGGCGCCGTCGCGATCGGCGCCGATCGCATAGAGATAGCGGCCATAGGGCGTCCATTGCTGCACCCAGAGCGCGACGAGCAGCACGGCCGCCATGGTCCAGACCGCATAGGAAATGCCGAGGAAGCCGCCCTGTCCGAAGGTGAGCACGGGGTCGCCGGCAAAGACCATCTTGGTCTGCGACAGATGCAGCGCCAGGCCGCGGCCGACGAAGAGCGTCGCCAGCGTCACCACGAAGGCGGCGATGCCGAGACCGACGATGAAGAGGGCATTGATGGCGCCGAACAGGGCTCCGATCGCCGTCATCAGCGCCATCGCAGCCGGCGCCGGCAGATCCTTGAAATAGAGCCCGGCCACGGCGGCGCAGACATACATGGCCGCGCCGACGGAGAGATCGACGCCGGCCAGGAGCAGCACGAAGGTCATCCCCACCGCGACGATCGCCACATTGGCGGACTGCGTCAGGATGTTGGCGAAGTTCTGCACCTCGAGAAAGCGCGGGGCGAGGATCGCGAAAAGCACCACGACCGCCACGAACAGCAGGGCAGGGGCCGAACGCAGGATGGCGAGGCTGGCGCGGGTCGAAGTCGTCTGCATCACGCGGCTCCCTCTTGCCTTTGCATGGCGGCGCGCAGGATCGCGGCGCGATCGAGAGCCGGCCAGGTGAATTCGGCGACGATCTCGCCATGGGCCATGGTCAGCACCCGGTCGCAGACGCCGAGCAGTTCCTCGACCTCGGACGAGATGATGAGGACGCCGGTGCCGCGCTCGGCCAACTGGCGGACGAGGCCGTAAATTTCGGCCTTGGCGCCGACATCGATGCCGCGGGTCGGTTCGTCGAGAATGAAGACAGCCGGCTCGCGCAGCAGCCATTTGGCCAGCACGACCTTTTGCTGGTTGCCGCCTGAGAGGCTGAGCACTGGCTGGCGCACCAAGTCATGCGCCTTGATGCGGACCGATCGCGCGGCCTCGCTCGCATCGCGGTCGAGCGCGGCCCGCGGGATCGGCGCGGCGGCGTTGGAGCGAAGGTCCGCCAGCCGGGCGAGCTCGATATTGGTCAGCACGCCCTCGGGCAGCAGCAGCCCGTCGCCACGCCGGTCCTCGGTCAGGAAGGCCATGCCGGCGGCCATGCAGGTGCGCGGCGATCGCGCGCCGATGACCGTGCCGTTGACCGCCACCGTGCCGGAAAGGGCGGGGTCGAGCCCGAACAGGATGCGCGCCGTCTCGGAGCGGCCGGAGCCCATCAATCCGGCGATGCCGACGATCTCGCCGCGCATCACGCGGAAATCGAGGTTATGCACGATGCCCGGCTGCGTCAGGCCGCGCACGTCGAGCGCCACCTCCTTGCGCGGGGCGGCGGCGGAGCGCGGCGGAAAAAGTTCGGCGATCGGCCGCCCGAGCATGCTCTCGATCAGATGGCCGGTGGTCGCGCCGGCGGCCGGGCGGTTGTCGACCATGGTGCCGTCGCGCAGCGTCACGACATCGTCGCAGAGCCGCAGCACGTCTTCCAGGATGTGGCTGATATAGATGACGCCGAGGCCGCGGGCCTTGAGCTGGCCGACCAGCGCGAAGAGCCGTTCCGCTTCGCGCGAGGTCAGCGACGTCGTCGGCTCGTCGAAGACGATGATCCGCGCCTCGCCCGACAGCGCCTTGGCGATCTCGACGAGCTGCCGCTCGCCGGGCGCGAGGCGGTTGACCAGCATGTCCGGCGACAGGTCGAGATCGACCCGGCGCAGCAATTCGGCCGCCCGCGTCCGCATCTGCGCCTTGTCGATCTGCGGCAGCCAGCGGACCTTTCTCGGGAAGGCTCGCAACGCCAGATTCTCGGCGATGCTGAGATTCTCGAACAGATTGAGTTCCTGGTGGATGAAGGCGATGCCGGCGCGCGCGGCCTCTTTCGAGTTCGCGGGTGCGTAAGGCCTGCCGTCGATCGCCATCGTGCCGGCCGATGGCGGCAGCAGCCCGTTGATGATGTTCATCGTCGTCGACTTGCCGGAGCCGTTCTCGCCGATGACGCCGAGCGCCTTGCCGGCTTCCAGGGTGAAGGAGACGCCCTTCAGCACCTCGACGCTGAAGAAGCTCTTGCGCAGGCCTTCGACCTTGAGAAGCGGGGCGCCGCCCGCGCGGTCATTTGCCGAGCTCATGCTGCCACCCTGACCAGAATGCGGCTGCGCAGGGCATCGATGATGGCTGCCAGCAGGATGACGCCGCCCTTGACCGCGAAGACGATCGATTGCGAGAGGCCGAGCAGTTGCAGGCCCTTGTCGACGACCGAGAGGAAGAGCACGCCGAGGATCACCCAGGAGATCTTGCCGCGCCCGCCGAAGAGGCTGACGCCGCCGATCACCGCCGCGCCGATCACGTCGAGCAGCACGCGCTGGCCGAGCACCGGCGTGCCGGTCTCGAGGCGGCTGGTATAGACGATCGAGGCGAGGGCGGCGCAGAAGCCGGCGAGCACGAAGGCGATGATGATGACGCGGCCGGTCGGCACGCCTGAAACGGTCGCGGCGCGCGGATTGTTGCCGACGGCATAGAGCCAGCGGCCGAGCGTCGTGCGGCTGAGCAGCCAGTGCGCGGCAAAGGCGACGACGAGGCAGAGCATCAGCGCATAGGGAATGCCGGCGACGCCGCCCCGGCCGATGACCGAGAACGCGGCTGGCAGATCGCCGATACTCACGGATGTCGAGTGCAGCGAGGTGAACCAGATCGCGGCGCCGCTGAGAAAGGTCTGCGCCACCAGCGTGACCATGAAGGACGGCATGCCGAACCGCACCACGCAGAGCCCGTTGGCATAGCCGACCGCGAGCCCGATCAGCAGGAAGGCGACGAGCGCGACCGGCACGGCCAAGGCATTGCCGGCCAGATAGCCGCCATCGCCGGTCATCAGCGACGCGGCGACGACGCTGCTGAACGCCATGGTCGAGGTGATCGAGAGGTCGATGCCGGCGACGATCAGCACGAAGGTCTGGCCGATCGCGAGCAGCAGCAGCGGCAGCATCGCCATGACCACTTCGAGCGCCGTCTGGACGCTGACGATCTCGGGCGCGAACGGCCACAGGCACAGCACGTAGAGCGCCGTGAGCAGCAGCACCAGATACTCCGACGTGAGGAGGCGGCGAAGGAAGCGCCACATGACGTGCACTGGCCTCGTTGGAAAGAACGCGTGGGAAGAAGAGGCGCGGCAGTGTGCGGCCCGCCGCGGACGCAAGACAAGAGCCGCCGGGAACGCGGCTCAGCGAGCCGCATTCCCTTTCATCCGGCCTGGGATCGGCTGATCAGCCGTTGGCCTTCTTCCAGACCGCATAGCCCCACATCTTGTCACGGTCCTGATCGAGCGTTTCCTGCGTGATGACGAAGCCGGGGTCGAGCAGGAGCTTCGGCACGTCCTCGCCCTTGTTCATCTTCTCGATCGCGCCGATGGCGAGGTCAGCCTCATAGAAAAGGTTCTGGACGCCGCCGACATCCATGTAGCCGTCCTTGAGCGCCGCGTACTGGCCCTCGTCGCCGTCGAAGCCCGCGAACAGCACATGCCCTTCCTCGCCGGTCTTCTTCCACTTGCCGGCGATCTTGAGCGCCTGCTGGATCTGCGGCAGCAGGAAGTCGGACGAGGTCACGAGGAAATTGATGTCGGGATTGGCCTGCAGCGCATTGGTCAGGTCCGCGAACGCCTTGTCGGGGTTCCACTCGGTGGAAATGCGGGCCACGACCTCGATGATGTCCTTGTTCTGGTCGACGACGTCGAAGAAGCCGTCACGGCGCTGGATGGCGTTCTGGTCGCCAAGATCGCCGATCAGGATCGCCGCCTTGTACTTGCCGCCGGCCTTGCGCGCCTTGTCGACCAGCGCCTGCACGGTCGATTTCATGATGGCGCGGTTATCGGCCTGCACGGCGGAGGACTTGGCGTCGCTCTCGGCCGGCGGGCGGTTGAAATGCACCATCGGGATGCCGGCCTTGTTGGCCTCGCGGATCGCGGGGATGACGGCCTTCGAGTCGGTCTGCACGATGATGATGCCGGAGACCTTCTTCTGGATCATCGACTGAACCTGCTCGAACTGCTTGTTGTCGTCGAGGTTCGAAATCGATTCCAGCGGCGTGTAGCCGGCAGCCTTCGCCTTCTCCTTCAGCACGTCGAAGCCGGTCACCCAGAAGGGCGACTGCAGGCTGTCGAACATGATGGCGATGGTCTTCTCGTCCTCGGCGCGAACGGCACCGGGCAGAATGACGGTGCCTGCGGCGAGGATAGCCCCCAGATTGAAGGCGCGACGCGTGACGTTCATGGTTCCCTCCCTTCGATGAACCGGAATGTCCGGTCCGCAATGCGGGCCTCCGGCTAGGCCGCGCCCGACAGGAGGGACTCATAACGCCTTCAAAGTTGTTAGACAACTCCATTGGTGCTAAATTTGTTAGACAGGATACACGCCGGGTGCGAGCCTGAGTCCGGTACAGCAGGGGTTCTCTGATGTCTCAATCCAAGTCCGCCCCACCGGTTCGAGGCATGCTGGCGGACGAAATCGCGCAATATCTCAGCACGAAAATCCGCAGCGGCTTCTTCGCCTATGGCACCAAGCTGCCGACCGAGCACAGCCTGTCCGACCAGTTCGGCGTCAGCCGCACCGTCGTCCGCGAGGCCATATCCCGCATAAAGTCAGATGGTCTGGTGACATCCAGGCAGGGAAGCGGCGTCTATGTTGCGCATTCGGCGACGCGGCGCTCGTTCAAGCTGGGGGAGCAACTGGTCGACGCCGCCGACGTCCTGGCCCTGTTCGAGCTGCGCCAGCCGCTGGAACTTGCCTCTGCACGGCTTGCAGCCGCGCGCCGAACGGAAGACGATCTGGATAGAATTCGTAAGGCCCACGCCGCCATGGAGGCCACTAGCGACTGGAGCGAAGAAGGCGTGATCGCCGATCTCGCCTTTCATCACGAGATCTCCATGGCGACTGGCAATGCTTATTATGCTGATTTCATGGCGTTTCTCGGCGGCGCGCTACAGAATACCATTCGAGCCGCGCGATCGGGCAGCGGCCGGCCGGAAATCAAGCAGATCACCATCGACGAGCATGCGCGCATTCTGAATGCCATCGAGCAGCGCGACCCCGAATCCGCGGCCATTGCTATGTCGATGCATCTTCAGGGCGCCAAGGAGCGGATGTCTGACAAGTCCTAGTCTTCAGCTTCAGCTTCTTTGGAACCACTGGCTTCGTCCAGATTTGTCTGATGAATTCGGATCCCTGGAAGAGGCCGGATACGATCCCTCTTGCCACGCTTCCAGCGAGCGGCCCCGGAGCTACCGGTGGGACGCTCCGTCAGAAAATCGGATCCCGAAACACAAAGCCGCCTTGCAATGCTGCGAATTTCGCCCGATGCTAGGTTGACTGGTCAACCTGATGACTGGATGTGTCGATGGCCCGTGCGCCCGTCCCTCTTGCCGATCCGACGATGGAGCGTCCGCTCTATCGTCAGTTGATCGACAGCCTCCGGCGCGATATCGCGGCGCGGCAGCCGGGCGACCGGATCGACAGTGAACCCCAGCTTTCCCGCCGCTTCGGCGTCAGCCGCTTCACAGTGACCCGCGCGGTCGAGGCGCTGGTCGACGAGGGGTTGCTCTATCGCCGCCAGGGCCTCGGGACTTTCGTCGCCGCCCCGGCGCTGACGCGGGCGCCGTCCTATCTGATGAGCTTCACGGAAGCGGTCGCCGCCGCCGGTCGCGCACCGGCGCATCGCGTCCTCGCCTTCGGCCCGGCGCAATGGCGTCCCGACCTGCCCTTTGCCGAAGGCGAGGCGCTGGTTGCGCTCGACCGGCTCCGCCTCGTCGACGGCATGGCGACAGCCATCCATCGCTCGGTGCTGTCCCGTGTCATTGCCGATCGCGTCGGGCTGACCGCCGACATCGTCGCGAACCCCGCTTTCTCGCTCTATCGCCGTTTCGAGGAGGCCGGTCTGTTCGTCGAGCGCGGCGTCGAGATGCTGCGCGCCCGCCCGGCGAGCGACGAGGAAGCGCGCCTGCTGCGCCTGCTCGACGACCGCGTCGTCATGGCGGTGCGCCGCCAGTCCTTCGCGGCCGACGGAACGATCCTCGATGTCGTCGACGCGGTCTATGACGCGCGCCGCTACGCCTATGAAGCCGAGATCCTGCGCAAGACGGGACCGGCCGAACAGACAACCAAACCACAGCCTTCCAGGGAAAAAGACCATGTCTTACAAGTGGATAGTGAACAGCGCTTCGGCCCTCGCCTTGGCCCTTGGAGCGACGAGCGCAGCGAAGGCGGCTGACGCGCCGGCGGCCCTCATCATCGCGCAGGGCGGCCTCGGCGATCAATCCTATAACGACCTCGCCTATGAGGGCTTCAAGAAGGCCGTCGCTGCCGCCAAGATCGAGGGCAAGCCGGTCGAATCGAAGGACGTCGTCGCGCAGGCAGCCGATATTCTGCGCCGCGCCTCCGACGCCGGCTTCGGCCTTCTGGTCGACCTCGAATATTCGCATGGCGAGGCGCTCGCCACCGTCGCCAAGGATTATCCGGACACGAAATTCGTCATCCTGAACCAGGTGCAGCCGGGCGCGAACGTCGCTTCGGTGCTGTTCCAGGAGCAGGAAGGCTCGTATCTGGCCGGCGCGCTCGCCGCGCTCGTCACAACCGATACCTCGATCCCCGGCATCAACGACAAGCCGATCATCGGCGTGATCGGCGGCACCAAGTCGGTCGGCATCGACAAGTTCATCGTCGGCTATATCCAGGGCGCGCATGACGTGAACCCGAATGTCGAGGTGAAGGTCGCCTATTCCAACAATTTCGGCGATCCGGCGATCGGCCTGCAGATGGCGAAGGCCATGTATGATGAGGGCGCGGACATCGTCTATCAGGTCGCCGGCGGCACCGGCATCGGCGTGATCCAGGCGGCAAAGGAGACCGGCCATTACGCGATCGGCGTCGATACCGACCAGGACGGCCTCGCGCCCGGCGCCGTCCTTACCTCCATGCTGAAGCGCACCGATATCGCCGTCGAGACCGTGGTTGGCGATTATGCCGGCGACAAGTTCCCCGGCGGCCAGACCGTGACGCTCGGCCTCAAGGAGAACGGCGTCGCGCTCTCGGACATGAAATACACCAAGGACAAGATCCCGGCGGCGACGCTCGCCAAGGTCGACGAGTTGAAGGCCAAGATCCTCTCCGGCGACATCAAGGTCTGGAACGCCGTCGACCAGGGCTATCCGAACTTCTTCAAGTAAGCCGGCATAGCATCGAGCGCCCATGTCGGCTTACGCATCCAGGACCCGGATCGGCGCGCGCGCGATCGTGCGCCGCTTCGGACCCGTCATCGCCAATGACGGCATCGATTTTGCCGCCGCGCCCGGCACGATCCACGCGATCGTCGGCGGCAACGGTGCAGGAAAATCGACCCTGATGCGGATCCTGCAGGGGGTCGACCGTCCGGATGAGGGAAGCGTCATCCTCGATGACCGTGAGGTCCGCCTCGCCTCCCCGGCCGATGCATTTGCGCGCGGCATCGGCATGGTGCACCAGGAATTCATGCTGGTGGACGAGCTGACACTGCTCGAAAATCTCATCCTCGCCCGCGAGCCGGTGCGCGCGCGCGGGATCATCGACCGCCGCAAGGCGCTGGCCGAGGCCGAACAGGTGGCCGCAATGGCCGGCGTTCGGTTGGATTGGCAGATGAGCGTTGCCGATGCGCCGGTGCATATCCGGCAGATCCTGGAGATCCTCCGCCTGCTCTATCGCGGCGCGGATGTGCTGATCCTCGACGAGCCGACCGCCGTCCTCGCCCCGGCGCAGGTGCGCGAGCTGATCGGATTGATGCGCCGGCTAAGAGCGGAGGGGCGCACCATCCTCTTCATCAGCCACAAGCTGGACGAAGTGATGAACGCCGCCGACGCGATCACGGTGATCCGCCGCGGCCGCGCCATCGCCACGGTTGCGCCCGGCGAGACCAGCAAGGCGAAGCTTTCCGAGATGATGGTCGGCGAGCCGGTCGAATTGCCGGTCGTCCACCGCGCGGTGCCGCATGACGGCGTGCCTGTCCTGGCGGTCAACAAGCTGGTCGCGCGCGACGGCCGCGGACTGCCGCGCCTCGGCCCGATCGATCTCAATCTCTATCCGGGCGAAATCGTCGGAATCGCGGGCGTTGCCGGCAACGGGCAGGACGAACTCGCCGCCGCAGCCGCCGGGCTCGGGCGGATCGATGCCGGCTCGATCCGGATGGATGGACAAGACATCACGCGGGCGCGGACGGGGTGCTTCCGCGATCTCGGCATCGCCTATCTGAGCGCCGACCGCGCCGGCGACGGGCTCTGCCTTTCCGCCTCGATCCGCGACAATTTCATTGCCGGCAGCGAACATGCGCCGGCCTATTCGAGCGCCGGCCTGCTGCGCCTTGGCGCGATCCGCGAGAGCGCGCGACGGGCGCTCGAAACGCTCTCCGTCCGCTATGGCGCGATGGGCGATCCGGTGAAGAGCCTTTCCGGCGGCAACCAGCAGCGCGTCGCCATCGCGCGGGAATTCGAGCGCAAGCCTCGTATCCTCATCGCCGCGCAGCCGACGCGCGGCGTCGACATTGCCGGCATCGCCTTCATCCATCGCCAGATCGTCGCCTTCCGCGATGCCGGCGGCGCGGTGCTGCTGATCTCGGAGGAACTGGACGAGATCCTGTCGCTCTCCGACCGCATCGTCGGCCTCTATGGCGGGCGCATCACCGGCGAGCTCGACCGCAGCGATGCGACCGTCGAGCGGGTTGGCCGGCTGATGCTGGGCGAGAAGGCGGCATGATCCGCGCCGGCCTCACCCAACTCGGCGCCGCCGCCCTGCCCTTCGTTCTGGCGCTGGCGATCGGCGCGATCGTGCTCGCCGCCACCGGCCATGACCCGCTTTCGGTCTACGCGCTGATGGCCTCGGAGGCCTTTGGCGGCACGCGCCGCATTGCCGCGACGCTGACCGCGACGACACCGCTGCTGCTGACCGGCCTCGCTACGGCGGTCGCCTTCCGCTCGGGCGTGTTCAATGTCGGCGTCGAGGGCTGCTTCTATCTCGGCGGCCTCGCCGCGGCGACGCTCGGCTTCTGGCTGGTGGGCTGGCCGGCGATCGCCATCATCCCCGTCGCGCTGCTTGCCGGCGCGCTGATCGGCGGCGCCTGGATGGTGGCGCCGGCGGCGCTGAAGGTCCGCCTCGGCGTCGACGAGGTCGTCACGACGCTGATGCTGAACTTCATCGCCATCAACCTGACCAGCTGGCTCGTCAACGGCCCGCTGCTCGCACGCGGCTCGGCCAATTCGGCGACACCGGCGATCGAGAAGGCGGCCGAACTGCCGCGCCTGCTGCCACCCTCGACGCTGCATCTCGGCTTCATCATCAGCCTCGCGCTGGTCATCCTCTACGGCTTCTGGGATCGCTTCACCGTCGCCGGCTTCCGCTCCCGCCTCATCGGTCTGAATGCCCGCTTCTGCCGCGCCGTCGGCATCGATGTGCCGTCGCTGGTGTTCCGCATGATGATCCTTTCCGGACTGATCGGCGGCCTCGCGGGCGCCATCCACGCGCTCGGCCTCGTCCATCGCTTCGTCGCCGGCTTTTCTCCCGGCTATGGCTTCACCGGCATCGCCGTGGCGCTGCTCGGCCGCAATTCGGCGCTGGGCATGATCCTCGCGGCGCTGGTCTTCGGGGCGCTTGCCTCCTCCGGCGCAACGATCCAGCTCTTCTCCGACGTGCCGATCGAGATCGTCGAGGTGCTGCAGGGCACGGTCATGATCTTCGCCGTCGCGAAGCTCGGCCTGCTGCTGCGCGATCGGAGAAGGCTCGCATGATCGATCCGCTGATCCATGCCGCGCTGCTGATGACGACGCCGATCCTGCTCGCGGCGATCGGCGGCCTCGTCAACCGCGTCGGCGGCATCGTCAATATCGGCCTCGAATCGATGATGCTGACCGGCGCGCTGGTCGCCGTCATCGTCTCCGCCGATACGGGCAGCGTGATGCTGGCGCTGCTGGCGGCGCTCGTTGCAGGCGGGATCGTCGGCCTTCTGATGTCGCTCGTCGTGACGCGGCTCGCGGCCAACGAGATCATCGTCGGCCTCGGCTTTTCCGTCACCGTGGCCGGGCTGGTGCGCTTCCTGTTGAAGAGCGTCTATGGCGTCTCCGGCACCTTCAATCCGCCCGGCGTCGTCATGCTGCCGCGGATCGATATCCCGTTCGTCGCCGATATCCCGATCCTCGGCACGATCCTGTCGGGCCAGGATCCGCTGACCTGGTTCGCCTGGGCCATGGTGCCGGTCACCACCTTCGTGCTGGCGCGCACGCGGCTCGGGCTGCGGCTGCGCGCTGCCGGATCCGCCGAGACGACGGCGCGGGCTTTGGGTCTCGATCCGCTGGCGATCCGCGATGCCTCGACGGTCTTCGCCGGAGCGATGTCCGGCCTTGCCGGCGCCCATCTCTCCATCGGCGTCGTCGGCCTGTTCAACGAGGGCATCACCGGCGGCCGTGGCTTCATCGCGCTCGCCGCCTTCTATTTCGGCCGCAACCGGCCGTGGCGGACGGCGCTCGGCGCGCTGCTGTTCGGCTTCTTCGAGGCGCTGCAGATCCGCCTGCAGGGGCGCGGCGTTCCGGCGGAGCTCGTGCAGATGCTGCCCTATCTCATCGTCATCCTCGTCCTGACCGGCCTCGGTCTCGCCAATCGCCGCCGGAGCGGCTCCTCCTCATGACAGCGCCGAAAACAGCCCTGATCCTGGTTGACGTGATCAATTCCTTCTTCCTCGAAGGCCAGCCGAATTTCTATCCGGCGGCACTCGACGTGCTCGGCCCGCTGCATGACCTGCTCGCCGCGGCGCGGGCGGGCGGCCATGTCGTCGTCCATGCCGTGGAGCAGCACTATCCCGAATTCGACGACTACGAGTTCAGGAAGCTGCCGCGCCATCACATGGAGGGCGCGATCGACGCCGCCTTCTTCGGCGAATTCCGTCCTGAGGGACCGCGCGAGATCGTCACGCGCAAGCGGCGCTTCAGCGCCTTCTTCGCCACCGACCTCGCCCTCTTCCTGCATGAGCAGCGGACAGAGCGGGTCATCCTCGCGGGCGTGAAGACCAATGTCTGCATCCGCGCCTCGGCGCAGGACGCCTTCGCCAATGGCTTCGACGTCGTCGTACCGCGCGAGGCGACCAATTCGAACCGGCCGCATCTCGCCGAGGCCTCGCTCGAAGATATCGACCGCTATATCGGCCGCGTCGTGCCGCTCCAGCAAGCGCTGGAGATGCTGGCATGAGCCGCGTCGCCATCACCGGCTTTTCCAGCTTCGACTATGCATTCCGGCTGCGCGGGCCGATGGTCGCCGACAAGACCACGACGATCGACTGGCGCTCCGGCGAGTGGCCGCGCGTCGGCGGTCCGCCGGCCTTCATCGCCAGCGCCATGGTGCGCGCCGGCTTCAGCGATGCCATTCCGGTCAGCTGGATCGGGCAGGACCGCGAGAGCCAGGCGTTCCTTTCGGCACTCTCCGAGGCAGGCGTTGAAATCGGAGGTATTGCACCTCTTCCCGGCCGCATGCCGACCAGCGTGCTCGCCTATGATCCGGACGGCGGCTGCCATTGCCTGTTCGATCCGGCCATCGAGGTGCCGCAACGCCTTGATGACCGCCAGAGCACGCTTGTGGCCGAGGCCGATTGGGTCTGCCTCACCGTCGGGCCGCCCGACGTTACCGAACAGATACTGGCGCTCATCCGGCCGGAAACGAAGCTGATCTGGTCGGTCAAAGTCGACGAGCGCGTCATGCCCGGTGATCTCGCTGCCCGCGTTGCCGCGCGAGCCGACATCGCCGCCTGGAGCCGGGGCGAAGCGGAATTTGCCGCCAAGGCCTTTGCGGCCAGCGCATCGAACCGTCCGAGCCGCCTGCTGATCGAGACACGCGGTGGCAGCGGGGTCGTCCTTCGTTCCAGCGAAGGCGAGGCGCGCTTCCCCGTCCGGGCGATCGACACCAGCGACACGACCGGCGCCGGCGACACCTTTCTCGGCGGCTTCCTCGCCGCCTTCATCGAAGAGCCGGGCGATGCCCACGCGGCCATCCGGCATGGGATCGCCGCGGTCGAGGCCCTGCTGAGGGCCCGGCTCCAGAACAACCGCCAAGGAAACGAGACGCCATGACGCAGACAGCCACGACCCGGACGGCCTGGTATATTGGCTGCCGCCAGGACGAGGTCGGCGAGGCCGCGATCCTCGTCGGCGACCGCGCCCGCATCGACCGGATCGCCGAGCACCTCGAAGACCCGCATTTCGTCGAGGAGAACCGCGGCCTGCGCACGGTGACGGGTACGCGCGCCGGCAAGCGCATCACCGTCTCGGCCTTCGGCATGGGCGCGCCGATCGCGACCATCGTTCTGCATGAGCTGTTCGACCTCGGCATCCGCACATTCCTGCGCATCGGCACGGCCATGGTTTTTCCGCCGGCCGTGCTCGGCGATTTCGTGCTCGCCGATGGCGGCGTGCGCTCGGAAGGAACGTCGCGCACCTATGCGCCGCTCGCTTATCCGGCCGTCGCCGATTTCGACCTCGGCCTCGCGCTGCGTGCCTCGCTGAAGCTGCATGACGTGCCGTGGCGCTCCGGCATCTTCGGCACCTATGACGGCTTCTATACCGAGATGTTCGCGCTCTCCGATGGCGAGAAGCAGATGATCGACGGCCTCCGGTCCGACATCCGCAAGATGGGCCTGATCGGCACGGACATGGAGACGGCGACGCTGCTCACCGCCGGCCGCATCCTCGGCGCCCGCACCGCCAGCCTCTGCCTCGGCACGGTCGACGGGCTCAGCCAGGAGAAGATCGACCCTGCCGCCATGGCGGCAAAGGAACGCCAGATGTTCGAGATCGCGCTCGACGCGGTCGCCGCCAGCCTCTCCTCGCAACAGGATCTCGTCCCGTGACCGCGATCACCAACCGCTATTTCGACAATCTCATTGAGCGCCTCACCACGGTGCGCGACACGCAGGCCGACGCGATCGACCGCGCCGCCAGCGCCTGCGCGGATTCGATCGGCAAGGACAAGCTCGCCTTCACCTTCGGCACCGGCCATGGCGCATTGCCGGCGATCGAGACCTTCCCCCGAACCGGCACGATCGTCGGCTTCCGGCCGATCGTCGAGAGCACGATGATCTCGTTCCACCGCGTCTGGGGCGACATGGGCTCGCGGCAATACCGCTTCATCCATGCCGTCGAAGGCTATGGCAAGGCGATCCTGCGCTCGCACCAGCTCGATCCCGAGGACACGATGGTGCTGTTCTCCCATTCCGGCGTGAATGCGGTGATCCTCGATATCGCACTGGAAGCGAAGGAGCGCGGCATGACGCTGGTCGCCGTGACCTCGCTGCCGCATTCCTCGGTGACGAAGTCGCGCCATTCCTCCGGCAAGCGACTGTTCGAAGTCGCCGATATCGTCGTCGATACGGGCGTGCCGCTCGCCGACGCCGCGATCCGCATCGACGGGCTCGATTTTCCGGTCGGCGCCAATTCGACCTCGATCACCATCGCCATCGCCCATGCGATCGTCTCGGCGACGGCGGAGAAGCTGGTGCAGCGCGGCATCCAGCCCTTCGTGATGGTGAACCCCAACACGGCCGGCAAGGAAGCCGCCAACGTCCAGAACGACAAGAACTATGACGAACTCTGGCGCCGCCTGAAGGCGCGCTGACGGGGAGAGCGACATGACCAGCGAGCGCGAGCTTTTCATCGATGGCGCCTGGCGCCCGTCGCTCTCCGGGCGGCGACTGGAGATCGCCGATCCGGCGAGCGGCGAGCGCGTCGGCTCCAGCGCACTGGCCGATGCCGCCGATATCGACGCGGCCGTCCAGGCCGCTCGCAAGGCGTTTCCCGGCTGGGCCGCGACCCATGCCGACGAACGCGCGCGCATCCTGAAGCGCGCCGCAGACCTGATCGAGGATCGCGTTCCGCAGATCGCGGAGCTCTTGACGCGCGAGCAGGGCAAGCCGGTTCCCGACGCCGAGAAGGAGATCCGCTTCGGCATCGAGGTGATCCGCTACTATGCCGAGGAAGGCCGCCGCATCGGCGGGTCGCTCCGCCCATCCTCCCGCGCCGATATCCGCAGCCTCGTCGTCACATCGCCGGTCGGCGTCGTCGGCGCGATCACGCCGTGGAACTATCCCGTCGATATCTATGCGTGGAAGCTCGGCCCGGCGCTCGCCGCCGGCTGCACGCTGGTCGTGAAGCCGCCGCATGAGACGCCGCTGGCGATCGGCAAGATCGTCGAATGCTTCGCCGAAGCCGGGCTGCCCTCCGGCGTGCTCAACGATCTGCCCGGCACCGGCCCGGAAGCCGGCGCGGCGCTGGCGGCCCATCCCGGCATCGACATGATGACCGCCACCGCCTCCACCACCGCCGGCCAGTCGATGATGCGCGCGGCGGCCGACACGATGAAGCGGCTGGCGTTGGAACTGGGCGGCCAATGCCCGTTCATCGTGCTGGACGACGCCGACATCACTGAGGCGGCAGCGGCCGCGGCGCGGCGGTCGTTCTCGAACATGGGCCAGATCTGCATCGCGGTGAACCGCATCCTCGTCGCCGACCGGATCCATGACGAATTCGTCGAAGCCCTCGTCGCCGAGACGCGCAAGATCCGGCTCGGTCATGGCATCGACAAGGGCGTCGGCTATGGACCGATGCTGCTGGAAAGCGGCCGTACCCGCGTCGCGCGCCATATCGCCGATGCGGTGCAGCGCGGCGGCCGGCTGCTGGTCGGTGGCGAAAAGCCAAAGGGCGAGCCATTCGATCGCGGTTTCTTCTTCGAGCCGACCCTCGTCGACGACGTGCCGGATACGGCGCTGGCCATGACCGAGGAAACCTATGGCCCGCTCGCCGCGATCCGCCGGGTGAAGGACGATCGCGAAGCGCTCGCCGTCGCCAACGCCCTGCCCTACGGCCTCGCGGCCTATGTCTTTTCCGGCGACATCGAACGTGCCTGGACCTTTGCCGAGCGGCTGGAGACCGGCGCGGTCGGCGTCAACATCAACGACACGACCGAATTGCAGGCCCCCTTCGGCGGCTGGAAGCTCTCCGGCGTCGGCCGCGAACTCGGGCCCGAGGGCATCATGGCCTTCCGCGAATCGAAGCACATCAAGATGCGGATTCGCAGCCGGCTCGGCTGAGACTGGCGGGACGGCCGGCCGCATCCTATCTATGGGGCTCACCCCCACAGGAGACAGCGCGATGTCGGCAGCCGCGGCGACGGTGGTTCGGACGGATGAGGAGTGGCGGAAGCTCCTGACGCCCGAGCAATATTACATCATGCGCCAGCACGGCACGGAGCGGCCGGGAAGCTGCGCGCTGCTGCATGAGAAGCGGCAGGGTACCTTCACATGCGCCGGCTGCGGCCAGCGGCTTTTCGCCTCGGGCGGCAAGTTCGAGAGCGGCACGGGCTGGCCAAGCTTCGGCGCCCCGATCGAAGGCTCGGTTACGACGACGGTAGATCGCAGCCACGGCATGGTCCGCACCGAGGTGTCATGCAGCCGCTGCGACAGCCATCTCGGCCATGTCTTCGACGACGGCCCGCCGCCGACTTTCCTGCGGTATTGCATCAATGGCGTCGCGATGAATTTCGAGCCGGCCTGAGCCGGCACGGATCGAAGGCTTTCCGGCCCCCGCAAAGGGGCCGGAAAGCCTTGCCCAAGCTCAGAACGGAGCGTCGATATCGACGACGTCGATGAGCTTGTGGTTGACAAATTCCTTGATGCCGAGGCCGAGCAATTCGCGGCCATAGCCGGAACGGCGGACGCCGCCAAAGGGCAGATCCGCCTTGACCATGGTCGGGTGATTCACGAACACCATCCCGGTCGAGATCTTCTTTGCGACTTCCGCGCCATGGGCAGGATTCGAGGTGAAGACCGAGCCGCCGAGCCCGAAAGGCGAGTCATTGGCGATCCGCACGGCATCGGCCTCGTCCTTCGCCCGGAACAGCATTGAGACGGGGCCGAAGAACTCCCAATAGCGCGCCGGATTGTCCTCGCCGACATCGGTCAGGATCGTCGGCTGCACGAAGGCGCCCTGGTTGGGGACGCTCGGGCCGACCTCTTCCGCCTTGGCGCCCAGCGAAATGGCCTGCCGAACCTTGTCCTTGATCTCGTCGGCAGCTCCCTGCGAGGAGAGCGGCGCCAGCGTAGTTTTCGGATCGAAGGGGTCGCCGGCAATCAGCGCCGCCACGCCCTTGCGGTAGCGTTCCAGGAATTCGTCATAGACTTCGTCGACGACGATCATGCGCTTGGAGGAAACGCAGACCTGGCCGCCGTTCCAATGCCGACCGAACACGGCCCAATCGACCGTCTTCTTCATGTCGGCATCCGCCAGCACGACGAAGGCGTCGGCACCGCCGAGTTCCATCGTCGACTTCTTCAGCGCCTTGCCGGCCAGGGCCGCGATGGTGGAGCCAGCCGCCTCCGAGCCGGTCAGCGCCACGCCATGGACACGCGGATCGTTCAGGATGAACTCGATCTGGGTACGCGTAGCATAGAGGTTCCGGAAGGCACCGTCCGGCAGGCCCGCCTCCTTCATCAGCGCGTCGAAGGCGGCCGCGCTTTGCGGGACGTTGGAGGCATGCTTCAGCAGCATCGTGTTGCCGGCCGAGAGCTGCGGCGCGATGATCCGGGCGATCTGGTAATAGGGGAAGTTCCAGGGCTCGATGCAGAGCAGCACGCCAAGCGGCTCGTGAACGAGGGTCACCCTGCCCTCGGAGGCATGGGCCACCGGCAAGGTTTCCGGCGCGAGCAAGCGCTCGGCGTTGGTGGCGTAATAATCGAAGATCTCGGCGGAAAGCTCGACCTCGGCCCTCGCCTCGGCGAGCAGCTTTCCCATTTCGGTCGTCAGTATTCTCGCATAGGTGTCGGCGTCCTGGCGCAGCAGATCCGCAGCCTTCTGCATCACCTTGGCCCGCTCGGCGAAGCTACTCTCGCGCCAGGACAGGAACGCCGCGTGGGCATCGCCGATCGCCTGCTTCACGTCCGCATCGGCCGCGTCCGGGAAGGTCTTCAGCACCTCGCCAGTATAGGGATTCGTCGTCGCATAGGCCATGTCTGGCTCCTTGTTCGATGACAGTCCGCCTCGTCTGGCGAGGATCTCGGACCTGCTTCCGATATCACCGGCCGACGGAACGTCCGGGTAAGCGCGGCTGCGTCCAGCAAGCGATCGATCGCCCGTCCCTGGCTGCCCGCGCTTCGACTTCAGCATCCATTTTATATCGGATGCCTTATCGTCCACTTTGACCAAGATCACGGTTTCCTGTTTTCGGTCACCCGCGCGTCGGACGTTTCGCGCCGGCCGACGATCCTGGCGAAGCGCCTGACGAGACGGCGGCCGCGTGATCCCTGCCCTCGCGCAAGCAGCCCTGGGAGCAAGCCTGAGAAGTAGGGTCTCGATCACACGCCACCGCTTGACGAAGCTCACAGCTTGAGCAATTGATCAGATGTCAGACCAATTTTGGCTCAAGCCAAGGGAGCGGTCATTGATGGGAGACGCGCTTTGGGAGGGGGTGCTTTCGAGCCTGGCTGTCGGCTTCTCTCCCGCGCGCCGATGGCGTTAGTCGCCCGATGAACTCGTCCTTCCCTGGCCTCGCCCCGCTCCCTTCCTCCGACCGTGCGCGCAGCGTCATGAAGGCGCTGGCCGACTTCATATCCACCTCAGGGGTCAAGCCGGGCGAACGGCTGCCGACCGAGCGCGAATTGATGGCGGCCCTTGCCGTCGGTCGCTCCACCGTGCGCGAGGTCATCCGCCAGTTCCAGGCGCTCGGCGTCATGGAATCTCGCAAAGGCAGCGGCACTTATCTCCTGCGCGGGATATCGGCCGACACGGTCCACATGCCGCTTTCCTTCGACACGACGCATCTGCGCGACGCGCTGCTGACGACGCTGGACGTGCGGCGCGGGCTTGAGGCCGAGGCGAGCGCGCTCGCCGCGCGGCGGCGGACCGATGCCGATCTGAAGCGCATCGAGGAACGGCTCGTCACGATGGAGAGCGTCCATCACGAGAAGGGAACGGCCGGCCGAGAGGACCTTGCCTTCCACCTCTCGATCTATGACGCCACGCACAACCCGCTCTTTCCGCAATTACTGGAGCAGATGCGCGAAGCGTTCGAGAGCTTCTGGGCGAAGCCGTTCAACCGACCCGATTTCGCCCGCCGCTCCTTTCCGCTCCACCGCACGCTGTTCGAGGCGATCGCCGCCCGCGACGAGGCACGCGCGCGGGCCGAGACATTGGCAATCCTTCAAATCGTCGAAGAGGACATCCGCGAAATGTCCGAAGACACCGACAAGGCAATGAAATGACCGATAGCGTCGACCCGTTCGACCATGCTTCCCTGCTGCTCGCCCATGATGGCGTCAACGCCTATGACGCCGTCGTGCCGCCGATCGTGCAGACCTCGCTCTTCACCTTCTCGTCCTATGCCGAGATGGAGGAGACCTATAAGGGGCTGAAGGTTCGCCCGACCTATAGCCGCGGCTTGAACCCGACGGTCCGCGCCTTTGAGGAAAAGATCGCGGGGCTGGAGGGCGCCGAGGACGCGCTCGGCTTTGCCAGCGGCATGGCATCGATCTCCTCGACCGTCATGACCTTCGTCAGCCCGGGCGACCGGATCGTCTGCGTCCGCCATTGTTATCCGGATGCCTATCGCCTGTTCGAGACGCTGCTCGCCCGCTACGGCGTCGAGACGAGCTATGTCGACGGGCTCGATATTGACGCGGTGGCGGCGGCACTGCCCGGCGCGAAACTCTTCTACATGGAGAGCCCGACGAGTTGGACCATGGAAACGCATGACGTCCGCGCGCTGGCGGCGCTGGCACGGGAGAACGGCGTTCTCACCGTCATGGACAACAGCTGGGCCAGCCCGGTCTTCCAACGGCCAATCACGCTCGGCGTCGACCTCGTCGTGCATTCGGCGTCGAAATATATCGGCGGCCACAGCGATGTCGTCGCCGGTGTCGTCGCGGGTTCGAGCGAACTGGTCGGCCGGATCCGCTCGTCCACCCTGCCCTATCTCGGCGGCAAGCTGGCGCCGTTTGAAGCCTGGCTGCTGCTGCGCGGCCTCCGGACCCTGCCGATCCGCATGAAGGCGCATGAGGCAGCTGCGCTTTCGGTGGCGCGGCGTCTCGCCCTCCATCCCGATGTCGTCTCGGTCAGCCATCCGGGCCTCGGCAACAAGCTGCCGGAAGGTCTTTTCGGCACTTCAGGCCTGTTCTCCTTCACCTTCCGCGAGGGCATCGACATTCCCGCCTTCGCCGACCGTTTGCGGCTGTTCAAGCTCGGCGTGAGCTGGGGCGGCCATGAAAGCCTCGTCGTGCCCGCTCAGGTCGTGCGGGTACAGGCGGCGGGACCCAATTCCGCGATCGATTTCGGCGTCGATCCGAACATGGTCCGCCTCCATGTCGGCCTCGAAGGGGCCGGCGCGCTCTGGAACGACCTCGCCGAGGCGATCGAAGTCGCCCGGCGGCCATGATCCTGATGGGAACCTGAACAAAAAGGGGAGAACTATGTTCAAAAGACTGATAGCGGCGGCGGCCATGACGGCGCTGCTGGCGGGGACGGCGCTGGCCGACACCAAGCTGAAGCTCGTCGAGGTGATCACAAGCCCCGAGCGGACCGAGACGCTCAAGAGCATCGTCAAGGGTTTCGAGACCGCCAATCCCGGCACCAGCGTCGAGATCATCTCGTTGCCCTGGGGCGAGGCGTTCGAGAAATTCGCGACCATGGTCGCAGCCGGCGAGACGCCGGACGTCGTCGAGATGCCCGACACCTGGCTCGCGCTCTATGCCGGCCACGGCCTGCTCGAAAATCTCGAGCCCTATCTCGCCAAATGGGACCAGGCCTCGGACCTGAACGACCGCGCGCTCGAATTTGGCCGTGCCGTCGACAAGACGGCCTATATGCTGCCTTACGGCTTCTATCTGCGGGCGATGTTCTACAACAAGAAGCTGTTCGCCGAGGCCGGCGTCGCCGAGCCGCCGAAGACGCTGGACGAGTTCATGGAGGCCTCGAAGAAGGTTTCGGCGCTCCCCGGCAAGTATGGCTACTGCCTGCGCGGCGGTCCCGGCGGACTCAATGGCTGGGTGATGTTCGGCGCGACGGCCAATGGCTCGAACGCCTTCTTCAAGGAAGACGGCACCTCGACCTTCACCGATCCGGGCTGGGTCAAGGGCCTGACCTTCCTGACCGACATCTACAAGAAGGGCTATGCGCCGAAGGACAGCGTCAACTGGGGCTTCAACGAGATCGTCGCCGGCTTCTATTCCGGCACCTGCGCGATGCTCGACCAGGATCCGGACGCGCTGATCGCCATCGCCGAGCGGATGAAGCCGGAAGACTACGGGATCACCACCATGCCGAAGGGTCCGGACGGCAAGACCTTCCCGACGATCGGCTATGCCGGCTGGTCGATGTTCGCCAGTTCCGCGGACAAGGATGCGTCCTGGAAGCTCATCGCCGCGCTCGAAGGCAAGGAAGGCAACGTCGCCTGGAACAAGAAGACCGGCGCGCTGCCGGCGCTGAAGTCGGCCGAGAGCGATCCGTTCTATTCGAGCCCGCAGTTCAAGGGCTGGTTCACGGAACTCTCCGATAAGGACGTCGTGCCGACCGTGATGCCGACCTACCTGCCGGAATTCGCCTTCTTCAAGGATTCCCTCGTGATCAAGACGAGCCAGCAGGCGTTGCTGGGCGAGATCACGCCGGAGGAACTCGCCACGCAGTGGGGCGACTACCTGACCAAGGCGCAGCAGAAGTACCTCGCCTCCAAGAAGTAAGGGCGAGCGACCGCGACGGCCTCCTCCGCACGCGGGGGAGGCCCAACAGCAGGACCGTCGAATGACGGTTTCCGGACCCCGCGGGAAGCGGCCGGAGCAAAGGGGATCTTTCGATGAGCCAGGCCGTGCACGCCCCGTTCGGGCGCGACCGACGACCTTTCATGCGGCGCTTCGCGATCGCGGCGGAGCCCTATCTCTATTCGGCCCCGGCACTGATCCTGATCGCTGCCGTCATGCTGGTGCCGCTCGTGATCGGCATCTCCTATGCCTTCCGCAACGTGATCCTGCTCGATCCGTTCTCGGGCGGCTTCATCGGCCTCGACCATTTCCGCGAGATGGCGAAGGACAAGGCCTTCTGGCTCGCCCTGCGCAATACCGTCACCTGGACCGGCTGGTCGGTACTGCTGCAATTCGTGCTGGGCCTCATCCTGGCACTCCTTCTCGACCAGCCTTTCAAGGGCCGCGGCCTGGCGCAGGCGCTGTGCTTCCTTCCCTGGGCCGTGCCGAGCTTCCTATCCGGCCTCAACTGGGCCTGGATGTTCAATCCGATCGTCGGCCCGCTGCCGCACTGGCTCTATGCGCTCGGGATCCTTGCCGCGCCCGACAATATCCTGGCCGATCCGAACACCGCGATGTGGGGTCCGATCGTCGCCAATGTCTGGTGGGGCATTCCCTTCTTCGCCATCACGCTGCTGGCCGCGCTGCAGGCGATCCCGCGCGACCTCTATGAGGCAGCGGCCATTGACGGCGCGACGCCGTTCCAGCGTTTCCGCTCCATCACGCTGCCTTTCCTGGCGCCGACGATCGCCATCACCGTCATGCTCCGCACGGTCTGGATTGCCAATTTCGCCGATTTGATCGTGGTGATGACCAATGGCGGACCGGCGGACCGGACGCAGATCGTCGCCAGCTACATCTTCACCCAGGCCTTCCGCCGGCTCGATTTCGGCTATGCCTCGGCAATCGCGCTCGTCCTGCTCGGCCTGCTGATGATCTATTCGCTGCTGATCATCCTGCTGCGCCAGACCCTGCTGAAGGAGGCCTGACATCATGATGCGGCCCAAGCATCTCGGCTTCACGGTTCTCCATCGCCTGGCGATCCTGGCCTATATCGTCTTCGCCCTCTTCCCGCTTTTCTGGCTGCTCAAGGTCTCGGTGACTCCGAACGACCTCCTCTATACCGAGGGCGTTCGGATGTGGCCGTCGCGCTCGACGCTCGACCATTACATCTTCGTGCTGGAACACAGCGACTTTCCGCTCTTTTTCCGCAACAGCCTGATCGTGTCGCTGTCGACAGCCTTCATCGTCACGGCGCTGGCCTCGATCGCCGGCTATTCGCTGTCGCGCTTCGTCTTCCGCGGCAAGATCTGGATCGTTGGGCTGATGCTGATCACCCAGATGTTCCCGCTCGTCATGCTGATCGCGCCGATCTTCAAGATCCTGTCGCCGCTCGGCCTCACCAACAGCTTGACCGGCCTCGTCATCGTCTATGTCGCCTTCAACGTCCCCTTCGCGACCTTTCTCATGCAGTCCTTCTTCGACGGCATCCCAAAGGATTTGGAAGAGGCAGCGATGATCGACGGGGCGACGCGCTTCAAGGCGCTCCGCCAGATCATCCTGCCGCTGACGCTGCCCGGCATAGCCGCGACGCTGGGCTTCGTCTTCACGGCGGCGTGGAGCGAACTGCTGTTCGCGCTGATGCTGATCTCGGGTGTCGATGCGAGCACCTTCCCGGTCGGGCTGCTGTCCTTCGTGTCGAAATTCTCGGTCGATTTCGGGCAGATGATGGCGGCCGGCGTGCTGGCCCTGATCCCGGCCTGCCTCTTCTTCTTTTTCATCCAGCGCTATCTCGTGCAGGGCCTGACGGCCGGCGCGGTCAAAGGCTGAGGAGACCCTCATGGCATCCATCGATATCGCCGGAGTCCGCAAGGCCTATGGCAGCACCCATGTCCTACACGGCGTCGACCTCACCATCCGCGACGGCGAATTCGTCGTCCTCGTCGGCCCCTCGGGCTGCGGGAAATCCACCCTGCTCCGGATGATCGCGGGCCTCGAGGACATTTCCTCCGGCGAAATCCGCATCGGCGACAGGCGCGTCAACGATCTCGACCCGAAGGATCGCGACATCGCCATGGTGTTCCAGTCCTATGCGCTCTATCCACATATGACGGTCGCCGGGAACATGAGCTACAGCCTGCGCCTGCGGAAGACCGCCAAGGACAAGATCGCGACAGCGATCGCCGCCGCCGGGGCGAAGCTCGGGCTCGACGCGCTGATGGAACGGCGCCCCAAGGCCCTATCCGGCGGCCAGCGCCAGCGCGTCGCCATGGGCCGCGCCATCGTGCGCGCACCGAAGGCATTTCTCTTCGACGAGCCGCTGTCCAATCTCGACGCGCGCCTGCGCGAGCAGATGCGCAGCGAGATCAAGAAGCTGCATCAGGACCTCGGTGCCACTTCGATCTATGTGACGCATGACCAGATCGAGGCAATGACGCTGGCCGATCGCATCGTCGCCATGAATGCCGGCATCGTGCAGCAGGTCGGCAGCCCGCTCGATCTCTATGACAGGCCGGCCAACCTCTTCGTCGCCGGCTTCATGGGCTCGCCTGCCATGAACATGTTCGCCGGCACCTATCGCAGCACTGGCGGCGCGCCGCGCGTCGATCTCGCCGAGGGCATCTCGGTGCCGGTGGCCGAGGGGATCGCGGCCGCGGACGGCGCGAAGGTCACACTCGGCATCCGGCCTGAACATGTCGTCGTGACGCCAGGCGGCGGCGTCGGCATCCAGGCTTTCATCGACCTCGTCGAACCGACCGGCTTCGGCACGATCCTGCATGCGAACTCCTTCGGCGCCGACGTGAAGGCGTTCTCGCTGCAGCGCGGCCTCGCGACCCGCGGCGACACCGTCAGCGTCGCCTTTCCGGTCGATCGCATCCATCTCTTCGACGGCGAAACGGGAAGCCGCATCGGCTGACGGCCGGGTCGCGGCGCGAGCAGACCTTCCTGAAATCGGGCAGCGCGTCAGGGGACCGGTCGCGGGTTCGCTTCCTGTTCGATGACTTCCAAAAATTGACAGAACGATCCGATTTTGTAATTTTCCTATCAGACGCGGAGTTTGGGAGGGGTGCCCGGTTGTCGATCAGGGAGGAGTTGGCGCACACGCCTGTCGTCCTGACTTCGTCAGAAGCCAAGATCGTTCAGGTGCTGCTGGCCGACTACCCGATGTCGGGCCTGGGAACCGCGACGCGGCTGGCGAAACTTGCCGGCGTCAGTGACCCGACCGTGATGCGGCTGATGATCAAGCTCGGCTATTCCGGCTTCGCGGAATTCCAGGGCAAACTGCTCGCCGAAGTCGAGGCGCGGCTGCATTCGCCGCTCTTGATGATGGAGGCGAAGCGCCCGGCCGACACCAGCGAAGGCACGGCGCTCGGCTATTATCATTCCGTCGCCGACAGTCTGGAGCGGACACGGACCCAGATGCCGTCGCAGGCCTATACACAGGCGACGGAACTCCTGCTCGATACCAAGGGGCAGGTGCTGTTCCTCGGCGGGCGGTTCAGCCGGCATATCGCGTCGATGTTCGCCGGCTATGTCGTCCAGCTGCGCTCACAGATCCGCGATCTGGCGAAGCTCGCGCCGTCCGATTTCGACCTGCTGGTCGATCTCGGCAAGCGCGACCTGCTCGTCGTCTTCGACTATCGCCGCTACCAGGCGGATGTGGTGGACTTCGCGCGGCAGGCGAAGGCGCGCGGCGTTGCCGTGCTGCTCTTCACCGACCCCTGGCTCTCGCCGATCGCCGAATTCGCCGACCACACCATGATCGCCGCGATCGACGCGGATTCGCCCTATGACACGATGGCGACACCGGTGGCGCAGATCGAGACGGTCCTGGCCCATATGATCGCGCAGCACGGTTCGTCCATGCGCCAGCGCATCGAGGGCATCGAGTCGATTCGTACCGCCAACGCCGTGACGCTCGACAATGACGGCCCCTCGCCACCCACCAAGTTCGCCCGCCTGAAGCCCTGATTGCCGCAAGAGAACCGATGGCCAGCCAAACGACCCTGCCACGCCGCGACCAGCCTTTCCAAAAGGGAGCGACGGCCCTCCTCCTTGTCGACATGCAGCGCATCTGGCTGGAACCGGGCCTCGATCCAGACCACGCCGACTGGCCGGCCGACCATTATTTCTATGCCCAGACGCGTGACGTCACGATCCCCAATCAGCGCAAGCTGCTGGCAGCGGCCCGGGCATCCGGCATCGAGGTGCTGCACACGATCATCCAGAGCCTGACCGAGGACGGCCGCGACCGCTCGCTCGACCACAAGCTGACGCCGATCCATATTCCGCCGAGCCTCGCCGAAGGCCTGCCGCCGCCAGAACTCGCTCCGGTCGGCGACGAGATCCTGCTGCCCAAGACCTCGTCCGGCGTCTTCAACTCAACCAATCTCGACTATCTGCTCAAGAATCTCGGCGTCCGCCAGCTCGTGGTCGCCGGAGTGCTGACCGACCAGTGCGTGGACATGACGGTGCGCGACGGCGCCGACCGCGGCTATCTCGTTACCTGCGTGACCGACGCCTGCGCGGCGCCGACGCCCGAGCGTCATGCCGGCGCCCTCAAGGCCTTCGGCGGCTATTGCTGGCTGGCCGACACGGCCACGATCGTCGACCGCTTCGTGGCGCTTGGCCGGGAGACGCTGTCATGACCGAAACGCCCCTCCTCCCGCTGGTCAATATCGTCACCACGGATCTCGCCGCGATCACGCGCGGCCGGCCCGCGACCGAAGCCCGTCTTGCAAGCGCCGCGCAGACCGGCGTCGGCTGGGTCCCGGCCAATCTCTGCCTGACCCCGTTCAACACGATTTCCGACCCCAATCCCTGGGGCTCGTCGGGGGATCTTCGCATCCTTGCCGATCTCGGCGCGCGCTACACGACCGCATCGACCGGATCGGCCACGGCGCTCGACCTCGTCATGGGCGATATCGTCGAGCTTGACGGAACGCCAGGGGACGGCTGCGCGCGCACGCAACTGAAGGCGGCCATTGCTGCGCTGAAGAGCGAGACCGGGCTCTCGATCCGCGCGACCTTCGAGCAGGAATTCCTGCTGAAGCCCAATCATCGGGCCGACGACGCGATTCCCGCCCATGCGTTCTCGGTGGCGTCGCTCCGGGCCGCCGAGCCGTTCGTGCCGCGCCTCTGGGCGGCCTTGGAGGAAGCCGGCGTCGAGCCGGAGATGGTGCTGGCCGAATATGGCAATGACCAGTTCGAGGTGACCTGCGCTCCGACAGACGCGCTGGCAGCGGCGGATCGCGCGATCGTCATCCGCGAGGTGACGCGCGAAATCGCCCGCAACCTCGACGGGCGCGCTTGTTTCGCGCCGAAGCCGGATCCCGATGCCGTCGGCAATGGCGTGCATATCCATTTCAGCTTCGTGGACGCGAAGGGCGAGCCGGCAACCTATGACGCGGCCGGCCCCGGCGGGCTTTCGCTGCACGCCGCCTCGTTCTGCGCCGGGGTGCTGAAGCACCTCCCGGCGCTGGTCGCTCTGACGGCCCCGAGCCCACCCTCCTATTACCGGCTGGCGCCGCACAATTGGAGCTCGTCCTATACCTGGCTCGGCGAGCGCGACCGCGAGGCGACTTTGCGCATCTGCCCGGTGGTGACGCTGGGCGGCCGCGATCCCGCACGGCAGTTCAACATCGAATATCGCGCGGCCGACGCGACGGCCAATCCGTATCTGGCGCTCGCCGCCATCATCCGCGCCGGGCTGGCCGGCATCGCCGCCGCCCTCCCTGCCCCGCCAATCGTCTCCGGCGATCCCTCGATCATGTCGGCCGAGGAACTCGCACGAAACGGGCTCCATCGCCTGCCGGAGACGCTGGACCTCGCTCTGGCGGAACTGGCCGCCGATACGGTCGTGAAGGGTTGGTTCCCGCCGCGGCTCATCGAGAGCTTCGTCGCGGTCAAGCGGGCGGAGATCGCGCTGATGGAAGGCAAGACCAAGCTTGCCATCTGCGCGGCCTATGGGGAGCGCTATTGATGGCGCGCGCCGAGCCGGAAGGCGGCGCGGATTGGCCGGCCCCGCTGGAGGTGCTGAACCCGGATTCAAACCATCCTGTGGTGCTGATCTGCGAGCATGCGGCGAACCATATTCCCACCTCCTATGGGCGGCTCGGCGTGGCGCCCGACGATCTCGAGCGCCACATCGCCTACGATATCGGCGCAGCGGCCGTCACGCGCGCGCTCGCCCAGCGGCTCGGCGCGCCGGCCTTTCTGGGCACCTATTCGCGCCTTCTCGTCGACCTGAACCGCCCGTTCGGCGTGCCCACCAGCATGCCGGTCCTTTCGGAAGCGACGCGGATTCCCGGCAATGAAGCCTTGGACGACACCGAGCTGGCGTTTCGCCGCCGGACGATCTTCGATCCGTTCCACGACGCCATCGCGGCGCTGCTCGACCGCCGCGCGGGGCAGCGGAGCCTGATCGTCACCATCCATTCCTTCACGCCGGTCTTCCTCGGCGTCGCACGACCCTGGCATGTCGGCATCCTGCATGACCATCAGCCGGCCTTCGCCCGTCATTTCCTCGCCGGCCTCGCTGCCGATCCCGCGCTCGTCGTCGGCGAGAACGTTCCTTACGTGATCGAGCGCGACAGCGACTATGCGATCCCCGTGCACGCCTCCGACCGCGGCCTGCCGGGCGCCCTGATCGAGATCCGCAACGACCTGATCCGCACCTCTGAAGGGGTGGATGCATGGGCCGCGCGGCTCGCCACCATCCTCGACGATCTCAGCCTGACGCGAAGGCCGGCCGCCTGACGGCCGAACCGAAGGGAACTGCCATGTCCGACAAAGAAGCCGTCATCCGCTCCGTGCAGGATTTCATCGAGAAGGACCGCGACTTCGTCATCAACCTGACGCGCGACATGGTCCGCATTCCCTCGGTCAATCCGAAATTCGAGACCGCCGACGGGCTCAACCGCGAAGGCGACGTGCAGGCGCTGCTGGAGCCGATCCTGCAATCCGAAGGCCTCGCGACGGAGCAGTTCGACGCCCTGCCCGGCCGGCCGAACCTGATCGGCGAATGGGCCGGCTCGGAGGAGAAGAGCCTGATCCTCTGCGGCCATATCGACGTCGTGCCGGTCGGCGCGGTGAAGGACTGGACGGTCGATCCCTTCGGCGGCGAGATCAAGGACGGCCGGCTTTATGGTCGCGGCTCGATCGACATGAAGGGCGGCGTCGCCGCCTGCGTCGCGGCGATCCGCGCAATCAAGCGCAGCGGCGTCGCCCTCGAAGGCCGGCTCGCGCTCCATTCCGTGGTCGACGAGGAGGCCGGCGGCGGCGGCGCGATCGAGAACGTCCGGCGCGGCAAGCTCGCCAAGGCGGTGCTCGTGGCCGAGCCGAGCTGGGGCGACGTGCTGCCGGCCGAGGGCGGGCTCGAATGGGCCCGCGTCACCATCCGCGGCAAGAACGGCCATTCCGCCTTCCGCTACAACGAGATCTACCCGCAGCAGCATGTGGCGGGCCGGCTGGAGCCGGCGGTCAATGCGATCGAGATCGGCGCGCGTTTCATCGCCGCCGTGCAGCAGTTCGAGCGCGACCGCACGCGCGCGCGTTCGCATCCGCTGCTTCCGGCCGGCATGAACACGATCAATATCGGCGTGATGTGGGGCGGCACCGGCCTTGGCGACAAGGGCCTGCCGACCGTGATGACCAATCCGGCGATCATTCCGGATGTCGTCGTGATGGACCTCGACATGAAGTTCCTGCCGGACGAGACCTCAGCGGAATATCGGCGCGATTTCGAGGCCTTTGTCGATCATTTCTGCCAGATGGACGACTGGCTGCGCGCGCATCCGATCACGATCGAATGGGAACTCGGCGGCCTGCATTTCGCGCCGATGAACACTGCGCCGGACCATCCGCTCGTCACTTCGCTGATGAAGCGCAAGGCTGAAACCGGAAAGGCGCCGACCATGCGCGGCTTCATCGCGGTCTGCGATGGCGCGCATTATGCCGGCGCGGGCGTCGACGGCGTCATCTTCGGACCATCGGGCGACGGCTTCCACGGCACCGACGAATATGTCGACATAGCCTCGCTGGTGGAAAGCGCCAAGGTCATCGCGGCCAGCGTGATCGACTGGTGCGGAACGAAATAGCCCGTCTCAGGCGCGTCGGCGTGTGGCGAGGCCCCAGAGCGCCTTCAGCATGCCGACGATGCCGCCCGGATAGACGAGCATCACGACGATGATCAGCACCGCCGTGATCATCGGCCGCCAGGCGCCGAAATCGGCCATGGATTCGGCGAAGACCGTCAGCACGAAGGAGGCGATGATCGCGCCATAGATCGTGCCCGTGCCGCCGAGCAGCACCATGGACAGCACGATGGTGGCGAGGCTCATGCCGAAGACTTCGACCGAGGCATTGCGCTGGTATGCGGCATAAAACGCCCCGGCAATGCCGGTAAAGAAGGCGGATGCGGCGAGCGTGATCATGCGCTGGCGGACCAGCGAGACGCCGCGGCTCACCGCATATTCCTCGTTGTCGCGCAGCGCCACGATGCTCTTGCCGGTGCGCGAGCGCACGAAGATGCGCAGGAACAGCGTGCTCAGCGCCAGCATGGCGAGCGCGATGTAGAAGTAAGCGAACTTCGCGTCGCGGACCATGTTGTGGTCGAACCAATAGAGGCCCGGTATGCGCACGATGCCCTGCGTGCCGCCGGTGTAATCCGACTGGCTCAGGATGATTTGCATCACCAGTTGCGCGAAGCCGAAGGTGACCAGGATGATGTAGATGCCCTTCAACCGCAGGATCGGGATCGTCACCACGACGGCAGCCACCACCGCGATCACGCCGCTCGCCACGAGCGCGACCCAGGGATCCATCATGGCGAGCTTGGTCAACAGGCTATAGGCGTAGACGCCGATGCCGAAGAGCGCGAGATGGCCGAAATTGAACACCCCGCCATAGCCGAGACTGAGATCCCAGTTCGAGGCGACGACGGCGTAGATGAACACCATGATCAGCACATGGCGGCCATACGCGTCGCCGACAACGAGCGGCAGCAGCGCCAGAACGAGCAGGCCGACCAGGGCGCCGGCAAGCTCGGTCATCCAGGGTGTGCGGCCGGGCGCGCGCGCAGGAGCCGATGCGGTCGGCGCAGAGGTCTCGACAGCGCTCATGCGAGCCCCCGCGATCGGCTGGCGAAGATGCCTTCCGGCTTGATCATCAGCGTCAGGATGAGCGCGCCGAAGAGCAGCGCCGGCGTCCAGTAGAGACCGAAATAATAGCTGCAGATCGCCTCGAAGAAGCCGATCAGATAGGCCGCGAAGATCGGACCGGAGATCGAGGAGATGCCGCCAAAGACGACGACGATCAGCGCCTTCAGCAGAGGATCGGCGCCCATGACCGGCGTCATGAAGCGGTAGCCGCCGAGGAAGATGCCGGCGAGCGCCGCCAGCGCCGCCGCGATGGCGAAGGCGAGGCCGTAGAGCATGGTGACGTTGAGGCCGACGAGGCGCGCCGCGTCCTCGTTCTGCGCCACGGCGCGCAGCGCGAGGCCGAGCCGTGTCCGGTTGAGGAACAGCCACAGCGCCAAAAGGATGATCGGCGTCACCACGATGATCGCGATCTGATGCAGCGAGACGCCGACGCCGCCGAGCATGGCGTTGCCGGCAATGAGCGGCGGGATCTGCTTCGAGCGCGGGCCCCAGAGTTCGAGCACGCCGTTCTCGACCAGCGAACCGGCGGCGAGCGTCGTGATCACGACGACGAGGACGAGATTGGCCCGGCCGATCAGCGGACGGACGACGGTCGCCTGCAGCAGCCAGCCGGCACCGGCCATGAGCAGGACCGCGAGCGGAAAGGCGAGCGCGGGCGGAAGGCCCCAATCCACCAGCTGCCAGGCGAAATAGGCGCCGAGCATCATCAGGACGCCATGGCTGAAGTTGAACACGCCGATCGTGGTCCACACCAGAGCGAGGCCGACCGCCATCATGGCGTAGAGCGACCCCTGGAACAGGCCGCCGAACAATATGTCCGCGATTGCGTTCATGCGTGCCTCAATGCCCGAAATACATGGCCATGATGTCGGAATGGGCGAGGCTGTCGCCCGGCTTGATCTCGGTCTCGACCTGGCCGTGATTGATGAAATAGAGGTGGTGCGTGAGTTCCAGGAGAAATTCCACGTCCTGCTCGACGACGATCAGCGGCACGCCGGCCCTGGAGATGTCGAGCACCGCCTTGCACAATTCGTCCTTGATCTTCGGAGCGAGACCCAGCGTCGGCTCGTCGAGGATGAGCAGCTTCGGATGGCTCATCAGCGCGACGCCGATCGACACCATCTGCCGCTCGCCGCCCGACAGCGTCCGCACGCGCTGGCGCCAGCGCTCCGCAAGCTTGGGGAACAGGGCGACGACGCGCTCCTTGTTCTCCTTTTCATGCGGACGGGCATGAGGCGAATAGGCGCCGAGCGTCATGCAGTCGGCGATGGTCAGGTCCGGGAACAGCGTATTGCCCTGCGGCACGTGCACCAATCCCCGCGCCACGATCGCCCGCGCGCTTTCGCCGGTAATATCCTCGCCGTCGAAGACGATGCTGCCGCTCTTCGGCTTCAAGAGGCCACTGATGGCGCGCAGCAGCGTCGTCTTGCCATGGCCGTTCGGGCCGAACAACCCGACATTGCCGAACTTGCCGGCCTCGATGCCGATGCCTTGCAGCACGGTGACGCGGCCATAGCCCGCCGTAACCTCCGAGACCGACAGCATGCTCGTCATGCGGCGGCCCTGCGCGTGCCGAGATAGGCCTCTATCACGCGCGGCTCGGCGATGACATCGCGCGGATTGCCGAGCGCCAGGACGCTGCCCTGGTTGAGCACGAGCAGGTGCTGCGACAGGCTCATCAGGAAGGTCAGCACATGCTCGATGAGAAGAATCGTGATGCCGCGCGCAGCAATGCGGCGGATCAGCTCGACCGAGAGCTCGATCTCGGGCTTGGTCAGGCTGGATGCCGGCTCGTCGAGCAGCAGCATGCGCGGGTCGGACGCGATGGCGGTGGCCAGCATCAGGATCTTGCGCTGGAAGACGGAGAGTTCGCCGGCGCGTCGTCCCCAATCCGGCTCGGTCAGCCCGACGAAGGCGAGCGCCTCCGCGCTGGCATCGCGCGCCTTGGCGCCGCTCCGCGCCTCATTGGCATAGGTCGCGCCGATCTCGGCATTCTCGAAGACGGTGAGCTGGTCGAAGCAGGTTTCGCGCTGGAAGGTCCGCGCCAGGCCGCGCCGCGCGATCACATGGCCGGCGAGCCCCTGGATCTCGTTGCCGTCGAAGCGGACCTTGCCGCTGTCGGGGCCGAAGGGAATGCCGGTGATCGTGTTGAACAGCGTGCTCTTGCCGCTGCCATTGGGGCCGGCGATCCCGAAGATCTCGCCGGCCTCGACCTTGAAGGAGACGCCGTCGACAGCCTTCAGCGAACCGAAGGCCTTCGACACATTCTCCACGTCCAGCAGGGCCATGCCTCACTTCATCCAGGGCTGGGTCTGGTACGTTCCGGTCGCATATTTCTCGGGCGAGATGAGGATGCGCTTGCCGTCCTCGATCTGGAAGAAGGTGATCGGGATGAAGTCGTCGCCCTGCATGGCCAGATGGGTGGCGGGATCGAACTTCAGCCGACCAGCGGCGATCTGCTTGTCGCTCTCGCCGATCGCCGTCATGATCGCCTTGTGGTCGGACGGGTTGCCGACCTTCTTCAGCGCGTCGAAATAGAGATTGACCATCTCGTAAAGCGCGACACCGTAAGTGCCGCTCTCGGTATTGTACTTCGCCTTGTATTTCGCGGCGACCTCATCGGCACGCGGGTTCTTCGGCGTCGTCAGAGCGCCACCGAGAAGGTTGTAGATGACGCCGTTCGAGTTCTGCTTGGTCAGCTCGACGAATTCGGGAACGCTCGGCGCATATTGCAGGAAGACCAGGCTCTTCGTCGGTTGCTCGAGGAACTGGTTGAGGAACGAGGCCGAGTTGCCAGGCAGATAGTCGGTATTGATCACGACGTCCGGCACATCCTGGCGAACCTTGGCCAGGATGGAGCGCCAGTCCGTAACTTCGCCGAACGGGACGAGCTCGTCGACAGAGATCGTCCAGCCCTTGTCCTTGAAGGTCTTCTTCATGCCTTCCGAAATCGTCTTCGAATAGGCATTGTCCGACGAGATGATCGCAACCTTCTTGGTCGGCAGCTGCAGCTTGCCATCGGCGGCGAGTTTCTCGACGAAGGTGGTCACGTCGGTATTGTACGCGTCGAAGGACGGCGTCAGCGACCAGCAGCAGGAATATTTGGCCGGATCGGGCGCGATGATGTCCTTGGTCTGCTGCGAGGTGGCGGCCAGCATGTAAGGCATTTCTGCCTCGGCCATGTTGTCGATCTCGAAATTGGTCAGGCTGGCATAGCCGGTCAGCATGAAATGCACGTCTGGATCGCCAAGCAGCCGCTCGACGGCGCTGGTGACGTTGCCGGCCGACTGATCCTTGACGTCACCGACGGCGATTTCAAAGGTGTGGCCATTGATGCCGCCCGCGGCATTCGCCTCGTCGATCGCGAGCTGCACGCCGCGCTGGAATTCCTGGCCGTCCGCGGCGGCGGGGCCGGTGAGCGGCGCAAGCAGGCCGATCTTCACGACATCCGCGAAGGCGGGGACGCCCGTCGCCAGGAGTGCCGCTACCGATGCGCCGAGAAGCGCGGACCGGAGAAATTTACCTGTTGATCTCGTCGTCACGACGCGTTTCCCTTTTCCAGCCCCGCAGCTTCGCGGCAGGTTTGATGATTGACAATTTAGGCACAGCCACGTCAGCTTGAAAAGATACTTTCACTCCGGCAGGCATCGATTTGCCCAACGGATGGACGGAACGCCGTCCTGCTGCAATTCTGATCAAGACCGTCGCCAATCGATCGACGGCTCAAGGGGGGCGTGATGAAGAAGTACGCATTGACGACGAGCCACGGCGAAATCGGGATCCGCGAAAGCGAAGGCACCGGCATGCCGGTGTTGATGATCCATGGGAATTCGTCGACCGGCGAGGTGTTTCGCAACCAGCTCGAGGGACCGATCGGCGCGCATTACCGCCTGATCGCGGCGGACCTGCCGGGGCATGGCGATTCCGGCAACGCGATCGACCCGGACCGCAGCTATTCGATGCAGGGCTATGCCGACGTCCTGACCGAGGTGCTGGAGAAGCTCGGCATCGCCGATGCCGCCGTGTTCGGCTGGTCGCTCGGCGGGCATATCGCGCTGGAGATGATCGAGCTCTATCCCGGCATGCGCGGCCTGATGATCACCGGCACGCCGCCGGTCGCTGGCGAAGACATGGGCAAGGGCTTCCGGCCGGGGCCGCATATGGACCTGACCGGCAAGGAGCAGTTCACCGAGCAGGACGTCTTCGACTATGCCAGCGGTACCTGCGGCCTGCCCTACGACCCGATGCTGCATGCCGCCGTCGCCCGGACGGATGGACGCGCCCGCGCCATGATGATCGCCAAATTCGCGGCGAATACGGGTAAGAACCAGGCGGAGATCGTCGCCAGCGCCGACACGCCGCCGATTGCTATCGTCAATGGGACGAACGAGCCCTATATCAATGTCGAGTTCGTCGACACGATCCCGGTCGGTAATCTCTGGGGCGGGCGCAAATTCCTGATCCCGGAATCCGGCCACGCTCCGTTCTGGGACGCGCCGGCAAGCTTCGACCCGATCTTCAAGCGCTTTCTCGACGATATCGCCGCCCGGTAGCGCGGCTTCTCGACCGGCACGCGGGGCGTTTGCAGCGACTTGGCCTCTCGGCGCGCGAGACGTGCCGTGCTACGGCGGAGGACGCATCGCCGCGCGCCGCATACGGAGAAGAAACCCCATGACCGCCTATGCCTCGCTTGCCGGCCATTTCGGCCGCGTCGCCGCCATGGCCAATGCTATTGGCATTTTGCAGTGGGACAGCGACACGATGATGCCGACGGGCGCCGCCGGTTCGCGGGCCGATAGCCTGGCGCTGCTCAGGGTGCTTCAGCACGAGATGGCCGTCGATCCGCGCATGAGCGACTGGCTGGCCGAGGCGGCGGAGGACGTTGCCCTTGGTCCGTGGGAACAGGCCAATCTGCGCGAGATACGGCGGGTATGGACCGTCCAGTCCGCCCTGCCCGCCGATCTGGTCGAGGCCTCCAGCAAGGCGATTTCCACCTGCGAGATGGCCTGGCGGCAGGCCCGCGCCGATGCCGATTTTGCCTCCCTACTGCCCAGCCTCAGCGAGGTCCTGAAGCTCCAGCGCGAGGCCGGCGCAGCCAAGGGCGAGAAGCTCGGCCTGTCCGCCTATGACGCGCTGCTGAACGACTACGAGCCCGGCGGTTCCTCGGCGAAGATCGACGCGCTCTTCGACGATCTGGCCGCCTTCCTGCCGGGATTCATCGAGGAAGCGCTCGCCGCCCAGGCCCGCAGGCCGACGCTGTCGGCCTTGGAAGGTCCGTTCCCGATCGAGGCGCAGCGCCAGCTCGGGCTGAAGATCATGACGGCGCTTGGCTATGATTTCGATCGCGGCCGGCTCGACATCTCGGCGCACCCCTTCTGCGGCGGCGCCGACAACGATGTGCGTATCACCACGCGCTATGACGAGGCCGATTTCAGCAAGGCGCTGATGGGCGTGATCCACGAGACCGGCCACGCGCTCTATGAGCAGGGCCGCCCCGCCGCCTATATGAACCAGCCGGTCGGGCAGGCGCGCAGCATGAGCGTGCATGAGAGCCAGTCGCTGATCATGGAGATGCAGGCCTGCCGCAGCGCGGAGTTCCTCGCCTTCGCCGCGCCGCTGATGCGCGAGGCATTTGGGGGATCCGGGCCCGGCTGGGAGGCCGAGGCGCTGTGGCGGCGCTATACGCGGGTCGAGCGCGGCTTCATCCGTGTCGACGCCGATGAGGTGACCTATCCCGCTCATGTGATCCTGCGCTACCGGCTGGAAAAGGCGCTAATCGACGATGCCATGCCGCTTGGCGAGCTTCCCGCCGCCTGGAATGAGGGGTTGAAGGCGCTTCTCGGCATCACGCCGCCCGATGACCGGCTCGGCTGCCTGCAGGATATTCACTGGCCGAGCGGCGGCTGGGGATATTTTCCAACCTATACGCTGGGCGCCATGACCGCCGCCCAGCTCTTCGACGCCGCCTGCCGATCCGAGCCGGACACGCTGCCCGGCATTGCCCGTGGCGATTTCTCCCCGCTTGTCGGCTGGCTGCGCAGCCATATCCATGGCGAGGGTTCGCGCTACGAGACGGATGAATTGCTGACCCGCGCTACCGGCCGGCGGCTCGATGCCGGCATCTTCAAGGCGCACCTGGCAAGGCGTTATCTCGGCGCGGATTGACGGGTCGCGACAACAAAGGGGGGCGCCTCGTTGCCGGTGGATCCAGGGGTCAGTGATCCTCGATCAGCGCCGCCAGGCAATGAGCCGCCGCCGTGTCGGCGACCCCGAGATCCCGGACACTGCTCATATGGTTTCGGCCGGCGAGATCGGACCGCGAGACAGCCACGCGCTGTCCGCGCAGCAGGCTGGAAAATGCATCGGCCTGCCGATGAAACGGCGCCGTCTCATCAGCGCCGACGAGAACGGAGACCGTTGTCGACCGGTCGTGCCTATGCGTCGCGGGCGAAAAGGCCGCGACCTCCGCATCGGTGATGCCGATTTCCTCGCGGAGGAAGGAGGATTGCAGCGGCTTCAATTCATAGAGCCCGCCGAGCAGCAGGGCGGCGCGAACGCCGGACGGCGTCTCCGCCTCGTTGAACAGGAAGGTTGCAAGGTGCGCGCCGGCTGAATGGCCGCTCACCGTCAGCCGGCCAGCGTCGCCGCCATGGTCGGCAATGTGGTCGATCACCCAGCGTTTCGCGCGCCGCGTCTGGTCGACTATCGTCTCCATCCGCACGGCAGGCATCAGCGCGTAGTCGACGATGACGGCGATCGCGCCGGCCTCGGTGACCGTCTCGGCGACATAGGAATAGTCGCGCTTCGAGAACATCCGCCAGTAGCCGCCATGGATGAAGATATGGACGGGAAGGAGCGCGCGCGGCCCTGACGGAAAGAACAGGTCCAGCGTCTCGGCAGGGTCCGCGCCATAGGCGATGTCCGCTTCCATCGGCAAGCTGGCGCGAGCGGCTGTGCTGCGCGCCTTTATGTCGGCGACGATGACGTCGAAATCGGCGACATGGTCGCGAATACGGAACGGATCTGTCGCCACGGTTTCTCCTCCCTCTAGAAGTTCGCGGCGATGTATTTCGCCTCCATGAATTCGGCAATGCCGTGATGCTGGCCGCCCTCCCGGCCGAGCCCGCTCTGCTTGACGCCGCCGAACGGTGCCGCCGGGTCGGAGACAAGGCCACGATTGAGCGCAATCATGCCAGCCTCGACTTGCGAGGCGACACGCATCCCGCGAGCAAGATCGCGAGTGAAAATATAGGCGGCAAGCCCATATTCGGTATCGTTGGCGAGGGTGATCGCTTCGCTCTCCTCCTCGAAGCGATAGAGCGGCGCCACCGGTCCGAAGATCTCCTCATGTGCCATCTCCGCCTCGGCAGGCACATCGACAAGAACGGTGGGCGGATAGAAGAAGCCCTGCCGATCAGGCAAGGTCCCGCCACAGAGCAAGCGCGCGCCCCGCTCCGTCGCGTCTTTCACCAGCCGGTCGATCTTGGCGACGGCCTTTCGGGTGATCATCGGCCCGCATTCCGTCGCCACATCCGCTCCCTGGCCGACCTCCATGGCGGCCATGCGACGGCTGAGCCCTTCGGCGAAGGCGTCATGGATCCCGGACTGGACATAAATCCGGTTGGCCGCGGTGCAGGCTTCGCCGGCATTGCGCATCTTGGCGACCATGGCGCCGTCAAGCGCCGCCTCGAGATCGGCGTCGTCGAAGACCAGGAAGGGGGCATTGCCGCCCAGTTCCATCGAGCAGGAGATGACGTGCTTGGACGCCTCCGCCAGCAGCGCCCGGCCGACGCCGGTCGAGCCGGTGAAGGACAATTTGCGCACCCGCGGGTCGGCCAGCATCGCCGCCGTAAGCGGGCCGGGGCTGGTTGTGGTCAGCACATTGACGACGCCGGCGGGAACGCCGGCCTCCTCATAGAGCGCGGCCAGCGCATAGGCGGTGAGCGGCGTTTCGCTGGCCGGCTTCAGGATGACGGTGCAGCCGGCGGCCAGCGCGGGCGCGATCTTGCGGGTCGCCATCGCCGCCGGGAAGTTCCACGGCGTGATCAGCACGCAGATGCCGATCGGCTGATAGTCGACGACGATGCGGTTAGTGCCGGCCGGCGCAATGCCGAACTCGCCGGTGATGCGCACCGCCTCCTCGGCATTCCAGCGGAAGAACTCGGCGGCATAGGCAACCTCGCCGCGGGCATCGCGCAGCGCCTTACCGTTTTCCATAGAAATGAGCGTGGCCAGGATTTCCGAACGCTCGATCATCAGCTCGAAGCAGCGGCGGAGAATCTCGGAGCGCTTGCGCGGCGCCATGCTGCGCCAGCCTATCGCCGCCTTCGCAGCCGCTTCCACCGCCAAAGCCGCATCTTCCAGCGTCGCGTCGGGCACGGCGGCGAGGACCGCCTCGGTAGAGGGATCCGTCACATTGATCGTTCGGCCGCCGGCCGCCGGCCGCCAGGCGCCGTCGATATAGAGGCCACGCGAACAGGCGGCGAGGTCTGGCGAAATCGGCTGCGGATGGCTGGTCTGCTGAATAGCATTCATTGGATCGTTCCTGAATGGGTCACTGGGCCGACGCGGCGAGATCGCCGTCATAAGCCGCCTGGACAAGGCGCCGCATGGCGGCGAGGTCGAGACTTCTGGGGTTGTTCTTGATCAGCCGGCCGATGCCGAGCGCCTGTTCGGCCGTCCAGTCGAGCTTGTCGGCAGCAAGGCCGAGACCGGCGAGCGTCGGGGTGATGCCGATCGCCGCGAACAGGCGACTGACTTCGGCGATGGCGGCCTCAGCCATTTCTGTCTCGCTCCGCCCCGCATCGTCGAGGCCGAGCGCCTTCGCGATTGCCGCCATTTCCGGCGTTGCGGCGAAACGGTTGTAGTTCATGACATAGGGCAGCATGGTCGCGACCCCGAGGCCATGCGGCGTGTGTGTCAGCGCGCCGGCCGGATATTGCACGGCATGGGCCGCCGCGGTTCCGGCCGTACCGAAGGCGCAACCGGCGGCCAGCGCGCCCATCATGACGTCGGCGCGAGCCGACTCGTCGCTGCCGTCATGGAAGGCTCGTTCGAGACTGCGGCCGAGAAGCTGAATGGCCAGCAGCGCGAAGTGGTCGGTCAGCGCGCTCTTTCCGACGAAGACATGCTGTTGCGCCAAATCGGGGTCGGCAACACGTCGGGACGCGGTAAAGGCCTCGATGGCATGGGTCAGCGCATCAGCACCGGCGATCGCGGTTAGTCCCCGTGGGCAGGTCATCGTCAACTCGGGATCGCAGATGGCGACGGTGGCGATCAGATGCGGGCTCGAAATGCCGACCTTGAGCGTCCGGTCTGGATCCGAAATCACAGCGACGGGCGTCACCTCCGAGCCGGTGCCGGCCGTGGTCGGGACGGCGATGATCGGCAAGACCGGCCCCGGAACCTTGAACTCTCCGTAGTAGTCCTGCAGCGCGCCGCCATGAGACAGCAGCAAGGCGGTGCACTTGGCCATATCGAGACAGCTGCCGCCGCCGACACCGATCACCATGTCCGGGCCAAAGCCTCTCGCCTCATCGGCGCAGACCGCCACCGTATCGCGAGGGACATCCGGCTGGACGCGGTCGTGGACCAGCACCTCGATCCCAGCCGCTTCCAGAGCGGCGCGGATTTCGGCGAAAGCTCCGGTCTCGGCGAAGCGGCTGTCGGTGCAGATCAGAGCCCGCTTTCCAAGCCTCGCAGCTACAGCGGGGAGTGCATGGCGCTGCCCTTTACCGAACAGGATTTCGCGCGGAAGCCTCAGGGCGGCAAACAGGCTCACGATGATTGTCCTTCAAGAACGGGGGATGGAGAAAGCGATAGGCCGTTCAGTTCGGCCCAGAGGGCGGGATCGATATCGAAGCCTTCCCGCAGCGAGACTTCGCGCCGCCGCGTCGCACCGTCTCCCGGCACGCCTACGGGCTGATCGACCTCGGCAGGCGGCGATGCGCGGACGCGATCGAGATAATCGGAAAGCCGGCCCGCAATCGTGGGCGCCGCCATCGCGTCGATGACGATCAGCAGGTCGCCCTTGTTGCAGACCGCTTCGGCATCGAGCGTGCCGCGAATGTCCGGCGCCAGCGCCGAGCCGGCCAGCGCGGCAACCAGAAGTTCGATCGCGATGCCAAGACCATAGCCCTTGGCCTCCCCGAAGGGCGCGATTGAACCTAGCTTGGCGCTCGCCGCATCGGTCGTCGGTCCGCCTTCGGCGTCGCGAGCCCAGCTCTCCGGAATCGGCCGACCGGTGGCGGCGTGATGATGGATCTTGCCCATGGAGACGATGCTGGTCGCCAGATCCAGCACCAGCGGGCGGCCGGCGGTCGGGACCGCGATGGCGATCGGATTGGTGCCGAGCATCGCCCGGGTTCCGCCAAAAGGATGGACCAGCGCCTCGCTGGAGGACATGGCGAGCCCGATCCGCCCATCCTTGGCGACGTGCTCGACATAGTGAGCCAGCATGCCGAGATGATTATTGTTGCGGATCGCCGCCATGGCGATGCCGGAGACCGAAACCCGTTCTCTCAGGCGGTCCAGCGCGGCCATCGCCACAACCGGTCCGAGCCCCTTCTGCCCGTCGATTTCCAGCACGGCCTCCGAGCGCCAGCGCCCCTCGCCCTTCGTCGCAGGATCGATCAGGCCGCGCTCGATGCGGGCGAGAATGCGCGGCAGACGCTGCAGGCCATGCGAGGGATGGCCCTTCAATTCCGCCTCCACCAGCACACCCGCCTGACATTTAGCGTTTTCTGCCAAGGCGTTGCGCTGGATGAGAAGGCGGGTGGCCAGGGCCATCGCCGTCGTTTCGGTGATCTTCACATGCCGCCTCTATATCAAATCCTATAGGATATAGTATTGCAGTGGCCGGAACATCCTGCTAGGTGTCTCCCCTGTCAAGGGCAAAGACGGCACAAAATGAATTCAACGCGGTCGACGGACACACCTTCGGGAAGCACGCAGATCCACCGCGCCAACAGTCTGGCGGGGGACGTCTATGAGGCGATCTTCAATCAGTTGATGTCGCTCAAGATCGCGCCGGGCACCCGGATCACGGTCGATAGCCTGGTGAAGGAATTCAACGTCTCGCAGACGCCGATCCGCGAAGCCCTGGGCCGGCTGGAGGGCGAAGGGCTCGTCCTCAAGACCCATCTGGTCGGCTATCGCGCGGCCCCGCAGATTACCCGGCGGCGCTTCGATGAACTCTATGAACTGCGGCTGTTGCTGGAGCCGGACGCGGCGGCCAAGGCCGCGGCGGCAATGGACGAGGCAAAGCTCGCGATCCTGCGGGAGGCTGCGGGCGTCATGGCCGGCCGCGACGGCAAAGATGATCGGGTCCATTACTCGACCTTCGCCCGGCAGGACGGAATCTTTCACGACAAGATCCTGGAATTTGCCGGCAATCAGTTGATCCGGGAGACGCTCAGCTTCCAGCACACCCACTTCCACATCTTCCGCCTGATGTTCCACTGGCGCGTGACGGCCGAAGCGCTGGACGAACACCAGGCCCTGCTCGACGCATTCGCCGCAGGCGATGCCGCCGCCGCCACACAGGCGATGCAGTTGCATATCGAGCACTCGCGTGACCGGTTGCTGCCGGCATTCGAGTGATACCGACCCTCTAAATCGCAATCGGACACGACCTCGCCATGGAACGCCCGTTGCCGCTCCACGCCCGAACCACGCCCGGAGCGTCCGTCCTGCGGACGGAAGCCCTTTCCAAGCAATATGGCCCGGTGACGGTGCTCTCCGACGTGACGCTCGACGTCGTCGCCGGAGAAATTCATGCCATCATCGGCGAGAACGGCGCCGGCAAGTCGACGCTGATGCGCCTGATGTCCGGCTATGTCGACCCAAGCCGCGGCGCTCTCTTCATGGATGGCGCGCCAGTACGGTTCTCGAGCCCGCATCAGGCCCAGGATGCCGGCATCGTCCTCGTGCACCAGGAAATCCTCCTGGCCGACGGGCTGACGGTAGCCGAGAACATCTTCCTCGGCAGGGAATTGACCCGGAGCGGCATGGTCGACGACCGGACCATGCGGCGCATCGCTGCCGACAAGCTGGCGGAACTTGGCTGCGACGTGTCGCCGAACGCGCTGGTGCGCGATGTCGCGCTCGCCGACCGCCAGCTCGTCCAGATCGCGCGCGCCCTGCTCGACGCCCACAGGCTAGTGATTTTCGACGAGCCGACCGCCGTCCTGACCGGCGAGGAGGTCGAACGGCTGCTGGGCATCATCCTGAGCCTCAAGGCCAAGGGGATTGCCGTCCTCTATATCAGCCATCGCCTTGACGAGGTTCAGCGGCTCGCCGACCGCGTGACTGTCCTGCGCGACGGCAAGATGATCGGCACCTATCCGGGCCATAGCCTCAGCCAGATGGACATGGCGGAACTCATGGTCGGGCGCGAATTGTCCGCGCTCTATCCTCCGCATTCCGGACCCGGCGCAGGGGCGCCGATGCTCCGCGTCAGCAAAGCCACGGTTCCCGGCTATGCCGAGGATGTTTCCTTCACCGTGCACAAGGGTGAAGTGCTCGGCTTTGCCGGGATGACGGGCGCGGGCCGAACGGAACTCTTCGAGGGCATCGTCGGCCTCCGCCCGGCCCATGCCCAGGTCGAACTCAATGGGATGCCGATCCACATCCGCTCCCAGCGCGAGGCGATCGACGCCGGCATCGGCTACCTCACCGAGGATCGCAAGGCGAAGGGGCTGCTGCTGCAGGAGCGGCTGGCGGCGAACCTCACGCTGTCCGCGCTGGAGCGCTTCCATCCCCGTCTCGCGATGAGCCGGCGCCGGGAAGCGGCAGCGCTCGACGATGCGGTCCGGAGCTACGACATCCGCCTGAAGAACCCCAACGTCAATGCGGGCCAGCTCTCCGGCGGCAACCAGCAGAAGCTCCTGCTGGCGAAGGTCCTGCTGACCGACCCATCGGTCGTGATCATCGACGAGCCGACGCGGGGCATCGATATCGCCAACAAGGCGCAGATCTACGTCTTCATCCGCAAACTCGTCGGCGAAGGAAAAGCCTGCATCGTCATCTCGTCGGAGATGCAGGAACTGATCGGCCTTTGCGACCGCATCCTGGTCATGCGCCAGGGCCGGATCAACGGCGAAGTCTCCGGCGACGAGATGACCGAAAGCAATATCGCGCTCCTGGCTACCGCCGAGGCGGATGTCGGACGCGCGGCCCTGGGAGGACGATCATGAGTGCCGCAACCCAATCCACCTCGCCCCGGCGCGAGAGGGAATTCTCCTTCAACTGGGGCGATGCCGGTCCCTTTCTGGCGCTTGTCGTCCTGCTGGTCATCGGCTTCGTCATCAATCCCGATTTCCTGTCGGTCACCAACCTCAGCAATGTCATCACGCGCAGCGCCTTCATCGCGATCATCGCGGTCGGCGCCACCTTCGTGATCTCGTCCGGCGGGCTGGACCTTTCCGTCGGTTCGATGGCCGCCTTCATCACCGGCGTCACCATCATGTTCATGAATTCGATGGTGCCCACCCTCGGCACCGGGTCGGTCGCCGCCGGCATGGCGGTAGCGCTGCTCGTCGGCGTCGCCTGCGGCCTCGTCAATGGCCTCATCGTCACGGTCGGCAAGATCGAGCCCTTCATCGCGACGCTCGGGACGATGGGCATCTTCCGCGCGCTCATCACCTATCTGTCGGATGGCGGCACGATCCCGATCGACCGATCGCTGCGCGAGGCCTATCGCCCGGTCTATTTCGGCACGGTCGCGGGCATACCGATCCCGATCCTGATCTCGCTGGCCGTGGCCGCTATCGGCTCCTTCATTCTCTACAAGACCAAATATGGCCGCAAATGCGCCGCCGTTGGTGCGAACGCCGATGTTGCGCGCTATTCCGGCATCTCGGTCATCAAGACGCGGACGATCGCCTATCTGATCCAGGGCGCCTGCGTCGCGATCGCGGCCATCTGCTACGTGCCGCGCCTCGGCGCAGCCACGCCAACCACGGGCGTGCTCTGGGAACTGCAGGTCATCACCGCCGTCGTCATCGGCGGCACGGCGCTGCGCGGCGGCAAGGGCCATATCTGGGGCACCGTCGCCGGGGCAGTCATCCTCGAACTCATCGCCAATCTGATGGTGCTGTCGGACTTCGTCTCCGAGTACCTCGTCGCCGCCGTTCAGGGCGTCATCATCATAATCGCGATGCTCATCCAGCGCTTTTCGAAATAGCCCCGCGTCCGGACCACGCGGGTGTCGTTCTCGATCGGTCCAACTCAATGGGAGGAATTTCAATGACCCGTACGAAATGGATCGCCGCCGCGGCGATCGGTACCCTGCTGCTGGCCGGCTCCGCCGCCGCCGCCGACAAGAAGGTGATCGCTGTTTCGATCCCCGCCGCCGACCATGGCTGGACGGCCGGCGTCGTCTATCATGCCCAGGCCGCAGCCAAGGAGATCAACGCCGCATTCCCGGACATCGAAGTTATCGTCAAGACCTCGCCATCGGCAACGGCACAGGTGAGCGCGCTTGAGGATCTCTCCGCCGGCCGCAAGCTTTCCGCGCTGGTGATCCTTCCCCACACCTCGGAAGAGCTGACCATGCCGGTCAAGGCGGTGAAGGACAGCGGCGCCTTCATCACCGTCGTTGATCGTGGCCTCAACGACCCGGCGATCCAGGATCTCTATGTCGCCGGCGACAACATCGCCGTCGGCAAGAACACGGCGAAGTTCCTCGTCGACAAGCTCGGCGGCAAGGGCAACCTCGTCGTCCTGCGCGGCATTCCGACCGTCATCGACGACGAGCGCATCAAAGGTTTCCAGGACGGGATCGCGGGCACCGATCTCAAGATCCTCGACATCCAATATGCCAATTGGAACAGCGACGAAGCCTTCAAGCTGATGCAGGACTATCTCGCCAAATATCCGCAGATCGACGCCGTCTGGGCCAATGACGACGACATGCTGCTCGGCGTGCTCGAAGCCATCAAGGAATCCGGCCGCACCGACATCAAGTTCGCGCTGGGCGGCAATGGCATGAAGGAGATCGTCAAGAAGGTGATCGACGGCGACGCCATGACGCCGGTCGAGACCCCCTACCCGCCGTCCATGATCAAGACCGCGATCTACCTGACCGCAGCCAATCTCTCCGGCCATGCGCCGGTGCGCGGCAACGTCAAGCTCGACGCGCCGCTGATCACGCAGGCGAACGCGGCGGAATTCTATTTCCCCGATTCCCCGTTCTAGTTCCAACGAGCGCGGGCGAGCCACGGCTCGCCCGCAACTCCTCCAACGCGAAGGACAGGATTATGCCCGGCAAGAAGATTCTGATGCTGACCGGTGAATTCACCGAGGAATACGAGATCTTCGTCTATCAGCAGGCGATGGAAGCGGTCGGCCATACGGTTCACGTCGTCTGCCCCGACAAGAATGCCGGCGACCGAATCAAGACGTCGCTGCATGATTTCGAAGGCGACCAGACCTATACCGAGAAGCTCGGCCACTATGCCGACATCAACAAGACCTTCTCGGAGGCCGAGCGCCAGCTCGATCAATATCACGCCGTCTACTGCGCCGGCGGCCGCGGTCCGGAATATATCCGCACCGACAAGCGCGTGCAGGCGATCGTGCGCCACTTCCACGAGACGCAGAAGCCGATCTTCACGATCTGCCACGGCGTGCAGATCCTGATCGCCGTCGATGGCGTCGTGCGCGGCAAGAAGGTGGCGGCGCTTGGCGCTTGCGAGCCAGAAGTCACGCTGGCCGGCGGAACCTATATCGACCTGTCGCCGACCGACGCCTATGTCGACGGCACGATGGTTTCGGCCAAGGGCTGGACGGCGCTGGCCGCGTTCATCCGCGAATGCCTGAAGGTCCTCGGGACCGAGATCCGCCACAACTGAGACTTGGCGGCAAATGACAAGCGATGGTTCCGGCACGCCGTGCCGGGGCCATCCTCCCTGCCGCCTGGATCGGCGATTAGTCCGCCTTGCCGGCCACCCACAGCGACTGGCGAAGGACGGCGGCCATCGGCACCAGCCGCTCGCCCGGCTCTACGTTTTCCGCAAGCAGCAGCCGCACCGCCTCCTGCCCCATCTGCTCATGTGGTAGGGCGAAGGTCGTCAGGCCGGGTCGCAGATCGGCGGCAAGCTCGTCATTATCAAATGACACGACCGAGATATCCGATGGGATGCGCAGCCCGCCCTCGCCCAGCGCCTGATAGGCGCCAAAGGCTAGGCGGTCATTGAGGCAGAGCAAGGCCTTCAAGGGCGTCTGCCGGTCGAGCAGACCCTTGACCAGCTCGTAGCCATGCGGTGCTTCCCAGTTCCAGCAGCTCTCCTCAGCCACGAAGTGGATCGCGAGCCGTTCCAGCTCGGCTCGAATGCCTGCGAGACGTCGCGATACGGTTTCCGAGCGGAACAGCCCCTGCTCCACCGCCGGATTGTGGCCGATCAGGGCAATGCCATCGCGAATGCCGGTATCATGCAGCAGCCGCACGGCAGCGCCGCCGGCCTCAAATTCATCGGGAAGGACGCAGACCGGATGATGACGGCTGGTGGCATTGAGCATCACTACGCGCGTCGCCGCCGGAAGCGCCGGCACGAAGACCTCGCGCGCGCGCATAGCGGCGAAGATGAAGCCGTCGACCTGCCGGTCGAGCGCCGCCTCGATCGCCTGAACCTCACGGGCAGGCTCGCCGCCGGTTTCGAGCACGAGCACGACATGGCCCGCCTCGTCGGCAGCTTCCAGCGTCCCGCGGATGAGGCCGTTGGCGAAGCGCGTGGTGGCGACGACATCCGAAATGAACGCGATCGTCCGCGTCTTGTCGGTGCGCAGCGCCCGCGCTGCGAGGTTGGGCCGATAACCGAGTTCCAGCGCAGCGGCATGGACGCGGGCGTGCGCCTCGGCCGAAAGGCGCGTATCCGGACGTCCGGTCAGGATCATCGAGGCGGCGGTCGGCGACAGCCCCGCCAATCGAGCCACATCGGCGAGCGTGACGCGTTTCTTGCTCAAGAAAACCAACCCCTGTGCAGCCGCGACCCGAAGACGGCGTACCGCCCCCTCATAGCGGAGCGGGCCCGAGCTTGACAAACGAGCTGCCGCTCTATCATCTGCTAAATCCTTTTAGCAATGTTGGTGGCTGATGGCATTCTCGCTGGACGATCATTGGGTCTGGGATTTCTGGCTGGCCGACGACGGCGCCCTGTTCCACATGTACTTCCTGCATGCGCCGCGCGCGCTGGGCAATCCGGACCTGCGCCATCGCAATGCCCGGATCGGCCATGCGACATCGTCCAACCTCACCGACTGGAGCTTTCACGGACGCGTCTTCGAGCCCGGCGACACGGGCGCCTTCGACGAGACGGCGACCTGGACCGGCTCGGTCGTCCGCGGGCCGGACGGGCTGTGGCGCATGTTCTATACCGGCACGCGTTTCCTCGCGCCGGACGCCCATCCCAATGTCGAGACCGTCGGCGTCGCGACATCGCCCGACCTCTTTCATTGGACGAAGGCCCCCGGCCCGATCTGCCGCGCCGATCCGCGCTGGTACGAGACGCTCGGCAGTTCCTCCTGGCCGGAGGAAGCCTGGCGCGATCCCTGGGTGTTCCCATCCGCCGACGGGACAACCTGGCACATGCTGGTCACGGCGAGAGCCAATCACGGCGACGAACTCGACCGCGGCGTCATCGGCCACGCGACCTCACGCGATCTCGAACGCTGGGAGGTCCAGCCGCCCCTGAGCGACACCGGCGCCGGCTTCGCCCATCTCGAAGTGCCGCAGGTCGTGACGCTCGCGGGCGGGACATATCTGCTGTTCTCCTGCGACAGCGCCAAGCTGGCCGGCCATCGCAGCGGCGGCAAGGGAGGAATCTGGAGCGTCGCCGCCGATGCGGCAGAGGGCCCCTACCCCATCGCGGCGGCGAGCCTGATCGCGCCGGAGCGGCTCTACAGCGCGCGCGTCATCGAGGATCGGAACGGGCGACCCGTCCTGCTCGCCTTCCACAATATCCAGGACGATGGTTCATTCGCCGGCGGCGTCAGCGATCCGCTGCCGCTGGTCGAGCGCGACGGAACGCTGCAGATCGAGACCAACGCATGACGATTTCAATCCAAGGACAGTTCGCCCCCGGTTTCGAGCCGGTCGCCGAAGCCTTCGCGGATGCCTTCGCGGGCCAGCCGACGATGGGCGCGGCGTTGGCCGTTCGCGTCAAGGGCGAGCGCATGGTCCATCTCTGGGCCGGTACCGCCGACGAGCGCACGGGCGCGCCCTGGCAGGAGACGACCGCGTCGGTCGTCTTCTCCTGCACCAAGGGCCTCGCCTCGATCCTCGCCGCCCGCCTCGTGCAGGAAGGCCGTCTCGACTATGAGGCGCCGGTCGCACGCTATTGGCCGGAGTTCGCCGCCGCCGGCAAGGGCGAGGTCCTGGTCAAGCATCTCCTGTCGCACAAGGCCGGCCTATCGGCGCCCGATGTCGATGCGACACTCGACGACATCCTCGACTGGCAGACGATGGTGACGCGGCTCGCCGCCCAGGCGCCGATCTGGCCGCTCGGTTCGGGCCACGCCTATCATGCGCTCACGCATGGCTGGCTGGCGGGCGAACTCATTCGACGCGTCGCCGGCATGTCGGTCGGAACCTTCTTTGCCGAGACGATCGCCACGCCGCTGTCGGCCGCGGCTTGGATCGGACTGCCGGCAAGCGAGCGGAGCCGCGTCGCTCATCTCCAGGTCGATCCTGGCCTTCGCGACCTCTGGGCCGCCGAGGCGGCAAAGCCGGTCGATGGCCCGGTCAACTGGACCTATCGCGCGATGACGCTCGGCCGCGCTTTGCCGGCAGAACTCGTCACGTCCGATGGCGGCTTCAACGACCCACGGGTCCAGGCCGCGGAGATTCCGGGCGCCGGCGGCATCGCGACCGCCGATGCGCTGGCTACGATCTGGTCGGCAACCGTGACGGAAACGAATGGCATCCGCCTGCTCGAACCCGCCACGCTCGCGCTCGCGACGGCGGTCCAGTCCGAGGGCGCGCCGGTGTTCCCCGAGCCGCCGCCGCACGCCCGCTGGGGCATGGGCTTCCAGCTCGATTCCGAGGCGCGCCGCTATCTGACGGCGCGCAGCTTCGGCCATGACGGCGCCGGCGGGCAGGTCACCTTCGCCGATCCGGACGCGCGCATCGGCTTCGCCTACGTGACGAACTGGATGATCGGGCCGGGCGATCTCCGCGCGACGCGGATTATCGACGCCCTTCGCGGCGCGGTCTGAACCCTTTTGCGGGCGGCAATCTTGCCCGCAAACATACTCTCGTGCTAAATCCTTTTAGCACGCTGATCCAAGTGTAGATTTGCGGCAGGGAGGACTTCATCTTGACCATCAGATCGCTAAAAGCAGCCGGCGTGGCACTGACGCTGTCGGTTGCAGCCTCGACCGGGGCGCTGGCCGCACCGAGCTGCGGCACGGACCCGGTCACGCTCAGCGCCTATTTCGAGACGGGCTTCCCCTTGCCCGGCAAGCTGGCCGAGGCCTTCTCGAAGGAGTTCCCGAACGTCAAGTTCGACATCAAGGAAGACCAGTTCGCCAATCTGATGGAGAACACGCCGCGCCTCCTGGCCGGCGATGCGCCGCCGGATCTCGTGCGGCTGCCCAGCATGAGCGACCTCGTCGCCAACGAGCTGTTGAAGAACCTCGACGGCTACTACACCGATTTCGGCTGGGACCAGTTCCCGGCCTCGCAGTTGATCCAGCTTCGCGTCGAGCCGGAAGGACGCCCGCGCGGCACCGGTTCGCTCTATGCAATGGGACTCAACTATTCGATGACCGGCGTCTTCTACAACAAGGAGCTAGCCGCCAAGATCGGCATGACGGCAGCACCGACGACGCTCGCCGAGCTCGACGCGCTCCTCGCCAAGGCCAAGGCGGCCGGCATCACGCCGATCATCCAGTTCAACAAGACCAATGGCGGTCTCGCCTTCCCGCTGCAGGACCTGATGGGCGCCTATGGTCCGCCGGAGCCGGTCAATGACTGGATCTTCCAGAAGGAAGGCGCCACCATCGATACGCCTTCCAATCTCAAGGCGGCCGAGCATCTCGAAGACTGGGTCAAGGCGGGCTATTTCGCGCCCGACACCAACGCGATCGACTATTTCGCGATGATGAGCGGCTTCCTGAAGGGCGACGGCCTCTTCATGTTCAACGGCGACTGGGAATCGGGCAATCTCGACAAACAGCTGCCCGGCAAGGTCGGCTTCTTCCTGATGCCGCCGGCCGAGGCGGGCGGGCGGCATGCCGCCATGTCCGCGCCGCTCACCTACGGCATCGGCGCTAAGTCGCCCCATGCCGATTGTGCCGCCTTCTTCCTGAACTGGGTGGCGACCGATCCGGAAGCGCGCAAGATCAATGTCGAGGTCGGCGGCTCCAACCCCGGCGGCCCGACCTCGCTACCGATCCCGGCGGTGGCGCCCGGATCGGTGACCGAGGCAACGCTGGCCGCCGGCTCCGTCATCGCCAAGGAGAACGGCGCGATGGACTTCATCGCCAACGCGACCGGCGCGATCTTCTCGGCCGGCTGGACGCCGGAACTGCAGAAGCTCGTCGGCGGCAAGCAGACGGCCGACGGGCTGCTGAAGGCCGTCCAGAAGGAATATGAGCAGGAACTCTCGCGTTGAGCGACGCGCTGCCCAACAGGAACACGCAGCGGCGGGCCGAAGGCCTGCCGCCGCAACCCGGCGTCAAGCGCCGCGTCCCGAATGGCCGCGACCGGCGGAACGGGTTCGTCGCCGCCCTATTCATCGCGCCAGCGCTGGCCATGTATACGGCTTTCGTGGTCGTGCCGCTCGGCATGTCCGTCTTCTATTCGCTGCAGCGCTGGGACGGCATCGGGCGCTTGCGCTTCGTCGGCCTCAAGAACTACCTCATCGTGCTGACCGATCCGGACCTCATCCAGATCATCGGCAATGCGTTCAACCTGATCCTCTATTTCACGCTGATCCCGATCGCGCTCGGGCTCGCCGTCGCCTCGGTCATTCGCGGCCACATGTCCGGCCCGTTCGGTACGATCACCCGCACGGTGCTGTTCCTGCCGCAGGTGATCCCGCTGGTGGCGGCCGGCATCGCCTGGAGCTGGATGTTCGCCTCGACGGGTCTCGTCAATCAGCTTCTGACTGCGGTCGGCCTCGGCTCGCTCGCGCGCGGCTGGCTCGGCGACTTCACCTTCGCGCTGCCAGCGGTCGGCATGATCGGCGCCTGGGTCCTGCTCGGCCTCTGCACCATGCTGCTGGTGACCGGCATCGCCAAAATCGACGCCAGCATCTATGAGGCAGCCGAACTCGACGGCGCCGGCAAATGGCAGGAGCTGATCTACATCACCATTCCCGCCCTCAGGCAGGAGATCGGCGTCTGCGTGACGGTGACCGTGATCGCGGCGCTGGCGAGCTTCGACATCGTCTACATCGCGACGGCCGGCGGGCCGGGCATCTCGACCATGGTTCCGGGCCTCGAGATCTATCGCCTCGCCTTCGCGCATCGCCAGGTCGGCCTCGCCTCGGCGCTGGCCATCGTGCTGATGGTGCTCGTCCTCGTCTGCGTCCTCCCCATCCAGTGGTTTGCACGGCCGAAACGATGATCGAAGCACAGTCCAACAAGCTTCTCGCTCGCTTCATGCTGATCGCCCTGATGGCAGTGACGCTGCTGCCCTTCCTCAGCATGTTCTCAGCGGCGTTGGCACCCTCCGGCACTTATCCGGCCGGACTGCAATGGCCGTCGGACCCGCAATGGGGCAATTTCGCCCGCGCGTTCGAACTCGCCAACATGACGAAGCTGCTGTGGTCGAGTTCGCTGATCGTGCTCGGGGTCGTCCCCGTATCCGTGCTGATCGCGACCATGGCGGGATTCGGCCTGTCGCGTGTCGACAAGGGCCGCGGCAAGTGGCTCTACCTGATCTTCGTGCTCGGCCTCACATTGCCCGTCGAGGCCGTGATCACGCCCCTCTATTACGAGGTCAAGGCGCTCGGCATCCTCAATACACGGATGGCGCTCATCCTGCCGCTGATCGGCCTGTTCATGCCCTTCTCGGTCTATTGGATGCGGGCACATTTCCTGAACGTGCCGCAGGAACTCGGCGAAGCGGCCGAAGTCGACGGCGCGTCGGAATGGAGGCAGTTCTGGCTGATCCAGGTGCCGATCGCCCGGCCGGCGATCATGTCGCTGTCGATCCTCCTGTTCCTGTGGACCTGGAACCAGTTCCTTCTGCCGGTGGTCCTCGTGCAGGATCCCGAACAGCGGACGATGGCGGGCGCGCTCGGCGCCTTCCAGGGCCAGTGGGGCACCGACGTGCCGCTGCTCTGCGCCGGCGCGCTGCTGATCCTGACGCCGACGGTGCTCCTGTTCCTGATCTTCCAGCGCCAGTTCGTCGCCGCTCTGCTGCAGGGATCCGTGAAGGGCTGAAGAAGGATCGCCCGATCCTTTGCCGGCAGGGCTCACGCCGTTTCAAGCCGGGAGCAGACGGACGGCTTCGGGCGGGATCCGGATAGCGACGACAGGTTCCCGCCGATGCGTCTCGACCCGGACCCGGCCCGCGCCAACGGCGAGATCGACGCGCCTGACGGAACCAAGGAACCGATCCGCCGATGCTGAGCCGGCAAATTCACCGGCGACGTCGAGCCGGGGAGGATGGGACAGCGGTTCGATCCGCTCCGGCCGGACCAGGGCGACTACGCTCTCGCCAGCGGCGCGGGCGCCAGTATCGCAGGCGATCAAGCCAACGGTTGTCGCTACGAGGCCGGCCTGCAGCACGGTTCCCGGCCACAGGTTTGACTGCCCGACGAAGCCCGCGACATAGGCGTCGATCGGCTCATCATAGAGTTCGCGAGGGGTCCCAAGCTGGAGGAGGCGGCCGTCGCGCAGCACGGCGACCCGATCGGCCAGAGACAGGGCCTCTTCCTGGTCATGCGTCACCAGCAGCGTGGCGATGCCGGCCTCGCGTTGGACGCGGAGGATCTCGTCGCGCATCTCGACCCGGAGCGCCGCGTCGAGCGCCGACAGCGGCTCGTCCAGCAGCAGTCCGGACGGACCGAAGACCAGGGCGCGCGCGAGGGCCACCCGCTGCTGCTGGCCACCCGAAAGCTGATGCGGCATGGCACGGACCCTTCCCGCCATACCGACTCGCTCCAGCATGTCGATGGCGCGGGCCCGTCGCTGCGCCGTTGGAATGCCGCGGACCCGCAGAGGAAAGGCGACATTCTCCCAGGCGGACAGATGCGGAAACAGGGCATAGTTCTGAAACACGACGCCGAGACCGCGCGCCTCGGCGCTGACTGCCGTCCTGTCCTCGCCGCCGACAAGGACGCGGCCGGCCTGTGGCTCGGCGAAGCCCGCCAGCAGCTTCAGCGCCGTCGTCTTGCCCGACCCCGAGGCACCGATCAGCGCCACCAGTTCGCCCGGCGCGATTGTCAGCGACAGCTCGTGCACGCCGGTTGCCGTGCCGGGATAGAGGTAGCTTACAGCGTCGAAGGTCAGGCTCGTCATGTCGTTCCGTTTATACGTGCGCCCAGGGCGGCCGGGTCGCGGCCGGCTCGCAGCGCGCCGAAGAGCGCGGCCCAGGTCAGAAGGAAGCTCACGATCGACAGGGCCGCCGCCACAGTCGGTTCGGAGCGGCCGATCAGGCCGAGGGAGACCGGGAAGGTCCGGAAAAGCAGGATATTGGCGATCGTGAACTCGCCGAGGACGACGGTGAAGGTCATCAGCGCGGCATTGACCAAGGCAGGACGGAGATTGGGGAGCACCACCCAGAAAATGATCTGGCGCGGATGGGCGCCGAGGCTTGACGCGGCCAGGCGGAGCTGTGGCAGGTCGATCGTGCCGAGCGCCACGTCGATGGCCCGGTAGGCATAAGGCAGCGCCAGGACGAAATAAGGCAGGGTCAGATAATAGGGCGACCCGACCAGCCATCCCGGTCCCTGGATGAGAGCCGTGAGACCCGCGACGAGCGCGATCGCCGGAACGACGAAAGGCAGGATGGCGATCGCTTCGAGAAGGCCATGCAGCCGGGGAGCGAAGAGATGCACGGCAATGACAGCCGGCACCATCGCCAGGAAAATCAGGCCGATCGTCGCCACCGCAAGCTTCATCGTAAGGAGCAGCGGATCGAGGAGGTCAGCGCGCTGGAACAGCTGCGCATAGGCGGCAAGGCCGTAACCCGCCTGTCCCTGCGATAGGCTGAAGACGGCCGTCATGATCAGAGGAAGCGCGAAGAAGGCACCGATCAGGGCGATGAAGATCGAGCGCGCAGTCTTGCCGATCATCCACGCCCCCTGCGGGAAAGCCGACGCATCCGGCTTCCGAGGCCAAGCAGCAGCGCCATGACGGCGATCATCGCGATCGACAGCGCCGCCCCGGTCTCCGGCGAACTCACGACATCGCCGGTCAGCACATTGCCGATCTCTGTGGTGAGGAGGACGATGTTGCCCGATGTCAGCGCATAGGCCGTCGCATAGCCAGAGAAGGCGGAGCCGAACAGCAGCGTGAAGCACGAGACCAGAGCCGGCGCCAGGATCGGCAGCACCACGAGACGGAACCGCTGACCCGGGCTCGCGCCGAGGCTGGTGGCCGCCAGCAGCCAGTCAGCCCTGACGCCGCGGATGGCCGGGGTAAGGATGACGACCGCGAGCGGCGCCAGGAAGTAGGTATAGACCAGCGTCAGGCCTGCTACCGAGTAGAGCGAGAAGCCCATGGCATAGATGTCGGCGCCTATGACTTTCAGACCGCGCGTGACGAGCCCGAACATGCCGAGGGTCGAGACGAAGGCGAAGGCGAGCGGCACGCCCCCAAACTGAGCGGCCACTGCGCTGAAGCTCGTCATGACGGTGCCGAGACGGGAGTCCGCGCGGCTCGCGATGAGCGCCATCGTCGTCCCGAGGACAAGGGCCACAAAGGCGGACGCCAGCGACAGCAGGATCGAATTCCATGCCGCCAGCCGATAGGTGGCGCCGGCGAGGCGGGCGATGGGATCCAGCGTGAAGCCATCCGGCCCGTGGATAGACTGGACGACCAGCATGCCGGCCGGCGCTACCATGACGAAGGCCGCGAGCAGCAGGAAAGGCGCCATCATCGCGGCGGCCAGAAGCACAAGCCGCCGGGAAGGACGCCGACGCGGCATTGCGGCGACGCCCCCTTTCCGAGACAGGATAGAGATCCCGTTCATCCGAGCGTCAGATCCTGACTTCCTTCGGCCAGAGATCGGCGACCACCTGCTTTGCCTTGTCGAGCTGGGCCTGGGAGGCGAAGCGGACCTGCTTGTAGGCTTCCGGCGAGGGCAGCCGGTCGAGGATCGCCTTGGGCACGACGCCCTGGTCGAGCATGCTGCCGAAACGCATCGGATGAGCGTAGCCGGCGAGAAAGCCGAGCTGGCCTTCGTCGCTGAACAGGAATTCCTGCCAGAGGCGCGCGAGGTTCGGATGTGGGGCGAAGGCACTGATGCCCTGGACATAATAATTGCCGAAGGGCGCGCCGTCCTTCGGGACGATCACCTCGAACGGCGTTCGGCCGGCTTCCTCGTCGCGGATCGTCAGGTTGAGATAGTCCCAGCGCAGCGCGATCGGCGTCTGGCCGCTGACCATCGTGCCCTTGTCCGTCTGGGCCGGGTTGTAGTTGCCGGCGGCGGCGAGACGCGCGAAGAATTCCACGCCCGGCGTGATGTCGTCGAAGCTGCCGCCATTGGCGAGCGACGCCGCCATGACCGCCGCGAAGGCCGAGCCGTCGCGCATCGGGTTGCCGCCCATCGCGACCATGCCGCGATAGTCCGCCTTCAGCAGGTCTGCCCAGCTCTGCGGCACGGTGCCGACCACCGCCTTGTTCACCGCGAACGAGATGATGCCGTAGTAGCAGCCGGTAAAGCGGCCATCGGCGTCCTTCACCGAATCCGGAATCTCGCCGAATGTCGCGACCTTGTAGGGCGCGAGCAGCCCTTCGGAAACGGCCTGCCGGGCGAAGGACGGGGCGAGGTCGAGACTGTCGGGCGCGCGATCCTGACCCTTGAGGCTGCGGATGGCCTGCAGTTCCTCGGCGGAGCTGCCCTCGGGATTCGTCGGGTTGACCTCGACGCCATATTGGGCTGCGAAGTCCGTCATCAGCTTGCCAAACACCCAATTGGGGGACAGCGCAATGGTGTTCAGCACCTTCTCGCGCTGGGCAGCTGCGACGAGATCAGCGAGCGGCGCCGGGCTTGCGAAGGCCGGTCCGGACATTCTCGGATTGAGCAGGGCGGCGCCCAGCGCGAGGGAGCCGCCGCCGAGCAGCGCACGCCGGCTGATGGAGAAGGAGGCCATGTCGGTTCCTTTGACGATCGTCGTGAATGATATCGGTCGGTTCCGCCGAGGCCTCGACCTGGCGTCGAGGGATCGTTCGGATCGCGGGATACGCCTATCACCGGCTCCATGAAGGCATCATGACATGAACGCGACAAGCATCTGACTTTGCGTGATAATATTCGCCATTCTTCCTAAATCACCGGTTGGTTACTGCATCCCGTTGAGGCATAGGAAGAGGGTCCGGCACGGGGCCGGACGAACCGGAGCGCGAGAGTGACCAAGATCGCCGTGATTGCCGATCCGCATATCGGGGTCGGGAAGCCGCATTTCGTCGACAACTGGAAGCGAGCCGTGGCACATGTGAATGCCCGCGCCCCGGTCTTGACCGTGATCCTCGGCGACCTGACCTTCGACGGCGCCAATTCCGAGGCCGATTGCGCCTTCGCCCGCCAGGCGATTGAGGCGCTGAAGGCGCCCTGTCTGGTGCTACCGGGCAATCACGATATCGGCGACACCGACCGGGCGAGCGGGCAACCGTCCAATTCCGAACGGATCGCACGGTGGACCCGTCATTTTGGCGCGGACCGCTGGTTCAGCGACGCGGTTCCCGGCTGGCGGCTGATCGGAATCGACAGCCAGATCCTCGGTACCGGGCTGGCAGAGGAGACGGATCAGTGGGCCTTCCTGGAGGACGCCTTGACAAGCGGCGACAGGCGGCCCGTCCTCTTCACCCACCAGCCACTCTTTCTGAAGCACTGGGACGAGGGGGACCGGCCGTATTGGGCGATCGCGGGCGAGCCGCGGCGGCGCTTGCGCGAACAACTGACCCGATCCGGAGCGGTTGCGGCGGTATCGGCCCATATTCATCGGGCTCTGGCGCTGATCCATTCGGACGGGCCGTCCATCATCTGGGCTCCGGCGACCAGCTTCCTGACGCGCGATGTTTCGATGCCCGCCCAAGACGGCACCGCGCTGACCGGCGTGACATTCCTCGACCTCGCCGAGGCCGGCCTTTCCGTCGGCTTCGATCCGATTCCAAGCCTTGAGACCTTCTATATCGAGGATTTCAACGGCACGCTCTATCCGGCGCCCGCGCGATGAGTTGGTTCAGCTTTCACGGCGGGCACAGCGGCCAATTCTGCGCGCATGCCAAGGGTACGCTCCGCGAGGTCGTCGAGCGCGCGATCGCCCTTGGCTTCACCCACTACGGTCTCAGCGAACACGCGCCACGCTTTCGCGATGTCGACCTTTATCCCGGCGAGGAAGCGCTTGGAACCACGGGCCTGGAGCGAGCCTTCCAGGCCTATGTCGCCGAAGCCATCGCGCTGCGCAGCGAATATGGGGACCGGATCGAGCTTCTGATCGGTTTCGAGACCGAAACGTTGCCGCCGGTTATATGGCCCGACACGATGCGGAGGCTGCGGGAGGAAAACCCGTTCGACTATATGGTGGGCAGCGTCCACGACATTGATGGCCGATGGGTGGATTTCAGCCGGGCGGAGACCGAGCGCCTGAAGGCCGATCTCGGCGGCCCCGAGGCCCTGCATCTCGCATGGTTTCAGCAGATGACCGCCATGGTCGAGGCGCTGCGCCCCGAAGTCGTCGGCCATATCGACCTCATTCGCAAGTTCGAGCCTCGGGGCTTCGCCTTCGGTCCTCGCGCCTTGCTGGCCGCCGAACGGCTTCTGGAGGCCGTCCGTGCGACCGGCGGCGTTCTCGATCTCAATTGTGCTCCGGTTCGAAACGGCTACGGGGCGGCCTATCCCCAGCCGGCCCTTCTGGACATGGCGGAGCGGATGGGCGTCGGGGTTACCCTTGGGGACGACAGCCACGGGCCCGAAACGGTCGGGGTCGGACTCGAGGCATCGCTGGCCGCAGCCGCCACGGCGGGCTACCGATCGATCCAATGCCTCAGCGCCAAGCGCGGCTGGGAGACGGTGCCAATCGAAAGGGTGTCGCGGCCATGACACCTCCACCCGATGGGGAAACGCCGATGCCGCGCCGTCGCGCGCGCCGCAGGCCCGGCGTCGTCGCACCATCCGGAACGGGGCGGCCCCGAAAATCGGCTTCCAAGCGGCAGGGCTCCGCGAAGGCGGCGGCCCCGAAGCCGCCCGGCAAGCCACGTGATGCCGACGCAACCCGTGCCCGCGTCCTGGCAGCCGCCGTGGCCGAATTTGCTGCCAAGGGCCTGATGGGCGCCCGGGTCGCCGAGATCGCCGACCGGGCGGACGTCAACAAGCGCATGCTCTACCATTATTTCGGCAGCAAGGAGGATCTGTTCCAGGCCGTCGTCGAGACCGTCTATCTGCAGATCTGGGAGGCAGAAGCGGCGCTGGAACTCGATCTATTTCCGCCGGACGAGGCCCTGCGGCGGCTGGTCTCCTTCACCTGGGACTATTACCTCGCCCATCCCGAGTTCATCACGCTGCTCAACAGCGAGAACCTGAATGAAGCTCGGTATTTCGGGCGGTCGGAGATCATCGAGGCCGATGCGCGTCAGTCGAACGACCTGGTCCAGAAAATTCTGGAACGAGGCGTCGCCGCCGGCATGTTCCGCCGCAGTATCGATCCGATCCAGCTCAACATCACCATCAGTGCCGTTGGATATTATTACCTGACGAACCGCCACACCGCCTCGATCGTCTACAAGCGAGACATGATGTCGCCGGACGCACTCGCCGCGCGCCTCGCCTTCAACATCGAATCGATCCTCGCCATGGTTCTTGTCTGACGGCCGGGCTGCCCGTCGAACCCGCCTCGAAACGCAGCCAGGAATCCAAGTCGGCGAATCCTCGGATTTCATCGATATGGTTGGCCGGGTCACGCAACGTCCACGAGCATCATCAGCGCCGCACCCGAATTCCCATAGGTGAACGGCACAGCGGCTGGCGCCCCCGAGTGCGATCTGCTCAACTCAGGGAAGATGGAGACCGACATGCCCTTCAGCGACCCGAATCATCCTCTTTGGGAGGTGCCCAATCTGAAGCGCGCCCTTCACGCTGCGGGGGTTTCGCTTTGGTCATGGGCTGTCGAAACCGACGCTTTCGCAATGGACGAGCTGGGTTTCGGACTTTGGGGCCTGCCGCCGACGCATCGGGTGACCTTCGAGGATCTGTCCTCCAGGATACACCCCGCGGACCGTGACCGGGTGCGGGCAGCGTTCACCGCGACGCGCGCCATCGTCGGCTCCTACGAGATAGACTTCCGAATTCTCCGCGGCGAGGAGATCCGCTGGATTTCGGCGCGCGGCCTCGGCAATGATGAAGGGCTGCACAAAGGGCAGATGTCCGGTGTCTTCCTGGACGTCACGGGACGCAAGCAGGCCGAAGAAGGACACGAACTCCTCGCCGGGGAAATGAGCCACAGGGTGAAGAACCTGCTGGCCATCGCCAGTGCCCTGACGACGATCACATCGCGCTCGACGGCGACGGTCCAGGAGATGGCGAAGGATCTGACCGGCCGCCTGGCTGCGCTGGGCAGAGCGCATGACGCGGTTCGTCCCTTGCCGGGACATCAGGGCCGCGCCGCCCTGCTCGGCGATATCATCGCAGTGCTCCTGGCTCCCTACGATGACACAAGTGCCTTTAGCGGACGAATTCGCGTCGCAGTTCCCCGCATGGGAATAGGCGAACAGTCCGCCACAACCATCGCCCTCGTGATCCATGAACTGGCGACCAACTCCTTGAAATACGGCGCTCTCTCCACTGAATCCGGGATGCTGGATATCTCCGGAACGAACACGGACAGCGAAGTCTGCATCGTCTGGACGGAGAGGGGCGGCCCATTGGTCGAGCCGCCGACGGACGAAGGCTATGGCAGCAAACTGCTCAATCGAAGCGTGACCGGCCAGCTTGGCGGCACCATGAAGACCGACTGGTCCGAGGAAGGCATCATCGTCACGCTGACGATGAACGCCAAGAAGCTCTCTGCCTAGTTGTTCGATACCCGGCCAAGCCCTCTCCAAGTCGCCTCCGAAGGCCGCGAAGCCCCTGGCCGCCTTCATCACTCCGTTCGCGTATCCCATAGCTGACGCTCGGCCGTGTCACTGGCGTTGGTGCAAAAGCCGTCCCCTGCTGAAATGGCGAACATGAAGGCCGGGAGCAGATCGGCCGCCAATTCGATGTCGGTTCATCGGGTTAGCGTCAGGCTTCGCTGTGAATCCCCGCCGAGAGGCGAAAAGAGATGCGCCGGCAGGCCGCTTTCAGAGTCCTGAGCGCCGCGTCCTGGCGGTTCTCGCGGTTGTGCCGGTTCACATAGGAGATGATGATGCTCGCAGCCGCCTGGTTGTCGATGCCGACCACTGGGCAGCAGATGTCGGTAATGCCGACGAAATCGCGGCTGTCATGCATGTCATAGCCGCGCGCGGCTATCGCATCGAGCCGGGCGTCCAGTTCGGCGGGGTCTATCGGAACTTTGGCGTGGGCGAGGCTTTCGGCGACCATCCGGTCGCGCACCGGCCGCGATTGATGCGCGATGATGACATTGCCTGAGGTCGCGTCGACGGCGAGCCGCTGATAGCCGAGCTTCAGCGTGAAGGACATGTCGGCGCCGCCCGGCACCACGGCCGTCACGACGGTGAAGCCGTTATGGACGACGACCAGATGCGGCGACTGGCCGATCTGCTCGGCAAGGTCCGCCATTTCAGGCAAGGCGACGGCCACGAGGTCGCGCACGCGCGGCGTATGCAGGCCGAGTTTGAAAAGCCGGTCGGTGAGCTGGTAGCCGTCGGTCACCGGATCGCGCTCGATATAGTCGCGTTCCTGCAACGCCATGACCATCCGGAATATCTCGTTCTTCGAGCGGGACAGGCCCTCGGCGATCGCCTTCAGCGTCATCGGTTCGTTGTTCGCCGCCAGCAGTTCGAGCACGTCGAGCCCCTTGGTGAGGGCCGGTGCGGAATAGGCCGGTCGATCTGCGGGTTTCTGCGTCAGTTCGGTCATCGCCACCTCTTTCCCCGCGAGCTTAAGCAGGATCGAACCGCTCCGCCACAGTTTCTTATTTGAACTTGACACCAAATATAAAACCGACATGATGCCGTCATAGAACAATCCAGGTGGGACGATGACGGACTTGAAGGCCGTGGGCGCGCGAGCGCTTTCACGAGAGCCCCATGCTGCGCGCCGGCCCAGAGTGGAGCCGCGGCGCCACAGCATCTTCACGACGGTGGACCTTGCCCGCGACGGCAAGCAGATGGGCTATTTCCATGTGCCGCAGTCTCCCCATGACGATGCCTGGGGAACCGTCCGCGTACCACTTGCCGTGGTGAAGAACGGCGAGGGCCCGACCGTCCTGATCGAGGGCGGCAATCATGGCGACGAATATGAAGGGCCGATCGCGCTCGGCGAATTCCTGCGCCAGATCGACCCGGCCGAGATCACCGGGCGGATCATCGCCATCCCCGCCATCAACATCCGCGCCGTCGAGGCGGGCCGACGCACCTCGCCGGTGGATGGCCTCAACTTCAACCGATCCTTCCCGGGCGACTTCGACGGTACGCTTACCCGCCAGATCGCAGCCTATGTGAATGACTGCCTCTTCCCGGAGGCCGACTACTTCCTCGACCTTCATTCGGGCGGCTCGTCGCTCATGATCCTGCCGAGCGCGATTATCGAAAGCGGCACGACGCCGGAGAACCATCGCCGCAATATCGAGGCGACGCTTGCCTTCGGCGCCTCGACGGTCGTGATGGTCGACAATCTCGGCGAGACGCGCACCTCGACGGCCGCCGCGAACCGCCAGGGTCTCACGGTAGTCGGCACGGAGATGGCCGGCGGCGGCCTTGTCAGCCAAGGCGCACTGGCGCTCTGCCGGCGCGGCATCCGCAACGTGCTGATCCATGCCGGGGTGCTGAAGGGCGAGATCGATCTGCCGCCAGACGCCAACAGCCGCATTCTCAAGGTGGCCGGCGGCCCCGCTTACATGATTGCGGAGGATGAAGGTGTCTTCGAGCCACTGACACCTCTCGGCGCCGATGTGAGAGCCGGCGATGTGGCTGGACGCATCCATTTCCTGCATCGGCCGGAGCGCGAGCCGATCGTTCTGCGACACGCGGGCGACGGCGTCGCCTTCGCCATGCGCCAGCCGGGCAAGGTGCGTCCGGGCAATTGCGTCTATGTGCTCGCGACCGACTATCCGGCGGAGGAATGGTCGTGACGAGCCTCGACGCCGTCTTCGCCGCGCAGGAGCGCGTCCAATCTCTGGTGCGGCGCACGCCTGTGCTGCATCTCGACCGCGACGTCGTGCTGGGGATGGGCAATCCCGTTTCGCTGAAGCTCGAGAGCCTGCAGGTCACGGGCTCGTTCAAGTTTCGCGGTGCGCTCAACCGGCTGCGCACGATCGACCCCGCGCAGTTGGCGGGGGGCCTCGTCGCTGCATCAGGGGGCAATCATGGCCTCGCCAATGCCTTTGTCGCGCGTCTCGCCGGGGTGAAGGCGACGATCTATCTCCCGGAGAACGCCGCGCCGATCAAGGCCGAGAAGCTCCGCCGCCTCGGTGCCGAGGTACGCTTCGCCGGTTCGGTCTGGGACGAAGCGCATGCGGCAGCCTCGGCCGAGGCCGAGCGCATCGGCGCCTTCTATGTCCATCCTTTCTGCGACGAGGCGGTCGTGACCGGCCACGCGACCGTCGCGCTCGAACTCGTGGAACAGCTCCCCGATGCGGACTGCTTCATCATCGCGGTCGGTGGCGGTGGGCTGATCTCGGGGCTTGCCAGCGTCGTCAAGGCGCTGCGCCCCGGGGCGCGGGTGATCGGCGTCGAGCCGGTCGGATCGCCGACGCTGAAGGCCTCGTTGGACGCCGGTCGTGTGGTGCGCCTGCCGCGGGTGACGACGCGGGTCGCGACCATGGCTTGCGGCCGCACCGACGAGCGGATCTTCGACACGGTTCGGGCTCAGGTCGACGACATCGTGCTGATCACGGACGAGGACATGCAGGCCGCCGCCGAGGTCCTCTGGTTCGACTATGGCGTGGCGGCCGATCTTTCCGGGGCGGCGTCGCTTGCGGCGCTGCTTTCCGGCGCCGTTCGGCCCGCCAAAGGAGAGCGGATCGCCGGCCTTGTCTGCGGTGCAGGTACGGACGGGATTTTCCCGTCCTGAGCCGTCGCTTGCCGGAGCCTCGACGCCCCGGCAGCGCAAGAATCGAGACGGCGTAAAGCCGCGCGAGTGAACCCGACAGTCTTTCAGAGGAGAAGATCCATGACCAAGAAGCTAACCGCCGCGTTGATCGTCGCGGCTGCGCTAGCCGCTTCCGCCCCCGCCTTCGCAGAGGAGCCGGTTCTCGGCCTGGCGGCGATCGACCTGCAGAATTCCTTCTTCGTGCGCATGAAGGAAGCCGGCGACGTGGCTGCCAAGGACTATGGCGTCAAGACGACCTGGCAGAGCGCCGAGGGCAGCCTGGAGAAGCAGGTCGCCATCATCGAGAACTTCATCAACCAGAAGGTCGCGGCCATCCTCGTCGATCCGATCGACAAGAACGCCGTCATCCCGGTGCTGAAGAAGGCCGCCGAGGCGGGCATCCCGGTCATCACCATGGGCAACAAGGTGGAAGCCGGCACCAATTATTCGACCCTCTATCCCGACTATGACAACATGTCGGTCGTGGCCGAGGCGCTCGGCAAGTCGATCGGCGGCAAGGGCGAGGTCGCGCTGCTCGTCGGTTCGCGCGGCAATTTCGTGTCCGATACCCGCGAGAAGGGCTTCGTCGATACGATGGCCAAGAAGTTCCCGGACATCAAGATCGTCGGCATTGAGCCGACAGGCTGGGATGCCGCCAAGGCCACCAACGCGGCGCAGACCTGGCTCACGACCTATCCGGACCTGAAGGGCATTGGCTGCATTTCCGACAGCCTCTGCCTGGCGGCGGATTCGGTGGCGAGCGCTCTCGGCAAGAACCTCCTCTATGGCGGCTATGACGGCGACGAGGAGATGCATGAGCTGATCGACAACGGCAAGCAGGTCATCGACGTGCTGACCGGCGCCTATCGCGTCGGCTACTGGAACATCGCGGTCGCTGCTCGCCTCGGCAAGGGCGAGAAGCTTCCCTACGATCTCTATATGCCGACTTATTTCGTGACCTCGGACGCCACGGCCGAGAAGCTCAAGGCCGACGGTCTGACCTTCCCCTACATCAACACGGCCAAGGCCAAGATCGAGTCCAAGAACTATACCGAGCAGCTCGGCCCGAGCCTGCCGGCTTCGGCGATGACGTCGGCGAAGTAGGCTTCGCCCACAAAGGGAGGCGGCCTCCTTGGCGGCCGCCTCCCGACTTTCTCCATCGGTTTCCGAAGCCTGCGCGAGCCCTTCCCGGGCTGCGCCGAGAGAGCGGACATCGGCATGACCTTCGACAAAGTCTCGGCCCTGATGCGACGGAACGAGCCGGTTCTGATCCTCCTGCTGGTCCTGGCGCTTGCCCTCTTTGGCCTGATCGATCCGCGCTTCCTGGGTTTCGACAATCTGTCGAGCATTGCGCGGCAAAGCGCGGTGACGGCCATCGTCGCGTTCGCGATGACGGCCGTGATCATCGCGCGGGGCATCGATATTTCCGTGGGCTCGACACTCGCCGCCGCCGGCATCGTCGCGGGCCTCGCCTTCCAGGCCAGCGGTTCGGCGGCGATCGGCATCCTGGCGGGTCTGATCGCGGGTGCTGGCATCGGCATCGTTAACGGCCTCCTGATCGGCGTTGCCGGCATCTCCCCCTTCATCGCGACCCTCGCCACCATGGCCGCCGGCCGGGGGCTGGCGCTCAGCCTTTCCGGCGCTTCCAGCATTCCGGTCGCCGATCCCGCCATTCTCTTCCTGGGCGCGGGCGATGTCGCCGGCGTGCCAGCCTCCGTCATCGTCGCCGCCATCTGCCTGCTCCTCTGGCAGTTCGTCCTGTCGCGTACCGTCTATGGCCGCTGGATCTATGCCGTTGGCGGCAATGCCGACGCGGCCCGGGCCTCGCTGGTCCCGGTCCGTGCGATCCGTATCTCGGTCTACGGCCTCGCCGGGCTCTTTGCCGGCCTCGGCGCCATCCTGACCATCGGCCGCCTCGGCTCGGCACAGCCGCTGGCCGGGACGGGACTTGAATTCGTCGCCATCACCGCGGCGATCGTAGGCGGCACCAAGCTCTCCGGAGGTCAGGGATCCGTCTACGGCACGGCGCTAGGCGCGCTGCTGCTCGGCGTCATCAATACCGGCCTATCCTTCCTGCAAGCGCCGCAGACGATCATATATTTCATCACCGGCGGTCTGATCCTGGCGGCCGTGCTGTCGAGCCAGCCACAGGCGCTGACGGCGCTCTTCCGCCGTGCCGCCGCCCGCGCCGCGCGCCATGGCGGCAATGCCCAGGGGCCGTCCGCCTCCACGACCCACAGCCTCAGCCTTGTCTCGGTCGGCAAGAGCTTCCCGGGCGTCAAAGCCCTCGACGCGGTTTCGTTCTCGATCCGGGCGGGTGAGGTCGTGGCGCTGGCCGGCGAGAATGGTGCCGGCAAATCGACACTGGTGAAATGCATTTCGGGCGTTCAGCGCCCGGACGAGGGCGAGATCGTCATCGACGGCAAGGCCGTATCCTTCGCCTCGCCGCGCGACGCCATCGGCGTCAGCGTCATCCACCAGCATTTCAGTCTGTCGCCGGATCTGACGGTCGTCGAGAACCTCTTCGTTGGCCGCGAACCGCGCACGGCGCTCGGCCTGCTCGACCGGGCGAGGATGGAACGCGAGGGCCGCCGCGTGATGAGCGAGCTCGCCCTCGACATCGATCTCCACGCGCCTTTGCGCTCGCTCACGGTCGGCCGGCAGCAGATGGTGGAGATCGCGCGTGCCGTGCTGTCCGAAGCCTGGCTCTTCATCATGGATGAGCCGACCAGCGCGCTTTCGAACCGCGAGCGCGACCAGCTCTATGGCGTCATCCACAGCCTGAAGGCCAAGGGCGCCGGCATTCTCTACATCTCGCACAAGATGGAGGAGATCTTCAGCCAGTGCGACCGCGTCGTCGTCCTGCGCGACGGACGCTTCATCGGCGAACGGCCGATCAGAGAGACGAGCGAGGCGGAGATCATCTCCATGATGGTCGGCCGCGATGTCGGCAATGTCTTCCCGCATGTCGAGGCCAGGATCGGTCGCGTCGCGATCGAGGTGAAGAACCTTTCCTCCGGCCGCCTGCTGAAATCGGCTTCGCTCAGCGTGCGCGAGGGCGAGATCGTGGCGCTCGCCGGACTGATGGGGTCCGGCCGCTCGGAGGTGCTGCGCGCCATCGCCGGGCTCGACCGGCCGGATGGCGGCGAGGTCAGGATCTTCGGCGAGACGCATGGCCGCGGCGATGCCCTGGCGGCCAGCCGGTCGGGCGTCGTCTATATTCCGGAAGATCGCCACCTCGAAGGCTTCGTCGGGCCCGGCACGATCCTCGACAATCTCTCGCTCGTCTGGATGCGGGGCCATTCGCGCTTCGGCCTGCTGCCGCGCCGCCGAATCGCCGCACTGGTCGACGGATTGATCACAGCCCTCGGCGTGCGCCCGGCACAGCCCGGCAAGCGCGTGATCGAGCTTTCGGGCGGCAACCAGCAGAAGGTGGTCATCGGCAAATGGCTGGCGACCGGACCCAAGGTCATCCTGCTCGACGAGCCCACCCGGGGCGTCGATGTCGGCGCCAAGTCCGAGCTGCACCGTCTCATCGCGGGGCTCAAGGAGAAGGGCGCCGCCATCCTGATGGTGTCGAGCGAGCTTCCGGAAGTCCTCGGCGTAGCAGACCGCATCGTCGTCATGCGCGAGGGCGTCTCGGTCGGCGAACTGCCGCGCGGCGCCGGCGAAAAGGACGTCATGAACCTCGCCTTCGCCAAGGCCGCCGGCCCAGCGGCGGGTGCGGACACCGGCGCTTCCCTGGAAATCCTTTCCCGAAACGGCCTCCCGGCCACCCCCTGAGCACAGACGGAGATATCATCGTGACCAAGCTTCGCATTGCCCTCGTCGGCGCCGGCTTCATGGGCCAATTCCATGCGCAGGTCGTGGCCGAGAGCGACGTGGCGGAACTCTCCGCCGTCGTCGATCTGAACGCCGCCGCCGGCAAGCCGATGGCCGAGCGTTTCGGTTCCACCTATGTCGCCAGCATCACCGACGCGATCGAGAAGAACGTCGCGGACGCCTATATCGTGGCGCTCCCCGACAAGCTGCACCGCGACGCGGTCTGCCAATTGCTGGAGGCCGGCAAGTCCGTGCTGGTAGAGAAGCCGATGGCCCATACGCTGGAGGCGGCGCGCGCGATGGCCCTTTCGGCGAAGAAGGGTGGCGGGCGGCTGCTTGTCGGCCATATCCTGCGCTTCGACCCGCGCTATTGCGAAGCCGCCGCTGCCGTGAAGGCCGGCCGGATCGGCGAGCCGATCCACGCGACCTCGGGCCGCTTCACCGTGCGCGACATCGGAACGCGCATGAACGGTACGTCCTCGGTCTGCTTCTATCTCGGCGTCCACGACGTCGATGCATTGCAGTGGATCTCGGGTGCCGACGTGAAGACCGTCTATTCGCGCTCCGTCTCCAAGCTGATGCCCTCGCTCGGAGTCCAGTCCGAGGACGCGATCTTCTCGACCTGCGAACTCACCAACGGCATGACCGGCCAACTTTATTTCGGCTGGAGCCTGCCGTCGAACATTCCGACCGGCATCTGGGCGCGCACAGAGGTGATCGGCACCGAGGGCGTCATCGATCTCGACGTGCGCGATCACGGCCTGCGCATGCTGTCGCGCGGCTCCTGGAGCCTGCCCGATGGCCTGCATTGGCCGACGACCAATGGCCACATCACCGGCGATCTCTTCGAGGAGGTCCGCCACTTCGCCACCGCCGTCCGCGACGACAAGGACTTCATCCTGACGATCGACGAGGCTATGCGGGCCGTGGCGGTCAATGACGCGATCCTTCGCTCGGTCCAGTCCGGCGTCCAGGAAACCGTCGAGGACTGGCGCATCTGACGTTTCGCGGATCCCGAAAGGACAGATCCATGCAGGCTCCCGCTCGCGACAGGCTCAGGAAAGCGCTCGATTTTGCGCCGCTGATCCTGCTCGTCGTCCTCACCGCCCTCTTCGCGGCGATCGATCCGCGCATTGTCTCGGGCGAGAGCCTCGTCAACATCGTGGCGCAGGCGACGCCGATCGCAATTCTCGCGATCGGCGCGCTGATCGTGCTGCTCACGGCCGGCATCGACCTTTCGGCCGGCGTCGGCGTCGCCTTCTGCGCCGTGTTCATGGCGAGCCTGATCGATGCCGGGCTCGGCCTGCCGCTGGCGCTCGCCTGCGGCATGGCGGCGATGATCGCGATCGGCATGCTGAATGGCTGGGTTATCGCTTATCTGAAGATCCCGGCCTTCGTGACCACGCTCGCCGCGATGGTGGCGCTTCAGGGGGCGACGCTTGCCGTCGCGTCGAAGGGCGTGCTGGTCCTGAAGCAGCCGGTGCTGAAGTTCGTCGGCATCGACCGCTCTTTCGGCATCTCCAACTCGATCTTCGCCACCGCGATCGTCGTGGTCCTCGCGCTGATCCTGATGCGGCGCACCCGTTTCGGCCTGCGGACCTATGCGCTCGGCTCCGATCCCGCCGCGGCAGAACTCGCCGGCATTCCGGTGAAGAGCCACACCATTCTCGTCTATGCCGTTTCGGGTCTGTTCGTGTTCCTGACCGCGGCCCTGATGATTAGCCGCGTTCCGGTGGTGACGCCCAACATCGGCGGCTCGTCGCTCCTCCTCGACGCAATCGCCGCGGCGGTCATCGGCGGCACCTCGATCTTCGGCGGGCGCGGCACCGTTACCGGCGCCGTCATCGGCGCGATCATCGTCAGCCTGCTCACCACGGCGCTCCGCGTCTTCGGTGTCGATCCTTCCAGTCTAGATCTCTACAAGGGCCTCATCATCATGGTTGCGCTTCTGGCCGATTCCGGCATGACCCGGCTCAAGACCGAGTTGGACGGAGTGGCCCGATGAGCCTGCCGAACCAACCCGGCCCCTCGCGCCAGGCTCGCCTGACCTCGCCGGAAAGCCGCGCGCTCGCCTCCACCACCGGCAAGCGCCCGCTCGCCATCCTGCCGATCGGGTCGGTCGAACAGCACGGGCCGCATCTGCCGCTCGGCGTCGACATCTGGCTCGCCACCGCCGTCGCCGACGCTGCGGCCGAAGGCGAGTCCGACATGGTCGTCTGCGAACCGCTGCCCTATGGCTCGTCCGAGCATCACCGCTCCTTCTCCGGCACGATGAGCCTCGCGCCGGCAACCTTCATTGCCGTTCTGGTCGATCTCTGTACCGGGCTCTGGCACGACGGCTATCTGCCGGTGCTGATGAACGGCCATGGCGGCAATCGCGCCGCGATGCAGGTTGCGGCGACAACGCTTGGCCGCGACGACATCCTCACCGCCGGCTTCTCCTATTTCGACCTGATCGCCGGGGAAGCAGCGTCGATCCTCCCCGACGCCGCCTCCGGCACGGGGCATGCCTGCGCGCTCGAAACCTCGCTGATGATGCATCTCTATGCGGGAACAGTCCGTGCCGACCGGATCCCCGAGGGCGGGACACCCGAAGGCTGGCCCGACCCGCATCTCTATTCCGGCGCTCCGGTGAATGTCTGGCGCCGCTTCGAAACCATCAATCCGACCGGCGTCATCGGCATCCCGTCCGATGCAAGCGCCGAACGCGGCGCCGCGCTCTTTGCTGTCGCCACCGAAAAGACACGCGCCGCCTTGCGCGAAATCCACACCCGCTACGCCTGAGAGAGACAGAGCCAATGAGCTTCCAGTTCCATTCCTCGCTTCCCGGCCTCCATCTCCGCGGCGTGCCAATCGTCGATGCGCCGGCCACCGGCAGCTTCGTCGGCACCAATTATATCGGCGGCCAGTGGCTCCCCGGCTCGTCCGGCAAGTTCCTGCAGATCGACAGCCCCTCGACCGGCGAACGCGTTGGGTATCTGGCGCTCTCAACCCGCGCCGATGTCGGCAAGGCGGTTGCCGCAGCCGAGGCGGCGCGCGAGAGCCTCCGCCGCATGGGCGTCTTCGCGCGAGCCGCCCTCTGCATGAAGGTTGCCGACGCGATCGATGCGAGGACCGAAGAACTCGCCCGCCTGCTGACGCTGGAGCAGGGCAAGCCCTTCCACCGGGAAGCCAAGGGCGAGATTGGCGCGGCCTCGCTCGGCTGGCGCAATGCCGCCGAGCAGATGAAATGGCTGGAAGGCGCTTCCTTCCCGCTGATGGACCCGAACAAGCGCGCGGTCTCGTTCTACCAGCCGAAGGGCGTGCTGGCGGTGATCACGCCGTGGAACTTCCCGGCGGCGCTGCCGAACCTTTACTATCTCGGGCCGGCGATCGCCTCGGGCAATACGGTCGTCTGGGTGCCCGCGCCGACCACCTCGCTGATCGCCGTGAAATTGATGGAATGCTTCATCGAGGCGGGTTTGCCAGAAGGCGCCATCAATCTCGTGCTCGGCGAGGGAGCAGAAGTCGGCGACGAGGCCGTCGTGCATCCCGGCACCCAGGCCGTCTGCTTCACCGGCTCGTCGGCGACTGGCAACGTCATCGCCGCGCGCGGCGCCGGTAAGCCGCTGATGCTGGAACTCGGCGGCAACGGCCCGACCATCGTGCTCGCCGACGCCGATGTCGACATGGCCGCCGCGCAGGCGGGCGCCGGCTGCTTTGCCAATGCCGGCCAGATATGCACGGCGACGGAGCGCCTGCTGGTGCATGAATCGATCCATGACCGCTTCGTCGAAGGGCTCGTCAAGGTGGCGGGCCAAGTCAAGCTCGGCGATGCCTTCGCCCCCGACACGACCATGGGTCCGATCAACAATGCCGCCACCGTCGACAAGGTGCTGGCGCATTTGGACGATGCGCGCGCTCGCGGCGCCAATATCGTTGCAGGTGGCGGCCGCGCCGAGGGTCTTGCCACCAATCTCTATGTCCAGCCCTCGGTGGTGACCGGCCTCGGCGTCGACAGTCTCCTGAACAAGGAAGAGTCCTTCGGACCGATCGCGCCGGTTCTGGCCTTCCGCACAGATGAGGAAGCGCTGGCGCTCGCCGCCTCCTCGCGCTACGGCCTCTCCGCGGCGGTCTTTACGGCGAGCGTCAAGAACGCGTTCACCTTCGCTGAAGCGCTCAAGGTCGGGATCGTCAACATCAATGAGATGAGCTGCTATTGGGAGCCACACATCCCGGCCGGCGGCGCGGCCGGCACCGCAAGCGGCCTCGGCCGCACCGGCGGCCGCCATACGCTGCAGGAGATGTGCGATCTGAAGACGGTCACTTTCGACGTGACCCGGTGAGAGGTTGAGATGCCTGACGCAATGAATATCGAAGGCGCCGCGCCGCTTGGCGGCCATTATTCCCATGTGGTGGTGGCGAATGGCTTTGCCTTCGTCTCCGGCCAGGGGCCCGTAGACCCGGCGACGGGCAAGATGCCGGATGATTTCGCCGGCCAGGTGAAGCAGACGCTAGCCAATCTCCAGACGATCCTGAAGGGTGTCGGCACCGACATTTCCCACGCGGTCAAGGTCAATGCCTATCTCGCCGATGTGACGCGCTTCGGCGAATATAACGAGATCTACAAGACGTTCTTCAATGGTCGCGCGCCGGCGCGGACCACGGTCGGCGCTCAACTGATCGGAATTCAGGTCGAGATCGACTGCATCGCTGCTTTGCCCGCGAAATAATGCGAGTTGCCGGCGGCCTCAGCCGCCGGCCTGCCTTTTCTTTCTGACTATGCCCAAGGGCGCGATCTGGTCCTCTTCCGCAGGCGGTCGGCGCGTTCGCATAGCTTGAGCGCTCGACATGGGGCGAGAAACGGAAAGTTCCCAAGATCGCTTTGAAAACGGAGAGGTCGATGCGGCGTGGCGCGGTGTGGTCGTCCGGCCGCCCCTTGTCGGCGCGCTGGCTTCAATGCATGGCGCGAATCGCCTAGCGTCGGAGCCGCAACGATCCGGTACCGATATGAACGACGCCATGCAGGAACGTATCCACATCCTCTGGGATACGCTGTCCGATTTCGAGGCACGCCAGACAGAGCAGGCGGCAACCTTTCTCATGCAGCAGCTCTGCGCGCTATCGGGTGCCTGGAACGCGACATGGGCTGGCGCCATGCGGCTCGACAGCTCGGCGCGCAACGACCCGCTGCAGGGCTGGCGAGTCGGCGCCGTCCAAGCGCTGCTCCCCGTCGCCTCGGCGCCGGAGGAGCAGCATTTCCGCGACATATTGAAGGTGTGGGAGAAGCGGGAGATCGACCCGTCCTTCCTGCTGCCGATGCGCGAGGTCGGCACGTTTCGCAGCTATGCCTTCCGGCGCGATCTTCCGGCCGAATGGTTCACCTCCGCCTTCTACCAGCGCCACTATGAATCGGTGGGGATCCGCGATGCGCTCTTCGTCGCCTTTCCGATCAACGAAGACAGCGAATCTCATTTCGGCTTCTATGCGCGAGAGCCGTTCTCCGAGGCGGATGGCCGACGCCTTGTCTATGCGATGCGCGGCATCAAATGGTTCCATCGCCGGCTGATGCTGTCCCATGGCCTTTTGACCGCATCGACGCCGCTGACGCCGACCGAGCGGCGGGTCCTGCAACTGCTCCTGACCGAGGCTTCGGAAAAGGAGATCGGCCGAAACATGGAAATCGCTCCATCGACCGCGCACCAGCATGTCTCCAGCGTCTTTCGCAAGTTTGGCGTGCGCAGCCGCGCCGGGCTGATGAGCGTCTGGCTCAACCCCTTGCGTCGCTAGCCGATCCTTTTTTGCGCCGCTCCCCCTGATTAGAGGATAGGAGCGGACGGGCCTCGACTCCTATCCTCCGAGCCAGGATCCGACCGGGTCTCGTCTTAGGCTGGGGGAATCGGATGCGGCTGCTTGCGAAAACGCACCGAAAGGAGCCGGGGCCGATGCGGGCCGCGCTTCTCGCCGGCACGGCATGGCTGGGATCGATGGTGCAGCCCGCCTTGAGCCTCGCCGACGGAGCGCTTCCGACGGGCGGCTCCGTCGTCTCGGGCAATGCTTCGATCGCCTCGCCCTCGGCGTCCAGCCTGCGGATCGACCAATCCTCGCCGACGGCGATCCTGAACTGGGACAGCTTCTCGATCGGCGCCGGCAATTCCGTCACCTTCGCCAATGGATCCGGCGCGACCCTCAACCGCGTCACCGGCCTCTCCGCCTCGCAGATCGACGGCCTGCTCTCGGCCTCGGGCAGCGTCTATCTGGTCAATCCCTCGGGCATCGTCGTCGGGTCGAGCGGCATCATCTCGACCGGCGGCTCCTTCATCGCCTCGACGCTCGACGTGTCAGACGAGGAGTTCAACGCCCAGGGCGCCATGACCTTCAAGGGCGGTAGCCAGGCGGCGGTGATCAATTACGGCGCGATCGGCTCGCTCGGCGGCGACGTGGCGCTGATCGCGCGGCGCGCAGTCAACGAGGGCTCGATCGACGCGCCGAACGGCACGGCAGCGCTCGCCGCCGGCTATGAAGTCCTGATGCGCGACCAGGCGCTCTCCGACGGCAAGTTCCTGGTCAAGGTCGGCGGCGGCGACACCGAGGCGAGCACCTCGGGCGCCATCCGCGCGGCGAATGTCGAGCTGCGCGCCAATGGCGGCAATGTCTATGCGCTGGCCGGCAATACCGGCGGCGTCACCAAGGCGACCGGCGTCGCCAGCAAGGACGGGCGCATCTTCCTCACCGCCGGCGACGGCGGCACGGTGAACGTGACGCAGAAGCTCTCCGCCAAGCGGATCACCGGTAAGGGCAAGGCGGCCGGCGGCGATATCCGCATCTCGGGTGGCGACGTCATGATCGCCGCGATGTTCGACGCGGCCGGCGAAGCCGATGCCGGCGGCACCATCGTCGCCACCGGCGCGGGCGTCTCGATCCTCTCGACAGCCAAGCTCGATGTCAGCGGCGCGCTCGGCGGCGTGATCCTGGTCGGCGGCGACTATCAGGGCGGCGCCAATGCCGACACCAAATATCTCGCCGAAGCCGTCGCTAATGCGAAGACGACTACGGTCGAGAGCGGCGCCATCCTCGATGCGAGCGGCAGCGAAGGCGCCGGCGGCAACGTCGTCGTGTGGTCGGACAAATATACCGACTTCGGTGGCTCGATTGTCGCGACCGGGTCGGGCTCCGGCGCCGGCGGCGACGCGGAGGTCTCCGGCAAGGCGGTGCTCGATTTCACCGGTACGGTCAATCTCACCAGCGCGAGCGGCGCCTTCGGCTGGCTGCTGCTCGATCCCTATAATCTGACGATTTCGAACAGCGCCTCGAGCGGCATGTCCGGCTTCAATGCCAATGCCGACGACAGCGTGCTCAATGCTGGTGCGCTCGTCGCGGCGCTGAATGGCGCCAATGTCAAGGTCACGACCGGCTCTGGCGGCAGCCAGGCCGGCGACATCACGGTCGATGCTGTCATCAGCTGGAATAGCTCATCGACGCTCGAACTCTCCGCCTATCACGACATCGTGGTCAATTGGAACATCTCAAGCCCTGGAGGTGGGGCGCTGGTCCTGCGGGCGGACAATACCGGCACGGGCGCGGGCACGGTCTCGTTCGGCACAGGTACACATCTGTTTACCTATGGCGGCGCTACGATCTATTACAACCCGTCGAGCTATGCGAACCCGACCGACTATTCCGGCGATATGGGCGGTGGGGTCCCGCTGACCGCCTATATGCTGGTCAACAATGTCGACCAGTTGCAGGCGATCAATAGCAATCTGGACGCCAATTATGCGCTAGGCCGCGACATCGACGCGAGCGCGACCGCCACGTGGAATGGCGGCGCCGGCTTTGCGCCGATCGGGACGACCCTCGGCACCAGCCTTACCGGCATCTTCGACGGCCAGGGGCACGTGATCGACGGCCTGACGATCGACAACTCCGGCATCCAGTTCGTCGGCCTGTTCGGCTATACCAATTCGAACACGGTGATCCGAAATGTCGGGGTGACCAACGTCGACATAGTCGGCAGCTCAGCCTACTCCGTCGGCGCTGTCGTCGGATACAATGCGGGCACGCTCACCGATGTCTATGCCTCCGGTTCGGTGCAGGGCGAAGGGTCGACCGGCGGACTTGTCGGCACAAACGACCATGAAGGCATGATCTCCGACTCCTATTCGATGGCTAACGTCACGAGTGTCTCTGCCGGCGCGGGCGGCCTCGTTGGACTGAACAGCGGCACGATCACCACTTCCTATGCTTCCGGAGCGGTATCGGGATCCGGCATGGCCGGCGGCATCACCACACTGAACAACGGTTCGATCAGCAACAGCTACTGGGACATCGATTCGACGGGACAGGGCGCAGCCTTTGCCGGGGATGGCGACGGAACCGCCGTCAATGTCGTCGGCATCGATGCTTCGAACCGCTACAAGCAGTCGACCTATGCCAGTCTCGACTTCACCCATGACTGGTACATGATCGACGGCGAGACCCGCCCGTTCCTGCGCTCGGAATACCAGACGACGATCACCAATGCGCACCAGCTGCAGCTGATAGCGCTGGACCTCGGCGCGACCTATACGCTCGGCGCCGATGTCGACGCCAGCGCGACCGATGGCTCCGACGCCGCCGGCATGTGGAGCACCAGAGGCTTCGTGCCGCTCGGGACCGACAGTCAAGGGGAGGCCGTCAATTCGAACAACGGGTTCTACGGGACACTGGACGGTCAGGGCCATGTGATTGACAGACTGACCATCGACCGTCCCGACAGCGAGAATGTCGGCCTGTTCGGGCGCGCGGGGAACGCGACGATCCTCGATCTGGGGCTGACCAATATCGACGTCACCGGCATGCGCACAATCGGCGGCCTGGTCGGTTTCGCCAAAGCCGATGGGGGCGACCTCACCGTCGCACGGACCTATGTGACAGGCACTCTAGACACCTATTTCGGCGAGGCCGGAGGGTTCTTCGGTGAAGTGTACGCGAGGCTCGGAACTGTGAAGATCGAGCAATCCTATGCCGATGTCGACATCAAAGCGGGCGGCTTTGCAGGCGGCCTCGTTGGTTTCACTTACGCAACGTCTGGCGGCACGGTCAGCATCGCCGACTCCTATGCCGTGGGCTCGGTCGACGGCGGCATCTATATCGGCGGCTTGGTCGGAAGCATCTTGTACGGCTCCGTCAAGATCGAACGCAGCTATGCCGCCAACCAGGTCACTAGCTTCAATACGGTCGGCGGGCTGGTGGGATCTGATACCGGCGCAACCAGCTATTCAGGCAATTTCTGGGACACCGATGCGACAGGTCAGTCCTGCGGGGTCGGCACCGCCTGCGCCGGCGTCGCCGGGGTCACCGGCCTGACGACGGCGCAGTTCCAGGACACCGCCTCCTTCATGACGCTGGCCTCGGCCGCCGGCTGGGATTTCGACACGGCCTGGGCGCCGCCGAGCGCCGGCTATTATCCCGAACTCTATGCCATGACGCCCGTCGTCTGGGTCAAGTCCGCCACCGCAAGCTCGACTTATGGCGATTCGACCGCGACCGTGACATCGACTTCGGGCGCCGGCGGGCCATCGAGCTATGTCTTCGGCCCGGCCGGCGACAGCCTCGATCCGCTCGGCACCTCGATCGCCGTCGACCCGACGCTCTCGGCCGGCGACCAGCTTGTCACGCTGGCAAACGGCAATTCCAGCCAGACCAGCACCGGCGGGGTCACCTATCGCGTCTTCACCTATAATGCCGGTTCGACCGTCAGCGTCGACAAGGCGACGCTGACGGTGACCGCCGACAATGGCCAGATAGATTATGGCGATACGCCATCCGCGCTCGGCTATTCCGTCTCCGGCTGGAAGAACAACCAGACCGATACGCTGCTGGCCGGTGTCGCTGTTTCGACCGGTGCTACGGCGCTTTCCGATGTGGGCGGCTACCTCACCACCGCCACCGGTGGTGTTCTCTTGGGTGACGCAACCGGCAACTACACGATCACCTATGTGAATGGCGGCTTCGAGGTGACGCCGGCCACGCTCACCGTCACCGCCGATAACGGCCAGTCGATCTATGGCGATACGCCCGGCGCGATCGGCTATTCCGTCGCCGGCTGGAAAAACAGCCAGACGGACGCGCTGCTGACCGGGGTCGATGTCTCGACCGGTGCTACGGCGCTCTCCAATGTCGGTACGGGCTACATCACGACGGCGAATGGCGGCGCGCTCGGGGGTGCTGCGACCGGCAATTACACGATCACCTATGTGAACGGCAGCTTCGAGGTGAAGCCGGCGACGCTCACCGTCACCGCCGACAATGGCCAGGCGATCTATGGCGATGCGCCCGGCGCGATCGACTATTCCGTCTCCGGCTGGAAGAACAGCCAGACCGATGCGCTCCTCACCGGGGTCAATGTCGCGACCGACGCGAACGCGCTTTCGAATGTCAGCACGAGCTACATCACGACAGCGAGCGGCGGCACGCTCGGCGGCGCGGCGACCGGCAACTACACCTTCTCCTATGTGAACGGCAGCTTCGAGGTGAAGCCGGCGACGCTCACCGTCACCGCCGACAATGGCCAGGCGATCTATGGCGATGCGCCCGGCGCGCTCGGCTATTCCGTCGCCGGCTGGAAAAACAGCCAGACCGATGCACTCCTGACCGGCGTCGGCGTCTCGACCGATGCGACCTCGCTCTCCAATGTCGGCAATGGCTACATCACCGCGGCGACCGGTGGCGCGCTCGGCGGCGCGGCGACCGGCAATTACGTGATTTCCTATGTCGATGGCGGCTTCGAGGTCATGCAGCGGTCGCTGACGGTTACGGCCGACGCGCAGACGATGATCTATAGCAACGCCGTGCCTGGCCTGACCTATCAGATCGGCGGGCTGGGGCTGGTCAATGGCGACCAGCTCAGCGGCGGTCTCGCGACGTCGGGCTCCTCCACCTCGAATGTCGGCGGCTACGGCATCACGCAGGGCTCGCTCGCCGCGTCGTCCAACTACGCTCTGACCTATGTCGGCAACCAGCTGTCGATCACGCAGCGCCCGCTCACCATCACGGCGGATGCACAGTCGATGATCTACGGCAATGCCGTGCCCGGCCTCACCTATCAGATCGGCGGGCTCGGCCTCGTCAATGGCGACCAACTCTCGGGCGGGCTCACAACCGCCGGCTCGTCGACGGCCGATGTCGGCTTCTATGCCATCGCACTGGGTTCCCTCGCCGCGTCGTCCAACTACGCTGTGACCTATGTCGGCAACCAGCTGACGATCACGCAGCGCCCGCTCACCATCACCGCCGACGACCAAAGCCGTGGCGTCCGCGTGGCCAATCCGGCGCTGACCTATGAGATCGGCGGCCTCGGTCTGGTCAATGGCGATGCGCTCACCGGCGGGTTGGCCACCGATGCGACGCTCACCTCCCAGCCGGGCGCCTATTCGATCCTGCAGGGCTCGCTGGCCGCCTCGGGGAATTACGCCGTCACCTATGAGCCGGGCACGCTCCTCGTCACCGCCGCGCTGCCGCCGGGCGAATGGCTGCCGGTCTTCGAGCCGCCGATCGACGACTGGCGGGAAGCTCTGCTCAGCGCCAAGTTCCTCGCGCTCACGGCCGGCGGCAATGCGCAGACCGGCGAGACGGAGGCTCCCTGCCCCGGCGGCGCCGAGTCCGGCAACTGCCCGATCCTGCCCCTTCCCGAGAATCTGCCGCAGAGCCCATGGCTCCGCTTCGCGGCGCATTAGGAGGTCGATGATGCGGAACCTCCTCTCCTGCGCTCGAGCAACCCGCCCCCCTGTGGCAGATCTCAGCCTGTTGGCAGGCCTCGGCCTGCTGCTCGCGCTGCCGGCACTCCCGGCCGCCGCGCAGGCTCGCGCGCCGCTCGAGCGCAATACCCCGCCCGCCGTCTCCGGTGGCGGCGGTGGCCTCGTGATCTCGCCGCAGGCGCTGACCGGCAGCCCGGACGATACCCCGCTCGGCGTCGACATCGCCGGCATCGTCCTGATCGGTCCGGAGGAGAAGATTCCGCCCGGCGCCGTGCGCGGCGTGCGCGTCGGCGCGATCGGCGGCATCGACGCCGCGCCGCTGCGCAGCGCGCTTTCGCCATTCCTGAACAAGTCGCTGTCGCGCAAGCGCATCTCCGACATCCAGGCGGCAATCGCCAAGGTCTATCGCGCCGCCGGCTATCCCTTCGTTTCCGTCACCGTGCCGCCGCAGGAGGTGACGGGCGGGACATTGGTGCTGCGCGTCATCGAGTTCCGTTCCGGCGGCGTCAAGGTCAGCGGCGCCGATGCGAGCGCGACGGCCGACATCCTGAACCGCGTCCGCGTCGCCCAGGGCGGCCGCATCTCGGCGGACGCTCTCAACGAGGATCTCGACTGGCTGAACCGCGGCCCCTATCGCTCCGTCTCGGGCGTCTTCGCGCCGGGCGATGCGCTCGGCCTCTCGACGCTGACGCTCGAGGTGACGCAGCAGAAGCCGTGGCAGGTCTTCGGCGGCTGGTCGAACACCGGCACGCACACGACCGGCTTCGATCGCTATTTCGCCGGCTTCGGCGCCGCGATCCCCGGCATGTCGGACAGCTTTGTCTCCTACCAATTGACCGGCAGCTCGGATCTCTGGACTGATCCCGGCAGCGTCGGTTCGGGGGCCGATCAGCCCAACTATTACAGCCAGGCGGCACGCTTCGTGATCTCGACCGGCGCGCGGCAAAGCCTCGAGTTCGTCCCGAACTATGTCGCGACGCGGCAGGCGGGCACGAATGAGCTGTTCGACTTCAACGAGACGACATTCGAGATCCCTGTCACTTACCGCACCGCCATCTCCAATCTCCTCCCTGGCGTCTATGCCGGCGATCTGCTTGTCGGCGCCACTGCGACGACGCTGTCGCGCACCAGTTATTTCGACGGCCAGGATATCGGCGGCGCCGATGCCGAGCTGTTCGAGGTCAATCTAGGCTGGTCTCTTCAGCGCAGCGATGCGCTCGGCGCGACGTCCATCGATCTGCGCGTCTATGCCAATCCCGGCGGCGTCATGGGCGGCAACAACGATGCGGCCTGGTCGGCTTTCAGCGCAGGGCGCGTCGACGATGTCGATTATGGCTATGGCACCGTCGACGTCACGCGCACGACGCGCCTCCCGCTCGGCCTTTCCTGGGTCACGCAGGTCAATGCGCTCATCGCCAGCCAGAGCCTGCCCGACACCGACCAGTTGGCGCTCGGCGGCCTCTATGCGACGCGCGGCTATACGCTCGACGACGGCGCGGCGGATACCGGCATCGTCTGGCGCAACGAACTGCACCTGCCCTTCCCGATGCTCTCGGCCTTCGGAGCCAAGGGCGTCACCGATCTCCTGTCGCCCTTCGCCTTCTTCGATGTCGGCTGGGGCCGCGCCTATGGCTATGCCAGTTCGATCGGCGCAATCCAGACGCAGGATTTCGACCTCGCCGGCACGGGCCTCGGCGTCGACTATCAGCTCGCCAACAATGTCTCCGCCACCCTCGTCGGCGGCGTCGCCCTCTCCGACGCCGTCTATACGAAGGCGGGCGACATCAACATCCAGGGCCGACTGTTTGTCTCATATTGAACGATGGGCGATGGCGCAGGAGCGGGCGACGACAGCCCGCTTTAGGTGTCGTTTCCAAGAGAGTTGTTCAGCCGTTGGAATGGCGGGATGCCATTGAGTGCCGAGTGTGGTCTTCGCGCGTTGTATTCGTCGATTGAGGCAGGCATGGCCTCGGCTCGCTCGGACGAGGAGCAGATCGCGAAATGGCGACGCTTCGCTGAAAGCACGAAGCTGAATACCGTCGCGTTTTCCGTTTCTGGGAAGATGAATACGGCACCTGCCCCCGTGCCGCGCTTGAGGACAAGGCCTTTCGGCGCGACGTGCTGAAGTGGCACGACGGCTTTTCGGCAGACAAGCCGAGGGAGGCGGACAACCGCATCACGATCCTTCCTGTCTCCTGTCTTGGGTAGCGAAGGATGGGTCACTCGATTCCAACGCTCTGGAGAGTTTCGACCGCGCCTATCATGGCGACCGATCCGAGAAGATCTGGCTTCCCGAGCATGCCGAAGCGTTCATGGCCGCAGCTTCGACGGAGATGCGGCTCGCGTTGATCCTGGCGCTGCACACGGGTCAGCGACGGGCCGATATCCTGAACCTCGCGTGGAGTGCCTATGATGGCACCCATATCCGACTGAGGCAGGGCAAGGCGCGGCGTGGCGGGCGCGAGGGCCGCCTGATCACGATTCGCTGCACAAACGCCCTCAAGGCGACGCTGGAGGGACTGGCCAAGCGCTCCCCGCTGATCCTGACCACGAAGACCGGACGCGCATTCAAGAAGCGCTATTTTGCGGAGCAATGGAAGGCGACGTGCAGGGCGGCCGGAATCGATGACCTGCACTTCCACGATATCCGCGGCACGACGGTCACGATGCTGGTTCAGGCGGGCTGCCATCTCGGCGAGATCGTCGCGTTCACGGGCTTGACGCTACGCCGAGCCCAGGAAATCCTCGATAGATGTCTGGCTCGCCCGAGCACCATGCTGGCAGCGCGATCGCCAGACTCGAGAACGTCTTAGAAACGAATTCTGCAAAACGGAGTGCAAAACACGGGATGCAGTCCGATGCGAAGTAATGGTGCGCCACGCCGGGTGAAGATGATAACTACGTTTACGCTATAGCACTCCTTTAACTCGGTTCGAAGCCTACATGCTCCGCTGCGGGATGGCATTCAGTCAATTGCAGGGCGGGAGTGCCCGGAGCGACTATTGGCTCGATGCGAGCTGAGCCAAAGCCACGATTGGCGTCTTACGCAAAAGTGTCGGCGCCTTGCGCCAATGCTTCCGCCTGGTCCGCCTGCCATTCTTGTTGGCGTTGTTAGCAACAAGGATCAACAGCATGCCGGAAAAAATCTGGTTCATTACAGGTGCGTCCAGGGGCTTCGGCCGCATCTGGGCCGAAGCTGCACTAAAACGTGGCGACAAGGTTGCCGCCACAGCCCGCAACACGGAGAGCCTCTCGGAACTCGCCAGCCGTTTCGGCGATCACGTATTGCCCCTTCCGCTCGACGTCACCGATGCCGATGGCGTCAGGCAAGCCGTTGCAGACGCGCACCGGTACTTCGGACGGCTGGACATTGTCCTCAACAATGCCGGCTATGCATTGGTCGGTGCGATCGAGGAAATCGATGAAGGGGATCTTCGCGCCGAGCTGGACACCAATGTGTTCGGAATGCTCCGCGTCATCCGGGCGTCTCTTCCCTATCTACGGGCGCAGGGGAACGGTCACATCGTCAGCGTTTCCAGCGTGGCAGGCATCGTCGCAAATCCGATCGCAGGCGCCTACAACATGTCCAAATGGGCGGTGGAAGCGATGCACGAGGCGCTTGCCCAGGAGGTCGAAGGCTTCGGCATCAAGGTGACGCTGATCGAGCCCGGCGCTTACGCCACGGACTTTGCCAGCGCAACCTCCCTCAGGATTTCAGAAGGCCTTGAGGCTTATGCGCCGCTGCGGGAGCAAGCCTTCGCCGCCGGAGCGAAGATGGAATTCGGCGATCCGCGTGCGACGGCCGCAGCCATCCTTAAGCTGGTGGATGAGCAAACCCCGCCATTGCGGTTTTTCCTCGGCACCGAAGGTCTGCCGGTGGCACGCGCCGCCTATTCGGCGCGGCTTTCGACCTGGGAGGCATGGGAGGCCGAATCCAACGCCGCTCAAGGCAACGGCAAACAGCATGCCATTGCGGCGCTGTAAGAGCCGATCGACCAGAAACATTCACGCCATACGGCCAAGTACCGAGGATTACTAGAATGCATACATTGACGGCATCCCGCCGATCGCTGCTTCTCGCGGCGTTGGCCATGACAAGCTTGGCCATGGCTGGCTCCACGTTCGCTCAGCAGACACAGCAAGAAGCCGTACTTGGCAAGTGGGCGGCAGATGACGGCAGCGTAAAGCTCGAGATGTTCAAAGCGGGAGCAGAGTTTCAGGCGCACCTTCTCTTCGGGAACCAGATCATGGAAGGCGACAATACGACCTTCAAGAGAGACGCCAAGAACCCTTATCCTGCCCTGCGAAGCCGTTCGCTCGAAAACATCGTATTCATCCAAGGACTGCGTTGGGATAATGGCGAATGGACCGGAGGCTCGCTTTATGACGCCTCGTCTGGAAGGACCTATCGCTGCAACGTCGAGATGAAGGGCAACAAAATGTTGCTCAGAGGCTATCTCGGTATTTCGCTTCTGGGGCAGACCAGAGAGTTTCACCGCTTTTGAAGCCACGCTGTCCCCACGCCGCCACGGCTAACGTGGCGGCGGCGGGCCATTTTACCTGGAAGCCGAAGCGGATCGCCGCTTCCAATCAAGTGACTGCATCACTGCGAGTTTGGGAGGCGTCCACTTGCGCACCCTATTCCAACCCGCCGGAGACCTATTTGCAAAGCGATATGCTGACGTTTCTCAAGTCCTGGGCGGCAAAGCCGCTTCAAGTGGCCGCCATTGCGCCGTCGGGCCGCGCGCTCACCGATCTGATGACCCGTGAGATCGGCCCCTCGACCGGGCCGGTGATCGAACTTGGCCCTGGAACGGGAGTTTTTACCCGTGCCCTTCTGGGACGTGGCGTGGCGCCGCACGACCTCACGCTGATCGAGTACGGCTCCGCATTTACCGATCTCCTCGGTTCGCGATTTCCCGGTGCACGAGTGATCCAGATGGATGCAGCCCGACTTAAAGGCGTCAGCTTCGACGAACCGCAGATGGTCGGCGCCGTGGTAAGCGGATTGCCGCTTCTCAGCATGCCGCCTCGTAAAGTCATGGCAATCCTTGCGGGATCGTTCTGGCATCTGCGAGCCGGAGGCGCATTCTATCAGTTCACCTACGGCCCGCGCTGCCCTGTATCACGCCCGATCCTCGATCGGCTCGGCCTCAAGGCGAGCTTCGTCGGTAAGACCATGCAGAACGTGCCGCCTGCCGCGGTCTATCGTATTGTCCGCCGCGCTCCTCTGAGCGCTCTGCTCCCTGCTGCGACACTTGGCTAACGGTGTCGCCCGCTCGGCTATCGCCGTTTCTGCGCTCGATAATGGCTCTATGAGACAGCATTCGCTGACAGGCACCTTAATGCGCGCCGCAGAGCGAGTGCTTCCCGTCAATATCTTGGCGCAATGAGCAAGTTTTGTGGCATACTGCGCCAATGTGATGGCGTGTCGTCTTCGCTATTTGATGTCCAGAAGACATTACCGCCTTGGCACGGCGGCAAAAGCAATCGGTTCAAACAGAAGGAACGACGCACATGGCCACCAAAGTTGCACTCGTCACCGGCGCTTCGTCGGGTATCGGTGAAGCCACCGCGCTCAAGCTCAAGGAGCTTGGCTACACAGTCTATGGCGCGGCCCGCCGCGTCGACCGGATGCAGCATTTGACGAAGTCCGATATCCGGATCCTCGCGATGGACGTCACCGATGACGCCTCCATGCAGGCCGGGATCGACACGATCATTGCCGAGGCGGGCCGCATCGACGTTCTCGTCAACAATGCCGGCTACGGCTCCTACGGTGCCGTCGAAGACGTGCCGATGGAAGAGGCGCGCGCCCAGTTCGACGTCAACGTCTTCGGTGCGGTGCGGCTGATCCAGCTTGCCCTGCCGCATATGCGGGCGCAGCGCTCGGGCACGATCGTCAACATCACCTCGATGGGCGGCAAGATCCATACGCCGCTCGGCGCCTGGTATCACGGCACGAAGTTTGCGTTGGAGGCGATCAGCGATTGCCTGCGCATGGAAGTACAGCCTTTCGGCATCGATGTCGTCGTGATCGAACCCGGCGGTATCAAGACCGAATGGGCCGGCATTGCCGCCGACAAACTGAAACAAACGTCCGGTCACGGCCCTTACGCCGTGCAGGCCAATGCCATGGCGCAATCCATGATCGGCGAAGCCAGCGTCAAGCGCCAGTCTCCGCCGCAAATCATCGCCGACACGATCGCAAAGGCGGTGACTGCGCCAAAGCCCAAGACCCGCTATGCGATCGGCTTTGGGGCCAAGCCCATGATCTTCATGCGCGGCATCCTGTCCGATCGCGCCTTCGACGGCATGATGCGGATGGCGACCGGCATCGCCAAGGCCATGAAGAGCCAGAAAGTCTAGTCGGAGTGTCCTTGATGCGCGATATTCTGAAGAACGACATCGATGACGCCCGGGTCGCTTCAGCGGGAGTTGATACGCAGGACATCATTAATCCGGCCACCTGCCCGGTGACGAGTCGACTGCGAGCGGCTCAGGTGATCCTGAATGGCGCTCAGGCTCGCTCTTGCGGTGCCTTTCCGTTGGTTGAAAGCAATCCGGCAACGGCCGCCGCCAGGCTTGGCGAGTTTGAAGAATATCTGGAGACGAAGGCGATCGTAGGAGGTCGATGATGGTGCAGGTCGACAAATGCAAGGTCCCGCAAGCGTTCTGGCGGGCGGCTGAGCAGTTCGGTGTCCCGCCCGCCGCGCTGTTGCGGCAGGCCCGGCTGCCGGCAACGCTTCATCTAGGCGCACAGGCCTTCGTCACCACGGCGCAATATTTTGCACTGATGCAGGCAATAGCGGACCTGTCAGGCGACCCCGCGCTTGGCATCCGGATGGTGCAATCGGTCGATACGGCGGTTCATCCGCCGTCGAGCCTCGCTGCCTTCTATGCCCGCGACTATCGCGACGGGCTGACCCGGCTCGCGCGGTTCAAGCGCCTGTGCACGCCGGAGCAATTGCAGATTGTCGAGGCTAATGGAGATTGCATCATATCCGCAGAATGGCCCTTCGCCATCGCAGCAGAACCCGGCATCTCCGTCGATATTACGTTCGCCACGTTGGTGGAGCTGGGAAGGCGCGCTACCGGGCGCGCCATCGTGCCACGACGGTTGGATCTAACCCGACCGGGACCGGTGGGCGCCATTTATGCGGACTATTTCGGCTGCCCAATCCGCACCGAGGCTCCGCGCAACCTTCTGGTACTCGACACCGCCGACCTCGATCGTCCGTTCCCGGGACACAATCCCGAGATGCTCGAGATGCTGACCCCGGCGCTGAGCGCGGCGCTCGGTGAGTTGGAAGCGCAAAGCTCCATTTCTGAACAGGTGAAGATCGTGCTGAAGCGCAGCCTTGCGAGCGGCCAGCCTAGCCTTTCCGACGTGGCGAAGCAACTGGGCATGAGCGATCGAACCCTCCAGCGTCGCATCACAGAAGAAGGCTCGACCTTCCGTGACTTGCTGTCAGAAGCGCGCCGGCATCTGGGTCGCCATCTCTTGATCGACCCGGCTACGGACATCGATGAAGTGGCCTGCCTGCTCGGCTATCAGGACACCACATCCTTCTACCGCGCATTCCGGGAATGGGAAGGTATGCCGCCGAACCGCTGGCGCGAATCGAACATGAAGAGGCCTCACGCGCCTGAAACAGCCGGTCTCCATTGACGCGGTGAAGCCGCGCGGGAGGGGCTTGATTGTAATCCTCTTGGAAAAGGAGCAGCCAGATGACCCGTCGCATCCTGATTGCCGGTAGCACCGGATTGGTGGGCGGCCTCGTTGGCACACGGCTGGCTGGCAGACCCGACGTTGATCTTATCCGCCTCGTACGAAAAGGGGCGTCCGATCATGCTATCGATTTCGAGCGGCTTTGCCAGGAGCCCGCAGGCGTATTGGAGTCGGTCGCGCCTGACGGCTTCGATATCGCTATCTCCTGCCTGGGAACGACGATAGCCACGGCCGGCTCGCAAGCCGCGATGTTCCGCGTTGATCACGACTATGTTCTCGCGGTCGCTCAAGGTGCGAGAGCGCTCGGCGCGCGCCAGTTCATCCTCGTGACCGCGGCAGGGGCCGGCGGACCGGGATTCTATCTTCAGACCAAGGTCAAGATCGAACAATCCGTCGCGGCTCTCGGCTTCAAACGGGTCGATATTATCCGCCCCGGCTTCCTACTCGGCACACGCGGCGAGCGGCGAGTGTTGGAAGCGATTGGCCAAAGGATTTTCGCAGTGCTCACGCCGATACTGGTTGGCCCATTGTCGCGGTACGGCGCTATCCCCGCAGATACCGTGGCCGATGCAATCGTCACACTCATCGGACAGGCGGCATCCGGTTATAACATTCATGAGAATAATGACCTGCGCCGACTCGCGGCACCAGCGCGCTGAAAATTATTCGATCCACTTTCGATGGAACGGCGCCCATTTCAGGGATCAGCTCCTGCCACCAAACGAGGATGACGTCTGCTGGCAACAGTTGGCCCCCAATACCCACAGTCGAGGTCGATCGGATCAAAGAGCATAATCGGCGGTATGTAGCTGACCGCGTGAGATTCGAACAAAGACGCCGACGTAATCGGCTGATGCTTGGCTACTTCACAAGCAATGTCGGCTTTTGGGAGGTCTCAAGTGTCCGTCGAACGGCCGGAATGAGGACACATTCCCGCCATACTAGGCCGCAACGTATTCTTGTGACAATCACTCGACCGAAAGCGATTCGAACTTTTCCGCCGCCGAATGCCGCCGTTCCTACGCTCTTTCCCGCGATCCGACCCCTGCCAGACATAAAGGCGTAGGTTCGGTGGCTATGGCGTACTGCGGAGGGTAATCGGCGGAATTTGGCGCGCCGCACCGGGTGAAGACGAGAACTATGCCTACGCTATAGCCCTCCTTTAAGCTGGGCTAAATTCCTCACGTCTCGCGGAGTGCCCCCCCAACAAAACGGGCGGTCGGTGGTTATCGGCGGTGACCGCCCGTCTTTGGGTAGCCATGGAGAGGTTTTGGTCACCCTTTGATGTTGCGGGGATCATTTCCATGGGAGTCTGACTGACCGATCCGACCGTCTCGGTTATGGATTTTCAGTTCCGTCTCGGCATTTCTGCTGATTTGCCGACCGCGATCCACTGCATCCTGTTTGATGTCGAAGTGGCCGCTCGATCGGTCGCTACCTCCTCGACGGATATCCCATCCGCCGTTCGGGTTCGGGACTACGTGATGGGTGCCCCCGCTGCTCTTACCTTTGGACATTGGCGAGTTCCTTTCGTTTTGCCGTGATCCATGTCCGATTTTGCAACAAGCCTCACTTCGAGTGCAACGAATGCTCGGCGATGCGCATCGGACAAGAAGGTTCATACAACGATTTCGATTGACGCGCAACAATCGTCGCGCTATATGCATCGCACGACATAAAGTATGCATCAAATCACGGATTAAGCGCACATGGAGCACTTCTCAATCATTCAGGCCCTTTGTCGGGCAGCCATGGCGGAGCCGTCCCCGGCATTGCGCAAACAGGTCGAGCGCTTGCGCGATGCGTTGAGTAAGGATGGGGAAGAGAAGCAGGCGGCGTCCCTTGGGAGCATTCTGGCTGCGGCAGAGCGCCTGAAGGAGATGGCCCCCAGCCGTATCGAGCGCTCTCGCGCAACGCTTTCCGGTGAAGTGCTGGGCCGTAATACGCCAGTGCCCGTAGATCGTGAAACTTCGGCACCGCTGGCGGAAATTATCTTTCCAGCAGAGATCAATGCTGATTCGCCCTTGTTCAATCCAACCGTTGCTCAAGCTGTGAGCACGATCATTGATGAGTGGACAAATTTTGAAGCCCTGTCAGTCGTTGATATTTCGCCGGCGAAAACCTGCTTGGTTTATGGAGCACCAGGCACCGGGAAGACGCGTTTGGCTCTCTGGATTGCGCGCAAGCTGGACTTGCCCGTTATACTTGTTAAGCTGGATGGGCTGGTCTCTTCGTTCCTTGGGACGACGGCCAGAAACATCGGAAATCTGTTTACGTTCGCCAACCGCTATCGCTGTGTTCTGCTGCTGGATGAATTCGACGCAATTGCGAAGGTGCGGGACGATCCGCAAGAGGTCGGCGAAATAAAGCGTGTTGTAAATGCGCTGCTTCAAAACTTGGACGTGCGTCAGAATATTGGCCTCACCATTGGTATCACCAACCATCCCAAGCTTCTTGATCCTGCGGTCTGGCGCCGCTTTGAGATCCAGCTAGAGATTCCGAAGCCAGATTTTGCTGTGAGAAAGGCAATAGCGCAGCACTTCATGCCGCCGGTCCAGGCTCCGGACAGTCATCTCCGATTAATTGCGTGGTTTACCGAAGGGTCAACTGGCGCGGAAATCGAGGCGCTTGTCCGTACTTACAAGAAAGCCACGACGGTTCGAGAGGAGGATCGTCGCGGCTTGCTAGATACGCTCCGGCAATTCGCAACGCTTAATGCAGCTCGCATTCAAAGCGAGCGGCGAGCACTTTTGTTTGACGATCCGGCCAACCTCTTTCGAGCGATGCATGAGGATCCCGCACTTGCGTTTTCCATGGGCGATATTGGGGATATCGCCGGGAAGGATAAATCCACAATCAGCAGATGGCTTGGTCGTCAGGGCGGAAAATCGGGTGATGGCGAGGTGACGCATGGCTAGTCCTATTCAGATCGTCCTCAACCCGGAGAATTTTGAGGAGGCGCGCGAGGCCGGCGGCGGCGGCGGACGCAAGGATTTCTTCGCCAACCGGGATCGCGATTTTGGCGCACACAAGGCTGCGCTCATGAGCCAGCTCGACACGATATCCGATGTCCTTTCTGCGCAATCGCAAGGTCCGATCGGTTATGTGAAGGTAATCCTGAAACGCGAGGCTTGGGCCAAAAGTCATCGTCCCGTCGGGGCGCTGTTCCGAAATGACCGCGCACCAGTCGTTGGAGGTGGCGACCTTGGCGTCATGATTGTCGAGGGGCATCCATCGGCGCTTGCGAAGATCAAGGCTGAGATCGGGAAAGCCGAAACGCTGACGCGCATGAAGTTCGACGAAAGCAAAGGAAAGGAAGTACCTAACCCTTCTGCTCAGAAGAGCGAGGCCGGGGCCATCGAGCGGATCGAACTCTATGGGGCATCCGACAAACGAAGGTTTTCCGTCGAGGACGCCGTTGCTTGGCTTTCTAACCCGATGACCGGCAGTGGATATGAGGTGGAGTTGTTCGACGCGGTGCCCCCCCGATCTGAGTGGGATCGTCTTGACCCCTCCCATCGCCGTCTCGTTGAATCCTTCGTAAATGGGTTTAACCGCCTCGGTTACAGCATGTCAGTCGAGCGCTTGCCCATCGGCCGAAACAAGTTGCCGATGCTGGCGGTACGCCTTGATCAGGCCGGTGATGGTGCAATTCTGCGCCTTACAGGAACGCCGACCAAAGAGCGACGTGATCTGGCTCCTTTCGATCCAGATAGTCAGCGCCACGGTAGACTGCTGGATTTTCTGGACAAGCACCCGCTGGTAAAGCGCATTGAACTGCCTGGCATTGTCGTGCGTTCGGCTCAGCCTCCGGCACCTGCGCGTGTCCGCCCGCCCAATGCCACCATGCCCGTTCGCGATAGTCGGCGCTCTCATCCGAGGTTGGGAATCATTGACGGAGGTCTCAGCCCGGCATTGGCGGATTGGGTCATCGATCGATGGGATGTTCTTGCGGATGAAGACATGGACCTGTCCCACGGCACATTTATTGGCGGTCTTGCTGTGGCGGGCTCCAGCCTCAACGGTACAGCCACATGCCCGGAGACAGATGGGACGGAGCTTGTCGATCTCGCGATTTTTCCCAACGAGAGAAAAGCAGGTGTTTTCGCATCCTATTACTCCGGCGGCCTCCCACATTTCTTCGATGAAATGGACGCCGCCGTGGCAGATGCCCGTGCGCGACACGGTGTACGCGTATTTAACATGAGCCTGAACATTCTTCAGCCTGCTGCGCCCGACAGGTATAGTCCGCACGCCGTCCGTCTGGATCGCCTCGCGGAGGAAAACAACGCTGTGGTGTTCGTTTCGGCAGGCAATATCCAGCCGCAGGATCTACGGGCGGAGTGGCCGTCTGACACCGCGACAGCTCTAGCTAACCTGGCGCTTGCTCGTAACGATGGACTTCTCACTCCGGCAGAAAGCGCCCGGAACGTCGCTGTGGCGGCTGTTAACCCGCCTGATCATGCGGGTTGCCTGCCATTCGCGCCCACCCGCTTCAGCCGCAGGGGGCCAGGGCTTCGTTCTGGCGTCAAGCCTGATCTCGCTCATGTCGGTGGCTCTGGTACGTTGCATCCGACATTAGGGCATGGCCTATTCTCTATTTTGCCAGATGGCACGGTCACTGATGGTTGTGGGACAAGTTACGCCTCGCCATTGGTCGCCAAAACTGCGGCGGCTCTGGATCATGCAATCGAAGGTGAAGTTTCCCGCGAAACGCTGATTGGTTTGCTTGTCCACCATGCGGAGATACCTGAGCCGTTACGCGCCAAGGAATTGGGAGCTGTAGCTCGACATTTGGTCGGCTTTGGAATGCCGCCTTCTGCGGAGCGAATTTTGGAGACTGGCGATCACTCCATCACTCTGGTGTTTGCCTCTCGTATTCAGCACGGCCAGCAGATTAATTTCCGATTTCCGTGGCCGGCCTCACTTGTCGGCCCAGGAGGAAAGTGCCGGGGGCGCGCGAAGCTCACTCTCGTAACTACACCTCCGCTGGACGCGCGATTTGGCTCGGAGTTCGTAAGGATCAATATCGATGCAGCCCTCCAGCAAGAACAAGCCAAAGGTTGGAAGGGGCGATTGGACCCATTGTACCTCCCTCCCTCTCGTGGTGCCCATGCGGTGGAGGCTGAGCGTATCGAGCATGATCTCAAGTGGAGCCCGGTCAAGGTATTTGGAAAGACGTTCCCACAGGGCGTTGGGCCATCGTCAAACTGGCGTCTGTTCATTGAATATCTGACACGAGCCGGTGAAGTTATGCCTGATGAAGGCGTTCCTTTCACTGCGATCCTGACGATCAGCGACCCTGACGCCGAAAAGCCGGTCTTTAATGATATGCGCCAAAGCCTTCAGGCTATTGGTACGCAGATCGCAGACATTCGCACCGCAGCCCGTATCACGCCGCGGATCTAGGGTCTCGTCTAGGAGAAATCACTTGGCTCGTTCACAAGAGAAGAGAGTTGGTTATCTCAGAGGAAAGGCACCCGATGGAACTGACGTCGTGGTCAGCGTTTCCAAGATTGGCCGTGACTACAGGATAGGATGTGGATTCAAAGATCATCTTTGCCATCCGTCTGTCCGAGATATTGAAGGCGTGAGGCGTGAGGCATTGCTCGTCTTCGACCTCCGTGATGCGATTTACCAGTCAATTTAGATGGGCCACAAAGCGAAAAAAACATGATCAGCAAGTTGGCGGAATAATGAAGGAGAGGAAAAGACATGGCTAGATGCACTGCCCCAGTCAAGGGGCATCGTTCAGCGGCCGCCGCAGCCGACTGTCCTGCATGCGGGAGCCGGTACGGCCGTTATAGCAGTTACGGTGGGTACGGCAGCGGATATGGCAGCTCTGGATCATACTCGGCCCCTTCATATTCACCCTCAAGGAGCAGCGGCGGATCGGGGAGGCGCACCTCAAAGCCGCGTTGGTCAGGAGCTGGCTCGGCTGTGTGGTACACGCCCGAACAAGTGCAGGCGCTGACGCCCGTTCGAGAGAACGTTGAGAATCTGGCAGCCTCGCAGCCTGACCTTCGAGACGTATTTCTTTGCCACGCATGGGATGACAGGCAGGGTTCCGCCAAAGAACTGCATGATCTGCTCGAAGCACGCGGTGTCCGCGTGTGGTTCAGCGAGAAGGACCTCGGCCTCGGGGTGCCGATGATGCGGGCGATCGACAGGGGCTTGGTGAATTCGCGTGTCGGTATCGTTTTAGTGACGCCGGCTATGCTGCGACGCCTTCCGGCAGAAGGCATCGCCGACAAGGAACTTTCGGCGCTCCTTCGACGCGAACGTCTGGTCCCGGTTGTTCACGGAACCACCTATGAAGAGCTTGAGCAGGTCAGTCTTCTGCTAGCCTCCCGAGCCGGGCTGAGCACCGCCGAAGAGTCGATGGCAGATGTCGCGTCTAAAATAGCAGAACTAGTCGCCATTTAGTCGCGTCGGAGGTCAACTGGCGCGCGCGGTGTCTTCGCCGAATACGGCAAGTTTGACACTTCATCGTCCAAGCCCTCCGACCACGCGCGGACGCATGAAGTCTCGAGGATCTGCCCGCCAGGCATCGAATGAGCGGGAGTTTGGCGCCTCAAACATCATGACACCGCTTGGCCCTGCGACTACCGGCCTTACCACTTTAAGGCGACCTTCCTCGTCAAGTTCGACGTAAGGGTAGAGACCTAAAAATTCTCGCCCACGATAGTAGCGCTCGTGTTTCTCCAGCACTGGAAGAACGCCGACCGTGCCCTTAGCCGCATCGAACCATCCTAGCTCCCAGCACATCCAGAGCGATTGGACCGCGCCTTCGGTATCGAGAAACAAGAGGGAATCGCTCACGCCCATCGTCGCTCGCACAAACGCCGCGTTCGCCGGTGTGACTTCGCTGCGATCGGCTGCTGGAGCTTCAATCCAGTCGCAAAAGACCTTGTAACCCGCAGAAGTGAGAAGGTCATAAACTCCAAGCACGATCTCGGCGTCGCGTATCGTTTGGGACAAGAAGATGTCGTAATGTGCAGACCGCTGCCGTGACGCACGACTGAGCACCTCTTCAACCGTCGCCCCCTGCGCTGCGGCACGACTCTGGGCACGTGCGCGCATCTCGTTCTTCCTTAGAAAAGCCATTGCTCGCGCTTACTCCTTTGCACGAGGTCTCCAGAAACGTTCGTCCTCGGCGGCTGGCTGCTCGGCGGGACTTCTGAAGCGCTCCTCTTTGACCGATACGCCAAGATGGCGATGAAGGAGTGCCACATAGTCTAGTTCATCGGTGAGATCGGCGGGCAACGCGCCGATTCGTTGCGCCACCTCCAAGGTCGCCCCTCCCGTTGATATGATTGGAATCACGGAGGCTTGCGGCTGCAAGCGACGGAACAGTTCGTACTCTTGAATGATCCCACCCATGCCGCCGATAAACACGGCAGCCTTGAACACATGTTCGGAGAACATGCGCTCTCGCATAGCCAACAGGCTTTTCTCACGGTCGCCCTCGATGTCGTCCGTGTAGGTGACGTTCTGGAAGCGTTCGTTGTCTTCAGGGAACTCGTCCTTGAAGTGTCTCGACTGATAGAGTTGAACCCAGCGCCCGTAATCGACGCCAATGTCATGGGCGACCACCCAAATCATTGGTGTGATTGCTGGCTGACCGCCCCAGACCAGAAGGCGACGTCCCAGCGTAATATGGACCAGCGCAGACACGGCGGCCCCTATCGCCACACTATCGGCTGTGGCAGCATATTTCGCCCCCCGTTTCGGGTCGGGAACGCCGGCGGAAAGGAAGATAGCATCGGCCAAGCTCAGCCCTCCCATGCCGCGAGTGCCCAGCCTGCTTCAGACACCTTTATCGCGCGAACGGATAAAATCTGTTCATCCAACCATCGTAGGTGAGCGCTCCAAGCGTCGCGAATGCCGACATGATCGTACACGAGAACCGGCACTTCGCCTTGCTCGGCGCGTCGTGCCTTCTCCGCGACATCATTCAATATCTCGGCGGTCGGCACGCCAACAATCGGATAGGCCCAAACCTTACGGTCCCCAATCAACCGCACAGCGATTGCGCGGTGTGCGCCAACACCTTCGATAGAAGCGCCAATTTTTTCAACATCGGCGCGAAGCTTGCCCGTGATCGACATAAATCGGGCCGCAATGCTCCGGCTCCGCAACCGTTCCACCCGAAGCACGATCGATTCGACCGTCTGGTCGGCTATCGGACCATCCGATGCAGTCAGTTCGGCAGGGTCGAGATACACTGTCTCGGCCATATCGGTCAGCTTGCTCGGCACATGCTCAGGCCAGATCACGCGAAGAACTTGAATATCCTTCGCCCGCGCCCGACCGATCTCTTGTCGGGTCCAGCGGCTATCAAAATAGCCAGGGGTATCGAGCATGACCATCACGTCGGAGTCGACTAGGCGGTGCCATAGCACGTCCTGAAAGGGATCACCTGGACGGATGTCATGGGTGTCGAGAAAGACGTCGAAGCCGCGAGCGTTGAGCAAGTCGTGAAGCTGAAGCGCTGCAGCGCGAGATTCAACCCGTCGATAACTTACGAATACGCGGCGCTGCCTGCGTAGCAAACCAACGCACTCAAGGATCGCCGCCGCGAGTTCGGTCATTGCTGGATCATCTGCACGACGCCTCAGACCGTTAGCTGACTGTAGAAACTCTGGCACATGCAGGGCAAAATCGCCATTGGCGGCGATAGTTGGGATGATCGGCGCGCTCGCAAGTACCAGTTCGTGCGCTGCCTCTATGTCGGTGTGTGCAGCCGCGCCGAAAAACGCTGCCGCAAAGGCGGCGCGCTTGTCGCGACCCGACACCGTCGCTCCGTCATAAACGACCACGTCGGTGCCTAACACGAGACCAAAATCTTCCAACATACCGCGCAAAGTCGCGGTTAGGGCTTCACGCTCCTCGGCGGCTGGGCTTCCTAGAATTGCAAGCTCGTAAAGGCTCATGCCTCACCTCAACGCCCTGCTGCCACGGCCGCAGCCTCAATCCAGGCCGACATATTGGCATAACCGTCATCATTGACCCAGTCGTAGGTGCTGTAGAGACTGCTGAACGGAACCTTCCTGCCATTCTGCTCGATATGCCAGTAATCGAGAGGATTTTTTCCTTGAACGTCGGCCCCGAGTTGCGGATCTTTGATCCGGTGGATATCGATGGCGAGGATGCCTTTCTTGAGTTCGTAGCTCCGCTTGATTTCGTGTCGTACCCATTCGCGGTCATAGGTTTCGGCACCGAACAGCACTACCGTGACCGACGTCCCCTTGAGCTGCTCCTCAATCCATTTCTCGATGCCACCGGCGCGCTTCTTGGCCTCCTCAAACTCAGCAGCATCGTAGAAGGGTTGTGCTTCGCTATTCGGACGAACAACCCAAGAATTGCGTACCTGAACGACGCGGCGAACGTCACGCGCATAGTGAAAACTGAAGAAAACCTTCCGGGCCATGCATTACCTCCCTATTGCTCTTGGACTATTTCGGTCCGCCGGGGTCGCGGCGGTCGTCGAATATGCGTTCGGCATCTAAAACACTGCTCTCCCGGAAAGAGTGGCGGAATCGTTGCAATCTATTGTAGCAGAAAATGCGACAATCAGGATGCACAGTTTTCAGGTTTTGCAGTCTTATACGTCCTGATCGGGCTTCCTGCCCGGCTTCTGCTTTCGCTCACGCCGGGCGGATGGCTTGGGGGCGCTGCCCCCTGGCGCGGCGCAAGGGATCGCTGACGCTCGACCGGGACGGTCTCCCCGGCCTTCCGCGCGGATGCGTGCTTCACACTCTCTCCAATGGTTTCGATCCGCTTGTGCAGGCCGGGTGATCCCCCTCCGTCCCGGTCGCCCTTGCGCCTTGCACCCCCCGGTCTCGGCGACGGCCAAGGTTGCAGCGCAGCGCTGCGCTCCAACCCAAGCCAAAGGATCAAGACCATGACCAATACTGTTGATACCACCCCCACGGCTTCCGAAGCCCCCGCCACTAATGGCGCGGTGCTGTTCGTGCCGCTGAACAAGCTAAAGAAGTCGCCCCGCAACGCCCGCAAGACCCCACACAGCGAAGCCCATATCGAGGCGCTGGCGGCCAGCATCGCCGCCAAGGGGATGCTGCAAAATCTGGTGGTGGAGCCGGAGACGAACGCGGAAGGCGAACCGACCAGCTTCTATTTCGTGACCATCGGCGAAGGCCGCAGGCTGGCGCAAATGCTGCGTGTGAAGCGCAAGCAGATCAAGAAGACCGAACCGATCCGCTGCGTTTTGGATACCGAGAACGACGCGGCGGAAATCTCCCTCGATGAAAACGTCACCCGCGAGGCGATGCACCCCGCCGATCAGTACGAGCGGTTCCGCGAGCTGGCAGAGAACAGGGGATGGGGCGCTGAAGAGATTGCCGCCCGGTTCGGCGTCAGCGCTCATGTCGTCAGGCAGCGGCTTCGCCTCGGCGCGGTCAGCCCCAAGCTGATGCAGGTCTATCGCGATGGCGGTCTGTCGCTGGAGCAGTTGATGGCCTTCGCCATCACCGAGGATCACGACCGGCAGGAACAGGTGTTCGACAATCTGTCCTATAACCGCGAGCCGTGGATCATCCGCCGTGACTTGACTAAGGCTAACGTGGAAGCGAGCGACCGGCGGGCGATCTTCGTTGGCGCGGATGCCTATGCCGAGGCTGGCGGGATCATCATCCGCGACCTCTTCACCGAGGATCGGGGCGGCTATTTCGAGGACGCCGCGCTGCTGGACTTGCTCGTTATCGCCGGGCTGGAAGAGGTTGCCGCCGAGGTTCAGGCAGCAGAGGGGTGGAAGTGGACTTCGGTTCACATCGACTACCCACACGCGCACGGCTTGCGCCGTAGCTATCCGCATCCGGTTGAATTGTCGGGGGAAGATGCCGCCGCCTATGACGCCGCGCAGGAGGAATTGGAGACGCTATCGGCGGAATGGCAGGACGCGGACCTGGACCTGCCCGACGAGGTGGACCAGCGCCTCGCGGAGTTGGAGGCCGAGATCGAGCGTATCGACGCCAAGCGCCATGCCTATGACGCCGACGAGATCGCCCGTGGCGGGGTGTTCGTCATCCTGAACCATGATGGTACAGCCCGCATTGAGCGGGGTTTCATCCGCGCCGAGGACGAAGCCCCGGAGCCGAAGGACGCGGACAGCGCCACCTATGCGGTGGACGGCGTGACCGTGACCGAAGACGGGGAGATCGTCGGGGATGCGGGAAGCGGCGAGGACCAAGAAGCGGAGCCGCAGACGGAAAACGAGGACGCTGGGGATGCGGGCAAGCCGCTGTCGGACCTTCTCATCCGCGATCTGACGGCCCATCGCACTCTTGGCCTTCGTCTCGCTCTTTGCGAGCAGCCGGATATGGCGCTTGTCGCCGTGGTTCATGCGCTGGCGGCGCAGACCTTCTATCGTGGCGGGGAAGCCTCCTGCCTCGAAATCCGGTTGACCAGCGCCTACCTCGCTTCCCATGCGGACGGGATCGAGGATACGCCCGCCGCGAAGGCGCTGGCGGATCGTCATGCCGGATGGGCGTCGGACATGCCGCGCGACGTGGCGGACCTGTGGGCCTTCGTCGTCGGTCTGGATCACGCGAGCCTCATAGCCTTGCTCGCGCATTGCGCATCGCTGACCGTCAACGCGGTTCGTGTGCCGTGGGAGCAGAAGCCGAATGCTCGTGTCACGGCGGAGAAGTTGGCGGGTGCGGTGGCGCTGGACATGACGGCGCACTGGACCCCGACCGAGAAGACCTATCTCGGTCGCATCACCAAAGCGCATATCCTCGCCGCCGTGCGCGATGGTGTCGGCGATGACGCCGCCGAGCGGATCGCGGGCTTGAAGAAGACGGAGATGGCGCAAGCCGCCGAACAGCTTCTCACTGGTACCGCCTGGCTCCCGTCCGTGCTGCGCACCGCGCGGCCCGCGTGGCTCGATGCCGCGCCGGAAGCCGACGCCTACCTGCAAGCCGCCGAGTGAGGATTGGGCGGGGATCGCGCAAGCGGTCCCGGTCTTCCTGCTTTCCTATCACCCCAAAAAATCGCGTCGCGCGGGGATCGACCCCGCGCGACCGATCCGATGCCCATCAGGGTCATCGGATTCAGGAGGATCGTTCGATGATCTTGCTTATGCTGATGGCCGTCGCGCTTGTCGCCGGTCTTTGTGTCCTGGCCTATACGCTCGCCGTCTATGCGCTGCCGTTCATGCTCGGCGTCGAAGCCGCGAAATGGGCCTACGCCTCCGGCCTGATCGATGCAGGACTGGTCGGGCTGGTGGCGGGGGCCGCTGCCTATGGCTTGCTGGTTGTCCTGTTCATGGTGCTCCGCCCGCCGATCCTGCGCCTTGCCGTGGCGCTCGCCTTCGCCACACCCGCCGCCATCGCAGGCTTCGCGTTGGTCCACGGCATCACGCGCGAGGCCGTGCCATCCGAAATCTGGCGCATAATCTTCTGCCTGATCGGCGGCGGCTTCACCGGCCTGTCGGCGCTGGTGCGAATCGCGAATCAACCTCAACGACGGGCGTGATGGTGCGGTAGCTCAACGGGATCAGAGGTGACGGACTTTCAACGTGCCGTCCCACTTGGTGTTGAGATATTCGCAGACGAGTCGCCGATGGCAGTGGTGCGGCTTATCCTCGGAACAGAGCAGGCACCCACCCTCGAACATATCCGGCTTGAGCCGTTCTTCGATCTTGCGCAGTTCCATCAGCCGCATGAACGAGTTTTCGTAGATGGTCCAATCGCCCTTGTCGCGTTTAAACGCTTTCAGGATATCGTCCGTCGGCGCGAGAAGCGGCTGATGCACATAGTGCGCACCGCAGATTTCCTTCAGAAAATATGCAAGATCATCGGCCTTCGCGAACCCGGCCAGTTGAGACGTGTTGTGCAGGCGAACGTCGATTACCTTTTTGACGCCAGCACTTTTCAGTCGGTCGAAAAACTTCGCCGCCGTGGTCTTGGTGAAGCCGATAGTCGCCAGGTTGACACCACTCAAATCTCTTACTCCGCAGCCGCTGTCTTTCGAGCATTGTCCGGTCTCTCGGAGAACGCAACCTTCATAGCTCTGTCCCGGTACGCAGCGGCAAGACGCTTCTCAGGCGGCTCGAAAAGATCAATGTCGCTCTTGCCCGACATGTCCATCAGCTTGTCTTCGATCTGCCGATGATCGACGATTTGCCCGCTACTCAGAATATGACGGACATTAACACCGCGCTCGTGAAGCGCTCGACCGACCAGAAGGCAACGGTGGCAATCCAACGGATCATGCTCCGAACACATCATGGCGATCCGGAACTTTTTCGCCCCTTCGATGACACGCTCCAGCCCCCGCGCGAAATCCGCCGTCTCGGCCATCTTTTCATAGTCGGCTACGCCGTCGCAATAGAACCGTTGTCCTTTCGGACGGCCACCCAATTCCTCACCGAGAAACACATAGGCCACGTTGTCCTGACGCAGTTCGTCGCGCAGGCTATCCCTGTTGAAGTGCGGGAAATGCCTCGAAAACGGGGCGGTCCTGACATCGGCGATGGCGGTCACGGACGCGTCCCGGAGAAGCGCCAGAAAACGCTCATAGGGCAGCGTCGAATGCCCGATCGTCAGAATCTCCACAGCCGTATCCGCCAAATTCTGGCCTCCTTCACGCAACGACCGCTCGTTCGATACGATCTCCATGTTTTCGGTGCGTCCATCCTAGCGGGGACGTCACACTCCTGCCAGCGCTTAAAGAGCGTGCGGCCCCGCATCTGAATTATGCGCCACCCAGTATATCGCCCTGCAAGACGAACCGCACGTTCTTTTCATGGAAACGCTGGCTAATGGACGAATAAACAAGTCTACTAGTCGATAAAAGGGCCAATCCAGTCTTGTCAGAGAAAATATAGACCGTTCACCTGCGCGTAGCAGGCATCGGGAATGTCGGGAAATGGGCGGCAGAGACCGACGCGAACGTGGATCGAATCGCATGAATTCGCATCCGCCTGCAAAGCATCCAAGCCTGCAGTCAGAAAGCGCGTGCGCGCGAGATCGGCGGGCACAGAGAGATCGTAACCGACACCATCCTGATCGACGACGGCGCGCAGCCGCCGCTTCCCGGCGCCGGTCACGTCCTCGTGGAAGGTAATTCGGCCGGGATCGATCTCGATCGCACCCAACGAGTTGGTCTTGATGTTAGCCGGCACATAGGCCTTGCCGCTGTGAGCGCGCACCAGATGTCCCTCGAACACATCCTGCAGCGATTCCGACACACTGTCCGCGGCAGCTTCGACGAGCTGGGCGGCAGAGAGGCTTTTCACGATCTGCAATTGGCTGCCCGCCTTAACAATCCGATCTTCCGTCGCATGGGGAAACGGGAAGGAGTTCGGTGGCCCTGACGCATCGAAGCGCACGATGTTGCCAACCGCAAAAATTTTCCCAGGGCCAGCGTATTGCGCGTCCCAGAAACGAGACGGCTCATGGGCCGGATCGGCTCCCGGCGGTTCCGGCCGCACCATGCCTCCGTCATCGATATCCCAGCCGGCGACACAATAAAGCGCGCCGTAGCAAGTGACATCGGTAATGCAGAGATTGTAGATCGCCAAGAGCCCCTCCCAGTATTTCAACTTTTGCTAGTTATTTGCGCATCCCTTCAATTCGTTTCAAGATGTGCGTTGCCTTTTTTAGCCCTCGCTCTCGGCTGCGCCGTAACCACGCCAGAATGCGGGTTTCCGCCATACGGCTTCGATCGCTAGCGGAAGCACGGCGGCGGACCTTGCGCGAGATTGGGCCCCGCTTTCACCCGGCCTGATTGCAGCAAGTCTCAGTTACGCGCAACATCATGGGAGATCATGTGCATACTGATGCCTCGCCTTCCACCTTGACCAGACTCTCAGTGAAACCGGTCGGAACTGGAAACCCAGATCATCCTGCTTTTCGATGGCCGAGAGCGAGGGTTGCGCCCGATGTGCGCGGACAGCTTCGCCCACGCGGCTCCGACTCCCGCGATTAGTCCGATGACCATCGAGGCGCAAGTCCGGAACACTGCCGTTGTCGCCAAAAAAGACGGCGGGCCAACTTCCCCGGGGGATCGTCGAGGTGAAGGGTCTTTCGATCGAGCGAACGACAGAAGCCATTTCCAGTGCGATCAGGTAAAAGCGCTGGCCGATCATGGGCGTGATGCAATGTTCCCTGGCGCTACTGACAGAACCGCACCCATGCAGCCCCGATAACGCTGGTCTGACCGAAGACCGATCTCGCTGAGGGCTCCATCTCGATCTCGATCCAGCAACGTCCGCTGTCCCCTTTTTTCCGCCGCGCGCCAGCGCGCTTTGCATCGCGATCCAAAAAGCGGCCGCCGGCCGCCCTTCACTGCGTTACGGCCCATGGGTGCAGGTCGATCGTCCCCGGCCGGGCGACCGCTATCGGGGCCGCGGTGGGCGCGGCCCGATCAGCAGAAGGACATTGCATCATGGCGACGATCGGCACTTTCACCCGCACCGAAAGCGGCTTCAACGGCTCGGTTAAGACCCTCAACCTCAACGTCAAGGCCGTGAAGTTCGTGCCCGCCGAGGGCGACAACGACAGCGCTCCGGACTTCCGCGTGTTCAGCGGTGCGACGGAATTCGGAGCAGCGTGGAAAAAGCAGTCCGACAAGGGCAACGCTTACCTCTCGGTGAAGCTGGACGACCCAAGTTTCGCCGCTCCGATCTACGCGAGCCTGGTCGAGGCGGAAGGCGAGGAATGGGCGCTGATCTGGTCGCGCCGTCGCGCGTCCAACTGAGACGGCCACGCCATCAGGCTCCGCGAAAGCGGGGCCTGATCTTGCTCGGGGCCGCCAGAAACGGCTGGGGCACAGGCTTTGCCTGCGACCTATGCTCCCACTTCGTAATAGTTGGTCTCGCCGCGCGGACAGTTTTCCCGCAGGAGAAAAGCGCAGCGCTTGAGCGATCCGTCGCCGGTTCCGAAACTCTCCTCCGAATGATCGCAGCGATCACAGGTCACTTCGACGCCTTCGACCGTTCCGTAATCCCCGTCGAGATCGACATAGGCTGTCGTCGTGGTCACTTTCGTCATGCTCAATCCCCCCGGTTGAGTGTCCTCAGGCTAATAGGCGAAGAACGGATCGTTCTTCTGATGCGTGCGACAGGTCTCGAACGAGGTCGATTTTTTCCAGCGAGCATCCGGCTTTTTCTTTTTGTCGGAGCGCACGAACACATCCGTCATCTTCGTGATGACGCGCTTCTCCAGCGTGATGGTGCGGCCGAGCTTCTTTTCCGCCGCCGATTGCGCCCGCTCGAAAGCGGACTTCACGGCCTCCTTGTTCTCGAACACGCCCCATAAGGTTGTGTTTGTCAGCCGAGCCAGATTTTCTCCGAGGTCATAGACATAGACGAGACCTTCGGGTTCAGCACATTTTACGAACTCCTCCCATTGTTTGCTTGCGCCGTCCTTGAAATCATAAGTGACAAGATAGTCTGCCAAAACACAGACCTCCCGGATAACCTTGCTACACTATCTGGGGTTTGATTCGCTTGATCCAAGACCGGCGGATCGAAGAACCCGCAATCGCCCGTATGGAGGGGGCTGGACAGGATGGACGATACGATCACGCTGGAGATTTTCGAGGACGGCGGCGTCTTTCGCCACGGCGATGCTTATGATGAGATCGTGGATGAGTTGGACGAAGCGCTGGACCAGCGAGACTCTGGAACGGTCACACCCGCCAGATATCTGAAGACCCTGAAGGCGATCGTCGAGCACCATCCGCAATTCATCGACGGCTATGCCCATCTCGGCAATGCGTTGATGGAGGAGGGCAAGCCGAAACTGGCGCTTCAGGCCTGTTTGCGCGGCCTCGAGGTGGGCGAGCGTGCTATTCCCGCCGGTTTCGCAGGGCCGATCGAATGGGGTTTCTTGGAAAACCGGCCCTTTCTCCGTGCCGCGCATGGCGTATTGCTCTCCCAGCTCAGGCTCGGCCAGCGCCGGGAAGCACTGGCGCTCATGGAAAAGATGCTTGCCTGGAATCCGAACGACAATCAGGGCATCCGCACCCTGATCGGCTCGGAATATCTGCGCGCTGGCGATATCGAGAAAGCCGACCGTTTCTTCGCGGACGAGGCGGCGCACTATCCGCCCTATCATTACGAACGCGCCTTGCTGCGTTTTCGCGCTGGCGATCCCGTTGCAGCCGCGACCAGTCTGCGACATGGGTTCGTGAGCAATCTCTATGTCGCTGAAATTCTGTCCGGCCATCCAGATCCGGCACCGCTCGCCATCTGGCACGGCTCGAATTTCTCAGAACCGGAAATAGCCCGCCACTATCTGGAGTATTGCGGCGACCTTTGGCGACGAACGCCAGGCGCGATCCCTTTCGTGCGCTGGCTTTATACGCATCCGAAGGTGTTGATTGAGCGCGCCAGCGTCCTCGAATGCCAGGAAGCGTTGTTGTGGGAACATGAATTCATGCGTCGCGGGGAACTTATTGATCGCGAGAACGCCGCGCGTGAACGGATCGACGACACGCTGTCAAAGGAGATCGTGCAGAACCGCACCGACCGGCAGGGTCGACAGGTCTCGCCGTGGCTCTACCAGAAAGCACGCTTTTCATTCCACTGATGATTTCGAAAGAATGGATGACTGGCGTTACCCTTACGGGCCGCGCTCTCGGCTGCGCCGGAACCACGCCATGCGGCCTGTTTCCGCCATTCGGCATCGATCGCTAACGTGGAAGGCTTGGGGCTCTGCCCCCGGCGCGGCGCAAGGGATCGCTGACGCTCGTCCGGGACGGTATCCCCAGCCTTCCTCCACGTCGTTCCTCCGTTCCGTGCAGGCCGGGTGATCCCCCTCCGCCCCGGCCACCCTTGCACCTTGCACCCCCGGTCTCGCCGACGGGCAAGGTTTCAGCGCGGCAGTACCGCTCGCGCGGAAACCCAGACCCAACAAGGAGACAGGATCATGCATCATACTCTCGCCACCCGGTTCGGCCGCAACTCCCACCAGATCAGCGGGCGCGAAGCCCTCGACAACGAAACCCTCTTTCGCCACGTCCCGTCCGTCTTCGCGCGCGCAGCGCATGACAGCCGTTCGGAGCGATACGTTTACGTTCCCACCATCGAGATCGTGGAAGGGTTACGCCGGGAAGGATGGTTCCCGTTTTTCGCCGTGCAGGCGGTTCCGCGCGATGGCGATCGCATGGGTCACGCCAAGCATATGCTACGTCTGCGTCGTGATGACGGCATCGGCAAGCCGGAGGCGGCGGAAGTCATCATCGTCAATTCGCATGATGGGACCTCGGCGTATCAGATGTTTGCAGGCGTCCTACGTTTCGTCTGCACCAACAGCATGATTGCGGGCGAGCGGTTCGAGGAAGTCCGCGTGCCCCACAAGGGCGGGATACAGGACCAGATCATCGAGGGCGTCTATACCGTGGCGGAAGATTTCCCGCGCCTGATCGACGCGACCGAGACCATGAAGGAAACGCGGCTTTCGCAGGACGAACAGCGGATATTGGCGGAGGCGAGCCTTGTCGCCCGCTATGGCGAGGACGAAAGCCCGATCCGCCCGGACCAGATCATTCAGCCCCGCCGCCGTGAGGATGTCGGGCAAAGCCTGTGGCAGACCTTCAACGTCATTCAGGAAAACCTTATCCGGGGCGGGATCACCGGACGCCGCCAGACCGCGGATGGCCGCATCCGCCGCAGCCAAACCCGGCCCATCAACGGCATCGACCAGAATGTCGGGCTGAACCGCGCCCTGTGGACACTGGCCGAAGGAATGCAGCGCCTGAAATCCGCCTGACCGTAAAGCCGTAGAGCCGGATTTTCGGTTCTACGGCTTTCCTTCTTTCAGGTCATACGCCTTTCAGTTTTTGCGCCGATCCGGCTCTGCGGATCGGCGGCATTTTGGCTGCGCCAAATAACGGCGGCTCGCCGGGCGCGGCCCGGCTCGCCAAAAACTGTTTGAACTGATCGTAATCATTAACCCGTTTTGATCGTCTTGCGCGATCAACATATCTCGAAACAGTCTCTCCAAAATAAGCCCATGGTTGTTCATGCTGTCCAGCTCAAGCGCCGCCTAACAGGCGCATGACTGGAAAGGTGACGCCATGCCGAGTTCTGATTGGCGCTCGCCGGCAGCCTATGCACATGCCAAGAGCATTCCTGCCGCCGGCTTTGCCTGGGAATATCTCCGCCGCGACGAAGATTATCGCTGCGATTTTCGTCGGGTGAGCGAGTGTTCAACAGACGAGCCGGACACCCTCAGCGCGTTCTCTGAACGCTGGGGGTTGCGATTTCCCGGCCGATCCCGATCAATCGGCCGGTTCCGCTGCGGTGTTCTGGCTTCCGGCGCTGCTTCCTGACGCCTTCGAATTGAAGTCCGTCGCTGCCGCTTCCGGCGATCGGATGGCGATGCCCATCGATCTCGTCCACTTGCCCAACATCGATCTTCACGCGGCCGTGGATGGAGCAAAACATGGCCTCTGGCGGCACGGGGATACCGCACATCAGTTTTGGATGACCGATGCCACGGTCGGCGTTGCAACGTCCTATGTCGTATTGCTGCCGCTGGACGCATTCACGGAATTGCGCGCCCTGGCGATCCTGCGCTTCTGGCGGGCCTTGGTCGGACGACCGCCAGGTGAATATGCCCACATCCTGCCGCTGCAAACCCGCAGCCGTCATATCCTGATCCTGCGCGCGCTCGACGGCCACAGTGACGGCGCGAGCTATCGCAAGATCGCCGAAACGCTGCTTGGGTTTCGTGGCACCAAGGCAGATTGGGAAGCCGATCCGCGCAAGAACCAGACCCGTCGGCTGCTCGCCGATGGCAAACATTACATGCGCGGCGGCTATCGCGACCTTCTGCAATATCCTCTTCGCCTGCCGCGCCGCCGCTGATCGCCGTAGCGCTTGCATGTCGTTACGACCGCCGGGGTGCCGGAATCGCTACCCTCCTGATTCCGGCACGCTCGCCGCTGCCGGTTCTCCGCCACGGTTCGCCATAGCCCGCTGTCGCCGCTGACAGCCGCCGAACCCGACCGGAGACCCGATCATGATCGACCCGAAAACGGGGCTGCCGCCCCGATACCTACGCGCGCCCGATGCGGCGCGCTTCCTCGGTATTTCCATCCGCACGCTGGAGAAGCACCGCACCTATGGCACCGGTCCGACCTATCGCAAGATCGGGGGACGGATCGTCTATTCCGTCGATGATCTCCAGGCATGGACGGAGATCGGCGTCCGCACATCGACCCGCGAGGAAACTGCCACCCGCGTTTTTCCGGCCCGCCCGCTGACCCCGGCCGAGAAGGCGTCCCGCTGAATGTCGGCCGCCGATCACCACCATGGCCGACGCTTTTCCGCCAGCAGCGAGCGCCAGCGGCTCGATCCGTTCGTGATCGCCACGGGTGACGCCAGCCCACGCGACCAACAGGACCTCATGGAGCGGCCGTTCTTCTCGCTCGCCAAGGCCAAGCGCGTCGCCCCGATCCTCTATGAGGCTGGCGGCCAGCGCGTCGAGGTCTTCGGGATGCCCGAGCATGGCATGGCGACGATCTGGGACGCCGATGTGCTGATTTGGGCAGCCAGCCAGATCGTCGAGGCTGAGAACCACGGCCTGCGCACCTCGCGCTTCCTGCGCTTCACGCCTTACCAGCTCTTGCCGGCGATAGGCCGCGCCACAGGCGCGCGGGAATACCGCCTGCTCAAAGGCGCGCTCGCTCGTCTGCAATCGACCGTGATCCGCACGACGATCCGCCACGGCGAACATTGGCGGCGGCATCAATTCTCCTGGATCAACGAATGGGAGGAACTGACCACCCGCGACGGCCGCGTCGAAGGCATGGAGTTCGTCCTGCCCGACTGGTTCTATCGCGGTGTCATCGACCGCTCGCTGGTCCTGACCATCGATCCCGCCTATTTCCGGCTGACCGGTGGCATCGAACGCTGGCTCTACCGCGTCGCTCGCAAGCACGCCGGGCACCAGCAACATGGCTGGCTGTTTGAGGTCGCGCATCTACACGAGAAGTCGGGCAGCATCGCGCGCATCTCCGATTTCGCGCTGGATCTCCGCCGCATCGCCGCCCGCCAGCCGCTGCCCGGCTACCGGCTCGATATCTGGCGCGAAGGGCGGCGCGAGATGCTGCAAGTTCGACCCTGTAAGCTGTCCACAGTGCCTGTGGACGGCGCTGTGGAAACGCTCGTGACTTCGGGCGCAAACGCTATCGGGACTTCGGGCGCAGCACTATCGGGACTTCGGGCGCACGAACCGCAGCTAAATCTCTGGCCTGAAACGCAAAATCTGACTGCTAACTTAGAGTCTAACAAAGAATCTAACTCTTCTTTGTTGGCGCGCGCACATGAAAGGCACGGTGCCAGTGCCGTCAGGCGAGGTGCGTCATGATCGTCGCGCTCCTCAATCAGAAGGGCGGCGTTGGCAAGACGACGCTGGCGCTCAATGTAGCAGGCGAATGGGCGCGGCAGGGCAAGCGCGTCACGCTGATCGACGCCGACCCGCAAGGCTCGGCGCTGGACTGGTCGCAGCAGCGTGCGCGTGAGGGGCTGCCGCGCCCATTCGGTGTCGTCGGCCTGGCACGTGACACGCTGCACCGGGAAGCCCCGGAGCTGGCCCGCAACGCCGATCATGTCGTCATCGACGGCCCGCCGCGTGTCGCAGCCCTGATGCGATCGGCGCTGCTTGCTACCGACCTGGTGCTGATCCCGGTGCAGCCGTCGCCGCTCGATGGCTGGGCCTCGGCCGAGATGCTGGCGCTCGTCGCCGAGGCGCGCATCTACCGGCCGGAGCTTGCCGCTCGCTTCATCCTCAACCGCTGCGGCGCGCGTACCGTGCTGGCCTGCGAGACGGCCGAGACACTGGCTGACCACGACCCGCCGGTGCTTGCCGCCACAATCGGGCAGCGCATCGCCTTCGCGGTCGCCGCACAGTCGGGCCGGCTGGTGCCGGAACTCGATGACGACACGCCCGCCGCGCGCGAGATAGCGGCGCTGGCGGCGGCGATCGAAGCTCTCGACATCGGGAGGGCGACGCCATGAGCGAACGTCCGCCCCGTCGTGGGTTCGCCTCGCGTCCCGCCGATCCCGAGCACTGGATCAAGGCAGCGGACGTTCCGCCGTCCGCCGGTGAGCGCACGTCATTCACCGCGCGACTGACCATCGACGTAACGCCGGACCTGCGCGGGCGGATCAAGATCGCCGCGTTCCGGCGGGACGTCACCGTTGCCGACATGCTGCGCGAGTTGCTCGCGCGCGAATTTCCCCCAACCACTCAAGGAGAGCACCCATGATCAGCGCCGCACGACCATGCGCACGGAATGATCTGATGCCGTCCGCATCGGCCTCCGACAGCCTGACCCATGTCGAGTTGACGCATATCGAGAAGCGGATCGAGAACTGGATCAGGTTCGGGCGGCATATGCGTGAAGTGATCTTCGATCGCCGCCGCCGCGTGTTTTCGTATCGGCCCGGGAGCGTCTTCGCTTTCGTCCGATGGGCGGCGAACGACTTCGGCACCGTCAGTTCGCGCATCGACATCGTGCGCGCCGTCGATCCGGGCGAGCCTTATCAGACCCTACGCTGTGTCCGTCCCGGCGGCGACATCCTGCTGACGCTCGACGGCTGGCCCAAGGTCGAACAGGTGCTCCGGCATATCGACGCGATAGAAGCCGCCAACATCGAGCCGAACGAGGTCGCGCCGGATCACTGGCGGCATGTCGGCAACCGGATCGGCACTGGCCATGAACCGCGTCCCTACACGGCGGAGCGTCATCGAGCATGGCTCAAGCGGCGGGAGATCGAACAATGACCCGCTTCGGCTATGTCATGGCGACCTATTTCGCGGTGCTCGGCGTTGCTGTCGCGGCCATCATCCCGACGCCGCTGCGCCTCGTCTGGAACGCCTCGGCCAGCGTGCCGATCGGTCTCTATGACCTTGATCCGCCGCGCCACCTGGCGGTCGGCGATCTGGTCGCCGTCATGCCGGACAAGCCGCTCGCCGATTTCATGGTTGAGCGCGGTTATATCGGTCGCGGCGTGCCGCTGATGAAGCACATCGCCGCGGTGACGGGACAGATCGTCTGCCGCACGGGCACCGCCATCACCGTCGATACCGTGCTGCTCGGCAACGCACTCGACCGCGATAAACGTGGGCGCGAGCTGCCGGTCTGGCAGGGCTGTCACCGCATCACAGACGGCGACATCTTCCTCATGAACCCGGATGTCCCGGACAGTCTCGACGGGCGCTACTTCGGTCCGATCCCGGCGCGCACCGTCATCGGCAAGGCGACACCGCGCTACACCGACGAGGACGGCGATGGCCGTTACGTCTGGCGTGCCGCCACGCGCTGAGCCGCGCCCGCTCTGTCAATCACCATTATCCCAAGGAGGCTTTCATGCCGCAGTTCGGCACGCCAGTTCGACTGGCGCTCATCCTGTTCACCGGCTTCTTACCGAACATCGCGACCACGGCTCTGGCGCAAAACGCGTCCGTCGCCCAACCATCGCCGCGCGAGGCCTACGCCGGTCACATTGCCGAAGCGGCACAGCGCTTCGAGCTTCCCACTGCGTGGGTTCGCGCGTTGCTCAAGGCGGAAAGCAACGGTGATCCGCGCGCGATTTCGCCCAAGGGCGCTATCGGGCTGATGCAGATCATGCCGGAGACCTGGCGCGACCTTCGCGACCGTCATCGTCTCGGCGCTGATCCTTACGACCCGCATGACAACATTATCGCCGGCGCGGCTTATATTCGCGAACTGTTCGATCGCTACGGTTCGCCGGGTTGGATCGCTGCTTATAATGCCGGTCCCGGTCGCTATGAGGCATCGCTGCAAGGACGCTCGCTGCCGCCGGAAACCCGCGCCTATGTCACCGCCGTCGCGCCCCATATCGACGGTGCAGGCGACCCCGGTGTCACCGTCGTCGCGGCGGCCGATCCGCTGTCCTGGACACGAGCACCGCTGTTCATCGCGCAGGGAGATCGCGTTTCCGTTGCCGATCCTGCACGAAGCGGAACGCCGCCGAAAGACATATCTTCGACGCCCACGGTGCGCGATGTCTCTGCCATCGTGCCGCAATCCGGCGGCCTGTTCGTTGCGCGCGCCGATGCCGGACAGTGGCCATGAAGATCGTGGTCGCGGCCGTCCAGCGAGAGGTTTCAGTGTGCAGCGGATGGGGCTGGCGACAGTCTCATTCGTCGGCAGGAGGGGCCGAACGGGAAGGAAGGTGGGAGGGCAAGATTAAAGCGGACGGCACCCTATGGGTCCGATCCGCAGGGCAAGCCCTTGTCTGCACACTGTTTGGGGCGGCACCGTCTCGGGGCCGTCATAGTGCCGCGAGACGCGGCAAAGCCTGCATTTCCCGCGTTTTTCGTGGCACTCCTGCCCGAAATCGCCGGATTCTGTCGGATCGGCGGCCATGAGCGACGACGACGATCATTTTCGGCCGAAGCCCGGCCGCGTCCGCTCCAGCGGCGTGAAGGCGGGACAGGCCAAGAGCTTTCTCAGCAAGGTTCGTAAGATCGCCCGCCAGCAGCAGGCCGGGACCGGCCGCAGTCGATTGGTGAAGGGTGGCGGCCCCGGCCGGACGGCGAACGGTCAGAGTGTCGTAGCTTCCGGCCGGGGTGTGCAGCGCGGGCGCGGTGCATCCTTCGTGCGCGCGCGCAATCTGTCGAACGGCTGGAGCCATCGCCAATCCGGCAGCCGCCGCGTCATCGTCAAATTCCGGTCGGTTCGCGCCGCCGGGCGCAGCGGCAAGGCGGCCGCCCACCTGCGCTACATTCAGCGCGACGGCACGGCCCGCGACGGCGAGCGCGGCCACCTCTATTCGGCGAACGAGGATCGCGCCGAAGGTGGTGCTTTTCTCGATCGTGGTCAGGACGATCGACACCAGTTTCGGTTCATCGTCTCGCCGGAGGACGCCACCGATCTTGCCGACCTGACCGGCTATACCCGCGAACTCATGGCGCAGGTCGAAACCGACCTTGGCACCAGGCTCGATTGGGTCGCGGTCAATCACCACAACACCGGCCATCCGCATGTGCATGTCATCGTCAATGGCCGCGACGCCTTGGGCGAGGATCTCGTCATCAATGGCGACTATCTCGCCAATGGCATCCGTGAGCGGGCAAGCGAACTGGCGACGCTGGAACTTGGCCCCGTCACCGAGATCGAGCAGCGCCGCAAGCTGATGGCGGAGATCGATCAGGACCGGCTCACCCGCATCGACCGGGCGATGATCGCCGAGGCAGAAGATCGCCTCCTTGATCTGCGCCATGTGCCGGACAATTTACGCGGCCAGTCCGATCGGACGATGCGCCTGCGCCGTCTCGGCAAGCTCGGCGACATGGGCCTTGCCGCCGAACACGTCCCCGGCGTCTGGGAATTGAACGACCGGCTGGAGCCGACGTTGCGCGATCTGGGCGAACGCGGCGACATCATCCGCACCATGCAGAAAGCGCATCTGGCCGATGGTGCCGAACGCGATCCCATGACCTTCCAGATTCACGACGCCGCGCCCGCGACGCCGATCGTCGGCCGCATCATCGACAAGCATCTCACCGACGAACTGGGCGAGAAACTGACGCTGGTGGTCGATGGCATCGACGGGCGGACGCACCATGTTTCCGGCATCGACCCCGCCCGCGTCGAGGACGCACGCATCGGCAGTGTGATCGAGATCGGGCCACCAGACAGCGCCGGTCGCCCATCCGACCGCACCATCGCCGGCATGGCCGAGGACGGCGTCTATCGGCCGAGCCGCCATCTTGAGCAGGCGCGGTTCGACGGCCATGTGCCGAACGGCGATTATCAAGGTTTCGTGGACGCCCATGTCCGGCGGCTGGAGGCGCTACGGCGCAACGGGATCGCGGAGCGTATCGACGTCGATCAATGGCGCATCCCGGAGGATTTCGAGGCGCGCGCCGCCGCCCATGACGCGGGGCGGAACGGTCGTGCCAATATCCGCGTCCTCTCGACCTTCGACCTTGAACGTCAGATCGGATCGGATGGCGCGACCTGGCTAGACCGGCGGCTCCTCGGCGCCGACGGATCGGACCTGTCGCCATCAGGCTTCGGCGAGCAGGTGCGAGAGGCGATGAACCGCCGCCACGAACATCATGTCGAGCATGGCGACGCCGCCCGTCAGCCAGATGGGCGCATCGCCTATCGCCGCAACCTGATCCCCGCGCTTCAGGAGCGTGAGGTTGCCCGCACGGGCGAGGAACTGGCAGCGAAGAAGTCGCTGCCGTTCCGCATGGCTACTGACGGCGAGACCGTCACCGGCACCCTTACCGGAACGGCGCAGCTATCCAGCGGCAAGTTCGCCATCGTCGAGAAGTCCTATGAGTTCACCCTTGTCCCGTGGCGTCCGGTCATCGACCGCCAGCTTGGCCGAGAGGTCGCGGGCATCGTGCAGGGCGGATCGGTGTCGTGGCAGTTGGGGCGGCAGCGCGGGTTAGGACTATGATCTTGCGACGGCGGTATTGTACGCCGTAAGGCGTCTGTTCATGGCCGCGTCGTCGTGAATCCGGGGATTTTCGCCATGATCGCCTGGAGTTCGCGATCGTCGGAAATACCCTGGAAGTCGTAGCGAGGCGTGTAGGGGGCCTCCAACTGCAAAACCTCCTTGTCGGTGAGGGTGATCTTCAGAGACGCCACGGCGTCGTCGATCTGGTACGTCGAACTGGCGCCGACGATGGGAGCGGCGACAGTCGGATTCCGCCGCAACCAGGCCAGCGCAATCTGGGCGTGGGAGACGCCACGCGCTTCGGCAATGCTGCCGACGGCGTCGATGATTGCACGATCGCTGTCAACGGTCATCGCCGTATAAAGCATGTCGGCGAAGGGATCGCTACCGGAGCGCATCGTTGCTTTCGCCGCGCTCCAGGCGCGAGCGAGCCGGCCGCGGGCCAGCGGGCTCCAGACGATGGTCCCAACGCCTTCGTCGCGGCAGAGCGGTAGCATCTCGCGCTCCTCCTCGCGGGCCAGGAGGTTGTAGTGGTTCTGCATAGTGATGAATCGCGCCCATCCATTGGCCCTTTGCATATGGAGCGCCTTTGAAAATTCCCAGGCGTGCATGGATGAGGCGCCGATGTAGCGCGCCTTGCCGGCCTTGACGACATCGTGGAGCGCCTCCAGCGTTTCTTCCAGGGGCGTCGAGGGATCGTTGCGGTGGAGCATGTAGATGTCGACATAGTCGGTGCCGAGCCGGCGCAGGCTGTGGTCGATTTCCGTCATGATGGCTTTGCGCGACAATCCCTTGCCGTTGGGGCCCGACCGCATCGGATGGCGAACCTTCGTGACGACCACGACGTCGTCGCGGTCGGCGAAGTCCTTCAGCGCTCGCCCGAGAATCTCTTCGCTCGACCCCTGGGAGTACAAGTTAGCTGTGTCGAAGAAGTTGATCCCGGCTTCGAGCGCGTGCTTGATGAGCGGACGGCTCTCTTCTTCCGGCAGCGACCAGACGGGGTGGCCGCGCTTCGGTTCACCGTAGGTCATGGCGCCGATGGCAATCGGCGAAACGTCGAGGCCAGTGGTTCCGAGCTTGATGTAGTCCATGGTGTCTCCTACTGTGACGGGCAGACGGAGAGCTCTCCGCTTCGTGTGGAGTCGTAACGGAGAACTCTCCGCTTATCAAGTGCCACGGCATGAGGCCCATTTGATGGAACGATCGTGACAGAGACGAATGATGGCAAGGCCCTAGCACCGAAGCGCGCCGACGCCCTGAAGAACCGGGACCATATCCTCAAGGTAGCGCATGATGCCTTCGCCCAGTCCGGGGAAACCTCGCTCAACGAGATCGCCAAGCGGGCAGGTATCGGCGCCGGCACGCTTTATCGGCATTTCCCCACGCGGGAGGCGTTGATCCTCGCCGTCTACGGCCACGACATCGACCGCCTTGTCGCCTCCGTTGCCGATCTTCTCGCGGCTGGACCGGCTATTGAAGCGTTCCGCTCGTGGTTCAGTACACTGGCCGATTACATCCGCATCAAGCATGGCTTAGGCGAAGCCTTGCACAGCCCGGCGGCCCAGGAGGCGATCAGGAGCACTTACGCCCCGGTGATCGCCGCCATCGACCAGTTGATCGCCGCCTGCGTCGCCGAGGGCAGTATGCGCGCCGGCGTGCGAGGTGGAGACATCCTGATTCTGATGGGCTTCCTGTGGCGTCTGCCTGCCGACGCCGAGGGACGCCAGCAGGCCGAGAGAATGATGACCGTGGTTCTGCGCGGACTCGCCGTGGACGTCTGACGCCGCTTCTATCGATCTCGCCGGGTTTGGGGTCAGCCACCCGTCCAGACCGGATGCACCGCGGAAGAGAGAGGGCCGAAGGTCTCGGCAAGCCGGTCTGGCCTGTAGCCGACTGCGGCGAAGAGATGCTGAACGGATGCCTCGGCCGCCTGTCTCAGGTGCGTGAGGTCGACATCCAGAAGCTTGCCGTTTCGCTTGCGGAAGCGTCCGGCGACCATCACGGTATCAATGTTGGACCGATCTGCTGCATGCATGACGGCACCGACCGCATTGTTGGTGGCGACCAGGCCGATATCGGTGGTCCGGATCAGGATGAGGTCAGCCTCCTTGCCGATGGTCAGGCTACCGGTCTTGTGATCCAGTCCGGCGACGCGAGCGCCATCGATCGTGGCCGCCCGAAGTAGTGCCTCGACCGTCACCGGGGCGGGCGCGGTCTCCTCGCCGCGATAGCGCCGGCTTTGCACCAAGGCGCGTTGTAGCGAGAACGCCACGCGCAACTCAGTCAGCATGTCGCCGCCATAGGCGGTTTCCAGATCGGTGCCGATGCCGGGGCGAATGCCGTGATCTATCGCCGCCTGCCAGGCAAAGATACCGTCCGCCAGCGCGTATTGCGCGTCCGAGCGTGGGTCGACCGTGACGCGGACGTCCTTGTCTGCCAGCAACTGCCAGGCATCGTCCGGCAGCGCGGTACAGTGATTGAAGATGTTATCCGGTCCGAGGTGATCCTTAACCCCCGCGAGCATGGGTGCCATCGGGCCGAGAAACTCGGTCAGCATGCGCAGGCCGATTCGCCGCGCGACGGTCCAGAGCGCCGGGTCGGGCGTCACAAAAATCCCGAGGCTCAGCAGTTGGTCGTCGGAGGCGAAGCGTTGGGCCTTCAGCCGTTCGAGATCATGCGGCCAGTGTTCGGCCCAGGCGCCGGCCAGTGGCCGTCCCGGCATGTGCAAGGCGCGAATTCCAGTTTCGGCCAGCGCGTCGAGGCAGGCGTCGGTGTGCTCCGGGCTACGCGCGTTGTGGGAGGCGTCGACGAGCGTCGTCGTTCCCGCGTCGAGCGATCCCCAAGCGGTCAGTAGGTTGCCAATATGATGGTCCTGTGGTCGAAAATGCGGTCCGAGCGTCATGTGGGTATCCTGCACATAGGCATCCAGGCTGGCGACGTTGGGCATGAGTTGTCGCAACACGCCCTGCCAGGCATGGCGATGCGCATCGATGAACCCCGGTAGGATGATGGCGTCGGAGGCATCGATAAGCTCGGCACCATCCGCGACGAGGTTCCGTCCGATGGCGGCGATCTTCGCGCCCTCGACGAGAAGGTCGGCATGGTCGCAGTTACCAACATCGGGATCCATAGTGAGCAGGGTGGCACTTTTGAAGAGGATGCGTTTGGGGGAGGACGTGGACATTGAGATGTTCCTTTGTTTCGCCCACTAGTAACTAATCGATACCTGATGTAAATTACTTACCTGACATACCCTTGGTATCATGGAGTTTACCTCTGGCAGTCGATATCGACCCCGACCTCCGGCGCGACCGTGTCCTGTTGGATCTCCTCGCCGACAAGTGGACGCTTCTCGTCCTCGGGTCGCTGTGCGACCATGGCGGCGTGCGGCGCTTCAACGCCATCAAGCGCGACATTCCCGATATTTCGCAGCGCAGCCTGTCCTTCTGCCTGCGCCGTCTGGAGCGCAACGGCCTCGTCCGCCGCTGCATTCTGGAGGGGCGACAGATCGGTGTGGAATACAGCTTCACCGCGCTCGGGCTGTCGCTCGACCGACCTGTCGCCTCGCTGCTGCAATGGACGTCCGAGCACGCGGACGCTGTGCGAGACGCGCAGCAAAACTTCGACGGCGCGCAGGGCTAGGTATGTCATGCGTGCCGACGCTTGAGATCGATCACATCGTTGTGGAGCGAATCCCTTGGGGCTTGGAATGACCGTCGTCAGAAGCAAAACCACTGTTCAAGACCCGATGGTCGCATTCGCACGCGACCGGATCGCCGAAATCGTCAAGCGTCACCTCGACATTAACAGGCAACCTGAAACAGCGGTGGCTGGCCTTACCATTCATGGGAAGACAGGTCCCGCCGAGCCGACATCATTCTTCTACGATCCGTCGTTCGCCCTGATCGCTCGCGGATCGAAGCGTGTTGTGCTGGGAGACGAGAGTTATGTGTACGACGAATCTCATTTCCTGATGACGGCGGTCGGTCTCCCAACCATTGTTCAGGTTCTGAATGCCTCCGAATCGCAGCCCTATTATTCGATCAAATTGACCATTGACCTCGAGTTGGCGCGTGAGCTTATTTCTGAACTCGCTCAATACGGCGCGGAAGCGACGATCGCCAGTACGGGCATGGCTATCGGTCCAGTAACACCCTCTCTTGCCCTTGCGGCAATGCGCCTGAGCGAACTGCTCGATCGACCTCAGGACATTCCAGTCCTTGCGCGGTCGCTCCAGCGTGAAATCCTCTATCACGTTCTAATCAGCCCGATTGGAGATCGTCTGCGCCAAGCCGTGCAGCTTGAAGCGCGCACAAACAGGGTCGCGACTGCAATTCAGTGGATCCGCGACAATTTCGCCGAAACACTGAGGATCGAAGAGCTCGCCGCGATGGCTGGTATGGGAGAATCTACCTTGCACCATCATTTCCGGGCGATCACCGCGATGAGCCCTCTGCAATATCAGAAGCATCTGCGCCTGCACGAAGCCAGGCGGCTGATGGTAAACGATCGGATCGATGCCGGCCTCGCTGCTTTCAAGGTCGGCTACGAGAGTTCGACCCAGTTCAATCGCGAATACAGCAGGCTGTTTGGTGCGCCGCCGAAGCGCGATGTCACTGCTATCCTGTCCAAGAGTGTGGCGGTTGGCGAACTGGTGGCAACGTCGCCCTGAGAGGCAACTGATTCCAAGATTCTGAATACCCCGTGAGCAAATTCTTGGCTGTCAGAGTAATAGGCAAGAAACAGGCAGCTTCAAGCTACCGCTCTAGGGGAGCGAACCCCCATTATCCGAACGGTCCAACGTGATTAGCGCCGTCGGTTAGGAGGGTTCGCATGGCCAAACATTGCCCGGAGAGCAACGCGCGTGTCCACGTCCGCCCCGCTCCGTCAACACGTCGAACGCCATCTGCGATGGCTATCGGCGTTTTCGCGGCTCTTGCGCTGACTGTTGGCTCCGCACGGGCGATTCCCCCAAGTGAAAGCGTCAACGCTGGGGCGATACAGCCCAACACGAACAAGCCGTTCGCAACGGCATCGGTCGCCACCTTCGAACAGCCTTGGGCAATCGCATTCCTTTCTGACGGTCGGATGCTCATCACCGAACGCGGAGGACGTCTGTTTCTCGTGTCCCAGAGCGGCCAGCGACAGGAGGTAGGCGGCGTTCCCTCGGTGGCCGCTGGCATCCAGAACGGCCTTCTGGACGTGGCGGTCGATGGCCGCCATGACTCTCCGCCGACAGTCTTTCTCACCTTCTCGGAACCACAGCGGGGCCTCGCGCTAGCACGCGCCCGCTTGCTCGAAACCGCGGCGGGCGCGCCCAGTCTGGATGGGTTGGAGGTCATCTGGCGCCAGTCAACCGATCGTAACGGCTCATTCTGGGGCGGGGTAGTCGCGCTTGCTCCGGACGGAGAACACATTTTTCTCGCCGTTCGCGATTCCTCGCGGCTTTCGACAGATCCGTCCGGTGCCCAAGATCCCGACCGCGATCTGGGTAAGGTCCTGCGTCTTAACCTCGACGGCTCAACGCCGCGAGACAATCCGTTCAGCGCTGCTGGAGGTCGTCGGGGCCAAGTCTGGACAGTGGGTCATCGCACTGCATATGGCCTAGCGTTCGCGCCCGATGGTCGGCTTTGGGAACACGAGATGGGGCCGGAAGGTGGCGACGAGTTCAACCTGCTGGAAGCGGGTGGGAACTACGGTTGGCCGCTCGTTTCGAATGGCAACGACTATGGCGGGCCGCCGATCGCGCGCCATGAGACGCGGCCAGATTTCAAGGCACCGGCGATCTACTGGACGCCGATTATCGCGCCGGCCGGACTGACATTTTATGCGGGAGATATGTTCCCAGATTGGCGTGGCGCCGCTCTCATCACCGGGCTGCGCGGCGAAGCGCTCGCTCGGATCGTGGTCGATGCAGAAGGCCGCGCGCGCCAACTCGACCGCTGGGCCATGGGCGCACGCATCCGCGATGTCGCCGTTGCTCCGGATGGCGCAGTCTGGGTGGTCGAGGATGGTTCTGGCGGCCGGCTGCTGCGCCTTTCAAGACCTGATTGAACCGATACCTGCTGGCAGGACCGCCCGCGTGAACTCTCAAAAAAGTGGAGAATGTATATGACTAATCTCAAAGGAAAGACTGCCCTCATCACCGGGGCATCGAGCGGCATCGGCGCGGCAACGGCGCTGAAACTGGCAAAGGCCGGCGTTAAGGTCGGCATCGCAGCAAGGCGGGCCGATCGGCTCGATGCTCTGAAGGCGGAGATTGTCGGCCAAGGTGGTGAGGCGCTCGCTCTCGACCTTGATGTGGCAGATCCCGATGCGGTCCGCTCGGGCGTCGATCGTTTCATACAAACGTTCGACGCGATTGACATCCTCTTCAACAATGCCGGTGTCATGCCTGTGGCGGAGATCGATCAGTTCAAGGTCGGCGAGTGGAATGCTATGGTCGATATAAACATAAAGGGCGTGCTCAACATGACGGCCGCCGTTCTGCCACACATGATCCGCCAGCATTCCGGACATATCTTCAACACCTCCTCTATCGCCGGACGAAAGGTATTCGGGCCGGGCTACACGGTCTATTCCGCAACGAAATTCGCCGTCAGTGCCTTCAGCGAAGGACTGCGGATGGAGGTCGGGAAAAAGCACAACATCCGCGTGACCAGCATCCAGCCGGGAGCCGTCGCCACCGAATTGCCCGAACAGACCACAGATCCGGAAAAGCGCAGGCAGCTCAATGACTACAGAGCCGCCATCAGATTTCTCGACCCGGAAGACATCGCCGACACGTTGCTCTTTGCGGCGCAGGCCCCCGCCCATGTCAATGTTGCCGAGTTGTTCGTTCTGCCGACTGAGCAAATTTGATCATCAGCCAAACTGGCACTTATCCGAGAGTAGATTGACACGCAGGTGCTGGCGCGGACCTCCGAGGCAGAAGCGCAATAACATTAGGTTGGACAGGATTGCGAAGAAGGAACCGTCAGGCAGAGCTGATATCGTCAGCGACATCGTTGCTGATGACGGGCCATATTCCAATGATATCGTTGGTTCAAACCTTGGCGGTCGCTGAGCACCTAAATTTCCATCACGCGGCGAACGTTCTCGGCGTCACGCAGTCAAGCGTCAGCGCGCGCGTCAAGGCGCTCGAAGAGACGCTCGGCGTCCAGCTTTTCGAACGACGTCATCGCGGCGTCCGGCTGACTGAAGCCGGGCGTCAGTTCGTGGCCGGTGTCTCGGCTGGCATCGGGCATCTCGATCATGTCATCAGGACTGTCGGCGCTTTTGCCCGCGGGACCGAAGGAAGGCTTCACATTGGCCTGCACACTTCGATCGCCGCCGGATTCCTCGCTGAGTTGCGGCAGCGCTATCGCGACGCCTATCCCGGCATCGAGCAAATCATCGCCGAGGGGCGGTCATCGGAAACGATCGGTTTGGTCCGGGATGGCAAGCTCGACGTCGCTTTCGTCGTCAACACGCCGCCGCCGCCAGATTGCCATTCCCGAGAGTTGTGGCGGGAGCCTATCGTCGCGGCCTTGCCGATCTCTCATCCGCTGGCCTCATCTTCCTCGGTCCTATGGCGCGACCTTGTGCAGGAAGCCTTTTTGGTCCGCACGGGAGCCTCCGGCCCGCAAGTGTTCGACCATGTGGTGCGTCGCGTCGCCGAGCGCGGAGCTTCTCCGCAGGTCCATCGTCGCGATGTTGGCCGGGATACGCTCATGCACATGGTCGCAACGGGCGACGGGATCACCCTGACGACCGAGGCCGCGAGCCATGTCACGTTCCCCGGCGTGGTGTTTCGCCCGATCGGCGATGAGCCCGAAGCGGCCCGATTCAGCGCTGTCTGGTCGCCGCACAACGGCAGCCCTGCGCTCAAGAACCTTCTCGACCTCGCGATTCAGATGGAATCGTCAGCCCGAGCCGCTTGAGGATTTCAATAGCTCGCCCGGTTCGATCCCGAGCGCATCGGCAATCTGCCCCAACACCGTAAGGCTCGCCGACACGTCCGGGTGCTCGATCGCGCCTACATAGCACGCAGTCAGGCCAGCTTGATCGGCCAGTTCCTATTGCGTCATGTCTTGATCATGGCGGATTCTACGCAGGTCGTGGTATTCAATCGCCCGGTTGTCGCGATCGGATCACGACAGGTTCTATTCTGGCAAGGAAATCGGCGGTGGAGACGCCAAGCGCCGAAGTAATGTCGACAAACTCGACGACATCAATCCGTCGTTCGCCGTTTTCATACTTGGCGACGAACGACTGCGGCTTGTTCAGCGCCTCCGCCAACTCGGCCTGCGTGAGCCCCTTGGCCTTGCGCGCTTCGACAAGAAGAGATTGCAATAGTATTTGTCGGGGCGTGCGCAGGGATTTCTGCATTCCGGACGGCTCTCCATTGAAAAGGGGGAGCCGATCCGCTAATCCTGATTCAGGATTATCCCATTTCGGGATTTTATCTGGCACGAGGTCCGAAGGAGGGCCGAGCGATGCGGGTACGCCCTGAGCTTGACCCCGATGTCGATGACCTGGCTCCGACCGAGCCGGAGATCACGATCTATGACGAGCGGCGCTTCGTCACCTATCTGCGCCTGCTTGACGCCGAGGCGGACGGAGCCGACTGGCAGGAGGTGGCGCAAATCGTGTTGCACCGCGACCCATCCGCCGAACACACACGCCTCTGTTGGCAAAGCCATCTTGAGCGCGCGCACTGGATGACCAAGACCGGCTACCTCAAGATACTGGAACAAGCGACGGCCGAAGCGCGATCAACGCTGAACTGACCATCCTTTTTTTTCGCTATAGTATCCGAAACCCCGATCTGCCGGATTTTCTGTTGCCTATCGCGGGAACGGCTATTCTCTGATCGGCTCCGTCTCTCTTGCCGATCGGAGCCTGTATGCGCGGAGGTCAGATTCTCTGGGGGCAGATCGCCCTCGTTTTCACCATCATAGGGTTGACGACATGGGCCGCGACCCAATGGACGGCGTGGCGTCTCGGCTTTCAGGCGCAACTTGGCGAGCCGTTGTTGGTCCTGGCGGGCTGGCCGATCTACTATCCGCCCGCTTTCTTCTGGTGGTGGTATTTCTACGACGCCTATGCACCGTCGATATTCATCGAAGGGGCGATCATTGCAGCTTCAGGCGGCTTCAGTTCCATCGCCGTCGCAATCGGCCTGTCCGTCATCCGGGCACGGCAGGCAAAGAACGTCGCCACCTATGGATCGGCGCGCTGGGCCGAGCCGGAGGAGATCAAGGCTGCCGGGCTGCTTGATCCCGATGGCGTTCTGCTCGGCCGTCTCGACCGCGACTATCTGCGCCATGACGGCCCGGAGCATGTACTGTGCTTTGCACCGACCCGCAGCGGCAAGGGCGTCGGACTCGTTGTGCCGACACTGCTGACCTGGCCGGGCAGCACAATCATTCACGACATCAAGGGCGAGAATTGGGGACTGACGGCCGGTTTCCGGTCGCGGCACGGCCGCGTGCTGCTGTTCGATCCGACCGATCCAACCTCGTCGGCCTATAATCCGCTGCTGGAGGTACGGCGCGGCGACAAGGAGGTCCGCGACGTGCAGAACATCGCCGACATCCTCGTCGATCCCGAAGGCGCTCTCGACAAGCGCAACCATTGGGAAAAGACCAGCCATTCGTTGCTGGTCGGCGCGATCTTGCACGTCCTCTATGCCGAGGCCGACAAGACGCTCGCTGGCGTTGCCAATTTCCTGTCCGATCCGAAGCGTCCCGTCGAGGCGACGTTGCGCGCGATGATGAGCACGCCGCACCTGGGCGAAGCCGGGGTGCATCCTGTCATCGCATCATCGGCACGCGAACTGCTGAACAAAAGCGACAACGAACGGTCGGGCGTGCTTTCGACCGCCATGTCGTTTCTCGGCCTGTATCGTGATCCGGTCGTGGCGAAGGTGACGGCGCGCTGCGACTGGCGCATCGCCGATCTTGTCACAGGCGAAAGACCCGTCAGCCTCTATCTCGTCGTGCCGCCCTCCGACATCAACCGCACCAAGCCGCTGATCCGTCTGCTGCTCAATCAGGTCGGACGGCGACTGACCGAAGACCTGAAGACATCGGCCAATCGCCATCGGCTCCTGCTGATGCTGGACGAGTTTCCGGCGCTGGGAAGGTTGGATTTCTTCGAGTCCGCGCTGGCCTTCATGGCGGGCTACGGCATCAAAAGCTTCCTGATCGCACAGAGCCTCAACCAGATCGAAAAGGCATATGGCGCGAACAACAGTGTGCTCGACAACTGCCATGTGCGCGTTGCCTTCGCCACCAATGACGAGCGCACCGCAAAGCGCGTGTCGGACGCGCTCGGCACCGCGACGGAAATGCGCGATTCCACCAACTATGCCGGCCACCGGCTTTCGCCCTGGCTTGGTCATCTCATGGTGTCGCGGCAGGAGACGGCCCGGCCGCTTCTCACCCCCGGCGAGGTGATGCAACTTCCACCCGCTGACGAATTGCTGCTGGTAGCGGGTGTACCGCCGGTGCGGGCGAAGAAGGCCCGCTATTACGAGGATGCACGGTTCCGCGAACGTGTTCTGCCGCCGCCGAAATCCACCGCTGCGAGATACCCGGCCAAGCCGCCCGCCGATGATTGGTCGGCGCTGGCGATCCCGGTTGCGACTGCGGGAGCCGTATCCGGCCATACGGATAGCGCCATTGCCGATCCGGCCAATGCCGGCATCCGCCGCGAGCCGGAATTGCCGGAGCATGAGGACATCGCGCCGGTCGAACGCCCGGCCATCGGCGAGTTCGACGTGCTGGACGATGAACCGGACGTGGACGCCGCCAAGGCCCGTAGCCTCCGCCAGCAGGTCACTTCGGTTGCCCGGCAGGCGACGATGGACCCCGCTGACGGCATCGAGTTGTGAGGTGGCAACCATGCAGACGAAAACCCGCATGAACGTCTATTTCGAGCCGGAACTTCTGAAAAAGGTCGAGGCGCTGGCGCTGCGCCGCAACGTTTCCAAATCCGCTGTCATCGAAGCTGCCGTGGCGTCCTTCCTGTCCGCCGACGCCTCGGAACGGCTGGAGGCGGTGTTCGCCCGCCGCATGGACCGGATCGGCCGACAGATCGACGGCATGGACGAAGACCTCGCCATTCTCGGCGAAACGCTATCACTGTTCATCCGCTTCTGGATGATCGTCACGCCGCCGCTGCCCGATAGCGCGCAGGCGTCGGCCAAGGCGAAAGGCACGGAGAGGTTCGACGGCTTCCTGCAAACGCTCGGCCGGAAGCTGGCGACCGGCGATCGGTTCCTCAAGGACCTGTCCCGTGACATCGACTCGCGACGAAACGGAGGCGAAAATTGAGAAGAGCCGTGATCTTTGGTTGGTCACCGCCAATATTCAACCCCGCCGATTACCGCCGTTTCTTCGCTATGGCCGCCGCGCGTTAGATACTTGTTGAATCGGCCTAATTTCCGGCTCTTTTAGTCATCCCCGTCCGGGGACCGTCTGATGTCTCCCCGGCGGACACGGGGATCAGATGGCCGCTTCACATCACCATTCGGAAGGTTCAGCAAGGGGCGCACGGATGCTGCGCACCGCGCTCGGTCCGGCCATTGCCCGGTTTCTCGAAGATGCCGCCGTGGTCGAGGTGATGCTGAACCCGGACGGGCGCATCTGGATCGACCGGCTCTCCGAAGGGCTTGCCGACACCGGCGAACGACTGTCGCCCGCCGATGGCGAGCGCATCGTGCGCCTTGTCGCCCATCATGTCGGCGCGGAAGTTCATGCCGGAGCGCCGCGTGTCTCGGCTGAACTGCCCGAGACCGGGGAGCGGTTCGAGGGGCTGCTGCCGCCCGTCGTCGCGGCCCCGGCCTTCGCCATCCGCAAGCCCGCCGTCGCCGTGTTCACGCTCGACGATTATGTCGCGGCCGGGATCATGTCCGCCGAACAGGCCGAGGCATTGCGCAATGGCGTTGCGTCCCGCGCCAACATCCTCGTGGCGGGCGGCACGTCCACCGGCAAGACGACGCTCACCAATGCCCTGCTGGCCGAGGTGGCGAAGACATCCGATCGCGTCGTCATCATCGAGGACACGCGCGAACTACAATGCGCCGCGCCCAACCTCGTCGCCATGCGGACGAAGGACGGCGTCGCGTCCCTGTCCGATCTTGTCCGTTCCAGCCTGCGCCTGCGCCCCGACCGCATCCCGGTCGGCGAGGTGCGCGGCCCGGAGGCGCTGGACCTGCTGAAAGCATGGGGCACCGGCCATCCAGGAGGCGTCGGGACGATCCATGCGGGCAGCGCCATTGGTGCGCTTCGCCGGATGGAACAGCTCATTCAGGAAGTCGTCGTCACCGTGCCGCGTGCGCTGATCGCCGAGACGATCGACCTCGTAGCTGTCCTGTCCGGCCGTGGTTCCGCACGCCGGCTCTGCGAACTCGCTCGCGTCAAGGGTCTTGGCCCGGACGGCGATTACCGCGTCGTGCCCGCCGTCATCGAGGGCAACGGCGTTGCGGCATCCTCAACCCAAGCCCTCAACCACGAAGGAGACCATCCATGATCCCACGTTCGCGCCCTATATCGCTTGCCCATCGGCGGCTGTTCCACCTCCCGCATCAGCTTACCATGACGGCTTCTGTCGCCATCGTGAGCCTGATGATGGCAGCGCCCGCCCATGCCTCCGGTTCGTCTATGCCGTGGGAAGCACCGCTGCAATCCATCCTCCAGTCGATCGAAGGCCCGGTTGCCAAGATCATCGCCGTGATCGTCATCATCTCCACCGGTCTCGCGCTGGCCTTCGGCGATACGTCGGGGGGCTTCCGCCGTCTGATCCAGATCGTGTTCGGCCTGTCCATCGCGTTCGCCGCGTCGAGCTTCTTCCTGTCGTTCTTCTCGTTCGGCGGCGGAGCGCTGGTCTGATGGTGGGCGTCGTCGAACAGGGACAAGAGGTTCCGGGCTTCACCGTGCCGGTCCACCGGGCGCTGACCGAGCCAATCCTGCTCGGCGGCGCTCCGCGCGCCATCGCCATCATGAACGGAACGCTGGCAGGTGCGGTCGGCCTGGGCCTGCGCCTCTGGCTGGTCGGACTTGCGATCTGGGCAATCGGCCATTTCGCGGCGGTGTGGGCGGCAAAGCGCGATCCGCTCTTCGTCGATGTCGCTCGCCGCCATCTGCGCATCCCCGCGCATCTTTCAGTCTGAGGGGAGCGCCCGAGATGATGAACCTCGCCGAATATCGCAATCGCAACAGCCGACTTGCCGACTTCCTGCCCTGGGCCGCACTCGTCGGCCCCGGCATCGTGCTCAACAAGGATGGCAGCTTCCAGCGCACCGCGCGGTTTCGTGGCCCCGATCTGGATTCAGCCGTGCCCGCCGAACTGGTGGCCGTCGCCGGCCGTCTCAACAATGCCGTCCGGCGTCTGGGTTCCGGCTGGGCGATCTTCGTCGAAGCGCAGCGCCATGCCGCCGCGACCTATCCGAACAGTATTTTCCCGGATTCCGCATCGGCGCTGGTCGATGCCGAGCGCAAGGCCGATTTCGAGGAAGCCGGCGCACATTTCGAGTCCAGCTACTTCCTGACCTTCACCTATCTGCCGCCCGCCGAGGACGCCGCCCGCGCGGAAACCTGGCTCTATGAGGGCCGGGAGAAGACCGGGATCGACCCCAATGAGGTGATGAGCGGCTTCGCCGATCGCACCGACCGGCTGTTGCGGCTGATCGAAGCCTTCATGCCGGAATGTGCGTGGCTGTCCGACACCGAGACGCTGACCTACCTACATGGCTGCGTTTCCACGCACCGGCACCGCGTCCGCGTTCCCGAAACCCCGATCTATCTCGACGCGCTGCTGGCTGACCAACCGCTGACCGGCGGGCTGGAGCCACGCCTTGGCAATCAGCATCTGCGCGTTCTCACCATCACCGGCTTCCCGACCGCGACGACGCCCGGCCTGCTCGACGAGCTGAACCGGCTGGCCTTTCCCTATCGCTGGTCCACCCGCGCGATCCTGCTCGACAAGACCGATGCGACGAAACTGCTGACCAGGATCAGGCGGCAGTGGTTCGCCAAGCGCAAGTCTATCGCCGCCATCCTCAAGGAGGTGATGACCAACGAGCAATCCGCGCTGGTGGACACGGATGCGTCGAACAAGGCGGCGGATGCCGATCTCGCGCTTCAGGAACTCGGCGCGGACTATGCCGGCATCGCTTATGTCACGGCCACCGTGACGGTATGGGACGCCGATCCGCGCATTGCCGACGAGAAGCTGTGGCTGGTCGAGAAGGTCATCCAGGGTCGCGACTTCACCGCGATGGCGGAAACCACCAACGCGGTGGATGCCTGGCTCGGATCGCTGCCCGGCCATGTCTACGCCAATGTCCGGCAACCGCCGATTTCCACGCTCAATCTCGCCCACATGATCCCGCTTTCGGCGGTGTGGGCGGGGCCGGAACGGGACGAGCATTTTGCAGCGCCCCCACTGCTCTTCGGCAAGACCGAAGGCTCGACCCCGTTCCGGTTTTCCCTCCACGTCGGCGATGTCGGCCATACGCTCGTCGTCGGCCCGACCGGCGCGGGAAAATCCGTGCTGCTGGCGCTCATGGCGCTCCAGTTCCGCCGTTACCGGGGTGCGCAGGTTTTCGCCTTCGATTTCGGCGGTTCGATCCGTGCGGCGGCGCTCTGTATGCGCGGCGACTGGCACGACCTGGGCGGCGGGCTGACGGACGGTTCGGAAACCTCCGTCAGTCTTCAGCCGCTCGCCCGCATCGAGGAGACGGCCGAACGCGCCTGGGCGGGCGACTGGATCGTAGCCATCCTGATCCGCGAAGGCATTGCCATCACCCCGGAGGTGAAAGAGCATATCTGGACGGCGCTGACCTCGCTGGCGTCCGCGCCCGTGGAAGAGCGCACCATCACCGGCCTCTGCGTCTTGCTCCAGTCGAACGATCTGAAACAGGCGCTGCGGCCATATTGTATTGGCGGCGCCTGGGGCCGGTTGCTCGACGCGGAATCCGAGCATCTCGGCACCGCCACGGTCCAGGCGTTCGAGACCGAGGGGTTGATCGGCACCGATGCGGCCCCGGCCGTTCTCGCCTATCTGTTTCACCGGATCGAGGACCGGCTCGACGGATCGCCGACGCTCATCATCGTCGATGAAGGCTGGCTGGCGCTCGACGACGAAGGGTTCGCCGGCCAGCTCCGGGGGTGGCTGAAGACGCTGCGCAAGAAGAACGCCAGCGTCATCTTCGCCACGCAGTCGCTATCGGACATCGACGGCTCGGCCATCGCGCCCGCCATCATCGAAAGCTGCCAGACCCGGCTATTTCTGCCGAACGAACGGGCGATCGAGCCGCAGATTACCGCCATCTATCGCCGCTTCGGCCTCAACGATCGCCAGATCGAGATCATCGCACGGGCGATGCCCAAGCGCGACTATTACTGCCAGTCGCGGCGCGGCAATCGCCTGTTCGATCTTGGCCTCAGCGACGTGGCCCTGTCGCTTTGCGCCGCGTCTTCGCGCCAGCATCAGCAACTCATTGCCGATATTCATGCGCGCGTGGGCACGAACGGCTTCCTCTACGAATGGCTCTGCGAGAACCGCCTTGCCTGGGCCGCCGACATGATCGGCGACCTCACCAATGTCGTCCCCCCGAACACTATTTCGTCCACTGAAATCAAGGAGATCATGCCATGATTCGTATCTCGTCCCGTTCGCGCGCCCGCTGCGTTGCGTCAGCGCTTCTCGCAGCATCCGTCGCCGTTGCTCCCATCCTGACGACGCCGGCGCACGCCATCATCGTCTATGACCCGACCAATTATGCGCAGAACGTGCTTCAGGCCGCCCGCGCGCTACAGCAGATCAACAACCAGATCACACAGCTTCAGAACGAAGCGCAGATGCTCATCAATCAGGCCCGCAATCTGGCGAGCCTGCCGATCTCATCCCTCCAGCAGCTTCAGCAGTCGGTGCAGCGCACACAGCAATTGCTCAATCAGGCGCAAAACATCGCCTATGATGTTCACCAGATCGACCGCATATTCCAGCAGAAATACGGCAGCGTTTCGTTGTCGGCTACTGACCAGCAGCTTGTCTCCGACGCCCGTTCGCGCTGGCAGAACACGGTTGGTGGCCTTCAGGACGCGATGAAGGTGCAGGCCACCGTCGTCGGCAACATCGACACCAACCGCACGGAGATGTCGCGATTAGTGGGCGCGAGCCAGAGCGCAACCGGTGCGCTTCAGGCGACACAGGCCGGCAACCAGCTTCTCGCGCTCCAGACCCAGCAGCTCGCCGATCTCACCGCTGTTATCGCCGCCAATGGCCGCGCACAGGCGCTCAACGATGCCGAGCGGGCCGCCGCTGCGGAACAGGGCCGTGAGCAGCGCCGCCGCTTCCTGACGCCGGGCGCGGGCTATCAGCCGGGCAACGCCCGTATGTTCCCCGGCAGCGGCAATTGAGGGAGGCGACGCCAATGGACGGCAAAATGCTTGCCCGGCTTGGTGCCGTCGCTTTCGTCGGCGTCGCCATCACCGCCGCTGTGATCGAGTTCACGCGCCAGCCCGCACCGGCAGAGGTTAGCCCACTCACCCGTGAACGCGGCAATGCCGCCGAACTGCGCCAGCGGCTTCGCCAGTGCCGGGACATGGGCGAAGCTGCGACACGCGATCCAGCTTGCCTCGCCATATGGGCAGAGAGTCGCGACCGCTTCCTGAAACAGGGTGCGCAGGCGTCAGACGCGCCGGACGCTCCGACGACATTGTGGCCATCGCCCCCCACCGAAGATCCGATCCGCAAGGAAGCCGAGCCGGTCATCCAGCCCGAGCCTGCGAAACCGCCCGTTTCTCCTGATGAGGGAGCGCGCTGACATGGGTGGCACTGGCGTCATTGACCATTTCCTTGAAGTCTTCACCCAATATATCGACGGCGGTTTCGGCCTGCTGTCCGGCGAAGTCGCCTTCATCGCCACGACGCTAATCGTCATCGACGTGGTGCTGGCGGCGCTCTTCTGGTCGTGGGGTGCCGATGACGACATCATCGCCCGGCTGGTGAAGAAGACACTGTTCGTTGGCGTCTTCGCCTATATCATCGGCAACTGGAACAATCTCGCCCGCATCGTCTTCGAGAGCTTCGCCGGTCTCGGCCTGAAGGCGTCGGGCACCGGCTTTTCCGTCGCCGACCTGCTGCGCCCCGGCAAGGTGGCGCAAACCGGCCTCGACGCTGGCCGCCCATTGCTGGAATCCATATCCGACCTGATGGGCTGGGTTTCGTTTTTCGAGAACTTTATCCAGATCGCTTGCCTGCTGTTCGCCTGGGCGCTGATCCTGCTCGCCTTCTTCATTCTCGCCGTTCAGCTCTTCGTCACCCTGATCGAGTTCAAGCTGACGACGCTCGCCGGCTTCGTGCTGATCCCCTTCGGCCTGTTCGGCAAGTCCGCTTTCATGGCCGAACGGGTGCTCGGCAACGTCATCTCATCGGGCATCAAGGTTTTGGTGCTGGCCGTCATCATCGGCATTGGCTCGACACTGTTTTCCGAGTTCACTGCCGGTTTCGGCGGCGCGACGCCGACGATCGACGACGCGATGGCGATCGTGCTCGCCGCGCTGTCACTGCTGGGCCTCGGCATCTTTGGCCCCGGCATCGCCAATGGTCTCGTGTCTGGCGGCCCGCAACTCGGCGCGGGCGCAGCGGTTGGAACAGGTCTCGCCGCAGGTGGCATGGTCATGGCGGGTGGTGCAGCTCTGGGTGCCGCCGCTGGCGGAGCCGGGGTTCTTGCCGGAGGAGCCGCTGCCGCCGCCCGTGGTGGTGCTGCGCTCGCGGGCGGTGCTTCGACCGCCTACAGCCTCGGCGCGGCCGGTCACAGCGGCGCATCCGCCGTCGCCTCCGGTCTCGGCAATGTCGCCTCGACCGGCGCGCAGGCTGCCGTCTCCCCCTTGAAGCGTGCGGCATCGAAAGCCGCCGATAGCATGAAGCAGAGCTATAAGGCCGGCGCGCGCAGCGCGTTCGAGGTCACGGGCGGTTCTTCGACTGCCGGGACCATCGGGGGAGAGGCTACCGAAGCCGGGTCCAGTGCCGCACCGTCGGCATCCGCCGCCGATGGTCCGCCCGCCTGGGCCAAACGCATGAAGCGTTCGCAGCAATTTTCGCACGGCGTTCAGGCCGCAGCGCATTCCGTGCGCAGCGGCGACAGCCACGGCGGCGGCTCTTCCATCAACCTTTCCGAAAGTGATCGCTGATGTTCAAACGACCTTCCACCCACTACGGCAAATCCCCTCAGCCCGAGACGCCCTATCAACGGGCAGCGCAGGTTTGGGACGACCGCATCGGTTCCGCTCGCGTGCAGTCGAGGAACTGGCGCTTCATGGCCTTCGGCTCGCTCGCCCTGTCGGCGGGCCTGTCCGCCGCACTGGTCTGGCAATCCACCAGCGGCTCTATCGTGCCGTGGGTCGTGCAGGTGGACAAGCTCGGTCAGGCGCAGGCCGTTGCCCCCGCCGTGGCCGATTACCGGCCGACCGATCCGCAGATCGCGTTCCATCTCGCCCGCTTCATCGAACAGGTTCGCGCGATCCCGGCAGACGCCATCATCGTGCGGCAGAACTGGCTTCGCGCCTATGAGTTCACGACGCAGGCCGGCGCGCTGGCGCTCAACGACTATGCCCGCGCCAACGACCCGTTCACCAAGGTCGGCAAGCAGCAGATCGCGGTGGAAGTCTCCAGTGTGATCCGGGCTTCGCCCGACAGCTTCCGCGTCGCCTGGATCGAGCGGCGCTATCAGGACGGCTCGCTCGCCGCCACCGAACGCTGGTCCGCCATCCTCACCGTCGTCGTGCAGACCCCGCGCGACGCGGAAAAACTCCGGGTCAATCCGCTCGGAATCTACGTCAACGCCATCAACTGGTCGAAGGAGCTTGGACAATGACACCCGCCTTCCGTAAATTCGGGAGGCCGGCTTTCCGTAAGTCCGCTTTCCCGGCTCTCCTCATCTGCACCACGGCCCTTGCCGGTTGCGCCACCACGACCCCGCCGCCCGAAATTTCCTATGACGACGCCGCGCCGGCCGTGCAGGCGGTCGATCCGCCTGCGCCAGTCACGGTGGTCGAACTGCCGCGCCCCTTGCCATTGCCCGGACAGATGAAGCCCGTCGAGACCTCGCGCCGGACGCCGGAGTCCACCGATCCAGCAACGCGCGTCAATCAGGCCAATGCCGCCGCCCGCATCCAGCCCGTCCGCGACGGCTTCATCAACTCCATGCAGGTCTATCCCTTCACGCAAGGCGCGCTCTATCAGGTCTATACTGCCGTCGGGCAGATCACCGACATCGCGCTTCAGCCCGGTGAAACGCTGGTCGGCTCCGGCCCGGTCGCGGCCGGTGATACGGTGCGCTGGATCATCGGGGATACAGAAAGCGGCACAGGTGCCGCACGGCAGGTCCATATCCTCGTCAAGCCGACACGCACCGATCTGATGACCAATCTCGTCATCAATACCAACCTGCGTACCTACCATATGGAACTGCGCTCGACCGAGCGGACCTATATGGCGTCGGTGTCCTGGCAGTATCCGCAGGACCAGCTTATCGCGCTGCGCCGCCAGAACGCCGAGGCGCAGGCAACCCAGCCCGTCGCCTCCGGCGTCGATCTCTCTCGCGTCAACTTCCGCTACGAGGTTTCCGGCGATCGTGCGCCTTGGCGGCCGTTACGCGCTTTCGACGATGGCCGTCAGGTGTTCATCGCGTTTCCGCGCGGCATCGGTCAGGGCGAAATGCCGCCGCTCTTCGTCGTCGGCCCGGAGGGCAACACCTCAGAACTGGTGAACTATCGCGTGCGTGGCAATTACATGATCGTGGACCGGCTCTTCGCCGCCGCCGAACTGCGCTTCGGCACTGAGCGTAACCAGAAGCGCGTCCGCATCTCGCGCACGGATGGGAGGCCCGCATCGTGAACGAGGTCGATCCCGAAAAGGAAGAAGGTCGCAAACCCGAAGGCCCGGAAACGTCGGACGACGCCCGGCCGCTGACCGGCGAGCCGGTTGCGCCTATGCGTCTGCGCTCCGAGCCGCCGCGCGTCACCCGCCTGTCGCGCAAGGTGCTTGCCGGTCTTGGCCTTGTCGCCAGTCTCGGCGTCGGTGGCGCGTTGATCTACGCGCTCCAGACATCGCAGGGCGGTCGCCAGAACGAGGAACTGCTTTCGACCGATAACCGGGCGACGCCGGACGGTCTTAACAGCCTGCCGCGCGACTATACCGGGCCGGTGCTTGGCCCGCCGCTTCCCGGCGATCTCGGCCGACCGATTCTCGACGCCCGGAACCGCGGGCAACCCGTCACGCCGCCGCTCGTCGGCACGCCCGCCAATCCTGCCGTGCAACCCGGCCTCAGCGCCGAGGAACAGCGCCGCTTGCAGGAACTGGAGGCGGCGAGGACCGCGCGGCTGTTCGCTTCGACGGAAACCCGCAACGCTGCGCCGACAGCGACGGTGACGGCGGCTGTACCGAACCTCGCCAGCCTTGGCCTTGGTGTCCAGCCGGCCACGCCTTCGGCGCAGGATCGGCAACTTGCCTTCCTCGACCAGACACCGGACAGGCGCACCGTCTCCTCCGATCGCGTAGCCGCGCCCGCGTCGCCAAACGTGCTTCAGGCTGGTGCGGTGATTTCCGCAGCACTCATCACCGGCATCCGTTCCGATCTGCCCGGCCAGATCACGGCTCAGGTGACGGAGAATATCTATGACAGCCCGACCGGCCGCATCCTCCTGATCCCGCAGGGCACGCGCGTCATCGGCCAGTATGACAATGGCGTCGGCTTCGGCCAGCGCCGCATCCTCCTTGTCTGGAATCGGCTGATCTTCCCGAACGGCCGGTCAATCGTGCTGGAACGCCAGCCGGGAGCGGACACGCAAGGCTATGCCGGGCTGGAGGATGGCGTCGATTACCACTGGTGGGATCTCGCCAAGGCAGCAGCCCTTTCGACGCTGCTTGGTATCGGCGCCGAACTCGCCACCGATGACAATGACCGACTGGTGCAGGCGATCCGCAACGGCGCACAGGACACCATCAATCAGGCTGGACAGCAGATCGTTCAGCGCCAGTTGCAGATCGCCCCGACGCTGACCATCCGGCCGGGCTTTCCCGTCCGCGTCATCGTCACCCGCGACCTGGTGCTCGAACCCTATGGGGGAACGCCATGACCAAGCTGAAGCTCGGTCCGATCGCTGACGACAAGCCCATCAAGGTCACGCTGGAGCTGCCCGCCAGCTTGCACCGCGACCTGACCGCCTATGCCGAAATCCTCGGCCGTGAGGCAGGGCAGGCCGCATCCGATCCCGTCCGACTGATCGTCCCCATGCTGGAGCGGTTCATCGCCACCGATCGAGGCTTCGCCAAGGCAAGGGCGCGACGAACGCCGACCGTTGAGGGTGAGTGATGTCCGGGAACATGAAGCGCCCCCGGAAACAACGTTCCCGCAAATCGGTGCCAATGATCCTTCCGGCCGATCTCTATGATTACGCCGATGATCATCCGCAAAGTCGTAGTGCATCGCGTGCCTCCGGTGATGCTGATCCCAGCATCGATCGCATGGCCGTCGTCGACGATTGGCCGGAGTTCCTTCCCGTCACCGAAGCCGAGGTGGACGTTTTCGAGCGGTATTTCGGCGATGTCCTCGACCGTCTGTTCAGCGCCGCCGCCGCCGAGCATTCAAAGCCGGCCTTGCCATCATTAACACCGGATGTTAACAATCGGCCATGAGCGAGGATCGTGACCCGAGCCTCGATACGCTGTTGGACCTTCATGGTCAGGTTCTCGTCGTCGATCCCGAGGGTGGTCATTGGGTGAAGTTCGTTGTCACCTGCGTCCCGGTTTCGTCGGAAAAGCCACATGGCCTCGATTACTCGCTCACGCTTCACGGGCCTTCGGGCGAACGGTTGGTCGGGTTCGATAATGCCCATCCCGTCGGTCGTCAGAAGAAGCGCGAGCCGCAGGATCATCGCCACCGGTTCCAGACCGTGAAGCCATATGCCTACGAGGATGCGGCCACGCTGCTGGCCGACTTTTGGCAGGTGGTGGACGCAGTGCTGAAGGAACGAGGCGTGTTATGACCACACTGAAGATCGGGATTGCCGACTATGATGAGATGAAAGCCCGTACCCAGCGGATTGCGCGCGGCGAGGAAAAGCCGTCTGCGGACGATCCTAAGGTGTGGTTCACCTCGACCGAATCCTTCGCGCAGGTTCTTTCCAGCGGGAACCGAGAGCTGCTGCGCGTGATCCATGCACAGGCTCCCGGATCGCTGGAGGAGCTGGCGCAGATCACCGGCCGTGCCAAATCCAGCCTTTCGCGCACCCTCAAGACCATGGCGAGCTATGGTCTCGTCAGCATGGAGCCGGGCCAGGGCCGGAAACTCATGCCGAAGGTGCTGTACGATCGAGTAGCGCTCGACCTGCCCATCCTCGAACGACAGGAAGCGAAGGGAGGTCGCGCATGAACATGCAATCTCGCTACGTCGCCCAACGTGCCGCTCTTTATCTCCGTGTCTCGACCACCCGCCAAGCCGAACATGACGTTTCTATTCCCGATCAGCGCAAGCAGGGCGAAGCCTATTGCGCGGCACGCGGCTATGATCTGGTCGAGACCTTCGTGGAAGCAGGAGCTTCCGCCACCAATGATCGTCGTCCGGAATTCCAGCGCATGATAGAGGCGGGCACGACCAAGCCGGCCCCCTTCGATGTCGTCGTCGTTCATAGCTTCTCGCGCTTCTTCCGCGATCATTTCGAGCTGGAGTTCTACGTCCGCAAGCTCGCCAAGAACGGCGTAAAGCTGGTCTCGATCACACAGGAGATGGGCGACGATCCCATGCACGTCATGATGCGGCAAATCATGGCGTTGTTCGATGAATACCAGTCGAAGGAAAACGCCAAGCACGTCCTGCGCGCCATGAACGAAAATGCGCGTCAGGGCTTCTGGAACGGCGCGCGGCCGCCGATCGGCTATCGTATCGTTGCGGCCGAACAGCGTGGATCGAAGACCAAGAAGAAGCTGGAGATCGACCCGCTGCACTCGGAAACGGTCCGGCTCATTTATCGCTTGTTCCTTGAGGGCGATGGCATCTCCGGCCCGAAGGGCGTCAAGGCCATCACAACCTACCTCAATGAACGCCGCATATTTACCCGTGACGGCGGGAAATGGGGGCTGGCGCAAATTCATGCGATCCTGACCCGCACGACCTATATCGGCGAGCACCGGTTCAATACGCGCTCTTTCAAGAACCGCGAGAAGAAGCCGGAGAGTGAAGTGGCAATTATGACGGTGCCGCGGCTGATCGAGCGCGATACCTTCGACGCGGTGCAGGCGCGCCTCAAATCCCGCAATCCGATGGTGGTGCCTGCGCGGGTTACCAGCGGCCCGACCTTGCTCACCGGCATCTGTTTCTGCGCCAAGTGCGGAGGCGCGATGACGATGCGCACCGGGCGGGGCAATGGCGGGCAATACACGTATTATGCTTGCTCGACCAAAGCTCGGCAAGGAGCCACTGGCTGCAAAGGTCGTTCGATCCGAATGGACAAGCTCGACCATCTGGTCGTGAGCCATCTCGAAGATCGCCTGCTTCAACCGAAGCGGTTGGAGACGATGCTGTCGAGCCTTCTCGATCGCCGGCAGGAGCGAACCGAGCGCCGCCGCGAGCATCTGACAGAACTGAACCGGCGAATCACGGAAACCGATCAGCGCCTCAACCGGCTCTATGACGCGATCGAATCAGGCGTCGCGGCGCTGGATGATGCGGGATTGAAAGACCGGATCGCCAGTCTGAAGGCAATCCGCGATCAGGCCACGGCCGACGCCGAGCGGATACGGGTGGCGCTCGACGGCTCCGGCGACCAAAGCGTTACGCCGGAGATGATCGACGCGCTTTCGCAAGCCGCGCGCAGCAGCCTTCGGATCGAAGGAGGCGGTTATCGGCGGGATCACCTGCGCGCGTTTGCCCAGCGCGTTGAGGTCGCAGACGATGAGGTTCGCATCATGGGGACAAAATCGAACCTGCTGCAAAGCCTCGTCGCCGCTTCGAGCGGGGAAACGGCGGCTTCTGCGGTTCGCAGTTCTGTACTGAAATGGCGCACCCGAAGGGATTCGAACCCCTGGCCTCTGCCTTCGGAGGGCAGCGCTCTATCCAGCTGAGCTACGGGTGCGTCGCTGGGGCGGGTGGACCGCCGGGCGTTTCATAGCGGAAGGCGGCGGCCGCTTCAATGGTGAAAGACTGGCTGGGTGGGCGCTTCCCACCGTTCCGGTACGGCTTGGTCAGGTGCGGGCCCAGGCGCCCACGAAGCGCGGGAAGACAAAGCAGGTATCCGCTTCAAGCGACGCTTGGCGGAGCCGGGCCGAAAGCGTTTCGACATCCAGTTCCTCCGCCGTGGCGAGGCCCAGCTTCTGCAGGTTGGGCGACATGGTGCGGATCGTTTCCGCGACATAGTCGTAGGCGGTAGCGTCCGGGCCGCCCTCGACACGGCAGATCCCGTGAAGATGCGGAGCCAGACCCGCCGCCCGGAAGACGCCGTAGAGCTTCGATCCCATGTCCGGCTCCATGCCGGCGCGGCGGTAGAGCGTAGTGATCCAATCCAGACAGCGAGTGAACAGCGGCATTGGCGGCACCGCGGAAGAGGACGAGATGTCCATCTCGATAAAGGCCAGGAGACCGTTCGGCACCACGACCGACTTCAAATCGGCGAGGATCGCGGCGGAGCGCGGCAGATGCATCAGGATGAAGCGGCCAATCACGGCGTCGAAAGGTTCGACATCTTGGAGCGCCTCGATGTCGCGGCTCTCGAAGGTGATGTTGGACAAGCCGGCGGCCGCGACGCGGCGGCGGGCGGTCGACAGCGCCTCTTCCGCGCGATCGATGCCGACGACCCGGCCCTCGGCTCCGACGAGACGGGCAGCAATCAGCGACACATCACCGACGCCGCAGCCCAGATCGAGAACGCGCATTCCAGTCCGAAGACCCGCGAGAGACAGGATGGCTTCCGTTGCCTCACTGAATATCTCGGCCTGCCTTTCCAGCCGGACGAGTTCCTCGTCCGAATGGCCCAATACATAGCTTTCCAACTCGCTGCCAATCTTCATTTCGATTTCAATGAGCCTCTTGTGAATGCACTGGAGTTGCAATCAAACGACGCTTCGAAGAGCCCGGACAATAAAATCAAAACAATCGCGCTCGCAAATATTCAAGATCAAGTCGGGTGGCGCTCGACGCAGCCGCAATTTTCTTAAAGGTTTGGTAGTCAACCTTTCCTACGATCAGCTCAAAGCCACGCGTTTCGCGCGTAGATACACAACCGGCGGTTTCGAAACCTGGCGGCGGGTGGCAAACGCCAAGCGGACCGAGAAGCGCAGGGGGCAAGAATGACATCAGAGCAGACAATCCAGACAAGCCATGCCGACATCGCGGTACGGTTGAGTTCGGGCACAGGGTTTCCCGTAATTCTGCTGCACGGCAATTCGAGTTGCAAGGAGGTGTTCGGTCCTCTGCTCGCGGGGCCAATCGGCACCACGCATCAACTGGTCGGGATCGACCTTCCCGGCCACGGCGCGTCCGGCAATGCGCATGACCCGGCACGAACCTATTCGATCCCGGGCTATGCTGAGACGGTGCTGGAAGTGCTGGCGCAACTGGGCCTCAAGCGCGCCGCGGTTTATGGCTGGTCGCTTGGCGGCCATATCGGCATCGACCTCATCGCCCGCTTTCCCGGCCTGGCCGGTCTGATGATCAGCGGTACGCCGCCCGTTCGGCCGACGCCCGAATCGCTGCAGGCTGGCTTTCGGCCCGAACCCGTCGGAGCACTCTTCGGCAAGGAACAATTGAGCGAAGCGGAAGTCGATGCGTTCGCCAAGGCCGTCTATGGCGAGGCCGAAACGGCTGAGTTCCGGGCGGCGCTCCGACGCACAGACGGCCTCGCGCGGCTGATGATGATGCAAAATCTCTTCACCGGGGGGACCGCAGACCAGCGCGCGATCGTCGAGACAACGGACGTTCCGCTCGCCATTGTCGACGGCGCGCTCGACCCGTTCATCAACCTCGATTACATCGCGGGCCTCTCCATGCCCAGCCTCTGGGAAAAGCACTGCTTCCAATTGCGCGGAGCCGCACACGCCGCCTTCCTGACCCATCCAGACCGCTTCGATCCGATCTTCGGGCGCTTTGCTGCGGACATGTCTATCCAGCCCGCCCGGCGTCGGGGTAAGGCTGCCAAGGGCGCCGCGGCAGCCTGACGCTGTCCGAACGGATCGAGGAGATGTGCCGAGATGGGTTCGAAGCCGCCTCAGAAAGGGCCGGGCGCCGCGCGGGCGACGCGTAGTGAGGACGACCCCTCCGATGGGACGCGCATGATTTCGCAGGCCACAGAAAAAACACAGCGGCAGGAAACCGGCCGGTCCGACACCGCAATCCCGCTCGATATCTACGGTTCCCTGGTCGACGCCCTGTTCGAGGTACAGACTTCGCTGTTCGTTGGGTCGACCGCGGCGTCGCTCGCCGCGATCATTACGGGCTGGAAGGCGCAGAGCCCACTGCTGCTCGCGTTCGGCATCGTCATCGCTCTTGTCGCCTATCTTCGCGCCCTCGACATGCGCACCTATCGCAGGATCCGTCCGAGCTTCACCAAGGCGGAGGAATTCAGCCATTGGGAGCGACGCTACGTCGTCGGGGCGGCGATCTATGTCGGCCTGCTCGGTGGCTGGTGCCTCGCAGCTTTCGTCGTTTCCGACGATCCATTCGTGCGCCTGTTCAGCTTCTCAGTCGTACTCGCCTACATGATCGGCACGTCGGGTCGCAATTTCGCGAGCCGATCGCTCGTGATGTCGCAGATCCTCGGGGCCGGCATCCCGCTGTCAGCGGCGCTCTTCTATGTCGGCGGCCTTTACTACGTGATGTTCGGCATCGTCGTGATGCCGTTCTTCCTGGGTCTCAAGCTCATTTCCGAACGGTTGCGCGGGACGCTGCTCTCCGCCGTGATCTCGGAGCGCGAGGTGCGCGACCTTGCCCATCATTTCGATACGGCGCTCAACAACATGCCGCATGGGCTGTGCATGTTCGATGAGAAGAAGCGGATCCGCATCGCCAACCGGCAGCTTTCGGCCTTGCTCGAACTTCCGCCCGACATGGACCTGACCGGCAAGAATGTGCATGAATTGCTGCGCGAGAGCGGCTCGTTGCGCCATGCCCGCGATCTCGACCTCGGGGAGTTCATCCAGGAGTTCGAGCATCGGCTTTCGGGCGCCGGCGTCGAATTCTACTCCGAGGTCGAGGGCGAACGGTCGCTTTCCTTCACGACAGAGTCGATGGTTAATGGCGGTTCCGTCGTCGTGGTCGAGGACATCACCGAGCGTCGCAATGCCGAGCAGCGAATCCGCCAGCTCGCCCGCTTCGACGCGCTGACAGGTCTTCCCAATCGCTCCGTCTTCCATGAAGAGCTGCAGAATGCGCTGGCTGATCAAGAGGCAGGGCACCAGCTCGCCGTTCTGTTCATCGATCTCGATCAGTTCAAGCAGGTGAACGACACGCTGGGCCACCCGACGGGGGACCTGCTGCTGTGCGCCGTGGCCGACAGGCTCCGCAGCACACTGAAGGCCAGCGAGCGAGTGGCACGCTTCGGCGGCGATGAGTTCGCCGTGCTGCAGATGCGCCTCGGCGATGATGCGGGCCCGGCGAGACTCGCCGAACGCATCGTCGAATCCGTCTCGCGGCCGTATCACATCGAGAATCACACCGTCATCATCGGCGCCAGCGTCGGCATCGCGATCTCGCCACGCGATGGCGGCGATACGGATCTTCTGCTCAAGAACGCCGATCTCGCCCTCTACCATGCGAAGGGGACCGCGACATCGTGCTGGCGCTTCTTCGAACCGGCTATGGATGTCGCCGTGCGGGCCCGGCGGGCCCTGGAACTTGACCTGCGCCAGGCGCTGGAGAAGGACGGCTTCGAGCTGTACTTCCAGCCCTTGCTCAACATCCGCACCATGAAGATCGTCGGCTGCGAGGCGCTGCTGCGCTGGAATCATCCGGGACGCGGCATGATCCCGCCGTCGGAGTTCATTCCGGTCGCCGAGGAGATGGGGCTCATTGTCGAGATCGGCGACTGGGTTCTCAACCAGGCCTGTGCCGAATGCCGCCGCTGGCCGAGCGACGTGCGCGTCTCGGTCAATCTCTCCTCGGTGCAGTTCAAGCGAAGCGACATGGTCGCGACCGTCTCGGCGGCGCTCAGGCGCAGCGGGCTCGACGCCGAGCGGCTCGAAGTCGAGATCACTGAATCGGTGCTTCTGCAGGACACGGAGCAGGCCCGGCAGACGCTGCAGCAATTGCGCGACCTCGGCGTCCGGATCGCACTCGACGATTTCGGCACCGGCTATTCGGGCCTTTCCTATCTGCACGCCTTCCCGCTCAATACGGTCAAGATCGACCGCTCCTTCGTGCACGATGTCGATACGGCAGGCCGCGCCCTCATCCTGCTGCGCGGCGTCGCTGAACTCAGCGCCGCCCTTGGCATGAAGGTCGTCGTCGAAGGGATCGAGACACCCGAGCAACTCGACGTCGTGGCGGCGGAGACGGCAGTCGACGAGGTCCAGGGCTTCCTGTTCAGCGTTCCGCTGCCCGCCCGAGCGATCCGCGAGTTGCTCGCCTCCTCGCTTCCGCCCGCAATGCTCCCCGCCGTCCCGGCCCGCCTTCAGCGCGGCCACTGAAGTCCTCCGGCCGATCATTGACGACGGGCTTGAGCCGGGGCGGCTTCTCCCTTCCTATGGACGGGGAGGATTTGCCACATGGATCGAACCGGTCCGGCCCAAGGCCGCGTTAGAGTCGAGGCGGCGGCCCCGGACGCTGGCCAGCCGGGGCCGCCCCAGCACCAGCGGATCGGGCGCTCGGTTGCCATCGAGTTGTTGATGCTGCTGGCAGCTTCGAATGGACAGCTCGCGACCGGAGAGGCTTTGCGGCGCCTCGCCATCGCGCGATCGACGCTCCGCCGCATCAGCCGGATCCTTGAGGAATACGGCCTCCTCGATCTTTCGGTTCGCGGCATCCTTTCGATCGGGCCAACGGCGGCGCGCCTGGCGCTTCGCCGGGAGGAGCAACTGCGCGAGGAGGACGAACGCCGCCTCGTGCCTCGCCACAAGCGGCTGACCCGAGCGCCCGGCGCCAGCTATGTGTTGCTGCGGAACGAAGCCTGCGCGATCGTCTCCGACACGAGCCGCTTCCGCCGAACGCCGAAATTTCGTCTCGGCTTCTCCAATGCCTCGATCGACCATCCATGGCGAACTGCCCTGGTGCACAGCGTCGAATATGGCGCGGTTCGGCATGAGAGGCTGGTCTCCTCGCTCGCGGTCCACCATGCCGGTCTCGACGCCGCGCGGCAGATTGCCGACATCCGGGCGCTTCTGGAGGCCGGGATAGACGGGCTGGTGCTGAGCGCGCATGAATCGGAAGCACTCATTGAGGTAATCGGCGAAGCCGAGAGGCGGGGCGTGCCGACCGTGCTCGTGGATCGCGGCCGGCCCGATATTCTGGCGAACGCCTGCTTCGTGACCTGCGACGACCGCACGATCGGCGAGATCACCGCGCGATGGCTTTCCGAGCGGCTGCGCGGCCATGGCTCGATCCTGCTTTTGCCGGGCCTCTTCGATGCCGACCCCGCGCATCGGCGTCTTGAGGGTGCGGTGTCGGTGTTCTCGCGCTATCCCGGCATCCACATTCTCGACATCGGCTGGACCGGCTGGCAGCAACAGCGCGGCCGCGAGATTGTGGGGGAGAGGCTCACCCGAGGCGGCACGGCGATTGACGGCGTCTGGTGCGATTCCGGCCTGCAGGCGGTTGGTTCGCTCAGGGCTTTCATCGCCGCCGGTCGTTCCGGCTCAATCCCGCCTCATACGGGCGGCGATCTCAACCTCGCCTACAAGCTGGCGATCCGGCACGGCGTGGCGCTCGCCGCCGTCGACTATCCGCCGGCTATGGGACTTCGATCCGTCGATGTGCTCCTCGACGTATTGCGTGGGCGTTCGGTGCCGCGCCGCGTCGATGTCGCAACCGAGATCGTGGTGACACGCGGCCATGCGACGCGCTCGGTGAGGCCGGATCTTTGGGCCGACGAACATGTGCGCTGGGACCTGCCAGACGATCTGATCCTCGCCAGCGGCCTCTGGCCTTCCTACGATCCACGCTCGTTCCGCATCCACTACAAGGGCAATCGCTATAACCGCTCCGCCGCGATCGAGCCGACGAGGAGCGCAGAGAATGGATGAGACCGCCGGTATCGCCGCCGTCGCGCGAATGCTGTCTCGCCTCGCCGACGCGCCGGGCGGCTCTGTCGCTGAGCTAGCGACCGAGCTCGGCATCGGACGCTCAACTGCGTTCGCCGTGGTGGCAGAACTCGACGCCGCAGGCCTTGTCGAGCGGGACGCGGGCGGCGTGCTCATGCCGGGCATAGCGGGGGGACGACTAGGCCTGGCGCGCTTCGGCTTTGGCGGGATCGCCACGGGGGTGGAAGCCCTGCTGCCGATCCTGCGCGACGATACCGATGCTTCGGCGTTCCTAGTACTTCGCGATGACGACAGCGAGCTCATTGTCGCAACAAGACGTGCACCCTGGGATAGCGGCGGCGAAAGCCCTCCCCGTCTCGTCGAGACGACCATCGGCCGCTCCGGGCTCGGCTTCACCTGCGCCCTCCGGCTCGGCCTCCGACCAAATGCCAGCGAAGGCGAAGTGCGTTCGGCCACTGCCTGTCTGGAGCGGGTAGCCGCTTGCCTCTCCAGCGAGCTCATGAAAATGCGGCGAGGGTGAAAGGGGGGAAACGAGATGATTGACGGCTATTGGACCTTTTCAGAATGGGCACAGCACACTGTTGATAAGATTACGGCCGTCGGCCTCGCCGCGTCGGAAGAAGATCGGGCCGACTACATGAGGGTGCAAATCATGGCGGCAATCATGCAAGCCTTAAGGCACGGCCGATCCGGCCTCATGGATGACGATCCGGTTACACGCTGAACTGTCCGCTCCCCGCGCAAGAAAAGGGGCACCTCTCGGTGCCCCAGTCTTTGCCCCACTTTTATTCGTTATTTCTTGCCGCCCCACGTCTCCGGATAGCCGGGCATGTCCTCGCAGCCGCACATGGCGTAGTGCAGCGGCGGCATCTTCTCATTGACGTACTGGTCCAGCGTCTCCTGCGTGATCACCGGCTGCGGCAGCTTCCAGGTCGGGCCGATGACCGGCTCGCCCTTGAGGATCTTGACCGCCGCGATGATGGGCGAGCGCCACTGATAGGTCGGATAGGTCGGACCGAACGCCGTCAGCCCTTCCTTCTTCCACTTCACCAGGAAGTCTTCCTGGTCCTCGCCGGTGATGATCGGGAACGGTTGGCCCGCATCCTCGAAGGCCTCGATGGCGGCGACGGCCGTGGCGCCGGCATCCATCCAGATCGCATCGATCTTGCCGAAGCGGTTGATGTAGTCCTCGACTATCGCCTTGGTCTTGGCGTTGTCGCCATCGGTGAACTCGGCGCCGACCACGTCGATGCCCTTCTCCTTGAAGATGCGGTTCGCCGCCGACCAGCGCGTCTCCAGCACGTCGACGCCCGGCAGGATCCTGAGCGCCAGCACCTTGCCGCCCTTGGGCAGCTTCTCGGCGATGAAGTTCGCCGTCTGGATACCCCAGCCATAGCCGCCGATGGGATTGACGAAGGTGACGGGGCATTCGGTCAGAACGCCACGATCGAAGACCACAACGGGCAGTGCCTTACACGCCGCCTCCACCGCCGGCGTCAGCGCCGCCGTCGTGTTCGGCGAGACGATCAGCACGTCGCATTTGCCGGAAGAAACGAAGGCGTTGATGTCCGAGATCTGCTTGTCGTCCTTGCCTTCGGCATCGGCAGCCGTGAACGAGGCGATATCGGCCTTCTGGATCTCGACTTGAGCCTGCATGTCGGTCCAGCCGACGACGCGCCATGGATTGTTCACACCGGCATTGGAGAAGCAGATGTGGTAAGGGCCGGCCTTCTTATACTGGGAGGTATCGACCTCCTTGCCGCCTAGATTCTGCTCCCACGGCTTGCCCTCGGGACCCTGGGGCTTCATCTCCAGCAATTGTTTCGACGCCTCGAACTCCTTCGGATCGTCGAAGTTCTGGGCCATGGCGGTCCCGGCGAACGCAAGGCTCGCCGCCGCCACCACGATTCCAATCCATCGTCTTGTCATTGCAATCCTCCCGTTCGATACCGCTTGGCGCGGCGTTGCGAGCCTATCGGCCCTCTCTATCCGGCGCGGCGCCGGCGCCAGGCGCCGGACGCGACGGCCGAAATCAGGATGACGCCCTGTGCCGTGTCCTTGAGTGGCTGCGGTAGACCCAGCAGATTCAGGAGCGTGAACAAGGCGAACAGGGTCAGGGCGCCGGCAACGGCACCAATGACGCTACCGCGACCGCCCATAAGCTGGACGCCGCCGATCACGCAGGCGGCGATCGCCTGCAATTCAAGGCCCGAGCCGACGTCAACCGACACGCCGCCGAAGCCCGCAAGCAGGATGCCCCCGGTGACGGCGGCGAGCGCCGAGAGGATGAAGGCCGCGAAACGGGTCCGATCGACACGAACGCCCGAGAGTTCGGCGGCACGCGGATTGTCACCGATCGCGAAGACCCGCTTGCCGAAGACGGTGCGTTGCAGTCCCCAGAAAGCGAGGACGGCGACGACGGCCAGCACGATGACGGCGATCGGGAAGGTTCCGATCAGGGGCACGTCACGAAAGGCGTAGCGGCCGAAAAATCGAAGATTGTCGGGGAGATAGCCGCGCGGCGACCCGCCGGACCACATCATGGCGACTCCGTTCAGTGACAGCAGCATGCCGAGCGTCGCGATGATCGAGGGGACGCGCAGCACCGTGACGACGAAGCCGTTGACGAGGCCGACCGCAATGCCGATGGCATAGAGCACGCCGATGGCCCAGACGGTATTTCCCGGATCATTGTCGGTCAGCATCGAGCCGCCGATCACGGTCAATGTGACTAGGGCACCCATGGAAAGGTCGAAGCCGCCGGAGACGAGCACGAAGATCTGTCCGCAAGCCAGCACGGCGAGCGGCGTCGCCCGCTTCAGGAAGTTCATGAATCCTGCGGGCTCGATATAGTTCGGCTGCAGGATGGCAATGGCCGCGTAGAGAACGACGAAGACGATCACCGCGATGTTGAGCTTCCTGAGAACGCTCACGACGCCACCCTTGCGCGGTTCGCTGGCTGCCGCCGAACTCATGCGACCGCTCCCTTGTTGCGGACCGCATAGGCGGCGACGGCGAGGACGACGATCGCGCCGCGCAACACCTGCTTCGGAAAGGCTGGCACGCCCAGCATGTTGAAGACGGCGTCAAGCGTCGCGAAGAGCAGCACGCCGGCCAGCGTGCCCCACACGCCGCCGCGCCCGCCGGAGAGCAGCGTGCCGCCGATGACGACGACCGCGATGGATTCAAGATCATAGACGCCGTCACGGCCAACCCAGGGCGCGCCGGAACGCAGCCGGCTCGCCAGATAGAGCCCGGTCACGCCGGCCGTCAGGCTGCAGATCACGTGGGCGAGAATGGTGACCCGGTCAGTGCGGATACCGGCGAGACGAGCGCCATCGACATTGCCGCCCGTCGCATAAAGATGGGCGCCGAAACGGGTCGAATGCAGCAGCCCGGCGCCGAGAAGCGCAAGGACCAGAAGGCCGATCACCGAATAGGGAACACCGGCGACCGTCCCATAGGCAAGCGCCTGGAAGGCTTCGGGAACCGAACCGGCGAAATTGTTGAAGCTGGCCGAAAGCAGCCCCTGCAGTATCAACCCGACGCCGAGCGTCGCGATCAGCGGATTGACGCCCAACTTGGCCACGATGACGCCATTGGCGAAACCGACGGCCGCCGAAACAACGAGCACGAGAACGACCGCCGGGGCGATCATCGAAGGATCGCCCTGCATGACAAAGGAAGCCAGCACCGCCGCGACGCTGATCAGGTTGGCGACCGACAGATCGATCGAGCCGCAGAGAATGACGAAGGTCTGGCCGAGCGCGACGATGCCCAATCCGACCATGCGCTGGGCGAGGCCGATCAGGCCGGTGGCACCGAGCTGGTTCCATTGGCCGCTATAGAGCGAAGCGCCGATATAGAGGACCGCTGAGGCTAGGAAGAGCAGCAGCGGCACCGGAAAGGCGAGCCGGCGGGCCGGGGATGGAAGCGAGGCGTCGGCCATGGTCACAGCGCGGCTCCGTTCGAAGCGAGGATGGCCGGGCGGTGGCCAACGGCGAGAGCCATGACGCTCTCCTCACCGGCATCGGGCATGCACTCGCCCGCGATGCGGCCCTGATGCATCACGACGATGCGGTCGGAAACGCCGACGATCTCGGGAAGATCGGACGAGACCATCAAGACCCCGCGCCCGCGCGCGGCGACGTCGCGCATCAGCTGGTAGATCGCCGCCTTGGCAGCGACGTCGATGCCTCGGGTCGGCTCACAGAAGATGAGCAGCTTCGGATCGCGCGCCAGCCAGCGGCCCAGGATCACCTTCTGCTGGTTGCCACCGGAGAGCTGGCGGATCTCCTGGTCGAAGCGGGCGGCCCGAACGTCGAGCCGGCGCAGCATGTCGTCGGCGAATTCATCGGAGAGCGCACCGCGCGCGGCGGCACGGAGTGGTCCGGCAAAGGCGCGGCGCACCAGAAGGACATTGTCGCGCAGCGATTGCTGAAGGATCAGACCCTCGCGCTTGCGATCATCCGAGAGATAGCCGATCCCCGCCTCGATGCCGGCACGCGGGCGCTTCAATTCAATCGGCCGCCCGGCAAAGCGCATGGTGCCGCGCGTGAAGGGTCGATCGCCGAAGATCGCCTGCGCCAAGGCCGATTTGCCGGAGCCCTCCAGCCCGGCTACGCCGACGATTTCGCCGGCGCGGAGAACGAGATCGATGTCGGCGAGCGCGGCGTTGCCGCCACCCTCGATCTCCATCAGCACGTCGCCCTGCGTCGCATTCGGCCTGGCGGGGTAGAAATCCGAGAGTTCGCGGCCGACCATCAGGCGGACGATGCGCTCGATCGGCATGTCGGCGACGGCGCCGGTCTCGACCTTGCGCCCGTCCTTCATCACCGTCACCCGGTCGGCGATCGCAGCGATCTCGGGCATGCGGTGCGAGACATAGACGATGGCGACGCCCTCGCCGCGGAGCTTGCCAACGAGATCGAGGAGGCGGCGGGCGCTGGTGTCATCAAGCGCCGCCGTCGGCTCGTCCATGACGAGGATGCGCGCGTCGATGGCCAACGCCTTGGCGATCTCGACGATCTGCTGCTCGGCGATCGAGAGTTCGCCGGCGCGGGCCTCGGCGGCGATCGTCGAACCGAGGCGGTCTAGCAGACACCGCGCTCCAACCTGCATCGCCTTGCGGTCGAGACGGCCAAAACGAGTCGGCTCCAGCCCCAGAAACACGTTCTCCGCCACGGAGCGATGCGGCAGCAGGCTCAGTTCCTGATGGATGATGCTGATGCCGGCGCGCCGGGCCTGCACCGGATGGGTGAAGGCGACCGGCGTGCCCTCGACGAGGATCGAGCCGGCGTCGGGCTGGTAAATGCCGCCGAGCACCTTGATCAGCGTCGACTTGCCCGCGCCGTTCTCGCCGCAGATCGCATGCACCTCGCCGGCCGCACAATCGAAGCTGACAGCTTCGAGGGCACGGACGCCGGGAAACGACTTAGTGATATCGCGCATTTCCAGCGCGATTCCGGCTATGGACAAGGTGGGGACTCCATAGGATCGCGGAAGCTCGGTACAATCGACGGGCCAAGGCCGGCTATGCGTCAGATCCGGCTCACTCGGCGGCGAGGCGGCGCTCTGGCGCCACATAGCGGCGCGGATCGCGGTGCAGGACGCCGTCCTTCATCACCATGGCAAGGAGCGAGGGACCGACCAGCACCGACTGGTCCTCCAGCGGATTGCCGTCAACGAGCAGCAGGTCGGCGAGCGCGCCCTCCTTGACGAGGCCGAGTTCGCCCTTATGGCCCATCAGTTCGCCACCGACCGCCGTAGCGCAGCGCAGCGCCTCGGCCGGCGAATAGCCAAAGAATTTGACGAAATGGCCGATGTCGCGGGCGTTCTGGCCCATGGGCGTGACGGTGAAGCCATAGTCGCCGCCGACGACAACCTTCATGCCGCGCTTCCTCATCTCGTGATAGGTCGCGACCGTGTGCTCGAGCTTCCTCGGCAGGCCCATGCGCTCCACGACCGCCTTAGAGAGACCGACGACATCGCCTTCGAAAACCGAATTATGCACGAGGCCGAAAGCCGGGCCGATGATGACGCGGTCCTTGACCGCCTCCAGCATGTCGAGCGCTTCCTCGTCGGCGAAGTCGCAATGATAGATGCAATCGACGCCAGCGCGGACGGCGCGCTTGACCGATTCCGCCGCGCGGCTGTGGCAGGCGACGCGCTTGCCCCAGTCATGCGCGACCGCAACGGCGGCATCGACCTCCTCCTGGGTCATCGACACGACCTCGGCGCGAGCATGGCCCACGAATTCGTCGCCGGAAATGTTGAGCTTCACATTGTCGACGCCCTCGCGGCAGCAAAGGCGCACCGCCTTGCGGATCTCGTCGACTCCGTCAGCGATCATGCCGAAGCTCTCGGCATGCATGTGCTGCTTCCGCTCATCGCCGAGACCGCCGGTGACGGTGATCTCCGGACCGGCGGCGCGATAGCGCGGGCCGGCGAGATAGCCGTCCTCGATCTCCTGGCGGACGACAACGTCGATCCTCAGCTTCGCCGAGGCGGCGGAATAACAGGAGGTGAAGCCGTGATCGAGGATGAAGGTCGCGTTGCGGCAGGTCCGCAGAAGATGCTCCTCAGGCGGAATCTCGCCGAGATCCTGGTTGCGGCGCGGGCCGACGAAGGAAAGGTGGCAATGGCCCTCGACGAGGCCAGGCATGATCGTCATGCCGCCGCCATCGATCACCTCCGCCGCCTGCTCGGCCGCGATCTGGTTACGGCCCAGTGCGACCTTGGCGATGCGGTTACCACTGACGAGAACCTCACCTGGATAGCGATCGTCGCGATCGCCGTCCCATATCTCCACATTCCTGAAAAGGTAGGACGTCATGGCGATTTCCTCCCGGCGAGAGGGCGATCCGCCATGGATGCCTCCCCTTCCTTGCGCTGCCGTTCTGCGACGGCCTTTCCCGATTAGTAGGCGCTTCGGCGGGTCGATTGTATCGCCAATATGGGCACTGAGTCCGCCATCTGGGATATTGGCGGCATGAGCACAGGGGGAAGCCCGCCCCGGATGTCCCGCCCACGGATGGCAGCACACGATACCGCGTCAGGTAAGCGGGCCTCTGCCAAGGGTCGCGGCATTTTGCCTTCGACTGATCCGATGGTTCCTGCCGTCCGTTTCTCGTTGACCTCAAAAGGACAACACCATGGCCATCGCCCTCGCCTATCTCGTCACGCTGGTCGCCTTTGCCGCGATCGATGCCGTCTGGCTCGGCTCCATGGCCGGGCGCATCTATCGGCCGCTGATCGGGGACATTTTGCTGGACGGTTTCCGGGTCGGCCCGGCGATCGCCTTCTACCTTCTCTACGCGGCCGGCCTCGTTGTCTTCGCTGTCGCACCGGCCCTGAGGGGCGGGACTGTCCTCAGCGCCTTCGCCTTTGGCGCGCTGTTCGGCTTCTTCGCCTATGCGACCTATGATCTGACCAATTTCGCCACGCTGCGCAGTTGGGGCCTCGCGATCACGCTGATCGACATGGCCTGGGGCACCTTTGTCAGCGGGCTCGCCTCGGCTCTCGCTATTCTCGCCTGCGGCTGGCTGTTTCGCGTCTTCGGCCTATCCGCCTGATTGCGGCGGATAGGGAAAGAACGCGCTGACACGGCGCTGATAGGTGCGAAAGGCTTCGGGGCGCGAGCGCAGCATATGCGCCTCCAGCAGGGGTATGCCAGAGACGTGAACCAGCAGCCAATACATGAAGGCCGGCCCCGTTAGCGCGATCCAGCCCCACGGATAGCTCCCCGAAAGATCGATCGCGAACAGCGGATAGGCGCACCAGCCGAGCCATTCGAAGAAATAATTCGGATGGCGCGACCAGCTCCAGAGGCCGACATCGCAGACCTTGCCGCGATGGCCGGCACGGCGAAAGGCGTGGAGCTGGCGATCGGCAATTGTCTCGCCGATAACCGCAATTGCGAGAAGCAGGATCGCGGCATAGTCCTGCGGCCGAAGGCCAGGCGCGGGATTGTGGGCGGCGATATGGAACGTCACGACGAGGAAGGTGCCGGCCGCCGCCTGTATCATCAGGAAGACGAAGAGCCGGCGCGAGAAATTCGCGCCCCATTCGCGCCGAAGCTCGGCATAGCGAGCGTCCTCCGGTCCGCCTCGCGAGCGCCCCGCAATATGAAGGCCGAGGCGCAGCCCCCAGAGAGCGATCAGGACCGCGATAACGAGCTGACGCGCTGTGGGTCCACCGGGCGTCCCATCCGGCAGAAGGGCTACCCCGACACCCGCCGCCCCGACGCCGAAGGACCAGAATGCATCCGACCACCCGGCATTGCCGGTCGTACGACCCGTCATCCACGCTGCAGTCATGACGAGGACGAGGAAGATCGCCGCGACGGCGATAGCGACGATCGGCCAGGTCATGTCGGCCTCCCCTTCGCAACGGTTGCTTTGATGAAGTCAGCGACATCATCGACGACGGGTGCCAGAAACCGCAGAGGGCCGATAAACGGCAGGATCAGGCCAAAGTGCCCCTTGCCCGGATAAATGATCTCCTTCGGAGCCCCACCCAGCGCCCGAAGCTTCGCGGCGAGATTGGCCGTATTGCGCGGGGAGACGATCGTGTCCGCATCGCCGACGGCCAGAAAGGCAGGCGGCGCGCTTTCCGTCGCGAAGTGGATCGGTTGAGTTTCGGCACGCTCGGCGCCGCCGAACATGTCGATGAAGGTTGAACTCGTCAGCGGCAGGAAATCATAAGGCCCAGCCAGTCCGACTAGGGCCTTGATATCGCGCGCCGGGTCGAGCCCCTCGGCACGAAGATAATCGCCGTCGAGCGCCAGCATGGCGGCGATATGGGCGCCGGCTGAGTGCCCCATCAGAATGACGGAAGAGGGGTCGCCGCCGAAGCGGGAGATATTGTCATGGGTCCAGCGCGTCGCCGCGGCACCGTCCCGCACGAAATCCGGAAACTTGACCTCGGGATAGACGCGATAGTCCGGCAGGACGGCGACCATGCCGCGCGCAGCGAGCGCGTTGCCGACAAAGCCGTAGAGTTCCTTGCGCCCCGTTTGCCAGCTGCCGCCATAGAAGAAGAGGACGACCGGCGCGTTGCTGGCACCCTTCGGTACATAGATGTCGAGCGTGCGGCGCGGGCCATCGCCATACGCAAGCGAGCGATGAAGGGTTGCGCCGCCGTCGGGCGTTACGAGGCGCAGCAGCGGATCCCGAAAGATGAAGGCCGCCGCTGCGATCAGAACAAGCGCCAAAAGGCTCGTGACAGCGATATGGAGCGCCGTGATCAAAGGCGCGCGAAAGGCTGCAGGATGCGGCCCAGCGCGCCGGTGAGACGAATCTGGCCGTCCAGAGCCACCAGGCACAGACAGGGCACGTCCGAATCAACGACCGGCTGGTGGTCCGTAGCCTGGTCGGCTTCCTCGAAATCGCCCGGGCCGAAGCGGCCGCTCGCATCCGAATAGGAGCCCGTGAGCACGCAGGTGAGCTCGACGCCGTCATGGCTATGCTGCGGCATCTTCCGGCCCGGATCGATCTTGAACAGGATCAGCCGGCAATCGCCATCCGCCGGGGCTCCGACGGAGCGCATACGCGTTCCCGGACCCAGCCAGCGCCAGGGACCGAGCGGGAAGCGGCGCAGCGAATCCGGAAGTTCCGGCATGTCATTGAGCGGGCCGGCGCTCAGCGCCTCACCGCCATCGGCATCGATGCGCGCCATGACGCGGAGCAATGCGTCGCCATCCATCGAGGCAGGAGCCAGGCCTTCCTCGAGCATCTCGCCGCCCACGGCTTCGAGATCGCGGACGAAGCCGCGCGAGATGGGACTGAACGAAAGATGCGCCTCGACCACGGCCGCCTCCGGCGCTCGCAGCGTTCCAGAGGCATAACCGAGGAGCCATTCCTCGCTTGGGTGATGTTTAACCAGGGTCATGGCGTGTCGCTCAATAGGCCGCGCAGCCGGATCAGGGCGAGCCGCAGGCGCGACTTGACGGTTCCGAGCGGGACTCCGAGCTCGCGAGCGATCTCGGAATGCGGCTTGTCGTGGAAATAGGAGAGCTCGACGATGCGAAACTGCTCCGGCGAAAGGTTGCCGAGTGCGGAGCGGATGCGGTCCCCATCGGCGCGCTCGCCATAGATCTGATCGGGGCGCAAGGGATCGTCGGGCATTTCCGACGGGTCCGGCTCGCGCTGCGCCAGCTTCTCGCGTCGGATCGCGTCGATCCTTAAGTTCCTGGCGATGGTGAAGATCCAGGTAGAGGCCCCAGCGCGGCGCGCGTCGAAGAGAGAGGCCTTGCGCCAGACGATCAGCATCGCCTCCTGCGCGAAATCCTCGGCAGCTCCCGGCGTGGCGCCGGCGCGCAGCAGGTAGGCCTTCAACCGCGGGGCGAAATGGTCGAAGAGCCGCGCAAAAGCCTCACGGTCGCGGTTAAGCGCGACCGCCTCGATCCATCGGCCGAAGTCAGGAGCCTCGTGCTGCATCAGCGCCAGCCCGGTCTCTCCGCCCGCCCTTGTTCTTTTGGTGCGACGATCGTCACTCATGCCCCTTCTACGCTGCGATCCTGAATTTGGATCACGCCCGGTCATCCAAATGCTGTTGTCGCCCGTATTGGAGGATAACACGAGCAATGGCACGATTTCCCGATGAGCGAAAACTTACAACTGAGCGGCAGGCCCCTGAAGATCGCCGTGGTCGGATCCGGAATTGCCGGATTGTCAGCCGCGTGGCTTCTCGCCGGCCGGCACGAGGTGACGCTCTATGAGAAGGCCGATCGGCTCGGCGGCCATTCGAACACCGTGTCGGCCCGCATGGCGGAGGGCGTCGTCCCCGTCGATACAGGCTTCATCGTCTACAACGAACCGGCCTATCCAAACCTGACCGCCCTGTTCGCCCATCTGGGCGTCGAGACCAAAGCATCGGACATGTCCTTCGGCGTTTCGCTCCGCAAGGGGGCGCTCGAATACTCCGGTTGCGGCCTCTCGGGATTGTTCGCACAGAAGCGAAATCTCGTAAGCCCGCGCTTCTGGTCGATGCTGCGCGAGCTCACCCGTTTCTACCGGGAGGCCGGCCCTGCCATGGCCTCGGGGCTGGATGAAACACTCACGCTTCGCGATTATTTCGCGAAAGGCGGCTACGGCCGGGCGCTAATCGATGATCATCTGCTGCCGATGGCGGCGGCGATCTGGTCGGCACCGGCCGAGGCCATCCTCGACTATCCCGCCGCCTCGTTCCTGCGCTTCTGTGCCAATCACGGCCTCTTGCAACTGACAGGTCGGCCGGTATGGCGCACGGTCGAGGGTGGCAGCCGGCGCTATGTCGAGCGCCTTGCCGAACGGCTCGGCCCGGCCCGGCGGCTCTCGACCGGCGTCGCGCGCATCCAGCGCTATCCGGACCATGTTCGGGTTCGCGACGTGAGCGGTGGTGAAGAGGATTTCGACCACGTCGTGATCGCGGCCCATGCCGATCAGGCGCTCGCGATGCTGGCGGATGCCGACGTGCCGGAGCGGCGCCTGCTCGGCGCCTTCCGCTACAGCCGGAACCTCGCCGTACTACACACCGACGAGCTGCTGATGCCGAAGCGGCGTGCCGTCTGGGCCAGTTGGAACTATGTCGATGGCGCCGGGCTCAACGTTACCTACTGGATGAACCGCTTGCAGGGACTGCCCGGCCTGAACCTGTTCGTCACGCTCAATCCGCCGCGCGCGCCGCGCGCCGGCCGGCTGCTGCACAGCGAAATCTACGAGCACCCGATCCTTGATGCGAAGGCTGCCGCGGCGCAGGCCCAGCTCTGGTCGCTGCAGGGAAGGCGGCGAACCTGGTTCTGCGGCGCGCATTTCGGCGCCGGCTTCCATGAGGATGGGCTGCAATCGGGGCTCGCCGTTGCCGAACAATTGGGCGGCGTGCGCCGACCCTGGAACGTCGCCAATGAGAGCGGGCGCATTCATCTGGTCCCCGCCGGCCCCGGTCTTGAGACGGCCCGATGAGCCAAGCCTCCGCTCTCTATCGCGGCGCCGTCCTGCATCGTCGCATCCGGCCGAAGGCGCACCGGCTTCGCTATCGGGTGTTCTGGACGCTGCTTGACCTCGATGAAGTCGGCGCGCTCGGCAAGAGGCTGCGGTTCTTCTCGCTGGATCGCTTCAACCTGATCTCGTTTCATGCTTCCGACCATGGCGACGGTAGCCGGTGGGGTCTGCGCGCCTTCGTCGAGGAAAAGCTGCGCGACGCCGGCATCGAAGCGGCAGGCGGGCGCATCCGTATCCTGACCATGCCGCGCGTGCTCGGCTATGTCTTCAATCCGATCAGCGTCTATTTCTGCGACGATGCCGAGGGGCACCCCGCCGCCGTGCTCTATGAGGTCAACAACACCTTCGGGCAACGTCATTTCTATGTCGCGGCGGTGGACGCCGACGCGGCGCCCGGCGCGATGCTGCGGCACGGCTGTGCCAAGGATTTCTACGTTTCGCCCTTCCTTGGCATGGACCTCGCCTACCGCTTCCAGATCGCCCCGCCGGGGGAGCGCGTCGTGCTGTCGGTGAACGTCTCGGACGAGACCGGACCCTTGATCGCGACCTCGATGGTTGGCGAGCGGGCGCCGCTCGACGATCCGTCCGTACTGAAGACCGCTCTCGCTTTTCCGTTGCTGACGCTCAAGGTCATCGCCGGCATCCACTGGGAAGCGCTGAAATTGTGGCTGAAGGGCGTGCCGCTGACGAAACGCCCGCGCTCCGCCGACCGCCGATCGACCCGGATCGCATGAGGAGAGACATGTCGACCCGCGAACGCTATTCCGTCCTTTCCGCCGGCTGGCTGTCCCCGCTCAGTACAGACCTCGCGGAGCGGCTTCTCCGCCGCCTGCTGCGTGGGCTTCGCCACGGCTGTCTCCACGTCGAAACGCCTTCCGGGCGGCTGGTGACGATCAAGGCGGCGGAGAATGGCCCGGAAGCAACGATCCGCCTCAAGACATGGAGCGCGCTGCGGCGAACCCTAGCTGGCGGCGGCCTGGGCTTCGCTGATGCCTATATCGCCGGCGAATGGTCCAGCCCCGATCTGCCGGCGCTGATCGAGATCCTGGCGATCAACGCGCCGCATCTCGGCCCGACGGCGGGCGGCGGGCGGCTCGCGACCTTCGCCTCCCGGCTGCGGCACCGCGCCAACGAGAACCATCGGCGCGGCAGCCGGCGCAACATCGCCTACCACTACGACCTCGGCAACGAGTTCTACGAGACTTGGCTCGATCGGGGAATGCAATATTCCTCGGCAATCTATGCCGAGGGCGACACGCTGGAGACCGCGCAGCAGCGCAAGCTCGACCGGATCACCGACTGGCTCGGCATTGGCGCTCGCGAGAGCGTCTTGGAGATCGGCTTCGGCTGGGGGGCGGTCGCCGAAAAGCTCGCCGGGCTCGGCTGCCGCGTTACCGGGCTGACGCTCTCCGAACGGCAGCTCGCCTTTGCCAGCGACAGGCTGGCGAAGGGCGGTCTCGCCGCCGATCTGCGCCTGCAGGATTATCGCGACTGCACCGGCACGTTCGACCGCATCGTGTCGATCGAAATGATCGAAGCGGTCGGCGAAAAATACTGGCCGCTCTATTTCGGCGGGCTGCGCCAGCGCCTGGCGCCCGGCGGGCGCGTCGTCCTCCAGGCGATCACGATCGATCCTGGACGCTTCGAAACCTACCGGCGTCGCCCGGACTTCATCCAGCGCCATGTCTTCCCCGGCGGCATGCTGCCGACCGTTGCCATCCTAGAACAGCGAGCGACCGAGGCCGGCCTCAAGCTTGTCCGATCCGAGCCGTTCGGGTCGAGCTATGCGCAGACGCTCGCCGAATGGCGCGCACGCTTCCACGACGCCTGGCCGACCGTCGCGCGGCTCGGCTTCGACGAACGCTTCCGCCGGCTCTGGGACTATTACCTCGCCTATTGCGAGGGCGGATTCCGCGCCGGCTCGATCGACGTCGGATTGTTCGAGTTTCGTCGCCAGGACGACAACAGCGCCCCACATGCCTGATCGTCCCGGCGGTGGAGAACCTTCCAGCGGTCCACAAGGCCGCTGGAAGGTTTCTTGTCGTCATGGCTTCGACTGGCGTCACGCCGCGCCGGTCAAAACCTTCATATCCTCCGCGTCCAGCACTACCGGCGTTCCGCCGCGGATCAGTTCGGCGAAACCCTGATTGGGCGTCATCACGGTCAGCGTGTAGAGCTTGCTGTCGCCGGTGTTGCGTACGACGTGCTCATTGCCCGGGTTGAGCAGCAGGGCGTCGCCCTTCCCGATCGGCAGTTCCTTGCCGTCGCAAACCGCGATGCCGGATCCATGCAACACGTAGAAGAACTCATGCGCATGCGAATGCTCGTTCGGTGGCGTGGCGCCGCCGCGATTGAAAATCTCGATGACGAAGATGTTGTCGATCGCATCCTTCTCGCCGTCGAACAGGATGGCGAAATAATTGGTGTCGGTCGGTGAGATCTGGAACGCCCTGGCGCTGGCGACCGTCTCGGAACTGAAAGCCTTCATGATCGATTCTCCTTGGGCCGAGCTTACTCGGCGGCGACCGGATAGCCGCGATCCTTGGCATCGGACGGCGACATGCGCAGCGGCAGATGGCCGGCGGGAACCGTGCGGCCCGTCGCCTTGAAGTGCATCTCGTCAAGATAGGGGCGGACCACGGCGGCGCCCTCGCTCATCGCCGGGCAATAATCGCGCCGGAACTTCTCGGCCGCTTCCGAAATCTCGCTCCGGATCGCCTCCTCGTCGATCAGAGCGAGCTTGCGATCCTTCATGACGATCCGGCCATCGACGATCGACGTCTTGACGCTGTCGGAATTGGCGCTGAACGCGATCTGCTGGATCGGGTCGTGCAAGGGCAGAAAGCCCCAGTCAAAGCGGTCGATGAGCACGATGTCGGCCTTCTTGCCGATTTCGATCGAACCCACCTCGTCCTGCATCAGGCTGGAGCGGGCGGCGTTCTTGGTCGCCATTTCATAGACCTCATGCGCCGAGACCCATTCGCGATAGTCGTGGGTACCGATCTTGTGGATGCCGGACGCCGCCTTGATCGCCTGGAAGATATCGGCCGAATCGGCCGAGGCGACGCCATCGCAACCGAGCGCGACATTGACGCCGGCATTCTTGAGCTTCCTCACCGGCGCGACGCCCGAGCCGAGCTTCAGATTGGCGAGCGGGTTATGGGTGATCGAGGCGCCGGCAGTGCCCATCATGGCGATGTCGTCATTGGTCAGCCAGATGGCGTGGTTCATCGTCAGGCGATGCGTCATGCAGCCGACTTCGGCGAGGAAGGCCGGCAGCGTCTTGCCATATTTGACCTCGCCGGTGACCGCCTGGGTCTTGGTCTCCAGCACATGGCAATGGATCGGCAGGTCCATCGCCTCCGACAGCGCCGCGACCTCTTCCAGAAGTTCCGGCGAACAGCGCTGCGGACCGCAGGGGCCGAGGATGATGCGCATGCCGTCCTTGTCGTGCCACTTGCCGTGAAGCTCGTGGAACAATTCGATCTGCTCCTTGCGGCCCGGCGTATGCAGAGCGTTCAGCCGTCCCTTCAACTCTTCCGGCATGATCTCGTTCAGGAAGGGCAGGCTCTTGAGGAAGCCCTCGTCCCACATCGAGGCGGTGAGCCAGCCCTTGAGGCCGAGGTCGCGATAGGCGCTCGCCGTCGCATCCACCGCGTCGGGCGTGAAGGCCATGTTGATGACGTCGTCCTGCAGCGCCGTGACGCCGGAACGGATCGAGACGATGCCGACCAGCATGGCGCGCAGATAATGCTCGCGCCAGGTCAGCGTCGGCGCGCCGAAGGGCGGATAGACCTCCGAAAGCCATATCTCGAGGGGCAGATTGTCGTAGCGCCCCATCTCGAAGCCTTCGTTCGAATGCATATGGGCATCGACGAAGCCGGGCATGACGATGCGGTTTCCCGCCTCGATGACCTCGATCCCCGGATGCGCCGATGCTTCCGCCGAGAGGTCCGGGCCGATCGCAGCGATGCGATTGCCGACGATCAGAACGTCGCCGCGCTCCAGGACCGTGCCGGCCCCGTCATTGGTATGGATCAGGCCTTGGCGGATCAGGATGGGCATCGGACGGTCCTCGTTCTCAAGGGAATTTCAGCAGGCCGCGGCGATGCGGCACGTTTCGTGCTTTGTGAATCGGCAGGAATGCGGCAACGCGCCGCCGGTCGACAGGAAAGGGCGGTCCCATGATTTTTCGCCCACCAGGATCACGGCCTCGATATCCGCCTGCTGCGGACCCTGCAAATCTTGCTCGATGAATGCAGCGTGTCGCGCACGGCGGCGATCCTCGGCCAGAGCCAGCCCGCGGTGAGCCTGGCGCTGAAGCGGCTTCGGGAAATCATCGGCGATCCGCTGCTGGTCCGCAGCGGCGCCCGCCTCGTGCCGACGGAGCGCGGTCTCGAACTGGGCAGCCGGATCGAGCGCGTCCTTGCCGAAATCGACGGCATGGTGATCGAAGACAGGCCCTTCGACCCGGCGACCGATGAACGCGCCATCCGCATCCACGCCGTCAACTGCCTCGGAATCTTCTTCATGCCGCGCATCGTCGAGATGCTCCGGCGCGAGGCGCCGCGCATGCAGGTTGATTTCTGCGGGACCCAGAACGAGCGCGAGATATTCTGCGAGCTCGAAGCCGGCTCGATCGATCTGGTCATCGGCAATTGGCCGCTGCCGCGCGAAAGCCTGCGTTTCGCGCCCTTGCTGGAGACCGACATGGTGCTGGTCATGCGGCAGGACCATCCGATGGCCGGCCGCGCCCGCCTCACGCTCGACGAATATCTGGAGCTCGACCATCTCTCGCCGACGCCCTATATCAGCGCCGAGATCAGCCCGGTCGACGGCCGCCTCGCCCAGATCGACAAGAAGCGCCGCATCGCGCTGACCGTGCCCGAATTCGCGCTCGTGCCCTCGACGCTGGCGCGGACCGACCTCGTCTTCACGTCGAGCCGGCCTTTCGCCGAGCAGATGGCGGCGGTCATGCCCTTCGCGCTGGTCGATGCGCCGGCCGATTTCCACACGATGAAGTTCTACATGCTCTGGCATGATCGGGCTCAACATTCGGCCTGCAACCGGTGGCTACGGGGCCTGGTTCGCCGCGTCGCTGGCGAACTCAACGACTTCGGCGCGCTACCATCGCTCAAGTTGGAGCCGCGCGACATACTGGCCGCCTGATACCGTCTATCAGCGCAAGCCTACTTCCTCTGCCCGGCCGATCGCCGTCCAATCCATGGCGTTCACGCAAGAACCAGAGGACCCAAACCATGCGGGATACGCTTTCCAATCGTGCGATTGCGGCTGCGCTTGCGGCCTCGATCGCCCTGCCGGCCATGATCGCGCCGGCTCTCGCCGAGGATTTCAAGGGCAAGACGCTGGTCGTCGGCGTCTGGGGCGGCGACATCGAGCGCCTCCTGCGCCAAAACGTCGTCGGCCCGCTCGAGGCCGAGACCGGCGCCAAGGTCGAGCTGGTGCTCGGCGGCACGGGCGACCGCCTCGCGCGCATCTATGCCGAGAAGGCCAATCCGACCATGGATATCGCCTTCCTCAACATCTATGAGGCGCCGCAGGCGCTGAAGGACGGCGTTGTCGAGGCGCCCGACCCCAAGAGCCCGCTCTATACCGAGATCTGGGACGGGATGAACAATGGCTGCTACGCCATGTCGCTCGTCGGCCTCGGCATCGCCTATAACAAGAAGCTGGTTTCCAGCCCGCCCGAATGGGCCGACATGTGGAAGCCGGAATATAAAGGCAAGATCGCCGTTGCCGCTTATCCGGGCTCCGAGGGCGACGGCCTGCTCGGCGTCGCCGCGCGCCTGGCCGGCAAGGACGAGCATGACGCCGATGCGGCCTTCGCCAAGGTTGGCGAGTTGAAGCCGATCGCGCTCACCTATACCAATCTCGACGAAGCCTTCGCCATGATGGATGCGGGCGAGGTCGCCATGGCGCCGATGATCTCCGGCTATGTGCTGGCGGCGCTTAAGACCCATCCCGATATCGGTTTCTCCTTCCCGAAGAGCCCGGGCCCGGTGCTGGTCCGCGACATGCTTTGCCTCGTCAAGAACTCGCCCAATCCCGAGCTCGCCAAGAAGTTCGCCGAGCTGGCGCTGGGCGTGAAGAACCAGACGGACTATGCCGAGCAGCTTTATTTCGGCCCGACCAACAAGAATGTGAAGCTGCCCGAAAGCGTCTCGGCTGACGTGATCGACACGCCGGAAGAGGTCAAGGGCCTGCTGCAGATGGACTGGCCCTATGTGATCACGCAGCGCTCCGACTGGACGCAGCGCTGGAACAAGGAAGTGCTCGGGCAGTAGGTCCTTGCTTCCCCTCTCCCGCTTGAGGGGGAGGCCGGGAGGGGGCCAGCCTACTCCGATCTTGCCGGAGAGCCCCCTCTCCAACTCTCCCCCGCTTCGCGGGAGAGAGGGCCGGCCGGTGAAATCCGATCGAAACGGATGAACAGCAGAAGACGCCATGAACGGCCCATCCTCCAAGGCAGTCCTCTTCCTTCTCCCGGCCGTCGCGCTCTCCACGGTCGTCTTCCTGCTGCCCTTCGGCTGGCTCGTCTATGCGAGCTTCAAGGTGCAGGGCCAGGGCTCGCTGCTGATGGCGGACGGGCTGTCGGTCGCCAATTATATGCGTCTCGTCACCGACAGCTATTTCGCTGCGGCGCTCTGGCGGACCGTGTGGCTCAGCGCCGTGTCGACGCTCCTCTGCCTGGTCATCGGGCTGCCGGTGGCGCGGCTGATCGCGACCGGATCGGGACGGGCGAAGGGCCTGCTGCTGGCGCTGATGCTGGTGCCGCTGGTCTGCGGGGCCCTGCTGCCCTCGCTCGGCATGATCCACCTGCTCGGGTCGCTGGGCGTCGTCAACGGAACCCTCAAAATGCTGGGTCTCATCGGCGGTTCGATCAAGCTCCTCGGCACGACCGGCGGCGTCATCCTTGGCATGGTGCAGGCGTTCCTGCCGCTGATGGTCCTGCCGCTGGTCAATACGCTGTCGCGCCTGCCGCGCGACGTCGAAGCCGCCGCCGCCTCGCTCGGCGCCTCGCCCATCCGCGTCTGGCGCCGGGTGATCCTACCGCTCGCCATGCCCGGTATCGTTGCCGGCGCGGTGTTGGTTTTCTGCGCCGGTTTCACCGCCTTCGTCACGCCGCAGGTGCTGGGCCAAGGCAAGATCGCCACCTTCGGCACCGTGGCCTATCAGCAGGCGGCGCTGGTGCTCGACTGGCCGTTTGCCTCGACGCTCGCCGTTGTCGTGCTCGTCGCCATCGGCCTCACGCTTATCCTGTCGGCGCAGTTCGACCGTTTGACGAAGCGGCGGAGGGCGCTCGCATGAAGATCGCCCGCGCCCTCCAGCTTGTCTGGACCGCCCTCGCCTATCTCCTGCTGCTGGCGCCGATCCTGGTGCTGATCCTCGCCTCCTTCGACGAGGCCAAGTTCTTCCGCTTTCCGCCGCAAACCCTGTCGCTGCATTGGTACGAAGCGGCGGCGGCCAGCGGCGAATATCGCAGCGCGCTGTCCGCCAGCGCCATCATCGCGCTTTGCGCCGGTACTATCTCGATCCTTGTCGGCTCGCTCGCCGCCTATGCGCTGGCGCGCTTCACCTTCCCCGGCAAGCGGCTCGTCGAAGCCGTGCTGCTGGCGCCGCTGGTGCTGCCGCTGATCGTCTGGGCGATCGCGCTGCTGCAGATCTACGCCGCGCTCGGCATGAGCGGCACGCTCGCCGGGCTCGTCCTCGCCCATGCCGTGATCACCGTGCCCTATACGGTGCGGATCATGGTCTCGACCTTCGAACGGATCGACCCGAACCTCGAAGCCGCCGCCGCCAGCCTCGGCGCGCCGCCTTTGGCCGTTGCCAGGCGGATCACGATCCCGCTCGCCATGCCGGGCCTCGCGACCTCCGCCGCCTTCTCGCTGCTGATCTCGTTCAACGACGTCATCGTCTCGTCGCTGATCGCCGGGGCGCGCTGGATCACCTTTCCGGTGCGCCTGTTCGCCCAGCTCCGCAGCGAGGGCGTCGATCCGATCACGCTCGCCATCGGCGCCACCATCATCGCCGTGATCCTTCTCGCGGCCATTGTCGGCGAGTACGCCCTCAAATGGTCGCGCCATCTGTGAGACATGCCATGACCGCCGATTATCCCTATCTCGCCCGCATGCCGAAATTCGAGAAGGACGGCATCCCGTCGCTGACCGGCTTCCGCCGCGAGAGCATTGCCCGCTCGGTGGTGCTGGCCGTCCGCGATCCGCTGGTTGTCGGCGAAGGCGCCGGCGAGGACCAGATCGCCTCCGAGCTTGACGATGCAAAGCTCGTCGCCCGCACCGGCCTCTTCACCACACTAACCGGCACATATCGCGGCGTGCCGATCTCCGTCGTGCTCGGCGGCTCAGGCTCGCCCGAGGCGGAACTCGCGCTGATGGATCTGTTCAACTACACGGATTGCGACACGGTGATCCGCATCGGCGGCTGCGGCGGCTGGGGCCGGAATGTCCGTGTCGGCGACGTCGTCATCTCCTCCGGCGCCGTGCGTGACGAGGGCATGACCAAGGCGCATGTGAAGGCCGAATACCCGGCGGTCGCCGACTACCGCGTCGTGGCCGCCATGGTCGCCGAGGCCGAAGCGCTGGGCGCGCCGCATCATGTGGGCGTCACGCGCTCGGGCGACAGTGAATATACCGGCTGGGGCAAGCCCGGACCGGGCGGCTATCTGCAGGAGGAACACAAGCAGATCATCGATTACTGGCACCGCGCCGGTATCCTGAATACCGACCGCGAGAGTGCGGCCGTGCTGACCCTCGCTGCCCTCTATGGCCGACGTGGCGGCTCAGTCTGCTCGGTCGGCGACAATGTCGTCACTGGCGAGGATCACCGCTCGGGCTCCGGGCAGAACTATGCGATCCGCGTCGGACTCGGGGCGCTGGCACGGCTCGCGGCATGACGCAGACCCTGCCCCCACAACTCGAGATCGACGGCGTCTCCAAGCGCTTCGGCGAGACCGAGGTGCTGAAGGACATATCGCTCGCTATTCCGAAGGGCGCGTTCCTGGCGCTGCTCGGCCCGTCGGGCTGCGGCAAGTCCACGCTGCTCAAGATCATCGCCGGGCTGGAAGATGCCTCGGGCGGCACGATTCGTCTCGCCGGCCAGCCGCTCGACGGAATGCCGGCCTATAAGCGCGACATCGGCGTCGTCTTCCAGAGCTATGCGCTCTTCCCGCATATGAGCGTTCGCGAGAACGTCCGCTTCGGGCTCGACATGCGCGGCCTCGGCAAGGCGGAATCGGCCGCTCGCGTCGACGAGGCGCTGGAACTGGTCAAGCTTGCCGGCTATGGCGGGCGCATGCCGTCCGAGCTTTCCGGCGGCCAACAGCAGCGCGTCGCCATCGCCCGCTCCCTCGCCATCCGCCCCCGCCTGCTCCTGCTCGACGAACCGCTTTCCAACCTTGACGCCGTGTTGCGGAAAAGCGTGCGTGTCGATATTCGCGAATTGCATGATCGCGTCGGCACGACCACGGTGATGGTGACACATGATCAGGAAGAAGCGATGAGCATGGCCGATACCGTGGCCGTCATGGCGGAGGGGCGCATCGTGCAGCTCGGCACGCCCGAGGCGATCTATGAGCAACCGGCGACGCGCTTTGTCGGCGGCTTCGTTGGCAACCCGCCAGCCTCGCTTTTGCCGCTGATGCAGCGTTTCGAAGGAGGCTGGCGCTTCGGCGAAACCGAGTGGCGGCCGGAGCCGCCGATCGCGGCGCGGCTCCAAGATATTCGCCGTCTCGAAATCATCGTCGGCCTCCGGCCCGAGCGCATCCAGATCGTCGCTGCGGAGGCTCCCGGCGCAATATCGGCCGAGATGCGATCGTCGGAATATCTCGGCGGCCAGCGGCTCGTTCATGCCGAGGTCGCGGGCGAGCGCGTTTCCGTCCTGACCGGCAGCGCTATCCCAAAGACGGGCGAGCGCATCGGCCTGCTGCCGGAACCGGATTCGGTCATGCTGTTCGACGCCGAGACGGGGGAGAGGCTCGACCCATGACCGAGCCGCGCATCTACTGCCTCGGCACGCTGGTGCTCGACCGCGTGATCGAGATCGACCGCCTGCCCGGCCCCGACGACAAGGTGTTCGTCAAGGCGAAGCGCGAGGCCGCCGGAGGGCCGGCCCGCAACGTCGCGGCTGCCCTCGCGATTTGGGGCAATCCGGTGTCGATCGCCTCGGCGGTCGGCGACGATTTGATCGGCCGCCATCTCCTGGCGCGCCTCGGCGAAGCCGGTATCGACGCGTCGGAAACCCGCCTCGTCGCCGGCTTCGAGACCGCGACGACCATCATCCTCGTCGACAGTGCCGGCGAGCGCGCCATCGTCATCGATCCGGTTCCGGACGAGATATTGCAGGCGATCGGTGCCGATCTCGCGCCGCAGCCGGGCGACGCGGTTGTCAGCAACCTCTATCACCGGACCGCAACCGCCGAAGCGCTCGGCCGCACCCGGCAAGGTGGCGCGCTGACATTGCTCGACCTCGAATGGCCGGAAATCGACCGCTGGGGCTGGGAAGCCGCGAGTGAAGCGGCCAGCGAGGCCAGTGTCGTGGCCACCAACAGCCAGGTGTTGCGCGCTTTCGCCGAGCGGGAAGGCATGGAGCCGAATCTTGAAGCGGCCTGGGCGCTGGCGCAGACGCTGAAGCCGGCGGGCGACCGGGTGTGTGTGACGCTGGGAGCCGGCGGCGTTCTGGCGCGGGAGGGTTCGCGCCGACTGTTCGTCCCGGCTCTTTCCATCCAGCCGCGCGACACAACCGGCGCCGGCGACCGCTTCCTCGCCGCCCTCACCCGCGCGCTGCTCGTCGGCTCCGCCTTTGAACGCGCGCTCCGTCTCGCCACAGCCGCGGCCGGCTTGCACATCGCCGGCGAGCCGCACGATTGGGGTGACGTCGAGAATAGGGCGGGGAGTCTGGAGGCGTTGATCGTCGAGGCGTGATCGCCAGACCAGCACGCTGCCCGGCAAGGACAGCAAGACTTCTGAAAACGCACTGCGGAACTCGCCAAGGAGCTTTTGATGCCTGCCGCCTTTCCCTCGTCCCGCCGCTGGCTTGACCTCACCACGGTCGAGGCCGCAGCCTTGCCGCCGGAGACGGTGGCTCTGCTGCCGGTCACGGCCGTCGAGCAGCATGGGCCGCATCTGCCGCTCGGAACCGACGCCTATATCAACCGCGGCATCATCGGCCGCGCGCTGGAACTGTTGCCACCGGAGGTTCCGTTCCTCGTGCTGCCGGAGCAGACGGTCGGCACGTCGGAGGAGCATCTCGATTTCGCCGGCAGCCTGTCGCATCGGCCGGGCCGGTTGATCGATATCTGGACTGACGTTCTCGCCTGCGTCTGCAATACGCCGGTGCGCCGGCTGATTCTCTTCAACAGCCATGGCGGCCAGACCGGCCTGCTGGCGCCGACCGCGCTGGATCTGCGCGTGCGCTTCGGCCTCCTCGTCGCTTATGCGAGCTGGTTCGACGCCGGCTATCCGGAGGGTCTCTTCACCGACGAGGAGGTCCGCTACGGCCTCCACGGCGGAACGATCGAGACCAGCCTGATGATGCATCTCCATCCGGAGCTTGTCCGCAGCGACAATCTCGCCGATTTCCCGTCCAGCGCCATCGAGCTCGACAGGCTGACGCGGCATCTTTCCGCCAATCCGGGCTATGGCCGCCTCGGCGGCTTCGGCTGGAAATCGGCCGACCTCCAGCCAAGCGGTGTCACCGGCAACGCCGCGGCCGCCACGGCGGACGCGGGACGCAAGCTGCTCGACCATCTAGGCGCCAGCCTCGCCGCTATGATCGAGGACATGGCGGCGGCGACGCGCTTCATCGAGGGCGCCTGAGGCGGTCAGCCTTATGAGCCGTCCGCACCCATAAGCCCCTTGGCGCGCGCGACACGCTGCGTGAGGATCGTCACGCGCTCCGGCCCCGGATCAAGGCCGGCATGGAGCCAACTGCCGCCGACGGCAGCGACGTTCTTGAGTGCGCCATAGGCGGCAAGCTGCGCCTCGCCGATGCCGCCCGTCGGCACGAAGCGCATGGCGGGAAAGACATTCGCATAATCGCGCAGGATCGCCGGCGCGCCGTTCGGCTCCGCCGGATAGAACTTGACGAGGCGGAGGCCGAGTTCGGCGGCGGCCATGACCTCGCTCGCCGTCTGCACGCCTGCGATCAGCGGCAGCGGCACGGTGCGTGACGCCGCCGCCAGCGCCGGGGTCAGGCCCGGACTGATCATCAGATCGGCGCCCGCCTCGACGGCCTGCCGGCAGAGATCCGCCGTGACGATCGTGCCAGCGGCGAGCAGCATTTCGGGATGCCGGGCGCGGCAGCGGACCAGCGCCTTGGGTGCGTCCGCGTTGCGAAACAGGATCTCCACCGTCTCCACGCCCGCCGCCGCCAGATCATCGACCAGCGCCACCGCCCCCTCGACATCGCCGACCGAGACGATCGCGACAATCCGCGCCGCCGCCAGCCGCTCCAGAACATCACTCATTTCGCCCTCTCCAACAGAAACGCCTCGACTTCCGCCCGGCTGGGCGCGCCACGCGGCCCGCCATGACGGGTGCATTTGATCGCCGCCGCCGCGCTCGCAAAGCGCAGCGCGCCTTCCAGCGACAGTCCATCGGCGAGACCGACCGCGAACGCGCCATGGAAAACATCGCCGGCCGCATTGGTGTCGACCGCCTCGATCGCGAAGGCCGGCATGAATCGCACTGCGCCGTCGCCGGGTTCCCAGAAGGCGCAGCCGGCTTCGCCGCCGGTGACGATCACGGTTGATCCGAACCGTCCCGCCAGTCCCCTCGCCGCTGCCTCGAGCTCGTTGGCGCCCGTCAGAATCGCCGCTCCGGCGAGCGAGGCGGCGATGTGGCTGGCGCATGGGGCCAGATCAGCGAGAATTTCAGCCTTGCCGACATCGAGATCGAGAATGCCCGGCACGCCGGCCTCGCGGGCGGCGTCAAGCGCGAGGCCAGCAGCCGCCGGCCAGCGCACATCGGCAAGTACCGCCGCGAAGGCGGCTTCGGCGATCGGCGGCACCAGCGTGGGCGCATCCATCAGCGCCGGCGCATAGAAAGGCACAACGATGCGCTCTCCATCGGCCGCAACCAGGATCGAGGCCGTTGCCGACAGGATGCCGGGGATGCGGCGAACATGGCTCGCGTCGACGCCTTCCTTCACGATCTCGCCGACGAGGAAGTCGCCGATGCCATCATCGCCGGCCGAAGCCCAGAGCCCAACGCACCGGCCGAGCCGCGCAACGGCGATCGCCGCGCTCGTCGCCATGCCGGCCGCCACCATCGTCGCCCCTTGCGCCATATACTTGCCCGGCCCCGCCGGCAGCGCCGGCAGTTGGAACATCAGATCGCAGGTGAAGGCGCCGACGCTCAGGATCGGGCGGCCATCAGCCCCCTTCCCGTCCCGCTCCGGCGCGAGCGAAGCCCGCGGCCCGGCTGGCCGCTGCGATGCCGTCATATCCCGCTCCTCACCCTTGCGCCGATGCCGTCAGCACCCTCCCCGCGCGCCCGGACTATGCCCGCAGGCCGACAATCCAGTCGAGCCCCGAAATGGCCGCGCCGCCTGCCAGCTGGGCGGCCAGAACAAATCTTGGGAAGAAGACTGCGCTTACAAACCGCTTTACTAAACCGCTTGCGCACTCTAATTTTCGGTCACGGAGGCTTTTTCATGTCGACGATCCAGGACGTGGCCCGCGAGGCTGGCGTATCGACGACGACCGTCTCGCGTCATCTGAACGGCCGCATCGAGCTGCCGACGGAGACGGCGGCGCGCGTCGATGCGGCGGTGGCGCGCCTTCAATATCGCCCAAACCTCCTCGCCAAGCGCCTGAGCCTCGGTACAAGCGAGACGATCGGCCTGATGGCGCCCGAGATTGCCAATCCATTCTTCGCGGAGCTGGCGGCGGCGGCTCAGGACGAGGCCGACCAGCAGGGCTTCGCCGTGCTGATGTCGAGCACGCGCGGCAGCGTCGAGCGCGAGGTGGCGGCGCTCTCGCGCCTTCGCGATCGGCATGTCGATGGCCTGCTCGTCCTTACCAACCGCGTTGACGACGGCACGCTGGCCCGCGCCATTTCCGCCGTCCCCAATGTCGTTCTGCTCGACGAGGACGTACCCGGCGCCGAGGTACCGCGCGTCTTTGCCGAAAACGAGGTCGGCGCCTATCTGGCGACGCGCCACCTGATCGAGAACGGTCATCGCCGCATCGCGCATGTCGGCGGCCCCGAGGGCCTGTTCTCGACGCGCGAGCGCCTTGCCGGCTTCCGCAGAGCGCTGGCCGAGGCGGGACTTGCCGAGGCGGCCGTCCATCTCGGCGCGTATTCGCGCGAGCATGGCGCCGCATCCGCCGAGCGGCTTCTCGGCTCGTCCGGCTCGCCCACTGCGATTTTCGCCGGCAGCGATTTCATCGCCATTGGCCTGATGCGAGCGGCGCGCGGCATGGGCACCCGCGTGCCCGCCGACGTGTCGCTGGTCGGCTTCGACGACATGCCGTTCTCGCAATTGCTCGACCCGGCGCTCACTACGGTGCGCCAGCCCGCCGCCGAGATCGGCCGCGTCGGCGTCCGGCAATTGCTGCGCCTCATCAACAAGCAAGCCGCCGATCCGGTGACGCGGCTCGCCGTCGAACTCGTCGAGCGGCAATCCGTCGCCCGGCGCCATGCAGGAGACTGACGCGCGGACGAACGATCCGCGCGGGACAGTCGCAATCAGAGGGAAAGATAATGTCGAAGACACTATGGAAGAGCCTTGCGGTCGCCGCGCTGGTCGGCCTCCTCGCGGCACCGGCGGTCGCTGAAGACATGAGCGCTGTCTATGTCATGAGCGACAATCTCGGCGATCACGGCTTCAACGACAGCGCCGCCGAGGGCTTCCACCGCGCCGAGAAGGAAGGCGTCAAGGTGCGCCTGCTGCAGGCTTCGCCGAGCGATCCGGGCCTATGGCGCCAGAACCTCGAGGCCGTGTCGAATGCCGGCAACTGGAAGGTCATCTTCACGGGCCCGAACATGCACGACAACCTCGCCGCCGTGGCGCCGCAGCATCCCGACCAGAAATACGTCTTCTTCGACGACGAACTGGCCGCCCCGAACGTCCTTTCGGTGAAATATGCGCAGAACGAGGGCTCCTACCTCGCCGGCGCGTTGGCAGCAGCCGCGGCCGGAGACAAGGCGACTTTCCCGCTTTCGACCGGCGAAAAGAAGATCGCGATCGTTGCCGGCATGGATCTCCCGGTGATCCAGGACTTCATCGTCGGCTTCAAGCAGGGCGCAGCAGCGATCGACCCGGCGACCGAAGTGCAGGTGATCTTCATCGGCTCGTTCAACGACGCGCAGAAGGCCTATGACCTCACCAAGGGCGCGATCGAGAATGGCGCCAATGTCGTCTACAACGTCGCCGGCCCCGCCGGTCTCGGCATTCTCAAGGCTGCCGCCGACCTCGACCGCTATGCGATCGGCGTCGATTCCAACCAGAACGATCTGCACCCGAAGAACATCCTCGCCTCCATGCTGAAGCAAATCGGCAATTCGATCTATGATTCCATCGGTCAGGTGAAAGCCGGCACGGCGCCCTTCGGCACGCTGGTCATCTATGGCCTGAAGAATGACGGCGTCGGCCTCGTCTACAACGATGCGCTGGTGCCGGACGCTGTCCGCGCCAAGATCGACGCCGTCAAGGCGAAGGTCGTCGCGGGCGAGGTAAGCGTCGATTCGGCGTTCAAGAAATAGGGTCTTTCACCTCTCCGTGGACCTTGAACCCGCCCCTGGAGGGCGGGTTCATGCAGAGCCCGTTGCAAGCGACCAGACCTTGATTCATCTGTTCTGTCGACTGGACCACCACATGCCTCCCGCGCCACCCTTCCTGACGCTCTCCGCCATCGCCAAGCGTTTCGGCGACAAGGTGGCGCTGGAGCATGTCGATCTTTCTGTGGCTGCAGGCGAGGTCCATGTCGTCGCCGGCGAGAATGGCGCCGGCAAGTCGACGCTGATGAACATCCTCGTCGGCATCCACCAGCCGAGCGGCGGCACGATGGCGCTCCGGGGCGAGACGATCACCGTGCCCGACCCGATCGCGGCGAGCCGCCTCGGGATCGGCATGGTGCATCAGCATTTCATGCTCGTGCCGTCGATGAGCGTAGCGGAGAACCTCTTCCTCGGCCGCCAGCCGCGCCGGTTCGGCCTTTTGACGGACCGCGCGGGCATGCGGCGCCGCGCCGCCGAACTCGTCGAGCGCTATGGCTTCCGGCTCGATGTCGACGCCCCGGTGGGAACGCTCTCCGTCGGACAGCGCCAGCGCGTCGAGATATTGAAAGCGCTGGCCTTCGACGCCGAACTCCTGATCCTCGACGAGCCGACCGCCGTGCTGACCCCGCCCGAGGTCGACGAACTGCTGGTCATCATCGACGCCCTGCGCGCTCGTGGCCGCACCGTCCTTTTCATCACCCACAAGCTGCGCGAGGTGAAGGAAGTCTCCGACCGCGTCACGGTGCTGCGGCTCGGCAAGAGCATCGGCACGCATCGGACCGCCGATATTTCCGAGCGCGAAATTGCCCGCGAGATGGTCGGCCGCGACGTCTTCCTCGTCGGCCGCAAGGATGACGGCAAGGCGCGCAGCTTCGGCACCCCTGCCCTTTCGCTTTCCGGCGTGACGATGACCGAAGCGCATGGGAGGCGTCGGCTTGATTCCGTCTCGCTGGACGTGCGGGCCGGCGAGATCGTTGGAATTGCCGGCGTCGACGGCAATGGCCAGACCGAACTCGCCGAGGCGATCGTCGGGCTGATGCCGATCCAGGCCGGGCGTATCGCTATCAATGGCCACGACGTCGGCGCCGTCGATGTCTCCGGCCGCTATGCCGCCGGGCTCGGCTTCATCCCGGAGGACCGGCTAGACCGCGGCCTTTCCGCCACCATGTCGATCGCCGAGAATGTCGCGGCGACGAATTACGAACGCGCCGGCCTCGTCCGGCATGGCCTCGTCTCGACCGCGCGGCGCGACGCGTTCGCCTCAGCCAAGATCAGTGAATTCGACGTGCGCGGCGCCAAGCCCTCGATCCCCGTCGGCTGGCTTTCGGGCGGCAATATGCAGAAGGTCGTGATCGCGCGCGAACTCGCCCGCTCGCCCAAGGTGCTCGTCGTCGCCCAACCAACGCGCGGGCTCGATATCGGCGCTTCGGAATTCGTTTATGCGCGGCTGATGGCGGCGGCCGATTCCGGCTGCGCCGTTCTGCTCATCTCCTCAGAGCTATCCGAGGTGTTCGCGCTCTCCGACCGCATCGGCGTGATGTATTCCGGCCGCCTCGTCCATGTCTTCGATCGCAAGGACGCCGACGAGACGCGGATCGGCTATCTGATGAATGGCGGCAAGCCGCACGAGATGGGAGAGGCTGCGTAATGGAAGCGCTCGCCAATCTCCTCCGCCCGCTCCGCGCGCCACTCGGCGCCATCGCGCTCACGCTCGGGCTCGGATTCCTGCTGGTCGCGGCCATCAACGACCAGCCGGTCGCGGCCTTCCGCGAACTGCTGTTCGCCAATTTCGATTCGCTTGGCAATTTCGCCCTGTTTCTCAACCGGGCCACGCCGATCGCGCTGATCGCGCTTGGTGTGGTCTTCGCCTTCCGCGCCGGCTTCTTCAATGCCGGTGGCGAGGGCCAGCTCTATCTCGGCGCCATGGCAGCGACACTCACCGCCCTAGCTCTCCCCGGCCTGCCCGGCTTCCTGTTGCTGCCGCTCACCGTCCTCGCCGGCATCGCCGCGGGTGCCGCCTGGGGCTGGATCCCCGCGGTCCTGAAGGTCCGCCTCGAAGTCGACGAGGTGGTGACGACGTTGATGCTCAATTTCGTCGCGCTGCTGATCACCTCCTACATCGTCAATCACGTCATCCGCGATACGACCACCTATGGTGCGATCAGCCTGATGATCCCGCAATCGATCTGGCTGCCACCCATGCCCGGCGTCCCAGCGGCCAGCAGCGCCTTCCTCGCGGCACTCGTTCTGGCGCTTGTCGCCTGGGTCGTGCTGTTCCGCACGGAGTGGGGTGCCGAAATCCGCGCCGCCGGGACCAATCTGCGCTTCGCCGATGCGGTCGGCATTCCCGCCAAACAGCGCGTCGTCGGAGCGATGCTGGTCTCGGGTGGCTTTGGCGGGTTGGCGGGGGCACTCTATGTGCTCGGCATCGGCCACCGCTTCGAGCAGAATTTCTCGCCGTCCTACGGCCTTGTCGCGTTGACCGTGGCCCTGCTCGCTCGCATCCATCCGATCGGCGCGCTCGCCACCGCGCTGTTCTACGCCATGCTGCTGAACGGGGCCGCCTATATGCAGATCATGACCGACGTGCCGCGCTCGCTCGTCAACCTCATCACCGGCCTGCTGGTGTTCCTGATGACGGCCCGGCTGCGGCCGGCGGCGAGGGGGTAGGCCGTGGACATGTCCTCCCTCCTCGGCTCCGTGCTGGAACAGACCGCACCGATCCTGCTCGCGGCGCTGGCGGCGATGGTGACGCTCAGAGCCAACATCCTGAACATCGCGGTCGAGGGCATGATGCTGACGGCCGCCTTCACGGCGATCGCCGTCGGTGATGCGACGGGCAGTGCCAGCCTTGCCTTTCTCGCGGCGATCGTCGCCTCGATCGGCGTTTCGATGCTGCTCGCCATGGTGACGCTGGTCTTCGGCGCCGATTTCATCGTCGCCGGACTGGGCTTGAACCTGCTCGCGGCGGGCGGCACGCTGTTCCTCTTGGAGATGGTCTACCAGAACCCCGGCGGCCTCCGGCCGTTCACCTTCCCCGACATCTGGCATGTGCCCGACGACTCGCTGTCCTTTCTGCCTATCATCGGCAAGGCGATCGAGGGGCAGAGTATCGTCGTTCTGCTCGCCGCGCTCGCCGTACCGGCAACATTCTTCTTTCTCTACCGCACGCCCACCGGCTCCTACCTGCGCGCGGCTGGCGAGAACGAGCACGCGGCGCAATCGGCCGGCATCCATGTCGGGCGGATGAAGGCACTGGCCGTCGCCATAAGCGGGCTGCTCGCCGGTGTTGCCGGGGCCGGGCTTTCGATGGACCGGCTGCATTTCTTCCTGCCGGACATGACCAGCGGGCGTGGTTTCATCGGCCTCGCCGCGACCTTGTTCGGCGCGGGTCTTCCCTTCGGCACGGCGGCAGCCTCACTCGTCTTCGGCTTCTTCGGCGCCCTCGGCGACCGGCTGCAGGTATTCTCCGTGCCGTCGCAATTCGTGCTGATGATCCCCTATGTCGCGGCAATCCTTGCCCTTGTCTTTGCGAAATGGCGAAAGCGCGTGCAGAGCCGGCCGGCATCGGTGGTAGAGGCTTCCTCGTGACGACGCGCATCCTGCTCGATTGCGACCCCGGCAATGACGACGCGCTCGGCATCCTCGTCGCGCTCGGCCATGCCGATCTCGACCTCGTCGCCGTGACGACGGGCGCGGGTCATCTGGCGGCTGAACGCACGGCGCACAACGCTGCGATCACCATGGCGGTCGGCGGCGGCACGGTTCCCGTGGCGGCGGGCGCCATGGTGCCGCTGGTGCGCGAGCGGATGATCGCCGGTGTACTCGACCTCACGAGCGCGCTCGACCCCGAGCGTCCGGATCTTGCCGCCGTGCCGCTCGATCCGCGCCCCGCCTCCGACATGATCGTCGACAGCGTGCGCTCGCATCCAGGCCTCGTCATCGTCACCACCGGACCGTTCACCAATCTGGCGCTCGCTCTTCGCCGTGATCCTGCCATCTCCAAGGAAATCAGCCGCATCGTTTCGCTTGCCGGCGCCTGGGGGCTCGGCACCAAGACGGCGGCGGCGGAATGGAACATGCTCTGCGATCCGGAGGCCGCCGCGATCGTCGCCGGTGCCGGCATTCCCTGGACGCTGATCCCTTACGAGGCAGCGTCGACAGTCGGTATTGATTCAGAACTGATAGTCCAGACCGAGGCGACCGACGGAGCCGCCGGTGTATTTGCCGGCGAGCTGCTGCGCTCGCTGGTCTCGACGTTCCGCCCCGGCCGCTTCTCGCCACCCTTCATGCCGCTCAACGACCCGCTCGCGCCGCTCCTGGCGGCGAACCCGGCTCTGGCCGAGACTGTACTGGCCCATGTCGCCATCGAACTGGCCGGCCGCCATACCTATGGCCGCAGCGTCATCGATTTCGCCATGCGCTTCGCCCCGGCTAATGCCGATATCGCGCTCGGCTTCGACATCGCCGCGACACGGAACGCCTTTCTTGCCGCGCTGGAGCGGCTCTCCTCCCAAGCAACCTCAACGAAAGAGACAGCATGACCGAACGACGCCGCATCCTCATCGCAGGCGAATCCTGGACCGTCCATTCGATCCACCAGAAGGGCTTCGACAGCTTCACCACGACCGAATATGCCGAAGGCGTGCGCTGGCTGAAGGACGCGCTCGAAGCCGGCGGCTGGGATGTCGTCTATCAGCCGGCCCATGTCGCGGCGCGAGACTTTCCGATGACGGCGGAAGATCTCGCCGCCTTCGACAGCGTCATCCTCTCGGATATCGGCGCCAACACGCTGCTGCTGCATCCCGACACCTTCGTGCGCTCCAAGGTGCTACCGAACCGCCTGGCGTCGATCCGCGACTATGTGGCGAATGGCGGCGGCTTCATCATGGTCGGCGGTTACCTCACGTTCCAGGGCATTGAGGCGAAGGGCCAATATGCCGGCTCCCCGACCGAAGAGGCGCTCCCCGTCTGGATCGATCGCTTCGACGACCGGCGCGAACTGCCGCAGGGCATCGAACCGAAGGTCGCCATCGAACATCCGATCGTCGCCGGTCTTTCGGGCGCCTGGCCGGCACTGCTCGGCTACAACAAGCTGACCGCCAAGGACGACGCTAGCGTCGTGGCGACCGTCGGCGAGGACCCGCTCATCGTCGCCGGCACCTATGGCAAGGGCCGCTCGGTCGCGTTCGCCTCGGATTGCGGCCCGCACTGGGCGCCGCCTCCCTTCGTCGAATGGGCCGGCTACGCCAAGCTGTGGCAGCAGATGGCCGATTGGTCGGCGAGCAAGATCTGAGGGCAAGACCATGACCACGCCGGTTCCGCTCAATGTCTTCCGCTGGGGTGATCCGAAGGCGGGCCGCGTCGCCGTCGGGCTGCACGGCATCACGGCCAATGGCGGCGCGATGACGGAGCCGGCGCGGCTCATGGCTGCGCGCGGCTGGCACTTCATTGCCCCCGACATGCGCGGCCATGGCGAGAGCAGCCGCGGCAACGGGGATTTCTCGTTTCCGAGCCTCCTCGCCGACATCGCCGGCGCGGTCCCACGTGACCCCGATGTGCTGATCGGCCATTCCTTCGGCGGCACGTTGGCGATCCAGGCCGTGCTTTCGGGCCTCATCGCCCCGAAGGTGCTGGTGCTGGAGGATCCTGTGTCGCATTTCGCCGACAAGGAAACGCCGAAGGGCATGCTCGACTGGGACGAGGTCAATCTCCCGCACACGATCGAAGGCATCCGCACCCTGAACCCCGGCTGGTCGCAGCTCGACGCCGCGTGGAAGGTGGTCTCACTGACGCAGATCGATTTCGACGACGCCCGCGCCGCCTTTGCCGGCAACGCTCCCTGGGACCTTCGCGGCGAGGCCGAGGCGTTGGTCCGCAAGGTGCCGACGGTCTGGATCCTGCCGGAATCGAGCCGCTTCATTCCTCCCTCCGATCAGGCGCGGCTACGAGCCGAGGCGGGCAATCGCGCCGTCGTGGCGCTGCCGGATGTCGGCCACAGCGTCCATCGCGACGCGACCGAGCTTTTCGTCGACATCGTCGAGAAGCTCGCCGATGGCCGCTGGTTCGCATGATGAGCGACTATGTCTTCCATTTCGGCGGCCATGCGCCTGTTCGTACCGTCGAAGCCGGTGTGCCGTTCTCGGTCTTCACCGAGGATTGCTTCTCCGGCAAGCTCACCTCGACCGATGGCGAACCTCGAATCGTCGCGCCCTATCCGCGCGTCAATCCGCTTACCGGCCCGATCGCGCTTACCGGGATCAAAGCTGGCGAGATCCTCGCGGTGCACCTCATCGAGCTGAAGCCGGCGCGGAACTGGGGCGTTGCGACGATCTCGCCGAATTTCGGCCTGCTCTCTGGCAATCGCGGCAATCCGAACCTGCAAGCGGAGCAGGCGGAGCGCGTCTGGATCTGGAAACTGGAGGAGGACGGAAAGTCGCTCTCGACGCCGACCTTGTCAGGTCCGCCGCTCAGCGTCCCCTTCCGGCCGTTCCACGGCACGGTCGGCGTCGCGCCGGCCCATGGCGAGGTGCGGCTCAGCGTTGTCCCCGGCGATTTCGGCGGAAACCTCGACCTGCCCATGCTGGGCGGTGGCACGACGCTCTATCTGAAGGCCAATGTCGACGGTGCGGACCTCTATATCGGCGACGGGCATTTTGTGCAGGGCGACGGCGAAATCGCCGGAACCGCCATCGAGGGCGCACTCGACACCACGCTGGTGTTGGATCGCCTTCCTGCAGACGCGCTGATGGACTGGCCGCGCATCGAGACCGACGCGGAGATCGGCGTCATCGGCGCGGCGCGGCCGTTGGAGGATGCGGCGCGGATTGCCAGCGCCGGTCTGATCCGCTGGGTGGCTGACGCTTGCGGGCTCGATCTATTCGATGCGCAGCAACTGGTCACCCAGATCTGCCGCCTGAAAATCGGCAATCTGGTCAACCCGCTGTTCACGGTCGCCTGCACAGTACCCAAGGCGCTGCTGCCCGCCGGAGCCGAGTTCATGGGCGGCGCCCATGCCCGGCTGAGGGCAGGCGGCTGAGGCCGCCGGCCGTACCATGCGGCCCTCGTAGCAGCTCATCTCACCGCCGTCAGCTCCGGGAGAGCCAGTCGCCTGGGCGGCCGAAATCCTCGATCGGAATAGCCGCCCCTTCGCCAATGGCTTCGGCCTCGACTAGGATGAAGATGGAGCGTCGGCGGTGCCCAGCCGGCGGCTCAAACCTGGAATGCACACGGATAGACCCGATTGATCGACATTGAATCTGCGGCCGAGCTGCTCTCGGCCATGATCGCCATTCCCAGTATTAATCCGGACCTGAAACGCGACGGTGTACCGGCGGAATGGTTCGGCGAGGCAGCAATGGCGCACTTCGTGGCCGGATGGCTGGTAGAGGTCGGGGTGGCTGCCCGTCTCGACGAGGTCGAGCCGGGGCGCCCCAATGTTGTCGCCGAGCTTGCCGGGGCGCCCGGTTCGCCGACGCTGCTGTTCGAGGGCCATCTCGATACGGTGCAGGTGGACGGCATGGACGCGCCCTTCCTGCCGCGTCGCGAGGGCAACCGTCTCTATGGCCGCGGCGCTGTCGACGACAAGGGATGCCTTGCCATGTTCATGCTGGCGTTGCGGGAACTGAAGCAGCGCGGCAGCGCCGTCGGCGTCACCTTTGTGGCGGCGATCGACGAGGAGGTGACCTTCAAGGGTGTCGCCCACCACCTGAGGCACCATGGCCGCCACGATGGCGGGGTCGCCGGCGAGCCGACCGGGCTCGACATCTATCGTGCCTGCAAAGGCGCGGTGCGCTGGCATATCGACGTGATCGGCAAGGCGGCGCACGCGTCACGGCCCGAGGAAGGGCTCGATGCGATCCAGGGTGCATCGGAGCTGCTGGCACTTCTGAAGGGTTATATGGCGCGGACGAACTCGGCCCACCAACATGATCTGCTCGGCGGTCGCACACTGACCTGCACCATGATCGCCGGTGGCGAGGGTCCGAACAGCCTTGCCTCGAAGGTGCGCCTGACGTTCGACTGCCGGCCCCTGCCCGACCAGACCGGCCCCGAAATCTGGGCGGAGATCGCAGCGGCCGTCGCCGGCTTCGAGGCGAGCAGCGCCTATCGCTACGTCATGCATCCGACCTTCATCGATTCGATCTCGATGGAAGTGCCGGCGGAAGCGGGCATCGTCGCAGAGCTCCTCGCGGCGACGCAGCGTCATGCTGGCTCCGGGCGGATCCTCGGCGCCTCGTTCGGTTCGGACGCCAGCAAGATGACGCGCGCCGGAACGCCCAGCGTCATTTTCGGGCCCGGCGACATCGCCATGGCTCACAGCGTTGACGAGCATGTCGATTTGGAAGAGGTCGTGCGGGCGGCGGAGATTCTCGTCGACCTCGCCGAGACCTTCGCCGTCCGCCCAAGCCGCTGACCTCAGTCGAAGGCATCGATCCGGATGCGGCCTTCGGCCAGCCAAGCCTCAATCTGCCCGGCAGCGACCTCGCTCGTCCTGTCGGGGCCGGCGAGGACCTTGCCGAGGGCCGTCAGGGCGTCGCGGGCCATCTCGCGGCGTCCGCAGATATAGACGACAGCACCATCCTCTTTCAGCCAGCGCCGCAGTTCATCCCCCGCCGCCTCGATCTGCGCCGGAATACGCAAGCCGCCGGGGTCGCGCGAGAAGGCGGTGTCGAGGCGCGTCAGCGCACCGCTTTGCAGCGCCGTCTCGAAACGGTCCTGCCAGAGGAAGTCAGCCCGGCGATGACGGTTGCCGTAGAACAGCCAGGCAGGCCCGGCCCGGCCGGATGCCTGGCGCTCGGCGAGAAAGCCGGGAAACGGTGCGACCCCTGATCCGGCGCCGATCATGACGATCGGCCAGGACGGATCAGCGGGCGGGTTGAAATCAGCATGCGCCTCCAGCCGGCCGCGGAGTTCTTCCCCGGTGGGAAGGCTGCGGATCAGCCGCGCCGACATCTCGCCGTATCCGGAACCACCATCCGCCTCCTGCCACTGATGCAGGCGCACCGTCAGCTCGATCAGGCGCGGATCGACGCGGCTCGAGCTTCCGACGGAATAGGAACGCGGCCGTTGGCCTGGCGCCGGTATCAGGCGGAGCAGGTCGCCCGGACGAAAAGCCAGATCCGTGTCGCTCGTCAGTACGATCGCCCATGTCTCCTGCGTCTCGCCCGCCTCGGGATGATCGAGGCGGCGGCGATCGGTGAGCGTCAACGTCAATGGCTTGGATGGTTCGTCCTCCCCGACGACCTGCGAGCGAGCCTCGATCCCGGCGATCTCTCCGAGTTTCGCCATCCAGTCGTTCCAGACAGGCGCCGGGTCGCGATCGGCCCTCATGAATGGAGCGAACTCGCTGGCGCCAGCGGCAAGAAAAGCGCTGCGCAGCGTCTCGGCACCACCGCAGAAATGCTCATAGCTTCTGTCGCCCAGACCCAGCATCGCGAAATGGACACCGCGCGCCGAGCCTGGCGTCAGCTGCCTCCAGAAACGGCGCGCGGGATCTGGGATTTCGCCCTCGCCCGTCGTCGCGGCGATGACGAGCACCTTGGCATAGCGGGCCAGCGCCGCTGGGGAGAGGCTGCCAAGGGGGGCGCTGACGGCCTGGATTCCTGCGGCGGAAAATACGCGCGCCGTCGCCTCGGCGAGCCTGGCGGCCGTCCCTGTCTGGCTGGCATGGACGATCAACCATTTGCCGCCAGCCATAGTCCCAACCGGGCGCCCCTCCCGCCGCCAACGGCGGAACCATGAGAGGAATCCGGTGACGGTCAGGGCCAGCAGCACCACCGAGATGCCGAAATTGAGAGCGCCCGACCAGGCCCCGGCCCAGATGCCTTCATGGATCTCCTTGACAAGACCCGGACCGCCAGTGAGCGGCACCGCCACCGTATCCGTGACGGCGAACGTCCCCCCATTTTCGCCCGCGGTCTGCAGCATCACGGTGCCGCCCCGGAACAGGCGGGCGGACTGGAGCTGCGCGAGATCGACCGTCGGGGCCGCGACCGTCAGGGCCTCCGAAACCGAGACCGTGTGCGACGCGACCGGCAGCGCCACCCGCGCTCCGCCGCCGATGCCGAGCACCATGAGGACTGCCGTCAATGGTGCAAGGATGGTCACCGGCAACAGGCACCAGCCGAGCGCCCGGTGCCAGCCTATAACCGAATTGCGGAAACGCAGGCAGGACAGCAGCGGCCCGACGATCATGATCGCCAGCATGACGAAGCTCGCCGCCTCGACGAGGAGGCCGAGGCCGAGCAGCAGCGACTTGTGGAAGCGCTCGGCGATGCCGAAGACATCGATGCCGGAACTCGCCGCGCCACTCTTCGTGCCGGTGGCAATGTCCCAGGTGCCGGCGACGGCCGTCGTGCTGCTGGCGACGTCTACCGCAGCGCCCCCGCCGGTCACCGAAATCGAGCTGACCGCGCCGCCGGCTCCCAGCTTGTCGAGCAGCGTCTCCAACGCCGGGACGTCTATGCTCGCCCCCATCGTCGAGGATGTCGCCCTATTCGCCAGGATCGGCCGGAAGGAAAGGACCGTGCCGGAGAGGATGATCATGAGGAACAGGGGGGTCAGCACGAGGCCGGCCCAGCGATGAAGGCTGATGAGGTATGGCTTCACGTGGGACAAAGACATCGAGGGTTTCCAGGCTCGAGATCCGCAATGGGGCGGATCGAACGGACCGGAAATTATCCAGGCGATGTCGCTGGAATGTCCCCTTGAATGACTTCTTTGTCGTCAACTCTCTCAGCCGCCATTCGGCGCGACATCCTGATACAATTTCGTTCTGGCCTTCCGCGCGCGAACCCGGCTCATTCGGCGCAACGGGCCTGCCGCATTCCGCTCAGCCAGCCACCTCGAAGCATCATGGACCGCACACCCCACATCCTCGTCGTCGATGACCACCGCGAGATCCGCGAATTGCTGGCGAAATATCTCGCCAAGAACGGGCTGCGCGTCAGCGTCGCCTCCGGGGGACCCGAAATGCGGCAGGTCCTGCGCTCGGCTTCGATCGACCTTGTCGTCCTCGACATCATGATGCCGGGCGAGGACGGTCTCTCGCTCTGCCGGCATCTGCGGCAGACCAGCGACATCCCTGTCGTACTGCTGACGGCCGTCTCGGAAGAGACGGACCGCATCGTCGGGCTCGAACTGGGTGCGGACGACTATGTGACGAAGCCGTTCAATCCGCGCGAATTGCTCGCCCGCATCCGGGCCATTCTCCGCCGCTCGGCCGGCGTGCCGAAACCTGCCGCCGAGGGTCCTGGCGAGCGCTATCGTTTCGATCGCTGGCTGCTGGATGCCAGCCGCCGCGCGCTGCTCGACGAGGAGGGGAACGAGGTGCCGCTCGGTACGGCCGAGTTCCGCCTGCTGCTTGCCTTCATCAACAGGCCCGGAATGGTGCTGACGCGCGACCAGCTGCTCGACATCACCGCCGGCCGTTCGGCGCAGGTCTTCGACCGCAGCATCGACAATCTGGTCAGCCGCCTGCGCCGCCGCGTCGAGCGCGATCCGCAGCACCCCACGCTGATCAAGACCGTCTGGGGCGACGGCTATTCCTTCACCGCCAAGGTGGAGATGGAGACTTGAGCCGTTTCAGGCTGTGGCCGGCGGGCCTCGCCGGGCGCCTCGTCATCCTGCTGGTCGCAGCCCTCGCTCTTGCGCAGGTGGGTCTCGTCTTCACCCTGCGCTCGGAGCAGGATGCCATCCTCGACCAGGTCGTCCATGGCCAGGCGCTGAACCAGGCGGTCACACTAACGCGGCTGCTGGCGGCCCTGCCTCCCGATCGCGGCGATGAACTGGCGAAGGCGTTCGGATCTCGGGAATCCTGCGCCGACATTTCACGCGTCACCCCAGCGCCCCGTGCGATGAACCCGACGGAAGCGCGGCTAGCGCGTCTCCTCGGACGGATGCTGCACGGCGTCGAAGCCGGACCACCGCAGATCGCGATCGAGCGGATGCGCGGTTCGGACCGCCCCTGCATTCCTACGGACCGGCCGGACGGAATGGATATCGGCGCCGGAACCGACGTGGGGACCGGACCACCGCCACCGTCCGGACCCGGACCGGATCCACGCCGTGTCATCGCCGTTTCGGCGCGTGTGCCGCTCGATGACGGGCGCTGGCTGACGATGCGGTCGGCGCTGGGGGTTCCTCCCGGCTGGAATCGGGCGGCGCTTCTGTCGTTCCTGCTCTCCTCGCTGGCAGTTGGGACGGTCGCCGTCGTCGCGATCCGCAGCCAAACGCGTTCGCTGCGCACCCTTGCCGAGGCATCGGACCGTTTCGGCCGCGGCGAAGCCGTGACACCGCTGCCTGAGAACGGCCCGGCCGAGGTAGCGGCCGCGACGCGTGCCTTCAATACGATGCAGGAACGTCTGAGCCTCTTTCTGCGCGATCGCCTGCGCCTGCTCGCCGGCATCAGCCACGATCTGCGGACGCCGTTGACGACGCTGCGCCTCAAGGCCGAATTCATCGACGACGAGACGATGCGCGAAGATCTGATCGCCACGATCGACGAACTGACGGTGATCTGCGAGGCCACGCTCGCCTTCACCCGCGCCGAGGCAACGGCGGAGGACACGGTGAGCGTCCAGTTGGAGAGGCTCGTCGGCGACGTAGCCGAAGAACTGAGACTCGGCGGCGCCGATGTCACGGTCACGGCGACCGGTCCGGTCGCCTATGCCTGCCGGCCGGTCTCGCTCAAGCGCGCGGTTCGGAACCTCATGGAGAACGCGGTTCGCTACGGCCAGCGCGCGGATGTTACAATCCATGCGGCCAACGGCGAAGTCCAAATCGCGGTGCAGGACGAGGGCCCTGGCCTGCCCGAGGACAGGATCGAGGAAGCCTTCCAGCCCTTTGTGCGCATCGAGCCGTCGCGCAACGCCGAGACCGGCGGCATCGGCCTAGGTCTCGCCATCGCCCGGAGCATCGTGAAGGCGCATGGCGGCACGTTGACGCTCGCCAACCGGGCAGAAGGCGGCCTCCGCGCCGAGATAATGTTGCCGCGACAGACGGGCGGGGCGAACCCGGCCGCGTGAACGCCCGTTTCCGTGATGCTGAAGAGCTCTTACGGACAGGCGGCTCCGGACTTCACCCAGGCTTCGACCAGTGCACCGGCCTCGGCCTGCGTGCCGGGGGCGGGCGTGCGTCCGACGCCGGGCGCCCAGGCCCATCCGACCAGCGTGTCCTTGCCGATATGGTCGATGAGGTCGTCGAGCGAGCGGCCGCCATTGCGCGCCGGATCTTTGATCTGGGCGCAGATCTGCGAGACCGTCTTGCCTTCCCAAGCCATTTCGATCGGCGCCAAGTGCCATACCGTATGACCGGGAACACGGCCGGGATCGAAATTGGCCGCCTGGTGACAGGTCGAGCAGCGCATCGAGGGCAGCCCCATGCCGTCGACGCCTCGGAAGACCGGCGGCTGATGCAGATGCGCGTCGTCGCCCTGGCGCGGGCGGTCTCCGGCAGGGTGGCAGTTCGTGCAGCGCGGATTGGTCAGGACCTTGCCGAGTTCCGTAAAATAGGCCGCCGACCGCTTGGCCGGATCGGCGATCGAAGCGAAGCTCTCGACGGGGGCGAGGCTGTTCGTTGCCGTTCCCGAGGCTGCGAAAGCAGCGACGGCGACGGTCGCGCCGCTCGCCAAAGCTGACAGGAGGACCAGGACGAAAGGCCGCCATCCGGAACGCATCGTCGCTTCTCCTTCGAACCTCGCTGCGCGAGACGGATACTTTGCGGGAACCCGGCACCGACATGTGCCGGCCGGCGATCAGGCCAGATATCGATCTGGATCGGCCAGCACGACGTCGCGCACCGCCTGGTGATATTTTACATAGCCGGTGCAGCGGCAAAGATGCCCGTCCAGCGCTTCGGCGATCGTCTTTTCCAGATCGGCGCGCGCTACCTTCGTCTTGGCCAGCCTCTCCAGCAGAACCTGGCTCTCATTGAGGAAGCCGGGAGTGCAATAGCCGCACTGGAAGGAAAAGTGCTCGATGAAACCCTTCTGCAGCGCGGTGAGTTCACCGTTCTGCGCATGGCCCTCGACGGTGCGGATGGTCTTGCCGTTGAAGTTCGCCGCCGCAACGATGCAGGTCGGATTGGTGTAGCTGGTGCCATCCTCCCGATCGACGATCACGGCACAGGCGAGGCACTGCGCAGCACCGCAGCCAAACTTGGTGCCGGTCAGGCCCAGAACCTCGCGCAGGAAGTCGTTCATCGAGAGATCGTCGCGGATCTCCGTCGGCCCATAGGCGCGGCCATTGATGGTGAGGGCGAGGGTCGTCACGCGAGCGCTCCCTTGATCATGGCTTCAGTCACCGGCAGCGACTGGAAACGGTGGCCGATGGCGTCGTTGATCGCATTCAGCAGCGCGGGAACGACCGGGATCATCACGACTTCTGCCATGCCCTTGGGCGGCTCCTTGGGCGACAGTGGCGGCAAAAGCTCGATCTCGAGATCGTGCAGCGGCAGGTTGGAGCCGCGCGCCACCAAATAGCGCTCCAGGTTCCATTGGCCGTTGCCGGGGCCATCCTCGAAGGGCGGCAGGGTCTCCAGCAGCGCATAGCCGACGCCCATGGCAAAGCCGCCCTGCGACTGGCCGATGACGACTTCCGGCACCAACGCCTGGCCGCATTCAACCACGCTATAGGCCTTGGCGATGCGGAGCGCACCCGTCGCCTTCTCGATCTCGACGCGAACAAGCGTACCGCAGGCCGACGCGAAGGACGTGCCGATCCGGTTGTAGTCCGTTGGCGGAAAAGTCACTACGGAGCGGTCGAGCCGCTGGAACGGGTCGGCGCCCCGCCGTATCGCCAGGGCGTCGATGTCGGCCGACCATGTGTCAGTACCGATCGGGAACGTCGCCTGCGCCCAGGCCCAGCGCGAAAAGGAATGGGCCATCGCGCCAGTGACGCCCTTCATCGCGTGCGCCCTCGCTGCGATCTTCGCCAGGGGGAGCGGCGAGAGTCCCGACCAGACCAGCCAGCCATCCTGCCAGAAGGCTTCTTCGAACTGCTGGTTTCGAGGGTCGCTGGCCGGGATGCCCCAGAGGTCGAGCGCGGCCGGCCACAGCCCAAATCGGAACACGATCCGTGCCGCCTCGGCCACCGCCTGCGTCCCGACATGGGCGCCGATCGAGGCGCTGGTAGCCGAGCTTATGGCCGGCACCCAGCGTGGATTCGCAGCGGCTGCATCTTGCGCGGCCTGCGTCATCGAATAGGGATCGCCCGAGGTTACGAGTTCCAAGGCGCCGAACACATTGACTTCGGCAACGGTTACAGCGTCGGCGATGCCGCCAAGATGCTGCGCAACGCGGTTCGCCAGCGCCGTACCGATGCCGTTACCCATTTCAACCGCATCGCCGTGGATCGAAATGCTTCCGTCGGGACGTATCTCGACCGTGCCGAGCGAGCAATCGGCGCCCGTGCCGTAATCCTTGGCCGAACAGGCTAAGCTGGTCCCGACCAGGAAGCCTTCCCGCGCCTTCGCCTTTTCCTCGGCGCGACGTTGCCAGATCTCGTGGCGCTCAAGCTTGTCGAGGATCTCGATAGTGCGAACCGACACCGAATAGGGATTGCCGGTCAGCGTGCGCTCGCCCACCGTCAGGGCGTTGCGGCGACGGAATTCGATCGGGTCCAGTGGCAACCCGGCGGCGGCCTCGTCGATCAGCACTTCGAGCGCCGTCATGGTCTGCAAGGTGCCATAGCCGCGCATCGATCCGGCGGTTACGCCGCGCGTGTGCTCCGCGACCGTCGTAACATCGACCTTTGGCACGCTGTACATGCCGATCGCACCGGTCGCGCCGACCACGGCTACGCTGGGCGAATAATTCGCGAGCCCACCGCCATCGAGGACATGGTCGGCGGCAAAGGCGGTGATCTTGCCACTCGCCCGGTCGACGCCGATCTCGCTATGCATCTTGAAGGCGTGGCGCTTAATGCCGCCCTGAAACTGCTGGTAGCGATCATGGGCGAGCCGGATGGGCCGTCCTGGAAAGAACAGCGCCGCCAAAGCCATGTAGAGCGGAAACGGGGTGTGGTCACGGCCACCAAAGCCGCCGCCGAGATAGGCGAAATTGGCGTCGATGCGCTCCGGCTTGAAATCGGCGGTCGCCTCGCCCAGCAGAAAAGCGACGGCACTCGCCGCCTCGAAGGGCGACTGCACGCCAAGCACGAGATGCAGTTCCTTGCCGGCCGTATCGTACCAACCAAGGCCCGCTTCCGGTTCAAGGAACATCGGATCGATCGACTGCGTTTCGAAATCGCGGGCAAGCGCCAGCGTTCCGGAATCCGGCGCCGCGAGCGACGAACGGATCGCTTCGCCGTAAGTCGCCCCTTTCACATATTCGCCGCCCTTGGCGACAGGCAGCGGTTTCCAGATCGGCCGGCCCGAACTCTCAAGAAAGCCGGGGCTGATCCAGCCTTCCTGGATCGGCGAATAGACATCGGGCGCATCCGGCGTTGCCCCGGCGACGCGGGTAAAGCGGAAGGCAGCATAGTTCGGACCGGTCAACGGCCCGGTCTCGGCGCCGAACTTGAGCAAATTGCCATTGCGGAACGCGAGCCGGGCCCGATCCTGCGCGTCGAACGTATCGAACAGCAGCAGGGCGACCGGCTGGCCGAGATAGAGTGGCGTGTTGCCGACCGGACAGAAGAGATCGCCGGCGTAGAACTCCGGGACCCGCGTACCGATCCGCTCCAGATCGGCGGCCGTGACGATAACGGTCGGCTTCGCCGCTGCATCCAGTTGGTCGAGGTCGAGCCCGAGATAAATGTGCGATGCGTCCGGTGTCCGCACCAGCAGCGCGTGAGCCGTTTCAGCAGGCCAGCCGGGCATGTCGGCGGCGCGGAAATCGGAAGCATAGAGCTTGGCGCCAGTTACCTTGGCAATACCATCGACGCGCCCCTTCGCCAGACGCGGCACGCCGCGTCCCGGCAGGGTCTCGCGATCGAGAAAGCTAAGCGACTCAGCCGCAGAAATTCGCGACAGGGCCAGCGTGATGCCGCTGGCGACGCCCCATTTCATCAATTCCCGACGCGTTGGCTGCATGGTTCAGCTCTTTTTGAGTCAAATTTTTCGGCCGGCATCTCTACCGCACCGCAACAATCCCCAAGCTTGGAGTCAACCAGCCGCTTGAAGACAAAGACTATGGGAACAATCCGCCGCACCGATTTCCCGAATAGAATCAGGCATCATCGATACGGCTCAATTCAATGTAGGAAGGACACTTTATTTGAGCTGTCGACTCTCCCTCGACGCTCCACATGACGATGAATTTTACGGGCATTCCAAAGAAAACGCCAGCCTCACCCCGGCGTTATTTTTCGAGGCCCCGACCTCGGCCTTATTACCGTAGATCTGCGCGATTTCGACCCGGCGAAGGCCGCGCTTCAGAGTCTGTTGGATGATCCGGAGCCCCTCGAGCCCCCGCATGCGGAACATGGGAAGCCGAGCGCGGGAAGGTGGCGCCCTTGGCGGTGACAGTGTCCAATCGGGTCCCTCCTTTGCATATGCGGTGATTGGGGGATGTGCTGCGGCTTCGCCAGCCAATGCCCCGGCGTCAGGCCCGGCTCAGCACCGCCCGATGGCCGTATGCGTCGAGCGCGCCGCTCCAAAGCGCCAGGGCAAGGGCACCGGCAACCATGATGCCGCCGACCCATGGGGTGGCGCCGAGGCCCAGGCTGGAGGCGACGACGAGCCCGCCGATCCAGGCGCCAAGCGCGATGCCGAGATTGAAGGCGGCGATATTGAGCGCCGAGGCCGTATCGACCGCCCCGGGACGATGGATCTTGGCAAGTTGGACGACATAGAGCTGCAGGCCCGGCACATTGGCGAAGGAAAGGAATCCGAGCGCCGCCAGAGTCACCAGGGCCACATAGGGACTGACAGCCGTGAAGGTGAAGATGACGAGCACGATCGCCTGGGCGAAGAACAGGAGCGTCAGCGCCTTGACCGGATCGCGGTTGGCGATACGCCCTCCGAGAAAATTGCCGGCGGCGATGGCGGCGCCATAGAGCATCAGGATGAGGCTGACCTGCGACGCGGCGAAGCCTGTGATTGTCTCCAGAATGGTCGCGAGATAGGTGAAGGCGACGAAGGTGCCGCCATAGCCGAGCGCGGTCATGGCGAAGACCAGCAAGAGCCGTCCTGATCCCAGCACGCGGACCTGATCGAGGATCGAGGCCGGCGGCGCCTTGCGGATCGAACTTGGCAACAGAACGGCGATACCGGCAAAGGCGACGATACCGAGCGCGGCGACGGCCCAGAAGGTAGCGCGCCAGCCGAAGGTCTGCCCGATAAGGGTGCCAAGCGGCACACCGGTAACAATGGCGACGGTGAGCCCCATGAACATCAGCGCGATCGCAGAGGCGCGGCGGTTCTCCGGCACCAGATCGGCGGCGATGGTCGAGCCGACGGAGAAGAACACGCCATGAGCGAAGGCGGAGAGGACGCGGGCGACCAGCAGCATTTCATAGCTGGGGCTGAGCGCGGCGAGCGAATTGCCGACGATGAACAGCACCATCAGGCCGAGCAGCAGCGGCTTGCGATCGATTCGGCCGGTCAGCGCAGTCAGAATCGGGGCGCCGAAGGTGACGCCGAGCGCATAGACGCTGACGATCAGTCCGGCCAGCGGCAGCGTGATGCCAAGATCCGCCGCTACCGTCGGCAACAGACCGACAATGACGAATTCAGTCGTTCCGATCGCATAGGCGGCGATCGTCAGGGCATAGAGCGCAACAGGCATTGCGGCGTCCTTTCTCCGGCCCATAGGCGCCGGCAATACATCGACTAGCCAGGAGGACCCCGTCCGGCCGATCGCCGGATCGTTGTCGTGCCGCTCATATGACGTGCCTGAATTTGAGAATGAATATTCGGTAGTGTAACAGTGACTATGAATTCAATTCATAGGATCGATCATGGACAACCGAGCGGGCGAGATGGCCGTGTTCGTCGCGACGGCGGAGAGCGGCGGATTTTCGGCAGCTGGCCGCAAGCTCGGGCTTTCGCCTTCGGCGGTCAGCAAGCTGGTCGCGCGCATGGAAGACCGGCTGGGGACGCCACTGCTGGTGCGCTCGACCCGGACGCTTCAGCTCACCGCCGAAGGCGCGCTCTATCTGGAGCGGGCGCGCCGCATCCTCGCGGATATCGATGAGGCGGATCGGATGGTCGCGGCCGGCGCCGGCATCCTTCCGCGCGGGCGGCTCAGGATCAGCGCCTCGGTAGCCTTTGGCGAGCATTGCCTGCTGCCCTTGATGCCGACATTTCTGCGGCTCCATCCGCACGTGGAACTCGACATTTCCTTGACCGATGCCGTCATCGACCTCGTCGACGAGCGCACGGATATCGCGATCCGAACCGGACCCCTGCGCGACTCGACCTTGATGGCGCGCAAGCTTCTCGAAACCCGCCGCGTGATCGTCGCTTCGCCCCCCTATCTGGAAGCCCGCGGCATTCCGCGGATACCTCATGACCTCGCCGGCCATAATTGCCTGCGCTTCAATTTCCGGCGGAGCCTGGACGAATGGCCGTTTCGCGATCCCTCCAGCGGGGAAACCTACACGCTTCCTATCACCGGCAACGCCTTTGGCAATAACGGCGTCATCCTGCGCCAGCTCGCGCTCGGCGGTCTTGGCCTGACGCGGCTCGGCGCCTTTCACGTGGCCGCCGATATCGCCGCGGGGCGGCTTGTTCCTGTGCTGGAGACGTTCAACACCGACGACATCGAACGCATTCACGCCGTCTATGTCGGCCACGAGCATCTCGCTGCCCGTATCCGCACCTTCGTCGATTTCCTCGCCGAAACGATCAAGAAATCCGATCGGCCGTAAGCTACATCATCAAGCCAAGGGATTCGGACGCCGCCTCCGGGACCCGCAGGGTTGAACAGCCGCAGAAGGCCAAGCTGACATGATCATCTCATCCTCCACCGACTATCGGGAGGCCGCGCGCCGGCGCCTTCCGCCCTTCCTGTTTCATTACATCGACGGCGGCGCCTATGCGGAACATACGCTGAAGCGCAATGTCGAGGATCTCGCCTGGCTGGCGCTGCGCCAGCGAGTCCTGAAGGGCGTCGGCGATGTCGATCTCTCGACCACGATATTCGATGAGAAGCTGAGCATGCCCGTCGCCCTGGCGCCGGTCGGACTGACGGGCATGTACGCCCGCCGCGGCGAGGTGCAGGCGGCGCGCGCCGCCGAGGCGAAAGGGATCCCCTTCACTCTCTCCACGGTCTCGGTCTGCCCCATCGACGAGGTGCAGAGCCAGTCGCGCCGGCCGATCTGGTTTCAGCTCTATGTGCTGAAGGATCGCGGCTTCATGAAGGATGCATTGGAGCGCGCCTGGGCGGCGGGCATCCGCACACTGGTCTTCACCGTCGACATGCCGGTTCCCGGTGCGCGCTACCGCGATGCCCATTCCGGCATGTCCGGCCCGAACGCGCCGCTGCGGCGCGTGCTGCAGGCCTTCACCCATCCGGCCTGGGCCGTCGACGTCGGACTTCTCGGCCGACCACATGACCTCGGCAACATCTCGGCCTATCGCCGCCAGAAGACGAAACTGGCCGACTATATCGGTTGGCTCGGCGCCAATTTCGACCCCTCGATCGGTTGGAGCGATCTGCAGTGGATCCGTGATTTCTGGAAGGGCCCCATGGTCATCAAGGGAATTCTCGATCCGGAGGATGCGCGGGATGCGGTGCGCTTCGGCGCGGATGGCATCGTCGTCTCCAACCATGGCGGAAGGCAGCTCGACGGCGTGCTCTCCTCGGCCCGGGCGCTGCCGGCGATCGCCGACGTCGTGAAGGGCGACCTGACCATTCTGGCCGATTCCGGCATCCGCTCCGGTCTCGATGTCGTGCGCATGCTGGCGCAGGGCGCCGATGGCGTGCTGCTCGGCCGCGCCTTCGTCTATGCGCTGGCCACCGCCGGCCAGAAGGGCGTCGAGAACCTCCTCGACATCGTCGCCAAGGAAATGCGCGTCGCCATGACGCTGACGGGCGCGCGCTCGATTTCCGACATCTCGCGCGACAGCCTGGTGCGGCAATTGGAGAAGCCGGCCTGACAAGCGGATTCCGCCGGACGGATGCTCACATCCGCCGTATCGGCGCGCCGAGCTGGAGGAAGTCGCGCTCGCGGCAGGTCAGGATCAGGATCTGCTGGCGCTGCGCGGCCTTGTGCAGCACGAGGTGCATGCGCTCGAGCCGGCCCTCGTCCGTGTTGACCAGCGCGTCGTCGAGCACGATGCACGATTCCTGGCCGCCTTCCCGCAGGATGTCGGCGAGCGCCAGCCTCGTGATGACGGCGATCTGCTCGCGGGCGCCGACACTGAGCCCGTCAAACGGCTCCGCGACGCCGTTGCGCACCAATTGGTCGATTTCGAAACTGCCATCGCGCAGTACGATGCTGCTCTCGTTCTGTATGAGACGCAGATAGGGCGCGGACCGTTCCCGGACCGGCGCAAGCCACTTGTCCTTGGTCTCGCGCTGCGCCTCGGCGAGCGTGTCGGCGAGTAACCGAGCCGCTTCGGCCTCCAGCGTCGCCGTCTGCAGTCTTGTCTCCAGCAACTCGATTTTCCCGTTGAGTGTTTCGAGTTCCTCGCCCAACCCATCCTTGCCGAGCGCCCTGAGCTCGACATCGAGATCGCGCCGCTCCCGCTCGGTCCTCTCCATATCCTCGCGAATGGCCTTCTCGGCCTGGACTGCGCTTTCGATGGCGAGGGCCGTCGCCTCCGGATCCGCAACGGCGACGGCATCGCGCGCGGCGGCCCATTTCGCTTCCGCCTCCGAGCGACCGAGCCGGGCTTGCGATACCTCGTCGTCGAGTGCCGGATCGGACATCATCTCGCGCGCCGCGATCAGGTCTTCCTGCACGCGCTGGTGGGTGCGAGCAGCGACATTGGCGCGCTCGGTCAATATGGCAAGGTCCCGCCGGACAGCGTCCGCCGCGGCACGAACCGACGTCGCTTCAGTCGCGGCCGCCTCGAAACTGGCCTTTGACGCAACGGAACCCGCCCGCGCGGCATCGAGATCAAGAGGCTCCGTGTCGGAGGCAACGCTATCTTCGCCGGCCAGCAGGACGCTGCGTGCCAATTCCTGGCGGAGCGCATTGAGCCCCCCGGGCGCCACGCCCTTCAGCGTCTGTGCATGGTTCCTTGCCTCGACGCGGGCATCGGCGATGCGCTGCAGCGCCAATCGCGCTGCGGCAACATCGGCCTGTCCGAGCTTGGCCAGATCGCGCGCCAGAGCCTGATCCGCTACTTCGGCGGCACGGCTCAGTTCCGCGATTCCGCCCCCCGGCTGGATATGAATGCGGCCATATCCTTCCAGCACGAGGGTCGTGTCGCGCGCGATCAGAAATTCCGAGCCGACGGAATCGGCGCTTCCCTCGATGCGCGCCGCATTGGCTCCATCGGGCAGCAGCGTGATACGGGCGCTTGCCGCCTCCAGCCGCAGGCGGGCCTGATCGGCATTGCGTTCCAGTGTTTCGATCCTGGCGAGATCCTCGGGCGACAACGCCGCGGCAGCGACGAAGGCCTCTGCCCGCAGGCGCGATACATCCGCAGCCTCCGCTGCCACGACCTGTCCGGCCAATCGAACCGCGGTTTCGCGGGCCTGACGCCGGGCGGCTGCGCTCTCGATCCGGCGCACGGCCTCCTCGGCCTCGCGCGCCGCCTTCTCCGCAGCTGCCGCACGGCTGGTCGCGACATCGGCGGCCTGATCTAGCCTGCCGGTCTGGTTTTGCGCCTCTGCCATATTGGCGTTCGCCTGATCGCGGTCGAGGGCGCCGCGATCGAGATCCGCTTTCAGCTTCGCGCGAGCGTCAAGTCTGGCGGTTTCCGCTTCATGACGCTGCTTCGCGCGCTCCAGCGCGATCTCCGCTTTCTGCAACACATCCTGATGTTGCGCCAAGATGGCAGCCGCGCGGCGTGCCGAAGCGAGACGATCTTCCGCGATGCGCAGGCTGTCGTCGCGCCTCTGGCGGTTCAGGCGCTCTTGCAGGATCGCGAGCCGCGCCACCTTGTCCTCATAGGCAGCGAGCTGCCGCTGGATGATCGTCCTCTGCTCACGCGAGGCGAGGAGTTCGGCGCCGAGCGCCTTGAAGGCGTCGCGCGGATTGTTGCGCTTGTCCCAGAACGCTGCCTTGCGAGCCTCGGCCGCCGCCAGCAGGAGGCGGCCGCGATCGCCGCCCGTTACCTGCCCGACCTCGCGTTCCAGCGCAGCGGCGATGTGATCGCGACCCGCGCCGATGCCCAGCGCCTGATGCGACGTGCCCTGCTCCACCCAGAGGAGACCGAAGACACCGTGATGCTCGCCAGGCTTCGATTCCCCGCGGCCCGGCGGGGTAAAGCCGAACATCTCGGCGAGCCGCTCTTCGACCGCGTCGCCCGTCCAGCGCCCACCGCCGCCCTCCAGTTCGGCTTCCGGCTTCTGGCAGAAGGCCTTGTGCAGCCGCCAGGGAACACCGCCCCGTTCGAATTCAAGCCACACCTGGGGTCGGACCGTCTGGCCATAGGGCTGCATGCCCGCCGCGACGCTGCCGCCCACGCGGTGACGCTCGAACAGGACGGCGCGCAACGCCGCCAGCAGGGTCGACTTGCCCGCCTCATTATCGCCGACCACGACATTGAGGCCATCGGCGAGGTCGCCGACGACGGCATGGCCGAGCTTGCGGAAATCGCGAACCTCGATGCGACGCAGCTTCATGTCACGACCCGCCTTGCCGATGGTCGAGATAGACCATGCGCAGCGCCACGCGCGCCGCCGGCGCCAGCGGATCTGCAGGGTCACTGGCCCGCGCCTTCAGCCGCTCCAGCGCGAGGCGCACGAAGCCGGATGTATCGAGCGCATCGAGATCATCCTCCGTCGGGTCTTCCAAGAGGCCGGAATCGTCGAGATCGAGATGGTGTAGCCGGTTGCGCCAGTTTTCGAGTTCGCCGTTCAGCCGGTAGCGCTCCGCCAGGCTGAGGCTGCCTGTCAGCCGAAGCGCCACGACAGCGCGCGCGGGATCGCTCACCATGTTTTCCAGCAACGCCAACGGCGCGTTGGCGGTGCCGTCGACCAGTTCGGCATCCCAATCGTGCCAGTCATAATGACCCGTCCGGATCGTCTCGACCTGCTCGGGCGCGCGTGGGCCGGCGAGTTCGACGATCTGGACGAAACCGGACTGATTGGCGCGGTAGCGGTCCGTCTCCGGCGTGCCGGAATAATAGGTGCGCGGCGCGATCTTCAACGCTCCATGCCAGTCGCCAAGCGCCAGATAGCCAAGCCCCGCCGTCTCGGCGCGGGTTTCCGGGATCTCGTTGGCGGCCTCGGCCATGCCCGGCAACCGGTTGGCGACACTGCCATGGGCGACCCCGATACGCAGCGCCCCTTCGGCCGTCGCAGCTCCCTCGAACCATTCCGTCTGGTCTAGGCTCTCGCGGCGGCGGCGGAGCGGCGCCGGCAGGATCACGGCGCGGCCGTCCCAGCCTTCGATCGGCACGGATTGGTCGGCGATGGTGATGTTCTCCTCAAGGCCCATCTGCCGCATCCGCGTCCAGACGCTGTGAGCCAGCGCGGCGTCATGATTGCCCGGCAGGAAGATCCAGCGGCCGGAGAAGAGCTTCAGCGCGTCGAGCGTGCGCAGGATCGTGCGGTCGTGGACCTCATTGCTGTCGAAGGCGTCGCCAGCGACCAGCACGGCGTCGAGCTGCCGCGTCTCTGCAAGGCGGGCGATCTCCGCGACAGTCGAAATCCGCTGCGCGCGAAGGGCGGCCCCGGCGTCGCCCGGAACATTGGCGAAGGGCTTTCCGATCTGCCAGTCGGCAGTATGAAGGAAGCGGAATGTCATGGCAGCCCAGGCTCCACCGCCGACGGCTCATCCGCCGGTTCCCATCCGGCCGGCATAGCGTTGGCATATCGCCGCGGCTCGAAATGCTCTCCCATCCGGCACCGCCCCGCCCCGATCCGAATGCCCGTTGGAGCAGCAAAGCGCCGAGGACGCAAGCGGCTCGCGGGACTGTCGGATCGACGCCGACGCAGGTCTATACAACCTACGCACCCGCCCACCACGCGCCTAAAAAGATGCAGGTGTCTGGCTGGTCCCGTCAGCCAGAGATTTCCTGTGCGCCCGCGACCAGCTTGGCCGCGATGTCCGGGATCTGGTCCTGGTCGAGATCGGTTCGCGGAACGACGAGGACGAGGCAGCCGATCGCGCGCTTCTCGGGGCTCAGGATCGGCGCGGCGATACCGGCATTGCGCTCGTCCACCTCGCCCACACTGACGGAATAACCCTGCTTGCGGATCGCCTTCAGCGTCTTGCGGAACTCCGTCCAGTCCCGGCCGAGGCCGGCGGCGGCGATCTCGGCCGCATTGGCGAGCATCAGGCTGCGGAGGCGATGGTCCGGCAGATGCGCGAGGATCGCCTTGCCGGCCGCTCCACGCAGAAGCGGCATCGGCCGCCCCCGGTCATAGCTCGTCAGGACCGTCTGGTCCGGCCAAGCCTGCGCGATGCACACGACATTCTTGCCATAGGAGGCGCAGACCATGAGATTGCCGCGGATCTCGCGGATCAGGCGGCTCATCACGTCGCCGGCGCGGTGCAGCAGCGGATCGTTGAGGCGGATCTGCCGGTCGAGCTGCATGATGCGCGCGCCGAGGCCGAAGCCGCCCTGGATGTCCGGCGCGATCAGCCCGGCCGTGCTCAGCGTCTTCAGATAGCGATAGGCGGTCGGGATCGAGCAATCGAGCGCTGCGGCGACCTCCTCGACCGTCACCACCGTGCGATCCCCGTCGAAGAGATCGAAGATGCCGAGCATCCGGCTCAGGCTGTCCATCAGACGATATCCCCTCGATAGACGGCCCTGGCATGTAACCGCTCTTGAGCCGCGAGCCTAGGGAGCGCGCATGGCGAAGGTCAAGCGACGCCCGCTCAATGGATGTGCATACCGCCATTGATGTCGATCGCCGTGCCAGTCAGGTAGCCCGATTGCGCCGAGGCGAGGAAGAGACAGACATCGGCGACGTCCTGCGGCGTGCCGAAGCGGCCGAGCGGGATCGAATCGATCAGCCGTTTCCGCGTCTCCTCGTCGAAGGCATTGGCGTTCATGGCCGTGATGATGACGCCCGGATTGACGCAATTGACGCGGATGCCACGCGGGCCAAACTCGCGCGCCATGCTCTTGGCGAGCGACAAGACGCCGCCCTTCGATGCCGCATAATGCGGTCCGCCGAGCAAACCGCCGCCGCGCTGGGCGGCGATCGACGCGATCGCAACGATGCGGCCGCCATCGGAGAGATGTGGCAGCGCCGCCTGGGTCAGGTTGAGCATGCCGCGCAGATTGACGTCGAGCGTCGACGACCAGTCTTCCGGGCTGATGTCCATCACCTTCCGCGGCTGGGCGATGCCGGCATTGCTGACCAGGACGTCGAGCCGGCCGAACCGGTCGAGCGTCAGGCGCACGGCCCGCTCAAGCGCATCGCGCTCACGCACATCGGCAGCCAAAGCGAGCGGCGCGACGTGGCTCTTCCCCCGCTCCGACAGTTCGGCCGAGAGCTGCCGGACCGCTGCGTCGCAGGCTTCCTGCCGGAGATCGATGATCGAAACCGCGGCGCCCTCGGCCAGCAAGGTGCGCGCGATCGCATAGCCGATCCCCGCCGGATGAGCGGCCCCCGTAATGAGCGCGACCTGACCGTCAAGCTGACTCATAAATTCCTCCAATTTATTGTTTTGTGATAAATCTTTAATATATTGACCTGTCAAGCGGCTCACAGCACGCGCACTCTGGCTGGGAACGCCCTGCTCCATGCTGCAAAGCAATAACGCAGATGCAGCAATTCCGCACTTCTCCGCGTATGTCGCGCGCGCCTCACAATCAGGGTCCGCCCCCGGGTGTCTGAGCGCTGACAACGTAGCCGCTTGACATATAGAGAATTCAGAATTTATTGAATAGCGATAATTCGTTGCTTTCTAACGGGGGAGGAACCCATGAGCGACCAAGAGCGCAACATCGTTGCGACCGGATTGGCATTGCCGTCCGGCCTGAGCAGGCGCGTATTCCTGCAGCTGGCAGGTGCGGCCGGCGTGTCGCTGGCGATGACTCCGGCGGTCAGCCGGATGGCCGAGGCAGCGGAGATCGTCCGCGGCAAGATCGCGAACCAGGTCTCGACACCGGCGAACGATTATTGGGCCGTCTGGACCCGCGCCTTCGACGAGGCCGCCAAGGCGCTGGGGCTTGAGACGCAGGAGCTTTTCCACCAGAACGATACGGCCCGGCAGCTGGCGCAGGTGCGCAGCCTGCCGGCGAGCCAGGCCAAGATGCTGATCGGCTGCGTCGAGCCCGCCGGCTCGCTGCCGACCGTCGCGCGCTTCTGCCAGGAGAACCAGATCTTCTACGTGCCGAGCTGGGAATCGCCGGCCTGGTTCACGCCGCCGGACATCGGCGACTACTACGTCTCCTTCGTGACGCCGAACTCGATCGAGGGCGCCTATGAGGTGGCGAAGGCGCTGTTCGAGAGCATCGGCGGCGAAGGCAAGGTGGTGCACATCGCCGGCATGGCGACGCCGACCGACACCTATCGCACGCTCGGCCTCATGCAGGCGGCCAAGGAATATCCGGGCATCCAGATCGTCGGGGGCCTGCGCGCCAACTGGGACCGCGAGCAGGCCCGCAAGGTCATGCTGTCCATGGTCACCGCGCACCCGGACATGAAGGCGGTGTTCGCGCAGAATGACAATATGGCGCTCGGCGTCCTCTCCGTGCTGCGCGAGCGCAAGCTGACCAGTGTGAAGGTCTCCGGCGTCGACGGACTGCCGGAAGGCCTCAAGGAGGTTGCGAAGGGCGAGCAGATGGTGGCGACCCACACCTCGCTGCCGCCCTATGGCGCCGGCTTCACCACCGTGCTCGCCTTCGACGCGCTGAACGGCTGGAAGCCGACGCTCGGCGAGCGGCTGCTCTTCACCGGCTCGGCGCTGGCGACGGCTGAGAACGCGGCGAAGATCGAGGCGGCGATCTATGGCAAGGATTCGAAGCCCTTCGACTGGCCACTGATGAGCCGCGCGCTCAATCCCGAGACCTGGGACCCGCAGAACAAGATCACGGCGATCGATCCCGACACCTATTGGGGTCCGTTCCCGGACGGCAAGGATCGCCTCAATCCGATCTACAAGGGCGCGGCGGAGCGCGGCGAGTTCTCCAAGGTCGATGCGCTCTATGCGGCGCATTACAAGTCCGGCCCGGTCAAGGCCTGACGCGCCCCAGCATGAACAGCCCCGCCCCGGCCCTCGAGCTCCGGGCCGTCACCAAGCGCTATGGCGCCGTGACGGCGCTGGACGGCGTCGACCTCGTCCTCCCCCGCCATGGCGTGCTGGGGCTCGTGGGCGAGAACGGCGCCGGCAAGTCCACGCTGATCTCGGTGATCAACGGCACCGCGCGGCCGACGGAAGGGCAATTGCTCGTCAATGGCCGCGTGGTCAGCCTCGGCAGTCCCGCCGAGGCAGCCCGCGCCGGCATCGCGACGGTGTTCCAGGAGCAGGGGCTGGTCGCCAACCTGCGCGTCCATGAAAACATGCTGCTCGGCCGGGAGCGCCAATTCTCCCGGGCGGGCATCCTCGGCGCGACGGCGATGCGGCAGTTCGCCCGCAAGGTGCTGGACGAACTCGGCATCGCCATCGACCCGCTCTCCGTCACGGGCGACCTGAATTTCGGCGAGCGGCAGCTCGTCGAGATCGCCAAGGCCTTCGCGCTCGGCCATCTCTATCCGGTCGAGCCGATTGTCCTGCTGGACGAGCCGACGAGCGCGCTGTCGGATCGCGAGACCGAGATCCTGTTCGATTCGATCCGCCGCTGGCGCGGCAAGGCGTCGATCATCCTCGTCTCGCACCGCCTCGCCGATGTCTTCGCCGTCTGCGATGCGGTAACGACACTGAAGGACGGGCGCGTCAGCGGCCATTGGCCGATCGGCGACGCTACGCCCGATCTGCTGCACGAGGCGATCGTCGGCCGCCCCCGCTCGGCCGGCTACTACAAGGAACACGACCAGCGCGAGTCGCTCGGCGACGTCGTGCTGGAACTTGCCGATGTCGACGTCCCCGGCCAGCTCCGCGCGGTGTCGCTTTCGGTGCGGGCCGGCGAGATCGTCGGCGTCGCCGGCGTCCTCGGCTCCGGCAAGACGGCGCTCGGCCATGTGATCACGGGCGCCCTTCGCCCGAGCCGTGGCGAGATCCACGTGCATGGCCGGCGCCTTCGGCCGGGCTCCCGCGCGGCGGCGCTTGCGGCCGATATCGGCTCCGTGCCCGCCGAGCGCAACATCGCCGGCGTCATCGGCATGCATTCGGTGCAGTCGAACCTGGTCCTGCCCAGCATCCGGAGCTTTCGCGCGCCGCGCCTGCCGATCCTCTCCGGCCGGCGCCAGGCCGCGACGACCGATCGCTGGATCGAGCGGCTGCGCGTCAAGACAGCCGGCCGCAGCCAGCAGATCCGCAACCTCTCCGGCGGCAATGCCCAGAAGGTGGTGTTCGCCAAATGGCTGGCGCGCGGCGTCCGCGTCTTCGTCCTCGACGATCCCGGACGCGGGCTCGATGTCGGCGCCAAGGAGGAGATCTACACGCTCCTGCGCAGCCTCGCCCGCGAGGGCGTCGCCATCGTGCTGATCTCCGACAATCTGCCCGAAATCATCGGCCTGTCGAACCGCATCGTCACCTTCCGCGCGGGCGCCATATCGGCCGAGATCCCGGCCCCCACCCACGACAAGCCGTCCGAAACCTCCGTCGTGACGAACATGGTCTGAACGGCCGAACTGGAGCCTCGCTTGTCCCAAACCGTCCCCCACACGGCATCCGGCACCATGAACCTGCGATCCTTCTTCGCGCGGCATGGCGTCTCGCTCTATCCGCTGCTGGTCATCCTGGCGCTCATCGCGTTCTTCGGGGTGCAGAACCCCTATTTCGCGACCTTCGACAACGCCATGAATATCGGCCGGCAGTCATCCGTGCTGCTGCTCGTGTCGCTAGCCGGCACCATGGTGATCATGATCGGCTCGATCGACCTCTCCGTCGGGTCGATCGTGACGCTGGCCGGTATCGTCACCGCGCTCGCCATCGACCCGTTCGGACCGGGCATCGCGATCGCGGCCGGCGTCGGCACCGGCGTGGCCGTCGGTCTCGTCAACGGCCTGACGCTGATCGCGCTCAAGGTTCCGTCCTTCCTCGTGACTCTCGGCATGCTCTCCGTGCTCTCGGGCATCGCGAACATGATCTGCGGCGGCTCGTCGATCATGTTCATGGACCAGAGCCTGACCGAACTCGTCAATTCCGAGTTCGTCCCCGGCATCCCGAACATCATCCTGATCGCGCTGGTCACGGCCGCCGTGCTGACCTTCATCGCCTTCAAGACCGTACTCGGGCGCTATCTCTATGCGATCGGCGGCGGCGAGGTGGTCGCGGCCAATACCGGCGTCCCCGTCAATCGGTACAAGGTCTACGCTTTCATGCTGTCGGGCGGCCTGTGTGGGCTCGCGGGCGTCCTGCTCACCGCGCAGGTCGGCGCCGGCACGCCGGCAGCCGGTGCCAACATGCTTCTGGATTCGATCGCGGCGATCGTCATGGGCGGCACGGCGCTGTCCGGCGGCATTGGCGGTCCCCAGCGCACCATCCTCGGCGTGCTCGTCATCGCCATCCTGTCGAACGGCATGGACGTCACCGAGGTGTCGAGCTTCACCCAGGAGGTCGTGAAGGGCCTCGTCATCATCCTCGCGGTCGCCTCGACCATCGACCGCAAGAAATACCTCTTCATCAAGTGAGGCGCGGCGCGCGGCGCCAGCCTCCGAACCAAGGAGCGATACCATGTCCGAGAAAGTCGTGCCCGTCGTCACCCGTGCCGGCGCAGAGCATACGGGAACCGGACAGTCGGGCGGGGCCGTGCGCGTCTCGGGCGTCAGCCCGCAGCACTCCCCGGCCACCAAGATCTGGTTCGGCCGCGTCTCCAACGAGCCCGGCTATCGCTCCTTCCCGCATCACCACGGCGAGGCGGAGACGGGCGGCTATGTGCTGAAGGGCCATGGCCGCATCTACTACGGCGATGACTATGGCGAGTTCATCGACATGACCGAGGGCGACTTCGTGTTCGTGCCGCCCTTCATGCCGCATGTCGAAGTCAACATGAGCACCACCGAGGAGCTCGTCTGGCTGACGGCGCGCACGCCGGACAACATCGTGGTGAACCTGCCCGACGTGGACGACAAGACGCTCGTCGGCTATTCGCCCGCCTGAACCAGAGAATTCCGAGGGAGGAGAAATGACCGAGGTTCGCCTCTACATGTTCGATACGGGCATCCTGAAGTGCAAGTATCACGACATCTATCTGAACCAGGGCGGGGATGCCGATCTCGACATCCCCGTCCCATTCTTCCTGATTACCCACCCGAAGGGCAATGTCGTGATCGACGGCGGCACGCCGGTCGAATGCGCTACCGATCCGATGGGCCACTGGGGCAAGGTCGCCGAGTTCTTCCAGCCGGTCCTGACCGTCGAGCAGGGCTGCGTCGCGCAGCTGGAGGCGCTCGGCATCAGTCCGCAGAGCGTACGCTATGTCGTGCTCTCGCATCTCCATCTCGATCATGTCGGCGCGGTCGGACGCTTCCCGAACGCGACCCATGTCGTGCAGCGGACCGAATATGAATACGCCTTCACGCCGGACTGGTTCGCGGTCCTCGCTTATGTGCGCAAGGACTTCGACGATCCGTCGCTGAAGTGGCTCCTGCTCGAGGATGCCTGGGGCGATTTCTATGATCTCTATGGCGACGGCTCGATCATCCTGATCCGCTCGCCCGGCCACACCTGCGGCCACCAGTCGATCCTGGTGCGTACCTCGGCGGGGCAGCATCTGTTGCTCGCCGTCGACGCCGCCGACACGCTCGACCATTGGGAGGAGCGCGCCCTGCCCGGTGCCCTGCACTCGACGATAGACGCCGTCCGCTCGGTCAGGAAGCTGCGCGCCGTGCAGGCCAAGACCGATGCGCTGGTCGTCGCCGGCCATGACGGCCCGCAATGGGCGGGCCTGCGCAAGGCGCCCGAGTTTTACTGAAAGACGAGAAGCACCGACGCCGATGAAACTGCTGCACGATGGCCCCGCGGGCCAGGAAGAGCTAGGCCGTCGCCATGACGATGGCGCACTCCGCCACTTGACCGATCTCTCCGGACGCGTCGCCATCGTCACCGGCAGCAGCCGCGGCCAGGGCGAGGCGGAGGCGCGCCTTCTGGCGCGCGCCGGCGCCGCCGTGCTGATCGCCGATGTTCTCGAAGCGGAGGGAGCCGCCCTCGCGGAGGCGCTCGTCGCCGACGGATATGAGGCGCGCTTCGCGCATCTCGACGTCGCGAACCCCGAAAGCTGGACCTCGACAATCGACCTTGTGCACGCGTGGAAGGGCCGTCTCGACGTCCTCGTCAACAATGCCGGCATCATCAACCGGACATCGACCAACGACACATCGCTCGATGGCTGGAACCGCCTGATCGCCATCAACCTGACCGGCACGTTCCTCGGCATCCAGGCGGCGGCGCCGCTGATGCGCGCGACCGGCGGCGGCAGCATCGTCAACATCGCCTCGAACAGCGCCTTCTCCGGCCACTACGACCCGGCCTATACGGCGAGCAAATGGGGCGTGCGCGGCCTGACGCGAACGGCGGCGATGGAATATGTGACCTGGGGCATTCGCGTTAACAGCGTCTGCCCCGGCCTGATCGTCACCGGACTGAACGCCAATGCGGCGCATCTCCGGCCGATGATCGAGTTGACGCCGATGGCGCGCAGCGGCTCGCCCGACGAGGTCGCGCAGCTCGTCCTGTTCCTGGCGTCAGATGCCTCATCCTTCATAACCGGTGAGGACTTCACCATCGATGGCGGCTTCACGGCCGGCGCCGCATATCGCAAGGTTGCCGTCGAGAGCGGACTCTTGCCGCCGTCCGTTGATCGCGATTAATCCCCGTAAGGTCGACCGCCTTACCCCTTCGGAACCGATCGGATTAAGTCATCCACCGCTCCAGCCCGACGAGCGAGCGGATGAAGCGTCCGAGGCCATGGCTGAGTTCGGCCGCCTTGTCGATCTGCGTCTGGTCGCCGACACCGGCCGCGAGCAGAAGGCCCGCCAGTTGATCGAGGTCGGTTGCTGTCAGCGGCAGGCCACGGCGCAGCTTCTGCAGAGTGAGATTGTCTTGATGGGCAAGCTCAAGGCGCTGCTCCCAGCCAAGGCCGAGCGCACCATCTCCGATCCATGGGATGCCACAGGATCGCTCCTGGACGCCTTCGAACCTGCCGAGTGCGCAAACTATTTGATATGACCCGGATTAAACGGCACCTGCTCTAGAAAGCGACGATATCTCTGTAACTTGGCCGAAGTCAGCTATTCAATTGATGGGCCGATTTTACGGTTCTGGAGCTGAGTTCGCAGTCGCCATCAGGGAAAGTCGATTGTCGTTAGCCGGGATCAGACTGCCCGCTCGCGGGATCCGCTTGCGCCATTGCGGGATCGCTTTGCCACATGTCGGTTCGGCATCGTCGTTATGCGGTGCTGCCCTGCCGCTAAGCGAGCAGCGATTGCCGCCTTGTGATATCCGATTGTCAAATTTGGAAGGGGTCTGGCGGGAACCGATCCAGGATCGGCACATCACACTTTTTGTGCCACCGGCATCACTGCCTACCCGCAGCGAAGAACGGCGGCGCCCTGGAAAAGGCCGCGGCCGTGGCCAACCATTCACCTGCGAAGACAACACAGCTCTACTATCGTCGACGAGACGAAAGTGAACCTCGACGAGGTCAAACGGGTCCTGATTCAGCGTCCCGCAAACCCCGGCGGTTTAGTTCGGGGCATCAATTATATTGCCAGAAGCTTTCATCCGGAATTCGAAAACATTGGCTACACTACTAAAGCCGAAGCAAGCGGCCTCAGTACAACTTGCCGCGCGCCGAGACCGGCCAGATCGTCTCGACCCTTCCGCCCCGCAGCCCCACATACCAGTCGTGCAGATTGCAGGTCGGGTCGCAATGGCCGGGCACGAGCCGCAAATGCTCCCCGACCGCAAGGCGGCCGTCGGGGTCGGCGAGTTCGCCATGTTCGTCGGTCCACCGCGTATAGCGGACGCCCTCGCGGCCGAACACCACCGGGAGGCCGGAATCGGCCGATTGCGCCTTCAGCCCCGCATCGCAGATGGCGCGCCCCGGCGCCGGGCGGGAAAGGACGGAGGTTAGCAGAAACAGCGCATTGCGCCATTCGGCATCAAGCCGGCCGCCGTCCAGCCCGCGGACGCGCCCATAGTCCGCATCCATGAAGGCGTAGGAGCCGCACTGTAATTCACCATAGAGGCCCGAAGCGGCCTCGAGCGGATAGCTGCCCGTGCCTGCGCCCGTGACCAGCGGCACCGGCAGACCGCCGGCCTCGATCCGGTCGACCGCGGCACGGGTTATCGCCAGGGATGCGGCAAAAGCCGCTTCGCGTTCGGGAAAGGTGGGCAGGTGCTGGAGGCGGCCCTGATAGGCCTGGACGCCCGCGAAGGTAAGGCCCGGTGCCGACGCGATGGCGCGCGCCAGCGCCAGGGCGGCTTCGGGATCGGACAGCCCGCAGCGGCCGGCGCCGCAGTCGATCTCGATGAAGCAGCCGAGGCTCGTGCCGTGACGCCGGACGGCCGCCGCCAGTTCCGGGACGTTGGTGGGATCGTCCACGCAGACCGCGACCTTCGCGCCCAGTTTCGGCAGCCGGGCCAGCCGGTCGATCATCACCGGGCTGCGCACCTCATTGGTGATCAGCACGTCGGAAATGCCGCCGCGGACGAACACTTCCGCCTCGCTGACCTTCTGGCAGCAGAGGCCGACGGCGCCGCCGATCTCGATCTGCAGCCGGGCGATGTCGACCGATTTGTGCATCTTGCCGTGCGGGCGAAGACGCAAGCCGCTGCGTGCGGCGAACTCGGCCATGCGCCGCAGATTGGCCTCGAGAGCGTCGAGGTCGAGGATCAGGCAGGGCGTCTGGATCTCGGCCTCGCGCATCCCGGGAAGCGCCGGGACGTCGAAGCCGACTTCAAGGCCGCCCCATTTCGGTGCCGCGGTCATCCGGCTTCCCTTCCTTCCGGGCTCAGGCCGCCTCGGGCTGCGGCACCTTCGTGTCCGACATGCGGTAGCGGAACTTGGTGTCGGTCAGCCCGGCCGCATCCGAAAGCTGCGCGGCCAGCAACTGCGCCGCGAAGATGTCGAGGATGCCCTGGGCGATGCGGTTGTCCGATTTCGGCACGCGGATGACGGACAGCAGCTCCCCGTCGGCGACGCCCTGGGCGGTGGTGACGAGAAGCACCGGGCAGCCGATCTGCTCGAGCTGCCGGGCGAGCTCGACCTCGCGTCCCGCGCCGAACAGCACGACGCCGGTGGCGGCGTCCATCGATTCCATCGGCCCGTGCAGATAGTGCCGCGTGTCATAGGCGGAAGCCGGGACGCGGGAGGCTTCGCGGATCAGCAGCGAGGCGCCGTCCGCCGTCCCGAGCGAGGCACCATCGCCGACGCAATCGATCGCGCGGCGATCCTCGAACAGCTGGCCCAGACGGTCCATCTTCGTCGCTGCGGCGGCCAGAACTTCGCTCGCGAGGGCCGGAATCGCGGCGAAGGCATCGCCGTCTGCCCCGACGAGTTTCTGCACCACCAGCCCGGCAGCCAGAAGCGTCGCAGTGTAGCCGGTGCTGGACGGAGTCGCGTCCGTGCCGTTGGCCAGACGCACGTGCAGATTGGCGGCAGCGGCCAGCGGGCTCGAGGGATCGTTGGTGATCGCCAGCCGGGTGGCCGAAGGCAGCTTCTCCAGCGCGGCGACCGTCTCGACGCTGCGGCCGCGGTGCGAAAGGCCGATCAGCGCATCGCAGAGGTCGTGGCCCGCGGCCATGTCCGCCGCGCGGATGGCGAAGCCGCGGCGGCCGCGCGCCTGCAGTTCGGCTGCGATGACGACGGCGGCGGCGAAGCTGGCGCCGATGCCGGTCACGCCCAGCGTCGGGCGGTCAAGCGACGAGACGTCCAGCCCGGAAAGTTCGGCCCAGGCGACGGCGTGGGTATCGGCCAGCGCCTGGGGCTGGCGGGCGATGGTGGAACGATAGCTCATGGCAGGGTCCTTCTTGAATCACGACAGGGCGGCGGCCGAGCGCGTTCCGCCCGTCGCCGGAGATCGGGTCAGGCTGATGGCCAGGCGACAGGCGCCCTCGACCGGGTTGCCGGTGAAGAGATGCGCGGCGATGCGCCCGGCCGAAGCTTCGGCAAGCTCGGCTGCAAAGGCCTCCCAGAGTCGGGGCTGCGCGGCGATCACGCTGCCGCCGGCCACCGCATGCCGGGCGCCGGCGCCTCGCGCGTCGAGGAGGATCGCCATCTGCGCCAAGGCGCGGCCGCCTTCGCGGATGACGGTTGCCGCCAGGCTGGAGCCGGCCTCGGCCGCCTGAAAGATCGCCGCGGCATGACGGCCGACCACGGCGGCCGAGCGCATTTCGGTCAGCGTGCTGCCGAGCCGCGGAATGGAGGGCACCTGCAGCGTGTCGAAGATCGCCTCGACTAGCGGCTCGCCGCGCGCCCCGCCCGCGTCGAAGTGGCGGGCGACGGCGCGAACCGCCTCGCGGACGAGGCTTGCGGCGCTGCCCTCGTCGCCGACGATCCAACCCCAGCCGCCCGCCACCATCATGCGCTGCGGCGAGGGACGGCAGACCGCGATCGATCCGGTGCCCGCGACGACGCCGATCTGCTCGGCAAAGCCGAGGGCCAGCGGCATCAGCTCGGCGTCGTTGACGACCTGGAGCGGCGTGGCGGTGCGGGCGGCGAAAGCAGCGCGGAAGGCCTCGCATTCTTCGGCATCGTCGCAGCCATGCGCACCGACGCCGATGGCGGCCAGCGGCGCTCCCTTGGCGAGGCCGTCGATCATCTCCAGCAGCACCGCCGCATCGCGTTCCCAGTCGCGCCTGCGCCATTCGGCGCTCGGCACGATCAGGTCGCGCGCCGTGCCGCCGGCGAGAGGCTGGGCGCGCAGATGCGTCTTGGTGCCGCCGATATCGACGCCGACGATCAGGGCCGTGTCAGGTGCGGGCAAACTCATGGCTGGGTCCCGCCCTGGCTGCGGATGCGCTCGCCGTCCGGGCCGAACAGCAGGGCGTGGCGGAGGTCGGCGGTCGCGCGCAGCGACTGCCGGTCGACGGGCTCGTCGCGCCCCGCACGCATGGTGACCCGCGTGCCGTCGGCCAGATCCATGTGGACGAAGCTCTCCGATCCCAGTTCCTCGACCAGCATGACCTTGCCATGCAGCACGAGGCCGTCCGCCGGCTCCGGCGCATCGGGCGGCAGCAGGCGCAGCCGTTCGGGCCGGAGGCCGATCTCGACGGGACCGGTCAGTCCCGGGGCGGCAAAGGCCAGAGTCGCCTCGCCCGAGCCGGCGATCTGGCCGAGACGCAGCGTTCCGCCTTCGGCCGACAGCACCTGCGCGGGCAGGAGGTTCATCTTCGGCGAACCGACGAAGCCGGCGACGAAGCGGTTGTCGGGATCGTCGTAGAGGTCCAGCGGCTTGCCGGCCTGCTGCACGCGGCCTCCGTTCATCACCACCATCTTGTCGGCGAGGGTCATCGCCTCGACCTGGTCATGGGTGACATAGATCATCGTCGTTCCGAGCCGGCGGTGCAGGTCCATCAGTTCGGCCCGCATCTGCACGCGCAGCTCGGCATCGAGGTTCGACAGCGGCTCGTCAAACAGGAACACCCGCGGTTCGCGCACAATGGCGCGGCCGATGGCGACGCGCTGCTTCTGGCCGCCGGAAAGCTGGCCGGGCTTGCGCTCCATCAGCTTGTCGAGCCTCAAGATCGCCGCCGCCTTCCGCACTTTGTCAGCGATCATCGCGCGAGGCCGATGCGCCATGCGCAGACTGAACGAGACATTCTGGAACGTCGTCATATGCGGGTAGAGGGCGTAGGACTGGAACACCATCGCCGTGCCGCGCCGGGCGGGTTCGACATCGTTCACCACCTCGCCTTCGATAGAGATCGTGCCCGAGGACACAGTTTCGAGGCCCGAGATGATCCGCAGCAGCGTCGATTTTCCGCAGCCTGACGGGCCGACGAAGACGACGAACTCGCCCTGTTCGATTGAGAGGTTCACGTCCTTGAGCACGCTCTGGGCGCCGAAGGACTTCGAGACGGCTGATATGTCGAGAAATGCCATGGTTGTTCTCCGATCAGCCCTTGGTTCCCGACATCGCGATGCCTTCGACGATCTTGCGCTGGAAGATCAGGAAGAAGAGCAACGGCGGGATCGCGGCCAGAAGATTGGCGGTCATGACCATGTCGACCGTCTGGTGCGACAACGGCGAATTGAACAGGCCGACGACCTGACCGACCGTGTACATTTCGGGGCGCGAGCTGACGATTAGCGGCCACATATAGTTGCCCCAGGTCTGCATGAAGGTCAGGATAGCCAGCGTTATCAGCGCGTTGCGGCAGAGCGGCAGGGCGACGTGCCAGTAGATCTGGAAATGGCTCGCTCCATCTAGGCGCGCGGCCTCGATCATGTCGGCCGGGATGGCGCGCATGAACTGCATCAGCATGAACAGGCCGAACGCCGAGGCGAGGCCCGGCACGACCAGCCCCTGCATGGTGTTCAGCCAGCCGAGATTCGACGTCAGTAGATAGGTCGGGATGATGGTGACCGCGGTCGGCACCATCAGCGACAGCATCACCACGCCGAATAGCAGCTTGCGGCAGGGAAAATCGAACAGCGCGAATTCGAAGGCGGCGAGCGAGCCGACGATCAGCACGCCGGCGATGGTCAGCAGCGCATAGAGCAGCGAGACGCCATAGGCGCGCAGATAATCCGTCTCGGTCAGGATCAGCCGGATCTTGTCGATTCCGGCCGGGATGGAGGTCGGCCAGAGTCGGGGATTGAGCGAGACGGGCTCGCCCGGCAGGGCAAAGACGACGTTGATCATCCACCAGATCGGAAAGAGCGCGATCACCGCAATGGAGAGCGCCAGCACCCATTTCAGGATTGTCGGGAAAGGGGGGATCGACATGCCGCTCATCTCCACCCCCGCCACTGGCGCAGCGCGAACAGGGCCGCGGTCAGGGCGACGATCGAGAGCGTCAGGATGAAGCCATAGGCGGCGGCCTCGCCGAAGCGGACGCCGCCAAAGGCCCGGCCCATCATGTCCATGACCGGGAACAGGAGCGCGTTGCGCCGCCCGCCATAGGTGGTGAACGACGATCCGGTCAGCAGCCAAGGCTTGTCGAAGACCTGCATCGCCGAGATCAGCCCGTAGGTCACGACGAAGAAGAGCACCGGCCCCAGCATCGGGATCGTGATGTGGACGATCTGCTGCCGCTTGCTGGCGCCGTCGAGCCGGGCGGCCTCGTAGAGTTCGACCGGGATGTTCTTCAGGCCGGCGAGGATGATGACCATGTTGAAGCCGGCCGAGACCCAGACATCCACCGCGACCAGCGCGTAGAGCATGGTGCCGGTGTCGTTCAAGAAGTTGACGGACGGGATGCCGAACCAGCCCAACATCATGTTCAGCAGCCCGAAATTCGGGGCGTAGATCCAGCGCCAGATGGTGGCGGCCAGAAAGGCGGGCAGGACGACGGGCAGGAAGTAGGCGTTGCGGAAGAAATTGGCCCAGCGGCCGGTGAAGTTGTCGACCAGCAGCGCCAGCCCGAGCGCGACCAGAATGCCCAGCGGCACGGTGATCGCGACATAGGTGAGAAGATTGCGCATCGCTGTGGCGAAATCGCGCGATGTCGCGATCTTCTGGTAGTTGGCGAGGCCGATGAATTCGGGAGTCTTCACGCCGTTCCAGGCGTGGAAGCTGTAATAGAGGCCGCTGAGGATCGGGTAGAGGAAGAACGCCGCGAAGAGGATCATGAACGGCGCGATCATCAGATAGTGCGGCAGGTGACGGCGAAGGTTCATGGGCGCTCCGTTTCAGGACTGCGGCCAGTTCCGGCCGGCCGCAGCGCGTCGGCTCACCCGTGGCAGCGGCGCGGAGTGGCAGCGCGGCAAGAGCCTGTCCTGCCGCGCTGCGGGCGAGGGCTACTTCGCCAGGCAGTCGTTCAGCTGCGCGATCATCTCCTTGGCGCCGGCTTCGGGCGTATATTCCCCGTCGGCGGTCGCCGCGGCTACGTCGGTAACCGTCGAGTTGTAGCAGCTCGGCACCGAGCCGATGAAATAGGGCGCAGCCACATCCATCGCGCCATGCGCCGCTTCGACGGACACCTTGATCAGCGGCAGCGCCGAGACTTCGGGGTCGGCCATGGCGGCTGCATTGGCGTTGTAGCGCGACAGCAGCTTGGCCCAGCGCGCCATCTGGTTCTTCTCGGTGATGTAGGTGGCGAACTCGAAGGCGAGGTCAGCATGCTTGCCGGGTGCGACGCCGATCATCTCATAGGAGCGGATGCCGCCCGTCTTGCCGGCCGTGTCGCCAGGGATCAGCACGAAGTCGTATTTGAGCCCGCTGGCCTTGGCGGCCTCTTCATAGGTCGGATTAACCCACGGCCCGATATTGTGGAAGGCGAGCTGGTTCGAGATGAACAAGTCCTTGGTCGCCTGGTCGTTGCGGCTGGTGCTGCTGTTCAGCCCCTTCATGTCGACGAATTTCTGCAGGACCTTGGTCATGATCGCCGGGTCGATGCGCGTCTTGCGGTTGGCCCAGTCGAAGCCCCAGCTGTCATTGCCGCCCGAGGTCGCATAGATCTCGGCGACGGAATTGAAGACCAGCGTGTCGTCCGGAATGGCGTACATCCCGGCTTCCTTCACCTTCTTCATCTGGGCGAACCACGCGTCCCAGGTTGCCGGCGGCGTCTTGGCGTCGATGCCGGCCTTTTCGAGGACAGTCAGATTGCGGAACAGCAGCGAGCCGAAGCCGGTATAGGGCAGGCAGTAGAGCTCGTCCGGCTTGGGCATGCAGCCCTTCAGCGCGTCGGCGTCGAACTGGGCCCGGAATGTCTCGGGCATCGCCATCCATTTAGAATAGAGATTGTCCAGCGCGCCGACATCGACCAGCTGGGCGCCGACCGACTGCGCATTCATGAACACGTCCGGCAACTGGCCGCTCGCCGCGCCGGCCACCTGGCCGGCGGTCAGATCGTCATCGCCCTTGCCGACGATCTCGATCGTCACGCCGGGATGCTTGGCGGTGAATTCCTTGATGAATTCCTGCTGCAGCGCCAGGGCGTCGCCCTGGGCGAAATCCGAATAGACCCAGTATTGCAGCGTCACGTCCTCAGCGGCGGCCGATCCGGCCGAGCCGAGGGCCGCCAGGGCGACGAGGCCGGCCACACCGGACCGAAGCGTATTGAGAGTTCCCAAAATTATCTCCTGTTGTTTCCGGCACGAAGGCGCGGCAGGCTGATTTCTCTGTTAGGCAGGTTAACTAATAAATTCATCGGACCGACAGTCAAGCGGATATCGCAGGGGGAGCGTGGATTTCGGGAAGGGTCTTCAGCCGTCTTCGCCGAGCAGACGCGTCATCGCGGCCTCGATCGCCAGGCGCTCAATGCCCATCACGGTGGCGTCTGCGCCCAGCAGCGTGTTGCGGATCTCTACCGGGTAGGAGAGGCGGTTCGCCGTATCGCGCACGCCGGGCAGCAGGAGCGGCGAGGAGCCGAGACCGCCGCCGAGTACGACCAGCCCCGGATCGACCACGCTGACGCAGGTGGCGACGATCGCGCCGATGTCTGCGGCGTGGCCCGCGACATGGCGCAACGCCGCCTCCTTGCCGGCCTCGGCCATGGCGAGGAGTTCGGTCGTGTCGCCGGGCGGATCGCCGGCCGTATCGGGCCAGTCAGCTCGGACGCGCCCGATCAACGCCTCGGTTCCCAAATAATGCTCGGCCTCGCCCGGAATAGGGCTGACGCCGGGACCAAAGGGAAAGCTCAGATGGCCAATCTCGCCTGCCGAGCCGCTGCGGCCGCGGACGAGTTGCTCGCCCAGTACCAGCCCCATGCCGATCTTCAGCCCGATCTGGACATAGGCGAAGCTCGCGGCACCGCGCGCAGCGCCATAATGCTGCTCGGCCACGGCGGCGCAGTTGACGTTGTTCTCCAGCACCAGTTCGACGCCGGCCGGCGGGGTGAAGGCGCTGAACACCACCTCCTGCCGCGTCGAGGACACGTCGCCGTCGCGTCCGACGACCCGGGTCGGCAGGGCGAGGCCCATGGCGCGCAGCGGTCCCCAGCTCGGCAGAGCCGCGGCCCTGGCGAGGACCACTTCGGCCGCGACCGCACGGCTGACTTCTTCATTGAGGGCGATCTGGCTGGTGGGGAGGCGCAGGACGCGGCTGGTGAGCAATCGGCGGTCCAGCGTCGAGACTCGCACCCGCACATGCGTCGACCCCGCATCCACGGCGATGATATGGCCTGCGCCCCCGCCGATCCTGTATTGCGCTGCGCTGCGCCCGAGCGAACCTTGGACCGCGCCGATCATCTCGACATAACGGGGGCGCTCAAGCTCGGCGATGGCTGCCGACATGGTGGGGCGGGACAGGCCCAGCGTCGAGCCTATCTGCGGCCGGGTCGAGGCCCCCCCCTCGACGAGCCGCCGAAAGACCGCGCGCGCACTGCCCGTAAGTGCCGGTTGGGCGGCATCGGTCCCCATTGGGTTCACGGATTCCTTGGTCGGTTGTGGGCGCGCAGATTGTCAGGCCGGTCGGTCGGAGTAAAGCCGAGAAGTCCCGATCTCGCCGTCCGCAGTTTGCGTGGCACGGAAGGTCTCCGACTCCTCGAGCGCCGCCGCACGCCGATCGCCGAGGTCGCTCAGCACGTCGACGAGCCGGAGCGGTTGAGCATCTGGACGAGGGCTGCCACGACGGGATCAGCTTTGAGGCTGTTCTGAACCGCCCCGGGTTTCCCGGAGGCCATTTGGTTTACGTTATGCGGCGATGGGGACGTCGTCCACGGCTGCGTAGAACCGCTGTTCCGCCTCGGCGGGCGGGATGTTGCCGATGGGTTCGAGCAGGCGTCGGTTGTTGAACCAATCGGCCCATTCGGGGGTAGCGTACTCGAGGGCTTCGAAGGTGCGCCACGGCCCGCGTCGATGGATCACCTCTGCCTTGTAGAGGCCGTTGATGGTCTCAGCGAGAGCGTTGTTCATAGCTGTCGCCGACGCAGCCGACCGAGGGCTCGATGCCGGCCTCCGCCAGGCGTTCGGTGTATTTGATGGACAGGTATTGGCTGCCGCGATCGCTGTGGTGGATCAGGCCGCCGCCGTGGGGTGGGCGGCGGTCGTGGATCGCCTGCTCCAGGGCGTCGATCACGCAGGCGACGTAGACGAAGCCCGCCCAGGTCGTGATGTAGGAGAAGTCCGAGACCCAGAGCCGGTTGGGAGCGGGCGCCTGGAACCGCCGGTTCACCTGATCCAGCGGACACGGCGTCGCCCTGTCGCTGATCGTCGTTCGCATCGGCTTGTCGCGGATTACGCCCTGAAGGCCCAGATCCCGCATCCGCCGTTCCACGGAGCATCGGGCGACGGGATGGTTCTCCCAGCGCATCTGCCGCCACACCTTGCGCACGCCATAGACGCCGAAGTTCTCGGGCCCCTACTCCGACTAAAACGGCTCCGGTATCCTGTGGAGCGGCTGGTCCGGCTCGACATAGCTGCCGGCCTTCTGGCGCTTGGGTAGCTTCACCTTCTCGCTCTTGATGCGCTCGAAGGGGATTTTCGACAGCAGGTGGCTGAGGATGTTGAGGCGGGCGCGCTTCTTGTCGTCGGACTGGGCGACATACCAGGGCGCCCAGCCGGTATCGCTCGCGGCGAACATGGCGTCGCGGGCGCGGGAGTAGTCGTACCAGCGCTCATAGGACAGCACGTCCATCGGCGAGAGTTTCCACACCTTCTTTGGATCGTCGATCCGCGCCTCGATGCGGCGGGTCTGCTCCTCCGGGCTCACTTCCAGCCAGTATTTGAGCAGGATGATGCCGGAATCGACGATGGCGCGTTCGACGCCGCCGACGCTGGCCAGGAATTTCTGCGCCTGCTCCTCGGTGCAGAAGCCCATCACTCGCTCGACGCCCGCGCGGTTGTACCAACTGCGGTCGAAGATCACGATCTCGCCCGCAGCCGGCAGATGCGGCAGGTAGCGCTGGACATACAGCTGGGACTTTTCCCTCTCCGTCGGCGGCGGCAGTGCGATCACGCGAAAGACGCGCGGATTGACCCGTTCCATGATCGCCTTGATTACGCCGCCCTTGCCGGCGGCGTCGCGCCCTTCGAAGATGATGCAGATCTTGGTGCCGGACTGCTTGACCCATTGCTGCATCCGAACCAGGTCCGTCTGCAGCTTTTCCAGCTCTTCCTCGTAGACCTTGCGCCCGACCTTGTCCTTGACGCCGGCAACAGCCGGTTCGGCGGCGAGCGACTTGAGATCGACACGCATCTCATTCTTGCTCTTGTCGCCCTTGTTTCGGTCGTCCTTGCTCTTGTCGCCCATGGCGCTTCTCCCTCGGTTCGGCGGCCGCCCTAGGCTGCCTGCAAACAGACTTCGGACATGATGGCGAAGGCCACGTCGAACAGCCTCAGCGTGAGGACCTCGTCCGTCCGGTCAGGATCGGTGACGGCGTAGTAGATAGCGCGGCGCAGGGTGACGATCGGCTCGTCCGGATAGGCTCGTCGGATCGCCGCGACGAGATCTGCGGCGTCGGACGAGCGACGAGCTATGGCGTCGATGGCGAGCGCGAGTTCCTCGACATGGGGATCAATCATGATTTCCTCCTCTCGGACCCGACAGCGACGGCGCAAGCGCATCTTCCACCACAGTGGCTTTCCCGGCCTGATCGTCAGGATTCTTGGACCGGAAGGCGCGAACGGCTCCGCGCAAGGTTGGGAATATCTCAACGGCAGGGACATCGAAGCCTCGCTCGCCAAGCCAGTGTCCCCATTCGGTTGCGCGGCCCGCCCCGACGAGGCGGACGCCGCGCCGAGCCAGCGCATCGGCAATGTCGCGCAAGGTGAACAGCCCGGAGACGTCGATGCGGGTGATCGGCAGCAGATCTATGACGACAGCCTTGAGCGGCGCCGGCGCCGCGGCGACCTCTGCCAGCAACTCCTTGCGAAAATGGCCGGCATTGAAGAATACGAGCGGCGCGTTGAAGCGCAGGATGACGAGCCCGGACACTGGCCGCGCCGTCTTGTGGCGCCGGAGCGCATGAAAGCCCGGCAGGCCATCCACGCTCCCAAGTCGGTCCATGCTGGGCCGCGCAGTCAGCTGTATGAACCGCAGCAGCGCCAGCACGACGGCGAACAGCACGCCCTTGGTGATGCCAAGGCCGACGACGCCGAACGTCGCTAGCACTGAGATAGCGGCTTCGACCCGGTCGGCACGCCAGACCAAGCGAAGTGTCTTCACGTCGATCAGCGACAGGCCAGCGAAGACTAGCACCGCGCCGAGCGCTGCCAGCGGCACGTAGCGTAGCGGTGCCGTGAAAACGAGGAGCACCACGCCCACGATCGCCGCCGCGATGAGGCCGGTGAGCTGGGTACGGCTGCCATTGGCGTCGGCCACGGCGGTGCGAGAATCCGCCCCGCTGATCGCGAAGGTCTGGGAGAGCGCTGCAGCCAGATTGGAGGCGCCAAGCGCCGCGAACTCCTGGTCCGCATCAACCTCGTATCCATTCTTTGCAGCGAAGGACTGGGCCGAGAAGATGAGGCTCGCATAGCTGACCAGCGCCAACGCGGCTGCGTTGGGCAGGAGATCGGATATGTCGGCGAGCCCGGCCTTTGGAAACGCGAAATGCGGTAGACCGCCGGGCACGGGTCCAAGCGTCGCAAGGCCAATCCGATCGAGCCCAAGGAGCGCGACGGCGGAGGCGGCAAGCGCCATCGCAACAATCCCAGCCGGCAAGGCCGGAAAAAGTCGCGGCAGCAGTCCGACGACGAGCAGGGCCGCGAGCCCGATCCCCACGGTGATCGGCACGGCCTCCGAGGCCCGGCGCACGGCTTCGAGCGCCAGCACAAGGCCCTGGCTCTGAAGGGGGATGCCGGTGAGTTTGCCGAGCTGGCCGAGGACGATGGTGAGCGCGATGCCGTTGAGGAGGCCAACGAGAATCGGCTTCGACAGGAAATCGGCCATCGTTCCGAGTCGGAGCAGACTGGCCAGTAGGCAGATCAGGCCGGCGAGCAAGGTCAGCATGCCGGCGAGCGCGGCGTAGCGGACCGGATCGCCGGCGGCGAGCGGGGTGACGGCTGCGGCCAGCACGGCGCAGGTCGCAGCGTCCGGACCGACGATCATCTGCCGGGAGGACCCGAAGACAGCATAGACGAGCGGCGGCACGAAGCAGGCATAGAGACCATATTCGGGGCGGAACCCGGCAAGCTCGGAATAGGCGATGCCGACGGGGATCGCGACGGCCGCGACGGCGACCCCTGCCCTGAGATCAGCCGGAAGATCCGCACGGTCGTAGTGGCGGAGCGCCGTGATCCCTGGAGCCCAACGGTCGATACGGGCAGCGACGCCGAGAAGACGGCGGATTGCGCCCTCTCTCGCTTCGCCCGCGCTGATCATGCTGCAGCTCCGGCCGACGGTAGCGCGACGGCGGCTGAAGGCGGCGGCGCCTCGGCTGTGGCCTTGCCCCGCTTCAGGCCATAGAAGGTCGAATACAGCACCGGCACCAGCACCATGGTCAGCAACGTGCCATAGGTGAGGCCGGCCATGATGACGACGGCGAGGCCGACCCAGAACACGTCCGACAGCAGCGGGATGACGCCCAGTACGGTCGTTCCGGCGGCAAGCAGCACCGGCCGCAACCGCGAGACGGCCGCCTCGATCGTCGCGTCATAGCGGCTCAGTCCTCGCGTGATTCCGGCATTGATCTCATCAAGCAGCACCAGCCCATTCTTGATCATCATTCCGGCGAGGCTCATCGCCGCCAGCAGGGCGACGAAGCCGAAGGGTACGCCGGTGATCAACAGGCCGAAGATGACACCGGCGAGCGCGAACGGGATCGTCAGCGCGATGACGAGCGGCGGTCGCAGCGAATTGAACAGCGCCACCATGATGAATATCGTGATGCCGAGCGCCGGAATCGCGCCGGGAAGCAGCGAGGCTTGGCTTTTGCTGCTGTTCTCCTGTTCGCCGCCCCATTCGAAGCTGTAGCCGGGCGGAAGCGGCAATGCCTCGATCTTCGCCTTCACGTCCTGATAGAGCGTCGGAAACGTCTTGCCGGGCGCGGCATTCGCCTGAACCGTCAGCGTCCGACGGCGGTCATAGCGGGCGATCACCGCCTCTTGCGGCGCGACATTGACGCCATCGACGACCTGGGCCAGCGGGACGCTATTCGTATTGGCTATGCCGCGCACGCCGAGCACGTCGATATCGCCCGGCCGATCGCGCTCGCTGGCGACATTGCGCATCACGATCGGGACAAGTTCGTCGCCGTCGCGGAAGAGGCCGATCGGCAGCCCGTCATAGGTTCGACGTGTCGTTCGCGCGAGGTCTTCGCGACTGATTCCGGCCCAGGCAGCGCGGACGGGATTGTAGTCGGGCCTGACCTCCAGCACCGCCTGGCGCCAGTCGGTCTGCATCAGCCCGGCATCGGGACTGGCGCGCAGGATCGAGAGAACCTCGTCGCCGAGGCCGCGCAGCACGGTGGGGCTCGCTGTGCCAGGGCCGCTGATGCGGAGCTCGAACTTCCAAGTATCGCCAGGACCGACACCGAACTTGCGCAGCGGCGTCAGAGCCGTGGGGTAGTTCTGTGCCAGCCAGGGCTGAAGGTCGGCAATCAGGCCGTCGATCTCGCCAAGATCGTGGACATTGACGACTAGCTGGCCATAGGCCGAGTTCTGCGCTTCCGGCTCGACCGGAAGATAGAAGCGCGGCGGACCGGCTCCCACGAAGGTGGCAACTTCGGCGACGCGCGGATCGGCGCGCAGATGCTTGTCGATCGCGTCGAGATCGGCCGAGACCCGCTCGATGCGCGTGCCTTCCGGCATCCAGTAGTCGACCATGAACTTGGTCATGGCGGCATCGGGGAAGAACAGCTTCGTCACGCTGCCAAACGATCCAAGCGCGGCGATCAGCACCGCTACCGCGATCGCGATCGTGCCGAAACGGAAACGGATCGCCAGATGCAGCAGAGCGCGGAACCCGTTGAAGAACGGGCCGCCAAAGGCTTCGGCGCTCTGGTTCTTGGCCGGCTTCAACATCGCGATGCACTGCAGCGGCGTGATCGTGACCGATAGAACCCACGAGACAAGCAGTGAGATGGCGACGACGGAGAACAGGCTGGCGCAATATTCGCCGGCGCTCTCCTGGGAGGCGAAGATCGGGTAGAAGGCCATGACGGCGATCACGGTGGCGCCGAGCAGCGCCATGGCCGGCTGGCTGGCCGCTTCGATCGCCGCCGCGCGCCGTTCCATGCCTTGGTTGATGCGCACCGCATAGCCGTCGGCGATGACGATCGCGTTGTCGACCATCATGCCAAGGGCAATGACGAGCGCACCCAGCGACATGCGCTGCAGGTCGATGCCGAAAATGCCCATCAGCAGGAAGGTCGCCATCACCGTCAGCATCAGCGCGGTGCCGATGACGACGCCCATCCGCCAACCCGAGGGGACGGTGAGCACGACGAGAACAATGATGATCGACTCGAGGAGGCTGATGAAGAAGCCGCTCACTGACTGGTCGATGGTCGTCGACTGCCAGTTGACCTTCTCGACGCCGATTCCGATCGGCAGATCCAGCACCAGCTCGGCGAGCCGCTTGTCGACCGCTTCGCCGACCGTGACGACATTCTCGCCGGGGCGGTTGGTGATCGCAATGCCGATGGCCGGACGGCCGTTGAAGCGCATGATCTGCGTCGGGGGGTCGATATAGCCCTCGCGAACGGTGCCGACGTCGCGCAGGCGGATGACCTCATTGTTGCCACCCCGCGATTGACGGTTGGCGTTTTGCAGAAGATCGAGCGCGGTCGGCTGCAAGGCCAGATCGCCGATCTCCTCGGCGAGGTTGAAGGTGCCAGTGGGGGCTATGCGCAGCTTGCTGTCGCCCACAAACATCTGGCCGCCATCGACCACCGCGTTCTGCGTCGCGAGGCCGGCGGCGATAGTCGCTTCCGATATGCCGAGTTGGGCAAGCTGGCTCTGGCGGACATCGACATAGATCCGGCGATCCTGCACGCCCCAGAGATCGACGCGGGCAACGCCGGGGACGAGGCTGAGTTCGCGCTTCAGATCGTCGGCATAAGTCTTGAGCTGGCTCGGCGAATAGCCGTCGCTGGTGACGGCGAGCAGTAGGCCGAAAACGTCCCCGAAATCGTCGATTACCTGCGGCTTGCCGGCACCGGGCGGCAGTTGGCGCGCAGCCTCGTCGACACGGGCCCGCACCTTGTCCCAGATGCCGGGCAATTCCTCGGAGCCGTAGGATGCCTTGATATTGACCTTGATGCGCGAGCTCCCGGCCTTGGAAAAGCTCTCGAGCGAATCGAGTTCCTTCAGCTTCTGCAGCGAGATCTCAAGCTTGTCGGTGACCTCCTGCTCAACCTCCTCCGGGCTCGCACCAGGATAGCTGGTCATGACGACAGCGGTCTTGATCGTGAATTCCGGATCCTCAAGCTGGCCGAGGGTGAAGAAGGCGGCGAGGCCGCCGATCAGAATCAGCGCCGCGGCGAACCAGGTGACCGTGGGGCGGTCGACTGCGAATTCGACGATCTTCATGGCTTGGATGCCTCCGGCGATTTCGCCGCCTCGGCCGGCAGGCGGACGGCTTCGCCCTCGGCGAGGCTGTTGGCGCCGGCGGTCACCACCCATTCGCCGGCCTTGAGCCCGTCCGTGATCTGGAGGCCGCCCTGCACGACGCGACCGACATGGACCGGACGCAGCGCGACCTTGGCTGTCGCCGGATCGACGACCCAGACCGCGAGCGGCTCTTTACCAGGCTCCAGCGGCCGTACGGCATCGGGTGGCACGACGATCTGTTTCGCCGCTTCGCCTTCATTCACGCTGGCGACGCGGAAATTGCCGGCCATACCGGGAAGGATGGCGGCATTGGCATCGGTGGACTGGTCCATCGCGATGGTGACCGGGAAGGTACGCGTCAGCTGCGAAGCCTCGGTGCCGATCTCGACGACCTCGCCCTTGAGCACGACGTTTGGATAGGCGTCGAAACGGGCTTCGATCGAACCAACGAGCGGCACGAGCGCGATCAGTGTCTCCGGCACATCGATCACCGCCTCGAGGCGGCGCAGATCGAGCAGGCGGACGATCTGCTGCTGGGCGCGGACTTCCTCGAAGACTTCGGGATAGACGGCAACGACACGGCCGGCGAAGGGCGCCTTCAGGATCGTCTGGTCCAGGTCGATCTGCGCGCGCTGCAGCGCGGAACGCACGGATTCGACGCGGGCCGCCGCGCCTTCCCGGGCACTCAATGCGTCGTCGCCCCGCGCCTTTGGATAGGTGCCGCTCTTCACCAGCGGCAGGATGCGCTCATACTGATCGGACTTCAGCTGCAGGTCGGAATTGGCCTGGTCGAGATCGGCCTGAAGCCGCGTCACATCGGAGCGGTAAGAGCTGTCGTCGAGCGCCGCCACGACCGTTCCGGGTTCGATCTTCTGGCCGACCTTGATCGGCAGAGCGGAGATCTGGCCGGAGACGCGGAAGGTGAGCATGGCCTCCTGTGCCGCCTTGGCGAGGCCCGGAAACTGGCGTTGGCCGAGGGCGGTCGCCACGCCGACTTGCGTGGCCGATACCGGCCGCGGCGGCGGAGGAGCCTCTGCCTTTTCCTTGTCGGAACAGCCTGAGACCACCAGCAGCAAGCCAATGCCGGCAAGGCGGGATGCGATCGACCGCCTTGAGTGCTGTCGGCGCTCGATTGAACGCGCCGCATCCATGCCGGTGGGGGCGTCACGATCATATGGCAAACAAACGATCAGTTCAGCCTCCTATCGCGAATAGAAAATACGCCGCTAACGCGTTCCGCATTGCACGCGGTCTTAAATAGTCTTTCTGCATCGCAATGATAATTGCGGGTCGTTCCGCTTCGAGATTATCGGCTACATTCGTTTTGTAACTGATCTAGGTCAATGTGTGGTATCCGGAATATCCATTCTATAGTCTGAACTTTAGGGCGCCGGCGGAGTTTTGCATGTCCGTAGTACCCATTCGATATGATCGCGTTCTTTCGATCATTGGCGATGTAATGCGTGTCGCGCTGCCGGCGCAGACGCGGGATGATCCCGCGGGTCCCCGCTTCGGCGATCTGGCCCTCGTTCAGGAGGGCGGCAGCGGTCCGAGACTCGCTCAGGTGGTGAAGATCGCCGAGGGCGAGGCGTCGCTGCAGGTATTCCCTGGCACACGGGGCCTGTCTACGCGGGCGCAGACCCAGTTTCTCGGCCATGCGCCTCGCGTTCCGTTCTCTCCCAACATCCTCGGCCGCGTCTTTTCGGGCGCCGGTTCCGTCGTCGACGGCGGCCCAGAGCTTGGTCAGGAGCCGGAAGTCGAGATCGCCGGCCCGTCGGCCAATCCGGCGCGCCGGGCCCTCGCCTCCCGCATGATCCGCACCGACGTGCCGATGATCGACGTTTTTAATTGCCTGGTGGAGAGCCAGAAGATCCCGATCTTCTCCACGTCCGGCGAACCGCATGACACGTTGCTGGCGCGCATCGGCATTCAGGCCGACGCCGACGTCGTCGTCTTTGGTGGCCTCGGCCTGACCTTCGACGAATATTGGCGCTACCGCACGGCCTTCGAGGATGCCGGCGTGTTCGGGCGCACGATCATGTTCGTCAACCAGGCCTCGGACCCGGTGCTGGAGCGCCTCCTCGTGCCCGACATGGCCCTTGCCGTCGCCGAGAAATTCGCCACGGAGGAGAAGAAACGCGTCCTCGTGCTGCTGACCGACATGACCGCCTTTGCCGACGCGCTGAAGGAAGTCGGCATCGCGCTGGATCGTGTTCCGTCCAATCGCGGCTATCTCGGCGATCTCTATTCGCAGCTCGCCCGCCGCTACGAGAAGGCAGCCGTCTTCCCCGGCGCGGGCTCGGTAACGATCCTTTCCGTCACGACCATGCCCGGCGGGGACGTCACGCATCCGGTACCGGACAACACTGGCTACATCACCGAGGGGCAGTTCTATCTTCGGGGCGGCCGGATCGATCCATTCGGTTCGCTGTCACGCCTCAAGCAGCATGTCATCGGCAAGGAAACGCGCGACGACCACAGCGCGGTGATGAACACGATGATCCGCCTCTATTCCGGAGCGCGGGACGCCCAGCGCAAACAGGCGATGGCGTTCGAGCTTTCCGATCTCGACCATCGCTCGCTCAAGTTCGGCGAATTGTTCGAAGCCCGCTTCATGGACCTCGCCGTGTCGATGCCGCTCGACGAGGCGCTAGACCTCGGCTGGAAGACGATGGCCGAGTGCTTCCCGCCCGAGGAGTTGTTGGTTCGCCAGGCACTGGTTGACAAATATTATCCGGCAGAGGCGCCCTGAAATGGCCCGCGTGCCGCTCAGCAAGTCCCAACTTCGGAAGGAGAAGGAAAGCCTCGTCTCCTATCGCCGCTATCTGCCAGCGCTCGATTTGAAGCGCCAGCAATTGATGGGTGAGCGGGTTCACGCCGTTCGGGCGATCCGCGATGCGGAGGCGAAGGTCGTCGGCGCGGCCGCCGAGGCCGGCGCGGCGCTTCCGATGCTCGCCGACAGCCGCATCGACGTCTCCGGTCTCGTCACGCTCGGCAAGATCGAATACGGCACGCAGAACGTCGCCGGCGTCAGCCTGCCAATCCTGCGCTCGGTCGAGATCATCCGCGTGCCCTATGGAAGGATGGTGCGCCCGCATTGGGTCGACGCGGTGGTCGAACGTCTGGAAGAGGCGATCCGGCTGCGGATCGAGGTCGATGTCGCGCGGCAGCGCCTCGCCAAGCTTGAGAAGGCGGTGGCGACGACGACGCAGCGCGTCAACCTGTTCGACAAGGTGCTGATCCCGGAGGCGGAGGCCAATATCCGCCGCATCATGGTCTATCTCGGCGATGCAGAGCGGGCGGCCGTCGTCGGCGGCAAGATCGCCAAGCGCCAACGCGCTGCGGGAGGTGCCACATGAGCATCGTCCCTATGCAGAAGGTCGCGATCTGCGGCCCGCTCGCCGAGAAGGACGCCGTGGTCGAGGCGCTGCAACGTCTCGGCGTCCTGCATCTGATCCCGCTCACCACCGCCGATCCCCTGGCGCCGACCGATGCGGCCGAGCGCAACCGGGCGCGGACGGCGTTCCGCCATCTGGTCGAATCGCCCGAGCAGCGCCGCTTCTATCGCCCTGGGACGGAATTCGATCTGGCTGACATCGTCCGCAAGATCACCGATAACCGCCAAAAGCTGCGCCGCCTGTCGGACCGGCGCGACGAACTGATCCAGCGCATCGGCGATGTCTCGGTCTGGGGCGATATCGAGCTTCCGCCCCTGGCCGCGCTCGGTGGGGAGCGGCTCTGGTTCTACGTCTTGCCGATCAAGGATCGGGCGGCGCTGGACAAGGTCTCGCTCCCTTGGGCGATCGTCGGCAAGGATACGACGCGCCTCTTTGTCGTGGTCGTGACGCCGGACGAGCCGGCCATCGACCTGCTGCCGGTGCCGCGCACCCATTTCGGCGCCCGGCCGCTGCACGAGCTGACGACAGAATTCGACGAGATCGAGATCGACCTCGACAAGGCGCGGGCCGAGCGCGGCGAGTTGACTCGCTGGCGCCTGCTGCTTGGGGCTGAACTGGCGAGCGCCGAAGACGCCGACGAGCGCCACGACATCGCCGGCAAGACGCTGGACACCGACGGTCTCTTCGCCATCCAGGGCTGGGCACCGAGCGAAAGTGTCCCGGCGATCGATCAGCTCGGCTCGGACCAGGGCCTAGCCGTCCTCGCCGAACAGCCGACCTTAACCGACAGGCCGCCGACCTTCCTGCGCCCGAAGGACGCCCGCCTCGGGGGCGGCGCCGATTTGACCAATTTCTATACGACCCCGGCCTATGGCGCCTGGGACCCGAGCTTCATCGTGTTCAGCTCCTTCGCGATCTTCTTCGCGATGATCATGGCCGATGCCGGCTATGCCGCGGTGATCGGGCTCGTCGTTCTCTGGTTCTGGAAGCGGATGGGCAAGACCGCTGGCGGCCGGCGCACGAGGGTGATGCTGGCCGCGATCACCGTGGCATGCCTCGTCTATGGCGTGCTGGCCGGGTCCTATTTCGGCGTCGCGCCGCGTCCCGGAAGCTTCCTCGCGCGTATCGCGATCGTGCACATCACGAATTTCGACGAGATGATGAAGCTCTCTGTCGTGATCGGAGCCGTCCATATCGGCATCGCACTCGTGGCGACGGCCTGGCTGGCGCGGGCCAGCGCCAAGGCGCTGGTGCCGGTCGGCTGGCTCGCCGTCATTATCGGCGGATTGGTGATTTGGCTCAGCGGCGGCGCCTTCTCGGATGGCGGCACGGCTTGCTTCGTTGCCGGCCTCGTCGCTGTCTTCGTCGGTTCGGCCGCCACCCGCCCGATCCGCAAGTCGGCGGACTGGCTGTTACGGGCGACGGACGGCCTCATGGGATTGACTTCGATCACCAAGCTCTTCGGCGATATCCTCAGCTATCTGCGCCTGTTCGCGCTCGGCCTCGCCAGCGCGTCGCTCGCCACCACCTTCAATGGCATGGCTACCGGGCTGGAGATCTCCCGCCCCGGCCTCGGCCTGCTTGCCTCGATCCTGATCCTGCTGTTCGGCCACGCCATCAACTTCGTCATCGGCATCATGGGCGGCGTCGTCCATGGCCTCCGGCTCAATTACATCGAATTCTTCGGTTGGGGCCTCTCGGAAGAGGGCTATCCGTTCCGCGCATTCGCCAAGAGGGAGATCCCAGAATGAATGAGCTCATGGTCATTCTCGGCTGGCTGGGCGTCTTCGCGCCGGTCGGCCTCGGCGCGATCGGCAGCGCCATCGGCGTCACCATCGCCGGCCAGGCTGCGATCGGAGCGATGCTGGAAACCGACAGCGGCTACGGCCGCTTCGTCGGTGTTGCCGCGATCCCGTCTTCTACGGTCATCTACGGTATCGTCGTGATGTTCTCGCTGCAGCGGACGATTACGCCGGAGAACGGCGCCGGTCTCTTCGGCATCGGCATTCTCACGGGGCTCGCGCTCGCCTATGCCTCGGTCTGGCAGGGCAAAGCCTGCGCCAGCGCCATCGCCGCCTCGAAGAGCAAGCCGGAGATCTTCGGCCTTTCGCTAGCCCCAGCGGCGATCGTCGAGGGCTTCGCGGTATTCACCTTCGTCTTCGCGCTCGTCCTCGCCGGCAACATCAAGGGCTAGGGAGACGATCATGGCCGCGCAGACCAGCGTTCAAAAGACGGAATCCGGCGTCGACACCCTGATCGCCCGGCTGCGCGACCAGGGCGTCGCCGCTGGTCGCAGCGAGGCCGAGCGCCTCACGGCGGAGGCAGAGGCCAAGGCCCGTGCCATTCTCGAAAGTGCCGAGAAGGAAGCCAAGGCGAAGCTGGACGCTGCCCGGAAGGAGGCCGACGCCTTTCGGCGGGCTGGCGAGGACGCGCTGAAGCAGGCGGCGCGCGACGTGACTCTTGAAATGAAGGAACGCCTCGCCCGACGCTTTGCCGACGATGTCGGAAAGGCGGTCTCGGACGCCATGCGCGACGAGGACATGCTGAAGCGGATGATCCTGGCTCTCGTTGGACGGTCGCGGGAGGAAAGCGGCACGGACCAATCCACTGATGTCGAAGTGCTGTTGCCGCGCGCCGTCGTGGGCCTCGATGATCTCCGCCGCAAGCCGGGTGAGCTGCGCGACGGGCCGCTCACCCATCTGGTCGCCGCCTTCACGGGCGAGATGCTGCGCGAGGGTGTCCGGTTCGGCCGCGCCGAGGATGGTGCCGGCGGCATCCGCATCGTGCTCGCCGATCATGGCGTCTCGATCGACGTCACCGACAAGGCCGTGGCCGACGCTCTCCTCGCCCATATGCAGCCGCGGTTCCGGGCCCTGCTTGAAGGGGTGGTGACGTGATCCCGCGCAGCGATCCCTATGTGATGCTGATGGCGAGTCTGCCCTCGATCCGGCTTCTCGGCGAAAAGGCGCTGCCGATCAATCCGGCGCGGCTTGCCGAACGGATGAAAATGCTGGAGCCGGCGGATCGGGACGAACTTTTCGCCATTGCGTCCATCCTCTCCTGGAACCGCATCGACACGGGCGATGACGATGCCGCCTATGTGACGCGCGCCGAGCGCATCCTCGCCGCAATCCGCAGCCCGACATTGCGCGAGGCATCGCTGGAAAGGCTGGAAATCCGCACGCTCATCGCGGCGCTCCGACGTCGCCATGCCGGCGAAGAGGCACCCGCCTCCACTAGCGCCTGGGGCATTGGCCGTCATGTCGACTTGATCCGCCGGAGCTGGGCGCTGCCCGATCTTGGCATGGCGCGCTTCTTCCCATGGGTGGCGCAGGCGCGTGAAAAACTCGAATCGGGAGACAGTGCCGGGCTTGAAAGGCTGATCCTGGACGTGACGTGGCAGGCGGCCGGACGGCACGAATTTGGCCATGAGTTCGATTTCGAAGCCGTAGTCTTCTATCTGATGCGCTGGCAGCTCGCCGATCGCTGGGCGCGCTACGACGCCGATGCCGCTGCTGTCCGCTTCGCGGAATTGCTCGACGCCGCGCTTCCGCCCACGGCATCCCTTGAGGAGGCAGCATGACCGAGGCTCCCACTTCCAGCATCACCGCCGTTCAGGAGGATATCGTCCGTCTGCGCCTGGATGACGCCGCCACCGGCCGACTCGTCAAGAACGAGGTCGTCTATATACGCCCGGCGCGCGAGCCCGAGCAAAGGTTGAAGGCCGAGATCCTGCGTGTCGAGGGTGATCAGGCGGATGCGCAGGTGTTCGAAAGCACGGGCGGCGTCGGCCTTGGCGATGCCGTCGAACAAACGGGCCGTCTGCTCTCGGTCAAGCTTGGACCGGGCCTGCTTGGCCGCGTCTATGACGGGCTGCAGAACCCGCTCGAAGCCCTCGCCCTCGGCCACGGCGTCTTCCTGCCGCGCGGCGTCGAGGCGCCGGGCCTCGATCCGGACGCGAAATGGTCGTTCACCGCGACGCGGCGCTCGGGCGATAAGGTGCGGGGCGGCGACGCGATCGGCACCGTTCCCGAAGGTCCGATCACCCACAAGATCATGGTGCCTTTCGATCTCGACGAGAGCTTTGAGATCACCTGGATCCGCGATGGCACCGTGACCGTCAACGAGCCGGTCGCGAGGCTGAAGGCCGAAGCGGGCGCCGAACGCGAGTTGACGCTCGCCCAGGACTGGCCGGTGCGCGAGCCGCTGCCGCGCCGCATCGTCACGGCAGGCTATTCCAGCCGCCTCTATCCCGATGCGCCGATGATCACGACACAGCGCATCATCGACGTGTTCTTCCCGATCGCCCAGGGCGGCGCTGCCTGCATTCCTGGTCCCTTCGGCGCTGGCAAGACCGTGCTGCTCAATTTGATCGCCCGCCATTCCGACGTCGATATCGTCATCCTCGTGGCCTGCGGCGAGCGAGCCGGCGAGGTCGTCGAGACAATCTCGGAATTTCCGCGCCTCAAGGACCCGCGCACCGGCGGCTCGCTGATGGACCGGACCGTGATCGTCTGTAACACCTCGTCCATGCCCGTCGCCTCGCGCGAGGCCTCGATCTATACCGGCATCGCGATCGGCGAATATTATCGGCAGATGGGTTTGCGGGCCCTGGTGATCGCCGACTCGACCTCGCGCTGGGCGCAGGCCATGCGCGAGACGTCGGGACGGCTTGAGGAAATTCCGGGCGAGGAGGCGTTTCCCGCCTATCTCGACAGCTCTGTGAAGAGCGTCTACGAGCGCGCCGGCGTGGTGAAGACCAATGACGGCACGGTGGGTGCGCTCACGATCATCGGTTCAGTGTCGCCGGCCGGCGGCAATTTCGAGGAGCCGGTGACGCAATCGACGCTTGCCGCGGTGAAGTGCTTTCTTGGCCTCTCCTATGACCGCGCCTATCGCCGCTTCTACCCGGCGATTGATCCGCTGATCTCCTGGTCGCGCTACCGCAGCCAGCTTGCCGCCTGGTCCGCCAAGAACCTCGCCCCGGACTGGAGCGAGAAAGTCGAGGCGATGACGGCGCTGCTGGCGCGCGGCGACGAGGTCGCGCGAATGGAACAAGTGACGGGCGAGGAAGGCATCAGCCTCGAGGACTTCATCGCCGCCGAAGCGGCGCGCTTCCTCGACATGGTGTTCCTGCAACAGGACGCCTACGACGCTGTCGACTCGTCCTCGCCCATCGAGCGCCAGCATGCCCTGTTCGATCGGGTGCATCGGATCACCACGCGCCACTACGCCTTCTCCGACAAGGAAGCGGCGCGCCAGCATTTCACCAAGCTGACGGGGCTGTTCAAGAATCTCAATTATGCCGCGGCCGGATCGGGGGAGGCGCAGCGGCTGACGAATGAAATCGAGGCACTCGACAAAACGGCGGCGTAGAGGCCGGGAACAGCCACGGGCTGGTCCGCGTGAAGGAGGAGGCTCCCATGAAATGGCTTTTCGCGATGCGGATCCAGGCGATCGGGCTTCCAAGCCTGTGAACAAGCGCCCAAGCGGGACCCGACACCGGATCGCTGCAACTCATTGAGAACATTTGAGAAATTCTATTTCTACCGGGGCTCGATCTGCGCCGATCATGACCCTGGGTTTGTTCAAAATTTCTGATGAAAATCAGATAGTTGGGTCGATTCAAGCCAAGGCTTCCCACTCCGCGCCTGTTCACACACGCGGTGGCGGACGACCAAGATCCACGCCTCTGAGTCCGGATCTTAAGGCGCCAACTTTGCCTGCCAAATGCCAACGGAGCATTCATTGCGTGACAAAACTGGAAAAGTGCCGTAACTGGATTGGTCAGTGGTCCAGTTGTCGGTGCTCAATTGACGGTCCCTCTCTCTCCTCTGCGCGAATCCATTCAAAAACAGACGGCTAAGGAATTGATACGCGACAAGCTCGTCGCGCTCATAGCGTCGGGCATTCTGCAGATGGACGACGAAATTCCAAGCGAGCGGGAACTTGCGAGCATGTTGTCGGTCAGCCGAGAGACCGTCAGGGGCGCGATTCAGAGACTGGCCGGCGAAGGCATCGTGCATGTTTCGCAAGGCGCGCGCACCCGCGTAGCCAAGGTTGACGTGAATATCGTCGCACGTCGGATCGGCATCGCAAACCCTTCGGCCATCAACGGATATGATCTGGACGCCGTGCACGGGGCCCGCCTTCTGGTGGAGGGGGCGACGGTCCGGGACGCCGCATTGAGAATGAGTGTGGCCGACATCGGACGCCTCAAAGATTCACTCGAGGTACAGCGTGCCTCAAAGGATGACCCCGTCCGCTTTCTGATATGCGACAGAGAATTTCATCTGACAATTTACTACGCATCCAGCAACCGATTGCTCGCTGATTTCGTCGTCGACCTGTACACATACATGCTCGATCACCGAAGAGCGGCGATGGGCAAGCCGGGCGCGATTGCGCAGAGCCTTCTCGATCACGAGGCGATCGTTTCGGCGCTCGGCAATCGGGACCCGGATGGCGTCGCCAGGGCATTCCACCAGCACATCGTCAGAATATACGACACAACTGTCGCGCTGAGCGCCGGCGAGCCTCACATGAAGTCCTCCGCAAACGGCAGCTGAGCCAGGAATAAGGTCGAGCGATGCGTATCCTCATCATTGGCGCAGCGGGAATGCTGGGTCGCAAACTTGCCGCTGCTCTCGTAAAGGCGGAGTCGCTGAGCGGGCGCCCGATCAGCAGTCTCGTTCTGGCGGATGTGATCAAACCGGACACCATCGCCTTTTCCGGCGAGGTCGAGACCCTCGACGCCGATATTTCCGAGCCAGGCAAAGCCGAAGCGCTTGTGGCGAGACGGCCGGATGTGATCTTCCATTTGGCGGCGATCGTTTCGGGAGAGGCCGAGGCCAATTTCGAGAAGGGCTACCGTGTCAATCTCGACGGTACGCGCTCGCTGTTCGAAGCGATCCGAAAGGCGGGCGAGACGGAACCCTATACGCCGAAGCTCGTGTTCACGTCATCGATCGTCGTTTATGGCGAGCCACTGCCCGAGTATATCGACGACGACTATGTCGTCGCGCCATTGACGTCCTATGGCGCTCAGAAGTCGATCTGCGAAACGTTGCTGGCGGACTATTCCCGCCGCGGCTTTTTCGACGGCATCGGAATCCGGCTGCCGACAATATCGATTCGGCCCGGCAAACCCAACCGGGCGGCGTCCGGCTTCTTCTCCAGCATCTTGCGGGAGCCACTGATAGGCGAGCCCGCCATACTGCCGGTTTCAGACGATGTAAGGCACTGGTTCGCGAGCCCTCGAGCCGCAATAGCCTTCATGATTCACGCCGCGAACCTCGATACTAAGCGTCTGGGCGCGCGCCGGGCGATCACGATGCCGGGACTATGCGCCACTGTCGGTGACCAAATCGATGCGCTCCGCCGCGTAGCCGGTGACGATGCAACCAAGCTCATCCGGCGCGAGTACGATCCCGCGATCGCCGATATCATCGCGGGTTGGCCACGATGCTTTCGCGCGGAACGCGCCGAGCAGCTCGGCTTCAAGGCAGAGGCCGACTTCGACGAGATCATCCGCGTTCACCTCGAGGATGAACTCGCGATCACGGCCACCAACTGAGATGCTTGCGTGACATCGCGGCGCCATGCCGGAGGATTTGTCGGCGTAGCGGATATGGAGAGGAGCACTGTGAAACCGGTTCCGGTGCTCCGAAGGCTCGTTGCGCTTCCGGTTGCTATTCGTCCGCGGATCGCGGCGTCAGGTTCTATGTGACCTTGTTACTCCATCCGGCGCAAAAATAGACTGGCCTGCTGTCGGTACCAGTTGACAAGTAGATGTCGACCCTTCAGGTTCACGCGACAGTCCCGATCGCAGATCGAAGCGCGCGCGATCGGAGCGAAAAGTGGAGGGGAGTGCGCTTTCGGACAGCGAACGCTGCTTGGATCTCGATGCGTTGAGGTTCCGCTGCGTAGCTGCGGCGGCCGGCGGTTGGAGGATCGCCGATCGCAACATGGTTTTACATCAGGGAGGAAACTGACTTGAAAACGCGTATGGCAATATTGGGACTGGCGCTGCTCGGCACCGTGGCGTTGTCGCCCGTGGTCTCGGCTGCGGAGCTTGCGGTTCCCGCATTTTCCACGGATGAGATCAAGAGCACCGGACCGCATGGTGAGCCGGCCGTCTCGGCGACGAAACTGTCGCTGACCGACGAGGAGAAGCAGAAGCTAAAGGATGGGCACTTCAAGGTGGCCATCGCCTTCCACATGCTCTCCAATGAAATGAACAATACTCAGCTGCTGGCGATGAAGGACGTCTTCAACGAACTCGGTATCGAACTGGTCGGCGTCACCGACGCGCAGATGAAGGTCGAGACGCAGGTCGCCAACATCGAGAGCCTGATGGCGCTGCATCCCGACGCCATCCTGAGCACGCCCATTGATCCGGTCTCCACGGAGGCCAGCTACAGGGCTGCGGCCAAGGCCGGCGCCAAGATCGTGTTCATCGAGAACACGGCAGCCAACATGGTGGCTGGCAAGGACTATGTCAGCGCCATAGCGGCCGATAATTTCGGCAATGGCATGGCCGCGGCCGACATCATGGCCGAGGCGATCGGCGGCAAGGGTGAGGTCGGCGTCATCTTCTTCGATGCCAATTTCTTCGTGACGACGCAGCGTTCCGACGGCTTCAAGTACCAGATCAAGAACGCGTATCCCGACATCAAGGTCGTCGCCGAGGCTGGCTTTACGGACCAGAACCGGGTGAGCGAGGTTGCCGACGGCATGCTCGCCAACAATCCGAACCTCGCCGGCGTCTTCGCCGTCTGGGATGTCCCGGCGGAAGGCGTGATGGCCTCGGCCAAGTCGGCCGGAAGGGATGACCTCGTCATCACGACGATTGATCTCGGCGCCAACGTCGCCCGCATCATTGCCCAGGATGGCATGATCAAGGGCCTCGGAGCTCAGCGCCCCTACGATCAGGGCGTTGCGATCGCGATGGCGACCGCCTACGGCCTCCTCGACAAGCCCGCGCCTGCGTTCATTGCGGTTCCGCCGTTGCCGGTCGTGCGCGCCAACCTGCTCCAGGCTTGGAAAGAGGCGTATCACAAGGACGCGCCCAAGGAACTAGCTGACCTGGTGGCGAAGAAGTAACCCGGTCACGCAGACAAGGCAGCTACCAGGCGGCGCACCGAGTGCCGTCTGGTAGCTGCAAAGGCACTGCCGGAACGTGGCGGATGTTCGATTTCTGCGGGAGCCCCGCGAACGAACCTTCGGCGCCAGGCCCGGCTGCTGGACCTTGCCATCGGCGCTTACCCGGTGTCGTGACGCTGACTGAACTATGCCAGTATCGATCGTCCAATTGACCAGGAGTCCGACGAATGGGCCAGCCGGCAGCGACGCAGCCCGTTCTTCAACTGGAAGGCGTCTCCAAGTCCTTTGGCGGCGTCAAAGCTCTCCACGACATGCATTTCGATCTGCGCAAGGGAGAAGTGCACGCCCTGGTGGGGGGGAACGGCGCCGGAAAGTCGACCCTGATGAAGATCCTCAGCGGGGTCTATCAGCGAGATTCCGGAACCATCAAGATCGATGGCCAAGTCAAGAACATCGAGACCCCCAACGACGCCATGGCAAACGGCGTTCGAATGGTGTTTCAGGAACTGAGCCTCATTCCGACACTGACGGTCATGGAGAATATCTTCCTCAATCATGAGGAGGTGAATTGGCGTTTCGTTCTCGACACGAAGGCGATGCTCAAGCGAACCAAGGCGCTCTTGGACGAGCTCGGGATCGATTTGGATCCGAACCAGAAAGTCAGCAGCCTTAGTGTCGGATACTGTCAGCTTGTTGAGATCGCCAAGTCGCTTTCGGTACAAGCGTCAATTCTCATCATGGATGAGCCGACGGCGTCGCTGACCGCTGCCGAGACGAAGCTGCTTTTCGACATCATCAGGCTGCTCAAGTCGAAGGGCGTTTCGATCATCTATATCTCCCATCGAATGAAGGAAATATTCGAGATTGCCGACCGCATCACCGTGCTCAAGGACGGGCGGTGGGTCTTAACCGAAGAGAAGGACGATCTCGACCTGGGTCGGGTCATCGACAGCATGATCGGCAAGGCGCTCGAGAAAGCCTTCGAATGGAAGGATCGAGCCAGGCCGGCCAGCGATGAGCCGATATTGGAAGTCGAGGCGCTCTCCCAGGACGATATGGTGCGCGACGTCAGCTTCGACCTGAAAAAGGGCGAAGTACTCGGCATTGCCGGCCTCATGGGAAGCGGACGCACGGAACTCCTGGAGGCGCTTTTCGGCCTGAGAAGAATGTCAGCAGGCTCGATTCGCATCCATGGCCGCGACGTCACGATATCGGGCATTTCCGACGCGCTCGAAAACAAGATTGCACTCGTCCCCGAGGATCGCAGGCGAAGCGGCCTCATCGCCATCCACAGCGTTCGAGACAACGCCGCCCTCCCGACGCTCTCACGATTCAGCAAGCTCGGCATCTTGGCCAAGGCGCGCATCGCCGAAATGGTCGAGGGGAACATCAAGGATCTATCGATAAAGACCGACTCGGCGGATCGCCTCGTCTCCCTTCTGTCGGGAGGCAATCAGCAGAAGGTCGTGATCGCCAAATGGCTGAACACGTCGCCGGATATTCTTCTGCTGGATGAGCCGACTGCTGGCGTAGACGTCAGTTCAAAGGGCGAGATAATCGACTTCATCCGTAGTTTCGCCTCCACCGGCAAAAGTGTGATCCTCGTGTCATCGGAGATCACCGAATTGCTGGCGGTGTCGGATCGTATCCTCGTCCTCACCGAAGGGAAGATTACCCGCGAATTAATGCGAGAAGCGATTCATTCCGAAGAAGAAATTCAAATCGCCATACAGAAATGAGTCTCGTCTCATGCGCACGATGATCAGTCGGTTCGACATCCAGAAGAACATTGTTTATATCGCGTTCTTTGTTGCTGTCTTTTTCTTCGCCTTAACCTTGGGCGACAAGTTCCTTTCGATCACGAACGTCCTCAATATAACTCGGCAGACCGCCATGATCTCGATCATGGCGGTGTCGATGACTTTCGTCATCGCGACCGGGCAGATCGATCTTTCGATCGGGTCCATCGCGGCTCTGGCGTCCCTCATCGTCGCGCTCATGCTGCAATCGACCGGAAGCATCGTGCTGTCCGTCAGCGTCGGCCTCGGTTTCGGAATGCTGACCGGTGCGCTGAACGGCATTCTCATAACGGCACTTGGCGTTCCCGCGTTTCTCGTAACCCTGGGCATGATGGGGATCATTAAGGGCCTCGCAATGTGGATCACCGCCACAACCGCGATACCCATCTCGATCGACGACTACAATTTGATCTTCGGCTTGGGGAAGGTCTTCGGTGTCCCGATTCTCTTCCTCTGGACCCTGGTCGCGCTCGCGATCGGCCTATTCATCATGAACTACACGACCTTCGGCAAGAAGGCGCTCGCGGTCGGTGGCAACGAGGCCGCCGCGCGCTATAGCGGTGTGAACGTCAGAAACGTCAAGATCATTGCGATGACGATGTCCGGCTTCACGGCAGCCTTTGCCGGCATCCTCTATTCCGGACGCATGCAGGCGGGACGTTTCACTTTCGGGGAGGGCGACGAGTTGACGGTTATTGCCGCGGTGATCCTCGGCGGAACCAGCCTTTTTGGCGGAACGGCCAACGTGTTTGGCGCCGTTGTCGGGTCACTGCTAATCGGCATCATCAACAACGGACTCATCCTCGGAGGATTGACGGTCAGCCAGCAGATGATCGTTCGCGGCATTATCGTCATTTTGGCGACCGCGCTCGGCACCAGGCGGCTCTTCTTCGGAAAGAAAAAGCCGATCCGATAGGGCCTGGGGCACACCGCTGGGCGAAGGGAGGGGCTGCCGTTGCCGTCCTTCCCTCAGTCACGCTTCGCTGGGCCCAGCCATCGGCGGTCCCGATCCCGGTGCATGTCTCGGTCCGTGTCGCTTCCCTGCGGTCCAGCGACGGGGTACCCGCCGGACACCAATATTCCCTCAAGGCCAATCGATCGCGAAACGACGCGACAATCCTACGCATTATGTAGGTTCATTCGAGCCGCCCGGTCCTAGTTTCGGCCGATACGTTCAACCATTCCATCGAGCATATAGCCCGCATCGGATGCGATGACGTCGACGCGGATCCAACGGGAAGCCGACGCTCGAAAGCCGATGCCACGCTTCATCGCATGGGGGCGCTGAAGGACGACGTCTATCGGACGCGCGATGATCCTTCGCCCGTTTACGTGGCAGAAGCTGGCCGAGCAGCCCCGGGCGCGGCAGGCAAGCTGGACCAGCAGAGCTGAACGCTGCGGTTCGTGCGATCGGGCCAGACGAGTATCCCACCATACAGATCGGGGTCGATGGCTGCGCCGTCGACCCCGTTTCCGTTACGCTGCGAGCCTGCGGGTCGCTTGCGGCGCTCGTCGCCTGATCAAGCCACACGAACTCCCCGCGCGAATTATTGCGCCGGGACGGTCTCCATTGTCTCGTCCAGCGTGCCGAGGACGGCACCCTTGGCCCGCAGCTTCTCCTGGATCACGGCAACCGGCACCTTCGCGACATCGATACCGTCTCGCACGGCGATCGTCGCCGCATAGGCCGCGGCCTCTCCAGTCATCGTGCAGGCGGGCACATTCCGCGTCGAACCGTAGGCGACTTCATCGACCGAGATACAGCGGCCCGCCATGATCAGCTTGCCGGTGCGGGCCGGCAACAGGCATCGGAAGGGAATCCCGTACCCAGTTCCGACATTGTCCATGATGGCGCGGCTGCCGCCGGGCTCATGCACATCGACCGGCGAGTTGCAGAGACCGATGGCATCAGCAAAGCGTGCCTGGCCGCGCACATCGGCTTCCGTCAGGACATATTGGCCCAGGATGCGCCTCGTCTCGCGCACGCCGAGCTTGGGCGCGACCTCAAGGAAGATCGCCTTACCGAAGCCGTCGACATAGCGCTGCAAAAAGTCGAAGGCGCAGTAGGCTTGCTTGCGGATTTCGATCTCGGCGCGGCTGAGATCCCGATCGTCGAGACCGTTGCCCTGGAAGCGCGTGACGTTGACGCTGATCTCGCCGGGAATAAGCCCGGTCTTCATCGTGATGTGGTCTTTCGGAATGATCCAGTTGAAGCCTTCCTTGCGCGCCTCCTCGATCCGCCGCGTGAAGCCGGTCAGCAGGACGGCCATCACATAGTCTTCATTGCGATCGCCGGCCTCCTTGGGATGAACCAACTCCCACATGTCGTCGCTATGCTTGCGGCAATCGGCCACCAGGGCAGGCACATCGACGTTGAGCAGCCGGAAATACGACGTGATCGGCTGAGTGAGGCCATCCGTCTTTCGTCCCAGCATGAACTCGGCGCCGGCGAGCGCGGCAACGTCGCCATCGCCGGATGCGTCGATGAAGACCTTGCCGAGCACCAGGCTCGATCCCGACTTCGTCTGGATCAGCAGGCCCTCCAGCTTGTCGCCGTCCATGACAACGCCGGTCGCCATTGCCCGCAGCAGCACTTCAACGCCGGCCTCCTCGACCATCTCGATGATGACGCGCTGCATCACTTCGGCGTCGAATGTCCCGGTGTACTTCCCCCAGTAGGATTCGCGGATACGCCCGTCGGCTCCCTTGTAGCCGACGCAGCGGTCGATCATTTCCTGGAAGATCCCGCCATTGATCAATCCGGTCGGCTTGGTCAACCGGCCGCCAGTGATCAGGCCGCCGAGGAAGCCCGTTCCCTCCAGCAGCAGCGTCCTGGCGCCTTCCCGCGCAGCGCGGATGGCGGCGACAATGCCGGAGGAGCCGGCGCCGACAACCACGACGTCGTAGGATCCAAATAGATTCATCATCGTTTCCTTGGCAGTCCGGTGCTTTGTGATGTCCATGGGACGGCGGTCAGCCGCCATATTCCATGATGTAAAGACCGGCATTGTAGTCGGTCACGTATATCAATCCGCTCGATTCAACGAATATATCGCAGCTCTGAATGATCTTTTTCTTGCCGGGCCTGAGGTCCATCAAGTCGTTCGGCGCGGGCGGGATCAGGGCTCCCACTTCCTTCGGCGAATAGGCGTCGGAAATATCGTGAACCCGTACGCCGGCGTTCTGCCAGGTCGAGAAAATGATCTGCGAACTCTGGAACGTCCCGGGTCGGTTCTCGTGGATATTGTGAGGACCATAGTGCGCGCCGCGATAGCGATAGTCAGCCTCGGCGGGCGCCGGCAGCGTGGCGATTGAGATCGGATTTTCAGGAACGCGGACGTCGAAGATCCAAATGTTTTTGCGGCCGTCCTCGTAGTCATCGAGCACCGCCTCATCGAGGACGACCAGCAGATCGCGGTCTGGCAGCGGCAGACAATTGTGGGTGCCGCCCTGGAACGGTGGCGACCAGTTGTGATGCTTGATCAGCTTCGGATTGGACCGATCGGCGATGTCCATCACCACCAGTCCGGCATCGCGCCACGCGCCATAGGCAATGTCGCCATCGACAAGCGCGTGGTGCAGGCCAAACTTGCTGCTGGCCGGCCAGGTTGGCGTCTCGCCCGCAGCAAGATTCATTCCCGGAAGCCAGTAACGCCCCGCCTCGCGCGGGTTCGCTGGGTCAGACATATCGACCGTCATGAAGATGAAGTCGCTGAACCCATCGAGCAGGGCGGAGACATAGGCCCAGCGGCCGCCCGTATACCAGATCCGGTGAATGCCGCCCGAGACGGGCATAAAACCGATGCGGCGCGGGCTGTCGCCCTTGGATATGTCGTAGACCGCCATGCCCGCGTCCCAATCGCGGGGCGATTGCGGCTTGGCGGTGCCGAGGGCGGCACCCGCCGAAGCCTTGTAATAGCTTGCTTCGTCGGCAAACGCGGCGTCAGCGAAAACATCCTTGCCATGAATGACCAGAAGCAGATTGTCGTGCACCTGCAGATGGACATTCCAGGTATTCGGCGGCGCCTGAACATAAGCGCAAAAACGGATATTCTTCGGATCCTTGACGTCGAGCACGGTGAAGCCTCGACTGAACAGATGCCCGATATAGGCAAAGCCGTTCTGAACCATGACCTGGATGCCGTCGCGGTGACCGCCCTGATCCGAATGGCCGATGAGGCGCATGTTGCGCGCGTATTCTGGAGGGGGAAGTGTGTCAGTCACGTTTCTGATACTCCGGCATGGCGATTCGAATACGAAGGGGCGGGTTGCCGGGCACGGTCGCGCATGCGCCATCGCGCGAATGCTTGCGGCGATCTGGCCGCATCAAACCTGCCACTCCCCGTCGCCTCCATCCCCCTCGTCACCCGATCGCTCGACGATGCGAGCACACTAGTGGTTGACTTGCACTTGTCAACTGGTACTAACAGCGGACCAGCGTCACCCGTGGGATACTTCGATGAGCGCCAACGATCTTCTCGTTCTCCGCCCCCGCCTGACGATCGCGGCAGCGAAGGCCATTGCCGCGGCCGCAGAGGCCGCTGCACAGGAACTGCAGGTAAGGCTTGTCATTGCGATTGTCGATGAAGGCGGCCATTTGATGCTGCTCCATCGCGACGACGACGCACAGGTCGGCAGCGTCGAGATCGCGACCCTGAAGGCCCGCACGGCCGTTCTTTTTCGTCGGCAGACAAGGGCCTTCCAGGATGTCGTCGAGGGGGAAGGCCGCCTTGCACTCCTGTGCATACCCAATGGAATACCACTGGATGGCGGCGTGCTGCTGAAATCGGGAGACGTGATCATCGGCGCGATCGGGGTGAGCGGCGCATCCGATGAAGTCGACGGCGATATCGGGCGGATCGGCGCCGCATTGTTGGACTGAGCCGCCCAGGCCGCGCGTCGGCCCGCTGATCTCCAGGTGCCCGGCCGGAGATGCCCGGTCCGGCCCGCCTTATCCGGAACGGGCATTTGCGGATATTCCCGCGCCGATGACGCGATCCGCCCGACGCGGCGCGGTCCGGTCGCCGCGTCAGGCTGGCGGTGTCTCGTCGTGGTCGTGATGCGCATGACCGGCGGGCAGCGTCAGCCCGAAGGTCTTTACGAGGTCATCGACCTGAGCCGGCGTCAGATAGCGCGGGTTTAAATTGCGCAACAACAAATAGAGCCGCGCCGTCTCCTCGAGTTCTTCGGTCGCGAACACGGCCGCTTCGAGGCTGTCGCCGGCGACGACAGGACCGTGATTGGCAAGCAGGATCGACGAATACTGGCCCGACAGCCCCCTGATCGCATCGGCGACGGCCGGATCGCCGGGACGATAGTAGGGTATGAGCGCGGTCTGCCCGGCGCGCATCAGGTAGTAGGGCGTCATCGGTGGCAGCGCCGCGCGCGGATCGATCTCGGGCAACATGGTCAGTGCGACGGCGTGCGTCGAATGGAGATGAACGATGGCGCGCGCGCCAGGACGCGTCTCGTAGACCGCCGAATGGAGCGGGATCTCCTTGGTCGGCCGGTCGCCGGAAACGAGCTCGCCTCTGCCGTCGAGGCGCGTGATCCGGGCGGGGTCAAGAAAGCCGAGCGACGCATTGGTCGGCGTCACCAGCCAGCCGCCGTCATCGAGCCGGATCGAAATGTTGCCCGACGAGCCCGGCGTCAAACCACGCTCGAACAGCGACCGGCCGAAGCGGCAGATGTCTTCCCGGAGGCTGTTTTCGGACATGCAAGTCTTCCTTTTCACACAGTTGCGCCGGCGACGAGGCGGAAGCCGCAATCAATGGTCTGCTCCCCCGCATCGTCGAGGATGAGTTGGGCGGCGATCCGGCCGATTTCGTCGCGCGGCGTCTTGATCGTTGTCAGAGGCTGCGGCGTGTGCCGGGCGATATCGAGGCCGTTGAAACCCATGATCGCGAGTTGGCCGGGAACGGCAATGCCGGCTTCGAGGCAATGGAAATAGCCGCCAAGAGCCATGTCGTCGTTCGAGAAATAGACGGCGTCGAGGTCCGGCTGTCGCGCCATCAGAGCCGCGAGACCGGCGCGGCCTTCTCCGACCGAGGAGCGGACTGCCAGGATGGCCTCGTCGGCCAGCGACAGCCCGGCTTCGGCAAGTGTCTGACGAAATCCAGCGAGGCGCTTGCCGGCGCGGGTGTCCTGCCCGATGTCGTGGCCGACATAGCCGATGCGCCGATAACCCCGTTGCACCATATGCTTGGCACTGACCCGCCCGGCGGCGAGGTTCGAAAAACCCACCGCAAGATCCATTGGCGTTCCGTCGATGTCGAGCAATTCGGCGATCCGGCAGCCGGCTGCCCGAAGCATCCTGCGCGTGCGATCGCCATGTTCAAGGCCGGCGAGCATGACCGCCGCCGGCCGCCAGGCCAGCATCGCTGCGACGAGCGCTTCCTCGCGCGACGGATCATATTCCGAGACGGCGAAGACGGCCTGCCGTCGGCCCGCCTCCAGCTTCTGCGTGACGCCGCGCAGTACATCGGCGAAGACGATATTGCTCAGCGACGGAACGACGATCGCTACAAGCGGCGAACCGGTCGAGGCCAGTGCCCCAGCGATTCGGTTCGGCACGTAGCCGAGTGTCTCGACAGCGGCCATGACGCGAGCACGGGTCTTTTCCGAGAACGAGCCGTGCCCACGCAGCACGCGCGACACGGTGCTCTCGCCGACACCGGCCGCCTTCGCGACGTCCAGCAGCGTGATGGCCCCGCTCCTCTGCTCCATGGCCTCCCCCGGCGGTCTCTCCGATGCAATGTCCTCGGCGCGGACATAAAAAGCAACCATGATTGGCAGCGCTGCCAAAATCGGATAGAAGGAATGGCAGCGCTGCCATTCGCGATCCCAGATGTCGTCTTGTCACGAGGGGTATTCGACGTGGGTTCTTCCGCCACAGACCAATCTCAAGTCAAAGTCGCCATCCTCGGGCTCGGCTCGATGGGGATGGGAATCGCCAACGCCCAGCTGCGGGCTGGCCTCGATGCGGTCGGTTTCGACGTATCGGCCGATGCGATGGCCCACTTTGTCGATCAGGGCGGCCGCGTTGCCCCTTCCGCGGCTGACGCCGCAGAGGGCGCAGATATCGTCGTGTCGGTCGTCGTCAGCGGCGCACAGACCGAGACGATGCTGTTCGGCTCCGGCGGCATAGCGGATGTCATGAAGGCCGGTGCCGTGTTCATTTCCTGCGCCACGATGGATCCATCCCTGGCACGGTCCTTGGCGGCGCGGCTCGAGGCGAGGCACGTCCACTATCTCGACGCGCCAATCTCGGGCGGCGCCGCGCGGGCCGAAGCCGGCGCGCTGACGGTGATGGCCTCCGGGTCTTCGGAAGCCTTTGCGAGGGCCCGCCCCGTGCTCGGCGCGATGGCGGCGACGGTGCATGAACTCGGCGATGCCGCCGGCATCGGCGCATCCTTCAAGATGATCAACCAGCTTCTGGCCGGCATTCATATCGTCGCGGCCAGCGAAGCAATCGCCCTGGCGTCGAAGCTGGGCCTCGATCTCGATAAGGTCTACGAGGTCATCACCGCCTCCGCTGGCAATTCCTGGATGTTCGAGAACCGCATCCCGCATGTGCTGTCCGGCGACTATGCCCCGCACAGCGCGGTAGAGATCTTCGTGAAGGATCTCGGCATCGTCCAGGACATGGCGCGCGGCGAACGCTATCCGGCACCGCTCAGCGCTGCCGCGCTGCAGATGTATCTCGCCGCCTCCGGTCTTGGCATGGGACGGGAGGACGATGCCTCGCTCGCCCGTGTCTACGCCTTGTTGTCCGGTGCGGTTCTGCCCACGAAGGAGAGTTGACCCGTGCCCGTCTTCGCCGCCAACCTTTCCATGATGTTCACCGAGTGGCCGTTCCTCGATCGCTTCGACGCGGCGGCGGATGCCGGGTTTCGCGCGGTGGAATATCTCTTCCCCTATGAGCATCCGCCCGAGGCGATCGCGGAAAGGCTTGTGCGCAACGGCCTGACGCAAGCGCTTTTCAACGCGCCGCCGGGGAACTGGTCAGCGGGCGAGCGCGGTCTCGCCGCCCTCGCCGGCCGTTTCGAGGAATTCGACGCCGGCCTTTCCCGGGCCCTCCTTTACGCAGAAGCGACCGGCGTCAAGCGCGTCCATGTCATGGCGGGCATCGCCGACCGCGCCGATGCCGACGCCGGTGCGATGTATCGCCATGCGCTTCGCCATGCGGCCGAGCGCTTCGGCACGCAGGGGCTCGACCTCGTCATCGAGCCGATCAATACGCGCAACATGCCGGGCTATTTCCTCAACGATTTCGCCTATGCCGCGGCGCTAATCGGCGAACTCGGCCTCCCCAATCTCAAGCTGCAATTCGACATCTATCATTGCCAGATCCTTCATGGCGACGTGACGATGCGGCTGCGCGCCTTGTTGCCGATCATCGGCCATGTTCAGGTCGCGAGCGTCCCCTCCCGCAATGAGCCCGACGGCGAGGAGCTGAATTTCCCCTATCTGTTCGACGAGCTCGACCGCCTCGGCTATCAGGGCTTCGTCGGCTGCGAATATAATCCGCGCGGAAAGACGCTGGACGGCCTCGGCTGGTTCAAGCCGTTCGAAGGGCACTGAACCATGGCTCTTCTCCTCGGCTGCATCGCCGACGACTATACCGGGGCGTCCGATCTCGCCAACACCTTGACGCGGAACGGCCTGCGCACGGTCCAGACGATCGGGATCCCGGACGCGTCGCTCGCCCTTCCGGACGTCGACGCTGTCGTCGTGTCGCTGAAGATCCGTTCGGTTGCAGCATCCGAGGCCATCCGTGCGGCGCTGGCGGCCGAGGCGTGGATCCGGCAGCGCGGCGCCGGCCATGTCTTCTACAAGATCTGCTCGACATTCGATTCGACCGATGCCGGCAATATCGGACCGGTGACGGAAGCGCTGGTCGCCGCGGCGGGCAGCGACATCGCGCTGGTCACCCCGGCCTTTCCGGAGACGGGCCGCACCGTCTATCGCGGCCATCTCTTCGTGAACGGCCGGCTGCTCAACGAAAGCCCGCTCAAGGATCATCCGCTCAATCCGATGCATGACGCGGATCTCGTCCGGGTGCTTCGGCGCCAGTCGAAAGGCGAAGTCGGGCTGGTCGATCTCGAGACGATCGCGCAGGGCGAGGCGGCGATCGCCGCGCGTCTTGCCAGCCTGGTGGCCGAAGGAAAGACGGCGGCGATCGCCGACGCCGTCTTCGAGCGCGATCTCGTGGCCCTCGGGGCCGTCGCGGCGCGGTTCCCCGTTTCGACCGGCGCGTCGGGACTGGGGCTCGGCCTGGCGCGCGCGCTCCGGCCGGCCGACCGAGCGTCTTCTGCGGCCGATGCGCTGGCACCGGTGGGCGGCTTTGCAGCCGTCATCGCCGGAAGTTGTTCGCGGGCTACGCTCGAACAGATCGATGTTGCACAGAGGTCGATGCCGGTGCTGCGGCTCGATCCGGAGGCGCTGATCGACGGCGAGGCCGAGATTACGAAGGCGATCGCCTTCGCCGACGCCCATCTCGCCGAGGGCCCCTTGGTCATCGCTGCCAGCGCGTCGCCCGATGCCGTTGCGGCGCTGCAGGCGCGTCATGGCCGGGAGGCGTCGGGTCATGCCATCGAGCGCGCGACCTCGGCCATTGCGGCTGCATTGGTCGAGCGCGGCGTCCGGAGGCTCGTTGTCGCCGGCGGGGAAACGTCGGGCGCGGCGGTTGATCGCCTGGGTATACCCGCCTTTCTGATCGGTCCTGAAATCGCCCCCGGCGTCCCCATCCTACGGACGGTCGGCGACACGCATGGTGGTCTGATCATGGCGCTGAAGTCTGGCAATTTCGGCGGCAAGAGTTTCTTCCAGCAAGCGCTCGCCGCGATGCGCTGAGGAGTGGATCAGCACCTTTTGCCCCTGCTTGATTTGCGCGCTATCGGTCAGCACTTGCCAAGCTGTCATCGCGACCAAGCCGCTTCGACCATCGGCAGATTGGCGGGCTTGAGCGCGGCAAGGTAGTCCATCTCAGGATTTCGAATTAGGCCAAGTCAGCGTGTGAATAAGCGGCCAAGCGAGATCCCGCACCAGATGGCTTCAACGCATTGCCCTTGGCGGCCAGCTTCTCGGCGCGGGCATCGGCTGCCTTCGCCAGGATAGAACTCGACGTCGGCATACCCCAGCGCACCATGGCCAACTCACGGCCGTCTGATGCGTTCCGCACAATCGGCGCGGCATAGTCCCGGAAGATACCCGGCAGTGTCGGCAGATTGCCCGTAGTGTCCTGCATTGCACGGGCGAAGAACCGGATCTCAGCCGCGTTCGAGGTCATGCTGTAGAGGTTGCACATACTCCACAGCCTGCCATAGCCGCCGCCGGCGGCTCAATCGCAGCCAGCGGGGCCTGTCCAGCGCTACGCGTCTTCCCGATGCTGTGGAACCGCCAAGGCCCCAAGCCACGCCTCACGACGCTTCGTCCATCCCTCCACGTCGGGTTCAAGATGGCTGGGGGCATCGTCGAGAGAGCCCAGATAGATTTCTATCTGGTCCGCGCTGAGGCTAAAGAGCCGCCCGCCGCACGATGGGTGTGAACAAGCGCTCAAGCGGGCCCCACGCCCGATGGCTTCAAATCATTGAGAATACTTCAGAAATTCTATTTCTACCGGGGTCTCGACCGGCGCCGAATATGACCTCGGTGTAATCGAGATATATAATGAACATTAGATAGCTAGGTCGATCCAAGCGGAGGCATCCATTCGGCGCCGATTCACAGACTGCCGAAAGCCGGCAGGGAGACTGGGCAGAGAAAGCGGCCCGGATTCGGCCGGGAAAACGTCTCCTGAAACCACGACGGGGATGGGGCGGCTGCAAGCCGCGGAAACGACGGGCGAATTCGCAGCGACGAAAGGATAAAAAGATAACAATATCAATTGGTTAGTTAGTGGCGATGGACGCAGTCCGCTGCGAACCCGTCTCTGCCTTCATTCCCTGTTCGGAGCAGAATCGCCAGAGAGCACTTTCCTCGCGACCTCGGGTCGAGTGCCCGCTGGAAAGTGATGCGATTTCCGTGCGTTACCTGAATATCTCTGTGAACTGACGGGCCAATTTTTCGACATCTGGAGCGGTGTCCGCCGTCGCTATCAGGGAAAGTCGATTGTCGTTTGGCGGGATTGCGTTGTCGTTAAACGGGATCGGACTGCACGATTACGGGATCCGCTTGCGCGATTGTGGGATCATTTTGCTGGATGCCGGATCGACACTGTCGCTACGCAGTACTGCCCTGCCGTTAAGCGGACAGGGATTGCCGTCTTGCGGTATCTGATTGTCGAATTCGGAGATGGCCAGACCCGAGGCGCTCCAACGCGGAGAACACGCGCACTGCACACGGCGAGCGGCTCATAGCGGCGGACGTCTTCACGACGGCAGTACCCAACTCCCGAAATGAATTCGGACTAGGCGGAGGTTGGGGGTGATGTCGGGCCACGGGACTTTGTAAGCTCCAACGGCCCCAAAAATTGGGAGCCAGGCGCTAGGTTCGGTGCCATTGCGGCAGAGATTCATCGATTGAGCCTTTTGACGGTTTGACCGAGAATACGACCTGCGAAGAATGAATTGGAACAGGAAGCCACGTCGCCGAGTATGTCCGCTTTTGGGCGCGCGGCATTGGCTTCCTCTAGTGCCCTCAATGCAACCTTCAAAACTACTCTTCCTCCAGAGATCGGCCCGATCTAGTGGGGGAATGATCTCGCGGATCCACGAGCAGATATGAGTTTTTGAGCAACAAACGCAATGCTGAGGCGAGCAAGGAACGCCGATGACCATGACGCGATGTGGCTTGATTGTTCCCGCGAAGCGTGTAAATACTAATATCAATGAGCGGGGCGACTGTCTGCCTGGAAATCGCCGCACTGCGCCTTCCATTCTTTTATATTCGTATATTGATACGATCAATGTAGCTGCAATTCGACCCGCATTACTTCTGCGTTGAGTCTTATTGTACCGATGCGCCTTGCTAAATTATTCTGACAGATACAGGATTTGGGTGCGATGTAGTCAATCGGTTCCGGGGGGGGAATAAAACCATGGAATCACAAGCGGAACGGCTGGAGAGTCTTAATAAGCGCCTCACGCCTGCTGTCCGGGCCGCGATTGAAAAAGCCATTGCGACCGATAATTTGCCGTCGCCGCTCCGCTCCGTCATTGGAAAGCCGGCGCTCGAATATATCGGGCCAGGCGGCCGCGCGGCGGCCTTGGAGCATTTCCGTCCCAACGCCACAACGCTTGGACGCGAGACGCCGGGGCGAGCGCCTGTCGACCTTGCCACCGTCATGCCTCTTGCCGGGCTCGAGGCGATCGTGCAGCGCACGGGCCGACCGCCTCTGCTGATCCAGAATAATCGCGTGATCATGGAGGACCTGCCGGATTTCCCGGCCGGCACCGACGCGATGATCCAAGCCGTCGAGGGCCGCATCCCGTCGGTCGGCAGGATCGAATTCCTGAACTATTCGATGGCATGGGGCGGTACCGGCTGGGTCGTCCAAGAGGCGGGCGGGCGCCGGTTGGTGATCACCAACCGCCATGTCGCGGCACTGGTCGCAAAGCGCAAGGCGGATGGCAGCGCCATCTTCATGCGCAGTCCCTATGGCCAGTCCTATGGCGCATCGATCGATTTTCTCGCCGAGGCGGATCGTCTGCAGGACGACAGCGGCACGCTGCGGCTTTCGGGTATCGAATATCTCGCCGACGACATTTCGGCCGACATCGCCCTTCTCCGCATCGAGGCGGCAGACGGCGAATTGCCGGCTGCGATCGAGATCGACGACGGTCCGGTCCTGCCCGGGGAACTTGTCGCCGTAATCGGATATCCCGCCTTCGACTCGCGCAATGACGTCTATGATCAGGCGCGCTATTTTCGCGATCTCTACGAGGTCAAGCGCCTCGCCCCCGGCTTCGTTCTGCAGCCGCCCGATACCGGTGCGTTGTTTTCACATGACTGCACGACGCTTGGCGGGAACTCGGGCTCGCCGCTGATCCGTCTCGCGAACGGGAAAGCGATTGGCCTGCATTTCCAGGGCCTTTATGGCAAGGACAATTCCGCCGTGACCGCCGCCACCCTTCTCAAGCTCCTGCGGGGCGAGCGCCCTGTCGCGACGCAGTTGCAAGCCACCTCGACCGAACGTGCCGACGGGCGTCATCCGGCCGACCATTTCAAGGATCGCGGCGGATTCAACACCCGCTTCCTGGACCGTGACCGGCTGGTCACACCTTGGCCCGGCCTGCCGGCCGACGCGGCGGCGCAGCTCGCGGTTCCGAGCGATCACCCCGCCGAGCCGAACGAGCTACGCTACACGCATTTTGGCGTCAAATATTGCGCGAAGCGAAAGGTCCCGGTCGTCACAGCGGTCAATATCGACGGGGAGCACAGCGTGCGGATCAAGCGCGGCGGCGATGTCTGGTTTTCCGACGGACGCCTTTCGCCCGGAATCCAGCTCGGCCAGGCCAATTTCGCCGATCTCTCGATCGATCGCGGCCATATGGTGCGGCGTGAGGATCCGAACTGGGGATCCGATCTCGAGGCGCGCCTCGCTAATGACGATACATTCCACTACGTCAACGCATGCGCGCAGCACGCCAGTCTCAATCAGGGGAAGACTCTGTGGCAGGGCCTCGAGAACTACATTCTCGACAGCACCCGGGTCCACGGCCTGAAGTGCTGTGTCTTCACCGGACCAGTGCTCCGCGGCGCAGACGACGAGGACGAGATCATCATCGACGGCGCCGTTGTGCCGCTCGAATTCTGGAAGGTCGTTGTGTCGCTCGACGCGGACGACCTCGGCCTGCATGCGACCGCCTATCTGCTGAGCCAAGGCCAACTTATTCGCAAGCTGCTGGAAAAGCGTTCGCTTCGCGAAGGTCAGGAGGGTTTCGTGCTCGGGCCATACCGGACCTTTCAGCTCGCCGTTTCCGACCTTGCCGAGGCGACCGGCTATGACTTTGCGGCCTATGTGGCGGCCGATCCCCTCCGCAAGTCGGCAGCCGGCCACGAGGCGCTGGAAAGCGGCGAGCCGGTTGTGATGGCGATCGAGTCGCTGGCCGATATCCGGCTCTGACTGCAAGCGCGGCAGCCGCAGCAATCGTTGGATGGGCGGCTCGGAAAGGTCGGCAGATGAGCGACATGAAAATATCGTTCTTCGTCGTGATCGTCGGCTTCGCCGCCGGCCTGTCTCTGGCCGAAGCGCAGGGCGGTGCGCACGCCCCGCGGCAGAGCGTGGATGCGACGGCGCCGGAGCCTTCCGTGGTGCGGGTGCCGATCATGGTCCCGATGTCGGCGATCGGCGCAACGCTGGAGCGGCTGGTGCCGGTCGAAGCCAGCGGGTCGCCAGGCGTCTCCTTGCCCTCTCCTGGGAGGGACGGCATCCTCGACTGGTCCTTACGGCGGACGCCGATTGCCGTTTCAGGCGAAAACGACGTCCTGACCGCGCGAACCAGCATTGGCGGGACGGTCAGACTGCGCGGCAATATCCGGATCGGCTTCAAGATTCCGTTCAGCACGCAAGCAAATCTGGTCGGCGACGCGGTTCTCACGGCGTCCCCGGTGCTCGCGCCGAACTGGACGATCGAGCCGCACCTGTCCGGCGCCGCCACGCTGAAAAAAGCAGATGTGAACGTTGGCCATATCGGGGATATCAGCCTGCGCGACCTGCTGCGGCCCTCGCTTGACCACGAGGTCGACCAGGCGATCGCCGAGGCCAACGCGCGGCTCGCCGCCGTCCGCGGTCTGCGCGCCGCAGCGGAAAAAGTCTGGGCCGATCTCTGCGGTCCGCATCGAATCGCGGGCGAGGGCATTGCCGCCGATTTCTATCTCGTCATCGAGCCCGTGGCCGCGGGCGCAGGCTCACTTCGCATCACACGCGACGGTGCCAGCGTGACGTTGAGCCTGACGGCCTTCACGCGGCTGACCGATACTGCCGAACAGCCGCAATGCCGGCCACTACCCGACCTGACCGTGCCGGATGGCGATGGTTTCACACTCGACGTGATCACCAGCGCGCGCTACGCGACGCTGTCCGAACAGTTGACGCGCCGCCTCGCCGACAAGCCTCTCTCAAGCCCGGACGGCGCGCTTCAGGTCAGAATCCGCGCGGTACGGCTCACCGCCGAACGCGATGGCGTGTTGGGTGCAGTCGACTTCACGGCCGGGCCGGCCGGCCTGCCGGCGCTCGCCTATAGCGGCACGGCGCAGATCCAGGCTCGGCCCGTCCTGGATGCTTCGACGCAAATCCTTCAGCTCGATGGTCTCGCGCTTACCGTCGGCTCGCGCGACGAACTCGCCGGGAAGGGTCCGATCGGAGACCGGATCGGGCCTCTCCTCATCGGCCTCCTCGGTCCGGCGGCCAAGATCGAACTTGCCGCCCCCTTGCAGGATAGCCGCCGCAACCTCGGCGTGGCGCTAGCGCAATTGCGCGCCGGCACGGTTCCGGGTCTGCGAGTGACGCAAGCCGAAGTCGACGACCTCCGCATCGCGGATCTGACGACCGGCAAGGACGGTCTCGCTATACGCATCGCGGCGCGGGGTCATATCGCCCTCGAGGCGGTCCCCGCCGAATGGTTCAAATGAGGGGGGACGACAGCGTGACGAAGAAACTCAAACTCGATTGGGTGGTCGTGAAGCGGGTGCCTGCGACGAGCGGCCCGCTCCACCAGAATATCGTCGTTAACAGCAATCCAACCTTCCGAGGACCGGGGGCAAGTTCGGCGGGTGCGGATGCTTCGTTCGACAATGCGATACCGATCAGCCAGTCGACGGGGAGCGTCAGCTACGACATCACAACCGCGACCATGACGCGGGACGAAGCGGCTGAGCAGCGGCGCAAGGTCGATGTCGTCGACGCAGTGATGAAGATGCCGCTAATCCTAATCCAGGCGTTGGACACCGGCGGGGCCGGCGCCGACCTGGGCGACGAGGCCGTTGCCTGGGGTGTCACCGATATTGGTGCCGACACATCGCCCTGGGACGGCAAGGGCGTCACGGTGGCCGTGCTCGACACCGGCATCGAGGCCGATCACCCTGCCTTTACAGGCGTGACGTTGAAATGCTGCAATTTCACTGATGAGCCTGACGAGGACCAATCCGGTCACGGCACCCATTGTGCCGGCACGATCTTCGGCCGAGACGTAAACGAGCAACGCATCGGCATCGCCCGCGGCGTGGCCAAGGCGCTCATAGGGAAGATCTTCGGGAAGGACAAACCGGCCGATACCGACACCATCGTCCGGGCGCTCGCCTGGGCGCAGTCGGAACGTGCTGATGTGATCTCGATGTCGATGGGCATCGACTTTCCCGCCTATCGGGAGGCACTCATGAAAGAATACGAGCTACCCGATCGGCAGGCGACCGCACTCGCGCTCGATGCCTACCTGGCCAATATGCGCCTGTTCGACAACCTCTCGCGCGCGGCACTCGGCGCGCCGCCCTTCACCATGGGCAATATCGTCGTCTGCGCTTCAGGCAACGAGAGCGACATGCCAAATTATTCCATCTCCGCTTCTCCGCCGAGCCGGGCGGCCGAATTCGTCTCGGTCGCGGCGCTGGACCGGCCGGTCGACGGCAAGCCCAGGCTGGCGCCGTTCTCAAATGTAGGCGCCAAGCTGGCGGCGCCGGGCGTCGGCATCTTGTCGGCCTGGCTTGGACACAGCCTGAAAAGGCTCGACGGAACCAGTATGGCGACGCCGCATGTCGCAGGCGCCACCTGCCTCTGGCTGCAGAAGCAGCGCCTACAGGGCAACCCTGCCCATGCCGAAGCCGTCGTCGGCCAGATGCGGCAGAACGCCACTTCGCTGTTGCCCGATATCCGGCAGGAGGATGTCTTATGGGGGGCGGTCCGTGCGCCAAACAATTGAGCCCGACGATCCTGCCAATCCGGAAGTGCCACCCTTCGCCAGCCCGGATGCGGGGCTGGTCCAGATTCGTAACAGCAGCTCCTTGCCGATCGGTATGGGCTTCCTCGTCACCCCGGATCTCGTCGTCACCTGCGCCCATGTGGTCAACGCCGCGCTCGACCGCGATCCGGGCGAGCGCGCGCCGATCCCGCCATCGGCCGAGATCACCGTGACATTTCCCTTGGCGCCGGACGAGAAGCGCGACAATCGTACGGAGATGGCCTCGCGTATGGGCCGGGTGCTCCGCTTCGTGCCGCCGGGACGCCTTCCGGGCGACGACATCGCCCTGCTGCGGCTCGACAAGCCTGCCCCGGCGCAGGCGGGCGTCACCATTTTGGCGGATGTCCGCAATGTTGCGCCGGATAATGACGAGCTAGGCATTTTCGGCGCGCCGATGGGCACGACGCTGGCGGTCCATTTCGATGCCCGCTTTGCCGGGAAGACCAACCAGTCCTGGGTGCAGATCGAAGACGCCGGTGGGACGGGCACGTTCGCAACCGGCGGCTTCAGCGGCGGTCGAGTCTGGAGCTACCGCCACGAGGCGGCGATCGGCGTGGTCGTCGCCAAGCACACCAGCGAGATGTTGCGCATCGCCTTCATGATCCCGGCGCGAACGATCGCCCGCTCGCTGCCTGAAGTGCCGGTCGAACAGCGTCCGCTCGGTCCCTATTACTGCCAGATCTGGACCCTGTTCTCAGGCGCCTTCTTCCTGTTTGTCACCGCGCATCTGCTTGCCAACCGCATAAACGGTTTTCCGGACGCGCTTTCGCTCGGTTTCGGAAACCAGGTCGTCGCGGCCTTTTTCGGCGCGGTGGTCGGCGCCGCCCTGCTGCCGGTTCAGCTGCTGACGCTGATCCGCTTCGCACGCGCCTTCCGCCTGCATGACTGGTGGATGCGCTTGCCGCGGTTCGGCCATATGACGATGCCCGACCGACCGACCCGCAGCCGGCTGGCGGCGGCGCTCACCTTGTTTTTATTAGTCGTATTCCCGCTTTATTGCCAGTTCCATTTTATGAACGCCGTCTATCGACAGGCAAAGATTTACATCTATACAGGCGATTCATTTGGCTACACGACTGGTGAATTGCTGGCGATGGGGCAATCCTGCGACGTCCGAACCATTCATCTATGCACGCATCCCGATGCAGGCCTGTTCTCTCTCGTAAGCCCGAAGCCGCTGCCGCCCACCGAACCGGGACTGCCAGAGCAGCGCCGTCCGTTGGCTTATTTCGACAATACCTACCATATTGGCGCCCGTGATCTGCCCACGCCTAATTCGGTGACGTTCTTCCCGATCATCGAACCCCTCTTCGTACTGCTGGGGACGGTCACTGCGCTGTTCCTGATCGTTCGACTGGCCGTCCTGCTCCGCTTGCCGCCCTCCTCAAGACTGCAGAGGTGACCAGCATTGAGCGAACCATTCGATGCATTTCTGTCCTATCGTCGCACCGACGGATCCTTCGCAGCCCAGCGCATACGGCGATTGCTTTGGGATTATCGTCCGCCAAGAAGTCTTCGTTCGCGCGTCTCGCGGCGACCGCAGGTTTACATCGATACAACCTACGAGCGCGCGACCGATGACTTCTTTGAGAGGGTCACGCTGCCGGCTCTACGGACCTCAAAGTATCTGATCGTTCTAGTCACACCGGATTCCGCCGATCGCGGCCCCGGGCAACAGGATTGGATCAGGCGGGAGATCGAAGAGTTCGTCGCGGGCCCGAACCCTGCCAACATCGCGATCGTTCGGGCGCGCGGCAGAGACGCCGATCCGTTGCCCGGACGACTGTCGCAATCGCATCCCAACGTCGAAGTTATCGATCTTCGGGGCATTGGTCCGTTCGCCTTTCTAAATCCATACAGGGCTTCGCGCCTTGCGAACGAGACTGTGAAGCTTGTGGCGCCGCTTCTCGGGTTTGGCCCGGAGGATATGCCCGCGTTGCGGCGCGAGGAGGAGCGGCGCCAGCAAGTCAGGCTTGGTGCGACCGCCGGAATTGGCGCGGCCGTGACGACGGCGGTCGCGGTGCTGTCGATCGCCGCATTCAGCAGTCGAAACCATGCAGTCGACGCATTGACACGCAGCATGTTCGCGTCTGAGCGTGTAATCCAGGCTGTCGCCGGGTCTATGGCGAACGGCGAGACACGCGACCAGCTGCTTACGTCAAGCTGCGACCTGCTGGATTCGCTCGCTCCGGAATCAGGCCGGGACCCAGCCTCCGGCCCGCTGGCGACCTGTGCGGCCGAGCGGGCTGCCTACCGCGACAACCTCAAAGAGCATGATGAAGCGGACAAGCTTGTCGATTCAGCGAGGTTGAAGATTGAACAGCGATTTGTCGAAGGTGGTGACGCTGACGACGGTCTCGCTCTGGTCGACATCGCGCGGGTCGCCCTATTCAGGACCATAGCTCGGCCTGAACAATCACGTATCAACGCCGAAATCGTAGCCTTCGTTGACAATGCGAAGCGGGTACTCGATCGCATACCTGAGGAAGTCTCGCCCGGACGCGTTGCCGCCGAAGCGCTGCAGGTGGCGGCGGTGCGCCTCGGGGACGCGGGTTCGTTCGAGTCGGCGGCGCTCGCAGCCGGAAACAGTGCCGCTATGTGGGCTGCAATCGCCACGTTGGATGACAGCGCCGAACTCGTGCTGGAACACGCGACAGCTGAAGGTTTGTCCGTGTTGTTCCTGACAAAGCTTGAACGCCGCGAACAGGCTGGCACCGCTCGCGAGCGAGGAGAGGCATTGATCAGCCACCTATCTCGGGACCCATCCGCCGCGGAAAAACTGAAGGACCGAATAGAGGCCGTCAGGCAGCTTCTCGAGCAAACGGCCGGGGAGGGTTCACGCTCGTGAAACGACCCTTCTGGCTCGCCTTCCTTGCGACTTTTGCAATAACGGCTGCTGTCGTCACGGCCGGGGCGATCGTTGTTGGAAGGACTGTCGTGCCTCCACCGCTTGAGCGGTTCGCTACAAGCGCCTTCACATTCTCCCTTCCCCACGGTTGGACCTGCCGCCGCGAAGGGACTGAATTCGTCTGTCGGATCGGCAGCCCGCCATCTGACGCGATCGTCATCCTCACAATGAAATACCGTAACGCGCAAGACACGCTCACTTTCTATGAAGACCATCTGCACGATCCCCTCCCTCGTGTCGATGGACAGGGAGTAGCCCAGCTGAACTCTCTGACGCGACGACATATTGGCGGGATCGAATGGGTAGAGGGTAGGGTTGAGGGTTCGGAGGTTTCTGGTTGGGAAACGATCTATCTGGCGGGTAACACGGCGGAGATCGGTATGCTGATCACTTTCAGTGTGCATCCGAGGGCTCGCGAGACGCGTTTGCCGGACCTTGAGACCATGGCGACGACCCTGGTGGTCAATCAGAAGGCATTCTAGGACTGAGGTCGAGAATCGAGTTCAAGCTGGCCGCGCTACTCACTTGGGTAGACGCGGACGTCACCACTTCTTTCCCACGAGATCCTTCAGCGCCGCATTGTCGAGTATGACGTCGGCCAGCAGACGCTTTAGCCGTATGTTCGTTCCGCCGGGAAATCGATCCACTGGATCGATTTCTAATCCGGCTCCAAGCTCCAGCGCCGTCAAGCGGCGCGCCTCCGATACGTCCATCCCGCCGAAGCGGGCCTTCCAGTTGTAGATCGAGGCGTCGCTGACCGCGTGCTTGCGGCACAGGTCGGCGACTGACACACCGGCCTCGTGTTCCTTCAGAATTCCAATGATCTGCTCTTCAGAGAAGCGGCTGCGCTTCATGTCCTGGTTCTCTCGATGGGCCAGAACGAACTTCAAACCGGATTAGGGCGAAGGGGCAACGTCAGTGGTTGCCGCACGCTCGATGCACGGACAGAAGGTTTTAAGACGTTCAACACCAATCTAAAGTTATCGCAAGGCAAAAACTGATTGAGACCCGGCATCAGTCGTCGCTGAGCGCTGCGATGATGAGCGGGAGATAGCGGCGCACCTGCTCCCGGTCGCTCTCCTGCTCACTTTCACTTAGGAAGCGATATGGCGTTTCGATCTGCTTCTCCCACAGCGCCACCAAATCGGCTGGAATCACCAAGGAGCCACCGGCCTGAGGGACGCCTTGGCTATGCACATACCGTTGCCAATGCGCCCACCTCGCATGCTCAATGGCCGCCAGCTCCTCGAGGAGGGCGTCCAGTGTGGCAGCGATATCGCTTGTGTTGATGGTCATACGCTAGATCATTTTCTCCGCGACAAGTCGCCGGTAGTGCTCGCCGAGCGCTGTCAGCTTGCAAGATTTGCGCTGCATGGCGGCGTGCCACATATGCGGCGCATTCAGCGGCTTCACGAGATTCACCTGAGCATACTGCTGAAGAATAGCGAACACAGCCGCCTTGGCCGGATCAGCAGGCGGAATTGTGGGGTCCATCAGTTGGTCGGCAGAGCGCTCGGGCTCATATGACGGATCCAATGGAAATTCGTATCCCTCCGCCGGAAAATGTGTCGCCAAGGCTAGTAAGGATGCTCGTGGGATGGGTGGTTCGACCCGTCGCAGCGAGACGAAACTCTTGACGTTGGTCTTAAAGATCGGCCGCTGCCTTGTCCAGGGTCCAAGCGATTGATCAATGTGTGCATAAACGCTGCCGGGCGTAACATCGCCCACCAAGTTGGCTGCGGCCCCATTGAGCGCATCGACGAGAAGGCCCGTAAACACCCCGCCAGGAGTGCCTCCTTGCTTCTCCAAAGCATACTGTTCAGCCGTCGACGCCGTGAGGATTGTCATCCCGCTTACAATCTCACTGGTTTCGGCCATTCGCGGCCGATCTCCGACGATGCCGCTGTGACAACTGTCCAGTATGATAACTTTGTTGGTGGCTGGTGATTCACTTGCGAGGAGCATGAGCTCATGTAGGGACAATCCATCGTCGCCTGTCTTACAGTCTCCGGCGCAAAGGAAGCCGCCGGTGTCCTCGATATACCCGTGGCCAGCGAAGTAAAACAGTGCGATATCAGACGCATCGGCAAACAGCTCGCGCACGGCATCCTTGATTTCGGATCGCTCGACGATGTCGGATGGCCCTGTGCCAACGATAAGGCGTGGCTGTACGAAGTTGAGTGTACTGTCGGCGTTCCTCTCAAGGACGGCCTTTACCTCGTAGGCGTCGTTCACGCACCCCTTGAGGGGCGCAATATGTTGGTAGTGATCAATGCCGACAATCAATGCCTTACGCATCGCGGCCTCAAAGCGAATCAATCCAGTTAGCGATATTTGGCCATGTCCATTCCATCGTATAGACGCCTGGGATCGCCGTGCGGTCGCCCGTGTAAACCCATATACCCTGAACTGGCTTCGTTTCCTCAAGGGCGCATGCAATTTCCCATTTTTGCCCGCTCGAGTTCAGCGAATTCTTGCTCGCCAGCGCCAGCACGCCAGCGGATCGTCGAATCCGCGTGCGGACACGATCTTTCCAATCGATCGAATATGCGTCCTTGACCGACATATCGACGTATTCAAACGGCGAATTCGTATGAAGCGACTGGCCCTTTAGAAAGTCGCGTTGCCGTTCGTCTTCAATAGCAAACGCGACGAAAACGACTTTCTTGTCAGCCATGCAGTCCTCCCCCAGTACCCTGCTAACACTCATATACTCTCGGGCAAGCTTCGCACAGCCGGAGTGCCCGATGATTTCTCAGGAATTTTCGAGGTCCTATCATTTCGACAGTCGACCTGGAATGGAGGTCCATCACGCCGTTGACCTGCCACTGGTTTGTCATCCAGCAGCGATTAGAGCCTCGGCGGGTTTTGCGCGGGATTGCGCGTTGGTGATGAGACTGGCGGCGTAGGCCGCCGGTGGGATGTATCCGAGCGCCGAGTGAGGCCGACGGAGGTTGTAGTCGTCAACCCACGCGGCGATCTTGGCTCGGACATGGTCGAGCCCGAAGAACAGGCTCTCGTTGAGCAGTTCGTCACGCATGCGGCCGTTGAAGCTCTCGCAGAAGCCGTTTTGCATCGGCTTGCCCGGCGCGATGAAATGCCAGGTGACGCGGTTCTCCTGCGCCCAGGCGAGCATGGCGTGCGAGGTGAATTCGGTGCCGTTGTCGGAAACGATCATGCCGGGCTTGCCACGCTGTTCGATCAGAGCCGTCAATTCACGCGCCGTCCCGAGATCGAGGTGTCGGGTATGGCCGCCAGGCATTCCCCGTGTGACATCATCGACAATGTTCAGGATGCGGAACCGCCGACCGGAGGCAAACTGGTCGTGGACAAAATCCAGCGACCAGCGCGCATTGGCCTTCGCTTCAACGAGGATCGGCGCCCGCGTTCCGACGGCCCGACGCCGTGCACGACGCTTGCGCATTGTCAGACCCTCCTCGCGATAGAGCCGATAGATGCGGTTGATCCCGGACGGTTCGCCGTCGCGGCGCAGAAGGACGAACAGCCGCCGATAGCCAAAACGCCGGCGCTCGTTGGCAAGGTCGCGCAACTGCGCTCGCAGGGCCGTATCCGGCGGACGGCGGGATCGGTAGCGGACCATCTTCCGATCCGCTCCGACGATTGAACAGGCCCGCCGTTCCGACAGGCCCATCAATGCCTGCAGATGCGCGACGGCCTCGCGCTTGACGGGGGGCCCTACCATTTTTGACAGCAGCTCCCGCATCGCCGCTGCATCCAGCAGTTGTTCGGCCAGCAGCTTCTTGAGCTTGGCGTTCTCGTCCTCGAGTTGCTTCAGACGCTTGGCTTCGGACATGTCCGTGCCGCCAAACTTGGCCTTCCAGTTATAGAGGGTCGCTTCGGACACCATGCTTACGCGCCAGGTCGGCGGTCTTCGCACCAGCCTCATGCTCGCGCAAAACCGCGATGATCTGCTCTTCCGTGAACCTTGCTCGCTTCATCTGTCCGTCCTTCCGAGGGCCGGACTCTAAATCCCCGTGGAGGAAAAATGCAGTGGCAGGTCATATCGGCGTCGCTACCCTCTGCGGCGGCCGGTGTCATCTCGGTCGCGGCTGTACGCAACGAAGGCGGTTCCCTACGGATCGCAGACTTTCCGAACGGCCGTGCCAAAATCTGTGCACCAGGCGAGGAGATCGTATCGGCCGCGGCGAACGGTGCATTTGCCATGATGAGCGGCACTAGTATGGCCTGCCCTCACGTTGCCGGCGTCGCTGCGCTGTGGTGGCAAAAGGTGGCGACGACCAAAATACGTGCGAATGCTCAAACGGTCGCCCAGCAGTTGCTCGGCACGGCAACGATTATCCCACTTTCTCATTTCGACCCGGAGGATTCAGAGACAGGACTCGCGATGGCTCCTGTTTGAATATTTCCATCAAATCGTCCGCGCGCACTGGGTTGGTGGGCTCTGCATACGCCGCCAGTTGACAGAAAGCCGGCACGCCCGAAGAGCATTGGCGGCGCTACTCGCTGCCCCAGTTTCGGTTGCCGATGGTTGCATCGTCGCAGTTTGCTTGGCTTTCGGGCGTCGCAGTGACGCGGCGCAGCGATGCTTCGGGTTTCCCGACGAATGCTACATCGCACAAGGCGGCCCGCCAAGATTCTTCGTTGACGTTCAACGCTAGTAGCTCGCCAAAGATACTTGAAATAACGATCCGGTCGGAATCCAACCAATCTATCCACGTTGCCGGTCTTTGCCGCACCGTTCCGGCGTCTGCGGGAAAGACGGATCTGGGGACAGCCGGCAGCGCCAATATCAGATCGGCTCGAGCGTCTGTAGCGTCGAAGGCCCAGATATAGAGACGCCCTTCGACGCCTAGCAATGCGAAGCGTTGTCCGGACGGTGAGAAGGCGACTGTCTTGCTGCCGAGACTGAAAATGGGCAATTCGATCGGCGGTGCCTTGCCTGCTAGGTCGTATAGTTTGACCCTGTCATCGAACCGCGACGCGGCAAGCCATCTGCCGGACGGATCAAGAGCAAGACTCAGCGCCGATCCACGATCCGCCACCACGTCGCCGGGGATGGCGATTTCGTCGATGTCGGTTTCGATGTTCCGGCGATGGATCGAACCGTCGACATGACTGGAATAGAGGGTTCCGTCGGGCAGACCGAGAAGGCCGTCGGGCGTGCTTTCGAATACGAGTTTGGCCTTTTCACCCACGAGCGGAAGCAATGCAATGGAATTCGAGGACTGAGAGGCAGCGAGCGTCTTCTTGGCAAGGGCAACGCGCTGAACTTCATTGCCAATGTTTGAATCGCGCTTCAGCTGCAGCGGACTGCCTTCCAACAAGCGCAACGTTCCGCTGCTGTCACCGACAGCCAACCGGCCATCCGCACCAAACACGAGGTGAGTGATCCGGGCGTCTCCCGTCACGGCGAGATACCCGTTCTCAAGGTTGTAGCCCGAAATACCCCAGATTTCGCCAGTACCGGTGCCTACTGCAACCAGCCCGCCCTCTCTGTCCACCGCAACCGATTCAAGCGATGCCCCGCCTCCTACTGGACGCCGCATCAAGACCGGCTCGACCGGAAGATTGCGCCAGACACGCACCTTTCCGCCAACATGGTTTGAGGCAAGCAATGCGCCATCAGGGGACCATCGAATGGACGTAAAGGCACTGTCGTCATCACGTAGCGGTCCGGCCATGTGCAGGTCGATGCCTGGGCCTACCGCCGCGCGGCAGATCGAACCTTGGCTGCAAGAGAACGCAAGGGTGTCCGAAGTCGGCGACCATTCTAGCACGTTGACCGGTGAGCTGCTCTCGACGGGCGGAATGGTTTGGGCGACACGTGGATCGAGAGGAACAACGATCAGGCGCCCGGCACGCCCGGAAATGCCAGCACCGATGGCGGCGAACTGCGCATCGCGTGACAGGCCGAGGCTTAGGATGGCGTCCCTTCCTTCCAATGCCGCCAGCGGCCTACTGTCGGAGACAGTCAACGGGTCCGATACGCGGCGCAATTCGAGTATGGGCCGGTCCGGCCCTCCCGTCACGATAGCAATTTGCGTGCTGTCGGCGGATAGGGCTGCGACTGGCGACCCAGCGGAGATTATCGTCTGGCGGCAGGAGGCTGCAGCCAGACTGGCGCATTTCGTTAGCGTTGTACCTTGAACCTTGTCAGTTGCCAAAGCGACGAAGCCAGCACCAACGCGCCGCATGTCGGACTGTGACTGATAGACGAGTTTCTGCCCGCTCGCTCGGAGAATTTCGCGCCACTGCGCTCCAGCCTCACCGCTGCGAGACAAGATTGCGCCATCGTCCGCTATGGCCAGATAATCTCCGGCGGCAGAAGACGAAAGCCTCTTGAGCTTGGTTTGTGAAGTTCGGTCGGCGTCACCTAAAGCCGCAGCGCCATATACGAATAGCTTGCCACCATCGCCAACCACAGCCAACGAATCCGTCGTCGGCCAGTCGATTGCCTGCGCCTCGACGTCGACGGTGGATATGTGGTTAGCCGATCGCTCAGCAAGCGCTTCGAGGAGCCTCGACCGCGTGTCGAGGTTCTTGTCCAGCCGAAAGGCCTCCGCCGCCACCGAGACCGCAGCATCCCAGCGTCCCTCGCCAAGCGCGGTCGACGTATGTGCGAGGTTCGTCTGCACGACTGCTTGGAGTTCCGCCACCGTCCTGCGCTGTATCAACCATCCCGCGGCGCCAATGGCGACACCGACCAGCGCGATCCCACAGGCGATCAGCGCGAGGCGGTTGCGTTTCTGCGTCCGATCACGGGCCTGCGAAGCCCGGATGAAGTCCGGCAACCCTCTGGCCACAGCCTGAAGCGGCTGTTCTCCCCATTTTTCCAGGAGATCAGTCCCGTCGGAGAGGTGTACGCCCGTCAATAGCCGTTCGCGCTGCTTGGCTGCATTCAATGCCGGTGTTGCCTGATGCTGGCGAAAAAGGCCCGCCAAAACTTCGCGGATCTCAAAGAGTCGACGCTCATCAGCGAACAGGTTGCGAAGTCGATCCCATCCCGAGATCAGACTTTCGTGCGCGACGCGCACCATGCCTTGTTCCGATGTGAGTAGGCCGGCATTGACCATGCTGACTGCCAGCCGATGCGCCTCAGATCCAGGTTCGAAGGTGTCAAGCGGAACCCGTTGAGCAATGGGCTGGCCCGCGCCGCTCCATACCATCAACGCGCGGAAGACAGGTGCAAGCGCGGCCGGAGCCCCGGGCCCGGCCTCAGACAGAATCTGATCGCCACGTTGAGCCATCACACCCGAGACGCCGCGCAACTCGTCGAAAGCCCGAAGCTTCAGTTCGTTTCCCTCGCGGCGGGCATAAAGCTCGGACAGCAGCATTTGGAGGGCGGGCAGGGCTTGAGGGGATGCCTCCGCTTCGATCAGCGCACGGAGATCACGCCCGCTGACAGATTCATAGCGTAGGCCAGCGGCGCTAGCCGGACCCGCAATGATCTCACTGAGGTCCCGCCCCGACGGCGCAGCAATGTCGATCACGCGCTCATACTCGCCCTGCTTCAGCGGCTGGCTCAGCGCCGTAAGGCGTTCTAAGGGCGCGAATTCGGTCAGCCGCAGACGAAAATCTGACCTCATTGTGGCGACGACGTAGATTGTACCCCCGGCGGGGTTGACCAGTTGCTCAAGGAAGGTCAAGAACGCCTCGGCATCGTCACGCTTCCAGCTAAATATCTCTTCCAACTGGTCAATCAGAATGACCAGGGCCAGCGGCGATGCTCCGGCAGCGGTGGCCAAGTCCTTGTTAACGACCTTCAGGCGCGCCAAGGCTCTCTTGAGCGGTAGCGACGATCCTATACCGCTGCTGCCCATATGATCTTCAAGCGTCTGGGGGGTAGTGAAGTCGCCATCGGCTAGCCCAGGACCCAGCACGTCGTCCCTGAACAGCGCTTGCGCCAAGCCAGCTCTCCAGCTTCGTCCTTCGGCGGCTAGCGATGATGGGGTAACGGCAGCATAAATCGCGGGACCAGCGATGCCGCCCATCCCACCTGTCTGAGACAAACGGTCGAGCAGGCCGGCACGAGCAACCGAAGACTTGCCGGATCCGGAGGCGCCCACAATGGCGAGAAAGCGAATACCCGCACTTGCGTTAGCGAGAAAGCGTGCCCGGATACGGTCGACCTCACGGTTGCGCCCGAAAAAAACTGCCGCATGCCTAACGTCGAAAGGCTTCAAGCCGCGAAATGGCGATTGACCGCTCCAGACCACGGCCCCGCTTCGCCTAGCCAGCCATTGGCGCAGGTGGTTCTCAAACTGAACCTCAAACTGCTCAAGGGTATCGTAATTGTGGAACCCCGCTGTGAAATGCCCCTCCTCGCTCTCAAACCATCGTTTCCAGAAACCTAGAAGCCGCTCGTACTGGGCTCTCTCCAGGTCAACGGTAGCCGAGGCATAGTGTACAGAGGATCGGTTGCGATACACGAGGATGTCAGGAACCTTGTTTCGCCGCTTGAATGCTGCCTCTCGCGCGGTTTCGAACTCGTACTCCGTGCCGGTTGGCAGCGATCCATCCTTACGACGGTATTGATCAGGGAGATCGCTACCGAGCCGTTTCCAGAAGATGCAAACGACGAGGTCGCAATCGGACGATCTCGGGGTCTGATCTTGAACGGCAGTGGTGGCTGTGTAGTAGGCGTGCTCCCAGCGGATCAATTCGAACACTCGAAGATCGATTCGTTCAGCGTTGATGCGGGCCACGACGCGCTCAGCGGCGTCACGTTCGGCCGCGACGTCCGTCGGAGATGACAGAAATAAGCGGAAAGGCCGTTCCGTGCTTACCCGATGTGTTTTTCGCTGTTTCGCCAATAGAAATTCACCTGCCGTAAGCTCGTAAGGCTAAGTGTTCACGATGTACGCTCATTCGTAGCACAGGGATTCACGATGGCGAGTCTGTCTAGGAAAGTTAAGGAAGAAAGTACAAAGGGCCCTTGCATCAAGATGCCACAACCCGCCCCTCCTCTGGACAGTGATCATTCTTGTCTTTCACACGGCGCCGCCCGCGAGCAATCGAGCAGCGTGCCTGATCGAATTCGGAACGCGCGATGCCATAGCTAACATGCTAGCGTTACTGTCGAGCCGGAGACTAGTGGCGCGCCACTTTTGTCTGCAGACAATTGGTGTAACATGAACTAGTCTAATATCTCGTTCAATAGCACAAGCTGTGTCCTTCCAACGAATATGTCGATCTACAAGCCGGACTCACTAGCGCGACAGGCACGTTGCGTGCCTGCGATGATAGAGGTGAACGAAACGATGGGACCTCTGACCCGACTGCTGCGGCCGGTTGTTTTCGGAGTCTCTTTTTGTATGGCTCTGCCATTGAACATAGCTGCCCGTGCGCAATCTCTCGAGCCACTCCTGCAGGATACTATAACGACCGACGGTTCGGCCTTCCCGAACTTCGCCACAGGCAATTTCCGTAGTAGCAACCAGCTAGTTTGGGACACTCCGGTTAGGCATCTGAAGCGGGTTGACCTTAAGTTCTGGGACCCACTTTCCGCAGATGAACTTGATGTCGTCTGGACCTCGCGTGACGGGAACTACAAGCCAGGCCCTATCTCCGGCGAAGGACAACTCACCTGGCGGATCAAGGGTGCGGCAACTTATGATACGAGAGCAACAGTGGCTCGGTATAGGGGCCAGCTTGTCGAAGGGCGAGCACACGGAGAAGGCGAGTTCTTGCACCGCTCAGGCGCTTCCTACCGCGGACAATGGAGAAGCGGCCTGATGGATGGTCGTGGCAGACTCCAGTCGCCCGAGGGCGCCGAGTATGTCGGAGAGTTTCGAGCGGGCAAGCGGGAGGGCTACGGTTTGTTTGTGGACCGCCTGGGCAGCGTCTATGAGGGCGGATTTCTAGTCGATAAGCGAAACGGGGTCGGGCGTGTGCAAATGGCGGGCGGCGGGGGCTATGTCGCGCAATGGCTGAACGACGTCGAAGTGTCCGGCAGTCGCGCCCGCATTCCCGGCTTCCGCCTGACGCCGTTGACCTTGCAGGCACAGGTCGACGATGTCCGCATTTCGCTGACTGTGGATCGCCGGTCGCTGGTTGGTGTTCCCGATATCAATCCCTTGTACTACATAGCCGAGAACACACCTGAAAAAGTTCGTATCTTCCCTGACGATGCCGAACTACTTGACGTCTGGCTCGGCAAGACCGCGCCGAGCTCTGAAGCCCGTCCGAACAACGACTTCGAAGAACAAAACTTCATGGGGCCGACGGTGCGCTACGGACCCGTGCCTCTGCTGCTAAATGTCGAAAATGCCTCGGGGCAGCCAATTGGCATTGAGGGGGCATTTCTCGACGTTGCCAAGAGCGTTAGCGAGCTCCGCCCAGCTCTGGAGTTGAACGAAAGCTTTAGCGCTCAATGCGACCGCGCATTCGAGAGCGGGTTGGAATTTGAGAATTTCGGCTGGTCGGCGGCCCGATCCGTCAGCGCCACGATAAATTTCGTGGACAGCAACGAAAACGCAGTCGGCCCATCGTTCGTGCAACCGACGGCAGATATCTCCAATATCGAAGACATTGATGTTCGCAATGAACTGATGCGCCGCGGCGTAAAGGTAGAGCGGCTAGAGAGAGATGCGCTCAAGTGCACGAGCACCGATACTGACAAGTGCCTTGCTGAGCAAGTGGCGTCCGGTATGTTCGGGGATCTCGGCAAGGCGGTTACTCTTTCCGACGACGCATTCTTTCTCAATCTCGCCGGAACGCTGGACTATCAGTGGACGACCGCCGAACATACGTCGACGAAAGGAGCAGCAAAGTTTACGACCAGCTTGGTGATGGGTCACTTGCCCTTCCAAGGTGAGTGCGGCGAAGGGGCTAATGAATTCAACCTGGGATCCAAACCGTTCGAACTGCGGCTCGACACAGGTGGGTACCAGGTGGCGTTGCCGCTGAGCGACACGATTCCGCCGGGCGTAGTCTCCCGCTGGCGGCTTTGGTTGGACGCACCCAAGAGTTCGACCCATGACTTCCGCCTTCGAATCCAGCTGGCAGATGGTCGTATGGTTGAATCGCGGCCTGTTAGCCTTCTTTACTTCAAACCGCGGAGGACCGGCACGGACATGGACGGAAAGCCTCTTCCTGAGGAGCCAGAACCCGATGAGCCCGGTGAGTCAACGGACACTGAACCATGATCTGCTCTGTGTGCTGAGGTCAGCAGAGACTTCAGTGTGAAGACCACAATGCGCCAACTCGGAGCGCCGAACCGCGCTCTATTCGATTTGATGACATGGCGCATTCGTTCGGAGCTATCTGGAGCGGAGCGCGTTCTGCCCAACCTCGAAAAGGTTGGGTATCGGGATAAGCCGCGCGGCGACAGTGCCCTGTTTGAATATCCGCAATTCCAGCAGAGCGCCCGAACTGCGCGATGAGTTCTGATCGAAAACAAGGTTTCCAAGCGACCAGGCGAGTTGAAGCGTTCCGGATACGCTTTCCATGCTCTGCGAAGCCGTGTGACTGTGAGCGCCGACAACGAGCGAAACCCCGCAGGCGGCAAGTTGTTGCGCCGCCAGACGCTCTGCATTGCCTGTCACTGTCGTATATTCGCTCCCCCAATGCACAAAGACAACGAGCGGAGGCGCTGCGGACTTTGCGCAATATGCATTAAGCGCGCCAGGGCCGGCGACGTAGTTGTCGCCGGCGTTTTTGCCACGCAGGAATGACAGTGGCAGAACGCGCAATGGGCCAAGGTCTGTCACCATGCCATTCTCCATGGCGCCAATGCCAATCGACGCCAGCGCCGCTTTCGTTTCTGAGATGCCTTCCTGTCCGAAGTCGTAGCTGTGATTGTTGGCAAGGCTAGCGGCGACAATGCCAGCGCCTTTAAAAACAGGCTCGGCAAGGTCAGACAGCATCAGATGTGCTCCTTGCGGTAACCCGGTTACTGGCTCGCGAACGAGCACGCCCTCAAGATTCACAATCAACGGGGCTCCGCCGGTCACCCGACGAATTGCGGCGATCACTTTGTCGCGCGCGTCCGCGTTGGCGAGGATCGGCGTGAGGTAGCGGCCCAACAATACGTCGCCGCCAAAATAATAGGCTGACTGATCGTTGTAGCGCAGGACGGCAAGCGCACCGGGATCGCGATGATACACCGTCACAATGTAGCTGGTTGTCGAGGTAGGGACGGCTCCATACTCGGCCGAATTGCGGTTTGCGATAACCACCGAACTCGCACCTATGGTTCGGTATTGGAGCGCAGACTGGATAAATTGCGCCGCCTTCGAATCCAAATGCTTGACTGGGACGAGTTTGGAAACCTCGTCCTCAGTCTCCGTTGCGATCGTGGTGAGCGTTTCCTGATCGCGAAGTACCGCCTCTCCTACCGGCAGGTAGTGAGAGTAGTCCGTCGATTGAACAACAAGGGTCTCGGCATCGACCAACGGGCGAATCGCAGCAACCGCCGCCTCCCAATCTGCCTGGCTGGTGAAGATCGACGCGGCAATCGGCACGATCTCCGCATCAGGGAAGAAATGTTTGATGAACGGCATCAAGGCATAGAGGCCGTGCTCTCTTTCGACCTGATCGAAAGGTTCGAACAAAGCGCGGTTGGCAAGAAGCGTGTCGACGGCCTTTCGGTCGATTGCGATGCGCCCGAAAATCGTATCGATATTATCTACGCCGACGGCGTATTTGCCTTTCACAGCGCGAAAATGATCCGGCGAGATCACGATAATCCGCCGATAGGTCCCCGCAGACGCGGCCCAGAAACCGCGTGCCATCAGATCGGCGGCCAAGAGGTGATGCGGAAGAGAGATTCCGGTAATGCCGACTGGTTGCATGAAGGCTGGACGCTCCCTGGCGATGGCGCCTTCGATTAGCGCCTTGTCGTAGGCATCCTTGGTGAACGCGCTGCCCTGGCTACCAGCCGGCGCGACCGCCGATAGCAATGTTAGCGCGACCAAGATCAAACCCACCAGCGGACGGGCGCCGGCCGACACGACTCCGGTAAGATGTTTTGTGTGGCGGAAATGAAATTGTATCATAGCGCTATTGTGAAACCTGTGTTTGGCTGAAACGCAAGGGAGATCTTCTTGGTCCGGCAATCGCCAGTTGATAAAACTTAGTCTTCATTTCTTGCCTAGGATAGATTAGGATGTCCAATCCGTTTGAGAGGTTGAAATGCCAGGCGCCGGATCAAACCGAACTCAAGTGTTTCTATCCTGGGTTATGCCCGCCGTTGCGCTAGCAAGCGCAATTGCTGTGACGGTCTCTGCGGCCCGAGCACAGAACTTGGTCATCGAGCCTCGTTTTCAGCATGCCGGCCTGTTCCAAGAAGGCATCGCGCCAGCGATGGAACGAGATCGCTGGGGCTTTATCAACCGGACCGGCGCATGGGTTGTTGAGCCAATCTACGAAAAAGTGCTCCAAGGCAGCGGCGGCCGATTTGCGGTGCGTCTCGACGGACGCTGGGGCTTTGTCGATAGCTCCGGCAAGATTGTCATCAAGCCGGTCTATGACGATGCACAACCGTTCAAGGACGGTGTGGCAGCCGTTTTGAAGGACCATTTGTGGGGCTACATCGGACCGACCGGGCGCGAGGAAATCAAGTTCGAATTTCAACGGGCAACGGCGCGCGAGGGAGGATTCGCCGCCGTCGAGAAGTCATTCGACGACAGTCCGGAGTGGGTAGTGCTCGACGGGCGGGGCGAAATGGTGTCACTGAGCTTACCGCAAAAAGACGAAACCGAAGCCGAAGCTACAGACAATTTGGACCAAGGCACAGGCGAAGCCGAAGATCCCACAAGCGCCTCATCCGCTACCGCCTTTTCAGAGGGCTACACCATCAGTCGGGTGGGCAAATCCACCTACGCAATCGGTAGGCTACTGGACAAGGCTTTGGGTCCGTACAAAGACATGCGGCCGTTCAGGAACGGCCTGGGAGCCGTAACATCGGACGGCCGGACCTGGCGTTTTGTTGATGCGGAGGGTAAGGATGCAATCTCCGGCAATTTCAACGCCGTGCGCGAATTTTCCGGAGGGGCGGCGCCGGTTCGTATCGGCGACAAATGGGGCTATGTCGATCGCACCGGCAAGATTTTGCTCGAGCCGACCTACGATGACGCCTATCCGTTCCGCGAAGGTCTTGCGCTGGTCCGTCGCGGCGACAAGCGCGGCTTCGTGAGCATGACGAACGGGCGCATTGCAGAATGGCTAGCCCCGACCTATGACGATGCCTATGCTTATTCCGAAGGACTCGCGCCAGTGAAAAAGGGAGAGGTTTGGGGCTATATTGACGGCGGGGCCGCGCCCCCGATACGGCGCGAGATCGCAGATCTGACGCCAAACTGAATCATTGGTTGTATCACGACATCCCGACGGCCAACAGGTTTGCCCCATTCCCATGCAGATGTCCCGGGTTAATCACTGTTGCAGAGTGTCTGCAGTGGTTCGCCAACCACATCTCTCGTTTGATCTCATATGGTTAGGCGAGCCTGATAACGATGACTTGGCTAGAATGCCAGCTTCGCGCCTCAGCTCGGCCGGCCAGGTTGTGAACAGGCGCCCAAGCAGGACCCCACGCCGGATGAGTTCAACGCATTGAAAATACGTCAGAAAATCCTTGTCTATCGGGATCTCGATCGGCGCCGATCATGACCCCGAGTGAGTTCAGAATTTATGATGAAAATTAGATAGTTAGGTCGCTTTAGGCAGAGACCTCAGTTCCGCGCTTATTAACACTCCAGCCTCTCAAGGCTGTGGCATGAGATGGGTCTTGGACAATTGTCCGATTTGCCCACTCGACGCGGCGAGTGGTTGAATTGACGCCAACGATCAGACCAGGTCAAAGAGGCGACTGGCAGGCTTCTCGGCTCGTGCGCAGCATCCCGACATTCCTCCAGGAGCTTCGGAGCGACAGCAATGCGCCCCCATTTTGGAAGGGTGACGTCCCTGGAGGTGGTGTAGGAGCGCCGATCCTCAACCTGGGTCGAGGACAGTCATGCCGGGATTGCCGGCAGGCTGACGAGGCCAGCATCGTCGATCGGGTTGAGGGTTTCCAGTGTCATGTATCGTCGCTGGACGGCCCATTCGTCCGTCTGCTCGATGAGCAGGGCGCCGACGAGACGATGGATGGATCTGTCGGTCGGGAAGATGCCGACGACGTTGGTCCTGCGCTTGATCTCGGCGTTGAGACGCTCGAGCGGATTGGTCGAGTAGATCTGGGTCCAGTGGCCGGCCGGGAAGCTCATAAAGGCGAGGACGTCGTCGCTGGCGTCGTCCATCAGGCGGCCGAGCTTGGGATAGCGCTCGCGCAGGCTGTCGCTGACCTTCGACCATTGCTCACGGGCGGCCTTCTCGGTCTCCTGGGTGAAGATCGTCCTGAGCATCGCGGCGACCATGTTGCGCTGGCCGGCTCCGGCGTGGGCGAGCGCGTTGCGCATGAAGTGGACGCGGCAGCGCTGCCATGTGGCATGCAGCACCTTGGCGATCGCTGCCCGGATGCCGCCATGGTGGTCGGAGACGACCAGCTTGACACCCCTGAGGCCGCGGCCCGCCAGCGAACGCAGGAAGGCCGTCCAGAACGGCTCCGCCTCGGACGGCCCGGTCGCCATGCCGAGAACTTCGCGCCGGCCGTCGGTGTTGACCGCCACGGCGATTATCACCGCAGTGGACACGATCCGCCCGGCTTCGCGCACCTTCAGATGGGTGGCGTCGATCCACAGATAAGGCCACTCGCCCTCGATCGGACGGTCGAGGAAGGCCGCAACGCGCTCGTCGAGTTCGCCGCACAGCCGGCTGACCTCGCTCTTCGAGACGCCGGAAAGGCCCATCGCCTGAACCAGATCGTCGACCGCCCGCGTCGAGACCCCGTGCACATAGGCCTCCTGGATGACGGCCGCCAAAGCCCGCTCGGCCGTGCGACGGGGCTCCAGGAAGGACGGGAAGTAGCTGCCCGTTCTCAGCTTCGGTATCGCCAGGTCGATCCGCCCGAGCCGCGTGTCCCAGGCTCGCTCACGATAGCCGTTACGCTGTGCGATCCGCTCCGCCGACCGTGCGCCCTTGGCCGCACCGGTCCTGGTCTCGACCTCAAGTTCCATCAGCCGTTCGGCCGCAAAGCCGAGCAGGTCGCGGATCAGATGGTCATCGCCGCTCTTCTCGATCAGATCGAGCAGTGCAATCCTCTCGTCGGTCATTGTCGTCTCCGAAATCAGGTTGTGTGTCGCAACCCAACCCTACGTCGAAGACCGGCAATGACCACCAGTGCCATCCGCTCCTACACCACCTCCGGGGACGTCACCTTTTGGAAGTTTGCTCGAGCCGGTTCATGACCGGCTCGAGCAAACCGAATCAGCTCCTCAGCCGTTTTCCGTATATCGCCGACGTTTGCGAAAGCTGTTGCGCTGTTCGCCTTCCCTCGCCAAGCCAGGTCTCAACGGCTTGGCGCACCGTGGCAGTCTCAGCGGCAACGTCCGCAAGGGATCTCACCTCAGGCGCAGGCCCGTCGAATACCGAGATGATGCCGCGACGCTCGTCTTCTAGCCCATCTGTGTCGCGCAGCACGGTCGGCAGCAGCCTGTCCGCAGCACGTCGGATTTGCTGCGAGGTGCGGTAGCAGACCTTGAGCGTATGCGAGCGGCCGCGTACGTCGACGCCGAGGCTCGCCCATGAAAAGGGATGCTGGAAAATACGCTGTCCGACGTCACCCGACAGGAACAGGGCATCCGCTGTCGAGGGCACGAGAGCAGCGAAGAACCGGAGCTCGGCCGGGGCGAGGTCCTGGGCTTCGTCGATAACGACATGGTCGAACGGCTTCTTCTCGCGCTTGGCAAGAGCTTCGGCGAGGCCAGTGAAGACATCCGCCCAGGTCGTATAACGCTCGGCCACCAGCGCTTCACGCAGGGCCTGGAAAACCGGCCATAGGCGTGCGCGCTGGTTGGGGCCGAGCCGGCTCTTTCGTCCCATGCGCTGGACGCTCGTATAGGCTTCGAGCGACATCAGGCCCCAGGCGTCGATGACGTTGGTCCATTCCGACAGCAGGAACCGCTCGGAGAAACCCTTCAGGCCAATGTTCGCTGCCGCCGCGCGCAGGCGTTCGCGCAACAGCCCGTCGCTCGCGATCCGAGGACGCGCGCCGTGCTCGAGCTGGAACATCTGCTCAGCGATGTCGTGGAAGGACGCCGTCGTGATCCGCGCCACGACGCCGCCGGTCTCCGGTGCCAGCACCAGCACCTTCTTCGCCAGAGCTGCCGCCAGCGGATCGGAGAAGCTGGCCAGCAGTACTCGCGCGTGCGGATTGTCCCGGGCCAGGCGCACCGCGCGATGGATCGCCACGATGGTCTTGCCGGTACCCGCCGAACCGGCGACCCGCGCCGGGCCGGAGAACGAACGCTCGACCAGCGCGCGCTGCGAGGGATGCAGGAAGACGCCCCATTTCTCCCAGGGGAAGGCGAGGGCCTGTTCCAGCTCGTCCTGGTCGGCGATCGGCCTGATCCGCCTGAGCGCATCGGGATGCTTGAACGGATCGGCGATGCTGGGCGTCAGCGCCGGGACCGCCAGCCTGCCGGTGGCGACATAGTCGAGCAGCGCCTCGGAGGCCTCGGTCGGGAGGTGGGCGGCCAGCGCGAAGAAGCCGTCTTCGCTTGCCGCGCGCACATCGGCGAGCCAGTCGGCCGGCACGCCGATCGACAGCAGGGCATCGTCGTCCAGCGAACCGAACAGCGCGGGCGCGGCGGGCGCCGACCGTTCGCCCTTGGCCGCCTCTGGAAAGACGAAGTCGAACGTCGCCGGCGGCGCCACGTCCTCGACGCGCTCGCGCACCTCGACGATCTGGATGGCGCCGGTGCGGGGATGCGCCTCGATGCGCCGCCGCTCCGCCCAGGCATAGGCCTCGTCATGATGGCCGACATAGGCAACCAGCAGGCCCTCGGCGGTTTTGTGGACGATCAGGCGGATGTCGCGATTGACTCGCGCCGACCAGAAATGGGGATCGCGGCTCCTGTCGATGCGATGCAGCTGCAGCCCGTTGCCGGAAGTGTCCATCTGCAGATCGAAGACACTCGCCTTCACCGCCTTCTGGTCGAGACCGGAGAGACGGCTGAACGAGGCGGTAAAGGTGTCAGCGATAAGGAAGATCATTCGTCCAAATTCGCGAAATCGCTATGCTTAGTCGGACGAATTTCCCAATATGGCTTTTTGCCGGAGCCCTTCAATGGCTTGTCCCAGCCCTTTCCAGCACCTTCAAATTCCTTTCGGCTGCCCGCGTTAGTGTTAAGAAGAGGATAGCTTCCGTATTTCGACTGGAATTTATCCAGAAGCATATACTCTATATGCTTATAGTATAAATCATCAGTAGATCCTTTGGGTTCTGTCAGATAGAAATCAAAATTTGCGCCAGCGACACTCATCATGAAATCGAACAGACTATTATTAAAATAAGATTCAATACGGGAAGCAATGTTCCCCATGCCAATATAGATAATCTCGCTGCAGCCTTTTTCGTACGATATCGTGAATGGGTTTGATATGCATATAACGTATACGCCTCGTCTAATTTCGGACAATTCGCGATTTGTGACACTCTCGAAATCGGCGGCGATATTTCTGATGACAATTTTTACCGCGCGCTTACGAATTTCTTTCTGAGTCGCCGGGGAATATTCCTCAAACATCGTGAGATCAAATCCCGCCTCGCGAACTGCGAGAGCCAAACTCTGGTTTCGAATCTTCGAATACCACTCGACAGTAGTCGACATTATCAGCGCCCCCTCAATAGTATTATTTTACACCCTGAACACCTTCATCACCTCATCCCCGAAGTGGTTGATGACCTTGACCGCTATGCGGCTGCTTTGCGGGCGCGCGAAGGGGCGCGACGTGTCGGAGTAGAGCGTCGCCCAGGCGTCTGCGTCAATCTCCGATTGCAGCGCCGTCTTCAGGCTCTTGTAGGGGTCGTTGTCGCCGAGGAAATAGGCGTGGCGGACGAAGAAGCTTTCCTCGTTGTAGTCGGTGTCGATGAACCAGGCGGCGATGCCCTTGGTGTCGTTCGAGCGGATGTCGCCAGTGTTGGGATCGAAGACATCGACGCCGTTCACCTTGACGCGGATCATCTCGCCGCCCTCGTCGAGGATGTCGACATCCGGCTCGCCGAAGACGACGAACATGTTGCCGCGGCCGGTGTTCTTGAGCTCGGCGGACATGTGCATGTCCGGATTGATGCGCGCCTTCAGGATGCGTAGGCTGCCGAGATTGCCGAGTTCGGATGAATGGGCGTCGAAATTGAAGGCGCAGGCGATCAGCACGTCGAAGCGGGCATCGACGGCCTCGCGCGCCGCCGCCACCAAATCCTGACGGCCGACCGTGCCATATTCCGGGCCGATCAGGATCGCCGCCCGCCGCTCGGGTCCATTCTCGCCCTCGAAGAAAGTGCCGCTGGCGCCGATGAAATTGCCAGGCCAGGGGACGAGGCTCTCGAAGGTAACGCGATCGCCCTTCTGCTGCTGCTTGACGCCTTCGGCCCGGAGATAGTCGATTACGATGGTCGCAAAGTCCTGGTCCGCAAGGGCGGCATCGGACGCCGAACGCCGGCCCTCGGCAGCCTCGATCTCGTCGATCAGCTCTTCCTCGCTCGCCGGGAGAACGCGATGCGGTGACAGGCTTTCGACGGTAAACGGCCCAGCGACGCGGACGCGCGCATTGTCGACATAGGGCTTGTCGTAGAGATATTCGACATCGGCGCGCGCTGCGATCGAGGCGTCGATCTCCTTCTGCCGGGCGATGCGCGCCGCCCACCATTGAGCATGCGCCGCCTCGGCCTCCTGCGGCCAGGGGAAGCGCGGCTTTTCCGGCAGGGTTTCGAACGTGAACGACGGACCGAGATTATGCGCAATGATGGCGAGCGCACTGATCCGCTCGGCTTCCGGGCGCGAGGCATCGCGCGCGATGGCATGCGCCTTGGCGGAGCCGCTGTCCCACGGCTCGCCGCTGTCGCGCGGGATTTCCCATTCCTCCCAGGCCTTGTCCATCGCCGTGTTGAGCTCGCCGCGCAGCGGCTCCAGCACCTGTTGCCACTTCTCCCAGATCTCGTCGATCAGCGGATTGTTGGCGATGGATTTCAGCGTGACATGCGGCACGCGCTCATAGACGAAGCCCTGGCGGAGGTCGCCGTAAACAGGCGTCTCGGCCGGAGGACGCTTCGTCAGCGCGGCCTCCTTGGCGCGGCCCTCGCGACTGTCGGCGAGCAGATACCAGGGATAGCGCGCCGCCATCAGCCTTGTCCGCGCCAGCGTCAGGGCGACGCGGCTGGTATCCATGGTAATCCAGCGCCGCCCCCATTGCTCCGCGACAGTGGCCGTGGTGCCGGAGCCGCAAGTCGGATCGAGCACGAGATCGCCGGGATCGGTGGCCATAACAATACATCGCTGAATTAGTTCGCGCGATGATTGGACCACATATACCTTTGGATCTGTTCGACTCTGGACAGCTCCGCTAATGTCCGCCCAATAGTTGTTAATTGGTATAGCCGGGAAATCATCAAGGAACCGGACATAGCGGATCGTGTCACGCATCGGGTCGAGCCGGGTCGCCTTGGTTAGCCGAGACATCCCGACTTCACCAGTCTTCCAATAATTGGATTTAGGCGTGAAGGTCCGTCCCTGGAATTTCACTGGAAATGAACCGGGTGGCCGTTGGCTCGTCATGTCTCCTTGAGCATACACACGGTAATCGCCTGACGCTTCGGATAGAGAAACACGTTGCCCATCAGGATATTGCGCTCACCCGTACCCAGATGTACCGACCATATCCAACTTGTCGCGGTAGATAGGACGAAATTTCAACGAGTCCTTGTGGCGGGCATAGAAGAGCACTAGGTCCATCACACCGGCGATGTGCTCTGACGTGGCGCCGCTCGTCTTGGGGACACCGATCTCCGAAACGCAGTTCTCCGCCCCAAACACCTCATCCATAACCGCCCTGATTCGATGGACGTTCTCGTCGCCGATCTGGACGAAGATCGAGCCACTCTCCGTCAAGAGGTCGCGCATGACGGTCAGCCGGTCGCGCAGATAGGTCAGGTAGGAGTGGATGCCGTCCTTCCAGGTGTCTCGAAACGCCTTCACCTGCTCCGGCTCGCGCGAAATATCGACCTGCTTGCCGTCCTTGACGTCGCGGGACTGGGTCGAGACCTGCCAGTTCGAGTTGAACTTGATGCCATAGGGCGGATCGAAATAGATGCACTGCACCTTGCCCTTGAGGCTCTCGCGCTCGGAGAGGCTCGCCATCACCTGCAGGCTGTCGCCGAGGATCATGCGGTTCGACCAGTGGCCGTCATGCTTGTAGAAGCCGTCCTCGGCCCAATCCGTGGGGAAGCCGTTGAAATCGGCAAAGAGGTCCGGCGCGTCGGCCTCCGCCTCGCGCTTTGCGGCGGTGCGGCGCTTGAGATCGTCGAGGATCGCCTTGGGGTGGATCTTCTCCTGGATGTAGAGCGGCGGCACGTTGACGACGAGGTCGGTCCAGTCCTGCCGATCCTTGCCGCGCCAGACGAGCTGCGCATCCGAAAGCGTGAGCGAGCCGGTCTCGGCCAGCTCCTTCATCTGCGCCTCGGTGATGGTGATCCTGGCGCCGTTCCAGATCAGCTCCGGCTGCCGCGGCTCCTCCGCCGTGCGGGTTTCACCCTCCGCCAGAGGCCGAGCGCGCGCGTAATGCTTCGGCGGCAAAGGATGCGCATCCTCCTCGCGCCGAAAGAAGCTCTCCATCTCGGCGGTGGGAATATTCGTCCGGCTTGCCGCCTCGTGCTTGAGCACGTCGATGATACGGGAGGGCGGCTTTTTCGGCGTACGGGCCATCAGGCGGCGACCTTCGGTTCGAAGATCGGTCGACCGATAAGGACGAGAGGTTCAAGATCGAATGTCCGATGAAACTCATGGAGGTCGTAAACCGAGACGTGCGGCCGCTCACCGAGCGCATCCGTCACCATGGCGAGCCGCCATCCATCGTCGACTCGACGGATATACTCGTTCCTTGTCAGAAAAAGGCAGGCCGTCGCAAGCGACGTCCCTTTTACTTCGACGATGAGAAGGGAATCGTCTTTCGTAAACTCGTAGTCATATCCGCGATTGAGATGAGCAACGCGATTCGGCTTGTATCCAAGGCTCTCGTAGTGCTTCTTCACGGCAGTTTCGGCAGCGCATTCGACGGCCTTTCGGTGTTCGGTCGTCCCAAAGCCGGCAAGCGGATCCGGCCCATTCTCGGGGTCGGGGGCTCGCTCATCATCGGGACCAGAGATGGCGATGGGCCTGAGCGCCGCGATCCTTTGTTCAAGAAGTGCGAGAACGCGGGCTTTGTTGTCGTTCGCTTTCACGCCGGCCCCCGCGAGGAACGAGTATTTCCCCTGCTTCACGGAGGGATCCGAGAAGGGGTCGATGCGCAAGTCCGGCGGCACGAAAAAGGCCCGCTTGCTCGTGATGCAATAAGACGAGTGCGGCTCGCCCTGCGCTTCCGCCACCGGGTTGGGCGACACCTCCCGTCCGATCAAGGTAGCATCCTCATACCAGCCCACAACGTGGATGCCCTTATGTTTGGGGTGCTTTGAAAGACAGACGACAGTCCAGCCGTCGCGATCGTCATGCGAAGGCGCATGACCCTCGCCCTGAGGGGGGACATAGCAATAGTATGTGCCGCTGGCATCTGGCATGAAATTGAACGCCTCGTGCCCGCGGCCTTCGTCTTCTTTGCCAATGTGCTGCTTGAGCCAACCAAAATTGCCGCCGACTGGCCCGCCTCGATAGTATTCAGACCAACCGAATTTGACCCATAGAATCTTGCTCATCTCGCGCGCCCCATCAACTTCTCAACCAGCACCGCGAAATCCTCTTCCATCATCGTCCAGTCGCGGAATTCGGCGAAGGCCCAGCGGCCGAAGCCGCCGAGGGCGTTGACGCCGGGGACCCAGAGATCGCGCGTCGTCTCCGCCTTGGCCTTGTCGGTCTCGTCCTTGATGCCCTTTACCTCGAGCACCAGGTTGATTGGCTCCTCGCCGCCATCGTCGAGCCGGACGAGGAAGTCGGGCAGGTAGCGCCGGGTGATGCCGCCGTCGAGATAGGGGATCTCGAAGCCAAGCGCCTGGTTCTTGGCATAGGCGAGCACGCGCGGATGGCCTTCCAGCGTCAGCGCCAGTTGCTCCTCCCAACTCGAATCGAGCACGACATGGCTGATCTGGCTCTTCGGCGGCCGAGCTCCGGTCGCCCAGCACGGCTTCGACGTGATGAAGTTGACATGGCGCGTCGAGCCCTTGGGATTATAGGGGTCGAGCACGGCCAGCAGACGCCCGCCGCCGGCACGCGTGCACGCGATGTCGATCTTCTCCGCGGCGCGCGCCAGCTGATCTTGATAGAGGATCGCGCCGACCGGCACGCCTTTTGTCACGAGGTAGCCCTCGTCAAGCCAGCGCCGTGCGAGGCGCTGGATCTGCGGAAAGAGGTGCTGCTTCGGGAAGCCATCGTCGTCGCGAAAGCTGGTGTAGAGCAGGTGCTTGGCGAGGTTGAAGCTGATCTCCGAGGGCCTCAGCCGCTCCAGCACATCCGGCGTGATCGTGACGCCCGCGCCGACGATCCCCTCCATGACGACGGATGTTGGGCCGATATCCTCGGGCGTGATCACAAGCCGGCTGTCCTCGGTGAAAACCGCGTCGAGCTTCTCGGACGGAAGGTCGCGCCGATAGCCGCTGACGCGCGGGAAGACGATCTCCAAGGCGGCGCGTTCCCTGATCGCGTGCACGCGCGTCACCGGCTTCGGCCTGGTCGGCTTGGCGACCTGCGGCGAGGACGCGAAGTCGAAGGGGATGCCCATGATGTCGGCATATTCGACGTCGAACAGGCCGGTGGCGGGATTAAGGTCATAGGATTGACGGCGCAGGCCGCGACCGACGACCTGTTCGCACAGAAGCTGGGTGCCGAAGGCGCGGACACCAAGGATATGCGTCACGGTGTTGGTGTCCCAGCCCTCGGTGAGCATCGACACCGAGACAACGCAGCGGATCTGCTCGCCGAGTCTGCCAGGGCGGCCGACCGTGTTCATTACCTCGCGCAGCAATGCGCTCTCTCCGACCTCAGCTCCGATAGCGCCGGCGCCCGCGCGCGCCGCAACCTCGCGCTTGAACTGGTCGATCTCGGCGCCGGCGGCGTCGCGAAAGCCCTTATCGAGCGCATCGCCGGATTCGATCTGGCGCGAGTCGATCAAGAGCGTGCATGGACGCGGCAGCCGGCCGCCCTGGTCGTCATAGTTGCGAAACAGCTCCAGATGGCCGGCATGAAAGGCCGCCCGCTCGCCTTCCTCGGCATCGCCGCGCTCGAAGCCCGCGATCCATTCGAAGACCAGCCTGGAGATGGCGGTATTCTGGCAGACGACGATGAAGACCGGCGGCACGGCGATACTGGCCCGCTCCCAGCGATCGAACTCGCCCTCATAATGGCTGTAGAGCGTTGTCAGGGCGGTCCTGAGCATGGGCGGCAGGTCGAATGCGCTGAGCTTGGCGGCGCCGGCCGCCGTCTTCGGTAGATCTTTGCCGATCTGCTTCCACAAGTCGCGATAGACGACAGTATCGGACCGCACGAGGTTGTCGCTGACTGGGACGCGCGGAAGCTTGACGATGCCGCTCTCGATCGCGTCCATCAGGCTGAAATCGGACACGACCCATGGAAACAGCGTCCCTTCGTGATAGCCGGAGCCGCGCAGGAAAAAGGGGGTTGCAGAAAGGTCGTAGACCGCGCGCACGCCCTTGGACAGCTTGCGGTCCAGCGCCTCGATCCCGTTGATCCAGAGCCGTGCCGCCTCCTCGTTCTCCACCGCTTCCCGCTTGTCGTCGCCGGTCAGCGCGCCTTCGGCGTCGGCGCCCACCTTGTGCCGGTAGCAGTGATGAGCCTCGTCGTTGATGACGTTGACGCGGTCATAGTTGAGCAGCTTTTCGCAAGCCCGCTTCAGCATCTCCGCGTCGGTTTCCGTCGTCTTCAGCGGAACCGGATCGTTGCCTTGCAGGAAGCTGCTCGCGACCTTCGGCAGTGCCATCATCTCGCGGTGCTGGAAGGCATGGTAGTTGGTGATCACGATTTCCGCGCGACGGATGTCGGGCAGCATCTCTGGAGGCACGATCTCGCGTGTTTCGTAATAGTTATCGGGTTCGCTGGGCTGGAGCACGCGGAGCCGATCCTTGATCGTGATCCCGGGCGCGACGATCAGAAAGGCGCGAGAAAAATCCTTCGATTCCTTGCGGGCGGCATTGACGGCCTGCCATGCTATCAGCATGGCCATGACCGTCGTCTTGCCGCTGCCGGTGGCCATCTTCATGGCCAGACGAAAGAGCTCTGGATTGGCCTCCTGATTGTGCCTCTCGATCTGATCTAACAGGCCTTTTGTGGCCGCGCGCCTCGGCGCGACCTCGGTCAACCAAATGATCGTCTCGACGGCTTCGACCTGACAGAAGAACGGTTGTTGAGCCGACCAACCACTTGGTCTGCGCCAGTGCTCCAGCAGCCTCTGGGAAACGGAAGTGACGCCCCAGTCAATTGGATTGCGCAAGGTGCGCCACTGGTCAACATAGGCCCTGATCTCGTTGATCAGCGCGTTCTCGGTATAGGTCTCAAGATCGAGGGATGCCTGATTGGCCGACGCCCGCTTGCGCGATGCGGGAACGGGAACGATGAACCGGGAGGGGCGGCGCCCCTGGCGCGGCTCTCCCTCGAGCGGCTGACCGTTCTTGTCGAGTGGATGATGCAGGTCCGGCGCGCGGTAGGGCGAGTTCAGGATCGGCCGCTCATAGAAACTGTTCAACCTCTTCCTGCCCCCCGACTGCCATATGCTATTCGAGGTCCCATTCAATATACGGCTGTCGTTCGGCGCGCAAAGTTGACCCCTCAGTTAGAGGGCTCCCCTGCGGGGAGACAGGATCAGGCTGCGGATTTGACTGTGAGCCCGGCATTTTGATCCTCGAACTGCTGCAGGCCGTGATTCCCGTCACGGCGATCGAAAGCGGAGGGTCGCTGCGCGCATGTCCCCAATTAGCTGGTTGATGCGCTCAGTTCTTGGCATCGCTCAACTTGAAGAGCAGCGCCCGCGCCGAATTTTCTGCTTGAGCGGGGGAACCTGAAACAGGAATGCGCCCTCCGACCGCTCGGTACAGCTTGCGGTTGGCCAGTTCGTAGCGATAGCTTTGTGTCTGGTAGTGGGGGCTTGTTTATGGACTTAATCCAGCAGATCGGACGTATCGTTCGATCCATTGTGCTAAGCGGGGCCGCTTATCTCCGAGAGGACTATGCTCCCGGTCTCGTCACTCTGGCCCTTGTCGCAGCGTTGCTCATCTGTTGCGCCTTGTTCTTGCGGGAGACGCGCGCACATGTAGCTGCCATGCGGAGGCTGAACCGGGCGATCCGCCAGTTCAATGACGGCGAGCAACTGAGCGCTCGGTTCGACGCGCTCCAGCGCGAGATCAACGGCTTTCGGTCCGCGTCGGGCCGAAAGATCGCCGCAGCCTGGAACGAATTTGCCGAAACACTCATCCTTCAAGACGAGGGTGGCCGACCGATCTATCACAATTCGGTTCGACCCTCCGCCTTCTTCAATCTGGAGGATCTAGGGTTCGGCGCCGGGTTCTGGCGGCATATGCCGGGCCTTTTCGTCTCGATCGGCCTGTTCCTGACCTTCCTCGGCCTCGTCTCTGCGCTCGATTCGATGGCGAGTGGCAGTGGCGGCACCATCGGTGCCGAGCAGCTCAATGTGCTGCTGACCGTCGCGTCGGCCAAGTTCATCATGTCGCTCACGGGCTTGGCGTGCTCGATCGTCTTCACCATTGTGCTGCGGTTCGGCATCGGCAGAGCGGAAGATGTCGCCCACACGCTGTCCGCCGGGATTGAGGAGCGTCTATCCTTCCTGAGTCTCGAACGACTTGCGGCCGATCAGCTGGCCGCGGTCCGGGCGCAGCGCGAATTCATGCAGACGCTCGGCCATGAGCTGGTCGCCGAGCTCGGCCGCCCGCTGAAGGAGGAGATCCCGAGGGCCATCTCGTCCAGTATCGAAACGGCGATGCGGCCGCTGATTGACCAGGTCGGCAAGGCCGGTGCCGATGGGGTCGGCGCGATGGTGGACAGCCTCAGCGCCCGCTTCACGGACGATGTCGGCAAGGCGTTGAACGATGCCAGTCGCCATCTCGCCCAGGCCGGGGATCGAATTGCCGAGCTTTCGGCCCGCATGGATCAGAGTTCCGGGAAGGTCGGAGACGAGCTGAACATTGCGCTGACGCGCGTGTCAGAGGCCGTAGGGGGCATTCGCGACACGCTCGGCGAGGCCGCCCGGGATACGGGCGGCACCTTTAATGCCGGGGCTGAAAAATTGCTCGGTGTGATGAACCAGACGCTGGAAGGCATCCGCGAAAACACATCGGCCGGCGCAGCGGCGATGAGCGCGGCGGCATCCGACCTCCGACAGGCCGGCGAGGGGTTTCGCCAGCAGCTTGAGCACGCAAGTAGGACAGGTGGGGAGGTCGCTCGTGGGCATATCGAGGCTGCGGGTCAAGAGCTTGGCCGCATCGCGAGCGAGGCCTCCGAAAAAGCGGCCTTCGAAATCCTCGGGCCGCTTGATGAGATTGCAAACAAGATGGCGGGCGTAGTGAATCAGGTCGCCGCGGCGAGCACAGATTTCCGTCTGCTCGCCGACGGAGTGAGATCCGGCGCGGATGCCTCCGTGCTCGCGGCGACAACGTTCCGCGCCGCCTCCCAGGATCTCAGCACCGCCGCCGACCCCATCCGCTCCGCGATCGGCGGCATTCAGGCCTCGGTCTCGTCTCTCGCCGAGACCACGCAGAGCGTGGGAGCCTCCATCACTCGGTCGGCCGATTCGACCGCACGTTCGGCCGCCGACGCGCTGGCCGCCGCGCAGGCCGTGCTCGGCAGCGAGCAAAGGGCGATCGAGAACGCCCTCGCTGGCATCGGTGTAGCGCTGGATCGGTTGCGCGAGCAGGGCGCGCGCATTGACGATATCGACGGCAAGCTGGGACGCGCCTTCGAGATCTACACCCAGCAGGTGGCCGGCGCCGTGGACGGAATGCGGCACCATGTTCAGGAGCTGCAGCAGACAATGCAGCCTGCGATCGACACGCTGAAATCGGTGGTCGAATCGGCCGAAGAGTTCATACCCCGATCGCGGGCTCGATAATGCGCACCGCATTCCGCCGCCGCAGCCGTGAGGATGAAGAGGAGTCGGTCTTCGTCTCGATGACCGACATGACGGTTAGCTTTCTGTTCATCCTGATGATCATGCTGGCGTTCTTCGCCAGCCGGTTCGATCCGCGCGAAAGCGTGTCGCGCGTCGAGTATGACCAGGTGGTGGCGCAGCGCGACAAGGCTGCCGCCGAACTGACAGCGGCGCAGCATGAGATCGAAGCACTCAAAGAAGAAATCGCCCGCCTGCTGGCGCAGATCGAAGCCAAGGATCCGCTTGAACAATATCTGGCGCAAACAGCTCTTGTAAGGAAGCGCATCCTTGAGCAGCTGCGCGACCAACTGAAAATCGACTTTCCCGATCTGCAGGTGATGCTCAGCGAGGAGAATGACGCGCTGCGCTTCCAGGGCGACGGCCTATTCGAGAGTGGGCAGGCCGTGCTGCGCCCCGAGAAGCGCTCTATCGTCGAATCAATCGCATCGCGGCTTGAGCAGATCCTGCCCTGCTACACGCTCGGTCCGAGCGCCCACTGGGCGAATGACTGCAACGCCAATGCCGCAATCATCGAGGCGGTGCAGATCGAGGGCCACACAGATTCGACTGGCGATCCAAGGAGCAACCTGCAGCTCTCCACCAATCGCGCCAACGAGACCTTCGGCGCCATGATCGACCGCCAGCCGAACCTCGACAAACATCTGAACTTCCGCCAGCAGCCCGTGCTGTCGGTTGCGGGATACGGAGATATGCGGCCGATTGCAGGGAACGAGACCAAGACTGGCCGGGCAACCAACCGGCGCATTGACCTCCGGATCATCATGTATACGCCGGCGGTTTCCAACGAGATCGTTCGGATCCGGGAGCGGCTCGGCGCCGACCCAGCGGAGACTTCTCCATGAGCCTGTCCGAGGTCCTGAGGCGGCACGCTCCCTATCAGCCACGGCCGCTGTCTGGGCTCGCGCCACTCGCTGCTGCGGCCGAACGTGTGTTGGCGCGCTGGCCGGATGCCGTGAAGGAGCCGCCGGAGAAGGACCGGGAGCGCCTCGTTCAAGAGATGCTCCGGCGGCTGGAGCAAGAAGACTGGCGAGACGTGCATACCTCGTTTGTCACCACTGCCGCGGTTGCACTATTCGACAACGAGCGCCGAGAGCGGCCGGATCTTGCCAAGCTACGACAGTTCTATCTCGACGAGATCATCGCCAACGACAGCGCGTCGTTCCGACGGGCGATGGTGGCAGTCTATATTGGCTCCTACGTGCCGCGCGCAGCCCATACGGTGGCGCTTGCCCGAAGCCTGAGCCGGGTGGCCGACGCGCTCGGCGGCCGCTGGAGCGTGCTGCTGCAAGCGGTGCCACGCCTTCTCGACGGTGTTTCAGCGCATGAACAGGTGAGCCAGCTGATGCTGTCGATGCCCCAGCCGTGGAGTAATTTGAAGTCCATCAACCTCAGGAGCCCTCACGCCCCTGGCCTAATGACGCACGCTCATCTGGCATTTGTGAAGGCCCTTGCACCAGATCTGGCGGAGCCCCCTGCCATCGACAAGCTGCTCAACTGGCTGAAACCAGAGGGCGCGCAGCCGAAGGCGGAGGGCGCGTCCGAGGCCATCTCCGCCCTCCTGATGCCCTGGAGAACGTCCGATCCGCCTTCCGATCTACGGTCCGAGCTGACGACGCGAATCACCGGCCTTTACGGCGATCCGAGGACGCGAGGCAAGGAGGCGCCATGGAATGGCGTCGCGGACGACCTAGTGGAGCATCTCTCCCGATGGCTGACGGGTGAGAATATCCGGTTCTTCATGGACATCGTGTCTGACGTCGAGACGAGTCACATGTGGACTCCACGCCGGCAGTTCTGGATGAAGCTCCATCAGGAGAGACGCATCACGAGCGCCTGGGTCGCGCTTAGCGACGAGGGCGCGCGTCTGGCCCGACAGCGGGCAGCAGGGCGACCGGGGTTGAAATTTGGACGGCAGATTGCCGGCGGCAGTCGAATTCGCACCTGCCTGCTGATCCTCAAGATAGGATCGAAGATCGTTGTCGAGGGGTCGCACAACTATAAGGTGCACGTCTTCGACGAGTCAGCAGCGGGAAGGCCCAAGCTCTATCAAGACGGATATGACTGCGAACTGATCAGATCGATCAGAGGCGCGCAGGCCAAGATGCACTTGGGAGACTGGCAGGGCTGGGTGCGGGAGAGGATTTAGGCCGATGGCACTTGAGCTTCACTACGACCCGGCGGGAATCACACTACGACTTCCGGCCGAACGGGGTGGGCTGCTCCACCTGCTCCGGAAGCCACCGGCACGAGACCTCCGACGATTGCCGGCGACTGAGCGCGACCTGATCGTTGCGATCGCGGATCTTCGAGAGCTCAGTGCCGATGATCCCGACAACATGTGCCTGTCCGACGACAACATCTGGATATCCCACGAGGTTGCCTCGCAAGTTGATGCTTCGACTGCTGCGACTTTGAGCCTACCCAAGGCAGTCGACCTGACCTTCAGCACGGAGGTCGAGGGGATAGTCGGCGCGAGCAATTTCAAGCTGGTGTATCGATGGAGCAAGGGCGGCCATCGCCAGTCGCCGCCACGCGTCGGAGCTATCCTCGAGACTGCTCAAGGGCCGCGGCTGATCCCCCATTGGATGCTGAAGGCGATCGAGGTTGCCGATGGAGCGAGTCCTCAGGCGGATGACGCAGCCGACTGGGAGGCGCTGGCACGCTTCCGGCAAGCGCTGGAGCCCGGCTTGCAGATGAGCCGAGGGGACAATGCCGCCCGCATGTCGATGACGGATTTTCTTTCGAGCCTGGAGGTTCGCCTGGCCGACGCGTTTTCCGTCTCGCCCAACGAGGATGCGACCGACTTTGAGGTGGTGCCATTCTCCCGCGAACGCCTACAGGAGGAGGATGCAGCGCGGGATGGTGAGATCGACGAGGCGCTTGGTGAACTGAGCGGCGACGCGTTGCGCATGTTTCAGCAACGGTTGCGCGATCGTGGGGCGCTCGCCGCCTATCGGCTCAAGCCAGGCAGCTACCTGATCGTGGATCGTGGTGCCATGCCGGCACTTCGAGTTATGGCGGAAAAGCAGCGCGGCTCGCGCGGTGAACGACGGGAGTTCATTTCAAATCCCCGCCCCGCAATAACGACCGCCATCGAGGGTGAACTTGAGCGCCGCGGCCTGCTCGACAACCTAGATGCTGCCAGCATCGAGGAATCGATCGAGGCAGCCGCTGGCCCGGTTCTGGTGGAGACGGCGCAGTTTTCAAGCCGGGTCGTCGGCCTGAAGATATTTGAGAAGGAGCCAGCGCCGCCCGGCACCAGTGGTGGCGGCACATGGATGCCCGAGGATTTCGGGCGGAAGCTGGGGGAATATCTGGCTGACTTGCCCAAGCCCGCACTCGAACAGCTCCGGGACGACGTGACTGACGCGCTTGCCTCCGAGCAGGATGTAATCGTCCGCGACGGGATCGAAATTCCCGCGCGCCCGGAGACGCTCAGGACCATTGAAACCAGAATCGCTGCCACTGACCAGCAATCTGATCCGGAGGAAGATCCACTGCTCGGTGCAGCCGGGCCAGTCGTGCTCGACAGCAAGAGCAATTTGCGCGAGCTGCAGTGGTTTGCCGAACTGAAACCACGAAAGGTAGTTTCACGCAGCCCCCCTTCATTGGTGAGAACCCCGCTGAAGCCGCACCAGGTGGAGAGCTTCGAGTGGCAAGTCGCTGCCTGGGAGGCTGGACTGCCGGGCGTTCTCAACGCCGACGAGCAGGGCTTAGGAAAAACCCTGCAGACCATAACGTTCCTGACTTGGTTGCAGTCGAACATGATCGAGGCCACCACACGAAGACCGTTGCTGGTCGTGGCGCCCACCTCGCTGCTGATCAACTGGGAGCAGGAGGTCGAGCGACACCTCGGCGATCCCGGTTTGGGCCACGTCATCCGCCTCTATGGCAGCGGCACCAGCTCGCGAAAGCGCATTGGGGAGGGCGGCAAGGACATCGACAGCGGCTCGGCCAAGCTTGATCTCGGATTTCTGCACGAAGCGGTTGCGGAAGGACGTGCGCATCGCCTCTGGGTACTCACCACCTATACTACGCTCACGAACTACCAGCACTCTCTCGCGACCATTCCGTTTGCGGCGGCCGTCTACGACGAGATCCAGACCCTCAAGAACAATCGAAGCATGCGCTCGACCGCTGCGCGTGGCGTGAAGGCGGATTTTACCATCGGTCTCACCGGCACCCCGATCGAGAACTCCGTGCTCGATATCTGGTCGATCATGGATCAAGTGGCGCCCGGCAGACTGGACACCGAAAGCAACTTCCTGGAGCGCTACCGCCGTCCAGACACAGCCAATATGGCTGACCTGCACACCCGCATCTTCAAGACTCAGGAGCGTGTTCCACCCACCGGGATCCGCCGGCTGAAGTCTCAGGTCGCGAAGGACCTGCCGGGCAAGAGCCGGCGGCTCTACCCCCGTGCTATGCCAAAGGCGCAGGAGTTGGCCTACGAGGATGCGCGACTGAAGCTGGCCCAGGGCGGTCGGGGGGCCGCACTCAAAATGCTGCATCACATCCGTGCCGTCTCGGTCCATCCAGACCTGGAGGGCCGCCAACCCGACGGAGATTTCATCGGATCCTCAGCGCGATTGTCCGCATGCTTCGATTTGATAGGGCGCATACGCGACGCGGGAGAACGAGCGCTGGTGTTCATCGAGCACCGGCGGATGCAGTATCGATTCATCGAACTAGCCAAGGCTGAGTTCAGATTGAGCAGAATCGACCTGATTAATGGTGACACGCCGATCAAATCCCGGCAGGAAATCGTCAACCGATTCCAGGCCCTTGAAAGGGAACCGGGCTTCGACCTGCTTGTGCTCGGTCCCAAGGCGGCAGGCACGGGCCTCACACTTACCGCGGCGACGCACGTCATTCATCTTTCTCGATGGTGGAACCCAGCGGTCGAAGAGCAGTGCAACGACCGAGTGCATCGCATCGGTCAGACCAAACCGGTTACCGTACACCTGCCGATGGCGATCCATAGCGGCTACCGCGAAAATTCCTTCGACTGTCTCCTCAATAGCCTGATGCAGAGGAAACGTAATCTGGCCGAATCCGCCCTTTGGCCGATGGGAGATACCGATGATGACTCCGATCAGCTTCAAAGGATGGTATCGGAGGGGGCCGACCAGTCACTAAGAGGAGGCGACGCAGTTCGGCTCGCAATCGAGGCGATGTTCCTGCGCGAGGAACTTGGCGCCCCAGACTGGAAATCGGACGGCTCGGTTCTGCTATTCGATTAAAGGTGGCAAGATCAAATGGATCGCGACTGACCTTGTCCCCGATGAGCCCTCGTTCATAACTGGACTCTGTTCTTTTTGGTCCGATCTGGACCGGGTTGCAAACTCGTTCGGGGTGAGGCCGCGCAGGCTCGTGTGCGGCCGGCGCTCGTTGTAGTCGATCCTCAATTCTTCGATGATGCGGCGTGCCGCTGCCATGCCGCAGAACAGGTGTTCGTTGAGGCACTCGTCCCGGAAGCGGCCGTTCAGGCTTTCGACGAAGCCGTTCTGGGTAGGATTCCCGGGCGCGATGTAGTGCCACTCGACGTGGTTGTCCTCCTGACACTGGAGGATCGACCGCGATGTCAGTTCGGTTCCGTTGTCGGAGACGATCATCAGCGGCCGTCCGCGCGCTTGGGCAATGGCGTCGAGTTCCCGCGCCACCCGCGTGCCCGACAGCGACGTGTCGACGACGAGCGCCAGGCACTCGCGGGTGAAGTCGTCGATCACCACCAGGACGGAGTCCTGCATAAGCCGAGGGCATTCCAGAGGGCAAGGTCACTGCCGGCCCTGGGAAACATACGATTCAAGAGAGAACAAACTCGTGGGTGATCATGATCCGCATCCCAGGTTGAACCCGGAATATCGTCGTCGTGACAAGGTCGCATCTGTCCACCCGTCATCTGACTGCGACCTCAATCCCAACCTGAACGAGCGCCCGCCGATCGTCTGCCGTCAACCGAGATGTAAACCACCGAAACGACCTCCCTCGTATTCGAATACGAGCCGGTGCTTCCGAAAGGCTGACAAAAGGTTACGCTAAGTTGACAGCCGATAAAAAATCGATGCGGTGTAAACCATCTTGCCGCAGCTCAAAGACAAGCGCAGATGACGAGAAAACGGCAGTTCGACAGGCCACGCTGATGCGCACAGAGTAGCGACGCAGATTGTTCGTTCTCCGGTGGAATTTTCCGCAGGACTTGATTGCCCATGTCTAGAAGACCTCAGGCAAATTCTGGGTGAATAGCTATTAGGCTTCGCCGCGCCAGAGCGGCCAGGTTCATAGTCGCCGGTACGGGCGGCCTGATGCATCTGTCGGAAGAACTGAGACCGTGCCCCCCGGTGGTCGCCTGAGCGCGACGACGGCACTCCATCAGGGTATTCGTATCCCCAAGATGCATGACGATGACGTCGCGTGGCGGCGCCACTGTCCGCCGACGGTGGCACTCGCATCCTCCTCGCTGCCTCAAGAGAATGGCGAACCTGGACCGGCCGCGCCAGACAAACCCAACCTTATAGCGTCGAGCAGGTCGAAACGCAGAAGAAATTCCGAAAGTATTCTTCAGACTTTCTGTGCGTTGCCGTCGGACCGCTCGCTATAGTGGGGTGTCGGATAGTCATGTTCGACGGAGCGCCGAGTTGGAGATCGAGGAAAAGCGGAAGCTGCAACGGCTCTATGCCGCGCGTGCAAAGATCGCGTGGCTCGTGATCGAGGATCGCGTCTATGCGCCGATCTTTGAAGCTCTCGAGCAGGACATCGCCGAACTCGAGGTCGCCAATGATCCCATCGAGAGAGCGCGTCTGATCGCCCGATCTCAGAGGGCAAAGGCCTGAACGACACGCTCCAGATGTTCCAGCGTCGCGCCGCTGCCATATCGCTCGCGACCGAGACCGTGGCCGAACAGATCACGTCGGATACCGTCGTCGACTTTCGCGGCGATCATCCGATCCTCAAAGGAGTGCCTCAGCCCGTACAGGCTGTGCTCCGGCGTCTCGAGCAGTCCGTTCTCGTCGAGGAACTTGTTCACCGTCGCCGAAAGAGACGGACTGGCGCGGTATCGAGGGAACCCTTCCGGACATTCGCGGAAGGCCTCAAGGCTGACGCCGACCAGGGGGATGACGCGGCGGGCATTCCGGCTCTTCAGCTGCCTTCCTTCCGGCTCAATGCTGATATGGGGAACTTTGGCGTCCAGCCGAATGTGGTGCGGCAAAAGCCCGGCGCCCTCGCTCGGCCGATACCCGGTATTGACCATGCCGAGCAGGATACAGCGCGCCTCCTTATTGAGGCCTCGAAGGGCGCCCGGCTTCAGCAGGCGGCGGCGGATCCAGTCCGAAGAGAAGGGTGGCCGAACCCGGGCTTCACCCTCCTTGATCGCAAGATCCGATAGGGGCAGGACCAGTCGAAGCCGCTTCATGCGGTTGATAGTCTTCAGCGTATCACCGAGATGAACCAGATCCTTGTTGGCACTGTTCGGAGTTAGACCCTCATCCGTGATCTTGTCGAGCCACCACTGCCGAAAGTCCAACATGTCGTCCGGCGTGATCTCGTGGATCGGCTTGTCCCCAATCAGTCGAACGAAATTGGCGATCGCCTTCTTGCGGGGATTTTTCCAACGACGGAGCTGATCCTCGCTCTTGCCAAGCGTGCGGTCGGCGGCAAGCGTCCAGAACAATTCCAAGGCGCGCGTAACCGTGATCCCTGGCTCGTCGACGCCACCCAGAACGGCAGCCGCGGTTGGAGCATCGGGTTTGTCGCCGAGCACTGGAATCGCTTCGATGCGAGCCAGGCGCTCCTCCAGGGGCAATCTGGCCACCTCGCTCGCCCGCAGATACCGGAAGCCTCGAGCAGATGCGAGATCCCTGGCGGCAGCAAAGCGCTCCTCAGCATCTGCACTATCGCCAGCCAGTCGCGCCTCCCAGCCATCGACGAGATGCTGCCAGGCGATCGGAGCCTTGCTCCGGGCAACAGTCTCCGAATCCGTGTGCAGCGATATCCAAACTGTGGATCGAGGCTCGATGGCGGCATAACGCTTCGGCACACGCTTCCGGAGATGGAAGGTAGCGCCGCGCCGGATTGGAACTTCAGCCGCCACCACGTATCTCCCGCGCCACCGACACTGGGTCTGACATTAGCAAATTGTGCAGCAGAATGTGTAGCAAAGATTGCGCCGCTAGGCTCGACAAGCTCGAGCCAAAAGCAGATTAACATGAATTTACAATTAGTTATCACGAAAGTGATCGGAGAAACCTGGCGGAGGGAGCGGGATTCGAACCCGCGATACGGTTTCCCGTATACACACTTTCCAGGCGTGCGCCTTCAACCACTCGGCCACCCCTCCGTCGTCCGGGCGCGTTAGCCCGGCTGTCGCGTTTCGCCGGCTTCGGGTCGCCTGCCGTACAGGCAGGGCGATCCGCAGCGAATTGCCGGTGGAGCCGGCAAGCGCGAACGAGCGTTGCGCTATCACGAAGCGAGCGAACCATGCAAGGGCACGGGGGGATATGGATACGGCTTCCTGCCGAATGCGGCCAACTGTTCCCCAGCCGATTGCCGAAACGACCAAGTCACCCTATCTGTAGGCCATCCTGAAAACGCTCATCGCGGTGCAAGGCATCTCATGTTCCGCTTCCTCGTCCGTCTTGCCGGTCTCTTCGCCATTGCCGGCGCGGTGATCGCGCTGGTGGTGGACGGGACAAAATCAATCGCCGCCTCGACGCTTACGGTGACGCCGCTTGGCCAGGCCTGGTTCGCCTTCGATCCCTCCAGCCTTGCCGCCGCGCAGGCAGCGGTGGCTAGCCATGTCGAAGTCTATGTCGGCAGCTGGGTCTGGTATCCCCTGATCCAGTTCCTGCTAACACTGCCGGTCTGGCTGTTCTTCGGGGCGGTCGGTGCCCTTCTGGTTATTGCCGGCAAGCCGCTGCCGTTCCGCGCCGCCGTCGCCTGATCACTGCAAATGCTTCTTTCCTCCGACCCCCAACGCGGAGACTAGCCATGAACATTCTCGACCTCTTCGCCCGCAAGACCCGCATGCCCGCCCCTGGAGCCGCACTCCCCGGCCGGGCGACGCCGATTGTCGAGCCGGGCCTGCATTTCGTTCTCCATCGCGCCCTGGCCAGCCCCTATCCGGCCGGGCTGGAGACGGCTGTCTTCGGTCTCGGCTGCTTCTGGGGCGCCGAGCGGGCGTTCTGGACGCTGGACGGCGTCCATGTGACGGCGGTCGGCTATGCTGGCGGCGAAACGCCGAACCCGACCTATGAGGAAGTCTGCTCCGGCCTCACCGGCCACAACGAGGTCGTCCTTGTCGTGTTCGATCCGAAGCGGATCTCCTATGAGACGCTGGTGAAGCGCTTCTTCGAGAGTCACAACCCGACTGAGGGCATGCGCCAGGGCAATGATGTCGGTACGCAATATCGCTCCGGGATCTATGTAAGCAGCGATGCGCAGCGGCTGGCGGCTGAACGCGTCCGCGATCTCTATGAGACCGAGCTTGCCAAGAGCGGCCTCGGCGCGATCACCACCGAGATCATCGAGCGGCCGAGCTTTTATTTCGCCGAGGCTTATCATCAGCAATACCTCGCGAAGAACCCGGCCGGCTATTGCGGCCTCGGCGGCACCGGCGTTGCCTGTCCGATCGGCACGGGCGTCGCCGCCGCGTGAGCGCAATCGTAAACGGTCCCGAACAGCGGGCGGATGCGATCGAGGCGGCTATTGGCCGCCTCGCTTCGGACGGCTATGCCGTCGCCGATAACCTTATCGGCGCGGCGCTGGCGGGCCGCCTGCTCGCGCGGCTAGCGAAACTCCAGTCGGAGGGCGCGCTCGCCACGGCCGGAGTTGGCCGCGAGGGCGGACGCCAGGTCGTCCACGCCATCCGACAGGCTGCCATCCATTGGCTGAACGGCGAAGACGCGGCCGAGCGCGACCTGCTCGCGCTGGCCGAGACGATCCGCGTTGCGATCAACAGGCAGCTATTCCTCGGTCTGTTTCATTTCGAGTGCCACTTCATCGCCTACCCTGTCGGCGGCTTCTACAAGCGCCATCTCGACGCTCTCGCGGGGACGCGCAACCGCGTGGTCTCGTTCGTGACCTATCTCGATCCCGATTGGCTGCCCGAACATGGCGGCGCACTGCGGCTCTGGAATTCGCCGGAGGATGTCGAGCCGCCGGCGCTGGAGATAGTCCCGCGCGCCGGCCGGGTCGTCTTGATGCTGTCCGAGCATATCCCGCATGAGGTGCTGCCGGCCCATCGGCCGCGGCATGCCATTGCCGGCTGGTGGCGCGTCGCCTCGGGGTGAAACCTCTGCCGCATTCCTGTTCCGCCTTCTCCCCTCCCCGCATGGAACCGTCATGACCTCCGCTCTCTTCTCGCCGCTCGCCCTCGGCCCGGTGACCCTTTCGAACCGCATCGCGATCGCGCCCATGTGCATGTATTCCTCCGATGACGGCACGCCGTCAGACTGGCATATCCAGCACTGGTCGCAATTCGCCCTCTCCGGCGCGGCCATGATCACCTTCGAGGCGACGGGCGTCGAGCGGCGCGGCCGCATCACCCATGGTTGCCTCGGCCTCTATTCCGACGCGAACGAGGCAGCAATCGCCGCCAAGCTCGCCATCGCCCGTCGATGGGCATTGCCCAGCGCCGTGTTCGGCATCCAACTCGCCCATGCCGGCCGCAAGGCCTCGACACGGTTGCCCTGGATGGGCGGCGGATCGCTCGCTGCCGACGAGGATCCGTGGCCGACGATTGCGCCCTCCGCCATTCCGTTTGCTCCCGGCTGGCAGGTCCCTGAGGCGCTGGACGAGGCCGGCATCGAGGTCCTGATCGGACATTTCGTTTCGAGCGCCAAGCGGGCCGAACGCGCCGGGCTCGATTTCGTCGAGATCCATGGCGCGCATGGCTACCTGCTGCATGAATTCCTTTCGCCGATCTCCAACCGGCGCGAGGATCGCTATGGCGGCAGCCTCGAAAACCGCATGCGCCTCATCGTCGAGGTGACCAGGGCCGTGCGCGCCGCCCTGCCGGAGACGATGTTCGTCGGCGTCCGCCTCTCGGCCAGCGAATGGACGGCCAGCGGCTTCGAGATCGACGAAGCCGTCGAGGTCGCCAGTGCCCTGAAGGAGGCCGGCGCCGTCTATATCTGCGCTTCCTCGGGCGGCAATGTTCACGACGCCCATATCCCGCTGAAGCCGCTCTACCAGACGCATCTCGCCGAGGCGATCCAAAGCCGGGCCGGGATTTCAACCCGCGCCGTCGGGCTGATCACCAAGCCGACGGAAGCCGAGGCGATCGTCGCCGAGGGGCGCGCCGACATGGTGGCGCTCGCCCGCGCCATTCTCGCCGACCCGCGCTGGCCCTGGCGCGCCGCGGCCGAACTGGGCGCCCGGCTGCCCGTCGCCCTGCCCTATGAGCGCAGCCTGCCGACCATGCGGCACTGGGTGTCGCCGGCCGGCTGAGGCCTCAATAGAGCGTGCCGTTCGGCCTCTGCGGCGGAACGGCCGCATCGACCGGATTTTCGGTCGCATCGTCCGCGGATGTATCGGCCGCCTGAACCGGCGCCGACCGGGGCGCGGAAATGGCGAGCGTCGGCTGCGGCTTGATGCCGGGCGGGGCGCCGAGCAGCACCTCGCGGCAGGCGGCCGGAAGGTCGGTCAGCATCAGCGGGCGCGGCTTGACGGCCGGCTTGGTCGGCTTCGTCGGCTTGACGGGCTTGGGCGGCTGCAGCCATGCATCAAGCTCGGCGCCGCAGCCATCGCCGGCAGGCGGCGCCTTTTGCGGCACGCAGCTCGCCATATCGGCCGGGCAATCGAGGCGGACGTGGAAATGATAGGTATGGCCCCACCAGGGCCGCACCTTGCCGAGCCAGGCGCGATCGGCGCCGGCGCTGACACAGAGCTGCTTCTTGATGGCCGGATTGACGAAGATGCGCGCCACATGCGGGTCGAGCGCCGCGCGCCGGATCAGCCTGAACTGGCCGCTCGTCCAGCCGGCTGCGTTGATCGTCCGCGCCTTCTCGTTGACCATGTTGACCGGTGCCATCGTCTCGCGCTCGTCGGCTGAGAGCAGGCGCTTCGGCATCGGCGTCAGCCAGATGTCGACATCGAGGCCGATCTGGTGGCTGGCATGGCCGGTCAGCGCCGGGCCGCCGCGCGGCTGGCCCATGTCGCCGACGAGGAGGCCGGGCCAGCTGTCGAGCTTCTTCGACTTCGCCGCGAGATCCTCAGTGAAGGCGACGAGTTCCGGCGTACCCCAATTGCGGTTGCGCGACAGGCGCATCGCCTGCCAGTCGGGGCCGCTCACCGGCAGCGCCACGGCACCGGCGAGGCAGCCCTTGGCATAGGAGCCGATCGAGCGGGCCTCCAGCGGGATCGGCGTGTTCATCTGCGAGAACAGGATCTTGGCCGGGGTCGTGTCGATTGGGTCGGCCAGAGCCGGGCCGACAAACGAAAATCCAAGCAGCAAGGTTCCGATCCGCCGCGCGATCATGCCTGTCATCCTCATCATCCCGGCCCGCCGGGCATCATCGCGCATTCGCGTTAACGATTCATTCGTCATCTGCACGCGCCTCACATGCGGACGATTTTTGCGCATAGCGCGGAGATCGGCGCCATCGTCGGAACGATATTACGTTATTGTGACATTTTCTAGCAATCCATCCTCAAACGGGCGTCAATTCCGCGATTGCCGGGTTTCCGGCGGCGCGATAAAAAGGGGACTGACATCCGAAGGATCGGGCACGGCGTTCGCTGCCGCCCGCCTTCCGGACCCGCTATAAGCGACTTGGCAAGGAGTTCGATCATGGCACTCAATCTTGGCGACATCGTCCCGGATTTCGAAGCCGACACCACCGAAGGCAAGATCAAATTCCATGAATGGCTCGGCAACGGCTGGGGCGTGCTGTTCTCGCATCCGAAGAACTTCACCCCGGTCTGCACCACCGAGCTCGGCGAGGTCGCCAAGCTGAAGCCCGAGTTCGACAAGCGCGGCGTCAAGGTGATCGGCCTTTCGGTCGACCAGCTTTCGAACCATGGCGCCTGGGTCGCCGACATCAAGGACGCGACCGGCTCGACGCTGAACTTCCCGCTGATCGCCGACCATGACAAGAAGGTCGCCGATCTCTATGGCATGATCCATCCCAACGCCTCCGACACGGCGACGGTCCGCTCGGTCTTCGTCATCGGCCCGGACAAGAAGCTCAAGCTATCGCTGACCTACCCGGCCTCGACGGGGCGCAATTTCGACGAGATCCTGCGCGTCATCGACAGCCTGCAGCTCACCGCCAAATTCTCGGTCGCGACGCCGGTCAACTGGACGAAGGGCGACGACGTGATCATCGTCCCCTCCGTCTCCGACGAGGCGGCCAAGGAGAAGTTCCCCGGCGGCTGGAAGACCGTGAAGCCCTATCTGCGCGTCGTGCCCCAGCCGAAAACCAACTGAGCCTTTCCGAGCTCCCTGATTTCGAAGGGCAGGCCTCGTGTCTGCCCTTTTTGTTTGGCGGCGGCGATGCGGCGCGCGCCTTCTTGAACCCTCCCCTTGCCGGAGGGTCGAAAACGCATCGCGTTTTCGGGGAGGGGCTAGCTTCGGCAAAGCCGAAGCGTGCTTCTCTTCCCGACAAAGCAAGCCCTCACCCCCAACCCTCTCCCGCAAGCGGTAGAGGGAGTCCGGTCTGCGCGCTTCATCAAGCTCCCGGCTGATCGTCAGCGCCCCCTCGCCCGCGACGCGGGAGAGGGCCGGGGTGAGGGCCTTGCTTTCAAGACGCACCACAGCCCCAGCCCGAAAATCCCCGCCGGCTTGTCGCCGCCAGGGTGAACCGAAGAGGTCGCGCGGGGCGGCCGGAGGCCCGCGCGCGGGCGGCGCGCCGGCGATGAATTTCGAGTGGGTTGCCCGAGCCGCCCGTGACGGGCAGCCGGCGCCCCGCGCCGACAGGTTTTCCAACCGGTACCGACGGACCGTGGGTGTTTCGGTGCTGGGTCACCCGGCGGCAATTCCCACGCCCGGATCCTCCTTACGGAAAGGCGGACGCCCGCCACTGGCCCGCGTGTACGGACCCGGCGCATCGGAGTTCCGGCCGCCATGATGGCTGAGGTTCGTTACACCCCGCCTTCACAGCCCGCCGAGCCCCGCCCGCAAACGGAACGACCGGTTCGCCCTCTTCGATAGGCGGGGATGAAGGGAGTATGCGCCCGGTGGGAGGGGGCGGGGATAGATTCTTTTGATTGAGTTGCGACACCAATAGGTTACGCTCCCCGACATCACGGTCTCCGCTTGAACCCGCCCCTGGAGGGCGGGTCAAAACCGCGTCAGCGGTTTTGGGGCGGGGGCTGAGGCGGACGAGCCGGTCTCAGGCCTCAACGACCAGCAACGCATCCAGCCTGCCAGCCAAGAACGCTTCGGCAGTCGCCGAAGCTACCCCCGCCCCGAAAGTGCTGCGCACTTTCGACCCGCCCTCCAGGGGCGGGTTACGCGCCGTGCGTCGTTGCGGAGCGGCGGGTTGCGGATACAAAGCCCTATGGCACACTTCGAGGTTGAACAAGGTGTGCACCATGCCAGGCCATCCAGCCGATCCGCGCCTGCGTGGTTTCGCCCGATCCATGCGAAAGAAAATGACGGAGCCCGAGTTTCGGCTCTGGTCGGAGATTCGCGACCAGAAACTCGAAGGACTGAAATTCCGTCGTCAGGTTCCGATCGGCCCGTTCATCGTGGATTTCTTCTGTCCCGCGCATCGCGTGATCGTGGAAATCGACGGCGGCCAGCATTTCGAGGACGAGACCATCGCCGCCGACCTCCGCCGTACCGCATGGCTACAAACCCAGGGCTACCGCGTTCTGCGCTTCACCAACGTTGATGTGGTAAGCAATCTGGAGGGTGTGTGCCGCGTGATCGTCGAAACCGTGGCGCTGGGTCCAGGCTCCGCGTGAAGAGACGATCCTTAGCCAAGCCGAGGCGCCCGACACAGTCTCCCCCTTAACCCGCCCCTGGAGGGCGGGTCGAAAACGCCTCGGCGTTTTCGGGGCGGGGGCTGAGGCCGATGGGCCGGTCTCGGACCGCAACAGCAATCCCCACACCGCACCCAACCAGCCGGCCAAGAACGCTTCGGCAAGCGCCGAAGCTACCCCCGCCCCGAAAGTGCTCCGCACTTTCGACCCGCCCTCCAGGGGCGGGTTAGGCGCCGTGCGTTGTTTGAAGGCACTCTACAACGCAAGGCGGGAAAGCGCAGACAGGCCTGCCACCCCCAAAGCCGCAGCACCCGGCACAGTCTCCTCTTTAACCCGCCCCTGGAGGGCGGATCGAAAACGCCCTTGTGTTTTCGGGGCGGGTGCGAGCTGACACCGGGCGGATGCCGCCGCCGTCCCCGTTCCACGGAGACGGCGCATTACGCGTCGGCTGCGGCGGCACGCTCAAGCTGATCGATCGAGGTCCAAGGCACGATACCAGCCGGCGATTCATTTGTTTCGAATAAAAGGAAATCGAGGGCTTCCTTGACCCGCTGTCGTGCGGACTGGTCCCGGCGAATGAGCATCACAGTTTTGAACGGTTTGTCGCTCGACTCAGACGTGCCGAACATCGCATGTTCGAAGTCTATCACACTGGCTGCAAGACGAACTCTTGTAGGATCAGGGGCTGCGTTAGCCGCCGCTAGGATTGCCTGATTGGCAGTCCAAGCGCTGTTGGCACTGCCATCTTGGTTGGTCGGCCGGTCCGTATCGTGGAGCACCGAATAAGGTGCACCGAAATGATTCAGTATCTTCATGAGTATCGGAATGATGTATTTTCCCCGCGCGCGCACCACAAAGACGTTGCGATAACGCGCCGGCTCCTGGTCGGCTAGCTCCCGGAAAGCAGAGAACTCTGTATCACCCTCGACCACGATCGTGCGGCCGCCGAAGAAAAGCTCAGCCACGTAAGGATCCCATCGGTTCAAGAGCTTTAGTAGTTCTTTGTCGTTTTCACTGAGCTTTACCCTATCCGGCCGAAAGACGGTTGTGCCAGCGATTGCGCCTCCTTCGTTGCGCTCAACTCGAACGATCGTCGTGTTGTCGCGCGAAACGTCGATGAACGGCGGCGCGTGCGTCGTCACGATGACCTGCCAGCCGGTCTTGCTGCCGGCTAGATCATAGAGCACACGGCACGCATCGCGAATGGCTGCTGGATGCAGGCAGATCTCTGGCTCATCTAGCAGCAGCACATGTGGGCGACGCGGTTCGACTGTCTCTTCTTCGCCTGCAACTTTCTCCGACTTCTCGACTTTCTTCCCCTTCTTTTGCTCGGGCTGTCTCTCCGCGGCGAGTTTTAGCGCGGACCAGAGCAGTGTCCGGCGCGCTCCGCTACCCTGTTTGTCGAGCGGCGCCATGTGTCCGCCATCGAGGCCCATACGGATTATCGGCTTCGTGCCGAATAGATTTATCGATTTGTCGGTAATTTGTTCAGAACGGGTGTCAAGCTGAACTTTAAAACCAACAAAAATATCACCTATGTAATCTGATAGGGATTTCTGGATCTCGTCAATATCGTCCTTACTCTGCTCGGCTATCTCCTTTTGGAGCAGCCGTATTTGTTCAGACAGCTTTTCAATGCTGGACACCTCATCGCCGTTCGCTCGCGTAGCGCGTTCGGTAAGAATCTCCTGCAATAGCTTTGTGATTTTGTCGCCTTGTTCGTCGGGACTTGCAAAAGCATCGACCCGATGAGGGATAGGCCGTCGACTATTGGCCACGCCTGGCGCGCCCCATGGAACGCGATCATCCCAATCGTCGGCTCCGGAACGGTGTCCCTGACGCTTGGGGTCTTTGCCCGGCTCCTCCCACCGCCAACGCTCGCGAATGTATTGTTTCCCGGTTCCCTCCTCTACATGAAGCCATTGGGCGGCCGGCAGATCATCCCAAATATAGGTTTGGAGTTCGATCTCCGGCAACTGATCGGAATCGAGACGCTCCCCGGGAAAATCTTCGAGCTTAAGTCTCCCCTCGGTGCTGCCATGCAGCATCACAACTTCGTAGGCACGAAGAATGGTACTCTTCCCAGCATTGTTCGGACCTACGAGAACGACGATATCGTCGAGATCGATGCTCACGGGATCCGGCCCGATGCACCGGAAATTCCGTATGATCAATCGCTTCAATTTCGCTTTGGTAAGAGGAAAACTTGCGTCTTCTAGCTTCGCAGTAGATTTGGCCATGCATCCCCCTTTTTTGCTACAGCTAGATTGCCGCAACATTTGGGGAACTTCAACTCAAAGTAGGCGTTTGGCTCGACAGAGCGATTTAACCGAACGACACGATCTCCTGAACGGGGATAAGCATCCTGTGGCCATCGCACTAATAGACGCTGCGATCGTCGGCTTGGCGTCGACCGAAGACAAGCGAGCAGAAGCTCTCCCCCCTCACTCATCCATCTTCAACGCCGCAATAAACGCTTCCTGCGGGATATCGACCTTGCCGAACTGCCGCATCTTCCGCTTGCCCTCTTTCTGCTTGTCGAGGAGCTTGCGCTTGCGGGTGATGTCGCCGCCATAGCATTTGGCCGTCACGTCCTTGCGCATCGCCTTGACGGTTTCGCGGGCGATGATCTTGCCGCCGATGGCCGCCTGGATCGGGATGACGAAGAGGTGCTGCGGGATCAGATCCTTCAGCTTTTCGCACATGGCGCGGCCGCGCTTGTCGGCCTGGCTGCGGTGGACGAGCATGGAGAGCGCGTCGACCGGCTCGGCGTTGACGAGGATCTGCAGCTTGACGAGGTCGCCGGCCTTGTAGTCGGTCAAATGATAGTCGAACGAGGCATAGCCCTTGGAGATCGACTTCAGCCGGTCGTAGAAATCGAACACGACTTCGTTGAGCGGCAGATCATAGGTGACCATGGCGCGGTTGCCGACATAGGAAAGGTCGGCCTGCACGCCGCGCCGGTCCTGGCACAGCTTCAGGATCGCGCCGAGATATTCGTCCGGCGTCAGGATCGTGGCGCGGATCCAGGGCTCGGCGATCTCCTCGATCTTCATCGGATCCGGCATGTCGGCCGGATTGTGCAGCTCCATCTCGGAGCCATCGGTGAGCAGGATCTTGTAGATGACCGACGGCGCGGTGGCGATCAGGTCAAGGTTGAACTCGCGCTCCAGCCGCTCCTGGATGATTTCCAGATGCAGGAGGCCCAGGAAGCCGCAGCGGAAGCCGAAGCCGAGCGCGGCGGAGGTTTCCATCTCGAACGAGAACGACGCGTCGTTGAGGCGCAATTTGCCCATGGCGGCGCGCAGTTCCTCGAACTGCGCCGCATCGGCCGGGAACAGGCCGCAGAACACGACCGGCTGCGCCGGCTTGAAGCCCGGCAGCGCCTCGGCCGTCGGCTTCTTGTCGTCGGTGATGGTGTCGCCGACGCGCGTATCGGCGACTTCCTTGATCGAGCCGGTGAAGAAGCCGATTTCGCCCGGGCCAAGGCTGTCGACGGCGATCATCTTCGGCGTGAAGAAGCCGACGCGCTCGACATCATAGGCGGCGTCCGCGCGCATCATGCGGATATGCGCGCCCTTCTTCAGGTGCCCATCGATAACGCGCACCAGCACGATCACGCCGAGATAGGTGTCGTACCAGCTATCGACCAGCAGCGCCTTCAGCGGCGCATCCGGATCGCCCTGGGGCGGCGGCAGATCGGTGACGATCGCCTCCAGCACGTTTTCGACGCCGAGGCCGGTCTTGGCCGAGATCAGCACGGCGCGCGAGGCGTCGATGCCGATCACTTCCTCGACCTGGGCGCGGATGCGCTCCGGCTCGGCGGCGGGGAGATCGACCTTGTTCAGGACGGTGACGATCTCGAGATTATTGTCGATCGCCTGATAGACGTTGGCCAGCGTCTGCGCCTCGACCCCCTGGGAGGCGTCGACGACCAGCAGCGCGCCCTCGCAGGCGGCGAGCGAGCGCGAAACCTCATAGGCGAAGTCGACGTGGCCGGGCGTGTCCATCAGATTGAGGACATAGGTCTTGCCGTCCTTGGCCTTGTAGTCGAGCCGGACGGTCTGCGCCTTGATGGTGATGCCGCGCTCGCGCTCGATATCCATCGAATCGAGCACCTGATTGGTCATCTCGCGATCCGACAACCCGCCGGTCAACTGGATGAGCCGGTCGGCGAGGGTCGATTTTCCGTGGTCGATATGGGCCACGATCGAGAAATTGCGGATATTGGCGAGGGGCGCTTTCGTCATGGCGCGCTCCATAGCATCACGCCATCGCCCCGCAAAGCGCCGAAAGCGGGCTTATCCGGCCAATTGACAGCGGCAAGCCGGCGGGGCGATAGGAACTCAGGCAAAAGAGACGGGCGCGAGGACCATGCCGGAAGAAGCTTCGTACCGGGCAAGTGAACCGGGCGCCCGGATAAGGCGTCTTTCCGCCGCGGAGGCTGAAGGCGCGCTGGCTGAACTCGGCGCGCTGCTGACCGACGCGGTGGCGGGCGGCGCCTCGGTGAATTTCATGGCCGGCTTCGCGGCGCACGAGGCCGAGACGTTCTGGCGCGGCCAGATCCCGCTCATCGCCGAGGGGCGGCGCATCCTGATCGTCGCGGAATCGGACGGACGGATCGTCGGCACGGTGGTCGTGACCTTCGCCCCGCAGCCCAACCAGCCGCATCGGGCCGATATCGGCAAGATGCTGGTGCATTCGAGCGCCAGGCGGCGCGGCCTCGGGCGGACGCTCCTGGCAGCGGCCGAGGCCGCGGCAACTGAATCCGGACGGACGCTGCTCGTGCTCGATACCGAGACGGACAGCGCCGGCCACCAGCTCTACGCCGCCTGCGGCTGGACGGAGGTCGGCACGATACCGGGCTATGCCCTGACGCCGGACGGCCGCCCGTCGGGCGCCACGATTTTCTACAAGGCGATCGGAAAGGCCTGAGCCATGCAGATCCGTGAGGCGCGCGAGGCGGACCTTCCCACCATCCTCGCCATCTATAATGACGCCGTCGCCAACACGACGGCGATCTGGAACGACGATAAAGTCGATCTGGGCAACCGCAAGGCCTGGTTCGAGGCTCGCAGCCGGCAGGGCTTCCCGGTGCTGGTCGCGGAGGCGGAGGGCGCCGTCCTCGGTTATGCCTCCTATGGCGATTTCCGCCCCTTCCAGGGCTATCGCTTCACGGTCGAGAACTCGATCTATGTCGCGGCCGCGGCGCGTGGCCAGGGTGCCGGCAAGGCGCTGCTGGCGGCGCTGATCGATCATGCCACGGCCGCGGGCAAGCACGTGATGGTCGCCGGCATCACCGCTGACAACGCGGTCTCGATCCGCCTGCATGAACGCCAGGGCTTCAAGGAGACGGCGCGCATGCCGGAGCTCGGCTTCAAGTTCGGCCGCCGGCTCGATCTCGTCTTCCTGCAGAGGCGCCTCGGCTGACCGTCCCCTGTCCACCAATGGCGGCTGTGCCTCCCGCGTGGTAGCCTCGGCTCGTCACCACCGGATGGCACGGCTTTCCGGCGCTCGGGAGTTCCCCATGACCACCCTGCCAAAGCTCTCCCTCCTCGCGGCCTCCTTCCTGCTTATGGCTGCGCCCGCCATGGCCGAGGAGATGAACAATCTCAAGCAGGACGACCTCGAACAGATCGAGCGGGAGCAAGCCAAGGCGCCTGCCAGCGCTCCAGCCGAGACCGCCCCGGCCGCGCCGCCGGCGACCAATCAATAGCCGGATGCCGCGCCGGACCGGGCGAGCCACCGGCACGGTTCGGCGCTTGACCTTGGCCACAGGCAACGCCATCTCACCCTCATGCAGCGCGCTTTCCGCTTCCTCACGGCCTGTCTTATTTTCCTGTCCCTGGCGATCGCCGGTACTGTGCCGGCCATGGGGATGCCGAGCCATGAAGGCATGCAAGGCTGTCCGCATGCGTTGACCGGCGGCGCGATGCATGGCGCGGTGCCGGATCGCCCGGCGATGCCCATTCAGATTGCGGTCTGCTGCCTCCTCCTTCCGGCGGCGAGCCAGAGCGGCGAGATCGCGCTGCGTCTGCCGGACGGCAACCGGACCCGCCTGCCGCGCCCGGCTTCGGACCGCCTGCCGATCGGCGCCGCGCCCGGTCCCGAGCTGCCGCCTCCCCGCGCCTGACATTCTCCAGGTTGCGCAAGGCCGACCGCGCGCGGGCCGCGGCGGCCGAAGGCTCATGCCCGCTCTGCGAATATTCGAGATAGTGACATGAAGAAATGGATCCGACTGGCAGCTCTCGCGGCTGTCTTCACGACGCCGCTCGCGCTGGCGAGCGCCGAAGGCATGGATCACGGCAAGATGCCGATGCAGGGGATGTCTTCCGACGAAAGCCCCTCGACGAAGGCGTTTCGCGAGGCCGACCAGACCATGATGCAGGGGATGATGATCCCCTATAGTGGCAATGCCGATGTCGATTTCGTGCGCGGCATGATCCCGCATCATCAGGGCGCGATCGACATGGCCAAGGTCGAGCTCGAATACGGCAAGGATCCGGAAATCCGCAAGCTCGCCGAGGCGGTGATAAAGGCCCAGGAGGGCGAGATCACCTTCATGAAGGCCTGGCTGGCGAAGAACGGCGGCGACGCCGGCAAATAGAACCGCCGCGTTCCGGCAAGACCCGTGCGGCGAGGCTCGTTTCGCCGCACGGTTTCGCGCTTCGATGCTGCAATCAGGATCGTTGACACTGGAGGCGGCGCGATGTTCCCTGTCCGCCAAGGGCGGCGAAGCGCCATTCCGGCGCTGGGCATCGGAGGACATCGCACCATGACGCTTTCACTACGGCTAGCGCTCGCCGGCGCCGGACTGGCCCTCGGCCTCCTTGCTGCCGGCTCTGCCTCGGCCGCCACATCTCCGGCCATGCAGTCCTGCTCCGACCAATGGGCGCAATTGAAGGCCGACGACAAGGTCCCGGCCGGGCAGACCTGGTCGAAGTTCTGGAGCCAGTGCGCCAAGGACTACGCCGCGGCCCATCCCGCCGATGCCGCCGCCGCTGCCGACAAGACCGCGCCGCCGCCCGCCGAGCCCCCGCCAGCCAAGACCAAGGCGGCTGCGAAGCCGGCAACGGCCCCCGCGCCCGCCGACGACATGGCCGCCACGAGCGGCAAGGGCAAGTCGCCAGCCATGGCTGCCTGTTCGGATGAATGGGCCAAGCTGAAGGCCGATGGCAAGGTTCCGGCCGGCCAGACCTGGCCGAAATTCTGGAGCCAGTGCGCCAAGGACTATGCCGCCGCCCATCCGGATGAGGCGACGCCTCCGAAGGCCAAGGCAGCGAAGGCAACCAAGGCGGATGACGAGGATCTCGGCGCGCCGCTGCCCGATCCGGAAGTCGCTGCCAAGGTCGACCCGAACAAGCCGGCCGTTACCGGCAAGCGTGAACCGACACCGGGCCAGAAGGCTGCTTGGGCGCGCATGCGCTCCTGCGGTGCCGAATGGCAGGCCGCCAAGAAGGCGGGCACGCTGGCAACCGGCGCCAAGTGGCCGCAATATTGGAGCGACTGCAACAAGCGTCTGAAGGCCAAGGGCCAGTAGCGGTCCAGAAGGAGAACGACCATGGGTATGTTCGACGGATTGCTGAATAGCGTGCTGCAGGGACTGGGCGGAAAGGATGGCGATCCGAGTTCGCTCGGCCAGACGCTGAATAACGCGCTCGCCAAGACGGAGTTCGGTAGCCTGCAGGGCGTGCTCGATCACCTGCAAACCTCCGGGCTCGGGGCGCAGGTCGCTTCCTGGCTCGGCAATGGCAGCAATCTGCCGATCGATGTCGAGCAGATCCGGGGCGCGCTGGGCAATGCGGAACTGCAGAAGCTCGCGACGCAGTTCGGCATCCCGCTGGACCAGATCTCGGGTATGCTGGCGCAATATCTGCCCGACGCGGTCGACAAGCTGAGCCCCAACGGCAAGCTGACGACCTGAGGCGCGCTTCTGGCGAGGTATTCGGCCGCGCCCGGCGAAAGCCGGGCCGGCGGGGGTGCGCATCCGGCTCCAACCTGATAGAGCCAGCCGCGACCTCATCCATGCCTGAGAGACGCAATTGCCCCAACCCGCCCCCGCCGACACACTGCTCACCGTCCGCGATATCCTCCGCTATGCGGTGAGCCGTTTCAACGCCGCTGGCCTTGCGTTCGGCCATGGCGCATCGACCGCCTTCGACGAGGCGGCCTATCTGGTGCTCGAAGGGCTGAAGCTGCCGATCGACCAGCTCGAGCCCTATCTGGACGCGCGATTGCTGCCGGAAGAGCGCGCGCATCTTGTCGCGCTGATCGAGGCGCGAGTCACCACCCGCAAGCCCCTCGCCTATCTCCTGAAGCGCGCCTACCAGCTCGGCATACCGTTCTATGTCGATGAGCGGGTGATCGTTCCGCGCTCCTATATCGGCGAGATCCTCTATTCCGACCTCTTTGGCGGGGACGAGTTCTCGCTAGTCGAGGATACGGATTCGATCGAGACGGTGCTGGACCTTTGCACCGGCTCCGGCGCCATTGCCATCCTGGCGTCCGGTGTCTTCGAAAATGCCGAGATCGACGCGATCGACCTGTCGCCGGACGCGCTCGACGTCGCGCGCATCAATGTGGGCGACAAGGGTCTTGGCGGGCGGATCGAGCTCTATGAGGGCGATCTGTTCGCGCCGATCGAGGAGAAGCGCTACGATCTGATCCTCACCAACCCGCCCTATGTCGACGGGATCGCGATGGACGAACTGCCGGAGGAATACCGGCATGAGCCGGCCATGGCGCTCGGCTCCGGCCTGGACGGGCTCGACATCGTCCGCCGCATCCTCGCCGCGGCGCCGGATCATCTGAACCCTGGCGGCGGCCTCCTGTGCGAGATCGGCACGGGCCGCGAGATCCTCGAGGCGGAGTTTCCGGCCCTCGATTTCCTCTGGCTCGATACGGAGGAGAGCGAGGGCGAAGTGTTCTGGCTCTCCGCCGAGGCGCTCGGCGTCGAGGATTCGAGCATGATCGGCCCGGTCGAATAGCAGCGGGAGGAAGAGCGCCTGCCCGTTCCTGCCTGACGGCAGCCCGGGCTTGGCGCTGCCGTCAGCGCGACCCGCGTTCCCAGTTGAGCGCCGTGATGCGCGGGTCGGAGGCGAAAGCGGCGCGGGGGAATTCCAGCGCCTGACGCGGGAACTCGCACAGCGCCTGGACGCCGGACGCGCTCAATCGCATGCGCCAGGTCTGGCGCTCGGTCGGCGCCGGGCGGGCGAAGGCCTGGCAGAACAGGAGCGCCAGGTTGGCGCCTCCGGCCGGATCTCGAACCGAGCGATATCGGATCGCATCCGCACCCGCCTCGCGCGCCGCATCGGCCAAGGCCTGGCAGCCGGCATAGCGGGTCGGGTCCGTCCAGATCGCTTCATCGGCCGACAGCGGTGCAATCGTCAGATCGAGCAGGCGATCCGTCGCGACAGCTACGGCGAAAGCCGTATATTCGGCCGCGTCGGAGGGCCATGGCGTCGCCGGCGATTCCGCGAAGAACAGGACACGGTAGAACGCCATCTCGGCAACGGCGGTCGCGGCGGTCTCGGCTGCGTAATAGACGCCGTGGGTCCGGCCGGCCCGGCGGAAGCGGGATCCGTGCGGATAGGGCGCGCCATAGCGGAAGGGCGTCGCCAGCAGAAAATCGAGATGACGGCACTCCGGCGGGATCGCCGGCTTGGTGTCCTCGATCAGATCCTCGAGGATCGCCTGCTCGGCAAGCGTATCGGTCAGCTTCAGCGTCGAGACGCGGTGCTGCGCCTCGACCAGGCGCCAGCACGAACCGTCAAATCGCCGGAACTCAGACGAGAGCGCGACGCGCGTCCAGATAGGCGATGACATCGACAAGTCCGATCACGCTCTGAATCTTTTCGATCGGCCGGGCGGCCAGCGCCAGATTGGGTTGGGTGAGCCACGCCGCCGCCACGGCATCGTCGCCGCCCACGATCGCATCCAGCGAGCGGAATAGCCGTGTGAACAGCACCGCGAGTTCGAACGGCTTGGTGCCCGGCTCCAGCGCGAATTCAGCGCGCTTCATCCGCGATATCGTCGCCTCGCTGACACCGATGATCGTGGCGAGGATACGCGCCGTGACGCGGAGCCGATCGGCGGCGCGGATGGCGGCCTTGGTTAAGACCAGCCCGGCCTCAGGTGCGGCGGCCGGAATGGAGGATGTCGAAATCCGCATAACGCCTCTCTTTCCATAGATATATTATACAATATTTCTTCCTGTGGAAAGAGATAAGTAGACATGCACGGAAGGCAAGCCGATTGTTCACAGCGGTTGGCTGCCCCGTCTTGATCACGCGCCGCTCTGCCCTCATCTGAAGCATTCCCGAATACTGCCGATTTGTGGTATGAGGCGGCCAAATTGGCCTATCGGCGCCACGATATGGACGCCCCCGGCCCTTATCCGGATACATTGATGACCGCACCGCTCACCACGGCACCGCCCGCCGCCCGATCGCCGCATTCCGAAAAGCCCTCGCTGATCGGCCTTTCGCGCGAGGGCATTGGTGCGGAGCTGGCTCGCATCGGCGTCGAGCGCAAGCAGATTCGCATGCGCACGTCGCAGCTCTGGAACTGGATGTATGCGCGCGGCGTCACCGATTTTGGCGACATGCTCAACGTCTCGAAGGATATGCGCGCGACGCTTTCCAGCGCCTTCACGCTGAAGCGTCCCGAGATCGTCACCGAGCAGGTGTCCGAGGACGGGACGCGCAAATGGCTGATGCGCTTTCCCCCGCGCGGCGCCGGCCGCCCGGTCGAGATCGAGACGGTCTATATTCCCGAGATCGGCCGCGGCACGCTTTGCGTCTCCTCCCAGGTCGGCTGCACGCTGACCTGCTCCTTCTGCCATACCGGCACGCAGAAGCTGGTGCGCAATTTGACGGCCGAGGAGATCGTCGGCCAGATCCTCGTCGCCCGCGACCGGCTCGGCGATTTCCCCGACACGTCGACGCCGGTCGGCACATCCGTTCCCAGCGAAGGCCGCCTCGTCTCGAACGTCGTCATGATGGGCATGGGCGAGCCGCTCTATAATTTCGACAACGTCAAGGAGGCGCTGCTGATCGCCTCCGACGGCGAGGGCCTGTCGCTGTCGAAGCGACGCATCACGCTGTCGACCTCGGGCGTCGTGCCCGAGATCCCGCGCGCCGGCGCCGAAATCGGCTCGATGCTGGCGATCTCGCTGCATGCCGTGCGCGACGATCTGCGCGACATGCTCGTGCCGCTCAACAAGAAATACCCGATCGCCGAACTGCTGGAAGCCTGTCGCAACTATCCCGGCCTCTCCAACGCCCGCCGCATCACCTTCGAATATGTGATGCTGAAGGACGTCAATGACAGTCCGGCCGATGCGCGCGAACTCGTTCGCCTGCTCAAGGGTATCCCGGCCAAGATCAATTTGATCCCGTTCAATCCCTGGCCGGGCGTCAACTACCAGTGCTCGGACTGGGAGACGATCGAGACCTTCTCCGACATCGTCAACCGCGCCGGCTATGCCTCGCCGATCCGCACGCCGCGTGGGCGCGATATCCTCGCCGCCTGTGGGCAATTGAAGAGCGAGAGCGAGCGAATGCGCGCCCGCGAGCGCCTGGCGCTCGAGGCGATGATGGCCGGCGACGCGGACGAGTAGCCGATGCGCGCCTTCCTGCGCATCCTGTTCCTGATCCCGATCGGCTTCATGGCGGCGATCGCGACGGCGATCTTCGTCTATCTCGCCGCCTTCGGCTTTCGCGAACAGGATCTATGGGGCGGCCCCGGCCACTTCATTCCGATCATCGTCGAGCCAGTGATGATCCTGATCGCCGGCATCGCGCAAACCGCCGCCCTGCCCTTCCTCGCCGGCATCGTGCTCTCGGAAATCCTCGCCATCCGCTCAGTGATCGCCTGGATGATCTTCGGCGGCGGGATCGGACTCGGTGTCCACCTCTTCGCCTTTCCAGGCAACACGGAATTCCTGCCGCCGCTCGCAGCCGGGCTCGCCGCCGGCTTCGCCTATTGGCTGGTAGCGGGGCACGGCGCGGGCGTGAACCGCCCTATTTCGTCTGCGCCAGAATGAGCCGCACCGCGAAGCCGCCGAGCACCGTGGCGAACAGATAATCGACGGCCCGCGTCGCCTTGGGCGAGCGCTTCAGGAAATCCGCGATCGAGCCGGCGAAGTAGATCATCGGCAGGCTCATGGGGATCGAGACCGCCACGAAGAGCAGGCCGAGGAACATCAGCTTGCCGCTCGCATGCGGATCGCCCGGCAGGACGAATTGCGGCAGGAAGGTCACGAAGAAGACGATGATCTTCGGGTTGAGCAGATTGACCGTCAGCCCGTGCAGGAAGACCCGGTAAAGCGGCGCGGCCGTACGATTGCCGCCCAGCGTCAGGGCCGAGCCGTGGCGGATCGCCTGATAGGCGAGATAGGCCAGATAGGCCGCGCCGACGACTTTGAGGACCGTGAACGCCGTGACCGAGGCGGCGAGCAGCGCGGCGAGGCCGATCGCGACCAGCACGGTGTGGATGACCAGCCCGAGGGAATTGCCCAGCATGGCCGCGACGCCGGCCATGCGCGACTGGCTGACCGCCTTGCCGAGGAACAGCGTCATGTCCGGTCCGGGCGTCAGGATCAGAGCCACCACCGCCAGGATATAGGCGAGCAGAACGGGTGCGGCGGGAACGAAGTTCATCATGATCGGCATCCACGAAGAGATGCGAGATCTATAGCACGAAGCCAGCCATCGCCAATTGCGATGCATTCGGGTTCTCCGCTCCCGCGTTGATGCTATGCTGCGCCTGCACAAGGCCCTTCCATGTCCCTCTCCCGCTTTTTCCCGCCGATCGGCCTCTGGCCGCGCCCCCTCCAATGGGTCGGCCTCGTCGCCGGCTCGGTCGGGCTCGCGGCCCTGCTTTTTGCCGCCGGCCTGCCCGCGGCGCTGTTGCTGGGGCCGATGGCCGCTGGGATCGCGGCCGGTGTCGGCGGCGCGACCATCCGCGTTCCTGATCCGCTGGCGATCGCCGCACAGGCGATCGTCGCCATGCTGATCGCCTCGGCGATCACGCCCGGCATCGTCGGGACCTTTCTCTCCGACTGGCCGCTGTTCATCGCCATCGTCGCCACCACCATCATCGCCTCGAGCTCCCTCGGCTATGTCATGAGCCGGCGCCGCATCCTGCCGGGGACGACGGCGGTCTGGGGCTCCTCGCCCGGCGCCGCCTCGGCGATGGTGCTGATGGCCGAGGCTTTCGGCGCCGATGCGCGGCTCGTCGCGCTGATGCAATATCTGCGCGTCGTCATGGTCGCCGGCTCCGCTTCGATCCTGGCCGGCTTCTTCGTCGACCTCTCCGGCGCGCCGCGTCCCGAGACCGTCTGGTTCCCACCGATCGACGCAGCCGCCTTCGGCGGTACGGTCGCGGTAGCCGTCATCGGGACGCTCATCGGCCGGGTCTCGCGCATTCCGTCCGGCACCATGCTGGTGCCGATGGTGGTGGGCGCCGCGCTGCATGCGACCGGAACGCTGGCGATCCAATTGCCGGAATGGCTGCTCTCGATCGGCTATGCGCTGATCGGCTGGCGCATCGGTCTCGGCTTCACCCACGCGATCGTGCGCCATGCCGCCCGGATCCTGCCGCATCTCATTCTCTCGATCGCCGTGCTGATCGCCTTTTGCGGCGGCCTTGCCCTGCTGCTCGTTCATCTTCTCGGCGTCGATCCGCTCACCGCCTATCTGGCAACCAGCCCCGGAGGAATGGATTCGATCGCGATCATCGCCGCCGCGACGCCCGTCGACATTTCCTTCGTCATGGCGCTGCAGGTCGTGCGCTTCTTCCTGATCGTGCTGCTCGGCCCGTCGATCGCCGGCTTTATCGCGCGCCGCATCCATGCGAGCGAACATAGCCACTAGCGACGCGGCCTCACCTCGCGACAAATTCGTTCGCCAAGACGCGGCATTGGTGGTTAGGTCGATGCGCCCACGCCGTATCAACTCGGGAGGAGTGAGATGATGGGTGCTGTTTACGCAAACCGGGTGGCCCGCGTCCTGCGCCGCGCCGTCGGCGCCCTCGTGGTGCCCGTCCTCGGGCTCGCTTTGGCCGGCCCGGTTCATGCTGCCGACGACGCTTCGGCGATCGTCAAAGCGATGTCCGACTATGTCGCGAGCCAGAAGACGATCGCGATGACCTTCGACACCTCGATCGAGGTCGTGACGCCTGAGATCGAGAAGATCCGGTTCGCGTCCTCGGGATCGCTGGATCTCAACCGGCCGAACCAGTTCCGCGCCCACCGCGTCGGCGGCTATGCCGATGTCGAGGCGGTGAGCGACGGCAAGCTGTTCACCTTGCTCGGCCGCAATCTGAACCGCTATGCCCAATTGCCCATTGAGGGCGGCACGATCGACGATATCGTCGCGGGACTGCGGCAGGCGGGAGCGGAACTGCCAGCGGCCGACCTCATCTCCTCCAATGCCTATGACGCGCTGATGGGCGGCGTGATCGATGGCCGGCATATAGGACGCGGCGTGATCGACGGTGTCGAGTGCGAGCATCTCGCCTTCCGCACGCTCGACACCGACTGGCAGCTCTGGGTCGAAATCGGGGAGCATCCAATCCCCCGCCAATTCGTCATCACCAGCAAGGCCGTCGCCGCCGCGCCGGAATATACGATCCGCATCAAGAGCTGGAACACGGCGCCGAACTTTGCCGCCGATGCCTTCGCCTTCACCGCGCCAAAGGGCGCCGAGAAGGTCGATTTCGCCGCGCTGGGCGAAATGGACGAGGTCCCGCCGAGTGCCGCCGCGAAGGGAGATTTGAAATGACCCTGAAGCTTTCCCGCATCGCCGCGCTCGGGCTTGGCCTGCTGACCGGCCTCGCCGTGCTTCCCGTCGATTGGGCTGCGCTCCGTTCCGGCTCGCTGATGCCCCAGGCCGAGGCTGTCGTTGGCCGGCCGCTGACGCCGATGAGCTATGCCGGCGTTGCCCGCCGGACGCCCTATTATCACCCGGCGCCGGTCGTGGTCGTCCCGCCGCCCGTCGTGGTGCGACCACCCGTGGTGGTCGTCGCGCCGCGTCCCGGCTGCTATCAGGTCGTCAATGCCTATGGGCAGCTGACCTGGCGTTGTCCCTGACGGTCGCGAGACCGGGCTTCATTGCTGCTGGCTCATCGCCTCGTCGCGATAGCCTTCATTCTGCCGGATACCGACGGTTCCGTTGGGCGCGACCGTTATCACGACATGGGCGCCGGGCATCAGCCCATAGAGCAATACAGGCTTGCTGACGCGATAGGTCTTGCCCGTCGTCAGAGTGACATCGCCGGTGCCGGGGTTCGCCCTGGTGACTGTCCCCGGATAGCTCTGCTGCGCCATGGCCGGGCCGGCGCCCAGTAGCGCCGCACCCAAGGTTGTGATGATAACCGCGTTGCGCATGTCTCCTCCCACCGCCTGCGCAGGAGCCGAGAAAGGCCGGCCCCAGCGTTAAAGCCGAAATGGCGTGGGGAAGACGCAAGTCAAGCGGCGTGCCGGGGAGCCGGTGCACGGAGCGGCACCAGCTTCAAAGCAAGGCGGACGGGTGCCACCGCCGCGTCAGGCGGTGAGAGCCTTGGGGGTGACGGCGTCCTGTTGAAGGATCGCCTCATCCGCGCCAAAGAAAGGCTCGAACAGCATACGCCGCTCGAACAAGGTCGAGCGGAAGGATGGATAGCGGTGGAGCACCTTGTTGCGCGCCGCCTTGAAATCCAGCGTCATCAGGCTGAGCGGCTTGATCAGCGGCGGATAGGGGCGCGGCTCGCAGACGAGTTCGCAGCCGAAGACCCGCCGGTAGAACGCCTGATGCTCGGTCCGCACGCTGGCGAGGATCACATCGGCATCGAAATGCTCTGCCGCCATCCAGGCGATACGGGTCGTCAGATAGGGCATCAAGCCAGGATAGGCATTCGAGAACGCTTCGTCCGTCGCGTGGCGCGTCGGATCGATCAGGACCTTGCCGGCGTCGAGCATCGGCCCGACAACGTCGAGAAAGGGCGCGCGATCCGGTCCATCGGGCTGATCGGCCGTCATCACGCTGATGCGGATGGTGGCGGCGATGCGGCCATCCAGATGCAACGCGACCACCATTGTATTGTCTAGATCATCGTATTGATCGCTGAGTCGCCTGGAAAAACTCGGCACAACAGCCTTTTCGCGCTCATACGCCTCGTAACGCAGACGAAACACCGCGTCTCGATCCGCCTCCGTTACTGCAACCCGGTAGTCTACCTTCTCCAGAACATTGAACAAACGCTCGGAGAAGCTCGGCGCCGAGGGCGCCAACGCCGCAACAGACATGCTGGTCTCCAAATGGGGGTGGCCATCAGGCCCCATTGCAAACAAGCTTAACAAATCGTTAACAGCCGGAACAGGCAGGCGGACCCACTGCCGGCTTCAATGGCAGCCTTTTCATAGTTTACTTTTTATTAAGGTTAATTTGCGGCGCAGCAGAATGGCAACCGCGCTGCTGCGGCGCGAAAGGACGTCGACTCTAGTCGCCGACGCTCATCGCCAGAATGCGGCTGAGCTCCGTCAGATTTCGTCCCGTTTCGGCCAACCACGCATTGAACGCTGCCTGGACGAGCGCGAAGTCGCGCTTGCCACCGGGAGCGCGCTCAACGACGCCCTCGCGGATCAGCGCCGTGACGACGTCGGGCGACAGCGCGAAGGCCGGCTTGCCGATCATGCGCAGGAACCAGATGCCCGAATCTCCGCCGAGATGGCTGCCTCGGCGCTTCAGGACGTCGAGCAGGCCGACGTAATCGCCATCCGGCCAATCCGCGAAGAAACGGGCGGCGCTGCCATGCTCGCGCGCGAGATCGAGAAGAAAGGCGGCATTGGCCTGCACGCTGCGGATCTTGGCGCCATTGCGGACGATGTCGGCATTGCGCAGAAGCGCATCGAAATTCTCATCCGACAGGAAGGCGCAAGCGGCCGGATCAAAGCCGCGGAACGCCGCTTCAAACGCCGGCCATTTCGCGTCGATCACCTTGGAGGAGAAGCCGGCATTGAAGACGCGCCGGGTCATGGCCGCGAGGATACGGGCGTCCGCCATGGCCGCGATCTCGGCTGGCGATTTCACCGGGGTCCCGGCGAGGAGCGCTTCGAGCCGTTCCAGCCCGCCTTTCCGCTCCGCCGCACGCGCCAGGATCTCGCCGAAATCGCGCATCTCGAACTCCCGTCGGCCGCTCGTCAGCGATCCGTCAGCACCATGCCCGCCGCCGCGTCGCGGGCGATATAGCTCTGGATCTGGCGGACGATCTGCGCGGCGTGGGCAGCCGCCAGCTGATCGGCGCGCTCCGCGTCCCCGGCCTCGATCGCCGCCACCATCGCCCCGTGCTCGTCGACATATTGGCGCGGCAGATGATCGTCGAAGGAGGAATAATAGAGCCGCAGCAGGCGGCGGCCCTCGTCGAGCAGGCGGGTGAAGAGGGTCGTGAAATAGGGATTGCCGCCCGCTTCGGCGATGGCAACGTGGAACTCGCGATTGACCTCGATCATGGTCAGCGCATCGCCCCGCTCGACCGCATCGGCATAGGCATCGGCGAGCGTCTTGATCCGCGACAGCTCGCCGGCGCCGCGATGCACCGCCGCCGAGCGGGTCGTGACGCGATACATCAGCGTCAGCGCCTCGAAATAAACCGGCAGGCGGATGAAATCGATCGGCGAGACGATGGTGTTGCGGTTCGGCAGCGTCGTCACCAGCCCCTCGGCGGCAAGGCGAACCATGGCCTCGCGCACCGGCGTGCGCGACATGTCGAATTCCGCGGCGAGGCTCACCTCGTCAAGCGGACTGCCCGGCGCCAGCGACAGATCGAGGATCGAGCGGCGGAGCTTCTCATAGACGGTCTGGGCGCCGTGGCCGCGGACGCGCTTGCCGCCGTCCTCAGCGGGACCTTCCGCCTCGTCCGCGCCGCGCCGCCGCGTTTCCGTCCCGACGTCCATGCCAAGGCCCCGCTGCCGATCATTCCTGCCGGAGCACTCTACCGAGGGGGCCGGGCGATCACAATCGGCGCGGGCGGGTCAGATCCCGGTTAGGCGGGCAGCCTCGACCTCGCCGAGTGCTTCGGGACGCTCGACGGGATCGTCGATGGCGAGCGTCGCGCCGCCTTCGGTGGCCGAGCGCAGCATCGCCTCCATCACCGCGAGACCATGGAGGCCGACTTCGCCATTGGCCCGGTGCTGACGGCCGGTCTCGATCGCATCAGCCATGTCGGCGAGGCCGAGGCCCCGGTAGTTGGCAACTTCGCCGGCGAAGGTCGGGTAGTTGAGGCCGCCATAGACCATGGCTTCGGTGCCAACGGCCGCGAAGGGCTGGTCGCGCCGGGCGAGGAGTACATCGCCGCCGAACCAATTCGGATCGGGCACACGCAGCGAGCCTTCCGTGCCATGCAGTTCGAGCGGCGGCTGGCCGTGCTGCCAGACATCCCAGCTCGCGAGGAAGCTCACCTGCGCGCCGCTCGCGAACTGAAGCAGCGCCTGGACGCTGGTCAGCGTCTCGACCCGAATGGTGTTGCCGCGAAAAGGCGAATCCGGCGCCGTCACGATGCGCTCGGCATTGCCGATCCGGCCGATGGCCGCGACCGTTGCTACGGGTCCGAGCAGCGTGATCAGCGTCGCCACATAATAGGGTCCCATGTCGAGCACGGGACCGGCGCCGGGCTTGAAGAAGAAGTCCGGGTTTGGATGCCACATCTCCATGCCATGCGACAGGATCGCGGCGGTGCCCATGACGATATCGCCGATGGCGCCCTCGTCGATCAGGCGCCGCGCCGTCTGCACGCCAGCGCCCAGAACGGTATCCGGCGCCGCGCCGACGCGAAGGCCCTTGGCCTTCGCCGTCTCCAGGATCAGCCGGCCTTCCGCGGTCGTCGTGGCGAGCGGCTTCTCGGTATAGACGTGCTTACCATTGGCGAGTGCGGCGAGCGCGACCTCGGCATGGGCGGCGGGAACCGTAAGGTTCAGCACGATGTCGATGTCGTCACCAGCCAGCAGATCGGCGACCGAGCGCGCCGCGATGCCGTGCTTCTCGGCCTTCGCCTTCGCCGCCTCAGGGTTCAGATCGGCGCAGGCGACGAAGCGGATCGCCGGAAAGCGGGCCGCATTGGAAAGATAGATTTCGGAAATATTGCCGCAGCCGATCAGGCCGACGCGCTGGGTCATGGAAAGGCTCCGGAGAGTTGAGATCAGAGACGGGTGCCGTCCGCTGCGAACAGCGAGGCGCGGGCGATGTCGAGGGCCGGGGACAGGACCGTGCCCGGCGCGATGCGGACATCGCTCATGATGCGGATGGAGAAGGTCGTGCCGGCATGCTCGGCCCAGATCACCGTATCGGCGCCCATCGGCTCGACAACGGAAACCGTCGCCGCGATCGTCTGGCGATCCAGCGCAGCGGCGAGTTCGACATGCTCCGGCCGGAAGCCCAGCGTCGCAGGACCCGCCACCGGCGCGGCGCCGAAGGGGTAGGCGGCGAGGTCCAGCCGCCAGTCGCCGGCCACGAAGTGCGGCCCGCCCTCGGTCTCGATCGCGCCGTCGACGAAGTTCATCGCCGGGGCGCCGATGAAGCCGGCGACGAAGCGGTTGACCGGGCGGTGATAGATCTCGGAGGGCGAGGCCAGCTGCTGAATGACGCCGTCCCTCATCACGGCGATCCGGTCGGCGAGCGTCAGCGCCTCGACCTGATCATGCGTCACATAGATCATGGTGTTGCCGAGCTGCTGGTGCAGCTTCTTGATCTCGACGCGCAGTTCGTTGCGGAGCTTGGCGTCGAGATTGGAGAGCGGCTCGTCGAACAGGAAGACGTCGACATCGCGCACCAAAGCCCGGCCGATGGCGACGCGCTGGCGCTGGCCGCCGGAAAGTTCTGAGGGGCGGCGCTTCAGCAGCGGGCCGAGATGCAGCAGCGCCGCCGCCTTGGCGACGCGCGTCTCGATCTCGGCCTTGGGCAGGCCGGCGACGCGGAGGCCGAAGGAGAGGTTTCGCTCGACGCTCATGCGCGGATAGAGCGCGTAGGACTGGAACACCATGCCGATGCCGCGCTGGCTCGGCTCGGCCCAGGTGACGTTCTGGCCCGATATCCATATCTCGCCATCGGCGATGTCGATCAGGCCGGCGATGGCGTTGAGCAGCGTAGACTTGCCGCAGCCGGACGGGCCGAGCAGCACCAGGAATTCGCCCGACGCGATATCGAGCGAGAGGCGCTCGATCACCGTCGCGCCGCCATAGGCGATGTCGAGTTCGCGGACCGATACGGCGGGATCCGGGATCGTTGCGACGGCCATGGATTATCCTTTCACGGCGCCGGCGGCTATGCCGCGCACGAACCAGCGTCCCGAGACGAAATAGATGACGAGCGGGACAAGGGCGGCGAGCAGGGTCGCGGCCATGTTGACGTTGTAGAAGCGCTCGCCCGTCGTCGTGTTGACAATGTTGTTGAGCTGGACGGTCATCGGCAGATTGTCGCGGCCGGCGAAGATCAGGCCGAACAGGAAGTCGTTCCAGATGCCCGTCGTCTGGAAAATCGAGGCCACGACGATCATCGGCGTCGACATCGGCAGGATCACCTCGAGGAAGATCCGCCAGAAGCCGGCACCATCGACCCGCGCCGCCTTGAACAGCTCCACGGGAATCGCGGCGTAGTAATTGCGGAACAGCAGCGTCACCAGTGGCAGGCCGAACAGCACATGCACCAGCACGACGCCAGCGAGCGAATCCGCGATTCCGATCGCCGCGAAGCCGCGCACCAGCGGATAGATGAAAATCTGGAACGGCAGGAAGGCGCCCAGCATCAACAGGCCAAAGACCAGCTTCGCACCGGCCGGGCGCCAGAAGGACAGGGCATAGCCGTTGATCGCGCCGACGATCACCGAAATGGCGACAGAGAGGACCGTGATCTTGACCGAGTTCCAGAAACCGGCGCCGATGCCGTTGCAGGTGAGGCCCGTGCAGGCGCCGGACCAAGCCGTGACCCAGGCCGAGAGATCGAAATGGGCGGGAAGCGCGAAGATGCGTCCGAGCCGGATCTCGTCCATCGTCTTCAGCGACGTCACGACCATCACATAGGCCGGCAGCAGAAAGAACGCGGCCGAAACGGCGAGGAAGGCGTAGAGCCCGGCGCGCCCGGCAGTCACGCCCTCCGGCTTCGGCCCGCGTGGATGCGGCATGGCAGCCATCAGACCCCTCCTCTCGCCCGGCGGGCGCGCATCGACTGCGCATAGGCATAGGGCGCCAGGATCGCGAGCACGGTGATCAGCATGATGGTCGAGGCGGCGGTGGCGAGGCCGAGATTCTGGCGGCCGAAAAGATTGTCCATGATGAATTTCGCCGGCACCTCGGACGAGGAGCCGGGGCCGCCATTGGTCAGCGCCACGACGAGGTCGTAGGTCTTGACGACTCCCATCGCGAGCAGGGTCACGGCGGTGGCCAGTGCCGGGCCGAGCTGCGGCAGGACGATCGAGGCATAGATGCGCCAGGTCGGGATGCCGTCGACGCGGGCAGCCCGCCATATCTCGCCGTCGACGCCGCGAAGCCCGGCGAGCATCAGCACCATGACGAGTCCCGACGCCTGCCAGAGCCCGGCGAGCACGACGGCATAGATGGCGAGGTCGCGGTTCACGATCCAGTCGAAGGTGAAGCTGGTCCAGCCGAGGGATCGCATCGTTGTCTGGATGCCGAGTTCGGGGTTCATCAGCCATTGCCAGACAAGGCCGGTGACGATGAAGGACATGGCATAGGGATAGAGAAACACGGTTCGAAACGCATTCTCGAAGCGGATCTTCCTGTCGAGCGCGATGGCGAGCAGCGTTCCGACCACGATGCAGCCGGCGATGAACAGCACGCCGAAGATGACGAGGTTCTGCAGCGAGATGAGCCAGCGCGTGGTGGCGAAGAGCTTCCGGTACTGCTCGAAACCGACATAGGTCGAGGATGGGAGCATGCGCGAATTGGTGACGGAGAGTTGCACCGACCAGAGCATGGTGCCGACATAGACGACGAGGACAACGATCCAGGTCGGCACCAGGGTCGCAAAGGCGACCGCCGCGCGGAGGCGCCTGGGTCGGCCAGCGCCTCGCCCCTTCGCGGGCGAGGCCGGGTCGCGGCTGGGCAAGAGGCGGGCGGCGTCCTGCCCGGCAGCCACGGGATCAGCCCTCGGTGACCGCGGCGGTGAATTTCTCCACCACCTCGTCGCCGCTCATGGCGGGGTTGGCCCAGAACTCGCCGATCAGGTCGGTGACGGCGCCGACCTTGGCCGGGGTGATGATGATCGCGTGCTCCGGCGCGACCTTGCCAGCGGCGAGCAGCGCCACACCCTTCTGCGCGCAGGCGTCGAGGCTGGAAGTGTCGACATCCTTGCGGACCGGGAACGAGCCCTTCTTCTTGGCGAACTCGACCTGGATCTTCGGATCCATGATCACCTCGGCAAGCAGCGCCTGCGCCTTGTCCTGCTCGGCCTTGCCGGTCTTCGGGAATGCCATGGCATCGCCGATGATGACCATGCCGTCCGATCCCGGCGCCAGCGCGCAGCCATAGTCGGTGCCGAGCGTCTTGCCGGCATTGATGAACTCGCCCTTGGCCCAGTCGCCCATGAACTGGACGCCGGCCTTGCCGGAGATGACCATGGCCGTGGCGTCGTTCCAGTTGCGGCCCGGCGAGGACGCGTCGACATAGTCCCGCATCTTGCCGAAGATCTCGACCGTCTTCTTGAAACCGTCCGACTTGAGGGTCGCCTCGTCGCCGGCATAGACCTTGCCGAAACCCTCGACGCCGACCTGCGACAGCAGAATCGCGTTGAAGACCTTCACTTCCTGCCAGGCCTGGCCACCCCAGGCGATCGGCACGAGGCCCGCCGCCTTGATCTTGTCCATGTCAGCGAAGAACTCGTCCCAGCTCGCCGGTTCGGCGGCGATGCCGACCTTGTCGAAGACGGGCTTCGAATAGAACATCCAGCTCTCGCCATGCATGGAGATCGGCGCGAGATAGATATGGCCGTCATAGCCGAGCGTCGCATAGAGATTGGCGGGAACCGCGTCCGGCCATTTGCCTGCCGTCGCCACCGCGTCGACATTGTTGAGCAGGCCCTGCTCCATCAATTCGCGCTGGTCGAGGCCGAAGATGACGCTGCGGGCGGTGGGCGGATTGCCGGAAAGGATGCGGCTCGTATAGGCGGCATTGGCGCTCTCGAAGCCGGCGATCGAGGCGTCGGACCATTCACCGCCGCGCGCGTTGAACTCGTCGATAATGACCTTGACCGCGGCGGCTTCGCCGCCCGAGGTCCAGGAATGCATCACTTCGGCCGGCAGCTTGTCGTCGGCATGAACCGAGGACACGATCAGCAGCGCGGAACAGCAAAGAAGGGCTTTCGTCAGTCTCGTCATGAATTCACCTCTGCAAGGATGGGGCCCTCTTGCGGGGCCTTGCTGAAGGAGGCGGCGGAGGCGCCGCCTCCGGATGGGATCAGATGTAGGTCGGCGCCAACGCCGTACGGATGAATTTAAGGCCGTCGGCGATGTCGGCGATCGGATCGGGGGCCGCGTCGAGCTCGAGAATCGCCCAGCCTTCATACTGCGTGTCGCGCAGCAGCTTCACGAAAGCGTGCCAATCGACGCGGCCAATGCCGAAGCCACAGAAATAGGGCCTGTGGCGCTCGTGGATCTTCTCGTCGATCGGCGTATCCGCCGGCATCGGCCCGATCGCATCCTTCCAGTGCGCGATGACCATGCGCTCGCGATGGCGCTCGATCACCTTGAGCGGATCGGCGCCGGCAACGATCAGATGGGCGGTATCCGGGCAGAAATGGACATAGGCCGGGTCGGTCAGCAGCATAAACAGATCGACGTCGCGACTCGAACAGAACATCGAATGCGCCTCGGTATGGAGCGCCAGCTTGATGCCGTGCTTCGCCGTCAGCGCGCCGAGGCGGTTCAGGAAATCAGCGAGTTCCGTCGCAGCCTTCCAATCAACGAACTGGACGGGCTCGGCGCCCGGCGTCTGGCGCATCGGCAGGCCGATGACCATCGCCTCGCCGCCGCAGGCCTTGATGAAGGCGGCATAGTCGCCGGCGCTCGCCAGGATCTTCGCCTGCACGGCGGGATCAGCGATCGAGGCGCCATGCTCCAACTCGGCAAAGAAGCCCGAGGCGAGCGACAGGCCGCGCTTCGAAAGCTCGGCGGCGAAGGCCTCGACGGAACCATAGGTCTTCACCGCATCGCGCCAGTTGAACGGCGAGAAGGTCGGCTCGACGCCGGTAACGCCCGATGCCTGGATTGCGTCGAGGATCTTGTCCCAGAACGCGCGCGGCTCGGCCTTCGCATGAGCGATGATCGCGTCATAGCTGTCGACGCCCCAGAAATCGGGGTGGAAAAACGTCACCAGATCCACGCCGAATTTCAGCTTCTTTGCCTCGACCATCGTCTCTTCCATCCATGCAGGCGGCGCCCGCGCAGCGGACATCCGCGATCCGGCCTCGGCTGGATCATTTAAAAATCAATGCGTTATGGGTTGGCAATCGATTGCCATGCACCTAGATTAGCCGAGTCCGGAAAATGTGCAACGGGTTTTGGCAATCGATTGCCAGAAAATTCCGATATCGGTTTCGGCGAGCCGCCGAATCGCGTGGAATGGGGTCATGAAGAAGAGAACGGCAGGAACGCATGAGGGCGCCGGCCCGTTGATGAGCGACGTCGCCCGCCTCGCCGGCGTCGCCGTCTCGACGGTGAGCCGCGCGCTCGCCAATCCGGGCAGGGTCAATGAGGAAACGCGCCAGCGCATTGCGGCGGCGGCCGAGCAGCTCGGCTACACCCCCAACGCCGCGGCGCGGAATTTGCGCGTCGGCCGATCCGACATCGTCATGGTCGTGCTGCCCGGCCCGCTGTTCTATGGCGCCTCGCAGACCGTCTCCGAGGTCCTGGAGGGCGTCGACACCGAACTGACGAGGGCCGGATTCCATCTTCTCATCGCCAATCTCGATCGCGACGAGGAAACGGAACGGCACATTCTCGACCTCGCTTTCGGCGGCACGATACGGGGCGCGATCATTCTCGCCTCCGAACTCCCGCGCCACGGCAACCGCACGCTCTCGGACGCCGGCATCCCGATCGTCTCGGTGCTGCTCGATCTGACCGGCAAGGGCGTGCCCAGCGTCGTGACGAACGAGCGAGAGGCGATGCGCGAGGCGACGCACCGGCTTATCGCGACTGGCCATCGCCACTTTTATTACGTGGCCGGGCCGATCGGCAATTTCCACGATGTCGAGCGCTATGGCGGTCTGGTGGAGGCGCTGGACGAGGCGGGCCTCGGCGAGGCTGCCGTCCGGCGCTTCGGGCAGTCCTATGAATTCCGCGAAGGCTTCGCCTGCGGCAGCGCCGCCGCGGCGGAATTTCTCGGCCTCGACGAACGTCCTACCGCCGTGGTCTGCTGCAGCGACGACATCGCCATCGCCTTCATGCACACGATCCGGCGGGCAGGCGTCGCCGTGCCCGACGAGGTTTCGGTGATGGGTTTCGACGGCGCGGCGGTCGGCGAATTCTGCGGTCCCGGCCTTGCTACCATCCGCCAGCCCACGGTCGGCATGGGCGCGACGGCCGCGCAGGGGCTGCTGAAGGCCATAGCCGGCGAGGCCGCGCTCGCCGAGCGCACCGTGCTCGCCAGCGAATGGCTGGAACGCGGCAGCACGGCGCCGGCGCCTATGCCCCGCTGACGGGCACCCGATCGAGGAAATCCACCAGCGCTGCGTCAAAGGCCGCGCGCTGCTCGATGGGTGCCATGTGGCCCGCTTCCTCGATCACAACGAGATCGGAGCCCGCAACTCGGGCCTGCAGGTCCCGCAGCGTCGCAACCGAGGCGAAGGGATCGCTGTCGGCAGCAATGAAACGGACGGGCACGCGCGTCCGGTCGAGGACCGGCCGATAGTCGGTGCCGTAGCTGGACCGGAAGGCGCGGACAAGCGCTGCCTGATCCATAGCCGCACGCCAGTGGATGAAGCGCTCTACCTCAGCAGGATGAGACGCCGCCCAGTCCGGATGCCAGATCGCCGCCGCCTGCTCGCCCGCGAAAGCTAGCGGACCCAGACCTTCGGCACGCGCCAGCATCGCCTCGGTGCCGACCTCGCCTGCGGCCGTCGAATGGACGCCGCAGCAGGCGATGACCGCTCCCGCGATCCGCTCCGGAACGCGGCCCAGCATCGCGGCCGCGATGATGCCGCCCAGCGAAAAGCCGGCCATTGCGAAACGCTCCACGCCGAGCGCGTCCAGGACGGCGATCATATCCTGCGCATAGAGGTCGATCGAATAGGGTGCCTCCGGCTTCTCGGTCAGCCCCATGCCCCGCAGGTCGGGCGCGATGACACGCCAACCGAGATCGGCCAGAGTCTCGATCTGACCGATCCACAGCGTATGGTCCCAACCAAGGCCATGGACCAGCAGGACAGGCGGGCCGTCAGCCGGCCCCGCTAGAGCGACGTGATGCTCGATGCCATTGGCGCCTATCGACATGATGATTCTGCCCAGAAAAGAGACATCTGCCGACTTTTCCAACATTGCCGATAATTGTCGGCAAAACGTCATTTTGTAGAAAGTCCGCTTTCGGCGCGTTTCTTTTGGCACAGAGATTGCTGTCTTGGCCAGTAGTCACTTCCAGAAGGGACGCCAGAAAGGCTCGCCATGACCGAAAAGAAACTGCCCTTTGTCGCGAACACTGCCTCGCTTGCCATGCCCGCGCTCAACCGCCGTTCGCTTCTGAAGGCCGGCGGCGGCCTGCTGGCTGGCGTCTTCGTCGCGCCCGGCGCCATGTCGCTCGGGGCCAAGAGGGCCTATGCGGCCGACGCCTTCGTGCATCAGCTTGGCTGGATCAAGTCGATCCAGTTCGGCGGCCATTTCGCCGCGATCGACCAGGGCTATTTCGCCGCCGAAGGCATCGACGCCGAATTCCTCGCCGGCGGCCCCGGCACGGACGGCACGGCCGTCGTCGTGAGCGGCCAGGCGATGACCTCCGACAGCGACGTCGAGGGCGTAATCCGCACCCGCATCAGCGGCGTGCCGGTCAAGGCCTTCGCCGCGATCATGCAGAAGGCGCCGGGCGCGATCATGTCGCTCGCCTCCAAGCCGATCAAGACTCTGGCCGATTTCCCCGGCAAGACGATCGCCCTGCCGAATGCCACGCGTCCGCAGATGGACGTGCTGATGAAGGCGGCCGGTCTCGACCCGTCCTCGGTCAACTATGTGCCCGTCGGCACGGATCCGGGCATGCTCGCGGCCGGCCAGGTCGACGGCTATTATGGCTGGGCCACCAACCAGGGCGTGATGCTGAAGACGCGCGGCGTCGACATCGAGGTCGCCTATATGAACGACCTCGGCCTGCCGGGCTATGCCGGCGTGCTCTACGCTACCGACGAGTCGATCGACACCAAGGCCGATCTGATCACTCGCTGGCTCAAGGCCGAGATCAAGGGCTGGCAGTGGTTCCTCGACAATCCCGACGCCATGGCCAAGCTCATGGTCGACAAATATGGCCAGCGCGGCCTCGATCTGAAGGCACAGACGGTGGAAGCCGGCGTCTACAAGGACTTCATCCCGGTCGGCGACGCGGCGACGCATGGCCTCCTGTGGATCGAGCCCTCCGTGTTCCAGCAGGGCATCGAGTTCTCGATCAAGGCCGGCGATCTGAAGGAAGGCCAGGTCAAGGTCGAGGACGTGGTCACGCAGAAGCTGATCGCCGCCGCCCACGGGAAGTGATGCGTTAGGAGCCTCCCATTGAGGATTCCTCTGCAAAGCGTCGAGGTGCTGCCGTCGCTCCATGCTCCGCCGTCATCCCGTGCCTGACACGGGATCCATTCAGCCGAGGCACAAAACATCTGAACGCTTCAGGCTGCATGGATCCCGGCTTTCGTCGGGATGACGGAGGACTGGACGAGGGTTGGAGGCTCTGTCCCGACGGGGCAGGCCTCCTCTTGCTGATGAATCCCTTTGCGGGAGGATTCAGCGGATTAAGGACCGCCGACGGTCATCCGGAGTAATGTTGAGCCATGACCGCCATCGTCCTCGACCATGTCACCAAGGATTTCGAGATCGACCGCAAGTCGGTCCGGGCGATCGACGACATTTCGCTGACTTTTCCCTCGGGCAGCTTCTCGGCTCTGATCGGGCCGTCGGGCTGCGGCAAGTCCACGCTGCTGCGGCTCGTCGCCGACATATTGGCGCCGACGAGCGGCGCGATCACGATCGGTGGCAAGCCGCCCGGCGAGGCGCGTCTGAAGCATGAGATCGGCTTCGTCTTCCAGGATGCGAGCCTGCTGCCCTGGCGCAGCGTGCTCGATAACATTTCCCTGCCGCTGGAGATCGCCGGCGGACCGATCGGCGATGGGCCACGCCCGGAGAATCTGATCCGCCTCGTCGGCCTCTCCGGCTTTGAAAATGCCAAGCCGGCTCAGCTTTCCGGCGGCATGCAGCAGCGCGTCTCGATCGCCCGCGCCTTGACGCTGCGGCCCAAGGTGCTGCTGCTCGACGAACCCTTCGGCGCGCTCGACGAGATCACGCGCCAGCGTATGAATATGGAGCTCCTGCGCATCTGGGAGGAGACCGGCACGACGGCGATCCTCGTCACGCACACGATCGGCGAGGCCGTGTTCATGGCCGATCAGGTTCACGTGCTCGCCGCCCATCCCGGCCGTCTGGTAACGACCATCGATGTCGATCTGCCGCGCCCGCGCCATCTCGCCATGCTGCAGACGTCTGCCTTCAACCGGCTCGAAAATGCGGTGCGCGCAGCACTGTTCGGCGATGAATTGAGGGACGCGCCAGAGGCCGCCGATGTCTGAGGGCGCGGCGCTGACCGGCAGCACACGGCCGGGCCGCAGCGTCTCGGCGATCGCGGCGCCGGCGGCGATCATCGTCGGGCTCATTCTGGTCTGGCAGATCGTCAAGATGGCCGGCTTCCTGCCGATCACCGTGCCGGCGCCGTCCGAGATCGCCGAGGCGTTCACGCGCTCCTGGTCCGACCTCTTCTACCACATGGTGCCAACTGTGCTCTCGGCGGCGCTCGGCTTCTTGCTCGCTACGGCGATCGCGCTGACGCTCGGCGCCATCGCGGTTTCGTGGCGGCGATCCGAGACGACGATCCTGAAGCTCGCCATCGTCGTCGATTCGATACCGCTGATCGCGCTCACGCCGATCCTGATGGTCTGGGTCGGCAACGGCCTTGCTTCGCGCATCGTCATCGCGACGATCGCGGCGCTGTTTCCGCTTATCGTCGGGGTCGTGCAGGGCTTCAAGGCAATCGATCGCAATGTCGCCGAATTGTTTCACATCCTCGCCGCCTCCCGCTGGCAGCGACTCTGGAAGCTCTCCTTCCCTTCCGCCCTTCCCTATCTTTTTTCGGCGTTGAAGATCGCGGCGCCGCTCTCGGTGCTCGGCGCGCTGATCGCCGAATGGGTCAGCGCCGATCGCGGCCTTGGCATCATGATGACCTATGCTCTGTTCTCCTTCGACGTGCCGCTCGCCTGGCTGACCATCGTCGCCGTCTGCCTCGTCGCCACGACCGCCTATGGGCTGGTCGCGCTGGCCGAGCGGATCGTCATCGGAGGCAGGCAGGCTCCGATCGGCGGAGGGGCGGCCCATGGCTGAGATCGCGCTCGCCGAGGCCCGGCCCGCCGCCCGCGCCTTCCGTTCGGCGCTCGGTCCCCTCCTGTTCGCCGCGATATTGATCGGCCTCTGGAAGCTTGCGGTGATGGCGTTTTCCGTGCCGCCCTACATCATGCCGCCACCCGAGGCAGCGCTATCCGCCTTCGAGGCCAATGCCGGCAAGATCGGCCTTGCCGTCTTCTTCACGCTGCGGAACGCCGCCGCCGGCCTCGCCGTCGCCTTCGTCATCGCCATCGGCCTCGCCGCGCTCTTCGTTGCCTCGGACAAGGCGACCCATGCCGTGCTGCCGATCGTCATCGGCCTCCGCACCGCGCCGGTGCTCGCCATCGCGCCGATCCTGATCATGGTGTTCGGGCGCGGCATCGGCACGGCGATCGCGGTCGTCGTCATCGTCTCGTTCTTCCCGATCATGGTGAACGCCATGAAGGGCTTCTCCTCGACGCGGAAGAATGCGCTGGAACTGATGCATGTGCTGGGTGCCAGCGCTTCCAAGACCTTCCTCAAGGTGCGCTTCCCCTTTGCCCTGCCCTTCATCTTCGCCGGGCTCCGCAGCGCGGCGACCAGCGCCATTCTCTCGGCCATGCTCGCCGAATGGCTCTCCGGCGCGCCGGGGCTTGGCACGCTGATCCTCGATGCCGCGTCCTATCGCAAGAACGACCTGCTCTGGGCCGCCGTGGTGGTCTCGATGCTGCTCGCCTTTCTCATCTTCTCGGCGACCACGGCCGTCGAGAAGCGCTTCACCGCTTGGCGCAACTAGAGAACAACATCATGTCCCTGCCGCTTGAAGGCCGCGCCATCCTCGTCACCGGCCCAGCCAAGGGCATGGGCGGAGCGATCACCCGCGCCATCGCGGCGGCCGGTGGCGATCTCGTGCTGATCGGCCGCGACATGGCGCCGATCGAGGCGATCGCTGGGGAAATCCGCGAGCTCGGGCGGCAGGCGCTGGCCCTGCGCACCGACGTTACGAACGAAGCCGACGTGCTGGCCGCCGTAGCCGAAGCCTCGAAAACATTCGGACCAAGTCTCTACGGCGCGGTCAATGTCGCCGGGGTCACCGGGCCGACCGGCAAGAAGCTCTGGGAGCACACGACCGCGGATTTCCGCGAGCTCTTCGACGTCAATGTGCTCGGCACCTTCCTCGTCATGAAGGCGATGCTGCCGGAACTGATCGCGCGTAAAATGGGCGCGATCGTCAATATCGGCGGCACTTTCGGCTTCAAGGGCGTGCGCAACGCCTCGCTCTACGGCGCCACCAAATGGACGCTGCGCGGCCTCACCAAATCGGCGGCGCTGGAGGCTGGAGCCGCAGGCGTGCGCGTCAACATGGTCTCGCCCGGCGGCGTCGAGGGTCCGCGCCTGACGCGCCAGCTCGGCGAGGAAGCGGCGCTGGAAGGTATTTCCTACGAGGAGCGGGTCGCGCGCTTCGCCGCGACATCGGCGCTCGGCCGCATGAGCACCGCGGAGGACATAGCGGGCGCAGTCCTGTTCCTACTCTCCGATGCGGCCCGCAACATCACCGGCCAGGACATGCTGGTCGATGGCGGCACGATCGTATGACGGCGTTTCGTTCCTTCCGACCGAAGCGTCACTCACGCTGCTACAGTCGATACAGGTTCCGTGCAGTCTGGTGGAAGAGCGCTCGCTGCCCATCCGCAGAGAGATCGGCAACCGCTGCGCGAAACGTCTGATAAGCGTCTGCGAAGGGCACGGTCCGGTCGTGGACCGGAAAGTCGCTGGCGAAGGTCAGCCTGTCGACACCGAACCATTCCACAAGCGACAGGATCGGCTCCGCCAGCGCCGCGTTCGTCCAGCCGGGCATCCGGCAATGTAGGGCCGAGATCTTCACCGCGATATTGGGCAGGGCCGACGCGCGGCGCATGGCATCTCGCCAGAGCGCCGTTCCTTCCGTTGTCGAGAAATCCGGGCTTCCGGCGTGCTCGATGATGAATGGAAGATCCGGAATGGCAGCGGCAAGCGCCAGCGCCCCGTCCATCTGCCAGGGCTCCAGCATCAGGTCGAACGAAAGACCGCGGCGCGCCAGTTCACGCAAACCGGCGGCGAAGGCCGGGCGTTGCAGCAGGTCGGGGTGGCGCGCGAAGCTCGAATGGCCCGGACGCACAGCAACGATATCGCGGATGCCGCGCAAGGTCTGTGCGGCGTCCTGGAGGCGGTCCAGACGTTCCGGGAGGTCGGATGCGTCGAGCGGTGCATGGGCGATGATCGCTGTCGCCAGCCGGGGTTCGGCGGCATGCAGCGCGGCCGCGGCCTTCGCCTCGGCCAAAGGATCGCTCGCGCAGGCCTCGATCCAGACGGTCGCGACCACATCGTTCGGGGCGGCGGCTGCGAAATAGTCATCCGCCATGAAGGGGCACGCCAGGGCCGGTTCGGCAGCAAGCCATGGATATTTTGCCGGCGCATCACTCCACAAATGATGGTGCGCATCGACGACCGGGCCGTCATAGCGCGCCATCTCAGCCGTCCAGCCGGACCGGCAGGCCGCTCGCGAGCGACGCCTCGGCGGCGACGGTGAGGCGCACGGCGCGCTCGGCGTCGTCGAGGCCGACGATCGGTTCGCCACCGTCGCGGATCAGTCGCAGGAAGGCGGCGACCTCTTCGGCGAGCGCGCCGGTGACACGGCCGTTCAGGACCGGCTGGTGGCGGAGGCCGGCGGCGCGGAACCCTGCAGCCTCGTCGATGGCGATGAGCTGCTGGCCGCGCAGGCTCATATCGTTGGAAACCATGCCGGCCGAGCCGAACACGTCGAGCCTATTGTTGCCGGCGGGCGACCAGGAAGCCGGCGTCGCGAAGACGCCATAGGAAGCCGGCAGCGTCCAGCCGCTCTCGACGAGGCCGATCGCGCCGTCGGCGAAACGGATCGTCGTCATCACATGATCGTCGAGGCCGGTCTCCTCGAAGATTCGGCCTCGTCCCGCCGCCGCATAGATCTCAACGACCGGCACGGGATGGATCCAGGCGACGAGGTCGAAATCATGCACGCCGAGGATGCGCAGCGTGGTGGAAAGCCCCTTGAAGCGCGGCGTATCGGCGGCGACGAACTGCCGCCGCGCCGCGATCGTCACGACGCGCCCGCAGATGCCCTCCGCCACCGCCGCCTTCAACTGTGCCGCGCCGATCTCGAAGCGTTCGACATGGCCGGCCATGACCGGGACACCGGCGGCCTTCGCCGTCGCGCGGATTTCGGCGATACCGGCGAGATCGGGCGCGAGCGGCTTCTCGATGAGCATCGGCACGCCGGCAGCGGCGGCGAGTCGCGCATGCTCCGCATGGACGGTCTCGGGACTGGCGATGATCACGCCGTCGAGCGGCAGATCGGCGAACATGGCGGCGGCATCGGAAAACGCGGCGCCGCCGAAGCGGGCCGCCAGATCCCGGCCCCGCGTGACATCGACATCGCAAATGGCGGCGAGTTCCGCGTCGGCACTTTCCGCGAGAATGCGCGCGTGGAAGGCGCCGATCGCGCCCGCCCCGATCAGCCCGATCCGCAGGCGCGCGCTCATCGGCTTCGGCCCGATCGCATCAGCCCCATGGCCGCTGGTCGGGATCGAGGATCGCCTTCATCGTCGTGTTGAGGTTGCGCGGCGCCGGCGATGCCATGTTCGGCCGCACAAGCTGGCCCCAGCCCTTCTCTGCGACGATCTCGCCGTCCTTCGCCACCATGCGGCCGCGCACGAAGGTCATGATGGGAACGCCCTTCACTTCCCTGCCCTCATAGGCTGAAACCTTGCCGCGCGAATGCAGCGCTTTGGCGGAAAGCGTCGCCTGCTTGTTCAGATCGACCACGGCAAGATCGGCATCGGCGCCGACGCGGATCACGCCCTTGCGGCCATAGAGCCCGAAGGCGCGGGCCGGCGCGGCGGATGTGATCGTCGCGACGCGCTCCAGCGACAGCCGGCGATCCGCAACTGCGGTCAGCATCAAGGGCACCAGCGTCTCGACGCCGGGGAAGCCGCAGGCGAGATCCCAGATGTTGGAACCGTATTTCTCGTCGATCGCATGCGGCGCGTGGTCGGTCGCGATCATGTCGATCGTGCCGTCGGCAAGCGCTGCCCAGAGTGGCGCCTGCTGCGCCGCCTCGCGGATCGGCGGGTTCATACGCAGAACCTCGCCGCCGAGCTCCAGCATCATTTCGGCCGAGAGATAGAGATATTGCGGCAGCGTCTCGACGGTAAGGTCGACGCCCCGCTCCTTCCAGAAATGGATGAAGGGCAGCGAGCGGGCCGAGCTCTCATGCACGATATGGATGCGCGCGCCGGTCCATTCGGCGAAGGTGCAGGCGCGGTTGAGGGCCTCGACCGCAACCACGTCAGTGCGGGCCGCCAGATGCGCCAGCACGTCATTGCGCCCGGCCGCCTTCAGCTTGTTCTGCCGCCAGAACAGGATCGGCGAGTTCTCGGCATGGATCGAGCAGCGCAGCCCAAGTTCGGCGAGGATCTCGAAGCCTTCCAGCACCGCGCCGTCGGAAGGACATGGCAGATCGCCGGTCGTATTGCCGAGAAAGAGCTTGAAGCCGATGGCGCCGGCTTTCGCGAGCTCTTCCAAATTGCCCAGATTGTGCTCGCCCAAAAGGCCGTAGAGGCCGAAATCGACAACCGATTTCGATTTCGCCGCGCCGAGCTTCAGCTGGAAACTCTCAAGGCTATCGGTCGGCGGCACGGTGTTGGGCATGTCGAAGACGGTCGTGACGCCGCCCACGGCCGCCGCGGCGCTTCCCGTCGCCCAGTCTTCCTTCCGCGGCATGCCGGGCTCGCGGAAATGGACATGGACGTCGATCGCACCCGGCAGGACATGCAGCCCGGCCAGCGAGATCCGCTCTCGAGCCGGTGGCATCAGCCGGTCTTCGCCGATCGCGACGATATGGCCACGATCCACCGCGATGGAGGCTTCGATCACACCGTCTTCGTTGACGATTCGGCCGCCAGACAGCACCATGTCGACAGGCTGGAGTTGCAACTCGGCGGAGCGCACGGGAACTTGCATCAGGATTCTCGGTGGTCGGGTTGGATGAAATCCTAGCAGCAACTCGACATTATCGACAACCCATCGGGAAATCCCCGTATTGTCGATTCTCCACAGATTCAGGTGAAGCGGCTGAAATGCCGCGCGAAAGGAAGGGCCATGGGGGAAGCGATTCCGGCACGCGAGGCCGAGGAAGCCGTATCGGCCGACGCATTCCGCCTGCTCCGGGCGGATATCATCTCGGGCGCGCTGCAGGCCGGCTCGCGGCTGCGCTTCATCGAGCTTCAGGCGCGCTACGGCATCGGGACCAGCCCGCTGCGCGAGGCGCTCTCGCGGCTCGCCGCCGACCGGCTGGTGTTGCAGGAGATCAATCGGGGCTTTCGCGTCCCGCCGATCTCGCTGGCGGATTTCGAGGACATTGCCAGGCTGCGGATCGAACTGGAAAGCCAGGCCATCGAGGCGGCGGTGCGCGCCGGAGACGAGGCCTGGGAGGAGGGAATCGTCCTCGCCCATCATCGCCTGCGCCGGCTCGGGCGCCAGGAAGCCGCGCCAGAAGAGGACGCCGTGCCGGAGGAATGGGAGCTTCGCCACCGCGCCTTCCACAATGCGCTGATCGCCGCCTGCGGCTCGCCCTGGACGCTGCATTTCTGCGCCGTGCTGCATGACCAGTTCGACCGATACCGCCGCCTCGCCGGCCGCGATCCGGTCGCGCAGGTTCATCTCGCCCAGCAGCATGAGGAGCTGCTCGACGCGGCGATCGTCCGCGATGCAGCCCGCGCTGGCCGGGTTCTAGCCGATCATATCGACGGGACGCGGCGGGCCGTCGTCGAGCGGTTGAAGCGGATTGAATAGCCCCTCTGAATTGTCGTCAATTTTGATGATTGTCGAATATTTGGAATCATGTTGACGATTTGCGCAAATTGACGGTTTTTTGCGCATCGTTCTAGGCCGAACCGCTGTACTCTCCTCGTACTGCGCGCTGGCATGGCTCTTGCCAATTGTCCGTGCAAAAGGGAGCGAGAGAGATGGCAAGGCGGGCGATCGGGACCGGGGACGAACGGAGACCGCTGCCATGAGCGGCCCCATCGGCCTCGTCACCGGTTCAAAGCCCTTTGCCGGCCTGCCGACCAATCCGGCCGAGATCGTGCTGCCCTTCATCGACGGCATGGTCGTGGACGGCATCACTATCGTGGCGAAGGCGACGCCGGTGAGCCGCAACGGCTTGCCCTCGCATCTGCCGGCGCTGGTCGAGCAATATCGGCCGGCCTTCGTGCTGGCGCTGGGCCTGGCGCTTGGCGCGCCGACGGTCCGGGCCGAGACGATCGCGGTCAATGCCTGCCATTTCGCCGTCCCTGACAATGAGGGCGTGCGGCCGCTCGGCGGCGAGCCGATCCACGCCGACGGGCCGGCGGCGCGCATCGCCACCTGGGATGCGGAGGCGATCGTCGAGGCGATCCTTGCCGAGGACATTCCGGCGAAGACTTCATTTCATGCCGGCACGCATCTCTGCAATCTGACGCTCTACACCTATCTCGGCGCGCTGGACGCGATCGGTCTCAAGGGCCCCTGCGGCTTCCTTCACCTGCCCTATTTGCCCGAGCAGGTGGTGTGGATGATGCGCCATCGCGGCAAGGAGCCGGGCAGCGCCCATAGCGGCACGCTCGAACTTCCCTCCATGGGCCTTGAGACGCAGATCCGCGCCGTCAAGGCGACGCTGCATGCCCTGACGCGGCAGGCTCATGCCGCCGGCACCGCCAATCCTTCACCACCTCTCAAGACGGAGGAAGCCCTTCCATGACCCTCGCCGAACTGCCCAAGGCCTATGAAAAGGCCAAGACCGTCGACGTTGCCGACATTCCGGTCATTGATTTCGCCCCCTATCTCCACGGCACGGAGGCCGAGAAGGCCGCCGTGGCCGCGAAGATCGGCAAGGCCTGCGAGGAGGTTGGCTTCTTCTATCTCGCGGGTCACGGTGTGCCGCAGGAGCTGATCGACGCCACTTTCGGCGTCTCCAAGGACTTCTACGCCCAGCCCTTCGACGGGCGCATGAAATCGGCCGCGACGCTGGAGCATTGGCGCGGCTATGTGCCGTCCAAGCTTGAGGCCGAGGGCGGCACGGTCGGCGGCGCGATCGAGACCTATCGCTTCATGCTCGACCTGGCCAAGGACGATCCCGATGTCCTCGCCGGCAAGCCGCTGCATTTGCCAAACCGCTGGCCGGAGGGCGTGACGGACTTCAAGCCGACGGTGGAGGCCTATTTCGACGCGGTGATGAACCTCTCGAAGCAGCTCCGTGGCGCCTTCGCCCTCGCGCTCGATCTGCCGGAGGATTATTTCGAGCCCTATTACCGGAAGCCGGTCGTGCAGCTATCGCTGCTGCACTACCGTCCGCCGGTGTCGCTCGACGAGAAGGATATCGAGATCGGCGCCGGCGAGCATCGCGATACCGGCGCCTTCACGCTGCTGATGCAGGACGAGACGGGCGGCCTCGAAGTCGAGCGCAAGGACGGCGAATGGATCGGCGCGCCGCCGGTCAAGGGCACCTATGTCATCAATATCGGCAATGTCATGATGAAATGGACCAATGGCCGCTTCGTCTCGACGCCGCACCGGGTCGTGAACCGCGCCCTGAAGCCGCGCTATTCGATCCCGTTTTTCGCCAATCCGGATTATGACGTGACGATCGCGCCGATCGCCGAGATCCTGAAGGAAGGCGAAACGCCGCAATATGAGGCGTTCGAGAACGGCCCCTATATGCGCGACTTCTACGAGATGGGCATGGCGTATTTGAGGAAGCCGGGAGCCAAATCCGGGTATTGAGGGGTGCCGGATTTTCATCTCTTCCGAAAGGGAGGTGAAGACGGCACCGCCACTAACCTCCCCATCCAAGGAGCCAGAATGGATCTGAAACTCGGCGGCAAGGTCGCCCTGGTCACCGGCCCCGCCAAGGGCATGGGCGCCGCTGTCAGCAAGGCCTTCGCGTCCGAAGGCTGCCGCCTGGTGCTGCTCGGCCGCGATCTCGTTGCGATCGAGCCCGTCGCGGCGAATATCCGCGCGGCTGGGGGCGAGGTGCTGGTTACGGCCTGCGACGTTACCAGCGAGAGCGCCTGCGAAGCCGCGGTCGAAGCCGCGCGCCAGCGCTTCGGCGGCGCGATCGATATTCTGGTCAACGTCGCCGGCGGCACCGGTCCGATCGGCAAGACCGGCGCGCAGACATCGGGCGACGAGTTCCGCGACATTGTCGACGTCAACATGACGGGCTGCTTCAACATGATCCGCGCCGTGGCGCCGGTCATGATGGCGCAGAATTCCGGCAAGATCGTCAATGTCGGCGGCACCTTCGGCATGCGCGGACGAGCGGGCCGCGTCGCCTATTCCGCCTCGAAATGGGGTCTGCGCGGCCTCACCAAGAGCTTCGCGCTCGAACTGGGCGCCTCCAACATCAACGTCAACTGCGTCGCGCCGGGCATGGTCGACGGGCCGCGCTTTCGCGACAAGGTCTGCCGCGACATGGCAGAGAAGCTCGGCATCAGCGAGGCCGAGGCCGCTCGCCGCCACGCCGAGGACTATGCGCTGAAGCGCATCTCCACCGACGCCGACGTGGCGAATGCCTGCCTCTTCCTCGCCAGCGATGCCTCGCGCCAGATTACTGGCGTCGACCTCCCCGTCGATGGCGGCTGGGCGGCGCTCTAGGACGCCCTACCGCAGCCCGGCGCCGAAATGGCAGCCGCAGCCATAGAACCGGCGCACGGCTCGTTTCGTCGCGGCGGTGACTTCGTCGTCGGGCGGGGCGGCGTTCCAGTTCGCCTTCGCCTCTGCGATCAGTTCCGCTTCCAGCGACACCTTGTCGACGCTGACGCAGCGTCCATTTTCGACGACGAGGCGGCCCGCCACGATAAGCCGGCTGATGTGCTTGCGCGTCGCGCGGGTCAAAAGCACGTTGGTCGGGTCGGCCTTTGCCGAAAGCAGGTCGGGCGCCATGCCGGCATAGTCTAGGATCAGGATATCAGCGGGCGCGCCGACCTCCAGCCTGCCTCCGCCATCCTCGCCGATCACCGCCCGTCGGCCGTCGATCGTCGCCGCCTGGAACAGGCGCTCGGCCGTCACCACGTCGTCGAGGCCCCAGCCGCGATGGTTCACATAAAGCAGCCGCATCTCGCGCAGCATGTCATCGTCATCATCCATGGACTGCGCGTCCAGCCCGGCGCCGAAACGCAGGCCCGTCTTCACGAAGGCTTCAACGGGCGCGATGCCCGAACGCAGGCGCAGATTCGACGAGGTGTTGACCGATACGATGACGCCGCGCTCGGCCAGCAGCACACTCTCTGCCTCCGTCAGATAGACGCCATGCGCCAGCGACAGGCGCGGCGACAGCAGGCCGATCTCGTCGAGGCGGCGGACGATGCCGTCCGGATAGGTGTGATCGGCCCATTCTCGCTGGTAGCGGGTTTCCAGGAAATGCATATGGATGCGGCGACCGTTCAGCGCCGAGGCTTCGGCGATCGCGGCAAGCGAGGCGTCGGAAACCCACTGCGCGCCGACGGGACAGTATTGCAGCGAAAATTTTTCATGCTCGAAGGCGGCCATCTCGTCGACCTGCCGCAGAAATGCGGCAACGTCCTTCGCCGAGCCAAATCTTGATTCAAGGCGCGGGCGCAGCGAAGGCTCGGCGGCGGCGATAAAGGTCTTCTGATCGCCATAGGCGAGCAAATTGCGATCGGTGAAAGGCGCGGCAAAGGCGACGTGAATGCCGACATCGCGCGCCGCCCGTGACACCGCTTCCGCTTCCTCCAGGATCCGGGTCGGATCCTGCGGCCCATGCGAATGGTTGGTCGCGCAGACGCCGCCCTCGGCCATGCGCGCAAAGGCAACGACGGCGCGATGATAGGCGTCGAGCTTCGGCTCGCGCGGCAGCGTCGGGATCCATGCTTCCAGTGCGTCGTCGACCGCGCCGAAGGCGAGTGTCCGGAGGCCGCGGCCATGATCATGCGCGTTGACCGGCGCCGCGATCGCGATCGTGCCATTGCCCGGGCCATCCAGCGGTTCGATCGAGGCGACGCGGCCATCGGCGATCCGGATGACAGCCGACCCCATGGCCGGGCCGCGTCCCGGCGTCGCGAGCACAGCGCCTACTTCGATCGCATCCACCGCCGACCCAGCCATGCCGATTTCCTCCTTGTGGAAGTTCGACAGTAGGTCGGATGATCGTCAATGGATCAAGCCGTAGAAAATCGGCAGTGCCTGCCTGAAAGCTGGGCAGCCTCCCGCGCCTTTCGCATGTGGCTTATTCCGGAGCCTCAAGAGTCACGGACATATGGCGCGCCTCGCTGGCACCCGGGGCGATGTGCATCATGCCGGGCATGTCGCCAATATCGCCGGCAAAACCTTCGGGCGCGGCGTGGCCCTGCCAGGGCTCGATGCATAGATAGGGCGCGCCCGGCTTCATCCAGAGGCCGAGATAGGGCATGTCGGGGAAATCGGCGCGGAGGCCCGGCTTACCAGGAACGCCGAACCAGAGCGAGCGGCTCTCCAGCCGATCGAAGATCATCGCATCGTCGTCGAACAGCGACGGATCGAGCGCCAGACAACGCCCTGCGACCGGGGATGGACGCCCCTTGGCCTCGACGCCGCCCGGTCCAAGGCGACGGATTTCGGCCGGCTCATCCTTCTCGAACAGGACGATGTGATCGGTCTGCGCGGCCTCCGTGTCCGGCAGCGGCCAGGCGAAGCCGGGATGATAGCCGAAGGAAGCCGGCAGGCTGTCGCCGCCCGGATTGCGGATCGTCGCCGTCTGATGCAGCGTCGTGCCCTCCAGCGCGTAGTGCATCACCAGTTCGAAATCGAACGGGTAGTGCTGGCGCGTCGCCGTGCTCTCGATGAGACGCAGCGCGACGCTGGACGGGGTTTGCTCGACGATCTCGAATTCGCTGTCGCGCGCGAAGCCGTGCTGACCGATCGGATATTCCTTGTCGCCGACGCGAACCTTACCGCCGGCCGCCTTGCCGACGATCGGAAACAGGACCGGCGCATGACGCGGCCAGAAGGCAGGATCGGCCTGCCAGAGCCATTCGCGACCGGCGGAATCCTTCAGCGACTGCAACTCGGCGCCGAGCGTGGCGATTTCGGCGGAGAGGGTGCCGTTGGAAAGGGTGATGGTGGTCATGTCGCCTCGTGCTCCGTCCTCATTGCCACGGCGGCAGCATCCTTTCAGCAACCGGGTCATGCCGCAATGCGGGAAAGGAATGCGGGTGAAGTCGGACCCCGGCCGGAAGGCCCTCACCCCAGCCCTCTCCCAAAGGGAGAGGGAGCGCCAACCACAAACTGCTGTGCCTTGTCGACAAGCACCAGCGGACCCCTCTCCCTCTGGGAGAGGGTTGGGGTGAGGGCCTTCGCCGCGGTGAAGCGAGCCTCAGACGGCTGTGGCTCGCTCCGGCCTCGCTTCCGCAGCCAGCAGCCCCACCGCCTTCGCCGCCACAGGATCGAGCCCTTCGCCGCCTGCCGCGACAAAGGCGACGATCGCGCGGCGCATGCGGGGATCCCAGAATTGATGGAGATGCTCGGCGACGGCGGCCGGGGCGGCTTCCTCGCCCTGGGCGGCGAAGAAGATCGCGATCTGGTTGGCCATGTAGACGAGTTTTTCAGGCGACATGACGGCCCTTGTCGGCGCTGGCGGCGGGAAAGACGATCCGCTCGGGATGGGTAAAGACCTCGAAGCCGTCGGCGCGCGCGATCGCGGCGAGGGTGATGCCGGCGGTCTCGGCGGTGCGGATCGCCAGCGCCGTCGGGGCCGAGACGGCGACGATCAATTCGGCGCCGATGCGCGCCGCCTTCTGCACCATCTCGACGGAGACGCGGCTGGTCAAAAGCACCGCGCCGCCGCGAGGATCGAGCGCGGAACGGGCGAGTGCGCCAGCGAGCTTGTCGAGCGCATTGTGGCGGCCGACATCCTCGCGGAGCCGCCCAACCGGCTCGCCCGGACGCCAGAATGCCGCCGCATGGACAGCATGAGTGCGCTCGTTCATCGCCTGAAGCGCGCCGATCGAGGCCATCGCCGCCTCGATCTCGGCTGCCGCGAAAATCCCGCCCGTGCCGACCAGCGGCGCGGCGCGGGCAGCTTCCTCGAGGCTTTCGATGCCGCACAGGCCGCAGCCGACCGGACCGGCCGTGGCTCGGCGGCGCGCGGTAAGGCGACTGGCTCGCGCCTCGGCCAGTTCGATCCGGAGCTCGATGCCAAGCTCGCTCTCGATCGTCTCGACCGAAAGGATGTCGGCGGCGCTTGCCACGATACCCTCGGTCAGGCTGAAGCCGTAGGCGAAATCCTCCAGATCGGCTGGCGTCGCCATCATGACGGCTTGCGTCGAGCCGCCAAAAGTCAGCGCCACCGCCGTTTCTTCCGGCACGATTCGCGACGAAGCCGATGCGGTGCCGTCCCGCCAGCTTGTCGTTGCCGCCTCGCGGAAGGGCGCCGACACCGGCCTATTCCGCCGCGTCGAGCCGGCCGAGAATGCGCCGGCTCTCGTCGGAGTGCTCGCGATACTCTTCCTGCCAGGCGCTCGGTCCGTTGGAGGGCGCCACCTGCACGGCGGTCACCTTGTATTCCGGGCAATTGGTGGCCCAGTCGGAATAATCCGTGGTGATGACGTTCACCTGCGTCAGCGGGTGGTGGAACGTCGTGTAGACGACGCCCGGCGCCACGCGGTCGGTGATGCGGGCGCGCAAGGTCGTCTCGCCGGCCCGGCTCGCCACGCGGACGAAGTCGCCATCGCGCAGACCCCGGTTCTCGGCATCGTGTGGATGGATCTCCAGCACGTCCTCCTCGTGCCAGACGACATTGGGCGTCCGCCGCGTCTGCGCGCCGACATTATACTGGGAGAGGATGCGGCCGGTGGTGAGCAGCAGTGGGAAGCGAGGGCCGGTCTTCTCGTCGGTCGGCACATATTCGGTGATCATGAACTTGCCGAGGCCGCGCGCGAAGCCGCCGATATGCATGACCGGCGTGCCTTCCGGCGCCATCTCGTTGCAGGGCCATTGCACCGAGCCGAGCGCGTCCAGCCTGTCATAGGTCACGCCGGTGAAGCTCGGCGTCGTCGCCGCGATCTCGGCCATGATCTCGGACGGATGGGTGTAGTGCCAGTCGAGGCCCATCGCCTGGGCGAGGCGCTGCGTCACCTCCCAATCGGCCAGACCATTCTTTTCGTCCGCGCCATTCTTGGGCGCCATCACCTTGCGGACGCGGTTGATGCGCCGCTCGGCATTGGTGAAGGTCCCGTCCTTTTCGAGGAAGGTCGAGCCCGGCAGGAAGACATGGGCATAGTTGGACGTCTCGTTCAGGAACAGGTCGTGGACGACGACGCATTCCATCGCCGAAAGACCCGAGGTGACGTGATGCGTGTCCGGATCGGACTGGACGATGTCCTCGCCCTGGACATAGAGGCCGAGGAACGAGCCATCGAGCGCAGCGTCGAACATGTTCGGAATGCGCAGCCCCGGCTCGTTATCGAGCGTCACGCCCCAGAGCTTCTCGAAGATATCGCGCGTCGCGTCGTCGGAGATATGGCGATAGCCCGGCATCTCATGGGGGAAAGAGCCCATGTCGCAGGAGCCCTGGACATTGTTCTGGCCGCGCAGCGGGTTCACGCCGACGCCCGGCCGGCCGAGATTGCCGGTCGCCATGGCGAGATTGGCGATCGCCATGACGGTCGTCGAGCCCTGGCTGTGTTCGGTGACGCCGAGGCCGTAATAGATCGCAGCATTGCCGCCGGTCGCGTAGAGGCGGGCCGCGGCGCGGATGTCAGCAGCGGGAACGCCGGAGACGCGCTCGACCGCCTCGGGCGAATTGCGTTCCTCGGCGACGAAGGCGGCCCAATGCGCGAATTCGTCGAGATCGCAGCGCTCGCGCACGAATTTTTCGTCGACGAGGCCTTCGGTGACGATGACATGGGCGAGCGCGGAGAGCACCGCGACATTGGTGCCCGGCTTCAGCGGCAGATGATGTGCGGCCTCGACATGGGGGCTGCGCACCAGATCGATGCGGCGCGGGTCGATGACGATCAGCTTGGCACCTTGGCGCAGGCGCTTCTTCAGCCGCGAGGCGAAGACCGGATGGCCATCCGTCGGGTTGGCGCCGATGACCAGCACGACGTCGGAATGCTCGACACTGTCGAAATCCTGCGTGCCGGCCGAAGTGCCGAAGGCGGTCTTGAGGCCATAGCCGGTCGGCGAATGGCAGACGCGGGCGCAGGTATCGACATTGTTGTTGCCGAAGCCGGCGCGGACCAGCTTCTGCACGAGGAAGGTTTCCTCGTTGGTGCAGCGCGAGGAGGTGATGCCGCCGATCGAATCCTTGCCGGCCTTCGCCTGGATACGGCGGAATTCGCTCGCCACATGAGAGAACGCCTCCTCCCAGGAGACTTCGCGCCACGGATCGGTGATCTTCTCGCGGACCATCGGATTGAGGATGCGGTCGCGATGGTTGGTGTAGCCCCAGGCGAAGCGGCCCTTGACGCAGGAATGGCCGCGATTGGCCTTGCCGTCCTTCCACGGCACCATGCGCACGACTTCCTCGCCGCGCATCTCGGCCTTGAACGAACAGCCGACGCCGCAATAGGCGCAGGTCGTCACCACTGAATGTTCCGGCTGGCCGATCTCGATGACGCTCTTCTCGGTCAAGGTCGCCGTTGGGCAGGCCTGCACGCAGGCGCCGCAGGAGACGCATTCGGAACCGAGGAAGCTTTCATGCATGCCCGGCGAGACGCGGCTGTCGAAGCCGCGGCCCTCGATCGTCAGCGCGAAGGTGCCCTGCACCTCCTCGCAGGCGCGAACGCAGCGCGAGCAGACGATGCATTTCGACGGATCATAGGTGAAATAGGGGTTGGAAATGTCCTCTTTCAGGAAGCGCTCGTTGTCCTCGCCGCCATGGCGCGCGTGGAAATGGTTGGCGCCGGCCTCGGGATAGCGCACTTCGCGAAGGCCCACCGCGCCGGCCATATCCTGCAATTCGCAATCGCCATTGGCCGCGCAGGTCAGGCAGTCGAGCGGGTGATCGGAGATATAGAGCTCCATCACGCCTTTGCGCAGCTTCTTCAACCGCTCGGTCTGCGTGTGGACGACCATGCCCTCAGTGGCGAGCGTCGTGCAGGAGGCCGGCGTGCCGCGCATGCCGTCGACCTCGACCAGGCACATGCGGCAGGAGCCGAAGGCGTCGACCGTGTCGGTCGCACAGAGCTTCGGGATCGCCGTGCCCATCTCGGCGGCGGCGCGCATCAGCGAGGTACCGGCCGGCACCGCGACGGATTGGCCATCAATGGTCAGGCGGACGGTCTTCTCCGACTTCGAGGCCGGCGTGCCGTAGTCGATCTCGTGGATGAGCGACATGGCTTCCTCCTACTCGGCCGCCGCGGCGAGTTTCGGCTTGAGGCCGAAATCGTCCGGATAATGATGAAGCGCACTCAGGACAGGATAGGGCGTGAAGCCGCCAAGGGCGCAGAGCGAGCCGAATTTCATGGTTTCGCACAGATCCTCGATCAACGCGGTGTTCACCTCGACATCGCGGCCGACGAGGATTTCGTCCATGACCTCGACGCCGCGCACCGCGCCGATGCGGCAGGGCGTGCACTTGCCGCAGCTTTCGATCCCGCAGAATTCCAGCGCGAAGCGGGCCATCTCGCCCATTTCCACGGTGTCGTCGAAGACGACGACGCCGCCATGGCCGATCAGCCCGTCGCGGGCCGCGAAGGCCTCATAGTCGAAGGGCGTATCGAACAGCGAGGGCGGGAAATAGGCGCCGAGCGGCCCGCCGACCTGAACCGCCTTGACCGGCCGGCCGGTGAGCGTACCGCCGCCGATTGCGTTGACGAGGTCGCCGAGCGTGACGCCGAAACCGACCTCGTAGAGGCCGCCATGCTTCACATTGCCGGCAATCTGCACCGGCATGGTGCCGCGCGAGCGGCCATAGCCGACCACCGCGTAGGCTTCCGGCCCTTCGGCGAGGATGAACGGCACGGAGGCGAGCGTCACCAGATTGTTGATCGCCGTCGGCGCGCCGAAGAGGCCCTTATGCGCCGGCAGCGGCGGCTTGGCGCGGACCTGGCCGCGCTCACCTTCGAGACTTTCGAGCAGCGCCGTCTCCTCGCCGCAGACATAGGCTCCGGCTCCGACCCGGACTTCCAGCTCGAAGGCGCGGCCCGATCCGGCGACATCGGCGCCGAGATAGCCCGCAGCCCGCGCCGAGGCGATCGCCGCCTCCATCCGGGCGATGGAATGGGGATATTCGGAGCGGATATAGATGTAGCCCTTCTCCGCGCCGCAGGCGAAGCCGGCGATCGCCATGCCTTCGATCAGCAGGAACGGATCACCTTCCATCAGCATGCGGTCGGCGAAGGTGCCGCTGTCGCCCTCATCGGCATTGGCGACGATGAATTTGCGTGGACCCGCCGCCTCCAGCACCGTCTTCCACTTGATGCCGGTCGGGAAGCCGGCGCCGCCGCGGCCGCGGAGGCCCGATTTCGTGACGAGATCGACGATCGCCGCGGGCTCCAGCGCAGCGGCCTTTGACATCCCGACCCAGCCGCCCTTGGACGCGTAGTCCGCGATCGAGGCTGGATCGACGATGCCGCAGCGGGCGAAGGTGAAGCGGGTCTGGCTCTTGAGGAACGGGATCTCGTCGGCCGGGCCATGGAACAGCCGCGCCCCACGTCCCTCGAACAAGCCCGCGGCGACCAGTTCGCCGACATCGCCGGGCGCGACCGGGCCGAAGGCAACGCGGCCGGCGGGCGTCTCGACCTCGACCAGCGGCTCCAGGAAATAGGCGCCGCGTGAACCGTTGCGGATGATCTCGATCGCGAGGCCGCGCTCCGCCGCCGCGGCGCGGATCGCATCCGCGACCGCATCGGCGCCAACGGCGAGCGCGCCGGAATCGCCGGGCACGAAGATCCGTACGGCGCTCATCGCTCGATCTCCGCCACCAGCCGTTCGACCGCGACGGGATCGAGCCTTCCGGCGGGCTTGCCGTCGATCATCGCATTCGGCGCCGTAGCGCAGAGGCCGAGGCAATAGACCGGTTCCAGCGTCACCTCGCCATCCTCCGATGTCGTGCCGATCTTCTGCCCGAGCGCGGCCTCGAAAGCCGCGACGATGGCGTGAGACCCCATGGATTTACACGCCTCGGCCTTGCAGACCCGCACCACATGGCGGCCGGCCGGGGTCGAGCGGAAATCATGGTAGAAGGTGACGACGCCGTGGATCTCGGCCCGGCTGCGGTTGAGCGCATGCGCGACGATCGGCACTGCCTCGGACGGCACATAGCCGAACGCCGCCTGGATATCGTGCAGGATCGGCAAGGCCGAGCCCTCCCGCCCCGCATGGCGATCGACGATCTCCCCAACCCTTTGCGCCATATCGAGCATTGAATGTCGTTCCTCTCCCTTGGCCGAGTTCTAGCTTGGAACGATTCCGTTGTCATGGCCGCAGGGCGACATCCGAGCCTTATGGTCCTCCGGACGTGCGGTCCGCCTTGGCAGCGCGACGGGTCCGGCGTAAGGCCATAGCCAAAGCTCCCTCCCCTCTCATTCCGGTCGCCATGATGACGCTTTCCGCCTTCTCACCTTCCAGCCCCCTCGTCCTCATCGGCGCCGGCAAGATGGGCGGCGCGCTGCTCGCCGGCTGGCTGGTGGGCGGGCTCGATCCCGCCTCGGTGGTGGTCGTCGATCCGAAGCCTCCGGCCGATACGATGGCGCTGCTCGGCAAGGCCGGCATCGCGCCACTCGCCGCCCCGCCCGCTGGCGTCCAGGCGCGGCTGCTGCTGCTCGCGATCAAGCCGCAGATGATGGGCGACGCGCTGCCGGCGCTGAAGGCACTGGTCGGGCCGCGCACGCTATCGCTCTCGATCGCGGCCGGAACGACGGTTGCGACCATCGAAGCGGCGCTCGGCGGCGCCATCATTCGCGCCATGCCGAACACACCGGCCCAGGTCGGGCGCGGCATGACGGGCCTCTTCGCCAATCCGGCGGCCACTGTCGAGGACCGCGACCTGGCGACAAGCCTGCTCGCTGCCGTCGGCGAGACCGGGTGGGTCGAGAACGAAAGCCTGATCGACGCGGTGACCGCCGTCTCGGGCTCCGGTCCTGCCTATGTCTTCCTGCTCGCCGAGGCGCTCACCGAAGCCGGCATCGCCGCCGGACTCGACCCGGCCCTCGCCGCCCGCCTCGCGCGCCAGACGGTCACCGGTTCCGGCGAATTGCTATATCGTTCGGAACTTCCGCCCGGCGAACTACGCCGCAACGTCACCTCGCCGAACGGCACCACCGCCGCCGCGCTGGACGTGCTGATGGCCGAGGACGGCCTCGCCAAGCTGATGACCCGCGCCGTGGCGGCCGCGAAGCGGCGGGCGGAGGAACTGGCGGGGTGATGGTGAGGCGCGAGGAGAGGCAGCATTGATGGACCAGGATTTGGATGAATTCCCCGAAGGCACGCCGCAGCGTTTCAGTGTGCAGTTGTTCATCCGGCACCCGACGATGCACCCGGCGGAAATCACAGCAGCTTTGGGCATGGATCCGCTGTTTCAGCATGTGGTGGGTGAACCGAGACGAACACCCAAGGGCACGCATCTGCCGGGCACTTACCCGTGCACGGACTGGCGCTACAGTGTCCGCTACGAAGTCAAGGATCAGTGGTTTGCCGAAAAAGTGACCGAGCTAGTGGACCGGCTCGTGCCTCACCGGGACTTTCTCCATCGCCTCCGATCGACGGGCGGCGAAGCCATGATAATCGTCCAATTTCTGGGTGACGATGGACATTTCGGCGACAATATTCCCTTGGAGACTCTTGCAAACCTGGCCGACCTCAAGCTGGAGCTGGGCATCGAGGTCTACATGGTCCCCCAAAACTAGCTCGTTGAGCCATCGCAGTGCCTACGCGGCGTTTGCTGGACCCCCGCAAGCCGCATCTTGCGCCTAGCCTTCGCCACATCCCGCGCCCATCTTGTAGATAGGGAAACCGAGGAGACCGGATCATGGCGAGCGAGAAGACGAAGAAGGCGATCGTCGAGGCGTTCATGGCGCTGCTCGGCGAGAAGCGGTTCGAGGCGGTCGGGCTTGGCGAGATTGCCGAGCGGGCGGGCCTGTCGCTTGCGGATCTGCGCGATGCCTTTGACGGCAAGATCTCGATCCTCGCCGATTTCGTGCGCCGGACCGATCGCGCCGTGCTGGACGGCATTGATCCGCCCGCAGCGGAGGAAAGCGCCCGCGACCGGCTGTTCGACATCGTCATGCGCCGCTTTGATCATCTCGCGCCCTACAAGGCGGCGCTGGGCTCGCTCGACGCCAGCCTCCGGCGCGATCCGGCGCTGGCGCTTTGCCTCAACAAAATCGCTCTCGACAGCGCCCGGTTCATGCTCGCCGCGGCGGGCGTCGGCACCGGCGGGCTTCTCGGTGCGACGCGGGCACAGGGTTATGTGCTGATGCTGGCGAAGGTCCTACCGGTTTGGCGCGATGACGCCGACCCGGACCAGTCGCGGACCATGGCGGCGCTCGACCGCGCCCTCGAGAGCGCGGAAAGCTGGTCGCGGCGCTCGGACAGGCTGGCCAGCCTCGCCTGCTCGCTCGCCTCGCGGATCGAAAAGCGACGCGCCTCGCGGCGTGGGGCCCCCAAGCCGGAAAGCGACGCAGCCGCGGCTTGACGGAGACGCGCGGTCCCGTGCTACGCGGAGTGGAATGCTCTCACCTCGCGAGGAATAGCCGATGCCGACGCCTGCCATCTCGTTCGACGACTTCCTGAAGGTCGACATCCGCGCCGGCACGATCGTCGAGGCGCTGCCCTTCCCCGAGGCGAGGAAGCCCGCCTACAAGCTCGTCATCGATTTCGGGCCGGAAATCGGGACCAAGAAATCCTCGGCGCAGATCACGAAATACTATACGCCGGAAGAACTCGTCGGGCGGCAGGTGATGGCGGTGGTGAATTTCCCGCCGCGCCAGATCGGCCCATTCATGTCCGAAGTGCTGACGCTCGGCATGCCGGATGACGAGGGCGCGGTGGTTCTGACCGCGATCGAGCGGCCGGTTGCGAATGGCGCGCGGCTTTTCTGACACGCAGTGTTCACTTTGGCGTATCTGCTACTTCGCAAGTGAAGCGCTTATGTTCAAGGAATAGAACATAGGAGGTCGTCATGACCCTCACTGCAACCGCCGAGACCGCACTTCCCTACGGACTGACGCGTCCCATCCATATCGGCGCCGTCGGGCTGAAGGCGAAGGATGTCGGCCGGGTCGCCGACTATTACCGGACACTGCTCGGACTGGAGACGATCGCCTCGACAGGCGGGACGGAGCGCCTCGGCGCCGGCGGCGTCGCCTTTCTCGAGATCGCACCGCTCGCATCGGACGGGCTTCCCGACGATACGCGCAGCGCCGGCCTCTTCCATACCGCCTTCCTGATGCCCTCCCGCGCCGATCTCGGCCGCTGGATCCTGCGCGCCTCTGAAAAGCGCCTCGCCGTCGACGGCATGTCGGACCATCTCGTCAGCGAGGCGATCTACCTGACCGATCCCGAAGGCAATGGCGTCGAGATCTATGCCGACCGGCCGCATGAGGGCTGGAAATGGGATCACGGCCGGGTCGAGATGTCGACGCTGGCGCTGGATCTTCGCCCGATCGTGGCGTCGGCCGGCGCGGCGCCGAAACCCTATGACGTTGCGCCGGACGGCCTGCGCATCGGCCATGTCCATCTGCGCGTCGGCAACCACGCCGAGGCCGAGCGCTGGTGGATCTCGGAAGTCGGTCTGCAGCCGATGGCGCATTACCCCGGCGCCACCTTCCTCGCCTCCGGCGGCTATCACCATCACATCGCCGGCAATGCCTGGCAGAGCCGCGGCGCCGGCCCGCGCGATCCGAAGCGCAGCGGCCTCGCATGGGTCGAACTGACGGGCAGCGGCATCGCGGCCGGGAAGGAACTGGTCGATCCCTGGGGTACGGTCGTGCGGCTGACGCCGGGCAGTTAGGAGATTCACTTTCTTGAACCCGCCCCTGGAGGGCGGGCTCAAGAAAGATCAAGCCGGGATCGACACGATCGCCCGCAGCCCGCCGAGCGGCGACTCGGCGAGTTCGACGTCGCCGCCATGGGCCCGTGCGATGTCGCGCGCGATCGGCAGGCCGAGGCCGGTGCCGCTTTCGTCGAGATTGCGCGCCTCGTCGAGCCGGTAGAACGGGCGGAACACGTCCTCGCGCTGCCCCGGCGCGATGCCGGGCCCGTCATCGTCGATGGTGACGACCAGCCAGCCATTCTCATGTCGGCCGGCAATCTCGACGCTGTCGCCATGCCGGCAGGCATTGGTGACGAGGTTCATGATGCAGCGCTTGAATTCGTTCGGCCTCAAATTGACGACCGGATCGCCGGAAAAGCTGCTGGTGACCCGGTGGCCGAGCCGGCGGCTATTGCCGGCGACCTCATCCAGCAGCGCCGCCACTTCCGTGCTCATCGTCGGCTCGTCGACATCGCCGCGCGCGAAGGCGAGATAGCCCTCCAGCATGCGCTGCATGTCGTCGACATCCTTCTTCATGGCGCGGACATCGTCGTTCTCGCGCATCAGCGCCAGTTGCAGGCGGAAGCGCGTCAGCACGGTTCTGAGGTCATGGCTGACGCCGGCCAGCATGGTTGTGCGCGTCTCGATCTGGCGCTCGATGCGGTCGCGCATCTCGATGAAGGTGGCCCCGGCCCGGCGTACCTCGCGCGCCCCGCGCGGCTTGAAATTCTCCATGCCCCGGCCCTTGCCGAAGCTCTCCGCCGCGTCGGCGAGCTGCTGGATCGGGCGGATCTGGTTACGCAGGAAGGCGATGGCGATGACCAGCAGCACGAGGCTGGTGCCGACCATCCAGAAGATGAAGATCTCCGAATTGGAGGCATAGGTCTGGCTACGCCGCGCCAGAACCCGCAGCACCTTGTCGCCAAGCTGGATGCGCACCTCGACGAGGTTCGACTTGCCGACCGTGTCGATCCAGAACGGCTTGCCGATCTGCTGGCTGATTTCGTTGGAGAGCGCGCTGTCGAGCAGCGAGAAAAACGGCTTCGGCGCGGCGGGCGGCAGCGTTTCGTTCGGCACGATCGAGATCACGAGGCCGAGCCGGACGGCGGCGATGCGCACGATGTTGGCAGCGTTGCCTTCGCCCGGATAGGTCTCGATCAGGTCGGTGATCGCGGCGATATCGCGCACCGTCGCAGCCGACAGGCGGCGCGTCACGGTCTGCCAGTGCCGCTCCATGAAGACGAAGGCGACGACCGATTGCAGGATGACGATCGGCGCGATGATGATGATGAGGGCGCGGGCATAGAGCCCCTTCGGCATCGCCTGGCCGAGACGGCGGCCGAGATAGCGATAGGGCGCCAGAGCCAGGTCGATCGCCGGCTGAGCCTTCCGGAACGATCGGCGGACCGCGTTGACGGCCGGTGCGCGGGCCAGCCGGCGCACCAGCGCGACCACCGGCCAGTCCGACCAGCTGCCGATCCGGCCGATGCGGTGGAAGGGATGCGGCGGCTGGTCCATCAGGCCGGCTCGGCCTTCAGGATGTCGCCGCCGGGCCGCCGGGCTTGCGCCACCCTCAAGCCTCCGTGACGAGGCGGTAGCCGATGCCGCGCACGGTCTGGAGATAGAGCGGGTTGGTCGGGTCGACCTCGATCTTGCGGCGCAGGCGGTTGATCTGCACGTCGATGGTCCGCTCGCCGGCCGGCTCGTCTTCGGAGAGGAGCGCGAGGCGCGGTACGGTCTCGTTCGGGCTGGCGGCGAAGACCGCCATGATCTGCCGCTCGCGGTCGGTCAGGCGCACCACCTCGGTGCCGCGTCGCAGCTCGCGGCGGCCGATATGGAAGGTGAACGGACCGAACCGGAGCTGCTCGATCAGCGGCGCCGCCACGGGCGTGCCGCGTTTCAGGATGGCATTGATGCGGAGCACCAGTTCACGCGGCTCGAAGGGCTTGCCGAGATAATCATCCGCCCCACCCTCGAAGCCGGCGATGCGATGATCGATTTCGGTGCGCGCCGTCAGCATCAGGATCGGCACCTGCATGGTCTCGCGCAGGCTCGCCAGGAGTTCGAGGCCACTTTCCCCCGGCATCATCACGTCGAGGATCAGCAGATCGAAGGAAAGCCCGCCGAGCCGGCCGCGCGCCTCCGCCGCATTGGCAGCGACATCGACGCGGAAGCCGTTGTCGGTGAGGTAACGCTGGATCAGCGAGCGGATGCGCTGGTCGTCGTCGATGACCAGGACATGGGGGGCGTCGTCGGCGACGATCGGCTGGGAAGAAAAGGCTGCATCACTCATCGAACACTCCTGCGAGGCCAGGCTGCGCGGCGCGGGTTCCGCGGCTCAGCGGCCGATCAGCCTTGCTACCTTATCGCGTTCCTCGGGATCGATCATCATGCGCAGGAACTGTTCCGCCGCGCGGCGCCCGTCGGCGTCGAGACCAGCCAGCGCGGCGCGGACACGGCGGGCCTGCGGCTCGGTCAGGCGGTCGGACAGCGCCCGGCCCTTTTCGGTCGGATAGAGCAGGCGCTGGCGGCGATCGACCGGACCCGGCACCTGCTCGATATAGCCCGTATCGATCAATTGCTTCAGCACGCGGCCGAGACTCTGCTTGGTGATCTTCAGGATATCGAGCAGATCCGCCACCCGCATTCCGGGCTGGCGGTTGACGAAATGGACGACGCGGTGATGGGCTCTCCCGAAATCGAACCGGGCGAGCACCGCATCGGGGTCCGAGACGAAATCGCGATAAGCATAGAAAAGCAGCTCGATCAGCACGATCTCGGGCGGCTCGGCAGGTGGATCGGAGATCGGGCCGGAACTCGGCTCGCGCGGCGGCTCGGGCAAGGACGTAGCGCCCGACCCGGAACCTCCCGCGAAATTTACGTCAGCCATATTGACATATTTCGGTTCGATTGTTACGTAGGATGCCGTCGCGACGAAATCTTCGAACGCGCCTGCCGTGCCCTTTGGCGATTGACCCGCAAAAGCGCGCTTCGACCGGCACATTACCGATAGTTTCGCGGCGGTGCAAAATAGCCCGGCCGGGCGCGTCCCCGTTTCCTGCATCGAAATGCAGCTTTACACGGACGGGGAAACGCGGGATCGGGTCAAAATGGCAAGATGAAGGGTCGCAAGCCGGCCCATATGGGAGCGATGACGATGAGCGCGGTTGCCTTCGATCAGAAAGAGGGATGGATCTGGTACAATGGATCCTTCGTGCCCTGGAAGGACGCCAAGGTTCACGTACTGACGCACGGCCTCCACTATGGCAGCGGCGTCTTCGAGGGCGAGCGCGCCTATGGCGGCACGATCTTCAAGCTGCGCGAACATACCGAGCGCCTGTTCAAATCGGCCGAGATCCTCGATTTCAAGATCCCCTACACGCTGCAGGAGATCGACGATGCCTGCCAGGCGACGCTCGCCAAGAACGGCCTCGTCGACGGCTATCTCCGGCCGATCGCCTGGCGCGGCAGCGAGATGATGGGCGTCTCGGCCCAGCACAACAAGATCAACGTGGCGATCGCGGCCTGGGAATGGCCGTCCTATTTCAGCCCCGCCGAGCGACTGAAGGGCATCCGTCTCGCCTGGGCGAAATATCGCCGCCCCGATCCGCAGACGGCGCCCTCGCTCGCCAAGGCGTCGGGCCTCTACATGATCTGCACGATCTCCAAGCATGAAGCCGAGCGCCACGGCTATGCCGACGCGCTGATGCTCGACTGGGAAGGCAATGTTGCCGAAGCTACCGGCGCCAACGTTTTCTTCGTCAAGGATGGCGTGATCCATACGCCGCTGGCGGACCGCTTCCTGAACGGCATCACGCGCAAGACAGTCATCGAGCTGGCCAAGGCGCGCGGCATCGAGGTGATCGAGCGCCGCATCTCGCCGGAAGAACTGCCGAGCTTTACCGAATGCTGGCTCTGCGGCACCGCCGCCGAGGTGACGCCGGTTTCCGAGATCGGCGAATACCGCTTCACGCCGGGCAAGATCAGCGAAATGCTGATGAACGACTATACCGCCGCCGTCCAGCCGGCCGCTCAGAAGCTCGCCGCCAACGCGTAAGGCGCGATTCGCAATTTCATGAGTGAGAAAGGCCGGCATTGTCCGGCCTTTTTCTTTTGGGGCAGCGCCTCTTCCCTGACCCTTCCCCTTGAGGGAGGGATCAAGGGACGATTGCCGTGCGTCTCACTGCGAAGTGCCCTTCCGCTCCCGCCCCGTTGACGCGCTGCCGGTTCGGGACCAAACCGTGGCCATGGCTATCGCAATTGCGCCCCGCCTTGCCTGCCCCACCCTCACCCGGCCGATGAAGACCGGCGATGGATATCTTGCGCGGCTGCCGCCCTTGACCCAGCCACTCGATGCCGGGCAACTCGGTGGGATCGCGGCGCTGGCGGCGGCGCATGGCAACGGGCTCGTCGAAATCTCGTCGCGCGGTAATTTCCAGATCCGCGGCGTCCAAGAAGATGGCGGGCCGGCGCTGGCGGAAGCGATGGGGCGGCTCGGCCTCAACCTGCAGGTTGGAATTCCGGTTTCTATCGATCCATTGGCCGAGCTTGGCACGCTGGCTATCGATCCGCGCGCCTTCATCGCCGCGCTGCAGGAGCGCGTCGACAACCGCGGACTTGCGCCACGGCTGGCGCCGAAGCTCGCGATCGTACTCGATTTCTGCACCGCCTTCCGCCCGGCTCATCTCTCGGCTGATCTTCGCCTGCGGTTTGAAGCCGATCGAGCCGATATCGGGCTTGGCGGCGACGACCGATCCGCCGCCTGGATCGGGTCTGTCGCAACAGGCGATGTCGTGGCGACCGCGCTCGCGATTCTGGCCTGTCTCGCCAGCTTCGGCCGCGAGACGCGGCTCGCCGGCACGCATGGCATTCAGGAGTCGGAGAGATTCCAGAGCGTGGTCGCGGCTGCCATCTCGTCCTTCCGACCCGACCTTAGGGCGATGGCGACATCCGAACCGCCGGGCAACAGCGAGACGGTCGCGGCCATCGCCTTTCCTTTCGGCCAGGCTTCCACCGATGACCTTGCGCGCCTCGCCGAGGCAGCCGACGAGGCCGGGATCACGGCGATCGCGCCGGCGCCGGACCGCACGCTGCTGCTCCGGGGATCGCCGGCGGCCGTCATCGCTATACGCCGCGCCGCCTCCGAAATCGGCTTTGTCAGCGAGCCGCATGACCCGCGGCGGACCGTCTTCGCCTGTATCGGCTCGGCCGGCTGCGCCTCGGGCTCGTTGCCGACGCGCGCGCTCGCCGCGGAGATTGCCGAAGCGGCACCGACGCTGCTCGACGACTCTTTTGCGCTGCATGTTTCCGGCTGCGCCAAGGGCTGCGCCCATGCCGAAGCGACGCCGATCACGCTCGCGGCTATCGACAAGCGCCTCGCAATCGTGCTTGAGGGTCGGGCTCGCGACGATGCGCGCGGATTCGTGCCGGCAAAGCATATCGCCGGCCGGGTCCGCAAGCTCGGCGCGGAGATCGATAGCCTGCGCCAGCCGGGTGAACGCTCCGCCGCCGTTCTGGCGCGCATCGGGACGGAGCGGATCGCGGCGGTCCTGCATGGCGACGGGCCGGACGGTCCGACAGAGGACGGAAACGGAATTGACGGCGGAGAGCCTTTCCAGCGCGAGCGACGCCTATCTGCGTGACGGGCATGCGATCTATGAGCGCTCCTTTGCGATCATCCGCGCCGAGGCCGATCTTTCCCGCTTTTCGGAGGCCGAAGCTCCCATCGTCGTTCGCATGATCCACGCCGCCGGCCTCGTGCCGCTGGCCGATGTCGTCGCCTTCGGCCATGGCTTTGCCGAGGTCGCGCGACCGGCGCTGCAATCCGGCGCTCCCATCCTCTGCGACACCGAAATGGTCGAGCGCGGCGTGACGCGCACCCGCCTTCCCGCCGGCAACGAGGTACTGTGCACGCTGCGCGATCCGACGGTCGCCGCGCTGGCCGAAAAGCTCGGCACGACGCGGTCGGCGGCGGCCGTGGATCTCTGGGGCGATCGGCTCGAAGGCGCGCTCGTCGTCATCGGCAATGCGCCGACCGCGCTGTTCCATCTCATGGAGCGGATCGACCAAGGCGCACCGCGCCCGGCAGCGATCATCGGCGTTCCCGTCGGCTTCGTCGGCGCGGCCGAGTCGAAGGCGGCGCTGGCCGAACATGGCGCCGGCATCCCCTATCTCGTGGTCCATGGCCGCCTCGGCGGCAGCGCCATCGCCGCCGCCGCGGTCAACGCGATCGCGAGCGACCGTCTATGAGCGGAACCGGCAAGTTGATCGGCGTCGGCGTCGGCCCCGGCGACCCCGAGCTTTTGACGCTGAAGGCGGTCCGCGCCATCGAGAGCGCCGATCTCGTCGCCTATTTCGCCAAGGCGGGCAACCAGAGCAACGCGCGCGCCATCGTCGCCGACCGTCTCGTGGGCGTCGCCGAGCTGCCGCTGCTCTATCCCGTGACGACCGAGATCCATCGCCATGATCCTGCCTATCGCTCGGCGATCGGGGGTTTCTACGAGCAGGCAGCTGCGACGATCGCGAGCCATCTCGAGGCGGGACGCAGGGTCGCCGTGCTGTCGGAGGGCGATCCGCTCTTCTACGGCTCCTATATGCACATCCACTGCCGCCTGGCTCCGCGCTTTGCCAGCGAGGTCATTCCGGGCGTGACCGGCATGTCGGGCGGCTGGTCTGGCGCCGGCGTGCCGATCGCGCAGGGCGACGACGTCACCACCATCCTGCCCGGCACGCTCGACGAGGACGAGCTCGCCCGCCGCTTCGCCGGTTGCGACGCGGCGATCGTCATGAAGCTCGGCCGCAACCTCGCCAAGGTCCGCTGCGCGCTGCAACGGGCCGGCAAGCTCGGCCGCGCCCTCTATGTCGAGCGCGCGACGACGGCCGAGGCCGTGATCCTGCCGCTTGCCGACAAGCCTGACGACGCGGCGCCGTATTTCTCGATGATCCTGGTGCCCGGCTGGACCGGCGAGCCGAAGGACGCGGCATGAGCGGGCATTTGGCGGTGATCGGCCTTGGCCCCGGCGATACGCGCTTTCTGACCGGCGAGGCGGAAGCGGCGCTCGCCGGTGCGGAAATCCTCTTCGGCTACGGTCCCTATCTTGACCGCGTCCCGCACCGCGCCGGGCAGGAACGCATCGCCTCCGACAATCGCGAGGAGATCGCCCGCGCCGGCGCCGCGCTGGAACGGGCGGCGGCGGGAGCGCGCGTCGCGATTGTCTCCGGCGGCGATCCGGGCGTGTTCGCCATGGCCGCGGCGGTTTGCGAGGCGATCGAGGCGGGGCCGGACGCATGGCGGGCGGTCGAGCTTGCCATTGTGCCGGGTATCACCGCCATGCTCGCGCTGGCGGCGCGGGTCGGCGCTCCGCTCGGCCACGATTTCTGCGCGATCTCGCTCTCCGACAATCTGAAGCCCTGGGAGATCGTCGAGCGGCGACTGGACGCGGCGGCCTCTACCGGCTTCGTCATCGCGCTTTACAATCCAATCTCGAAGGCGCGGCCCTGGCAGCTCGGCGCCGCCTTCGACCGGCTGCGCGCCGTCCTGCCACCCTCCGTGCCGATCATCTTCGGCCGCGCCGTCGGCCGCGCCGACGAGAGCGTGCGGATCGTCCCGCTTTTCGATGCCGATCCGGCTTTTGCCGACATGGCGACCCTCGTCATCATCGGATCGCCCGAGACGCGGATCGTCGAGCGGCCGGGCCTCGCCCCGCTGGTCTATTCGCCGCGCTCGGCCCGTTCGGCGAGCTGATCCAGCCATTCCGTAACCTCGGCCAGCGTTTCGACGCGGGCGAGATCGGCCGGCGCCGGCCGGTCGACGAGATAGACCGGCAGGCGGAGCCGCCGCGCCGCCTCGATCTTCGCATAGGTCGCCGCGCCGCCGCTCATCTTGGCGACAAGCAGCTCGATGCCATGCTCCGTCATCAGCCGCATCTCGTCCTCGACTGCTAACGGGCCCCGAGCGAGGAGCACCATGGCATGCGGGAAAGCGAGCGGCGGGTCGATCGGGTCGATGGTGCGGAAGAGATAATGGTGCTGAGGCGCGCGCTCGAAGGCATGCGCCTCCTGCCGGCCGATGGTGACGAAGACCCGCCTCGGCGCCTCGCCGATCGCGTCGACGAGGCGTTCCAGGGACGAGAACAAATGCCAGTCGTCGCCGGCCTGCCTCTCCCAGGCTGGACGCAGCCATTGCAGCGCCGGCACACCTGTCGACCGAACGGCTGCCGCCGCGTTAACCGCGATCCGAGCGGCGAAAGGATGCGTCGCAACGACGAGCGCGCCAATCCGTTTATCCGCTATATAGTCGGCAAGTCCTCTCTCTCCGCCAAAGCCGCCGAAACGAGCCGGCACGGCGAGCGGGAGCGGATCGGCGGTTCGGCCCGCGAGGGAAAGCGTCGCACGAAAGCGCCGGTCGGCTGCAAGGCGCTCGGCGAGGCGCCGTCCCTCCGCGGTCCCGCCGAGGATGAGTATGTCGAGTGTCACGGGTTCGGGGTCACGGGTGGGTCATGGGTTCGGGGATAGGGTCGTGAGTGGGGAAAGTGCCGCAAGAGAGCGGTGGCTGTCCATCGTCGGGATCGGCGAGGACGGCGTCTATGGCCTGTCGCCGATCGGCCGACGGCTGATCGAGACGGCCGATTATGTATTCGGCGGCGAGCGCCACATCGCCCTCGCCGGTCCGCTGATCAAGGGCGAAGCAATAGCGTGGCCTTCGCCATTCGACCTCGGCGACCTGCTGGCGAAGCGCGGCGAGCGCGTCACCGTGCTCGCCTCGGGCGACCCGTTTCACTACGGCGTTGGCAACACCATCGTCCGCAGCCTGCCGCTTTCCGAAATGCTGGTCGTGCCGGCGCCCTCGGCTTTCAGCCTTGCCGCCAGCCGGCTCGGGTGGTCGCTGGCCGAGACGACGACGCTGTCGCTGCATGGCCGGTCGATCGACCTCGTCAAGCCGCATCTCTTCGAAGGCGAGCGCATCCTGGCGCTGACCTCGAACGAATCGGCGCCGTGGGAGATCGCGGCGCTCTTGTCGCGCATCGGCTTCGGCCGCTCGCGGCTCACCGTGCTGGAGGCGCTCGGCGGGCGCGACGAGACGATCCGCACTGCGACGGCGGCCGGATTCGATCTCGACACTATCAATCCGCTCAATGTGCTGGCGATCGAGGCCCATGCCGGTCCCGGAGCCCGCATCCTGGCGCGAGCCCCCGGCCTGCCGGACGAACTGTTCGAAACCGACGGGCAGATCACCAAGCACGAGATCCGCGCCCTGGCGCTGGCCGCCCTGTCGCCACGGCCGGGCGAACTGCTCTGGGACATCGGCGCCGGCTCGGGATCGATTGCCATCGAATGGATGCTCTCCGATCGTCGCTCGCGCGCCGCCGCTATCGAATCGAACGAGGAGCGCGCCGACCGCATCCTGCGCAACGCGGCCGCCTTTGGCGTTCCGGAGCTGATGATCGTGCAGGGCCGCGCGCCCGAGGCCCTAGCCGGCCTGCCGACGCCCAACGCTGTGTTCATTGGCGGGGGATCGACCGAGCCGGGCCTCATCCAATCCGCAAGGGCGGCGCTGGCACCGCGCGGGCGTCTCGTCGTCAATGCGGTGACGCTCGAATCCGAAGCGCTGCTGCTCGCTCAGCACGCTAGCCTCGGCGGCTCGCTGATCCGCATCCAGATCGACCGCGCCCGCCCGCTCGGCGGCAAGACCGGCTGGGAGCCGGCGCGGCCGATCCTGCAATGGAGCTGGACCAAGCCATGATCGGCAATTGGCCATGATCGTCGCCGGAATCGGCTGCCGCAAGGGCGCCGCGGCCAGCGACGTGCTCGCGGCCATCGGCGCGGCGCTGGACGAAGCGCATCTGGCCGCTGCCGCGCTCGATTGGCTCGCCGCCCCGGCGGAAAAAGGTGGCGAGGCCGGCATCGTCGAGGCGGCGGAACGGCTGCAGCGCCCTTTGGTGCTGGTTCCATCCGATCGCCTCCAAAAAGCGGGAGAACGAACCGTAACCCGTTCCGAGCGCGTCGTGGCCCTGTTCAAGGTTCCATCCGTCGCCGAAGCCTCGGCGCTGGCGGCGGCCGGCGAGGCGTCGCGGCTCATCGTCGCCCGGCGCGTATCCGGGGCGGCGACCTGCGCGCTCGCCCAGAGCGATCCTCCTGCCGGAACCGACAAGTGAGCGTGCATTTCATCGGCGCGGGCCCCGGCGCCGCCGACCTCATCACGGTTCGCGGCCGCGATATTCTGGAGCGCTCGCCGGTCTGCCTCTATGCCGGATCGACCGTGGCGAAGGAGGTGCTCGCCTGGTGCCCACCGCATGCAAGGCTGGTCGACACGGCGCCGCTCGACCTCGACGCGATCGAGGCGGAATATGTCGCCGCCCATGCAGCCGGGCTCGACGTGGCGCGGCTGCATTCGGGCGATCTTTCCATCTATAGCGCGCTCGCCGAGCAGATCCGCCGGCTGGAGAAGCACGGCATTCCCTATACGCTGACGCCGGGCGTTCCCGCCTTCGCCGCCGCCGCCGCCTCGCTGGGGCGCGAATTGACCGTGCCGGAAGTGGCGCAGAGCTTGGTGCTGACCCGAATTTCGGGCCGCGCCTCGAAAATGCCGGAAGGCGAGACGCTGGCCGCCTTTGCCGCGACGGGCACGACGCTGGCGATCCACCTGGCCGTGCAGGCGCTGGACCGGATCGAGCGCGAATTGCTGCCCTTCTATGGCCCGGATTGCCCGGCGGCGATCGTCTTCCGCGCTTCCTGGCCCGACGAGCGCATCGTGCGCACGACGCTGGGTGCGCTGGCGGGCTCGATCGAGGGGCTGGAGATTTCCCGCAGCGCGCTGGTGCTGGTCGGCCCGGCACTGGGCGGCGGCGATTTCGCCGAAAGCGCGCTCTACCGGCCCGACTATGTCCGGCAGTTCCGTGGCGGCGGAACAAAGTGAGCGCGCGCGGCGTCGTGCTTTCGGCCGTGCGGTCCTCGTCCGGCAAGACGGTGGTCGCGACCGGCATTCTCGCGGCACTGGCGCGACGGGGCATGCGCGTCCGGGGCGCCAAGAGCGGCCCCGACTATATCGATCCCGCCTTCCATGCCGCGGCGAGCGGCGCGCCGAGCTTCAATCTCGATAGCTGGGCGATGGCCCCCCCGCTGCTGGACGGCCTGCTTCAGTTATCGTCGCAAGATGCCGACCTTCTTTTGATCGAAGGCGCGCTCGGCCTCTTCGACGGGGTCAGCGGCCCGCCGGGCCGGCGCGGCTCGACGGCCGATCTCGCCGCCCGATTCCGCTTGCCCGTCATCCTGGTCCATGACGTCTCCGGCCAGTCACAGACCGTCGCGGCGATTCTCCGCGGCATGATGCTGCATGATCCCGATGTCCGTGTTGCCGGCGTCATCCTGAACCGCGTCGGCAGCGAGCGGCACCGGCGGCTAGTCGAGGAAGCCGTGGGTGCGATCGGATTGCCCGTGCTCGGCGCCTTGCCGCGCCAGGCCGACCTGCAACTGCCGGAGCGGCATCTGGGCCTCGTGCAGGCCGGCGAGGATGCGGCGATCGGCGCCACGATCGCCAGGATCGCCGACAGCATCGAGCGTCACTGCGATCTCGACGCCATCGCCGCGCTGGCCCTGCCGCCGGCCCTCGCCGATGCCTCTCCCGCCGCGCCCGCCCTGCCACCGCCAGGACAGCGCATCGCGCTCGCCTCGGATGCCGCCTTCTCCTTCCTCTATCCGCATGTGATCGCCGGCTGGCGCGCGGCGGGCGCACGCCTCGTTCCGTTCTCACCGCTGGCGGACGAAGCGCCCCCATCGAATTGCGATGCCTGCTGGCTGCCCGGCGGCTATCCGGAGCTTCACGCCGCCCGTATCGCTTCGGCCGAAACCTTTCTCGGCGGCCTGCGCCGCTTCGCCGAGGCCCGGCCGGTGCATGGCGAATGCGGCGGCCACATGGTGCTCGGTCGCGCGCTCGTCGATGCGGACGGCGTCCGCCACACCATGGCCGGGCTGCTCGACCACGTCACGAGCTTTGCCGAGCGCCGTCTCCATCTCGGCTACCGCGTGGCGACGCTTTCCGGCGACGGCATCCTGGGGCAGGCCGGCACGATCCTTCGCGGCCACGAATTCCACTATTCGGTGCTGGTCGAACGCGGCGGCGACGCGCCTTTCGCCTTCCTGCAGGATGCGCGCGGCGAAGCCCTCGGTCCCGAAGGCGGCCGGCGCGGCCTCGTTTCGGGCAGCTATTTCCACGCGATCGCCAACGCATAGGCCGGCCGCAACGCCCAAAGGAATGCGGTTCAGGCGAAGCCCTTCCCAACGCGGAATGCCCATCCCATATAGCTCTTCACAACCCCTACCGCCCCCTCCCGGTGCATGGTCGTCAAATCGTCAAACTAAGCGATTGCGCTGCAGCGAGATTATCGGCAGGATTCCCTTCTGCGACGTGCGACCAGGTTCCGATGAGCAAAGACATCCGTCGATCTGACGACGGCGATTCCGGCATCGGCATCGCCACCAAAGTCCGGCCGAAGACCAAGCGGCCGAACCTCTACCGCGTGCTCCTGCTCAACGACGATTACACGCCGATGGAGTTCGTGGTGCACGTCCTGGAACGGTTCTTCAACAAGAACCGGGAGGAAGCGACGCAGATCATGCTGCATGTGCATCAGCATGGCATGGGGGAGTGTGGAGTCTTCACCTTTGAAGTGGCCGAGACCAAGGTCACGCAGGTGATGGATTTCGCCCGCAAGCACCAGCATCCGCTGCAATGCGTGATGGAAAGGAAGTGAGGTCCTAACGTGCCGTCATTCTCCCGCAGCCTCGAAAAGGCACTCCACCAGGCCCTCGCTCTCGCGAACGAGCGCCATCAGGAATATGCCACGCTCGAGCATCTCCTCCTCGCCCTGATCGAAGATCAGGACGCGGCCGCCGTCATGCGCGCCTGCAATGTCGATCTCGACGTGCTGAAGCGCAGCCTCGTCGACTATATCGACACCGAACTCGCCAATCTTGCCCGCGGCCCCGAAGAAGATTCGAAGCCGACCGCCGGCTTCCAGCGCGTGATCCAGCGCGCTGTCATCCATGTCCAGTCGTCCGGCCGCGAGGAAGTGACCGGCGCCAACGTGCTCGTCGCCATTTTCGCCGAGCGCGAGAGCCATGCCGCCTATTTCCTGCAGGAGCAGGACATGACGCGCTATGACGCGGTCAACTATATCTCGCATGGCATCGCCAAGCGGGCCGGGATGAGCGAGAGCCGGCCGGTGCGCGGCGTCGATGATGACGCGGCGACGGTCGAAAGCCGCGAGGACGGCAGCAAGAAGAAGGCCGACGCGCTCGAGGCCTATTGCGTCAATCTGAACGAGAAGGCCAAGAAGGGTAAGATCGACCCCCTGATCGGCCGCGACACCGAGATTTCCCGCACGATCCAGATCCTCTGCCGCCGCCAGAAGAACAATCCGCTCTTCGTCGGCGACCCGGGCGTCGGCAAGACGGCGATCGCGGAAGGGCTTGCCAAGCGCATCGTCGAGGGCGACGTGCCGGACGTTCTCGCCGGTTCGACCATCTTTTCGCTCGACATGGGCACGCTGCTCGCTGGAACGCGCTATCGCGGCGATTTCGAGGAGCGGCTGAAGCAGGTCGTCAAGGAGATCGAGGACTATCCGGGCTCGATCCTGTTCATCGACGAGATCCATACGGTGATCGGCGCCGGCGCCACCTCGGGCGGGGCGATGGACGCCTCGAACCTGCTGAAGCCGGCGCTCGCCTCCGGCGCGATCCGCTGCATCGGCTCGACCACCTACAAGGAATATCGCCAGTTCTTCGAAAAGGACCGTGCCCTGGTGCGGCGCTTCCAGAAGATCGACGTCAACGAGCCGACGATCCCCGACGCGATCGAGATCCTGAAGGGCCTCAAGCCCTATTTCGAGGACTTCCACCGCGTTCGCTATACCAATGACGCGATCAAGTCGGCGGTGGAACTGTCGGCGCGCTATATCCATGACCGCAAGCTGCCGGACAAGGCGATCGACGTAATCGACGAAACCGGCGCCTCGCAGATGCTCGTGCCAGAGGGCCGGCGGAAGAAGACGATCGGCGTCAAGGAGATCGAGGACACGATCGCCACCATGGCGCGGATCCCGCCCAAGACCGTGTCTAAGAACGACGCCGAGGTCCTGCGTTCGCTGGAAACGACGCTGAAGCGGGTCGTCTACGGCCAGGACAAGGCGATCGAGCAGGTCACTTCGGCGATCAAGCTCGCCCGGGCCGGTCTGCGCGAACCCGAAAAGCCGATCGGCTCCTATCTCTTCGCCGGCCCGACCGGCGTCGGCAAGACCGAAGTGGCCAAGCAGTTGGCCGCCAGCCTCGGCGTCGAGCTGATCCGCTTCGACATGTCGGAATATATGGAGCGCCACACAGTCTCGCGACTGATCGGCGCGCCGCCCGGCTATGTCGGCTTCGACCAGGGCGGCCTTTTGACCGACGGCGTCGACCAGCATCCGCATTGCGTGCTGCTGCTCGACGAGATCGAGAAGGCGCATCCGGACCTGTTCAACATCCTTCTTCAGGTCATGGACCACGGCAAGCTGACCGACCACAACGGCAAGCAGGTCGATTTCCGCAATGTCGTCCTGATCATGACGACCAATGCCGGCGCCGCCGACCTCGCCAAGCCGAACATCGGCTTCGGAAATTCGGTGCGCGATCCGGACGACCAGGAGGCGATCAACCGCCTGTTCGCGCCGGAATTCCGCAACCGCCTCGACGCGATCGTGCAGTTCGGCAATCTGCCGATCGAGATCGTGCATTCGGTGGTGCAGAAATTCGTGCTGCAGCTCGAGGCCCAGCTCGCCGATCGCGGCGTCACCTTCGATCTCTCGCCCGAGTCGATCGATTGGCTCGCCAAGAAGGGTTACGACCGCCAGATGGGCGCCCGCCCGCTCGGCCGCATCATCCAGCAATACATCAAGCAGCCGCTGGCGGATGAGGTCCTGTTCGGGAAGCTGAAGAAGGGCGGAACGGTCAAGATCACGGTGGTGAAGGGCGAAGATGGCGGCGACGTGCTGCACCTCGATCCGATCGAGGACGGCCCGGTAACGCCGAAGCCCGAGCCAGAAGAGCCGAAAGCCAAGGCCGCAAGGCCGAAGCGCAAGGCGGCGACAACGGCGAGCAAGGCGGTGGCGGCTCCGAAGACCCCGCCGAAGCGCGGCGGCCTGGTACCGAAGGTGCCGCTGAAGACGGAGTGATCCAACCGAAATCGACAGGAAGGGCGCCTCCGGGCGCCCTTTTTCATGCCGCCTTGCCGACCGGCAGCGTGGCAAACCCGGCAAGACCGGACAGCTTGTCGGGGTTTCTCACAATATAGATTGCGACGATGCGTCCGTCCTCGATGGCGAAACTCGTCGTCTGCAGGATGCCGGCCGGGTCAATGGAGACATAGCCTGGCAGACCCGAGACGAGTAGCGGACCGGACCAGGTTCGTGGTCCCTCGGGATGCTTGCCCGTGATGCCGCGGAAGAACCGGAAGATCCTGTCGCCGCCTACGATGGGATTGAGCGTCGCCACGACTTTGCCCCCTCCATCGTTGTGGAGGATGGCAGATTGGGCGAGGAGATCGCGCAGCGGCTCGACATTCCCTGTCCGGATCGCCTCGAAGAAGGCAGCGGCGACGCGCTGGCCCTCCTCAGGCGCAACCGGATAGCGCGCCTTCACCTCGCCGACATGGCTGCGGGCACGTACCAGCAATTGCCGGCACGCCGGGGGACTGCGCTGCAGCGCGTCGGCCAGGTCGGGCAGTTCCATGTCGAGGAGATCGTGCAGGACGAACGCCGCACGCTCCAGCGGCGAGAGGCGTTCCAGGGCCAGCATCAGCGCCACGGGGGCGTCGATACGCTCCTCGGGCGTGAGCGTTGCGGGAAGCGTCTCGACGACCGGATCCGGCAGCCACGGGCCGACATAGGCTTCCCGCCGAACCCGGGCCGAGCCGAGCCAATCGAGGCACAATCGCGTCACCACGGTCGCGAGCCAACTGCGCCGGTTCGCGATATCCATCGGAGACGTATGGTACCAGCGCAGGAATGCATCCTGGACGATATCCTGCGCGTCGGCGAACGAACCGAGCATGCGATAGGCAAGGCCCGTCAGGAACGGACGATACTGCTCGAATTCGGTGGCCGACGCTTCGCTCATGATCTCTTCTGCATCAAGCCGCAGCCCGCGCCGATCCCCTGACATCGTTCGGATGCACCGTCCGGAAGCCGACCGCAAGCCGGTTCCAGCTGTTGATCACGGCGATCGCCAGCGACAGGTCGACCTGCTCGCGCGGGGAGAAGTGCTCCGCGAGCAGGGCATAGTCCGCATCGCTCGCCCCGTTCTGCGGCAGGAGCGTCAATGCCTCGGTCCAGGCGAGAGCCGCCTTCTCGCGCGGCGTATAGAGCTGCGATTCACGCCAGGCGGACAGAAGGTAGATCCGCTCTTCGCTCTCGCCGGCCTTGCGGGCGTCTTCCGTATGCATATGCAGGCAATTGGCACAGCCATTGATCTGCGAAGCGCGGATTTTCACCAACTCGGCGAGGCTGTGCTCGATCGAAGATTGGCCGACATACTGGCTAACCGCCAGCATCGCCTTAACCGCCTCCGGGGCGGCGCCATAGAAGCTCAGTCGTTCGGACATGAAACGTCTCCATCGGGTTGACGCGGCTAAGACGAAATGGCGAGGCGGTCTGTGACACGTCGGTGGCTCCTTTTCTTCACCGACCCCCGCGAACATTTCCCGGCGATGCGGCTTCTGCCCTTCACGATCGTTTCACTCGGTTCAATCCGGATAGCCCGGCACGCCGCGCCGTTGTAAGGTCCGGCCGAATTTTCGGACTCATTCCCGCGATGGAGGGTAGCGACATGACGGAACTGGCGGATATCGGCGTACTCGGTTTGGCCGTCATGGGTGCGAATCTCGCGCGCAATGCCGCCCGCAAGGGCTTTGGCGTCGCGGTGTTCAACCGGCATGGCGAGCGGACGGACGAACTCATCTCGCAATTCGGCTCGGAGGGCCGGTTCTCGCCGTCCAAGGAGATCGCCGATTTCGTCGCTTCGATCGCGCGGCCGCGCCCGATCATCATCATGGTCAAGGCCGGCCAGCCGGTCGATGAGGTGATCGAGGAACTAATCCCGCATCTCGATGAAGGCGACATCATCATCGATGGGGGCAATTCGCTGTTCACCGACACCAATCGCCGCTTCCACTATCTGACCGAAAAGAAGCTGCGCTTCATCGGCATGGGCGTTTCGGGCGGCGAGGAAGGTGCGCTGGAAGGCCCCAGCATGATGCCGGGTGGCACGCGCGAGGCCTATGCCCGCATCGAGCCGATCGTGACCAAGATGGCGGCGCAGGTCGATGGCGAGCCGTGCTGCACCTATATCGGCACCGAGGGCTCCGGCCATTTCGTCAAGATGGTCCATAACGGCATCGAATATGCCGACATGCAGCTCATCACCGAGGCCTATGATCTGTTCAAGACGGTCTATGGCCTTGAGGCGCCTGCCATTGCCGAGATATTCGCGGAATGGAACAAGGGTGAGCTGAACTCCTATCTGATCGAGATCACCTCCGACGTGCTCAGCAAGATCGACTCGACGGGCAAGCCGCTCGTTGATTCGATTGTCGATGAAGCCGAGCAGAAGGGCACCGGCCGCTGGACGGCGCAATCGGCGCTCGATCTCGGCATTCCGCTCACCTCGATCACCGAGGCGGTGTTTGCCCGCGCCCTGTCGGCGCGCCGCGCCGAGCGCGCGGAATCGGAAAAGCTGCTGCCGCATGCCCCGGTCCCGGTCCGGACGCCGACAGCCGCCGATATCGACGCGATCCGCGATGCGCTGTTCGCCTCCAAGATCGTGGCCTATGCGCAGGGGTTCGAGCAGCTCGCGGTTGCCGCCAAGCAATATGGCTGGGATCTGAAGCTCGACGAACTGGCGACCATCTGGCGCGGCGGCTGCATCATCCGCGCCCGCTTCCTGAACCGCATCCGCGAGGCCTATCGCTCCGGCGCCGGCGGGTCGAACCTTATCCTGCAGGATTATTTCCGCGACGCGGTCACGAAGGCCGAGCCGAGCTGGCGCAAGGTCGTCGGGCTCGCCATCGAAAACGGCATTCCGGTGCCGGCCTTCTCGTCGTCGCTCGCCTATTATGACGGCCTGCGCCGCGCGCGCGGCCCCGCCAATCTGCTGCAGGGCCTGCGCGACTATTTTGGCGCGCACACCTATGCCCGTCTCGACAAGCCGGGCAAGTTCCATACGCGGTGGAGCCAGGATGGCGAGGAAGTGCAGGTTTCCTGAGCGTCATCCTGCCGGCGGCGCGGTTCGCGCCGCCCCTACCCCTCAAGAAGCAGACGGATTCGCCGGGCGAGTTCGTCCATCTCGATAGGCTTTCCCACGAGGTCCATGCCGCGCGCCGGGAGTCCGAGCGCGCTTGTGTCACTTCCGGAATAACCGGTCGCGAACAGCACCTTGAGATCCGGCTGCAGGCCTCGCGCTACCTCGGCCAGTTCCCGGCCGTCCATGCCCGGAAGGCCGACATCCGTCAGCATCAGGTCGAACCGGTCGCCACGGCGAAGCAGGGCTAGCGCCTCGGATGCGTCCTGTGCCTCGACGGTGCGAAAGCCGAGGTCATCGAGCTGATCGACGACAAGCATGCGCACGATGGGCTCGTCTTCGACCACGAGGATCGTAGCTTCGGCCGACCAGTTGGTTGCAGGATTGTCGATCTTTATGTTCATGGCCCGTACCTGAACTTCAACTCGCTATGCCGGTTGCGCGGCGTCGGAAAGCCAACGGACCTGCCGGGCACCCGTTCCAGAATAGACGGTGAAGTGGCGGCGCCCTATCCCTGACAAGCAGGTATTTTCGCCCGGCTCCGAATAAGGGACTGCGATCGTTCCATCGGGAAAAACGCCGCCGGATCCGTGAGTTGAGCCCGGCCGACGATCCGATGAGCCGATCGCTGCAATCGGGATGCCGTGGGTGTGACGTTCGTCACAGTGGCGAAAAGCGCGACGGCCCGGAACCACTGCCTCGGGCGGCCATTGTTAAGACGTGTTCCACAACGCTAACAGGAGGCTCCAATGGGCAGCACCACCGACAAGATCAAGGGCGTTACCAACGAGGCAGTGGGCAACGTGAAGCAGGGCGTCGGCCGCGCCGTCGGCTCCGAGAAGCTCGAGGCCGAAGGCGTCGTGCAGGAGATCAAGGGCGAGACGCAGCAGGCGGTCGGCAAGGCCAAGGACGCCGTCAAGAAGACCGTCGACCGGGCCTGACGAGCGTACACGTCGAAGCTATGCAGTTCGAGGGGTCGGCCCAGCCGGCCCCTCTTTCGTTTGGCTACCAGCAGGTGTAGCCGCCATCCACGACGACAACGGAGCCGGTCATGAGGCTGGCCGCTTCGCTGGCAAGGAACAGGACGACCGAGGCGATTTCCTCGACCTCGCCCATGCGGCCCATCGGCGTGCCGCCGATCCAGGCATCCCACATCGTCGGGTTCTTCTTCACGAAGGCATTGAGCGGCGTGTTGATATAGGTCGGCGCCACGGCATTGACGCGGACGCCGCGCGCGCCCCATTCGGCGGCCAGCGATTTGGTCAAGTGATGCACGGCCGCCTTGGAGGCGTTGTAGAACGCCTGCTCCTGAGGCTTGTTGACGATGAAACCCGACATCGAGCCGATATTGACGATCTTGCCCGAACCGGCCTTCAGCATGTGATTGCCGAACGCGCGGCAGCACCAGAAGGTACCATTCAGATTGACGTCGATGACGTTCAGCCAATGCTCGTCCGTGACCGTCTCGGCCGGCGTCTCGCTGCGGGCGATGCCGGCATTGTTGACGAGAATGTCGATCTTGCCGTGCTTCTTCACGACCTCATCGGCGACCTCGGTGACGCGCGCCGAACTGGTCACGTCCATGATCGAGATGTCGACGTCGTAGCCCTTGGCCTTCATGGCGTCGCGGCCCTTTTCGGCGATGCCGGCGTCGCGGTCGGCGATGATCACCTTGGCGCCAGCCTCGGCCAGCGCCTCGACCGAGGCGAGGCCGATCGCTTGGCCGCCGCCGGTTACCAGCGCGACCTGACCGCCGACACGAAACTTCTCCAGATACATGATGGCAACTCCTTTAATGCGGGCCCGTCCTGGACCTGTCGGCAAGACGCGGTCAGGATGGACGGGAAATGGCCTGGCCTTCGCGGTCGAAGCGATGAATCCGCGCGGGATCGGGCGTGAGATAGACGGTCTCACCGGGCTTGAGCGAAAATTCTCCAACCGCGCGCATGGTGATGTCGCCGACGCCCGGAACAGTGACATAGAGGAACGTATCCGAGCCGACATGCTCGGCGACGCTGACCGTTCCAGACCATTCGCCTGCCGTGACCGAGGCGCCCATGTGCTCCGGCCGGATGCCGATCGTCGTGGCGCCGCGCTGTTCGGCCGCCGGGCCGGTAACGAAGTTCATCTTCGGCGAGCCGATGAAGCCGGCGACGAAGAGATTATTCGGGTGGTCATAGAGTTCGAGCGGCGATCCGACCTGCTCGATGCTTCCCGCCGAGAGCACGACGATCTTGTCGGCCAGCGTCATGGCCTCGATCTGGTCATGCGTCACATAGATCGCCGTGGTGCCGAGGCTGTCCTGCAGCCGGGCGATTTCGAGGCGCATATTGACACGCAGCGCCGCATCGAGATTGGAGAGCGGCTCGTCGAACAGGAAGGCCTTCGGCTCGCGCACGATGGCACGGCCGATAGCGACGCGCTGGCGCTGGCCGCCGGAAAGCTGGCCCGGCCGACGGTCGAGATAGGCGGTCAGGTTGAGCACGGCGGCGGCCGCCTCCACCTTCTTGTTGCGCTCGTCCTTCGGCATGCCGGCCATGCGCAGGCCGAAGCCGATATTGGAGCGCACGCTCATATGCGGATAGAGCGCATAGGACTGGAACACCATGGAGAGGCCGCGCTTGGCCGGCGGCGTGTTGGAGACGTCGACGCCGTCGATCAGGATCCGGCCGCCCGTCGTATCTTCCAGCCCAGCGATGAGGCGCAGCAGCGTCGACTTTCCGCAGCCCGAGGGTCCGACGAAGACGACGAACTCGCCATCCTCGACCTCCAGGTCGACATTCTTGATGACATGGACGTTGCCGAAGGCCTTTTCGACGCCGACGAGCTCGATCTTTCCCATGATCTTGGTTCCCGAATAGGCGGCTACTTGACCGCGCCGAAAGTGAGGCCGCGCACGAGTTGCTTCTGGCTGAACCAGCCGAGCACCAGGATCGGCGCGATAGCGAGGGTCGAGGCAGCGGAGAGCTTGGCCCAGAACAGGCCCTCGGGGCTCGAATAGGAGGCGATGAAGGCCGTCAGCGGTGCCGCCTTGGAAGCCGACAGGTTCAGCGTCCAGAACGCTTCGTTCCAGGCGAGAATGATGTTGAGCAGCATCGTCGAGGCAATCCCCGGAACCGCCAGCGGAAGGAGGACGAAGACGATTTCCTTCCACAGCACGGCGCCGTCCATCCGCGAGGCTTCGAGGATGTCGACCGGAATCTCTTTGAAATAGGTGTAGAGCATCCAGATCATGATCGGCAGGTTGATCAGCATCAGGATGCCGGTCAGGCCCCATACCGTATCGAGCAGGCCCAGATTCTTGAAGATCAGGTAGATCGGCACCAGCACGCCCACGGCCGGCATCATCTTGGTGGAGAGCATCCACATCAAGATGTCCTTGGTCCGCTTCGCCGGCGCGAACGCCATCGACCAGGCGGCCGGAACCGCGATGACGAGGCCGAGAAGGCTGGAGCCGACCGCGATGATGACCGAGTTGAAGAAGTGCTTGAAATAGTCCGAGCGCGCCTGGACCTCGAAGAAGTTCTCCAGCGTCCAGTGCGGCGGTAGAAATGCCGGCGGGAACAGGATGGCGTCGCCCTCGCTCTTGAAGGCGGTCAGGATGGTCCAGAGGATCGGGAAGAAGAGGATCAGCGCCACGATCCAGGCGAGGATCGTGAAGGTCCATTTCTTCTGCGGGCTGATGGCGCGTGCCATGGTTTTCTCTCCTCACGCGTCGAGATTTTTGCCGACAATGCGGACGAGGAAGAAGGCGACGATGTTGGCCAGGATGACGGCCACCACGCCGCCTGCGGAAGCGCCGCCAACGTCGTAGTCGAGAAGGGCCTGGTGATAGATCAGGTAGGCGATGTTGGTGGATGCGTAGCCCGGTCCGCCGCTGGTGGTCACCAGGATCTCGGCAAAGACGGAGAGCAGGAAGATCGTCTCGATCAGGATGACGACCGTGATCGCCCGCGCCAGATGCGGCAGCGTGATGAAGGCGAAAAGGCTGAGGAACCCGGCGCCGTCCATGCCGGCCGCCTCCTTCTGCTCCTCGTCGAGCGATTGCAGCGCCGTCAGCAGGATCAGCGTCGCAAAGGGCAGCCATTGCCAGGCGACGATCAGGATGATCGAGAAAAGCGGATAGTCCTGCAACCAAGCGATCGGCGCGATGCCGAAACGGGTCGCGATCCAGGCGAAGATGCCGTAGTTCGGATCCATCAGCATGTTCTTCCACACCAGGGCGGCGACGGTCGGCATGATGAAGAACGGCGAGATCACGAGGATGCGGACAATGCCCTGCCCGTAGATGAACTGATCGAGCAGGAGGGCCAGCAGGATACCCCCGACGACGGTGATCGCCAGGACGGAAAGCGTCAGGATCAGCGTATTGGCGAAGGCCTGGAAGAACGCTGGATCGGTGAGGAAGTACTTGTAGTTCGTCAGGCCCGCGAACCCGTTAGTGGCCGGGTTCAGGAGATTGTAGGTCTGGAACGAATACCAGAGTGTCAGTACCAGGGGGACGATCATCCAGATGAACAGGATGACCACCGAAGGCGTGAGCATGGCACGCGCCAGCTTGCGGGTGTTCACAGTAGCCATTCTTGCCTCCCCGGCCTGCCGTCACCTGTCGGACACGCGGCTCCGCGGTCCGCTTCGTCCTGGTGCAGAAATCGGCGCGTCTTCGCGTATCCGTTAAAAAGTTGCCCGGGACCGGAGTCCCGGGCAGTCGCGGTCTTGGGGAGCTACTTGATGTAACCAGCCTTGGTCATCGTGCGGGTGGTGACATCCTGCGCCTGCTTCAGCGCGTCATCGACGCTGGACTGGCCGGCAAGCGCCGCCGAGAACAGCTGGCCCACCGTGTCGCCTAGCCCCTGGAACTCGGGGATGGCGACGAACTGCACGCCGGTATAGGGGACCGGCTTGACGGTCGGATGGGTCGGGTCGGCAGCGTTGATCGAGGCGAGGGTCATCGCAGCGAATGGCGCGGCGCTGGTATAGGCCGGGTTGTTGTAGAGTGACGTCCGCGTTCCGGGGGGAACGTTGGCCCAGCCATCTTTGCTCGCGACGAGATCGAGATAGCCGGGGCCGGTTGCCCAGGCGATGAACTTCTCGGCCGCATCGACCTTCTTCGAGCCCGCGGGAACCGCAAGCGACCACGCCCACAACCAGTTGCCGCGCTTGCCAAGGCCCGTGTCGGGGGCGAGGGCGAAGCCGACCTTGTCGGAGACCGTCGAGGCCTTCGGGTCGGTCACGAACGAACCGGCGACCGTGGCATCGATCCACATGCCGCACTTGCCCTGCTGGAACAGCGTCAGGTTCTCGTTGAAGCCGTTCGACGAGGCGCCGGACGGGCCATCCGCCTTCATCAGGTCAACGTAGAACTGGAGCGTGTTCTTCCATTCGGGCTGGTCGAACTGGGGCTGCCATTTCTCGTCGAACCATCGCGCGCCGAAGGAGTTCGACATGGCGGTCAGGAAGGCCATGTTCTCGCCCCAGCCTGCCTTGCCGCGCAGGCATACGCCGTTGATGCCGTTTGCACGGTCGGTCATCTTGTCGGCGGCCTGGCGGATGAAATCCCAGGTCGGCGCGTCGGGCATCGTCAGCCCGGCTTTTTCCATCAGGTCCTTGCGGTACATGACGTAGCTCGACTCGCCATAGAAGGGCGATGCGTAGAGCTTGCCGTCCGCCGAAAGGCCGCCGCGAATCGCCGGCAGCAGATCGTCGACCTTGTAGTCGGCGCCGAGATTGTCGAGCGGATTGAGCCAGCCGTTCTTCGCCCAGATCGGAACCTCATAGGTGCCGATCGTCAGAACGTCGTACTGGCCGCCCTTGGTGGCGATGTCGGTCGTCACCTTCTGACGCAGGACATTTTCCTCAAGCGTCACCCATTGCAGATCGATGTCGGGGTTCTTGGCCTTGAAGTCGTCCGTAAGCTTCTGCATGCGGACCATATCGCCATTGTTCACGGTGGCGATGGTCAGCGTCTCCGCCGCCTGCAGCTGACCGACGGCCAGCATCGATGCTGCGCCCAGGAGGGCGCCCCATAGAATCCTCATCTGATCCTCCCTGATGTGCCTTGAGCATTTGCTATAGCACTGATCATATGCTCATCGCAGGCGAGTCAAACTGTCAATGGCAATTCGTTTCCGCATAGCAGCGGAGATTTCCCGGCGAATGAACCGAGAATTGACGCAACATTGCTATTTGACTGAGCATTTGCTCGTTTTCGCAATGCAGCAATGGGCTGCAAGTTGATGCCGCTTCAGCCGATATCGAGCAGCATTTTCGCGGTCGCCTCGTCTGTGACGAGGCCGTTTATCAGGCGTCCGCGCAGCGCCCCGTGGATCGGCAGCGCCTTGCTCAATCCCATGGCGACGCCGACGACAAGCCCGGCGGCGGGGACGATTCGCGGGACGGAGGTCAGCCTCTCATTGGTGCCGCCTTCGAGAATGGAACCGCCGGCATCGAAGGCCCAGCCGGTCATCTCGCCGACCGCGCCGAGCCGCCGCATCTCCGCCAGTTCCGAGACCGAGATGAACCCGTCTATGTGGAGCGGCGCATCAATATCCATCCGCCCGATGCCGACCAGCGTGACATCCGCCGCGGAAGCCAGTTCGCGGAGCCGCCGCACCGGCTCGAGGCCGATCAACTGGTCGCGTTCGCTGCGCGACGGCACGACGACCGGAAGCGGCATCGGATAATGCGGCGCTCGCACGAGATCGGAGAGGCGCGCCAGAACGTCGAAGAAGCTCGCCGAACCCTCCATCGAGATGTGCCCCACCAGCGAGACGAGGCGGTGATGCTGGCAGTTCATGCGCGGGATCTGCTCGACGGCGGCGCGGAGCGTCCGGCCGGTGCCGATCCCCACGACGATCGGCTCGGCGCGGCGAAGTTGCTGTTCCAGAAAGGCAGCCGCCGCCTCGGCGATGCCGACGACGGAGCTGTCCGACCCCGGATCGGTCGGGACGATCTGGCAATGGGCAAGGCCGTGGCGCTCGGTAAGGCGTGCGGCGAGTTCCATGCAGGCGGCGATCGGGTGATCGAGGCGAAAGGTGATGAGCCGTTCCGAGATCGCTAACGAGACAAGGCGCTGAGCGGTCGGCCGCGAGACGTTCAGCTTGCGCGCGATCTCATCCTGCGTGTTGCCAGCGATGAAATAGAGCCAGCCGGCTCTCGCCGCATCGTCGAGGCGCGATCGTTCCGCGTCGCTGGCACTCATTCCGTCAAGGCTCCCACCGGCTCCGCATCGAACTCGGCCAGGCTGTCGATGATTCGATGCGTCCCGGCGGCGCCCAGAATGGCGCGCCCGTCGCGGCCGGAATAGTGGCTGCCCTTCAAGCAGCGTCCAAATACCATAAGATCATTCATTCAAGACAAGAGCAAATATTCGCGGCTTGACAGCCGAGGCTGGGAACGCTCCGTTGGGCACAAAGCAACAAAGGGAGGTACGCCGTCATGGCCTTTTTCATCGGCATCGATGTCGGCACGGGAAGCGCGCGAGCCGGCGTGTTCGATGACGAGGGCCGCCTGATCGCCTCGGCCAAGCGGGCGATCGAGATCTGGCATGCGCCCGGCGAGATCGTGGAGCAATCCTCGCGCGACATCTGGCAGGCGGTGTGCGAATCGGTGCGTGAGGCCGTAGCGACATCCGCGATCGCGCCCGATGCGGTCGACGGCATCGGCATCGACGCGACCTGTTCGCTGGTCGCCATCGGTGCCGATGGCTCGCCTGTTGCCGTCGGGCCCTCCGGCGACCCCGACCGCAACATCATCGTCTGGATGGACCACCGCGCGATCGATCAGACGCGGCGGATCAATGCGACCGGCCACCGCGTGCTTTCCTATGTCGGCGGCGTCATATCGCCGGAAATGGAAACACCGAAGCTGCTCTGGCTCGCCGAGGCGATGCCCGAGAGCTTTCGCGCCGCGGCGCATTTCTTCGACCTCGCCGACTGGCTGACCTTCCGCACGACCGGCAGCCTTACGCGTTCGACCTGCACGCTCACCTGCAAATGGACCTATCTCGCGCATGAACGGCGCTTCGACGAAGGATTCTTCCGCGAGATCGGCCTTGGCGTTCTCGCCGACGAGGGATTCGTCCGGATCGGCACCGAGGTGGTGGAGCCTGGCACGCCGCTTGGCGCCGGACTGACCGTGGAAGCTGCGGCCGAACTCGGCCTGCGACCGGGCATCGCCGTTGCCGCGGCGCTGATCGATGCCCATGCCGGCGGGCTCGGCTCGGTTGGCGGGCGCGATGTCGGCGGCGCCGCCACCGACGCCTCGCGCCAGATGGCCTATATCTTTGGTACCTCGGCCTGCGCCATGGCGACGACGGCGGAGCCCGAATTCGTCCCCGGGGTCTGGGGTCCCTATTTCTCCGCGATGCTGCCCGGCCTTTGGCTGAACGAGGGCGGCCAATCGGCGGCGGGGGCGGCGATCGATCATCTCGTCACGTTGCATCCAGCGACCCCGGCGGCACGAAAAGAGGCCGCGGAGGAAGGGCTGTCGCTCTTCGCCTATCTCGAGGAGCGGATCGCCAGACTGGCCGACCGGATGGAAGAAACCGTGCGGCTCGCCGCGCATATCCAGGTCGTGCCCGAGTTCCTCGGCAACCGGTCGCCCAAGGCCGAGCCGGATGCGCGCGCGACGATCGCCGGCCTCGACCTGTCGGAGGATATCGACAGCCTGGCGCGGCTCTATCTCGCCGGTCTTTGCGGCCTCTCCTATGGCGCGCGCCAGATCGTCGAGGCCCTGTCGATCCAGGGAATAGACATTGAGACCATCGTGCTTTCCGGCGGCGCCGGACAAAGCCCCTTGGTCCGCCAGACGCTCGCCGATGCGACGGGCCTTACGATCGCCGTGCCGGAGACGCCGGAGCCAGTGCTGCTTGGAGCCGCCATCCTCGGCGCGATGGCGGCCGGGCGCTTCGCCACCACCGTCGACGCGATCGAGGCTATGTCGCGGCTCGGCCTCGAATATCGCCCGGCCGGCAGCCTGTCGCGCCGGCTGCACGACGCGAAATACGAGATCTTCCTATCGCTCCAGAACGAAGACCGCCGCGCGCGCGCGGCGATCCGCGCGGCGCTGGCAGGGACCTAGGACCGGGAGCCGGCGAGGCGCAGCAGCGGGCGGGCCAGCGCGAGGCTCGCCAGCGGCGCGAGCGCGAACAGGGCAAAGATCCAGAACGCCGCCTTCGATGCGCCCGCGACCCCGCCGGGATCGGCGACGCCGGCGACATTGGCGATCATGCCGGCAAGCGCCGCGCCGAGCGCTGCCGCGAACAGCTGGACCGTCGTCATGCCGCCGGAGGCGAGATCCTGCTCGTCCGCCGGCGCATGGCGATAGACCATGGTGACGAGGCCCGGCCAGGTCAGGCCGATGCCGAAGCCCACCAGGATCAGCCCGAGACAGATCGGCGCGAGTAGCATCCATGTGCCGTCGCCATGGATCGGCATCACGAAAGCGAGCAGAACCAGGCCGGCCAGCACGATCGGCGGCCCGACGATCAGCAGCCGATCGCCGCCGCGTCCGCTGAAGCGCGGGCTCAGAAGCGATGCGGTCGACCAGCCCACCGCGACGAGAGCCGAGACATAGCCCGCCCAGAGCGGCGACTGGCCATGCAGCGTCTGGACGAGATAGGGCACGAAGATCTCGGGCTGCACGCCGGTCATCAGCAGCGCGATCATCAGATAGACGAGGCCGAGCGGCGCGCCGCGGCTGAACGAGCCGCGCGGCAGCAGCCGGGCTCCGCCCCTTCGCTCGATCACCACGATCAGCGCGATCAACGCCACCGCCGCGCCGAGGCCGGCGAGGTTCCAGAGAAGCGCGGGCGAGAGCGAGCCGGCCGAAATGATCAGGACGGCCGCCGTCAGCAGCAGGATCTGCGCATAGGCGATCGGCGCGCCCTCCTCCTTGCCGGGGCTGCTGCGCGGCAGGCTGACGAAGGCGATCGCTGCGAAGATGGCGATAACGGGAAGCAGCGACCAGAACGCCGCCCGCCAGGCGCCGAACTCGGCGAAGATGCCGCCGATGGCCGGACCGATCAGCGTGGCTATGCCGAACATCGCCCCGATCAGGCCGACCGCCCGCGCCCAGAGCGCCGGTGGAAACACGAGCCGCGTCACGGCATAGGCGAGCGCATAGAGAAAGCCGCCGCCAAAGCCCTGGATGCTGCGGCCGAGGAGCATCACGGCCATGTCATTGGCGAGCGACGCGACGATGGTACCGGCAGCGAAGATCAGCAGCGAGACACAATAGGCGCCGCGCGGACCGAGCGCCTTCAGGAGCTTCGCCGTCAACGTCGCCGCCAGGATCGACGTCACGACGAAAAGCGTCGTTGCCCAGGCATAGAAGTCGAGCCCACCAATATCGGCGACCACCGAGGGCATGACCGTGGTCGCGACATACATGTTGCAGGCATGCAGCACGACGCCGCCGGCGAGCGCCGCCGAATAGACGCCGTTGCGGCCGGAGAAGAGCTGCCCCCAGCGACCGTCTTCATGGCCGGGATGATCCGTGTCGCCCTTCGCCGGGGCATGGGTCGTGCTGGGGGAATCGCTCTGCATGTCAGTCCTCGCTTGGGCCGCAGCTATGGCCAGACCGACAGCTCCGTACAACCTCAAGCATGGTTCAGGTCAAGTGCATTCGGGGGGCTCGAACGGAATTCACCCTCAGCGCGGCCCCGGAACCAGACGGCGCGGCCCCGGACCGCTCTTGCCAAGTTGATCCTCGGCATTGCGCAGCGGGCAATCCTCCAGCGACAGGCAGCCGCAGCCGATGCAGCTCGTGATCTGGTCCCTGAGCTGCAGCAGGGCCACGATGCGCCCGTCGAGCAGGTCGCGCCAGGACCTCGCGAAGCGATTCCAGTCGGCCGAGCCGGGTACGCGATCATGCGGCAGACCGTCCAGCGCCTCGCGCACAGTCGCAAGCGAGATGCCGGCGCTCTGGGCGATGCGGATGATGGCGATGCGGCGGAGGACCGAGCGGTGATAGCGGCGCTGATTGCCGCCCGTGCGCCAGCTCTCGATGAGCCCCTTGGTCTCGTAGAAATGCACGGTGGACACGGCGACGCCGCTGCGCCGCGCGACCTCCCCAACCGTCAGCGCCGCGCCACGGGGTCCATGCTCGTCGTCAAGCTCAACCATTATGGATGTCTATCTTGCCGGCCCAGAAGGGGCAATTGCTCCCCCCAGACCCCTACTGCCCCCCGACGATAGACGCCTGCCCGGTTCCCATTCGCGCGCCAAGGCTCTACCAATGGATGGACCGACGTCCGATCACCCGACACCCTTCCGAAGCCTGCTTGAGGACTCAATGCCTGCCAAGACCTATGCCTTCGTCGGAACGCTGAATCGCGCCATGCCGGATTTTCCGCCGGCGCATGGCGACGGCATCGCCACCTTCCGCTTCGACGAGGACAGCGGGCGCATGACGCTCGCCAGCACCTATGCGGGCATCGACAATCCCAGCTTCCTCGCCGTCGACGCCTCGGGCCGGCATCTCTATGCCTCGACCGAATGGGCCGGCCGCAATGAGGGCGTCGTCACCGCCTTCGACATCGATCCCGAGACCGGCGCTCTCGACTACATCAATCTGCGTCCGACGCTTGGCAGCGTCGCCTGCCATGTATCGCTCGACCACACCGGTGCATTCCTGTTCGTTTCCAATTTCACCATCGCCCCGGAAGGCTCGCGGCCGGGCAAGGCGGTGGCCGCCTATCGGGTCCGCGAGGATGGCGGCATCTCGCCGCCCATCGCCGGCGTCGCGCATGAAGGCGCGGAGGCGATCCTGCCGGTCTCGGTGCGCTCGCATGCGCATCTCGCCGTGCCAAGCCCGGACAACCGCCATCTGCTCGTCGCCGATCTCGGCCTCGACCGGGTCATGGTCTACTGCCTGCCGCCGGTGGAAGGCCAGCTGAAGCTCGCCGCCTCGCCCTTTGCCGAGCTTCCCGCCGGCAGCGGCCCACGCCACCTGCTCTTCAACGGCAAGGGCGATATCGTCTATCTCATCAACGAACTCGGCAGCACCATGGCGACGTTCGCCTATGATGCCGAGACGGGTGGGCTTTCGCTCCTGCAGATCCTCTCAACCCTGCCGGAGGAATTTTCCGGCACCAATTATTGCGCCGAACTGGTGCTCTCGCCTGATGGCCGCTTCCTCTACGGCACCAATCGCGGCCATGACAGCATCGTGCGCTTCGCGGTCCAGGCGGACGGCACGCTGGGGCTCCCCGACTGGACGCCGACCGGCGGGCATTGGCCGCGCAATCTGACCTTCGATCCGTCGGGCAAATTCCTGCTGGTTGCCAACCAGCATGGCGACAACATCGTGATCTTCCGCCAGCAGGCGCTGACGGGCGCGCTGTTCCAGACGGACGAAATCCATCATGGCACGCCGATGCGGATCGTCTTCGCGCGGCTCTGAAACAACAAAATTGGGGGAGATGACATGGCTACAGAGATTTTCCATACGATCGAGGCGAAGGGCATCCGCGCCACGCTCGACCTGCGTGTCGGCCATATCCGCCGCCTCGTCGTCGAGCGGGACGGCAAGAGCCTGGAGCCGCTGAATTCGGCGCCTTGGGTCGACGATGCCGCCATCATCGAAGACGAGACGCTGCTGCCCAATCTGCGCTTCCTCTCCGGCGATTTCTTCTGCGCGCCGTTCTCGACTTCGGATGTCGTCGAAGCACCGCCCCATGGCTGGCCCGCCAATTCGCGCTGGCGCGTTCTCACGGTCGAGGCGCACCCGGAAGGCGGCACGATCGCCCGCTACGAGCTGGAGCGTGATGTTCTCGGCGCCCGGCTGATCAAAGAATTCACGCTCCGCGACGGCCACCCCTTCCTGTATGAACGCCATGTCTTCATCGGCGGGTCGGGCGCCGTGCCGGTCGCCAACCACGCCATGGTCCGCCTCCCTACCGGCGGCACGCTGTCCTTCTCGGAAAAGCGCTTCGCCTTCACGCCCGAGACGCCGCTGGAACCCGATCCGGCGATGGGCCGCTACGCCCTGGCCTATCCTTCGCGCTTCGATGACCTTTCCGCCGCGCCCTTGAAGGATGGCGGCACGGCAAACCTGACGGCCTATCCCTTCGCCCAGCGGCACGAGGATTTCGTCGCGCTGGTCGAGGCGGCCGCGGAAGGGCTCGGCTGGGCAGCGGCCGCTCGCACTGACCAGGGCGACCTCTTCGTCAGCCTCCGGAACGTCGCCGAACTGCCGCTGACCATGCTGTGGCTCTCGAATGGCGGCCGCGACTACGTGCCATGGAACGGGCGCCATGTCGGCGTGCTCGGGATCGAGGAGGGCCGCACCTATGCCGGCTATGGCCACAGGGCCTCGACCCATCCAAACCCGCTGACGGAGGCCGGCGTTCCGACCGCGCTGGTGCTCGACCCTGACGGCGAGGTATCCGTCGGCAACGTCATCGGTGCGGTGCCACTTCCCGAAGGTTGGGGCAAGGTCGCCCGCGTTTCCGCCAATGGCGGCCTGTTGACGATCGAGGGCGAAGGCGGCGGACGGATCGAGTTTCCCTTCGACGCGGACTTCCTCGGCACCGCCTGAGCCGTCCCACCCTTGACCGGGGCGCGGCGGTCGTCGATAGGACGACCGTCCGGCTCCGTTGCCGTCCACGAAATTCAAGGTATTCCAGCATGACGACGATCACGCGATACGAAAGCGGCCCGCGCATGAGCCAGGCCGTGGTTCATGGCGACACGATCTATCTCGCCGGCCAGGTCGGCCCGACGGGCGAGACCGTCGCCGAGCAGACCGCTTCCGCTCTGGCCGAAGTCGACCGCCTTCTCGCCCTCACCGGCTCGGACAAGTCGCGCCTGCTCTCGGCTACGATCTGGCTGGCCGACGTCAATGATTTCGCCGAGATGAATTCGGTCTGGGACCAGTGGGTCGACAAGACCAACCCGCCGGCTCGCGCCACGGGCGAGGCCAAGCTTGCCGCGCCGAAATACAAGGTCGAGATCATCATCACCGCTGCCAAGGCGTGATGCGATCGGGACGGCGACTTAGACGACCGTCCCGAACACGGCGCCGATGCCGGCGGTAATCGCCATGGCCAGCGCGCCCCAGAAGGTCACCCGCACGGTGGCCTTCACGACATTCGCTCCCCCGGCCTTCGCGCCGATGGCACCCAGCAATGCCAGGAAGGCGAGCGAGGCGATCGATACCGCCGGTACGACATAGGCCTGGGGCGCCAGAAGCGCCATGGCAAGGGGCATGGCCGCACCGATCGAAAAGGTCGCGGCCGACGTCAGCGCTGCCTGGATGGGGCGGGCCGTCGTGATTTCCGAAATGCCCAGTTCGTCGCGGGCATGAGCGCCGAGCGCATCCTTCGCCATCAGCTGGATCGCAACCTCCCGCGCCAGCGCGGGATCGAGACCTCTCGCTTCGTAGATTCCAGCTAGTTCCTGCCGTTCAGCCTCGATATCCGTGGCGAGTTCCTTCTTCTCGCGGGCTAGATCGGCGTTCTCCGTGTCGGACTGACTGCTCACGGACACATATTCGCCGGCGGCCATCGACATGGCTCCTGCCACAAGCCCGGCAATGCCGGTGAGCGCGATTTCGCCGGAACTGGTCGCGGCAGCAGCGACGCCGACAATGAGGCTCGATGTCGACACGATGCCATCATTGGCCCCGAGCACGGCCGCCCGCAGCCAGCCGATACGCTGCACAAGGTGGTTCTCGCGATGAGAGAGAGCGCGTGGCACGGGAGACTCCTTGAACGTGACGATCAGGTCATCGTCAACCTTAGCCGGATCAGGTGCGAGATCGATGACATGGATCAGCTACCCGCGCTCGACCCCATCGCCCCAGCTTGAACCGGCGCGACGGGGAGATGACTCATTCGGCGCGCTTGCGGCCCGTTACCATGGAAAGCACCAGATTTTCGCGATGGCGCCAGCTCTCGACGATCGCCGCACCGGCATGCACAAGGGCAAGAACCAGGATACCGTTGGCGAGCGCGCCATGCAGTTCCTCGAGCCATTCCTCGCCCCAGAAGGCGTCGAGGCCCATCATCCAGCCGGTCAGGCATAAGCTCGCCAGCAGGCTCATGAGAAGCAGCATCATAACAGCGCCCGCCGGATTGTGACCGACATGGCGTGGCTCGCGTCCTCGCCTCAAATCCCGGAGATAGGGGATCAGACGCCGCGGGGTTGGAAAGAAATCGGCGAAGCGGGCGTGCCGGGGGCCGGCGAAGCCCCACAGGAAGCGCAAGGTCAGTGCAATCGCGACGACATAGCCGACGAAGCGGTGTGCCGTCTCGCCTGCTTCCAGGATGAACAGGTTCAGAATGCAGGCCGTGACGATAGTCCAGTGGAACAGGCGCACGACCGGGTCCCAGACGGGAATCGTGCCCGCCCCTTTCGGGACGGGCACGATATCGGCAGAGGACGAGTGGGGCTCGTTTATCCTCATTGCCGATCTCATTCCTTGACGATCGAACCGTCGACCGGATTGAAATAGACTTCGGCTTTCTTGTTGTTCTTGTCGTAGCCGTAAATCTCGTAGCAAGATCCCGTGACCTTGAAGGTCTTGATCTTCTGATAGCCAAGCTCGGCGATCTTCGCCTTCATTGCTTCCTGGCTCATCCAGGCAGACTGGGGCTCTTTTGTGCAGGCCGGGTCCGCCATGGCAGTTCCGGCCGCGAAGACCAGCGAAGTACCCGCGAGGGCGAGAAGAAGAGCAGCGCGCATCCATAGCTCCGATTGTCATCACTGCCGCCGGTTGGCGACGAGCGCAATCTGCACAGGAGAGCTGTCAATTCGCTGTCAGTCGGGAAGCCGCAACGGCTCAACGCGCGTCGAGGAGAAGCCTGATACCCAGGAGACCGATCACAACGCCGGCCGTCCGGTCGATGATCGTGCGGGCGCGCAGATACAGCGCGCGGGGCCGGGCCGAGGAAAACGCGAGGGCGACAAGCGCGTACCAGGCCGTCTCCTGCACGAAGATGAGCGCCGGCAGCACGATCCCGAGCCAGAGCGGATAGTCCGCCGGAAGCAGCGCCGCGAAGACGGCGCCGAAGACCGCGACGATCTTTGGATTGCTGAACTGCGTCAGGAGACCGAGCGAGAAGGAGCGCAGCGGCGCCGACCGAACCGCCACGCCGCTATCGACCGCCGCCATCGGCGCGGTTGCGCCGAGCCAGATGCGGACGCCGAGATAGACGAGATAAAGTCCGCCCGCGATCTTCAGGGCCCAATAGAGCCCCGCCGCCTCGTTCATCAAGGTGCGCAGGCCGAACAGCGCAAGCGCCCCGAAGGCCATGGCGCCAACACCCATGCCGACGGCCGCCGCGAGCCCATCAAGCCGAGAGCGGGCAACCGATGTGCGAACGACGAACACAAAGCTCGGCCCCGGACTGATCGCCCCGACGAGCAGGGCTCCGAGAATGGCAAAAAGAGAGGCGAGGGAAGACAAGGAGCGCCGTAGCCTGTTTCAGCGTGCTATTCGAGAACCATAAACGATCCCTAGCGCCCAACCAAGACGAATGAGCCCTGCCGCGAAGGACGCGTCTTGACAGTACGGCCTACTCGCCAGATTGTTGATGGTCTAACAAGTTTGCGTATTTTTCAGCGCTGTCTTCAGCCCATCAGGAAGTGTCATGGCCGAGATCGAGGTCAGGAAGTTCGTCACCATCGTCGAGGAAATCCTGCATGAAGGCGGGCCGCCCTCCGCCAACCCGCCGAAGCGGGCCGCGGTGGCGGCGGTGATCGCCAATCCCTTTGCCGGCGCCTATCATGAGGACATTGTCGGCCTCATGGAGGATCTGAAGCCTCTCGGCCTTGAGATGGCCAAGCGGCTGGTCGATGCGCTGGGCGGCGATCCCGCTATCGTCGAGGGATATGGCAAGGGCGCCATCGTGGGCGAGGCTGGCGAACTGGAGCACGGGGCGCTCTGGCATGTTCCCGGCGGCTATGCGATGCGCGAATTGCTGGGCGGCGCCAAGGCGATCGTCCCGTCTTCGAAGAAAGTCGGCGGCCTCGGCGCCAAGATCGACATCCCGATCAGCCATATCAATGCGTCCTATGTCCGCTCGCATTTCGACGCCTTCGAGATCGGCATCGGCGATGCGCCGCGCCGGGGCGAGATCGTGCTGGTCCTGGTGATGACGACCGGTCCCCGCGTCCATGCGCGCGTCGGCGGCCTCGCGGTCGCCGATATCAAGGCGGGAGACGGTCTCCGGTGAGCGCGAAAATCCGCAAGATCATCACGGTTCTCGAGGAGACCCTCATCGAGGGCGGCAAGGCGGTCACGCCGCCGACGCGCCGCGCCGCGGCAATCGCCGTCATCGAGAACCCCTTCGCCGGTCGCTATGTCGAGGATCTGGAGCCGATCTACGCGATCGGCGAGGAGCTTGGCGAACTGCTGGGCGCCCGAGCCATTGCCGCGCTCGGCATCCCCGGACCCGAGGTGGAGAGTTTCGGCAAGGCCGCCGCGGTTGGCGCCGAGGGCGAACTCGAACATGCCGCCGCCATCCTGCACCCCAAGCTCGGCGCGCCGCTGCGCCGCCTGCTGGGCAAGGGCGCCTCGCTCATCCCCTCTTCGAAGAAGCGAGCAGGTCCCGGCGCAACCTTCGACATCCCGCTTGGCCACAAGGATGCAGCCTATGTGCGCTCGCATTTCGACGGCATGGAAGTACGCGTCTCCGACGCACCGCGCGAAAACGAGATCGCCGTTGCCGTAGCCCTCACCGATTCCGGACGTCCGCATGCACGCGTCGGCGGATTGAAGAAGGAAGATGTAAAGGGCGAAGACGGGCTGAGATAATCAGCCTCTCCACTGGATCGGCGCCCGGGACACCTCTGCCGCATCGCCAGGCGCCCGGGCGAAGAGGAAGTAGCTGGCGATCGTTGCGACGCCGAGCGGAAAGGCGACGAAGCCCGCATAGAGCCGGACCTCGCCGCCGATTGCATGGTACTGATCGGTGCCGAAGGCGTAGCCCCATTGGAACAGGCCCAGGAACAGCACGAAGGGCCAGCAGAGTCGCGCAAGCCTGTCGGCCGAGATCGTACCGACAAGCGGCAGGGCCACCACGAGAAAGAGCCATGGCAGGAAGAACTGCGGATGGCCGACCTTGTAGACGAGCAGCACGGCGAGCAGCGCCAGTACCGAAGCATCCAACCACGCGATTCGTCGCCACCAGGTGATGGCGAGGCATAGAGCGGCTGTCGCCAGCACGAAGGCCGCATTGTGCCGGATCAGCCAGTCGAGCGAACCGGCGCCCCCGACGAGCGCGGGGGCCGACGCGAGAGCCGCGAGCACCGACAGCAACTTCGGTTCGCGCCCCGCTCCGAAACGGACCGCTGCGAGCCAGTCATCCCCAAACACTGCGCAAGCGGCGACAAGACCGATGGCGACCGTCGCCAGAGCCGCAATAGTCAGCCGGAAGCTGAAGCGTCGGCCGTCCAGCGCGAAGAACGGAATGAGCAGCAGCGGGTAGAACTTAAGGAGGACAGCCAGTCCCAGCATGGCGCCGGCCCATGCGAGGGCGCCGCTGAACCGGAGCAGCACCGCCGCCACGATCAATGCCGCGACGAGGCCGTCATTCAGGCCATAGATGACCGCCAGCGAGATCACCGCCACATTGGCGAGGATCACAATCGCATAGTGCAGCCAGGCGTCTGGCTGCGGCCGGATCGCCAGCAATCGGACCGCGAGCGCGGTATTGGCCGCCAGCATCGCCCCGACCATGAACAGCTTGGGCGCCAGCGTCCCAAGCGGCAGCAAGATGGCGAGGCTGGTATGGAGCGGTCCGTAGGCGTTGTCGGTGGACCAGGCATCGGCACCCGCCAGCACCAGCTGCCACTGCGCGAGGTAGTAAACATAGTCATGCTGGACGCCCGCCATGACTGCCAGCGCCGCCATGCCCAGCGTCCACAGACCGATGACCACCAGGACTACCACCCGCCCCTGCCGCCCGCTTGTCCCGTCCACTCCGGTCTCCCACCGATTCGAAGAGGAGTGTAGAGCGGCGGAGCTGCGGGCGGATACGGTCGGCGGCGCGGCGGAGCCGAGCTCGCCTACGAAATCTCGGCCATCGTCGCGGCGGGTGGCGTGTTGCGCGAGCGGCCGGTGCGGACGACGCCGTCGATTACCGTCATCGAGATTCCCGGCAGGTCGCCGAGGCGCACGCTTTCCAGCAGGGTGGCGCCGGCCGAGTGCTGCGGCTTGTCCATCAGGACGAAATCGGCCGAGCGGCCAATTTCGATCAGGCCGCAGTCGAGATCGCGCATGCGCGCCGTGTTGCCGGTCGCGAAACAGAAGGCGACCTCGGGCGCGATATTGCCCAACGAGGCCAGCAGCGAGATCGTCCGCAGGATGCCGAGCGGCTGAACGCCCGAACCCGCCGGAGAATCGGTTCCGAGGATGATGCGGTCGAGCTGGCCTAGTTCGCGCGCCGTATTCAAGGCAAGCAGCGCGGCGCGCAGATTGCCGTTGTGGACGATTTCGAGACCACGGCCACAGCTCTCGCACAGGCAAACGATCTGATCGTCCGGCAAGGCCGTGTGACCACCATTGATATGGCCGATCACGTCCGTGTCGGCGGCGAGCACGACGTCCTTGTCGATAAGGCCTGAGCCGGGGATCGAGGGGCCGCCGGTGTGGATAATCGACTGCATGCCATATTTACGGGCCCAGGCCACCATCTGGCGCGCCGTCTCGCCGTCCTTGACCGAGCCGAGGCCGACCTCGCCGAGCATCGTGACGCCGGACCGCGCCAGATCGGCGAAATCCTCCTCGACCATGCCCTTTTCGATCACCGGCGCACCGGCGTGCACCTTCACGCCGGATGGCCGGAACGCCGAGAACTGGCGCTGGGCTGAAATGGCGAGCGCTTTCAGGCCGATGATGTCGGTCGGGCGGCCGGGCGTGTGCACCTCGCCAGCCGAGATCATCGTGGTGACACCGCCATGCAGGCAGGAATCGATCCAGCCGATCTGGTTCTGACGTGGCGTCCAGTCGCCCGCGACCGGGTGGACATGGTTGTCGATCAGGCCAGGCGTGAGGCTCGAGCCTCTCGCGTCGATGCGCGTCGTCGCGCCCTCGGTGTCGATGTCCTTGGCCCGGCCGATGGCGGCGATCTTGCCATCGATGGCAACGATCGTGTCCGCATCCAGGATCGGATTGGCGAGGTCGCCCGAGAGGACGAGTCCGATATTCTCGATGACGAGTTTGGTCGGACCCTTAGCGTGGGTCGGGGCGTCGTGGCTCATGATTCGGTCCTTTCAGTCGGTGGCCGCCGGGGAGGCGACGGCCCGTCTAGTCTCCGCTCGCCACGTCCTCGCCGTCGGCGACCCGATGGAGCATTTCCATGAACATGGCGCGCTCGCTCGGTTTCAGCGGCGCCAGCACGCGGCGGCCAACCTCGACGCTGGTCGCGAGAAGGGGCGCGGCATAGCGAACGCCATGTTCGGTAAGGCGGATGATGGTGAGGCGCTGGTCCTCCGCCGAGGCGAAACGCTGGACCAGGCCGTGCTTGAGCAATTTTCGAATGACGATGCTGATCGTCGAAGGATCCATCGCAGTCAGGCGGCCGAGCTGGTTCTGCGAGAGTTCGCCATGTTTCATGATCGTCGCGAGCGCCGCCATCTGAGTCGGAGTCAGATCGTGCTCGCCCATCACCTCCTGAAAGCGCATCGTCGCGCGCTGATGCGCCTTGCGGATGAGATGGGCCGGATGCTCTCCGAGATCGTAGCCCGACGCCTCGTAGAGCGCGGCCGACATCGAGGCGAGGTCGATGCTGCGCCAGACATCGGCTTCGTTCTCGCGCTCGGATGCTTCCACCGTCGCAGCGTCCGCCTCGTTCGATGCCATGCGGCTCTCTCGCCCCTGTTCTCGTCACGCCGCGCTCAGGCGGCGATCGCCTCGTTCTCGATGACCGCGCCCGACGACAGCGCCGCAACCACGGAGGCCGAATCGCTGACGACGCCGAAATGGGTCGCGATGTCGTAGAGCGTCGATTCCTGTTCACGCGGTCCCGTCGCCGCGCAGCAATCGCGCGGGACGACGACTTCATAGCCGTTGAAGAACGCGTCGTGAACCGTCGAACGCACGCATATGTTGGTGACGACGCCGAACACGACGAGCTGGTCCACCAGCATGTCCTTCAGCACCAAATCGAGATCGGTCTGGAAAAAGCTCGAATAGCGATGCTTGATGACGTGGATCTCGTCGGCGCGGGCGCCGAGATCGTCGATGATCTCCGTCGCCCAGGTGCCCTCTGTGCCGTGCGGCGTGCGCTTCACCCATTCGCGGTCGCGCCGCATATTGCGGCGATGGCTGTCATGCACCCAGATCACTGGAGCGCCGGCCTTGCGAGCCGCATCGATCACGGCGAGCTGCGGCGGCATCAGCGTCTCGTAGCCCGGCAGCACCATCTTGCCGCCCGGCTTGCAGAACTCATTGATCATGTCGACCACGATGACCGCGGTGCGGGCGGGGTCGAGCTGAGCCTGTTCCGGGTTGTTGTGGGCCGAGAAGACGTCGATGGACATGGCAGTTTCTCCTCTGGTGACTTGGCTCAATCCCTGAGCAGCGAATAAAGCAGGTCGAAGAAGCGGTCGGCATCGACGTCCTTGCAGATTTCGGCGTTGGGCGGCAGGCCGCGCTCGTTCCAGAAATCCGCGACCGTGGCACCGAACGTGTAGGTTCCGCCCAGATCGACGCCAATATGGGCCGGACGCGTACGCACCAGCGTGGGGTCGATGATCAGCGCCAGCGCCAGCGGATCGTGCAAGGCGCCACCGACGCCCATCGAATTGCGGTGCAGCTTTTCGTAGAACAGCAGCCAGTCGTTGACGACGCGGCCAAGTTCCGTGTCGATCTTGCGGAACTCCGCATATTGCTCCTCCTCGACCAGCACCTGCATGGTGACGTCGAGGCCGACCATGGTCAGCTTCACGCCCGAATCGAGCACGATCCGTAGCGCTTCCGGATCGCAGAAGGCGTTGAACTCGGTCGGGGTGATGATCTCGCTCTTGCGCCAGAAGACGCCGCCCATCCAGGTGATGTCTTTGATCTTCGGCAGCAGTTCCGGATATTTCAGGATGAAGAGGCCGATATTGCAGAGCGGTCCGGTCGCCACGATGCGCAGCGGCTCGTCATGCTCGCGCAGCGTCTTCGCAATGAAATCGACCGCGTGAAGCTTCTCGACCTGCTTCGTCGCCATCGGCAGATAGGGCGAGCCTTCGAGGCCGCTTGGGCCGTCCGCCGTGCCGAGCACAAGCGGGCGGGCGAGCGGGCGATAGCAGCCGGCCGCGACCGGCACATCGCCTGCGCCGATGAATTCGAGGATGCGCAGCGTGTTCGAAACACACTTGTCGAGTTCGGCGTTTCCGCAGGTCACGGTGACGCCGAGGAGGTCGATCGCCTTGGAGCGATGCGCCATGACCAGCGCGATGGCGTCGTCATGGCCGGGGTCGCAGTCGAGAATGATCGGCGTCGGGCGGATATCGGGGGTCTGGCTCATCTTGTCCGTCCTCACGCCGCCTTGCCGTAAAGGGCGATGGTTTCCTTGAACAGCTTCATGAAGCGCCGTCCGTCGATATCGGTGCAGATCCGCGTTGTCTTCGGTCCGCCGCCGGGCAGAAGCTGGCGGCCGCGATAGGCAACCGTCTGGCCGCGCGCGAGCCGCCCGTCGAGGACGATGTCGACGAAGAGCGGCTCGGTCATGGTGCAGAGCGTCGGATCGAAGGCCAGCGCGAGCGTGATGATATCGTCCATCGGGAAGCCGACCAGATCGAAGAACTCGCGCCAGATGTCGATATAGATCGGGAAACTGTCCTGCAGCATCGTCAGGACCGGGTGCTCGCCAGCCGACAAAAGGTCGGCCAGGTCATCGCGGGTCAACATGCTGGCCGCGGCGCGGTTATCCTCGCATACGTCGAGCGGCACGAGAATGGTCTCGACGCCCTGGCTCAGCACGACGCGGGCGGCTTCGGCATCGGCCCAGATATTGTACTCGGAGAGCGGCGTGATGTTGCCGGGGGTGATGAAATTGCCGCCGAGCAGGACCATGCGCTTCACGTTCGCGGCAAGCTTCGGCTCCTGCAGATAGGCCATGGCAAGATTGGTCATCGGACCGGTCGCAACCAGCGTGATCTCGCCGGGAGAAGCGAGCACGGTGTCGATGATGAAATCGACCGCGTGCTTGTCGATGACCTTGTTCGTCGGCGTCGGCGCCGGCGGATTGAACTTCTTCAGCCGGTCGCCGAAGCGCGCGACAAGGCGCTTCTCGAAATGCACGGGCGCCTGCATGTCTTCCCTGGAATTGCCGACAATCGGACGCCAAGCGCCCTTGGCGACCGGGATATTCTCGCGGCCGGCGAGGGCCAGCGTGTTGAGCACGACATTGGTCACCTGCTCGATCGGGCCGGCGGCGCCCGTGCAGGTCGTGACCCCTTCCAGCTTCACCGAGGGCGAAATAGCGGCGAAGAGCACCGCCAATATGTCGTCCCCAGCGGAATCGACGTCGAGAATGATGCGTTCCATGCTTTTCCCTGGCCCGGGTTCTAGGATCCGGCAGTGCCGTTCGGTTTGACGGAGAGCGCCCGCCCCATGGAGGCGAGCGTCTCCTGGATGATGCGCGGTCGCGCACGATAGGAGAGCGCGAAGAGCGCGGCCAGTGCCACCAGATAGGGCACGGCCAGAACGAGATAGGACGAGACGCCGAAGGTCTGCAGGCGCAGCGACAGCGCGTCGGAGAAGCCGAACAGCAGGCATCCCAAGAGAATCTTGAGCGGATCGCCATTCGAGAAGATCAGGATCGCCACCGCCATGAAGCCGCGGCCCGATGACATGTTCTCCGTGAACATGGTGGTGTAGCCGAGCGAAAGATGCGCTCCGGCAAGGCCGGCCAGAACGCCGCAGATGAGCGAGGCCGTGTAGCGGATCTTCGTGATCGAGATGCCGAGTGCCTCCGCCGCTTCCGGCTTCTCGCCGACGACACGGATATAAAGGCCGAGGCGGGAGCGCTTGTAGAAGAGAATGAGCAGCGGCACGGCCAGGAAGGCGACATAGACCAGTGGCGTATAGCCGGAAATCATCTGCCCGATCGGCCCGAGTTCCTTGGCGAAAGGCAATCGGATGATCGGCAGTCCGACCAGTCCATGACCGAAGATCGAGCCGCGCGTGCCGAAGATCGCCTTCAGAAGCGAGATCGTCATGCCGCTCGCCAGAATGTTGAGCGCGAGGCCGACGACGACTTCATTGGCGCGGAACGTGACGACCAGAAGCGCGAAGATGAAGGCGAGCACTAGCGCTGCGGCGACGCCGCAGAGCACGCCGATCCAGGGCGAACCCGTGAAGATCGTGCCGATGACGGCGAAGAAGGCGCCCACCAGCATCTGGCCCTCAAGACCGATGTTGAAGATTCCAGCCTTGGTCGTGAACGAACCGCCGAGCGAAACCAGCAGGATCGGCGCCGTGGTGCGCAGCATCGCCACGACCAGGGTCGCGTTGAACAGACGTTCTAGAATTTCCAACGACGTTCTCCTGCCGTCGAATCTCCGGCGCGCCGACGAACCAGAATCTGCGCCGAAACCGCGAGAATGATGAGCGCCTGAATCACCGTGATGATTTCGCGCGAGGCGGTGGTGTCGACTTCGAGCAGCAGCGAACCGCTGCGGAGCGCGCCGAAGAAGAGCGCCGTGCCGATCGTGCCGATCGGATTGCCATTGGCGAGCAGGGCCGCGATGACGCCATCGAAGCCGAAACCGGGGGCGAAGCCTTCCATGAACCGGTGATGCACGCCGAGCGACTCGACCCCGCCGGCAAGACCGCCGATCGCTCCCGATACCAGCAGGAGCACGAAGGTCTGCCGCTTTATGTCGATGCCGCCATATTCTGCGAATTTCGGATTGGCGCCCATCTCCGTCACGGCGTAGCCGCGGGCTGTGCGGGTGAAGAAGAGATAGACGGCGATGGCCAGCCCCAGACCGATGAAGAGCCCCCAGTTCAGCCGCGAGAACGAGAAGATCTGCGGCAGATAGGCACTCTCCAGGATCGGCGGCGTATCCGGCTGCCCACCCGGACGCTTGAAGATGTTGATCGTCAGATAGGAGGTCAGCAGGACGGCGACATAGTTGGCGAGGATGGTCGAGACCACCTCATTGGTCTGGAAGCGCGCCCGGAAGAAGGCCGGGATCGCGATCCACAGCAACCCGGCGAAGGCAGCAACCGCGAGGCCGAGCAGCACATGCAGCACGGGGGGCAGCGCGAAGGAAAAACCAACCCAGGTCGCCGCGAAGCCGCCCAGGAAGAGTTGGCCCTCGATGCCGATGTTGAAGAGCCCACCGCGGAGCGAGACGCACGCCGCGATACCGCAAATAAGAATGGGCGTCATCTGCAGCAACGTTCCGGCGATGCGCTCCGGACTGCCGAAGGCGCCGTCGATCAGCGTCAGCAGCACATGGAGCGGGCTCTCCTTGACCGAAAGGATGACGACGGCACCCATGGCGAGAGCGATGGCAAGGGCGATGAGTTGGCCGAAAATGGCAGAGAGGCGATCCGACATCAGGCGACCTCCGCCACGCTTTGGATATCGACGCCCGCCATGAGATGGCCGATCACCTCCTCGCTGACGCCCTCGCCCGGCAATTCGCCCATGATGCGGCCGGCGAACATGACCAGGATCCGATCTGCGAGCGCGATCAACTCGTCGAGCTGGACCGAGATCAGCAGGATCGCCTTGCCCGCCTCGCGCTGGCGCATGATTTCCGAATGGATCGCCTCGGTCGCGCCGATGTCGACACCTCGGGTCGGCTGGTCGACCAGGAGGAAGCGCGCATCGCCCGAGAATTCCCGCGCCAGCACGACCTTCTGTATATTGCCGCCGGAAAGGCTCTTCACGGGCGATTCCGGCCCGCGCGTGCGAATGTCGAAGCGCTCGATCAGCTTCTTCGTCGTCGCCGTCAGATGGCGATGGTCGATTATGCCACGACGCGACCAGGGAGCCTGGTCCTGCCGTCCCATCAAAATGTTGAGCGCGACGGACGCATTGCGGTCAACGCCGCGCACCAGTCGGTCGCCGGGGACATGAGCGACGCCGGCATGGCGGATTTCGCGGGCCGAGGCGCCGTCGATGCGCTTGCCGCCCAACGCGATGCTTCCGTGAGATGGCGGGCGAAGCCCGGAAATGACTTCGGCGAGTTCCGTCTGGCCGTTACCCGCAACACCGGCAATGCCGACGATTTCGCCAGCCCGAACCTCGAAGGAAACGCCCCGCAACGCGGGAAGGCGGCGTTCGTCGCGCGCCCAGAGATCCTCGACCTTCATCACGGTCGCCCCGGAAGTCGGTGGACGCGGGCGTCGGTCGAAGGAAACGAGACGGCCGACCATCATCTGCACGAGGTCGGACTTGGTCAGTTCGGCCGTCGGCCGGGTCGCGACTTCCTTGCCGAGACGCAGCACCGTCACAGTATCCGAAACCTCCATCACCTCCTCGAGGTGATGGGAAATGAAGATCACGGTCATGCCTTGCGCGACGAAGCCACGCAGGGTGTGGAAGAGCTCGCGGCTTTCCTGCGGCGTCAGCACGGCGGTCGGCTCGTCGAGAATGATGGTCCGCGCGCCGCGCGCCAGCACCTTGAGGATCTCGATGCGCTGCTCGATGCCGACCGAGAGCAGCCCAACGCGCTCGGTCGGATCGACCTGAAGGCCGAACTGCTTCGAAAGTTCCGCCGTCCTGGCAATCTGGGCGGCATGATCGATAAGTCCGCCCTTCACGATCTCCATACCGAGAAAGACGTTCTCGGCGACGGTGAGCGAGGGCACGAGCTTGAAGTGCTGGTGGACCATCCCGATACCGGAAGCGATCGCGGCGGCCGGATTGGCAAGGACCTTTCGCTCCCCGTCGATCCATATCTCGCCCTCGTCCGGCTGCAAAAGCCCGAAGAGGATGTTCATCAGCGTCGTCTTGCCGGCGCCGTTCTCGCCGATGATCGCGTGGATGCGCCCGCGCTGGACCGCGAGATTCACGTTCTCATTGGCGACGAAGGAGCCAAATCGCTTCGTGATCGATTTCAGCTCGATGGCGAGGGACATGGGGGAGGTCCGTCCGGGCGATGAAGCACTTTCTGAACCTCCCCCTTGAGGGGAGGTCGAAGGCGCAGAGCGAAGCGATAGCGGCTTCGGGAGGGGGCTAGCTTGAGCAAGGCCCAAGCGTTCTCGCCATCGGATCTGGCGCAACCCCTCCCCAAAACCGCTACGCGGTTTTGACCCTCCCTCAAGGGGAGGTTCAAGGCAGCGATGCTGCCTCTACTTCACCGTCGGAACGACGATCTTGCCGGAGACGACATCGGCCTTGAGCGTCTCGAGCTTCGCCTTGACGTCCGCCGGAATCTTGCCCTCGACATCGGGGCAAAGCTTCAGTTCGACGCCGCCCGACGCGAGATCGTAGGTGTGAACCGATCCCGGGGCGATCTCCTTGCCGTCGACGACATCCTTGACGAGGCTGTAGACGGCGATATCGGCCTTCTTGAGCATTGAGGCCATGACATGGCCCGGCGCGATGGCGCACTGGTCGACGTCGACGCCGATCGAGTATTTCTCGGCCGCCGCGCTCGCCTGCATCACGCCCTCGCCGGTCGGGCCGGCGACGTTGTAGACAATGTCGGCGCCCTGGCCGTAGAGCGCCATGGTGAGTTCGCTACCCTTGGCGGGGTCGTCGAAGGTGCCGGCAAACACCGAGTCGACGCGGACGTCCGGTGCCGCCGCCTTGGCGCCAGCCTCATAGCCGCCGAGGAAATCGCGGATGACGGGAATGTCGCGGCCGCCGACAAAGCCGATCGCCTTGCCGTCGCCGAGACCTTCGATCGCGCTGCCCTTCTCGGCCATCATCGCGGCGAGCGCGCCGGCCATGAACGAGCCCTGGTTCTGGGCGAAGTTCGCATAGATGATCGTCTTGGAATCGAGTACGCCATCGATGAACACGAACTTGGTGTTTGGATAGGCGGCGGCAGTCTTCTGCAGCGCGTCGACCAGTTCCCAGCCCATCACGAAGACGAGGTCGTAGGAACCGTCCTTGGCGACGTTGTTGAACTGCTCCTCATAGTCGAGCGCGCGGTTGCCGGTGTCGATCAGCTTGACCTTCACGCCGAGATCCTTCTCGGCCTTCTTCAAGCCGTCGACGATGGCGACGCCGAAGCCTTGCGCGAAATAGCCGGAGATCGCGGCGATGGAGACTTCCTTGGCGGAAGCGGCGGTCGCCACCAACGCGAAGGCCGAGGCGCCGCAAAGGGCGATGAGACGACGGGACCAGCTGGACATGATGACCTAAACCCCTGGAGTTTGGAGAACTACGATCCTGAACGATGCGTCCATTTCCGATCGCCCGGTCGGCTGAGTTCCCTGCGCCGTATTCCGGATATCGTTGATGGTCATACAATCCTGCGCGAGTTTTAGCGTTTGTCAATCGGGTAGGCATGCCTGGAATCCGAACATTGACTGCTCGGCTGTTAGGCATTCTCCGGCCGGCGGCGCTTCCTGACTAATATCGATCAACGGCTTGCCCGGCTCTTCTGAACGAAGATGGCGGGAACGAGGAACGTAGCGTTAGCCTTGGCTTGCCGTCTTTCGCCGCCCTTGTCGCAAAACGATCGATCCTGAGCGGGTTTTGGCCGGAATTGCGCGAAATCTGCTGAATCTAAGTGCATGCCTACCCGATTGACAAAAATCAAATCCGGCGCACAGGATTGTATGACCATCAACGAGTTTGATCTTGGACGTGGTCTCGATTTGGCGAGGAACGGAGAGTCAGATGCCAATCCAGCAGGGAACGATGAAACCAGCACGCCGCCCGGTTCGGGCGAGCCTCGCCGCCGGCCTAGTTGGCCTCGGCCTCCTCGCCGCGCCGCTGTCGGCCTTCGCCGACGGCATCACGCTCAAGGTGTTCGGAGGCTCGACCCTTGATCAGCTCGCCCCGCGCCAGGCGCCGGATGAGCAGAAGAAGATCCAGAAGGAGGTTTTCGACGGCTTCCTGAAGGCCTATCCGGAAGTGACCGCGATCGAATGGGACGCGCAGGGTCCGCAGGGCGACGCGATCCAGCGGCTGATGACGGCACGCCTCGCCGACCAGGAGATGGACCTCATCGCCTGCCCGGCTTTCTACACCAACGGTGCCTATGTCCGCCGCAAGCTGGTCATGCCGATCACCGACAAGATCAAGCCGTTCCAGGACCGCATCGACGCGGCGGCGCTTGGTGCCTTCACGATCAGCGGCGAGGTCTATGGCGTTCCGATCTCGACGCTTTCGACGTCGACGATCTACTACAATGTCGACATGTTCAATAAGCTCGGCATACCGGTTCCGACGACCTATGAGGAGCTGAAAGCGGCCGTGCCGAAGCTTCAGGCGGCCGGCGTGATCCCGCTGCTGCATCAGGGCTCGAACACGGTCATGTGGCCGATGTGGTATTTCGAGACACTGTCGCAGACGACAGGCGATGCCGTCGCCAAGACGGTCAAGAACCTCGACGGCACGGCGAAGTTCACCGATGCGACGGATGTCGAGGCTTTCAAGCTGATCAAGCAATGGGTGGATGACGGCGTCCTGTCGAAGGATTCGCTCGCCGTCGACATGGACGGGATGCGTGCCGCCTTCGCGGCCGGCAAGAGCGCCATGTATTATGGCGGCACCTGGGAAATCCCGTCGCTGCAGTCGAGCGTCAAGGACTTCAAATGGGGCGTCTTCCCCTTCCCGAAGATGGCCGGAACCCCTGGCAATCCCGGACATGGTGGCGGTGCTGACAACGGCATCTGCGTCTCCTCCTCGATCAAGCCGGAGAAGCTCGACGCCGCGGTCAAGTTCATCGAGTACCTGACCCGCCCCGAAGTCGCGACGCTCTATCTCGCTCCCGAGCAGCCGATCGCCGCGTCGATCAAGGGCGTGCCGCAGATCGAGGATGCCTATGCGGTCGAACTTCGCAAGGATGCCTTCCCGGCGACGATCAAGTTCCTCGACTGGATCTGGCCGTCGGAAGTCGCCACCGCCACCGCCTCGGCGATTGCCGGTGTCGTCGGCGGCACTTTGACCCCGGAGGAGGCCGCTGCCTCGGTGCAGACCGCCTTTGACGAGGTCAAGGCGTCGGGCCAGTGGCCGCCCAAGTAATCCTCTGAAACATGCCGCCGCCCTTTGCCGGGCGGCGGCATCGCCCCTTCGATCTCTCCCGAGGCCTTCGCAGTGCGAGGCCGCAAGACCGGTACCTGCCATGACCACGCCCCGCTCCGAGCGCCAGCGCTTCTCGATCGGCTATCATCTGAACAGCTGGGACCTGACCGGTCAGCCGCTGACGCCGGCGATCCAGTTCCTCGCCGAACAGGGCTTCGGCTGGTTCGAGATCCTCGCCTTCACCAGCCTGTCCGATCAGTATGCGCGCAAATACATGCAGCTCGGCAACCAGGCGCCGATGGGCGTCACTACCGACACCGACATTCTGCGCCGCTATGCGCTGCTGTCCGAAGGCCAGAGCGAATACGGCATCAAGCTCTCGTCGTTTTACGTCAATGCGATCTTCACCAACCCGGTCGCCTGGCCCTATGAGCGCGACGTTCTCGTGGCGCTGGCCCGCATGCTGAAGGGCTTCGGCTCGCCGGTGCTGGTGCTCGGCGGCGGCCCGTCGGAAGGCATTGCCGGGCCGCACACGGCCGAGGATTACAAGGCCTTCTGCCGTTCGCTGGAGGATATCGGCCGGCGCACGCAGGATCTCGGTATCGAGACGGTCTACCATCCCCATCTCGACACTTTCGTCGAGCGGCGCGACCAGCTCGACCGGATGATGGACGAACTCGATACGCGCGTTGCCGGCCTCTGCATCGACCCGGCGCATCTGGTTCACACCAACTCCGACCCCGTAGACGCGCTGAAGACCTATATTTCGGCCGTGCGCTATATGCATTTCAAGGATTCGCACGTCGATCCGGCCCTCAAGGGCTATGACCGCTATGCGGCCTTCTGCGAACTCGGCGCCGGCGTCGTCGACCTCGCTGCGCTTGTCGATGTGCTCCTGGACAATGACTATGCGGGCCTCGCCATCATCGAACTCGACGCCTCGCAGAAGACAGCCGAACAATCGGCGCTGGAGAGCATCGCCTATATCCGCGATACGCTCGGCCTCGTGCTGACGCCGGCCAAGGCCGGCTGAGCGGACGATACGCGATGGTGACCGCCGCCAGCAGCGTTGCAGAGAGCACGGCTTCCCTCCCGGGCCGCGCTCCACGCCGGCTCGGGGCGCCTCGGCGCCCCGAGACCGGAGACGGCACCGTCGCGTTCTGGATGATCCTGCCGGCCGCGATCCTCTTCGCGCTCTTCTACATCTGGCCCTTCCTGAACGGCTTCTGGCTGAGCCTCACCAACTGGGACGGGTTTTCGCCTCCCCGCTTCGCAGGTCTCGCCAATTATTTCCGCCTGGCGCATGATCCGATCTTCCTCGGCGCGCTCCGGAATAATCTGATCTTCGTGCTGTCAGTGCTGGTGCTGAAGAATGTGCTGGGTCTCGCCCTGGCGCTGCTTCTGAACCGGGCCCTGTTCGGCCGCGCGTTCTTCCGTGCCGCCGCGTTCATTCCTGTCACCATGTCCTTCGTCGCAGTCGGGCTGCTATGGTCGTGGATCTACAACCCGGTCTTCGGCCTGCTGAACGCCGGACTCGATGCGGTCGGGCTCGGCATGCTGAAGCAATCCTGGCTCGGCAACGCGCATATCGCGCTCTATTCCGTGATCGCCGTGGACGTGTGGAAATGGCTCGGCTTCCACGCCGTCATCTATCTCGCCGGTCTCCAGACGATTCCCGCCGAGCTTTATGAGAGCGCGACCATGGATGGTGCCAGCCGCGGCAGCCGCTTCTGGCATATCACCCTGCCGCTCATCATGCCGATCGTGTTCATCAACACGATTCTCGGCCTCTCCGGCGCGTTCGTGCGCAACTTCGACATCGTCTATGTGCTGACAAAGGGCGGGCCGAACCACGCGACCGAAGTCGCTCTCACCTACATGATGACCAAGGCCTTCCAGGATGGGCAGATGAGCTATGCCTCCGCCATGGGCTATGTGCTCTTCGTTATCGTCGGTCTCGCCTGCGCCCTGCTGCTCGCGCTGATGCGCCGTTCGAGGCTCGAGGTCTGATGAGCGCGAAGGCAGAGGCACCCTTCATGGTTCCGAGAGGGCCGGCGCGGCGCGGCTTCTCCGAGACGATCGGCGAACTCGGCTGGCGCGGCGTTCTCGAATTTGCCGGCATCTATCTCGCGCTCGCCGTCGTGCTGCTGCAGACGGTCTATCCCCTGCTCTGGGTTCTGTTCGGCTCGCTCAAGACGAAGACCGACCTCATCAATAATGTCTGGGGTCCGCCGTCCGAACTTGTCTTCCAAAACTATGCCGACGCCTGGCGGATCGCCGGCATCGGCTCGCGGATCGTCAACAGCGTCTCGATCACTGCCGCCGCGCTGGCGATCCTCGTCGCGGCGGCCACACCCTGCGCCTATGCGCTGGCGCGGCTCAAATTCCGAGGCCGCGGCGTGCTTCTTGCGATCACGGTGGCCTCCATGCTCGTGCCGCCGCAGGTGATGGCCATTCCGCTGTTCCTGACGGCACGCGACCTCGGCCTGATCAATAACCGCCTCGGCCTCGCGATCATCTACGCCGCGACGTCGCTGCCGCTCTCGGTCTTCATCCTGCGCTCGTTCTTCCTGACGCTCCCGGCGGACCTGGAGGACGCCGCGCGGGTCGACGGCGCCAGCCGCCTCGTCATCCTGACGCGGATCATGTTGCCGCTGATCAAACCAGGCGTGGCGCTGGTTGCGATCTTCGCCTTCATCGAGATCTGGAACGACTTCTTCCTCGCCTTCCTGCTGCTCCGGAAGCCCGAGTTGCAGACGATCCCGCTGGGGCTCGTCAGCTTTTTCCAGCAATATGATTCGCTCTGGAACCTCTATTTCGCGACGTTGATGATCACGACGCTGCCCGTGATCATCATCTTCCTCCTGATGCAGCGACAGTTTATCGCCGGGCTGACGGCCGGCGCGGTAAAGGGTTGATATGTCTGACAAAGTCATTGGCGTTGGCGTCATCGGCTGCGGCGAGATCGCCCAGCTCATGCACCTTCCCTTCATCGAGGAATTGCCGGCCTTCCGTGTCGCGGCCCTGTGCGATATCTCGGCCGGCGTCCTGGAAAAGCTCGGCACGCAATATGCCGTCACGGCACTCTATTCCGACTACCGCGCCCTGCTCGCCGACCCCAATGTCGAAGCCGTCGTGATCTGTACCTATGATCATGGCGAGATCGTCACGGCGGCGCTGGCAGCCGGTAAGCATGTCCTGGTCGAGAAGCCGCTGGCCTTTACGCCGGAGGAAGCGCAGCCGCTGGTCGAGCAGGCGGAGGCAAGCGGTCTCGTCGCGCTGGTCGGCTACATGAAGCTCTACGACCCCGGCTATGAGACCGGCCTGAAGAAGATCGCCGCGATCGGGAAGCCGCGCTCGATCCATATCCACGATTTCGCCGGGCGGTTCGATCGATATGGCGCGCTCTATACGCAGCATCGCGCCAGCGACGTTCCGGCCGACGTCATGGCCACCGCTCGCGCCGCTGCGGCATCGCGCATCGACGCGGCGCTCGGCCCCGATCACGCAGCCTATCGCGATCATTACCTGCTGCTCCTGATGCTCGGCAGCCACGATCTCGCCGTGCTGCGCGGGGCGTTCGGCACCGACGCGCAGGTCGCCTATGCGCGGACGGTCGGCAGCGACCAGATCCTCGCCTTGCTCGAATTTCCGGGCGGCGTCCCGTGCTACCTCGATATCGGTGTCGCGAAGTATGAATGGTGGGACGAGTTCCTGCATGTCCATGGCGATACGGACGAGGTGCGCATCACCTTCCAGAACCCGTACTGGAAGCACGCATCGGCGTTCGTCACCGTCAAGGAAGCCGTCGGCGAGGCGCCCGTCGAGACGGTGCTGCCCGGCCTGCCCGACACCGCGTTCCGTCGCGAATGGCTGCACTTCGCCGACTGCATCCTGAACGGCGCCACGCCGCGCACGCCGCTCTCGGGCGGCCTCGCCGATCTCGATCTGGCCGTCGCCATCATCAAGGCCCTGCCGGCGAAATGAGTGCCTGGGGGCCAGGATCGGAAAAGAACCGGTATCGAGCCAGCGCATGACGGAAAATGATCGGACCGATGGTCCGGAACGGAGGACGGGATGATCGTTGCGGTAACCGGATCGAGCGGGCTTCTGGGACGCAGCGTCGTCGACGCCCTGATGGCGGCGGGCCACACGGTTCGCGGCATCGACAGCGTTCCTGCGACGACGACGGTCAGCTCGCATCTCACTGTGGACCTCGCGGATTTCGGCGAGGCGGTGCTGGCGCTGAAGGGGGCGGATGTCGTCGTCCATGTCGCCGCCATTCCCAGGCCGACCGGGCGGACCGCGACCGATGTCTTTTCGACCAACATGGCGTTGGCCTTCAACGTGGTCGAAGCCTCGGTCGTCCTGGGCATCCGCCGGCTGGTTTATGCCTCGTCCTTCAGCGTGCTCGGCTTCCCCTTCTTCGTGAAGCCCGTCGAACTCAGCTATCTGCCCATCGACGAGGCTCATCCGAACGCGCCTCAGGACGCCTATGCGCTTTCGAAAACGCTGGGCGAGGATGTAGTGGAAGCGGCCGTGCGGCGCGGCGCTCTCGACGCGGTCAGCCTGCGCATGCCCTGGATCCAGACCGCCGCGACCTTCATGAAGGAGGTCGGACCCCGACGGGCGAGCGCCGACTCCGGCCGCGATCTCTGGAGCTATATTGACGGGCGCGACGCGGCAGCCGGGTTCCTGGCGGCGGTCGAGGCCAATACCACCGGGCACCACCGGCTCTTCCTCTCGGCGCCCGACACCTATAGCGAAACGCCGACGCTCGATCTGATCCGAACGGCCTTTGGCGATCTCCCGCTGAAGCGCGACGTCACTGGCTTCGAGGCGGTCATCGACACCAGCGCGGCGCGGCGCGTCCTCGGCTTCGTTCCGAAACACTCCTGGCGGGATTATTGATCATGTCGGAAGAGCGGTTTGCAGGGAAAGTCGTGCTGGTCACGGGCGGTGCCGGCGCGATCGGCTCAGCTGCCTGCCGCCGGTTCGCCAGCGAAGGCGCGTCGATCGCCGTGGTCGATCGCGATCCCGGACGAACCGACGCCTTCGTGAAGGCGCTGCGCGATGCCGGATACAACGCGATCGGCATTGTCGCTGACGTCGCCAACCCGGCGGATGCTGAACGGGCCGTGGCCGAGACCATCGAAAGGCTATGTCGCATCGACATCATCTTCAACAACGCCGGCATCGCCGGCAAGGTCGCGCCCGTCCATGAACTTACGATCGAAGACTGGGACAATATCGTCCGCATCAATTTGCGCGGCGTATTCCTGATCCAGCGCTTCGGCCTCAGGGCGATGATCGATGCCGGCATACGCGGCTCGATCGTCAACATGGCCTCGTCCATGGCGGGGTGGGACGTGCTGGCCGGCGGCGCCGGTTATGCGGCGACCAAACACGCCATCCTCGGACTCACCAAGATCGCCGCCTTCGACGTCGCCCGCTACGGCATTCGCGTCAATGCGGTCTGCCCGGGCGTGATCGAGACCACGCTCGGCGTTCCCGCCGAGGACCAGGCGAGCTATCGCAGCGGCATCGACCGCTTCGCCAATCGCATCCCGCTGCGCCGGATCGGCCAGCCGGAGGATGTCGCGGCCGTGGTCGCTTTCCTCGCCTCGGACGATGCCCGCCATGTCACCGGCGTCGGCTGGCTGATCGATGGCGGCCAAACCATGCAGAGCTGGGCCAACGCGCCCGACGCGGAGGCCTATCCACTGGTGCGGTAGGCTGATGGCGCGGCCTCGCCCCTCTGGCGGTGGGCGAGGCCGGTCGCTTTACTGCCGCAGCGTATGAGCCTCGAACTCGGCCCAGGCGGCGTCCGGAATGCTTTCGCCGAGCAGATCGAGATTGCGCTCCAGGCTCGACGGCTTCGCCGTCCCGATCAGAACCGAAGCGACACTCTCGCTCTTCAGCGGGAATTCCATCGCGGCAGCCCCGAGCGAGACGCCGTATTTCTGCGCCACGGCCTCAAGGCCACGCACATGCTCAAGTACCGTTTCGGAGGCCGGCTCATAATTGAACGGCGCGCCGGGCTTGGCCCCCATGGCGAGAATCCCGGAGTTGAACACGCCGCCCACGATCAGCGACGTACCGGTCTCGGCGCAGCGGGCCAGCAATTCCTTCTCGGCAGTACGGTCGAGCAGCGTATAGCGGCCGGCAAGCAGGATGCAGTCGATCGGCGTGCGCGCCATCGTCTCCAGGCAGACTTCGACTTCGTTGACGCCGAGACCTACGGCGCGGATGACGCCGGCGCTCTTCAATTCGTCGAGCGCCTTCATGCCGCCATCCATCAGATCGCGGAAATGACGGGCATTGCCTTCGACGCCATGCTCCAGCACGCCGATATCATGAACGAAGACGATCTCGACCTTGTTGAGCCCGAGACGCGCCAGGCTGAACTCGAGCGAGCGCATGACGCCGTCGTAAGAATAGTCGTAGTCGGCGCGGAAAGGCAGCGGATCGACGAAACCGTAATCGGGGACCTCGTTCGCGGGCACCGGCTTGAGCAGGCGTCCGACCTTGGTCGAAACGACATAGGAGCCCGCCGGCTTGTGCTGCAGGAAGTCGCCGAGACGGCGCTCCGACAGGCCGTGGCCATAGCGTGGCGCCGTATCGAAATAGCGGATGCCCGCGTCCCAGGCCAATGCCAGCGTCGCTTCCGCGTCCTCGCGCGCGACCGCGCGATAGAGATTGCCGATTCCGGCGCAGCCGAAGGAGATCGTGGTGACGCCAAGTCCCGTGTGGCCGATCTTGCGTGTCTGCATAGTCTCAAGCTTCCCGATGATAACGCCCGCGGCCAACCTGCCGCTCCTCGCCCGTCGCGGCCGCCCGACCGGAAGTCGTTCCCGACACCCGACCCAACGGGTTAGAACATTCGACCTGAAATCAGGTCTACTCTGGAACGAAATTCCTTATGCAATGGCTCGCGGCTGGATAGTTTCGAACACCTCGGACAACCTCATAGGCGAAGGCGCCCAAGCACCGCGGCTCTATGCGCCAGCCTGCTGCGCTCCGCAAGAAGGACAAGATAATGAAGCGAACCTTTATCCAGCTCGCCCTCGCAGCGGGCCTTGCTGCGCTGGCCACGAGCGTATCCGCGGCGGGCATTGCCGGAGCGCCCGCGCCCTTCGACAAGGGTGGCGTCAAGATCGCCGTCATCAGCTTTCTCGGCTCGGGCGACTGGCTCCAGGCCTTCGAGGCCGGCGTGAAGCGTCAGGCCGACGCCCTCGGCATCGACGCCAATATTTCGCAAGCCCGCAACGACATCAACCAGGAACGCGAACTGATCCAGCAGGCGATCAATCTCGGCGTCCAGGGCATCATCATCAATAACGGCCAGCCCGAAGCGATCAAGGACGTGGCGCAGGCAGCGCTCGACGCCGGCATCCCGGTCGTCGCCTACGACACCAATCTCGACAATCCCAAGATCCCACAGGTCGAGCAGTCCGATGCCGACATGGCACGGCTCGTCCTCGATCAGGCGGTGAAGGACCAGGGCGAGGCCTTTGATGGCGGCGTCGTCTATGTCGCCGGCTTCGCGCCTCTCGATCGCCGCTATGCCGTCTGGAAGGACTTCGGCAAGAAGTATCCGGGCATCAAGGAAGCCGCGACCTGGGGCGTCGTCAACGACACGGTCGCGGCCTCCGTCGCCGACCAGACCAAGGCAGTGCTGCGCGCCAATCCCAGCATTTCGGTCGTGTTCACGCCCTGGGACGAGTTCGCGCGCGGCGTAAAGCTCGCGATCGACGAACTGGGCGTCGCCGACAAGGTCAAGATCTACGGCGTCGATATCTCGACCTCGGACATCCAGGCGATCATCGAGCCGGGCAGCCCCTGGGTCGCGACCGCGGCCACGAATCCCGCCGTCGTCGGCGAGGCTTCCGTTCGCGCGCTGGCCCAGCTCATCGCGGGTCAGGATCCAGGCCACAGCGTGGTGATCCAGCCGGCGCTGGTCACGCAGAAGGACCTCCTCGACAACAACATCAAGACGATCGAGGAACTGCAGGCGAAGTTCCCGGCCTTCCAGGACAGCGACGCTGCCAAGGCGCCGTGGATTCCGGAAGCGAAGTAAGGCAAGACGACCAGCACCAAAACCCGCAAGGCGGTCATCCCCGGGCTAGACCCGGGGATCCAGCATTTTCGGGCCGCCGCGGAAGGCTGGGTTGCCGGGTCGAGCCCGGCAATGACAGAGAATGCAACACCGCCGAGAAGCCTCAGAGACCTCCATGACCCTGCCCGCTCCCGACTTCGCCCGCAACATGCGCCTGATCGGCCATTCCGATCAGGGCGGACGGCCGGATGCGCTCCAGGTCATGGTGCATCGAGGCTACGCCTATGTCGCGCACCCGTGGTCGCAGGGCTTCTCGATCATCGACGTGCGCGATCCGAAGAACCCCGGCGAGACGGTGTTCGTGCCGGCGCCGCCCAACACCTGGAACATCCATCTCCAGACGCATGACGACCTGCTCCTCGTCATCCATGCGCGCGACCTCTTCGCCGATGCCGCCTTCGCGGTGGACGAGAAGGTCTATTATACGAAGTCCGTCGGCGAGACCGTCGGCACGGCCGCGGGCGGCCGGGCTGCGCGCAACTGGTCGGCCGGCGTCGCGATCTACGATATCGCCAACCCCACGACGCCGCGCCGGATCGGCTTCTTCCCCGTCGAAGGCGTCGGCGTCCATCGCATCTGGTATGTCGGCGGGCGCTACGCCTATGTCTCGGCGCTGATCGACGGCTATAGCGACTATATCTTTCTCATCATCGACCTCGCCGACCCGACAAAGCCAGTCGAGGCGGGACGCTGGTGGATCCCCGGCATGCATCTGGCCGGCGGCGAGACGGCGAACTGGCCGGACGGCCGGCGCTATGCGCTGCACCACGCGCTGGTCGAGGGCGACACGGCCTATGCCTGCTGGCGCGACGGCGGTCTGACGATCCTCGATATCAAGGACCGCACGGCGCCGAAGCTCGTCACGCACCGCAACTGGTCGCCGCCCTATGGCGGCGGCACGCATTCGGCCCTGCCGCTGCCCAAACGCGATCTTCTGGTCGTTGCCGACGAAGCGGTGCTCGATAATGAAGAGGACGGGCGCAAGCTCACCTGGATCTTCGACATCCGCGAGCCGTCCAACCCGGTCTCGATCGCGACGCTGCCAGTTCCCGGCGAGGCCGACTACGCCGCGAAGGGTGGCCATTTCGGCCCGCATAATCTGCATGAAAACCGGCCGGGCAGCTTCCAGTCCGACACGCTGATCTTCGCGACCTGGCAAAATGCTGGCGTGCGCGCCTTCGACATCTCCGATCCCTACCGGCCAAAGGAGACCGGGGCGCTGGTTCCCGCCGGTCCGGCGCGCATGGTCGACAGGCGGCAGGGGCGCCCGCCCGTGATCCAGTCCGCCGATCTCTTCGTCGACGCCAACGGCATTATCTATTCGACAGATTACAATGCGGGGCTGTCGATCATCGAATATGGCGGCTAAGAGAAGCCGCGCGGCCATCGCCGCCGATAGAAAGACACTGCGGAAACCGATACGGCCTTGACCACACCATCCTCTCCCGTCGCGATATCCGTCTCCGGCATCGAGAAATCCTTTGGTCCGACGCGGGCGCTCGCCGGCGCGGATCTTTCCGTTGCCGCCGGTGAGATTGTGGCGCTCATGGGGGCGAATGGCGCCGGCAAGTCGACGCTGGTCAAGATCATCTCCGGAACCTACCTGCCCGATGCCGGAACCGTGACGCTGGCCGGGCGGACCGTCGCCTTCGCCTCGCCGCGCGAGGCCAAGGCGGCCGGGGTCGCGACCGTGCACCAGGCGACGGACCAGGCCGGCGCCGCCGGGCTCACGGTTGCCGAGAATCTGCTGCTGGACGAACTCTGCGGCTCTGGCTCGCTATTCGTCTCCGGCCGTTCGATCAAGCGCCGCGCGGCCGAGATTGCCGGCCTCATCGATCTTCACCTGCCGATGGACCGCGACTTCCTCGATCTACGGCCTGCCGAACGCCAGCTCATCGCCATCGCGCGCGCCGTCGCCGCCAAGGCCTCGGTCCTGATCCTCGACGAGCCGACCTCCAGCCTTTCCACGGAGGAGGCAGAGCGGCTGTTTGCCCTCTTGAGAAGGCTACGAGCGCAAGGCATGGCGATCCTCTATATCTCGCACCGGCTGGGCGATCTGGCGGCCATCGCGGATCGCGCCGTTGTGCTACGTGGCGGCCGCATCGTCGGCGCCTTTCCGCGGCCCATCGACCTCGCCGCTGCCGTCGCCGCCATGATCGGCCGTCCGCTCGAGGCTGCCGCCCATAGCGGGGAACCATCCTCTGCCCCGATCCTCGCATCGCTTCGAGGGGCGCAGCTCATTCCAGGTGCGCTGCCCTTCGATCTAGACCTGCGCTCCGGCGAGGTGGTGGCGATCACGGGAACGCTGGGTTCGGGCAAGAGCCGCCTGCTCCGCGTCCTTTTCGGACTCGAAAGCCTCGCCGCCGGCAGCGTCACGATTGACGGGAAGGACTGGGTTTCGAGCGGACCGGGACATTCGATCGCGAGCGGCGTCTTCATGGTCGCTGAGGATCGCTGGCAGTCTTCGCTGCTGCCGCCCGAAACGCCCGGCGCCTCGATTGCCGGCACGATCGCGCTGCCGCATCTGCCGCGCTGGTTCCCGGCCGGAATTCTCAACGCGACGCGCGAACGCCTTGCCGCGACCGAGGCCATCCGCCGCCTCGGCATCAAGGCGCGCGGCCCCGACGATACGCTCGACCAGCTCTCGGGCGGCAACCAGCAGAAGGTCGTGCTCGCCAGATGGCAGGCGGCGCCGTGCCGTCTGCTGTTGCTCGACGAGCCCTTCCAGGGCGTCGATGTCGGCGCCCGTGAGGACCTGATCGCGGCGATCCGCGGCAGTCAGGCCGGCTCCGCAACCCTGATTGCGACCTCCGACACCGAAGAAGCGCTGGAGGTTGCCGATCGCATCCTCGTCATGCGCGATCACACCCTTATCGCGGCCGATGGCAGCCAAGGCTCGCTGGCAGCCGTCATTGGCGGCGTCGAAAGCGCCGAGACCGGAAAGATCCGTCCATGAGTGCATCCGCCAACCCGACGCCGCAGCGGCCGGCTTCCAGCTTCGCCGAGATCGCGCGACGCTATGCGCTGTTCGTGCTGCTCGCCCTGATGCTGGTCGGCTTCTGGCGAGCCCAGCCGGCCTTCATCAATTCGGCCAATCTGTTTTCGATCCTGCAGGCGGTCTCCGTCGTCGCCATCCTTGGCGTCGGTGTCTCGATTACCATGTCCGCCGGCGGCTTCGATCTTTCCGTCGGCAGCATCGCCGCGTCATCCGTGATGGCCGCGAGCTATGCCATGGTCGTGCTGCAGATGAACGCGACCGAGACGTTCCTGCTGGTGCTGGCCATGGGCGCACTGATCGGCCTCGCCAACGGTCTGCTTATCGTCAAGGTCGGCGTGCCGGACCTGCTTGCGACGCTGGCAACGATGTTCCTGCTGGCCGGCCTTCAGCTCATCCCGACCGGCGGCCGCTCGATTACAGCCGGCATGGCGCTGCCGGACGGCTCGACGGCCAAGGGCGCCTATGACCCCGCCTTTCTCATCCTCGGCCGCTCGCGCCTTTTCGACGTGGTGCCGTTGCCGGTGGTCGTCATGGCGGTCGTCGCCGTGCTCGCCTGGTTCCTGATGGAGCGGACGCGCTTCGGGCGCGTCTTCTATGCGATCGGCGGCAATGAGACGGCAGCCCATCTCGCTGGCGCGCCGACCAAGGCCTATCGCCTCTGGGCCTACATCATCTCCGGCACGCTGGCCTCACTCGGCGGTTTGATCATCGCCTCGCGAGTTGGCCGCGGCGACGTCTCGGCAGGCAATTCACTGCTGCTCGACGCCGTCGCAGCCTCGCTGATCGGCTTCGCCGTGCTCGACAAGCGCCGCCCGCATGTCCTCGGCACCGTACTCGGCGCGATCTTCGTCGGCGTGCTGCTGAACGGCCTCACCATGCTCAACGCGCCCTATTACACGCAGGACTTCGTCAAGGGCGCCGTGCTGGTCGGCGCGCTGGCGCTGACATTTGGATTGGGGAAAAGGAAGCGGTGATCAGTCCCAGATGCGTTCGACATCGAAAAGATCGAGCGCCGGATCGGCGGACAGGATAGGTAGTCCGTTCGACTGACTTTGCGCCGCCAGCAAGCGATCAAAGGGGTCGCGATGGCTGAGGGGAAGCAGCCCGGCTGCCTGAGCATCGCGGAGAGTGATAGCGAGGGAAAGAAGTCCTGCGGACCGGCATTGCGCTTCGAAAGCCGTGGCAAGCTCGCCGACTTCAGGCCATTTTCCGATGTTGAACTTCAGAGCGATCTCATACGCCGATACCGGACTGACGAAAATGTCGTTCTCGTCGCCTGCGATCGCGTCGATCACGCGCTGCGGAAGCCGCACTCGGTCATTGAATAGCCAGACAAGCGTGTGGGTGTCCGCAAGATAGTTCAATCGCCATACCAACGATCGAGTTCTTCAGGGTCGAGCGGCGCCAGCGCCCGCTCAAGGGAAAGATCGATCTTTCCCTTGAGGGATCCGAAAGCCTTGCGCCGCAAGGCCGCCCTTTCCCGCCGCGCCTGAGGGTCATCGTCCGAGGGAAGCCCCGGCCATTCATGGGGCGCACTCGTTCCGGAAGGCTTGTGGTTCATCGCTGCGCCGATCTTCATCGAAGCCTATCTCGTCTTCTCCGATCATATAGGCTTCGATCAGCCAGCTCAAACCGCCCGCGCCGCCGCAACGATATCCTCTGCCGTCCGGAAGCTTGCCGGCTCCAGCAGAAACTGCCGCGCCAGGCGGATCGATTTCGTCTCAAGCGGTGCGCGCTTGGCCGGGTCGGCGATCGTTTCGAAATCGGCGTTATGGGCGAAGCCGAGGATTCGGCGGATGGTCTTGACGCCGGCGTAGGCGACGGCGTCGGCAAAGACGCGGTCCAGGAACTTCGTGCGCGCCGCATCCAGCGCGGCGGCATCGCCGGCGCCGAACATCGCCGGAGGATAGGCATCGCCGCGAGCCTTCGTCTCCCAGAGCGAGCGGAAGCGCGTGGCGAAGGCATTCCAGAAGACCGGCACCTGGTCCAGCACCCAGTCCGCCTGCTCGCGCCGATCGTCAGCAGCCGTTGCATGGCCGGGTTGGGCAAAGAAGTTCATCACCAGATTGGCAAGAAAAGCGCCGACGTCAAAGCCGATCGGGCCGAGGATGGCGAATTCCGGATCCATGACGCGGGTATCCGTCTCGGTGACCATGACCGAGCCGGTGTGGAGGTCGCCGTGGATGAGCGCCTGCCCTTCCGTCAGGAAGCGCCAGCCCCAGTCGGCGACCGTTGTCTTGAGCGCGGAATCGGCGCGGAATTCGCGGGCGAGATCGTCCAGCGCTGGGCTCGTCCAGCGGTTTCGCGGCGAATTGCCGAGCGGATCCGTGAAGACCACCTCGGCGGTGATGCGCAGCAGCGAGGTATTCCGGGCAAAGACCGAGGACCATTCGGCCTTTTCCTCGATGGTGGCGCCGAGGTCCGACGTCGCGAAGATGGCGCGCGCGGCATAGTCGCCGACATCGGCGGCAACCTTGGGATAGCGCCTGCCCTCGATCAAGCCACGCCGAAGGATGATATGCGGCGAGAGCTTTTCCATGACGATGGCGTAGAGCGCCGGCTCGTAATGATAGAATCGCGGTGTCAGCCCTTCGACGGAAGACGCGACGGCGCGGTAGTAGGCCTGCTCGAAGAACGCGCGATCGAGCGGCAGCGGCCAGCTTTCGCCCGCGGCGCGCACATAAGGCAGCGCCTGTTTCAGACAGACCGAGCCCTCGGGACCATCGATGAGAAAGACAAGGTTGAGGTTGCCGTCGCCGACTTCGACGACACGCCAGTCCGCCGGCTTGCCGCCAAGACGCGTGCGGATATCCGGGAGGCTATCCAGGAAAGCGCAGACGGAATCCTCGTTGAACGAATAGTAGCCGGGCGGCGTATCGAGGGGCATGACGGACTCGCGGCGTTTCAAGCTTCTCATGGGGCGTTGGCCTAACCCCATACGACAAAAGCCCCTCCCCGACCAACGGGGAGGGGCTTTCAATAGTAGTCGTGGTTCAGTTCGCCGGGATCCAGGGCGCCGTCGCCGCGTCGCTCTTGCCGAAGGCCGGGAGCTTGGCGTTCAGATCCTCGACTGTCCTGATCGCATTGTCGCGCAGATCCTTCTGCGTGATCAGGACGGGCTTGACGACGATGCTGTGGCCCGGATCTTCGCCGGCGATCAGCTTGGCCACGGCGCGAACCGACACCGCACCGACGACGGCCGGGTTGGTTGCGGCGGTGGCGACCCAGGGGCTGCCCTCGGCAGCGATCTCGGTGATGTCCGCCGTCGATACGTCGGCCGAATAGATCTTCACCTTGTCGGAGATGCCGGCCTCGTCCGTCGCGAGCTTCACGCCGCGGGCAAACTCGTCATAGGGGGCAAACACGACAGTGATGTCGGGATTGGCCTGGAACGCGGCCTTGGTCTGGTCGGCGGTCGACGTCGCGGTCGTGTCGTTCACCGCGCCCCAGCGCGCCTTCTCGACGATGCCGGGATTGGCCTTCTTGACCTCGTCCCAGATCTCGTTGCGGCGATCGAGCGGCGCGAAGCCGGCGACATAGACATAGCCGGCATTGAACGCGGTGCCGTTATCGGCAAGCGCCTGGCCGAGCGCGGCCTTGGCCAGTTCATGGTCGGACTGCTCGACCTGCGGAATCTTCGGATTGTCGAGATTGACGTCGAAGGCGACGACCTTGATGCCGGCGTCGAGCGCCTTCTGCGCGACGTCCTTCAGCGCTTCGGGCTGGCCATGGTCGATGATGATGCCCTGGACGCCGAGATTGATCGCCTGCTCGACCTGCTCGCGCTGCGCGGCAGCGTCCTGGCGGCCGGAGAAGATCTGGAGGTCGATGCCGAGCGCCTTGGCCTGAGCCTGCGCGCCCGACTGATAGGCCTGGAAGAAATCGCCGCCCGAGATGAAGGTAACGAGCGCGACCTTGACGCCGCCCTTGTCGAAGGGGGCCGGAGCGCCGGCGATGCCGTCGGCATGGGCGACCGCGCCGAGCAGCGAGCCGGCGAGCAGGCCCGCGCCGACGAGCCGAAGAATGGAACGCTTCATGTATGTCTCTCCCGATGGTCGTTTCTTTTGGGGCTCGCCGTCGAGGGCGCGCCGCTTGCGCTCAACGAACAGCCCAAAAGGGGTGAACTGGCAATCATTTTTTGATACAGCGGCAGAATGGTGCCGCGAAACGAAGGATTTTCTATTTGCGGCGCGAGAATTGGCAAATTCCGCCTCGGATAGGCGGGGGTTGCGGCGTTAGCTGAGGAAATAACGTGGCCGCCGTCAGGCGGCACCGTTGCTGTGGAGGTTTTGCATGGCCAGCACCGTGCTTCTGGCGAGCGGATCAGGCGACGAGGCGCGCGCGGTTGCCGAGGTGATCGCAGCCGGCCGGAGCGCGGCGTCGCGGCATTGGGTGCCTGCGACCTCCGGGAATTTCTCGGTCCGGATCGATGCTGAGCGGATCGCCATTACGCGCTCAGGCGTCGACAAGGGCGCCCTCCAGAGCGCCGACATCCTGATCCAGCCCCTGAACACGCCGCTACTGCCGCGCTCATCGGCCGAAGCCCCGCTTCATGTTGCGCTCTATCGCCAGCATCCCGAGATCGGCGCTATCTTCCATGCGCACAGCCCGGCGGCGACGGTGCTTTCGCGCCTCGCCGAACCGGCGGGCCGTATCCTCCTGACGGGCTGGGAACTGCAGAAAGCGCTGAGCGGCGTGCGGACGCACGAAGCCATTGTGGAAGTTCCGGTCTTCGCCAATGAGCAGGACACGGATGCACTGGCGACGCGGGTGGAGGCGCGCATGGCCGAGACCGGCTCCGCCTTCCATCCGGCGCCCGGATACCTACTTTCGGGACATGGCCTCTATGCCTGGGGCGGCACGTCCGCCGACGCGGCTCGCCATCTCGAAGCCCTGGAAGCCCTGTTCGAATTTGAACTTTCCTACCGGAGATTCACGCCATGACGACGCTGACCATCTATCCCGACACCAACCCGGACCATCCCGACGTCGTCACGTCGGATCCGGCCGAGATCACCAAGCTGCTGAACTCGGTCGGCGTCGCCTTCGAGCGCTGGAAGGCCAGCGTCGAGCTGCCCGAGAACGCCACGCCGGATCAGGTCATCGCCGCCTACAAGCCCGAGGTGGACCGCCTTTCAGCCGCTGCCGGCTACCAGACAGTCGATGTCATCCGCATCACCCCCGACAATCCCAACAAGGATGCGCTGCGCGCCAAGTTCCTGGACGAGCACACCCATGACGAGGACGAAGTCCGCTTCTTCGTCGAGGGGTCCGGCGCGTTCTACCTGCATCTCGCCGACAAGGTCTATCAGGTCGTCTGCACGCGCGACGACCTCTTGTCGGTGCCGGCTGGCACGCTGCACTGGTTCGACATGGGCCCGGAGCCGCGTTTCACCTGCATCCGCCTGTTCATCACGCCGGACGGCTGGGTGGCGAAGTTCACCGGCGACAAGATCTCATCGCTGATCCCGCGCTTCGGCGAACAGATCGCGGCATAAGGCGCGACGCACCCGCCAGAAGCGTCGGCGCCGATGGGCAAGCCCCTCACCCCAACCCTCTCCCGCTAGCGGGTGAGGGAGGGACCTGCTTCTCTTTCCCGCGCGCATCGGTTCCGCGTTTCCTCGCGAAACCGCACATCGCACCGTCGCTTGCCGCCAATCTCGGCTTGCGCCTTCGCCAATCCATTGCAAATCTGGCCGCCTTTCGAAGAAGGCCGGATTTCATGGTTAGACAGCTCCTCCACAGCGCTACCCTCCTCACCGTCGACGACAGCGACCGCGTCATTGATGATGGCTGGCTGATCATCGAGGACGGACGTATCGCCGAAATCGGGGGCGGAACGCGAAAGCCAGGGCCAAGTGGTTTCGACGAGGTGATCGATCTTTCCGGGCATCTGCTTATGCCCGGGCTCGTCAATGCCCATACCCATAGCGCGATGATCCTCTTCCGCGGACACGCCGAAGGCCAGAGCCTCCTCACCATGGAGGGCTGGTACAATGCGATCCGCGAGCCGGAACTCGCCATGATCGCCGAGGACATGGCGCCGGCCGTCGCGCTCTCGTGCGCCGAAATGGCGCTTTCCGGCACCACTACCTTCTGCGACCAGTATTTCTTCGCCGAGGAGATTGCGGCGGCCGCGGCGAGGGCGGGGCTCCGCGCCGTCATTGCCTATGGCATCGTTCAGCTCGGGGACGAGGTGCGCGGCACCGAAGAGCTCGCCAAGGCCTCGGCCTTTGTCGAGGGCCAGCGCTCTGCCGACGGCCGCGTCATTCCCTGGTTCGGGCCGCATGCCCCTTATGTCGACAATTCCGAGGCGCTGCTCACCGAGGAGGTGAAGGTCGCCAACCGGCTCGGCTGCGGCATCCACCTGCATATGGCCTGCGGACCGGAGGACAATGAACTGACGCTGGCGCGCTACGGCACCACCGCGTCCGTCGCGCTGGAGAAGGCCGGCTTCTTCAATGGCCGCATCCACGCGGCCCATTGCCTCGATTTGTCAGCCGAGGATATCGCGGTTTTTGCCCGCGCCGAAGCCGCCTCGGTCGCTCACTGCGCCTCGGCAGGACTCCGCTCCGGACGCGAGGCGATCTGCCCCGTTGTGCCGCTTCGAGAGGCCGGCGTCACCGTCGCGCTGGGGACCGACAATGTCGCCGCCAACAATGCCTATGACATGATCGCCGAGATGCGTGTCGCCGGTCTCGTCGCTTCGCATCGCGAGGGCCGAGCGCAGCCGATTTCGTCGCGCGAACTGGTTCGCATGGCGACGATCGAAGGGGCGAAGGCCCTCGGCCTCGAGCATGAGATCGGCAGCCTGGAAGCGGGCAAGGCGGCGGATCTGGTGGCCATCGACATTTCTGGGCCCGGCTACTCCAACACGCCGGATGCAGCGACGCTACTCATCTATTCGGGCTCCGGCCGCGATGTCCGCCATGTCTGGGTCGCAGGAGAGCGACTGGTACGCGATCGCCGACTGACCCGGCGCGCGTTCGCCGAAATCCGCGCCGATTACGACGCCTCCTATCGAATCTTCTGGCAGCGCGTTCAAGCTGCGAAGGAGGCCGCGTGATGGCCGCCCGCAAACTCCTCGTCGACACGGATGGCGGCACCGACGATGCCATGGCGCTGGCGCTGCTCGCCGCAGGCGGCCGGGCGCCGGACTTCGTCACCACGGTCTTCGGCAATGTAGCGCTGAAGCAGGCCACGGCGAACATATTGGCGACGCTGGCGGTATTCGGCATCGCAGCCCCGGTTCATGCTGGCGCCGATCGGCCGCTGATCGGCGCTGCGATCGATGCGAGCGACGTGCATGGCGAAGATGGGCTCGGCGGCGCGCCCCGACCCGCGCGAACTGCCAACATTGCGTCGGAGAATGGCGTCGATTTCCTGCGGGCGACGCTGCGTGATGCAGCCAAGAGCGAACCGATCGACATCCTCGCGCTCGGGCCGCTCACCAATCTCGCCTTGGCGCTCCGGACGGAGCCAGCGCTCGTCGGCGGCATTGCCAGCCTGGTGATCATGGGCGGGACATCGCGCGGGCGCGGCAATGTCACGGGCGCGGCGGAATTCAACATCCTCGCCGATCCGGAGGCAGCTGCGATCGTGCTGTCACTGCCGCTATCGACGGTATTGGTGCCCTGGGAGCCGTGCGTCGACGCGACGCTCACCGGCGCGGAACTCGACGCGATGTTCGCCCGCGCTAAGCGCGGCGAGCGTTACGAGTTCCTCAAAGCGCTGGTCGACCAGTTGCGCCGCGTCACGATGGCCTATGGCAGCCCGGACGGCTTCGCGCCGCCCGATCCGCTCGCTGCCGCGATACTGCTCGACCCTGCGATCGCCACGACGATCATCAAGGCCGGCGTCACCGTCGAATGCGGCGGCACGTTCGCGCGCGGCGCCACGATCTTCGATGAACCACCACGATGGGGATTGCCACCGATCGAGACGGTCGACGGCATAGACGTGCCGCGATTCAAGGCGATGTTCGCCTATGCGGTAGAGGTGCTCTGCGCCGACCGGCAATGAACCCGCCGCCGCAGGGCGCCCCTGCGCCGGATCAGAGAAATCCGGTCAGGATGCCGACGCCAGCAATCGCTGCCAGACCGCCGGCCGTACGCATGACGACAGGACCGTACTTTTCGCTGATCTTCCCGATCCCGAAGCCGACGGCGATGCCGGCGATGTGGAGCAGCGCTGTCGCGAGCATGAAGCCGGCAGCATAGGCGAGACCGCCAGCATCTTCCGGCATCTCCGCGCCATGAGCGTGTCCGTGGAAGATCGCGAAGAGCCCCACGAGACCCATAGCCGCCGCGATGGGCGCCTTGACGCCAAGGGCGACAATGGCTCCCAGCACGATGACCGAAAGCGCGATGCCTACCTCGACAAAGGGAACGTTCACCCCGGCGATGCCCAGCGCGCCGCCGATCGCCATGACGACGACGAAGGTCGTGGGAACGGCCCAAAGTGCCCGTCCTCCCAGTTGCCAGGCAAAGATACCAACCATCACCATTGCCAGGATGTGGTCGAGACCATTGATCGGGTGCGAAAACCCATGAATGAAACCGCTGGTCTCGCCGACACCCGTGTGAGCGAAGGCCAGTGACGGGACAAGCAGCAGCGGCGCCGCCACGGCGAGCTTGCGAGCGATTGAACGGACCATGACGACTTCCCCTTCCGGCCCGACAACCGGACCTTTCCACTGATTTGTGGCACAGCCGTCTTTAAGAGGAAACCGGAAAATCCTCTTACGATTTCGGCTCCGTCTTACCGGGCACATCATCATGACCGTGCGAATGCGAATGATGTCCGCCCGGTTCGATCGGGACGATGTGGACATGGCCGAAACGGACCCCGCGCTGCGTCGTAACGCCGTCGGCGACCGCGCGCACGATGTCGATCGGGCCTTTCAGGATCGCGACCTCCAGGCAATCCTGGTGGCTGATATGAACGTGGAGGGTCGATACCGACAAATCGTGATGATGATGCTGCGTCTCCGTCAGGCGGCGGGCGAGATCGCGGGTTTCGTGGTCATAGACGTAGGAAAGCGCAGCGAAACACTCTCCCTTGCTGTCCGTCTCGGCCGCCTTGTGCATCGACGAATCGCGGATCAGGTCGCGCAGCGCCTCGGATCGGCTGGTGTAACCGCGACGGGTGCAGAGCTGGTCGACGGTTGCCAGAAGTTCGTCGTCGAGGCTGATGGTTATGCGCTGCAAGACGGGCTCTCCCTGGCTGATTGCCCCGACATTATTCGAGTTTCCGGGCGAGCGGCAGATCGCGCGCTGCAACAGGTGTCGGCGCTGCCGGGTGCGAGGGTCCGGCAGCAAACACAGGCCGCTCGCCCGTGGCGTGAAAAAGCCCAAGGAATACCCGCCTGGGGAACAGTTTTTGAGCTTGCACTAAAACTAAGCGCCCATAGGATGAGCAGGTCTATCCGGGAGCCCCGTCTTCACGATGCGGCGCCTCTTGTGGATTATTCGAGAATGTGGCGTCGTTCGAACGTCACAGCCAATCGGCAGGGAGACCAGTTCGATGAAGAAGGTTTTGAAGGCGCTGACCCATGGAGCGGCGGCGCTGACGGTGGTTGCGGGCGTCGGTATGGCCGTTGCCCCGGCAAACGCCGAGACCAAATATACCAAGGAGAACCCGCTCAAGGTCGCGCTCGTGCTGAACGGCACGCTGGGCGACAAGGCGTTCTTCGATTCGGCGCAGGACGGTATGAACCGCGCCATGAAGGACCTTCCGGTCACGGTGAAGACGATCGAGGCTGGCTACAATCGCGCCAGCTGGGAGCCGGCCTTGGCCGATGCCGCCGAAGGCGACTATGATCTGGTGATCGCCGGCACGTTCGACATGGCCGACCCGATGGCCGAAGTGGCCCCCGAGCATCCCGACAAGAAGTTCGTCTATTTCGACAACGTCATGGACTATTCGAAGGGCTTCGAGAACGTGCTGTCGGTCCAGTACCGCACGTCGACGGCCGCCTATCTGGCCGGCTACGCAGCCGCCAGCGTCTCGAAGACCGGCACGCTCGGCCAGATCCTCGGCACCGAAGGCTCCGTCATCCTCGAATTCGTCGTCGGCTTCGAGCAGGGCGCCAAGGCGGCCAAGCCGGACATCAAGCTGCTGCGCGCGACCGTCAATTCGGCCAATCCTTTCAGCGACCCGGCCAAGGGCAAGGAACTCGCTCTCGCCCAGATCCAGCAGGGCGCTGACGTGATCTTCCCGATCGCCGGCGGAACCGGCATCGGCGCGCTCCAGGCAGCGCGCGACTCCAAGGTCATGGCCATCGGCGTCGACGCCGACCAGGCGACGATCTTCTCGGCCACCGACATGGCCCAGGCCGATGTCATCATCACCTCGGTCGAGAAGCGCGTCGGCGACTCGCTCTACGTCATCCTGAAGCAGGCCGTTGACGGCACGGCCAAGTATGGCACCGCTTCGACCCTCGGCCTGCAGGAAGGTTCGACGGGTATCTCGAAGAACAAGTGGTACGAAGGCTTCGTCCCGGCCGACGTCCGCGCCAAGATCGATCAGGCGGAGAAGGACATCATCGCAGGCACGATCAAGGTCGACACGACCATGCAGTAAGGCCTTTCGCCGCCCCGCCAGCGATTGCCGGCGGGGCGGCGATTTTCATGTTCGCCGCCCGTCCGTACCGGGCCTGCGTCTAAATCAACCATCCCGGCAGACATGACTCCTTTTCTCCAAGCGATTGGCATCGATAAGACGTATCCGGGCGGCGTTCATGCCAACCAGAGCATCGACCTCTCGGTAGCGCACAGCACCGTCCATGCCGTCGTCGGCGAGAATGGTGCCGGCAAGTCGACCCTCATGAAGATCCTTTTCGGCGTCGAACAGCCGAATGCCGGCGAGATACTCCTCGACGGCAAGCCGATCGTCCTCCATTCGCCGCGAGCCGCGATTTCCGCCGGCATCGGCATGGTGTTCCAGCACTTTTCGCTCGTCCCGTCCTTCACCGTCGCCGAAAATGTCGTCCTTGGCGTGGAGCCCCGGTCCGGCCTGAAACTCGATCGCAAGCGCGCCTCCGACACGGTGCGCGAACTTGCCGAACGCTTTCGCCTCCCCGTCGATGTCGATGCCCCGGTCGAGCAATTGCCTGTCGGGCAGCAGCAGCGGGTCGAGATCCTCAAGGCGCTGTATCGCGACGCCCGACTGCTGATCCTCGACGAGCCGACGGCCGTGCTGGCGCCGCAGGAGGTCGTCGAGCTGTTCGCCGCGGTTCGCTCGCTCACCTCGCAGGGCCGAACCATTCTCTTCATCGCCCACAAGCTGCCGGAAGTGCTGGAGATCTCCGATACGATCTCCGTGATGCGCGGCGGAAAGATGGTGGGCACCGTGGCGGCCAAGGATGCGACGGAGAAGAGCCTCGCCCGCATGATGGTCGGCCGCGATGTCGCGCTGAAGATCAACCGCGCGGCGCCGGGCGCCGAGCATACGCATCTGTGCCGCATCTCCGAGCTGACCGTCAAAAACGACCATGGCCTCAACGCGGTCTCGGACGTCAATCTCGTGCTGCGCACCGGCGAGATCGTCGGCATTGCCGGCGTCGAGGGCAACGGGCAGAGCGAGCTCTTCGACGCGATCGGCGGGCTGAGGCCGATTGCGGCCGGTTCGGTCGAACTGGGCAAGACGGACATCACGAATGTCAGCGTTCTCGAGCGGCGCGCCGCCGGCATGGCCAATATTCCCGAAGACCGCATCGCAACCGGCAGCGCCGGCGGTGCGACGGTCGCGGAGAACATCGTCGCGACGGAGCTGACCGACAAGCGCTTCGTGCGCAACGGCCTGCTCGATCTGAAGAGCATCCGCGCCCATGCGGTCAAGCTGATCGAGAAGTTCAGCGTCCGTGTCCAGGGGCCAGAATCAGCCATCGGGACGCTTTCCGGCGGCAACATGCAGAAGGTGGTCGTCGCGCGCGAATTGTCGTCGGAACCCAGCCTGCTGCTCGTCTCGCACCCGACACGAGGCGTCGATCTCGGCGCCACCGAATTCATCTGGCAGAACATCGCCAAAGCGCGTGACGCCGGTGCCGCAGTCCTGCTGACATCGGCCGACCTTTCCGAGATTCTCGCCTTGGCGGATCGGATGATCGTTCTTTATCGCGGCCGCATCGTCGCCGCCTTCGTCAATACGGAAGAGGTCACTCCGGAAGTGCTGGGTAGCTACATGCTGGGATTTGCCGAACAACCGGCCGAAGAACGCAACGCGGCACTCGCATGACACAGGGCCGACTGATCCTTTCCGAGACCGGCCGCATCGTCATGGCCGCGATCTTCGCGCTGGTGGTCACGCTGATCATCATCTTCTTCGCCTCCAAGACGCCCTGGGCGACCTTCGAGACGTTCATCACGTCGCCGCTTTCGAGCAAACGCACGATCGGCATCTGGATCGATGATTCCGCCAAGCTGGCGCTCGCCGGCCTCGCCTTCAGCCTCGTCTTCCAGGCCCGCCAGTTTGCTCTCGGCGTCCAGGGCCAGGTGTATATTGGCGGACTGTTCGCGACGCTCGTGGCGTTCTCGCCGGTCGGCACGACCTGGATTGCCCTTCCGGCCGGCATCCTCGCCGCCATGATCGGCGGCGCGATCATGGGTTTCATCCCGGGCTATGCGAAGTCGAAACTCGGCGCGAACGAGATCGTGTCGTCGCTGATGCTCAACTACATCGCCTATGACGTCTGCAACTACATCCTGCGGGTCTATCTCGCCTCGCTGGAGAGCGGGCTGACGACCTCCGCATCGTTCCCACCGCAGTCGATCTATCCGGCCTTCATCCCGCGCACCCGCGTCGATCTCGGCCTCGTCATCGCGCTGGTCACGACGCTCGTCGTCTGGTTCCTGCTCTATCGCACCGCCTGGGGCCTCAAGCTGCGCCTCACCGGCCACAATGCCCGCTTCGCCGCCTATTCCGGCATCCGTTCGAGCTTCATCATGGTCAGCGCCATGACGGCGGCGGGCGCCATCGGCGGGCTCCTCGGCGCTGTGTTCGTGCAGGGCACGGCCTATGGCAAACTTTCGATCGGCTTCGAGGCCGGCATGGCTTTCGAAGGCATCCTCATCACGATCGTTGCCCGCAATCGGCCGCTCGCCATTCCCTTCGTGGCGCTCGGCTATGGCTATCTGCGCCAGGGCGCGGCGTTGATGAACTATCGCGCCGACGTGCCGGCCGAGGTCATCGGCATCGTGCAGGGCATCGTCATCCTGCTGGTCGCCTCCTCCTTCACGGTTCCCGGCAAGGCGATGCTCGCCCGCTTGATGGGTAACCGGACTGCTGCATCGCGGGCTACATCATGAACGAGATCCTCGCCACGATCCTGTCCGCGACCTTCGTCGCGGCGGTCATCCGCACCACGACGCCGATTCTGTTCGCGTCGTTGGGCGGCCTGCTCTCCGATCTCGTCGGATCGCTCAATGTCGCGCTGGAAGGCATCATGCTGATCGGCGCGCTGACGGCTGTGATCGTCTCGGCCCATGCGCCCTGGTATATCGGCGTGCTGGCGGGCCTTGCCGCCGGCGGATTCCTGGGCGGGGTGATGGCGCTGTTCCATCTGCGCTTCAAGGCCGACATCATCCTGGTCGGATTCGCGATCAATATCATTGCCGCGGGCGGCACCGTGACAGTGCTGAATTATGCGACCGGCGGCGACAAAGGCACGTCGATCAACATCCCGTCCAAGGCTATCCCTGAGCTGGATCTGTCCTTTCTCGGCAATATTCCCGCTGTCGGACCGTTCCTCAGCGAGGTATTTTCGGGCCATTCCTACCTGACCTGGCTCGCGGCCTTCATGGTCTATGCGATCTGGTATTTCCTCTACCGCACGCCCGAAGGCCTGCGCTTCCGCGCGGTTGGCGAATATCCTCCGGCCGCCGAAGCCGCGGGCATCGCGCCCAACCGGTTGCGCACTTATGGCCTGATCGCCTCGGGATGCCTCGCCGGACTCGGCGGCGCGCAGCTCGCCATGTTCTCCTTCGTCGGCTTCACGCGCGACATGACGGCAGGCCGCGGCTTCATCGCGCTTGGCGCGGTGCTGCTCGGTCGGCGCCACCCGATCGGCACCATGGTCGCGGCGGTGCTGTTCGGCTTCTTCGAGGCGCTCTCGATCGCGCTGCCGGGCATCCTGCAGTGGATGCCGGGTGAGTTGATCCACACGATCCCGTTCGTGGTCACGGTGATCGCGCTGATGCTGTCGTCGAGACGGCGGCTGATCGCCTAGGAACACGGGTTCGCCTGAGCCCTCCTGGCAGGGCGGGTTCAGGCTGATCCGGCATTCTGTCGCTCTATAGTCGAGTCAGAAGATCCCGATCGTCCGCTGCAAGGCGTTGCCGAAATGGGCCTGCAGCGCCGTGTCGGCCGCCTCGGGGTCGCGCGCGATGCAGGCCTTCAGCAAATCCAGATGTTCGCGCAGCGTCCGAAGAGCGAGCGGTGCCGTGAGGGTCCGGTCGAGCCGGATCAGCTGGAGATAATTGTGGACGCGGCGATACGTCGATTCCACCAGCGGGTTGCCAAGGGCGGCAATGATCTCGAAGTGGAGAATCTCGTCAAGCGTCACCAGTTCTCGGACGATCTCAGCCGAGAACCCGTCCCGCTGCAGTGCCTCGATCGCGCGCTCATGCCGCGAGCGCAGAGCCTCCATCGACGATAAAGTGCCCGCTTCCGCATAGACGCGCACCGCTGGCCGCTCGAGAATGCTGCGGAACTGGTACGTGTTCTTGGCGAATTCGAAATCGGCCTTCAGGAAGCGGATTCCCGAGCGCGGGTGAATGGTCAGCAGCCCCTCCGTCTGGAGCACCCGCAGGGCATCGCGCAGCGGCGCCACCGGCACGCCGACCAGCCTCACAAGATCGTTCTGCGAGACATTGGCGCCCGCCGGCAGGCCGCGCGCGAACAGCAGCTCCAAAATCCGCCGATACGCGATTTCGCTCAGCGAGACCGCGCCGCCATCCGCTTCGCGCTCGCTGCCGTCCCGCAGTGCAGCAACGTCAATATCTTGCGGCTCGGTCCAATCTGATCTATCAGATCGCTTGTGTGGCATATCAACGCTCGAAATTGATCGATTAGGCGACTCATATCATGCGCATCGTGGAATATCGACTACACCGTTTCCAATTTGCTCGCGATCGCGTCATCGGCGACAGCCAGGTCCGCATCGAGCATGCCCATATGGCGACACTGGAACTGGTGACGGATACCGGGCTGGTCGGCCTTGGCTTCATCCCTTCGCTGTTCAACGCCCTCCCCTCGCTGGCAGAGATCGACAGGATCTTCCGCGTTGAGGTCTGGCCGAGCCTTGAGGGTCAGGCCCCCGCGGCACTCGTTCATCGGGTTCGTCGTCCGCGCGGCGGCAATATCCGTAGCACATCGCTTCCCTTCGGCGAGGGCATCGACCAAGCGCTTTGGGACCTGACGGCGAAGCAGGTGAACCTGCCGCTCTGGAAGCTGCTCGGGGCCACCCGCAATCGCGTGAAGGCCTATGCCAGCGGGCTCGACTATCATCTCTCGGACGACGATTTCTGCGCCCTGTTCGAGCATGCGCGCTCGATCGGCTACTCCGCCTTCAAGATCAAGGTCGGGCATCCGGATATCGAGCGCGACCTGCACCGGCTGGAACTCCTGACCAAGACGGTCGGAAAGGCCGAGGCGATCATGATCGACGCCAATGAGGGCTGGTCGCCGCAGGACGCGGTGCGGCGCCTCAACATCATCAACAAGGCCGGCTACGACATCCTCTGGATCGAGGATCCGATCCTTCGCTACGATTTCGAAGGGTTGAAGATGATCCGCGCCGGCTGCCCGTTCACGCTGGTCAATTCGGGCGAATATTTCGGCGCGTCGGACAAGCTGCGGCTCATCGAGGCGCGCGGTACCGACATGATCAACGTTCATGGGTACATCACCGAGGTGATGCGCATCGGCTGGATCGCGGCCGAGCAGGGCATTCCGGTGAGCCTTGGCAACTCCTTCCTCGAGATCGGCGTCAACATGGCTGTCGCCCTGCCCGAGGTCGAGTGGCTCGAATATTCCTTCCAGAATTTCGATCACCTCGTGGAGCAGCCGATCGAGATTCGCGATGGTTGGGCCTATGCGCCGGAGCGGCCCGGCCATGGACTGGTCCTTTCCGAGGCTGCCAAGCGCGAGCATGCCACACCGGACGTGATCGCTTCCGCCGACCTGCCGCGCGCACCGTTGAACAAGAGGTTGCCACACTGAGCCGGCCCGCGGCGGGGAGCCGCCGGCCGCAGAACCGATCTTTGCCAGGGAGGACATCTTGAGGAAATCCATCGTCAATATGCTGCGCGCGGGAACGATTCTCGCCGCCGCACTCGCCGGCGCTGCCGGCCTCGCCCATGCCGAGGACACCACGCTGACCGTCTGGGACTTCAAGTCCGGCGATCCGGCGCTCGCCGATTATTTCAACGCGGTGAAGAGCGACTTCGAGAGCGCCCATCCCGGCGTCACGATCCAATATGTGATGCAGCCTCACGATCAGTACTACACGCTGCTCGGCACGGCGCTCGCCGCCAAGCAAGGCCCCGATGTCGTGATGGTGCATGGCGGATCGCAGGCCAAGGAGCGCACCGATGCGCTCGTCAAGCTCGACGAGGCCGTGGCGCCGATCAAGAACGACGTCGCCGGCTGGGCCGAATTCACCGGCAAGGATGGTGGCCTCTATGCCGTCCCGCTGTCGATCCAGGGCTTCGTCGTCTATTACAACAAGGACCTCTACACGAAGGCGGGCCTCGATCCGGAAAACCCGCCGAAGAGCTGGGCCGAACTTTCGGCGGCCGCCGATGCCTTGAAGAAGGCCGGCGTCACGCCTTTCGCGCTCGGCAACAAGGAGGGCTTCGGCGCCGACTTCTTCCTTTCCTCGGTCGCCGCGAACGGACTGACGGCCGACCAGGCCGCCGCCTGGGAAAAGGGCGAGCTCAAATGGTCGAGCCCGGAGATCAAGGCCATCGTCCAGGCCTGGGTCGATACGGCCAAGAATGGCTGGTACCCCGAGGGCGCCAATTCGACGGCCATGTTCATGGACGAGTATGAGACGTTCGAGCGTGGCGAGAACGCCAATGTCGTCGGCCTGATCTCGGACGTGGCACATTGGAAGGAGTTCGGCGGCTTCCTCGGCGACGACAAGGTCGGCGCCTTCATCATGCCGCCGCTCGGCACGGCCAGCGGCGCGCTGAAGATGCCCTTTGCCGGCGGCATCGGCTATGGCGTCACCAAGTTCTCGCCGCATCAGGATCTCGCGATCGAGTTCGTGACGAGCGTCGCCAGCGCGCCGCACATGCAGACCTTCTTCGAGACGGCGGGCGCCATTCCGTCCAATACCAAGGTCGACACCTCGAAGGTCGCGAGCCCGTCGGCCAAGCTGGTGCTCGGCTGGCTTGGCGACGGCCCGGCCATCGTCGCCCACAACAGCCTGCCGTCGGCCGTCGAAGAGGAGTGGCATCGCCAGAGCCAGCTGTTGCTGACCGGCGAGACGACCGTCGACGAGGCCGTCGCCAAACTGGACGCCGCCCAGGCGCAGGCGAACAAGAAGTAACGGCCGCGGCCACCGCCCCGCCCTCTCCCGTACGCGGGAGAGGGTCTTCGTTGCCGATACCCAAGCGTCGCGTGCCTTAAAGAGACGATCCGCATGACCGCCAGCACGACTTCCCCCGCGACGCGCCGCTCCCGCCTCGGCAACCGGCCGGAACGGCTCGCGCTGCTGTTCGTCCTGCCGGCGCTCGCCCTCGTCGTCGTGTTTCGCGTCGTCCCGCTCGTCTGGGGCCTCGGCTATTCCTTCACCAATTATGACGGCATCAACCCGCCGAGCTTCATCGGGATCGACAACTACCTGCGCCTGACGCAGGACCCGACCTTCATCGACAGCCTGGTCAACATGCTGATCCTGATCGCGACGCTGCCGATCTGGATTGCCCTGCCCCTCGTGCTCGCCATCCTGATCCATCAGGGCGTGCCGGGCGGGAAGCTCTTCCGCGCCGTCTATTTCTTCCCGGCCGTGCTGTCGTCGGTGATCATCGGCGCGATCTTCAACATGATCCTGCGCTATGACGGCTCGCTCAACGCCATGCTGAAGGCCTTCGGCTTTTCCGCCATCGACTGGCTCGGCAATTCGAACACCGCGCTGTTCAGCCTCATCGCCGTGCAGCTGTGGTCGACCTTCGGCATGGGCGTGCTGATCTTCCTCGCCGGCCTCTCGACGGTGCCATCCGACATGCTGGAGGCCGCGAAGCTCGACGGCGCCAAGCTTCTGCAAACCTGGTGGTATGTCGTGATCCCGTCGCTGCGGCCCATCATCGAATTCGCCGCCGTCGTGACGACCATCGGCATGCTGACCTCGATGTTCGGCCTCATCTATGTGCTGACCGCCGGCGGTCCCGGCACGGCGACGACGCTGCCCGAATATCTGATCTGGCTCGAGCAGGGCAAGCTCAACAGCCCGGGCTATGCCAGCGCGATCTCGATGGTGCTGTTCCTGTTGATGGGCGGGCTCGCCGCCATCCAGATCCGCATCATGTCGCGCAACGCCAATCTCTGAATCCGGGACCGGAGCCGCCCATGTCCGCTGTCGAGACCCGCGAGAAGCGCATCCTCTGGATCATCGCCGTGCCGATGGCGCTGCTGGCGCTCTCGGCCGTCTATCCCGTGTTCTTCGCGATCAATGCGGCGCTGAAGACGCGCAAGGACTATGTCCTCAACCGTTTCGGCGTCACGCTCGACCCGACCTTCGCCAACTTCCCGCAGGCATGGATCCAGTCGCACCTTTCCGAATATTTCCTGAACTCCGTCGCGGTCACCGCCGGCGCCGTGCTGCTGCTGCTCGTCGTATCGTCGCTGTCCGGCTTCGCGCTCGCCGTGCTGCGCTTCCGCGGCTCGAAGCTGGTCTTCACCATCATCCTCATCTCGCTGATGATCCCGGTACAGGTCGTGCTCGTGCCCTTCTACCGAACGATGATCGCGCTCGATCTCGTCAATACGCGCATCGGCCTGATCCTGGCCTATACGGCGTTCTTCCTGCCCTTCAGCGTCTATCTGATGACCGCCTTCTATGCGCGGTTGCCGCGCGAACTTTATGAGGCGGCGCAGATAGACGGCGCCAGCCTGCTGCAGATCTGGTGGAGCATCATGCTGCCGCTGGGCAAACCCGCCCTGATTACGCTCGGCATCCTGAACACGCTCTATTGCTGGAACGACGTACTGATCTCGCTGCTCGTGCTCCAGGACAAGCGCACGCTGATGGTCGGCATCGCGGCGCTGCGCGGCCAATACACGACCAATGTGCCGCTGCTGGCCGCCGGCATCGTCCTGGCAGCGGCGCCGATCGTGCTGATCTACGTCGTCTTCCAGCGCCAGATCGTCAGCGGCATCGCGGTTGGCGCCGTAAAGGGTTGAACATGCAGCGCATGGGAATGGCGATCGGCGTCAAGCCAGAACGAATAGCCGAATATAAGCGCCTGCATGCGAGCGGCTCGGCGGAAGTCAACGCCCTGCTCTCCGCCTGCGGCGTGAGGAATTATTCGATCTATCTGCGCGAGCCCGAAAACCTGCTCTTCGGCTATTGGGAGTATCACGGCGACGACTGGCCGGCCGACGCGGCCCGCCTCGACAAGGAACCATCGATCCGCGCATGGCTTGCGCAGACCGACCCCTGCCAGCAACCACTCGCCTCGGCGAAGGCGGGCGAGTGGTGGTCGATGATGGAAGAAGTCTTCCACCTGGACTGAAGCGGATCACATCCTGTCGGAAGCGGCATCGAATGCCAACCCTCCGAAGCAACGCTCGGTCAACCCGGGCTCTTAACCCGGGATGACGGCAGGGCCCACCGTACCTGGCATGTTTCCATCAAGGCATGAACCTTTTTAGCCCGGGCCGCCCCCCCTTCGAGAAGGATCCGGAAGCGCCCTATTCCGCCGCCTCCAGCACGGCCTCGTCGATATCGACAAGGCTTTTCTGCGACACCGGGTCAAAGGCGTGGACGCGATCCTGATCGAAGGCGAAGCGCATGGACGCGTCGATTTCGGTACCGATCGATGCCGGCAGCGTCGCCTTGAACAGGCAGTCGCCCGCCTTCAGCGTCACGATCTTCTCGACGCCGTGGTTCTCTACACCCCAGATGCGCGCAGCGATCGGTCCATCGGCCGCAAGGTGGATATCCTCAGCTCGAACGCCAAGAACGATGCGGCCCTTGGCGCCGGCAAACCGACGCCTCGCGGCATCGGTCAACGGGAATTCCAGATCCGCAGAAGGGATCCGTACGCGGCCATCGCCGATGTCGGCCTCGATCAGGTTCATGGCCGGCGAACCGACGAAGCTCGCGACGAACATGTCGCGGGGGTGGTGGTAGATATCGTGAGGAGAGCCCACCTGGACGAGATTGCCGCCGTTCAGCACGCCGACCTTGTCGCCCATCGACATGGCCTCGATTTGGTCATGCGTGACGAACAGGAAGGTGGCGCCAAGCTTGACCTGCAAATCCTTGAGTTCGGACCGCAGCGCCTCGCGCAGCTTGGCATCCAAATTGGAAAGCGGCTCGTCCATGAGGAAGATGCGCGGAGAACGCACGATGGCGCGGCCGATCGAAACGCGCTGCATCTCGCCACCCGAGAGGCGATCAACCTTGCGGTCGAGCAGATGGCCGATACGCAGCGTCTTCGACGCCTTGGCGACGCGTTCGTCGATTTCCGGCTGTGGCAGGCGGCGGACCTTGGATTTCAGCGGAAATTCGAGGTTTTGCCTCACAGTATAGCGTGGATAGAGCGAATATTGCTGCAGCACCAGTGCGACATCGCGCTCGGCCGCCCCCCAGTCGGCGACATCGACGCCGTCGATCTCGATCGTGCCTTGTGTCGGCTTGTCGAGCCCGGCGATGAGGCGCAGCGTCGTCGTCTTGCCGGCACCGGTCGGTCCCAGCAGGACGAAGAACTCACCATTGCGGATCTCGAGGTCGAAGCCCTTCAGCGCCTCATGTGAGCCGAAGGTCTTGCTGATCCCCTTAAGGCGGACATGGGCCATGCTTAAACCTCCGCGCGGATGCCGAGCGAGCGCCCGGACTTCGTGTCAAAGAAGTGCGTCTGCGTCTCGTCGAGGCGGGCGAAGACGACATCTCCGGGCTTGCGGACGAAACCGGAACTGGTTCGCGCCCGCAGCATCTCGTCGCCGACCTTGAGATCGACGATGTCGTAGGCGCCGAGCGGTTCGATCAGATGCGCCTCCAGCGGGACAAACCCGTCTCTGTCCTCATGTGCGACGATGACCCCCTCCGGTCTGATTCCGAGCGACAGCGAGCTCAACGGGCCGGCCACCTTGCTCAGCCGGCTCTCCATCTCCGGCGTGATCCGGAAAGCCGACTTGGCGTCGCCAAGTCGCACCGAAGCCTGGCCGCCTTCGGCCGCGAGCGTTGCCTTGGCGATGTTCATCACCGGGCTGCCGATGAACTGGGCGACGAAGAGATTGGCTGGATTGCGATAGACATCCATTGGCGTTCCAACCTGCTGCAGAATGCCCTCGCTCATCACAACGATACGGTCGGCAAGCGACATTGCTTCGACCTGATCATGCGTCACATAAACGGAAGTCGCCTTGTTCTCGATATGGAGGCGCTTCAGTTCCGTCCGCATGTCCTCGCGCAATTTCGCGTCGAGGGCGCCGATGGGCTCATCCATCAGGATCGCCTTCGGCCGCCGCACGAGGGCCCGTCCGATCGCCACGCGCTGCATGTCGCCACCCGAGAGGGCCGAGGGACGCTTGTCCAGGAAATGCGTCATGTCGAGCGAACGGGCGACGTCGCGCACCTGCCGGTCGACGTTCGCCCGTTTTTCGCCCGCCGCCCGCAACGGAAACGCGATATTCTCGTAGACCGTCAAATGCGGATAGAGCGCATAGAGCTGGAAGACGAAGGCGATATCGCGGTTCGAGGCCTCCAAATCTTGGACGGGCCGGCCGTCGATGCGGATTTCGCCGGAGGTGATGTCCTCCAGCCCGGCGATCGCGCGCAGCGTCGTCGTCTTGCCACAGCCCGACGGGCCGAGCAGCACAACGAATTCGCGGTCGGCGATCGTCAGGTTCATGTCGCGGATGACCTGAACGCTGCCGAAGAACTTCTGAACGTCTTTTAGAACGATCTCGGCCACGCTCAGCCCTCCTTCTTCTCGGGTCGGGGCACATGGGCGGCAATGTTGAAGCCGATCAGCCCCACGAGGGTGATGGTGACGCCCCAGGCATGCAGCCCCTGGTGCCAGGGCTGGCAGAGCGCGACGATCCCGGCGATCATCAGGAACATCGAGGCCGGCTCGATATACTTTGCGCTAAGTTCGCGAAAGCTCATGGTCGTCCTCCCTATTTGCGGATCGCGCCGAATGTGACGCCGCGCAGCAGATGTCCCCGGAGTGCGAAGGTAAAGATCGCCACCGGCAGCAGGAACAGGAAGGTTCCGGCCGCGATCACGGTCCAATCCGGCAGGCCGGAGCCAAGCTGCGAAGGGATGAAGGGCGGAGCGGTCTGGGCGCGCCGGTTGGTCATGACGAGGGCGAAGGCATATTCGTTCCAGGCGGTGATGAAGCAGAACACCGCCGTCGCCGCGATGCCGGTCGCCGCCTCGGGGAGCACGATCTTGAAGAACGCCTCCATTCGCGTGTAGCCGTCGACGAGCGCGGCCTCCTCATATTCCTTCGGTATCTCGTCCATGAAGCCCTTCATGAGCCAGACCGAGAAGGAGAGGTTGAAGGCGATGTAGAGGATGATCAGTCCGATATGCGTGTCAGTCAGCCCCACCGCCCGATACATGAGGAACATCGGGATCGCGACGACGATGGGCGGGAGCATGCGTGTCGACAATATGAAGAAGAGCAGATCCGCCTCGCCTTTGACGCGGAAGCGCGAGAAGCCGTAGGCGGTGAACGTTCCCATCCCGACAGCCAGAACGGTTGACGTGATGGCGACGATCAAGCTGTTCATGAAGCGACTGGGATAGGCCGAGAGTTGGACGGTATCACCCGTCCGCAGCACGCGTTCGCCATTGTCGTAAATGCGTTTTTCCCACCAGGGAGCCGCCGCATAGGTTTCCGCATCGACCGGCGTTTTCAACTGCACGCGCTTGACGAACAGCTTGATGAACGAGGTGATCTCAGGCTGGAACAAAACGGTCGGCGGCACGGTGGTCGCCAGCGCTCGCGGCTTGAAGGCGGTCGATGCGATCCAGTAGATCGGCGCCAGGAAGATCAGCGTTGCGATCAATACCCCGACGACGGCAAGGCGATTGACGACGGCTTGGCTTGAAGACTTGACGGCCGCCATGTCAGCGCTCCTTCACCTTGTTGAGGTACTTGACGTAGATGTTGGTGATCGCCAGCACCATGATGAGGACGATGTAGGCCAGCGCGCAGGACTTGCCTGTGTCCCATTGCTGGAAGGCCTGCTTGTAAAGACGGATCGCAATCACTTCCGTCGTCGGCTGAGTCGACATGATGTAGGCGATGTCGAAGGTCTTGAACGCTTCCATGGTCCGGAAGATCAGCGCGATCAAAAGTAATGGCAGGACCAGCGGCAGCGTGATGCGCGTAAAGGTGTACCAAGTGCTGGCGCGATCGATCGCGGCCGCCTCGTAGAGATATTTCGGCACGGCCGAAAGACCCGCCAGCGATAGCAGCATGACGAAAGGCGCCCACATCCAGATGTCGGTGATGGCGATCGCGAAGAGCGCGGCGTCGGGATTGGACAGCCAGGCGAAGTCGCCAAGGCCCAGGGCGTAGTTGATGATACCCCAGGACGGATCATAGAGCAGCTTCCAGAACAGACCGACCACGGCAGCCGACATCATCATCGGCAGAAGCAGCAAGGTCGTCACCAGGCCCTTCATCGGGAAGGTTCGGTTGAGCAGCATGGCGAGGCCGAAGCCAACGATCATCTGCCCGCTTACCGAGACGATTACATACTTGGCCGTGATCGAGAAATTCGACCAGATCTTCTCGTCGGAGAGCAGATCACGATAGTTCTTGAGCCCGATGAAATTCGCCGGCGCGTTGGCCGAGGCGCTGAAATCGGTGAACGAATAGCCCAGCGAATAGATCAGCGGAAATATGTTGAAGACAATCAGGAACGCGACCGTCGGAATGATGAAGAGATTTCGGATTCCAAGGTCGCTCAGGCCGCTCCGTCTGATCGGTCGCGACGTCGAATCATAGTTGGTTGCAAGACTGGTCACGCACCGCCTCCCGGAGCCAATTTCCAAAAAATCCGGGGGCACGAAGCCCCCGGATCCGGATGCTCAGCGACTAGTTGTTGTAGCGATTGTACTTGTTGAACGTCGCCGTCCAGTCCTTTACGGTCGCATCAAGGGCTTCCTGCGCAGTACCCTTGTTGCCAACGACGTAGGGATAGACGTTCTGGTTCAACTGATCGAGGATCTCGGCATATTCGGGCGTCGCCCAGAAATCCTTGACCATGAACATCGTGTCGTAGAACGCCTTGTTGTACGGCGTGGCGTTCTGGAACTCAGGCGACTTCAGCACGGCCTGGCTGGCCGTGTATCCGCCAAGTTCGGCCCAGCGCTTCTGGGTCGAGTCCTTGATGAACCATTCCAGGAACTTCATCGACGCTTCCTGCTTCTTCGAATAGGAAACGACCGAAATGCCCTGGCCGCCGAGCGCCGCAAAGCGCTGACCGCCCGGTCCCGCCGGATTGGCGAAGAAGCCTGTGACGTCCGCATTGGGATTGGTGGTCTTGTTCACCAAGGGCGGGAAGAACGCGAAGAAGTTCATGCTCATCGCGGCCAGGCCTTCGGTGATGGCCTGGTTGTCCTCGATGAAGAACGTCTTGCCCCAGCCCGGAGGCGTGTACTTGTACAATTCCTTGTACATTTCGAGGCCGGCGACCGCTTCCTTCGAATTGGTGATGCCGTCCACCTTGTAGGTGGAGTAGTCGCCGAGTTCGCCGCCATAGGAGAAGATGGCGCTCTCGACGCCCATCGCCATCGCATCATACGAGTTGTCGGTGTAGATGGCGATGCCGTACCGCTTCTGGTCGGGACGATGGAAGAACTCGGCGATATCGCGCAGCTGGGCATAGGTCTGGGGAATGTCGAGCTCGTAGCCATACTTGGCCTTGAACGCTTCCTTTTCCTTCGGATCTTCGAACCAATCCTTTCGATAGGCCCAGCCGACGGCGTCGCCTTCAAGCGGAACAGCCCAATATTTGCCGCTTCCGCCAGGATACTCAGCATAATACTTGACGGTGGCGGGAGCCATCACGTCGTTGAGCTTGTTCTTAACGAAGAAATCCGTCAGGTCCACATAGTGGCCTTGCGTGGCCCCGGCACCGAGCCACTGGCTGTCGCCGACGACCATGTCGTAGGCATCGCCCTTGGCATTGAATTCGGTGAAAGCCTTGGTCTGGAAATCGGACCAGGGCGTCGTTTCGACCGTGATCGTATCGCCGGATTCCTTCGCATACTCGTTGACGAGTTCCTGCAGATAGTTTGCCGGATCCCATTCCGCCCAGAAGATCGTCAGATCTTCGGCGCTCGCGCTCGCTATGCCAGCCAGCGTGAACGCCGCGCCGGCCAGAAGCACCTTCAGGCTCTTCTTCATGGAAACGTCTCCTCCCTTTTCCTCTGCTGTCCTTATTCTTCAGGGGTCGACAGCTTGCCTCGCCGTAGTTGCGGCTAGGCCCCCTTCTTGCGCGTCTTCCCTTCTCCCTTGCCCGGCTTTGCGGCGCCCTTGCCAACGGGGGTCTCTCCCTCCCCCGCCTCTTCGAGCGCCGTCCGGATCAGGGCGGATGCCGCCCAACTCGCTACATGCTCGGCCTCTTTCGCGTCGAGGCCCCAGATGTCCTTCAGGATAATGATCGCCTCGATGCCGAACAGCAGCGAGAGCGCCTGCGTCACGCGATCCGTCGCCTCCTTGCCGATCGCATCGGAAAGCGGATCCACCGCCGCCTTCAGGAGGCCCCGGCGATTGCCCCGCACGACGCGAGGCTCAACGCCGAGCGTTCCGGCCTGTCGGCGCTGCCACTGATCGAGCGCCAGAAGGAGCGCCGCCCGGTGGGTCGCCTCATAGGCCTGCATCCGATGGTAGGCGAAGCTGAAGAGTTCGGCCACCCGCTTTTCCGGATCGGCTTCGCCGCTCGACCAGTCGAGGATCGGCCCCAGCGCATCATCGACGGCGGCCTGGATCATGGCCGCCTGACTTGGAAAATAACGATAAGCGGTTGCGCGCGAGACCTGCGCGGCCTCCGCCACTTCGCTCACCGACGGCGATCCTCCGCTCTGCATCAGGCGAATGGCAGTATCCAGCATCAGTCGCTTCATGCGGCCGCGCGGCCCCTTCTCCATCGCTGTCGGAAGCTGTGCTTGACCTGAGACTGCCATGCCAATACGATACGCATGTCTCAGAATAAAAATCAAACGATGAATTTGCCTTTTGGCCGCCAGGGAGGGCGGCCGGAAGACCGGAAAGCCCCGAAAAGAGCGGATTCTTCGGCGGAAGCGCCTTGCTTCCGTCGACCCTTTCGCTTGGCCTTTCAGGACCCGCCAATGTCCCCGCGCCCTCACTCCGAGGTCAGGATGAAGTTCACCTACGTCGTCGGCACAGCGGATACCAAAGGCGAGGAACTGGCGTTCCTGCGCGACCAGATCCTGACCTCGGGCCAGCCTGTGCGCCTCGTCGATGTCGGCACGCGCGCGCCGTCCTGCGCCGTCGACATAGCGGCGGCGGAAGTTGCCGCCTGGCACCCGGAAGGTGCCGCGGCGGTGCTTTCGGGCGACGACCGCGGCGTCGCCGTCGCCGCCATGGGCGAGGCCTTTTCCAGGTTTGTTGGCTCGCGCAGCGACATCGGTGGCGTCATCGGCATCGGCGGCGGCGGCGGCACTTCGATCGTGACGACCGGCATGAGGCAGCTGCCGATCGGCGTGCCGAAGCTCATGGTATCCACGCTCGCCGCCGGGGATGTGGGGCCCTTCATCGGCGTTTCCGACATCGTGATGATGCCGGCGGTCACGGATCTCGCCGGATTGAACCGCATCAGCCGCCTAGTATTGCAGAATGCCGCCCACGCCATGATCGGCATGGTGCGTTATCCCATGGTCGAGACGAGCGGCAAGCCTGCGATCGGGTTGACCATGTTCGGCGTCACGACACCCTGCGTAACGCGCGTTGCGGATCAACTTCGCGCCGACTTTGACTGCCTGATCTTCCATGCCACAGGGACGGGCGGCAGTGCGATGGAAAAGCTGGCCGACAGCGGCATGCTGGTCGGCATGATCGATGCGACGACGACCGAGATCGCGGACCATTTATTCGGCGGCGTATTATCGGCGGGACCGGACCGCCTTGGCGCGGCAATCCGCACGCGGCTTCCCTATGTCGGCTCCGTCGGCGCGCTCGACATGGTCAATTTCTGGGCCTTCGATACGGTGCCGGAGCGCTACCGAGGCCGCAATCTCTATAAGCACAATCCGAACATCACGCTGATGCGCACCACCGCCGAAGAGAACCGGCAGATGGGCGTCTATCTGGCGGAACGGCTCAACCACTGCGAGGGCGAGGTCCGCTTTCTGATTCCTGAAAAGGGCGTCTCTGCCCTCGACGCCCCGGGCAAGCCATTTCACGACCCCGAGGCCGACGCCGCCCTGTTCGAGGCGCTGGAGGCTGGTTTCATTTCCACCGCGTCACGGCGTCTAGAGCGCCTGCCGTTCCACATCAACGATCCCGATTTCGCGGACGCGCTCGTCAAGAGCTTCCGCGAAATCACTGCATGAGAGAAAGGAAAGCGATGCCGCTTATCCCCCGCCGCGAGATCCTCGCAAAGTTTCAGGACATGGTGGCACGCCGTGTACCCATCATCGGCGGCGGTGCCGGCACCGGTCTCTCAGCCAAATGCGAGGAGGCTGGCGGCATCGACCTCATCATCATCTATAATTCCGGGCGCTATCGCATGGCCGGCCGCGGCTCGGCCGCTGGCCTGCTCGCCTATGGCAACGCCAACGAGATCGTCAAGGATATGGCGCACGAGGTTCTGCCCGTGGTGCGGCACACCCCGGTGCTCGCGGGCGTCAACGGCACCGACCCCTTCGTGCTGATGCCGCATTTCCTGGCCGAGCTGAAGGCGATGGGGTTTTCGGGCGTGCAGAACTTCCCGACCATCGGCCTCTTCGATGGCGTCATGCGTCAGAGCTTCGAGGAGACCGGCATGGGCTTCTCGCTCGAAGTCGACATGATACATCAGGCCCACGAACTCGACCTCCTGACGACGCCCTATGTGTTCAATCCGGCAGAGTCCCGCGCCATGGCGGAGGCCGGCGCCGACATCATCGTCGCCCATATGGGCGTCACCACCGGCGGCTCGATCGGGGCGACCTCGGCAAAGTCGCTCGAATCGTGCGTCGGCGAGATCGACGCGATCGCCGAGGCGGCGCTGAAGGTGCGTTCCGACATCGTCGTGCTGTGCCATGGCGGGCCGATCGCCCTGCCCGAGGACGCGGAGTTCATCCTGCGCCGCACGGCAAATTGCCACGGCTTCTATGGCGCCTCGAGCATGGAGCGCATTCCGGTCGAGACAGCACTGACGGAACAGACGCGTCGGTTCAAGGGGCTGAGCTTCTGAAGCAAGCGAGAACGGCCGCCCACCTGCTGGAGGGTGGCCGACCCTGGCCTTGCGAGGGGGCCGGGCCATGACAAGGGAGGAAATATCGATGTCTGGCAAATTCGTGCTGGCGAAAGATACGCCGCAGGAGGCCAATGACTGGGGCAAGCTTCAGTGGATCAGTAACCCGCCGACCACCGGCGCCGGGCAGATCACCGTCATCAGCGTGACGCTCGCCCCGGGGAAGGGCCATGATTTCCACAAGCATCCGGATCAGGAGGAAGTGATCCACGTGGTCGCCGGTTCGGTCGAGCAATGGGTCGACCGCGAGAAGAAGATCCTCGGGCCTGGCGATTCCGCCTTCATCCCGGCCGACATGGTGCACGCCTCGTTCAATGTCGGCAGCGGCGAAGCGCGCATCGTCGCGATCCTCGGTCCTTGCATCGGCACCATCGGCTACGAGGTCGTCGATGTGTCGGGCGAGGCGCCATGGGCGGGGCTGCGAGGATAGACCTCCTCCCGCCTTGATAGGGACGACACCGAAGAACCAACGCGGCAGTGGAACCCGTAAGGGAAGCGTGTCAGTTTCTCCACAATGCCGAATGCACGGGACCCAAGTTCCGGCACCATGATCTGGGAGGATCCGATGGCCAACAACTATCCGAAGCTGCACAATGCCGCCTGGCCGGGCGTCGTCGGCAAGGGGGGCGACAGCGAGCCGATCATTCCGCTCGACACGCTCCTGCGCCTCACCGCCAATGCCGAAGTCGACGGCGTCAAGTTCGACGGCATCGATCTCTTCATCACCGCGCCACATTTCGACATCGACAGCGACAAGGATGCGGTCAAGCGCATGACCGATCACATCGCCAGCTATGGCCTGAAGGTCGGGTCCTTCGTCGCGCCGATCTGGGGCGGGGCGGGTGGCGGCTCGGCCATGGGCACCGCCGACGATCGCAAGCGCTTCGTCGAACAGGTGCGGAAGGCCTGCGCCATCGGCCAGCAGATGCGGGAACTCGGAATTCGCCCCAGCGGCGGCATCCGGATCGATTCCTCCGTCGGCGTCGAAGCCTGGGACAAGGATCCTCTCGGCAACACCAAGCTGATCGCCCAGACCTTTTCCGAGGCCGCGGACGTCGCCGAGGACTATGACGAATTTCTCGTCGCCGAGGGTGAGATCTGCTGGGGCGGCATGCATTCCTGGCGCGAAATGGTGAAGCTGCTCGAAATGGTCGACCGCCCCGGCGTCGTGGGCTACCAGGCCGACATGGCGCATTCGATGCTCTACACACTCGGCTACAATGCCGAGGCCGACCGTATCCTGCCGAAGGACTATGACTGGTCCGACAAGGCGACGCTGGACGCCGCCTATCGCAAGGTTGCCGACGCGCTCCGCCCTTGGACGATGGATTTCCACGTCGCGCAGAACGACGGCACCGTCTTCGGCTCGGGCGACCATGAGAAGACCGGCCGCCACTGCCAGGTCGATGACCCGAACGGCCGGCTCGATATCGTCAAGCATGCCGGCTACTGGCTGCGCGACCGCGAAGGCAATCTGACCAAGCGCATGCGCCACCTTTCCTGGGATGGCTGCATGTTCCCGAATGCGGTCATGGAGGCGCAGGAGACCTGGAACAAGGTCCTCGGCTCGATGATCAAGGTTCGCGAGGCGCATGGCTGGACCGAATAGTCTGCGTGAGGAGGGAGAGGCGGCCGCGGGCCGCCCTCCTTGCGGACAGCAAGAAACGACCGGAGGAAACATGACGAAGACGCTGAATGTGGGCATGGTCGGCTATGGCTTCATGGCACGCGCCCATTCCAATGCCTGGGGCAAGGTCGCGAACTTCTTCGATACCGGCTACCGGCCGGTATTGAAGGCGGTTGCGGCGCGCAACGGCGAGAAGGCCAAGGCCTTCGCCGAGCAATGGGGCTATGAGAGCGTCGAGACGGATTGGCGGCGCCTCATCGAGCGCGCCGATATCGACGTCATCGACATCTGCACGCCGAACGACAGCCACGCCGAGATCGCGATCGCCGCCGCCAAGGCCGGCAAGATGGTGACCTGCGAGAAGCCGCTCGCCCGCACGGAGGCGGAAGCGCTGCCGATGGTCGAGGCGGTCGAGAAGGCCGGCGTCGCCAACATGGTCTGGTACAACTACCGCCGCATCCCGGCGGTGACGCTGATCAAGACCATCGTCGAGCGCGGCATGCTCGGCCACATCTATCATTACCGCGCCAAGTTCCTGCAGGACTGGACGATCTCGCCGGACGTGCCGCAGGGCGGCGCCGGCACATGGCGGCTCGATGTGGATTCGGCCGGCTCGGGCGTCACGGGCGATCTGCTCGCGCACTGCCTCGATACCGCGATCTGGCTGAACGGCTCGATCACGAGCCTCACCGCCATGACCGAGACCTTCGTCAAGGAGCGCAAGGACGCGCTGACCGGGGCGACGAAGAAGGTCGGCATCGACGACGCGGCGGCGGTGATGACGCGCTTTGCCAATGGCTCGCTCGGTACCTTCGAATCGACCCGCTACGCCCGCGGCCACAAGGCGGCCTATACGCTGGAGATCAATGGCGAGAACGGCTCGCTCGCCTGGGATCTCCACGATCTGAATCGCCTCGCCTGGTTCGACCACCGGACGCCCGGCGAATTCAGGGGCTGGACCTCGATCCTCGTCACCGATGGCGACCACCCCTATCTCGGCAAGTGGTGGGTGCCGGGCCTGATCATCGGCTACGAGCACTCCTTCGTGCACCAGGTCGCCGATTTCCTCGAAGGCCTCGCCTCCGGCAAGCCGGCCGCACCGACCTTCCGCGACGCACTGGAAACGGCCAAGGTCTGCGACGCGATCATCGCCTCGGGGCAGAGTGGCCAGTGGGTGGAGTTGGAGACCGCGACATGAAGTTCGGCTTCAACCTGCTACTCTGGACGAGCCATGTCCGCGAGGAGCATTGGCCGATCCTCGATAAATTGAAGGCCGCCGGCTATGACGGCGTCGAGGTACCGATGTTCGAGGGCGAGCCGTCGCATTATGCGCGGCTCGGCAACCGGCTGCGCGATGCCGGGCTCGGCGCGACGGGGATCGGCGTCATGCCCGGTGGCGGACGCAGCGCGGTCTCGGCCGACCCGGCCGAGCGGGCCGGCGCGCTGGGTCACATCAAATGGCTGGTGGACTGCACAGCGGCCCTCGGCGGCGACCTTGCCGCCGGGCCGTTCCATCAGCCGCTCGGCGAGTTCACCGGCGCCGGCCCCACGGCGGACGAGAAAGCTCGCTGCGCCGAGGTGCACAAGCCCGCCGCCCATTATGCCGCGACGGCCGGGATCGCGCTCTCCGTCGAGCCGCTCAACCGGTTCGAGTGCTATTTCCTCAACACGGCGCTCGCGGCCAAGGCGCTGGTCGACGCCGTCGGCGAGCCGAATTACGGCTTTCTCTACGATACGTTCCATTTCAACATCGAAGAGAAGAACCAGGCCCGCGCGATCCACGCGACGGCCGGCGCCTTCAACCATTTCCACATCTCGGAGAACGACCGCGGCGTTCCGGGCACGGGGCCCATCGATTTCGCCTCGGTGTTCAAGGCGCTGAAGGCGACAGGCTATGATGGATGGATGACGGTCGAATCCTTCGGCTCGGCCCTGCCCGACCTCGCCGCGGCGACGCGCGTCTGGCGGCCGCTGTTCGACAAGCCGGAGGATGTGTATCTGGGCGCGATCAAGTTGATGAAGGAAGGCTGGGCGGCGGCGTAAGGCGACCGTTTCCGCGAGACAATCCTGTCCGCCTGTGCTTGGCTCTCAACAAAGCAACGCCGGCGCATGAGACCGGCACGATCGGGAGGATGATCCATGGGTGTCGTGCTGGTCACGGGAGCCTCGCGGAGTCTCGGCGCGGCGATGGCGAAAGCGCTCGGCGCGGCGGGGTGGAGCGTCGCGGTCAATTATGCCCATGACGATGCCGGCGCGGGCGCCGTGGTCGATGCCATCACTTCGGCCGGCGGCAAGGCGGCAGCGTTTAAGTTCGATGTGACCGACAAGGCGAGCGTGCGGCACGGCGTGCACGAGATTGAGGCGAAGCTCGGGCCGCTCGACGTCATCGTCAATAACGCCACCGGTCCGCAGCCCTTCATCCCGATCGAGGAGCAGAGCTGGGACGACCATCTCGATCAGCTCCGCTTCTTCGTGAAGGCTCCGCTTCTGGTGACCCAGGAGGTGCTGCCGGCCTGGAAGGAACGCCGTTCCGGCAAGATCATCAATATCGGCTCGGAAGTGGTCGACATGGGCAATCCGGAATTCGCCCATTACGTGGGAGCCAAGGCCGCGATGGTCGGGCTGACGCGCTCCTTCGCGTCTGAACTCGGCCCCTTCGGCATCACGGTCAATCTGGTGGCGCCGGGCTTCATCCCCGTCGCGCGCCATGACGATGTCAGCGAGGACGACCGCGAGGCCTATCGCCGCCTCGTGCCGCTCGGCTATCAGGGCAAGCCCGAGGATCTGGCCGGCACGATCGTCTTCCTCGCCTCTCCGGCCGCTGATTTCATCACCGGCCAGACCATCGCCGTGAATGGCGGCCGCACCCTCGCCTGAAGCGGGCGAGGGTCCACGACCAAGCTTTGTCGCGGGAGCCCTGGGCTCCCGTCCGCCTCATTTTCCGGCCTGCTCCCAGACGACCATCGAACGCGCCGGAACTTGCCAGACGCTCTTTTCCGGAATGGTCTCGCCTTCGGCGCGACCCGCCGTGTCGAGGACGCCGCGCCATTCGCCGCCCTGCTCGGGGACGGTGAAATCGACATCGACATGCGACGCGTTGAGCATGACCAGCATGGTCGGCTCGCCCCGTTTCGCCGGCGCCAGGCGAACGGTCAGGCATTTGACGTGGGGATTGCTCCATTCCTCGTCGCTCATGCGCTGGCCGGAAGCGCTGAACCAGTTCACGTCACGCTGGCCTAGCTCTGTGCGTGCGCCGGTCAGGAATTCCGGCCGCGAGAAGGCGCTTCGGCTGGCACGCAGGGCAATGACCTTGGCGACGAACACGGTCAGGTCGGGATCCTCGTCGCTCCAGTCTACCCAGCCGATCTCATTATCCTGCGCATAGGCATTGTTGTTGCCGCCCTGCGAATTTCCGATCTCGTCGCCGGCCAGCAGCATCGGGACGCCCTGCGACAGGATCAGGGTCGCGAGCAGGTTGCGCTTCTGTTGCCGGCGCAGAGACAGGATGCCTTCGTCTTCAGTCGGCCCTTCGGCGCCGCAGTTCCAGCTCTTGTTGTCGCTGTGGCCGTCCTGGTTGTCCTCGCCATTCGCCTCATTGTGCTTGTCGTTGTAGGAGACGAGATCGTTGAGTGTGAAGCCGTCATGGGCGGTGACGAAATTGACGCTCGACCAGGGCCGGCGCCGACCTTCATTGAAGAGGTCGCTGGAGGCGGCGAAGCGCGAGGCGAAGGCCGGCAGCAAGCCCTCGCCGCCGAGCCAGAATTCGCGCACCACATCGCGGTAATCACCGTTCCACTCGGAGAAGCCCGGCGGGAAATTGCCGAGCTGATAGCCGCCAGGTCCGACATCCCAGGGCTCGGCGATGAGCTTCAGCCGGCTCAGCACAGGATCCTGCAGCATCGTGTTGAAGAAGGCGTGGCGCGGATTGAACCCACCCGGTTCCCGGCCCAGCGTCAGCGCCAGATCGAACCGGAAGCCGTCGACGCCATAGACATTGGCCCAGAGTCGCAGGCTGTCCATCACCATCTGCAGCACGCGCGGATGATTGGTATCCAGCGCGTTGCCGGTTCCGGTCAAATTGTCGTAGTAGCGCGGATCGTCCGGCATGAGACGATAGTAGGAGAGGTTGTCGATGCCCTTGAAGGACAGCGTCGGGCCGAGATGATTGCCTTCCGCAGTGTGGTTGTAGACGACATCGAGAATGACCTCGATCCCTGCATCATGCAGCGCGTCGACCGCCGCCGCGATCTCCGGCAGGCCGCCGCCATCGATGTAGCGGTTCTCCGGCGCGAAGAAGCCGATCGTGTTGTAGCCCCAGAAATTCGCGAGGCCGCGCTCGCCCAGGTGTCGATCCTGCACGAAGGCATGAATCGGCATGAACTCGACCGTGGTGATGCCGAGCTTGTGCAGATGGTCGATCGCGGCCGGGTGCGCGAAGGCAGCGAAGGTGCCCCGGATCTCATCCGGCAAGCCCTTCATGCGCATAGTCCAGCCACGCACATGGCTTTCATAGATCACGGTCTTCGGCCAGGGGACTACGGGCCGGGCGGTCTGGGTATAGGGCTCCGGCGAGACGATGCGGGCCTTGGGCAGGAAGGCAGCGCTATCGCGCTCGTCGCGCACGAGATCGGCCTCGCCCTCGGCACCAATCTGATAGCCATACAGCGCATCGTCCCACTGCAACTCGCCGACGAGCTCGCGCGCATAGGGGTCGATCAGCAACTTCGCGTCATTGAAGCGATGGCCGTGGGCCGGGTCCCACGGACCCCGGACGCGGTAGCCATAGAGATCGCCGGCCTTCACGCCCGCAACATGGCCATGCCAGACGCCATTGGTGCATTCCTCGAGCTCGATACGCTCTTCCTCCTTGGAGCCGTCGGCTGAAAAGAGGCAAAGGGTTACGCCTTCCGCATGGTCCGAGAAGATCGCAAAATTGCTGCCTTTCGCGTCCGGTGTTGCACCGAGCGGAAACGGGGATCCTTCACGCAAGCGGGTCATCGTGCAGCCGTTCTCCGTTCACTCTCGCCGGCGAGAGCCAGCCTTGGGGGTATGGATGGTTCGGTTCGGCTCGGCGGCTTCGGAACGTCGACGCCCGCCACTTCCGAATAGAGGCGGATATAATCGCGGGCCGGCCCCTCCCAATCGAAGCGGCGGCGCATGGCCGTGGAACGCATCGACGTCAGCTCATCCGGGGCGGCATAGACCTCGAAGGCGCGTCGGCATGAATCCAGGAAGGCTTGCCGCGAAAATTCGTGAAACAGAAAGCCCGTCTCGCCATCGTCGATCGTGTCGGCGAGGCCGCCGGTGGAATGGGCGATCGGCAGAGCCCCATAGCGCTGCGCCTGCATCTGCGTCAGACCGCAGGGCTCGAATCGAGATGGCATCAGGAAGAAGTCGCTGGCCGCAACGACGCGATGCGCCATCGTATCGCTGAAGCCGGCAACGAGACCGATCGCGCCTCGATAGCGTCGGGAGAGATCCAGCAGCATGCGCTCAACATTCGGATCGCCGGTGCCGAGGATGGCGATCTGGCCGCCGCGCTCGACGAGTTCGCCGGCAATGTCGGCGACAAGGTCCAGGCCCTTCTGGTGGACGAGGCGCGAGACGATCCCGAACAGCGGCCCCTCCGACGGGGCCAGACAGAGCGAGAGGCCAACAAACGCCTTGTTTTCGGCCTTGCCGGACGGATCGTCTGCATCGAAGTTCTTCGGCAGATGCGGATCGGTCGCGGGGTCCCAATCGTCATCGAGCCCGTTGACGATCCCCGTCAGCCGTCCTTCCGACGCGAGACCGCTCATCAAGCCCTGGAGTCCGGAGCCCAGCACTTCGCCGGTTATCTCGTCGGCATAGGTCGCGCTCACGGTTGTCACATGATGGGCGTAGGTTAGGCCCGCCTTCATGAACGAGATGTAGTTGTGAAACTCCACCCCGTCGGTACGGAACGCGTCGTGCGGAATAGCCAGAGCATCGAGCCGGTCGGCGGGAAAAATGCCCTGATGGGCCAGATTGTGGATCGTGAGGATCGACGGCACCTTCGATCCGGACCAGGCAAGATAGGCTGGCGCGAGCGCCGCCGCCCAGTCATGGACGTGGACGATGTCTGGCTTCCAGCCAATCCCGTCGACCCCCTTGGCGATTTCGGCCGCGGCCAGTCCGAGGCGCGCAAAGCGCAAATCATTGTCGCCCCAATCATAGCCCTCCGGCGTCGAATAAGGCGTTCCGGAGCGCTGGTAGAGCGAAGGCGCGAGGATCAGATAGACAGGAATTCCATCCGCCGTCCGCGTCTCGCCAATGAGGCAAGGCTCTATAGCCGACTGGCCCGGCAACGAGCCGACGACCGAAAGGACGCGCAGCTTGTCGAGCACGTTCTGGTAAGCCGGCATCAGAATTCGAACGTCGACGCCCTGGCGGCGCAGCGCCCGCGGCAGCGCCGCCGAGACGTCCGCAAGACCGCCGGCCTTGGCGAAATCGGCAAACTCGCTCGTCACGAACAATATCTTCATCGACTTCAGCCCCCTTGCGCTGGTTCGAGACCGGGCAACCATCAACGTGGCGGATTGGAACGCGACAAAGGAGCGCTGCGGGCTTCGGCAGCGCAAATCGCGGATGATCGATCAATGCACGAAGGTCGGTATGGTTGCGGTCGGCGACCGCAAACAAAAGCGGCCAATCCGTTGCCTCTCCTGCAACGGCACCCTTGTTGCATGGCGCAAAACGATGGCGGATTGCGACGATATGTCGGCCGGCTCGACCGGGACTAGGGTCCTGAGGGATGGGGTACTAACATGCAGAACGCAGTCGTAGAGGAAGAAGCCCTGATGGAAGTCGCAAAGCCGGTCGCCGCCCCCCTCGTGGGCCATGAAGCCGAGGTCGCTGCCGCGCGCGAGGCGATCAACGCCAAGCTTACCTACGCGGTCGGCAAGAACGCCGTAACCGCCAGCGACCGCGACTGGTTCGTGGCGACTGCGCTTGCGGTTCGCGACCGCATGGTCGACCCCTGGATCGCATCCTCCAAGCACACCTATGCCGACGGGCTGAAGCGGGTCTACTATCTCTCGCTCGAATTCCTGATCGGCCGCCTGCTGTTCGACACGATGAACAATCTCGGACTGACCGACGCTTTCCGCGCGGCGCTCGGCGAGCTTGGCGTCGATCTCGAAAAGCTGAAGACCGTGGAGCCCGACGCCGCGCTCGGCAACGGCGGCCTCGGACGCCTGGCGGCCTGCTTCATGGATTCCATGGCTTCGCTGTCGATCCCGGCCTATGGCTACGGCATCCGCTACGATCACGGCCTCTTTCGCCAGGTCGTGAAGAACGGCTGGCAGCAGGAATATCCCGAGAACTGGCTATCCTTCGGCAATCCCTGGCAATTCGAGCGTCCGGAAGTTGTCTACGACATCCAGTTCGGCGGCTCGGTCGAGGCGATCATGCAGCCGAACGGCATGCCCCGCTACATCTGGCACCCGAGCGAAACCATCGAGGCCGTGGCCTATGACACGCCAATCGCCGGCTGGCGCGGCCGTCACGTCAATACGCTGCGCCTCTGGTCGGCTCGCGCCGCCGATCCGCTCCGCCTCGACGCCTTCAATTCGGGCGATCATATCGGCGCGCTTGTCGAACAGGTCCGCGCCGAGACGATCTCCAAGATCCTCTATCCGAGCGACGAGAGCCCGGCCGGACAGGAGTTGCGCCTCCGCCAGGAATATTTCTTCGTCTCGGCCTCGATGCAGGATTTGATCTTCCGCCACATGCGCACCTATGGCGACATCCGCTCGCTGCCGGACAAGGTCGCCATGCAGCTGAACGACACCCATCCCGCCATCAGCGTCGCCGAGCTGATGCGCATCCTGGTCGACACCCATAATGTGCCTTGGGACGAAGCGTGGGACATGACGGTCCGCACGCTCGGCTACACCAATCACACGCTGCTGCCCGAGGCCCTGGAGACTTGGCCCGTCGCGCTGCTGGAACGGCTGCTGCCGCGCCAGATCCAGATCATCTATCTGATCAACGCCATTCATCTTGAGAAGGCCAAGAAGCTTCCCGAGGCCAATGATGAATTCCTGGCCTCCGTTTCGCTGATCGACGAGGGCATGGGCCGGCGGGTGCGCATGGGCCATCTCGCCTTCATCGGTTCGCATTCGATCAACGGCGTGTCGGCGCTGCACTCCGATCTGGTCAAGGAGACGATCTTTCGCGACCTCGATGTGGTCTATCCAGGCCGCATCAACAACAAGACCAACGGCATCACCTTCCGCCGCTGGTTGCAGGGCGCCAATCCGGGCCTGACCCAGATCCTGGTCGATGCCTGCGGACCCAAGATTCTGGACGATGCGACCGCGCTCACGAAGCTGGAGCCGCTGGTCGGCGACGCCGCGCTTCGCGATGCCGCCGACGCCGCCCGCCACGCCAACAAGCTGACGCTGGCACGCGTCATTCGCGACAGGCTGGACATCCACGTCAATCCGAACGCGCTCTTCGACGTGCAGATCAAGCGCATCCACGAATATAAGCGCCAACTGCTCAACGTGCTGGAGACGATCGCGCTCTATCAGGCCATGCGGGCCCAGCCGCACAAAGAATGGGCGCCGCGGGTCAAGATATTCGCCGGCAAAGCGGCCGCGAGCTATCACAAGGCGAAGCTCATCATCAAGCTCGCCAACGACGTGGCGCAGGTCATCAACAACGATCCGACCGTGCGCGATTTGCTGAAGGTCGTCTTCCTGCCCAACTACAATGTCAGCCTCGCCGAGATCATCATCCCGGCAGCGGACCTTTCCGAGCAGATCTCGACGGCCGGCATGGAGGCGTCGGGCACCGGCAACATGAAGCTGGCGCTCAACGGCGCGCTCACCATCGGCACGCTCGACGGCGCCAATGTCGAGATCAAGGAGCATGTCGGCGACGAGAACATCTTCATTTTCGGCTTGACGACATCCGAAGTGGCCGAGCGGCGGAAGATCGGCATCGACGCGGCCGGCGCCGTTGCCGCTTCGCGCAATCTCTCCGACGTTCTGGATGCGATTGACAGCGGCGTTTTCTCGCCCGGAGATCCCGGACGCTTCGCCGCGCTGACCACCGCGCTGCGCCATCACGACTATTTCATGGTCACTGCAGATTTCGATTCCTACTATGCAGCCCAACGAGACGTTGACGCGTTGTGGCTCGACAGAGCAGCATGGTGGAAAGCGAGCCTCACCAATACGGCTCGGGTCGGCTGGTTTTCCTCGGACCGCACTATCGCGGAATATGCCAAGGACATCTGGAACGTGCCCGTATCGCCGGTGGAATGAGGGTCGCGCCTGGGAGGCGCAATGACAGACTGGCGGGCGGCTGAGGAAGATGTTCGCGATCTGGTCGCGGCACGACACGGGGACCCGTTCTCGTTTCTGGGGCAGCACGAAGTCGACGGACGAATCGTCGTTCGCGCCTTCGTGCCGAATGCCGCGACGGTTTCCGTCGAGGCCGAGGACGGAGCGGTACTGGCCGCGCTGGAACGCCGGCCGGGAACGGATCTCTTCGAAGCGCCGATTCCGGGTCGGAAGACGCGATTCGCCTATCGCCTCCACGCCGCCAATGGCGAAGGCGAGTGGCGTTTTGCTGACCCCTATTCCTTCGGATCGGTCCTGGGACCTCTCGACGATTATCTCCTCGTCGAGGGAACCCACAAACAGCTCTACGAAAAGCTGGGTGCCCATCTCCTGTCCCATGGCGGGGTGGACGGCGTTCATTTCGCCGTCTGGGCGCCGGACGCGCAGCGCGTCTCCGTCGTCGGCGATTTCAACGACTGGGATGGTCGGCGGCACCAGATGCGCAAGCGCGTCGACAGCGGCCTTTGGGAGATCTTCGCGCCGGGCCTTGGCGAAGGCGTCATGTACAAATATGAGATCGTCGCGCCCGACGGCGTCGTGCTGCCGCTGAAGGCCGACCCGTTCGGCTTCGGCAGCGAGTTGCGCCCGTCGACGGCTTCGGTCGTGACGCGGACCGACCATTTCGAGTGGGATGACGCGGCCTATATCGCCCAGCGTGGCCAGGGCGACCCGCGCCGCAAGCCGATGTCCGTCTACGAGGTCCATCTCGCCTCATGGCGCAAGGACGAGGGATGGCGGTTCCTGACATATGACGAACTCGCCGACCAGCTCATCCCCTATGCGGTCGACATGGGCTTTACCCATCTCGAGCTGATGCCGATCTCGGAACATCCGCTCGATGCCTCCTGGGGTTACCAGCCGATCGGGCTGTTCTCTCCGACGCGGCGTCACGGCGATCCCGCCGGCTTTGCCCGATTCGTCGAGCGGGCCCATCAGGCGGGTCTCGGCGTCCTTCTCGACTGGGTGCCGGCGCATTTTCCGACCGATCCGCACGGCCTTGCCCATTTCGACGGCCAGCCGCTTTACGAATATGCCGATCCGCGCCGCGGCTTCCATCCGGACTGGAACACGGCGATCTATGATTTCGGCCGCAAGGAAGTGTCGAACTTCCTGTCGGCGAGCGCGCTCTACTGGCTCGACCGCTTCCATGTCGACGGGCTGCGCGTCGATGCCGTCGCCTCGATGCTCTATCTCGACTATTCCCGCAAACCCGGCGAATGGCTGCCAAATCCGGACGGCTCCAACCAGAACCATGACGCCGTCGCCTTTCTGCAAAGCGTCAACCAGCTTGCCTATGGCGAACACGCCGGCAGCGTGACGATCGCGGAGGAATCGACGTCCTGGCCCGGCGTATCCCAGCCCGTCTATGCCGATGGCCTCGGCTTCGGCTTCAAGTGGAACATGGGCTGGATGAATGACACGCTCGACTACATGTCGCTCGATCCCGTCTATCGCCGCTACCACCACAACAAGCTGACCTTCGGCCTGCTCTACGCCTTCTCCGAGAATTTCGTCCTGCCGATCAGCCACGACGAGGTCGTGCATGGCAAGGGAACGGTTCTTGGACGCATGCCGGGCGACGATTGGCAGCAATTTGCCAATGTTCGGGCCTATTACGGCTTCATGTGGGGACATCCCGGCAAGAAGCTGCTGTTCATGGGTCAGGAATTCGCGCAGCGCCGGGAATGGAATTTCGATGCCCCGCTCGATTGGTTCCTGCTCGATGCGCCATCCCATTCGGGCGTGCGCGATCTGGTGCGCGATCTGAACCGGGCCTATCGCGAGCGACCCGCGCTCCATGCGCGCGACTGCGAGAGCGAGGGCTTCCGCTGGGTGGTCGCTGATGACGGCGACCAGTCCGTGGTCGCCTTCCTGCGCTTCGGCGCGGCCGGCGATCCGCCCGTCTGCGTCGTCTGCAATTTCACCCCGGTGCCACGTTTCGGCTATCGGGTCGGCCTGCCGTTCGCCGGGCGTTGGCGCGAGGTGCTCAACACCGATTCGGCGACCTATGGCGGATCGGGAATGGGCAATCTCGGCGCAGTGCATGCCGGGGCGCTGCCCTCGCATGGCCAGCCGGCATCGGCCGACATCATCATACCGCCGCTTGCGACCGTCTTCTTCGAATTTGACGTAGAGGGCTGAATTCGCGGCGACCTTGAGCTAGCTTGAAAAAAGAGAAAAATCGGGAGGGGACGAGAGATGGACAGGCCGTCGAGCAACGCACCGCTGGCACGCCATGCCATGGCATTCGTTCTGGCCGGCGGCAGAGGAAGCCGTCTGATGGAACTCACGGACCGGCGCGCCAAGCCGGCCGTCTATTTCGGCGGCAAGTCGCGCATCATCGACTTCGCCCTCTCCAACGCGCTGAACTCAGGCATAAGGCGCATCGGCGTGGCGACGCAGTATAAGGCGCACAGCCTCATCCGGCATCTGCAGCGCGGCTGGAACTTCTTCCGTCCCGAGCGCAACGAGATCTTCGACATATTCCCAGCGAGCCAGCGCGTCTCGGAGGATCTCTGGTATCTGGGAACCGCCGACGCGGTCTACCAGAACCTCGATATCCTGAAGGATTATGATTCCAAGTACTTCGTCGTCCTGGCCGGCGACCACATCTACAAGATGGACTACGAGCAGATGCTGCAGCAGCACGTCGATTCGGGCGCCGACGTCACGATCGGCTGCCTCGAAGTGCCGCGCATGGAGGCCACCGGCTTCGGCGTCATGCACGTCGACGAGACCGATCGCATCATCGACTTTGTCGAGAAGCCGAAGGATCCGCCGGCGATGCCTGGCAAGCCCGACAAGGCGCTCGCCTCAATGGGCATCTATGTATTCGACACCAAGTTCCTGATGGCGGAGCTTGAGCGCGACGCGCACGATCCGAATTCGAGCCATGATTTCGGCAAGGACATTATCCCGAACATCGTCAAGCACGGGAAGGCGGTCGCGCATCATTTCGAAAATTCCTGCGTGCGCTCGCGTGCGGAATCGATCTCCTATTGGCGCGACGTCGGCACGGTCGACGCCTATTGGGAGGCGAATATCGATTTGACCAGCGTTGTGCCGGATCTCGACCTCTTCGACCGCGACTGGCCAATCTGGACCTATGGCGAGGTAACGCCGCCAGCGAAGTTCGTCCACAATGAAGAGCATCGCCGCGGCTACGCCTTGTCCTCGCTGGTCTCGGGCGGCTGTATCGTCTCCGGCGCCTCGCTCAACCGGGCGCTTCTGTTCACTGGCGTTCGCTGCAATTCCTATTCGCATGTCGAGAGCAGTGTCGTGCTGCCCTATGCCGAGATCGGCCGCTCCGCGCGGCTGCAGAATGTCGTGGTCGATTCGCGGGTGCAGATCCCGGAAGGGCTCGTCGTCGGCGAGGATCCCGAACTTGACGCGCAGCGCTTCCGCCGCACGGAGAACGGCATCTGCCTGATCACACAGCCGATGATCGACGCGCTGAAATCATGACCGATCTCAAGGTTCTGTCGGTCGCCTCGGAGCTCTATCCCTTCGTCAAGACGGGCGGGCTAGCCGATGTCGTCGGCGCGCTGCCGGGCGCCCTTGCCGCCGAGGGCGTCGCGGTGACGACCCTGGTACCCGGCTATCCGGCAGTTCTCGCCGCGCTGGTCGAGCCCGAGATCGCTTATGTGTATCACTGGTTCTTCGGCGGCGACGCGCGGCTTCTACGCGGCAAGGCGGCGGGTCTGGACCTTCTCGTCCTCGACGCGCCGCATCTCTATGACCGGCCAGGCAACCCCTATATGGGCGGCGATGGCCGCGACTGGCCGGATAATCCGATCCGCTTCGCGGCGCTCTCGCGCATCGCCGCCGATCTGGGGCTCGGCTTCGTTCCGTCCTACAAGCCGGACATTGTCCACGCCCATGACTGGCCGACCAGTCTCGCCCCGGCCTATCTGCGCTATTCCGGACGTCCGCATCCGCCGAGCGTCGTGACGATCCACAACATGGCGTTCCAGGGACAATATCCGCGCGAACTGCTGCCGGCCCTCGGCCTGCCGGATCATGCCTATTCGGTCGAGGGCGTCGAATATTTCGGCACGATCGGTTTCCTGAAGGCGGGCATCCAGCTCGCCGACCGCATCACCACCGTATCGCCGACCTATGCTACCGAAATCTGCACGGCGGAAGGCGGAATGGGTCTCGACGGACTACTGCGGGCGCGGGGCCCGGTGCTTTCCGGCATCCTGAACGGTATCGACACAACGGTCTGGGATCCGGCAAGCGATCCGCTGATCGCCGCGCCGTTCGATGCGGCTCGCCCGGGCGATCGCACCCTCAACAAGCGCGCGTTGCAGGAGCGGCTCGGCCTCAATGTCGACCCCGATGCCCAGCTATTCGGTATCGTGAGCCGCCTGACCTGGCAGAAGGGCCTCGATCTCGTTCTCGACCGGCTCGGCACGCTGCTGTCGAGCGGCGCCCAGCTCGCCGTCCTCGGCTCCGGCGATCCGGGCCTTGCGGAGGGCTTCGGCCTGGCCGCGATCGGCAATCCCGGACGCGTCGCCATTGCCCACGGCTATGACGAGGGCCTTGCGCATCTGATCCAGGCGGGCAGCGACGTCATCCTGGTGCCCTCGCGCTTCGAGCCCTGCGGCCTGACGCAGCTCTGCGCGCTTCGCTATGGCGCCATCCCGCTGGTGGGCCGTGTCGGCGGCCTCGCCGATACGATTATCGATGCCAATGATGTTGCGAGGGCCGCCGGCATCGGCACCGGAGTCCAGTTCGCTCCCGTGACCGGCGAGCGCTATGACGCCGCCCTGCTCCGTATGGCGGATCTCTGGCGCGACAAGCCCTACTGGAAGAAGATGCAGAAGAACGCGATGAAGACGGATGTCTCCTGGCAGCGTCCGGCGGCCGCCTATGCCGCGCTCTATCGCTCGCTCGTCGCTGGCCGAAGCTGAACCCAAAGGATCTTGCATGACGACGCCGTCCGTTGCCGAAGGGTTTGCGGAACCACTCGGCGTGACGCCGACAGATAGCGGCGTCAATGTCGCGGTCTGGTCGTCCAATGCGACGGCGATCGATTTCTGCCTGTTCGACGAGAGCGGCAACCGCGAGATCCACCGCCTTCGCCTTCCGGCGCGAACCGGCGATGTATTTCATGGCCACATCGAAGGCGTCGCCCTGGGCGCGCGCTATGGACTACGCGCCGATGGACCGTGGCGACCGGAGGACGGCCAGCGCTTCAACCCGGCCAAGCTGCTGGTGGACCCCTGCGCACTCGCGCTCGACCGTCCCTTCCATTTCCATGCCGCGCTCCTGGACGGGAGGCGCGATGGCGGGTCGGAGGCCGATAATTTCGACAGCGCGCCCTTCGTGCCCAAGGCTATCGTCACGGCGCCCATCCCGCTCCCTCCGCCACGTCGCGACCCGCTCGGTCTGGACGGGCATGTGGTCTACGAACTCCATGTGCGCGGCTTCACCAAGCTGAACGCGGCGATACCCGAGAGCCTCCGCGGCACCTTCGCCGGGCTGGCCCATCCGGCCTCGATCGGTCATCTGAAGTCCCTCGGCGTCACCATGGTCGAGATCATGCCGGCAGCGGCCTGGCTCGACGAGCGCCATCTGCCGCCGCTCGGCCTCAGCAATTACTGGGGCTACAATCCAATCGCCTATAGCGCGCCCGATCCGCGTCTCGCGCCCGGCGGTTTCGCCGAGATTCGATCGGCGATCGATGCGCTGCATGAGGCCGGGATCCAGGCGATTCTCGACGTCGTCTACAATCATTCCGGCGAGAGCGATCATCTCGGCCCGACAGTGTCAATGCGCGGCCTCGACAATGCCGGCTATTACCGCCTCGTCCCGGAAGATCGGCGCTATTACGTCAACGATGCCGGCTGCGGCAACATCCTGGCCGGGGACCGCCCGCATATCGTCCGCCTCGTTCTCGACAGCCTGCGCGTCTGGGCAGCAGCCGGCTTCGATGGCTTCCGCTTCGACCTCGCCACCACGCTCGCGCGCCGCGACATAGGCTTCGATCCGGCGGCGCCGATCCTCGTTGCCATCGATCAGGATCCGCTGCTGCGCAGCCTCGTCATGATCGCCGAACCCTGGGATATCGGCATGGGCGGCTACCAGCTCGGCGCCTTCCCGGCGCGCTGGGGCGAGTGGAACGACCATTATCGCGACACGGTGCGTCGTTTCTTCAAGGGCGAAGGCGGCCTGGTCGGCGATCTCGCGACGCGCGTCGCCGGCTCGGCCGATATCTTTGCCGGGCGGCGGAGGCGGCTTTCGGCGAGCGTCAATTTCGTCACCGCCCATGACGGCTTCACACTGGCCGATCTTGTCGCCTATGAGCGCAAGTCGAACTTCGCCAATGGCGAATCCAACCGCGATGGCACCGACGCCAACCATTCCTGGAACAATGGCACCGAGGGGCCAACGGACGATCCCGCCGTTTCGGAGCGCCGCGCCGCCGATGCCCGAGCGTTGATCGCCGCCCTCCTCTTCTCACGCGGAACGCCGATGCTCTCCATGGGCGACGAGGTCGGGCGCAGCCAAGCGGGCAACAACAACGCCTATGCACAGGATAGCGCCCTCGCCTGGCTCGACTGGACGAAGGCGGATGTGTCGATGCTCGACTTCACGCAGCGAGCCATTTCGCTGCGCAAGAATCACCCAGCCCTTCGCGATGGCCAGCCGCTCACGGGCCAGCCCCATGACGGACTGACCGAGCCGGACGTGGAATGGTTCGGCGCCGATGGGCGGCCGTTGGAGGGCGGCGCCTGGTGGGATGGCGACCGGCATGCGCTCGTCGCCGTGCTGGCCGCGCGCCAGGGCCGAGGCGTCGAGCGGCTCTGCCTCGTGTTCAAGGGCGGCGAGAACCTAACGGAAATCACGCTGCCACCGGCGAGCCATGGATGGCGCATGCTGCTCGATAGCGCCGGACCCGCCCCCGGCCGCGAGGGCACTTTCGCCTCGATCGCTGCCACGGGCCGAAGGACGGCGCTGCTGACCGACGGCCACGCCGAATAGGGCTTCGGCGCTTTTATCCGATCAGTCCAATTTGCATAAAATTTTATCTATCCAGATCTTCAGCAATTTACCTTGTTTGGGCATTCGCGTGGCCGAACCGGACGCTTTTGTCTAAATTTATATTCAAAGATATTGGATAGACGACTGGGAGGCCGATGGCATGGCGACGATCTTTCGCGACTGGACCGAGGGACATAGCAAGGGGTGGGGCGTCGAGCCGCTGAAGATCAGCCACAATCTGCACGAACATCCACTCTTCTCGAAGGAAGGGCTCGGCGAACTCATTCAGAGCTATCCGATCGAGCATTATTCGCTGATCCGCACCTCCTCCGTCGGTGAGACGAAGAAGGTCTGGCGGCGCGGCGAGGTCGGCGATCTGACCGGCCACGAAGTGATCGAGAAAATCGCAGCTGGCGGGCTCTGGCTGCAGCTGCGCGAATTGAAGAGCGTCGACCGGCGTTACGACGATCTGCTGCAGGAAATCTATGCCGAGGCGCGCGAGCGCGTGCCGGGCTTCGATTCCTTCGGCCATGAGATGGGCATCCTGATCTCCTCGCCGCATGCCAAGGCGCATTATCATGCCGATCTGCCCGGCCAGGCGCTCTGGCAGATCGCCGGATCGAAGCGCGTCTATCTCTATCCGGCCGAGGAGCCCTATCTGCCGCAGCCGGAACTCGAAAAGATCGCGCTGACCGGGCTGGAAGTCGGCCTTCGCTATGAGCCGGAATTCGATCGTCAGGCGCTGGTCTTCGATCTGAAGCCGGGCGAGATGCTGACTTGGGAATTGAACGCACCGCACCGCGTCGAGAACCATGGCGAATTGTCGATCTCGATGACGACCGAGCACTGGACCGACGAAATCCGCCGCTCGCAGATGCTCACCGTGGCCAATGGCATTCTTCGCCAGCATTTCGGCATCGTGCCGAAGCGGCGCGCGCTGCACGGCCCGGCCTTCTGGGCCAAGGCGTCGCTGCAGGCCGGCTGGCGGCGCAGCCCCTGGTTCAAGCGCGAACGCCGCAAGATGCTGCCAGTCGACTTCCGCCTCGGCCGCGGCGCGAACAATCCGATTGTCGACATTCCCGCCTACGTCGTCCGCTGATCCGGCCGCTTGGGAGGTTCCGCCATGGCGGCTGAAACAGGCGCATGGCGCATCACCGTGCACCATGATTGGCGCGAGGCCGCCGAACTCTGGCGGCCTCTTCTCGCTTTGCATCAGGCAACTCCGTTCCAGACCGAGGCCTGGCTATCTCGCTGGTATGGCGAGGTCGCCCCGGCGAAAGGGGCGGAGCCGTTGCTCGTTCATGCCACGGACGCCTCCGGCGTCGCGGCGTTGGCGCTGCCGCTCATCCGCCTGCCCGGCCGGCTGCGCAGGATCGAATTCGCCGACCTCGGCATCACCGACTACAACGCGCCGCTGCTCGGACCGGCGGCCCCCCGCGATGCGGCTTCGGCGAAACGCCTCTGGGCCGCGGTCCGTGCCGCCCTGCCCGCTGCCGACCTTTTCCGCGCCGACAAGCTGCCGCTGACCATCGACGGCTCTTTCAATCCGCTCCTCCTCGCGCTCGGCGGCAGGGAGTCGAACCTCTTCGGCAACATCATCCGGATCGACACGGATTGGGAAGGTTGGCTGCGCGGGCTCGAAAAGCACAATCGCAAGGAACTCGGCCGCTTCTGGCGCGTCTTCACGCGTGACGAACGCGCCCGTTTCACCATCGCCGTGAGCCGCGACGAGGCGCTCCATCTCTACCGTCTCTTGGAGATCCAGCAGGGCGAGCGCATGCGCGAACTCGGCCAGCCCTATTTCCTCGACCAGCCGGACTTCTCGGCTTTCTACCGCGACCTCGTCGCTGCAGGGATCGAAGACGGCACGGCCTTCCTCTCCGCCCTCACCGCCGGCGATGAACTCGTCGCCGGACTGATCGGCGTTGCGAAGGGCGATCACTACGCCATGGTGCGGATCAGCACGGGAACAGGCGAATGGGCTAACTGTTCGCCCGGCCGACTCGTCATCGAACGCACTATGGAGGCGCTGTTCCGCCGGGGCTTCCGCAGCTTTGATTTCACCATCGGCGACTATGCCTATAAGCGCGGCTTCGAAGTCGCCCGCATCCCGCTTGCCATGGTCGAGGAACCGCTGTCGTGGCGGGCATGGCCCAGGGTCGGTTATTCCAGCGCCAAGACCTATGTGAAGCGCCACCCCGCGATTGCCCGCCTCGTCCGCCGGGCATTTCGCCGCGCCGCCTGAAGCGCCCGCTACACGGAAACGGCGCGGCCCGCGAGTCGGCGGCCGAGGATCGCCCGGACTTCGCCGGCATAGGCAAGTGCGATCGCCGCCGCATAAACCGCCATGCCGATCAGGATGGTCAGCACCAGCCCGACAATCGTCGTCGCGGCCGGCAGCAGCAGGAGGGCGCCGGTCATCGCCGCCGTCGAGGCCAGCACCTTACCGAGGTCGAGCAGCGGTAGGGTGAAGTCCATCCGCCGGGCCAGAGCGAGGCTCACCAGGGTCGCCAGCGCCGAACCGGTCGCATTGCCGATGACGCCGCCGACCGGTCCGTGGAAGACAAGTCCGATGACTGTGAAGGCGATCGTGGCGGCGATTTCGACGACGTCGACGATCGCGGCATAGCCAATCCGTCGCTCCAGCACGAAGAGCTGGTCGGTGACGTGGACATGCAGGAAGCGCAACGCGCCGGCCATCGCCGAAAGGCCGAGAATTGCCCGCGTCGTCTCCCGGTAGGGTTCGGCGATCAGAAGATCCGTCGCCGCCCCTCCCACGATCATAAGGCCCGCGACCGTCGGCGCCAGGACGCCAATCAGCAGCGCCGCATTGCTGGAGAGCTGCGCCATCGCCTCGCTGCGCCGACCGTCGTTCAGAAGGCGCGCGGCGATCGGGAAGGCCGCGGCGGCGACCAGCATGCTGCCAAACGAGGCGCAGCGCCGGCCGAGACCCCAGCCCACCGCCATCAGGCCGAAGGCCGCCGCGCCGGACATGTGTTCGACGATGTAGCGGAAATTGTTCTCGGCGACCCAGCCAAGCCCGAACAGCATCAGGATCGGCCCGCCATAGCTGACGGCATGGCGAATGAATTCGCCATGGATGCGCTTCGGGACGATGGAGACGCCGATCATCGGCGCGGCGATCAACGTGGCGACCGCCTGCGCGATGCCATAGCCGAGCAGAAGCATTTCGGCCGTCGGGGCGACGGTTTCCAAGAGCAGGAGACCGAGGCCGAAGCCGAGCACCGGGCCGCCGACCTGAAGAACCGTATAGGCCAGGATGTTGGACTGCGCCCGCGCACGCTCCGAATAATGAGCGTTCGTGCCCCGGCTGGCGAAGAACAGCCCGACGATGCCGATGCTGGCGATCGAGAACGTGCCGGCTCCGAAGATCGCGACCGAACCGGCAGCGGCGAGGAGGCTCAGCGGCAGCGACAGCGCGACCACCGCCGCCTCGGTGTGGAGATAATCGGCGCGCTCGCGCTTGCCCCGCTCGAACGGCATGAAGCGCAGCGCATAGATCGAGAACCAGGAGAGCGTCAGCAAATTGACGAATTCCTGCGTTGCCGTGACGAGGACGAAGGAACCCATCTCGTGCGGCGGCAACCAATAGGTCCACACCACCATGGAGAGAAGCTGGAAGGCGGGCGAGAGAACCTGCGCCGGCAAATAGCGCAGCGTCTGGCGGATCAGCATGGTCGCAGCGCTCCCGGCGCGGATGGCAGGAAGCGCCGCCCAAGGAAGAGCAGCAGCATCGCCGTGATCATGGCGAGGTCGATCGTCTTGTTGGCGATGCCGGTCGAGGTCGACGAGACGGCGAAATAATAGCCGAGCGGCAGCAGCGCCGAGATGCCGACGGCCCGTACGATCTCGGCCGAAAAGGCGAACAAGCCCAAGAAGAAGAGGATCGTGGTCACCGCGCCGTAATAGGCGAAGAAGGCGACTACGAAGCTCTCGATCGCGATAGCCAGATCGAGTCGTTGCTGATTGGCGGCGATGTGCTTGAGGTCGGGCGCGAAGAGATAGTCGTGCCAGCTTGTGCCGTCGAAGACGTGGAACATAGCGACGCGGGTGTCGGCGCTGCCATAGTCGTTCTGGAAGCGATCGAGGAAGCTGTCGAGAAAGCCGCCGAGGATGGCGAGCGTGCCGAGCGTGCCCACCAGCGTCACCGCGACCGTGATGGTGAGCACGGCACGACGCGAAAAGCGCCGTCCCGAAAGCGCGCCGAGCCCGGCGAAGGCGGCCCTCGCCGCGAGCAGGCCAAGCACGACAACCGTCGCGGCGCGGCCACCGAACGCCGCCATCGCCCCGATATTGAAGACGATCAGGAAGGCGCGCAGGCGGATGTCGAACCGCCGCCCACCGCGACCTGACAGCACCAGCAGATAGACGCCCGTCATGAGGGCGTTGGAGAGCGGGTGGCCGAACAAGGCCGTCGCCCGCCAGTCATAGGTGATGATCTCGGTGCCCTGGAAATAGGGCGTCAGGCGCAGGCCGGTGACATATTCGAAATAGCCGATGGCCGAATTGGCGAAGAAGATCACATGCAGCCACGTCGCCAGCCGGCTGCCGGCACGGTCGGACAGCGCGGTGATCGAGATAAACAGCGCCAGCGGCATGACGAAGGTGTCGGCGATCGCCGACAGGGGCAGCTTCTGGACGACGACGGCCTGGAAGAAGAGCAGCAGGATGGCGAAGGCGAAGGCGACGAGGCCGGGCCGCCCGATCGCCGTGCCGGCGAGGAGACGACCCGGCCCGACGGCCGCCACGGTAAGGGCCAGCGCGGCAAGCGACAGGAAGGTCGCCGGGTGGAACTTGGCCAGCGCCGAGCCGCCGCTGACCGAATAGGGCAGCCCAATCCATTGCAGGACCTTGGACGAAACGAGGAACAGCACGAGCACAGCCAGCGTCGTCATGGCGGCCGCCAGATCCGAGAGGGTTGGCAGGGCGACCCTGAAGCCGGGTTCTCCAATCGCGCGCAGGCTCATCGCGAGGCCATCTTGATCTTAAGCCGCGGCTCGGCCCGACCCGCATCACCTTTCAGCTCGATGCCGAGCAGCAGCAGCGCGGTGGCGCGGTGGCGGATGAAGAGATGATGCAGCAAGATCGGCAGGCCGATACCGGCGGCGAGCGCGAGCAAGAAGAAGACGCCGCGCGGCGTATCGGGATAGTGAGCCAGGATGATGCGGCGAAGGCCGGCCGTGGCGAAGACGTGGAACAGATAGATCGAATAGGAATAGACGCCGATCCATTCGAGCCAACGGCTGCGGATCCTCACGAAGAAGAGCAGCAGGCAGACTGTAAGGCCGAGCGCGAGGCCGGCTGCCGATTGGCGGCTGAAATCGACGGCAATGCGCTGCTCGACGCTCAATATGTCGAGGACGAACAGCCCGGAAAAGACGATCCCGAGCCCGACAACCGCTGCCGTCCTGCGTCCCGGATCATCGCCGATGCTGCGGTCGAGCGAGACAAGGCGGATCAGGTGGCCGAGCAGAAAATAGGGAATCAGGTAAATCGCCGAGCCGAGAGCGAAGATGTCCGGATCGAAGGTCAGGGCGAGCAGGAAGACGAAGACCGAAACGGGTAGCAGCGCGCCCAGAACCTGAACGCGGTAAGGGCCTGCAAAAAGCGCGACAGCCAGCAGGAACGTCATGATCAGCAGCGTCGCCTGAAGATACCAATAATGCTCATAGGGAAGGACGTAGATCTTCCAGAGCGGAATCTGGCCGGACCCAGCCGCCGTGTAGCCAAGGCTGACATAGAAGAGGGTCGAGACAACGATGAAGGGGATGCCGATCCGCCGCAATTTGCGCAGCCAGGCGACCAAGAAGTCCGAAGCGCCGTCGATCGCGGTGGAGAACACATAGCCGGAAATGAACGAGAAGAGCGGCATGCGGACATGCATGAATATCTCGGTGAACAGCCGCCAGCCGCTGGAATCCGCAACATGCATGCCGTGATCCACATCGTTGCCGATGACGTGATAGGCGACGAGCAACACGCAGGCGAGGCCACGCAGAGCTTCCACATGGCGGGCCCTGGCCGAATTTCCGCTTCCCATTCTTGCGATCTTCCGCTCCAGCACCCCTTCGATCGCCCCAGCGCAATCCTATAGTCCTCCACGAAGGTGCCGACCAGAAAACCGGCCAATCTCAATCAAATTGTATCGATTATGTTGAACGACTTGTCGTTCTGGTGGTAGAAAATCTATAGTTACCAGAAATAAATACTTAACTATAAAGAAATCGACAACGTCTCTAGCGTTTTTCTTGGTTAATCAAGTGTTAATAAGTGGTAACATACGATCCGCGCTGCTGATAAACATCGTTTAGGGATCGTTAATGCCAATCGGGCCATAGTCGCTATGGGTCGTCCGCTGGTTCGGCCGACGCAATCGCAACGCTCTTGCCCAACGGAACGAGATGGTGGCCACGCTGTCAGGCGCGCTCGATCGGAGACTGCTTTCGGTCGGCGGGCCGATGGCGGCCGACGCGCCCTCGGACATGGTCGATCTCGGCGTCGTCTTCGGCCTGCTGCTGCGGCGCTGGTGGATTATCGCGCTCGTCGTCGCCGTCTTCCTGGGCGGTGGCCTCGCCTATGTCGCCGTCGCCACGAAGATCTACAGCGCCACGACGCGCGTGCTGCTCGACCCGCGCGACAAGCAGATCGTGGGAACCGACCTGACCGGCCCGTCGCAGGGAACGCCAGCCGGATGGATCGAGACGCAGGTCGACCTCGTCACCGCCTTTGCAACGCTCAAGAATGTCGTGCTCGACGAGAACCTGATCGACGATCCCGAGTTCGGCGGAACCGGCCAGCCCGCGGATCTCGACGCGGTGGTGCGCTCGCTGGCAGAGCATGTGCGCGCCGAACGCACGGCGGATACCTATGTCGTCGATGTGATCGTCTCCTCCGTCTCGGCGCAGAAGGCGGCGCGGCTCTCGCTCGCCGTGGCCGAGGCCTTCATCCAGAGCTCGACGGAAGCGAAACAGAACACGGCGCGGCAGGCGAACGATCTCATCTTGCGGCAGGTCGACGACCTGAAGGCGAAGGCCCGCGAGGCGGACCAGCGCGTGCAGCGTTATCGCGAGGAGCACGGCCTCATCCAGATCGACGGCAAGCCGGTGGACGAGCAGACGCTGGCCCAGTTGAACGAGGCGAACAATGCGGCGCGGCTGAAGGCCGACCAGTCCGAAGAGCGCTGGAGCAAGATCGACGCCCTGTCCCGGACTGGCGGCAATGATTTTGGAGCCGCACTCGACAATGTCGATTCCGGCGTGCTTGGCCGGTTGAAGCTGGAACTCGCCATCGTCCAGAAGCAGCAGGCGGAACTCGCCGACACGCTCGGAAGCCGTCATCCGAAGATGACGGCGCTCAACGCCGAAGTCGAGCGCACGCGCGGGCTGATCGTCCAGGAGCTGAAGAATCTCTCCGCCCGTGCCAAGATCGACGCCGATCTGGCGCGGTCCCAGGCGGCGGCCACGGCGACGGCGCTCGCCAGGGCGACGCAGCAGGTCAATGACAGCAGCCAGGCGAGTGTCGAGCTGCGGGAACTGGAAGGAGACGCCGCGATCCGGCGCGACGTCTACAAGGCGTTCGTGTCGCGCGCGCAGGAGACCGGTCTCCAGGAGAATTTGCAGGTTCCTGACGTGCGGGTCATCTCGCCGGCGCAGGTCCCGCTCGTCGCCGCCCAGCCGAAGAAATCCGTCATCCTCGCTCTCTCCCTGATCGGCGGCCTCGGCTGCGGCATCTCACTGGCGCTCTATCTCGGCCGGCCGCGCCGCAGCGAAGCACCTGATATCCCGCCGGAGCGGATCGAGAAGGTGCTTTCGCCGTCGCCCCCCGAAACACTGCCGGCTGCCGAAATCATCGCGATCCTGCCCGTGCCGGCGCCGCTGGCCGGCGGCGCGCATTTGACGCCCGCGGAAGCCGCGGATGGAATGGCCGACTTCGCCGAAGGCGCCGCCGATGCGATGGATGCCCTTCTCGCCCGCCTGACCCAGCCGCAGGAGACGGATGGCCCCGTGGTGCGGCTGCTGTTCGGCACGGCCGCGCCAGGCGCCATCGCCTCCATCGCCGCAGGCCTCGCCGGAGCGGTCGCCCGCGACGGGGCCGAAACGCTTCTGGTCGATGCCAATGCCGGGGCGATCAATGCGGGAACAGCGTTGATCGGCCCCGATGTCCTTGGCGTTCTCGACGTCGAGCTCGACGGCGTTCCGACCGGGAATATCGGCGCAAGGCTCGCCGGAACGTCGGTCGTTCTCCTGCCGGCCGCCAGCGCCGATCTCCGCCACAAGATCGCGGCGCATGGCGAGCGCCTTGCCGAGACGGTCGAGGATGTCGCCGATGGCTTCGCCCATATCGTCATCGACCTCGGCGCCGCCTGCCCGCCCGAATTGTTCCAGGCGCTGTCGCCCCTCGCCGACGACGTGCTGATGGTCGTCGATGCGGCCGAGGCTGGGCGCGAGGATATTCTGAGCATGTTCGACGATTTGCAGGCCCTGGTGCCGAACCTTCGCGGCATGATCGCCGTACGCGCGGTCCCCGTCGCCGTTGCCGATTCGGTCCGGACGCGCGGCTGATGCCGGTGCCGCGGATCTATGTCGACGAAAGCCACCTCGGCCGTCATGTGACCGGGCTGGAGCGGATCACTCTGGAACTCTTCTCCGCCGAGGCGCTGGCACCCTTGCCGGTCGAGTCGATCCGGGCCGCTGGCCTGGCCGGCATGATCGCCGCGCAGACCATGACCCTGCCAATGCGCCTCCTCGCGAACCGCCGCGCCCTTGCGCTCTGTCCCGGCTTTCCGCCGTCGCAGCCGCTGACGCTCTTCGGCGACCGCGTCATCCCCTATGTCCACGACAGCTTCCTGCTGACGCGGCCGCAGGATCTGAACTGGCGCGCCCGCGCCTATATGGCACCGGCCTTCGCCTTCGCGCTGAAGCGGCTGCCCTGGCTGCTGGTCAATTCGGAGACGACGCGAGCCGATATCGCGCGTTTTGCACGGCCCGATGCCGAGATTACGCTCTATCGTCCGCAGATCCGCGACATTTTCGGGATTTCCCACCTCGCCGCGGAACGGCCGACGCCGTATGCGAGCGAGACGCTCCGCCTCATCGCCATCGGAACCGTCGAGCCGCGGAAAGACCTCGCCGCCGCCGCCGCGATCGTGGCGGCATTGAATGCGGCCGGTCGCCCGGCACATCTCGACATTGTCGGTCGCTTCGGCTGGGGCGAGGAGATCGAGACGTTGAAGCGGGCGCCGAACGTGACGCTGCATGGCTATCTCGAGCCGGACCTGGTCCGCGAGCGGATTGCCGGCGCGCATATGATGATCTCGACCTCGAAGGATGAAGGCCTCGGCCTGACATTGCTGGAGGTCCAGCATGGCGGGCTCGATGTCGTGGCGACGGACATGCCGGTGTTCCGCGAGGTTCTGGGCGCTTCCGGACTGCTGGTCGATCCGGCGCGCCCGGCCGATGCGGCGGCTGCAATCCTCGCTCGCCTCGCGACACCTGATGCACTGAAAGACGCCGCTCGGCTGGCGCTAGCCAATGTGGCGCGCTGGAACGAGACCGCCGGCCGCGACCGCGCGACGCTGGTCGATCGCCTTTCGCGACGCCTGTCCGAGAGAGGCTGATCAGGCCCGCCGGCTGCCGAATGCCGCCAGCATGGCGTCGCGCGCCGGCTTCGGCTGCAGATGGTCATTGAAGGGGAGCGGGCGCGGCAATCGCGAGGCGCTCGGATGGGCTTCGAGCTCGCCGTGATAGTACCAGCTTGCCGAATCGGCGAGTTGCCAGGTGATCACCATCTTGACGGCCGGAACCACGAGAACGGCACTCAGAAAATCGCGATAGCGCGCGGCAACCATCGCATCGCGGGCCGCCACATCACGGGGGAAGCGCGCATCGTCGATGTCCAGCTCGGTGATGTAGATGTCGACCCGCCGCGTTGCGAGTTCGGCGACGAAATCGGAGAACCCGTTGTCATCATAGGGATATTGCGGCAGCATATGCCCCTGCAGGCCGACGACGTCGAGCCGCACGCCGCGATCCTGCAGCCGATCGACCAGCTTCAGGAGCCCGGCCCGTATCGCCGCGCCGGTCTCGTCCCAGCGCTCGGTCATCGCTTCATTCAGGACGAGGCGCACATTCGGATCGGCGGCTGCCGTGCGGCGGAAGGCGCGCTCGACATAGCCCTCGCCGAACGCTTCCAGCCACGGCCCATCGCGGAAGCCGCCGGGAAGCCCGTGGCCCGGCCAGAACGGCTCATTGACCACGTCCCAGGAATGCAGCTTTCCGGCGTAATAGCCGACCGTCTCGTCGACGTGTCGGTCGAGCGCCTTGCGCTTCTCGGCCGTAGAGAGCGCCATCAGCCAATCCGGGCGGCTCTCGTTCCAGGCCAGCGTATGGCCGCGTACGGGGATGGGGCCCGCAAAGGCGAGGATGGCATCGGCATCGGCGGTCAGGAACTGATCGGCCTCGGGCCGCAACGCGCCGAACTTCAGGGCATAGTCGACGGTGAAGATCCCGGCCTCGCGCCGGTAGAGTGTCGCCTGCGCCGGATCCGCCAGCGTGTCGGCGGCGATGGACGTTCCAAAGACAATCCCTGCGCCACGCGCCGCTTCGGAGAGCGTCGGTTCCGCCCGGGCCTGCGCCGGTCCGGCAAGCACGGTCGCGGCCGAGCCGGCCAGCAAGGCGAGTGTCTCACGGCGGGACGGTTTCATTCGGATTACCCTCGGCAGCTCCCCGGCAGCAATTCACAGCACCAGAGGCCAACGACTCATAGATCGAAGGTTCACATAAATCACCGGCGCCAGATCGCAATTGTCGAGACTTAGTTAATCTATCATCAACCATGTGAACGTTGATATTAAAGACGAAATCCGCTCGCTGTTCTTTTTGTAGCTCTCATCGTTAACGACGAAACGATCCAATTTTAATCTATTCTTGCCCCAAGGGTGCGTTTGCGGTTTGACGGCAGGCGAACCAGGGCGCGAGCCATGTATGACATTCTTTCGCTCGACGATGACGATGCCCGCCTCGACCTCGTGCGCATGGCGGAGGGCCGCGTGAACATCCGCGACCAGCAGGAGCTGGTGCGCCGGATCATTGCCGATTGCCGGGCCGGCCAGGGCGGCACCGTTTTCACGCTCAATCTCGATCATCTCGTCAAGCTGCGCGACCATCTGCATTTCCGCGCCGCCTATCAGCGCGCTACCTATGTTTCCGCGGACGGGGCGCCGGTCGTGGTAATGGCCAAGGACCTCGGCGAGCCGGTCGAGCGCGTGACCGGCGCCGATCTGGTGGCACCGCTTTGCCATGCCGCCGCCGCCGCAGGCGTTCCCGTGTTTCTGTTTGGAACGGGCGACTTCATTCGCGACAAGGCCGCCGAGCATCTGTTGGCCGAGAGCCCGAATCTCATCATCGCCGGATCGGAATCACCGCCCCTGGGCTTCGATCCGACCGGGACTGCCGCGCGGGAAGCAGCGGAGCGAATCTCAGCCTCCGGCGCGCAGATCTGCTTTCTGGCGCTCGGTGCGCCGAAGCAGGAACTCTTCGCCAACATGGCCGTCTGCCGTTCGCCCAATGTTATGTTCGTCTGCGTCGGCGCGGCACTGGATTTCATCGCCGGTGCCAACCGGCGCGCGCCCTCGCTCTGGCAGAGGGCCGGCTTCGAATGGGCGTGGCGGGTGTTGCAGGAGCCTCGCCGGCTGACGGCACGCTACACGCGCTCGCTGCTCTATTATTTCCGCTATCGCTTGCGCGGCGGCGACGACCGCATGCTTCGCGTCGAGCGCCGACGCAAGCAAGACGCCCCCTCGCCGATCCGCCACCTCTGAGACAGGCTCCGGCATGACCCATCGCCTGACGCTCCTGCACCCGATCGATCCGCGCGGCTCCAAGGTCGGCGGAATCGAGACGCATGTGAGGCTCATGTATGAGCGCCACCCGGCCGATTTTTCGGTGCTTCTGGTCGGGATCGATGAGCGCGGCGATCTCGAACTCGGCAAGCCGATTCGCCTTGCCGTGGGCGAGCGGACGATCGATTTCCTGCCCGTCGCCCATGTTCCAGACGCCGAGATCCACAGCGCCGCCAAGAGGCTGACCCAGTCGGTGACCCTGCGCTTCGCGCTCGGCGCGCTTCGCCATATCCGTGCCATCCGCCGCCTCGGCGAGGGTCCCAATGCCACGACCGAATTGCAGCGCTTCGAACTCGGCCTGCTCGGCCGGCTGATCGGGCGGCCGGTGGTGCAGATCGTTCATGGCGAGGGCAGCCGCAAAGACCGGATGGATTCGCTGATCCGCCGCTTCTGGTATGTAAACCTCCTGAACGAGCGCATCGCGCTGTCGCTCGCCAGCCGGATCGTCTGCGTCAACGGCAATATCATCGAGCGCTTCCGCCGGATTGCGCCGCATTTCGTCCGCAAATCGGAGCTGTTGACCGTCTCGGTCGACATGGACCGTTTCGAGGCCGCGCCGTTTCCGCCCACGGACATCTTCCGCATTGCCTTCGCCGGTCGGCTCGACGCCTTTAAGGATCCGCCGCTGATGTTCGAGACCATGCGGCGCCTCCATGCGGCCTTGGGCGGGCGCTTCGTTTTCGATTATGTCGGCACCAGCGATCCGCATCGCTATGCGGAATTTGCCGCCATCAAGCCGTTCACGGTTCGTCACGGCTTCCAGGACGCGGCCGGCGTCGCGGCCATCCTGCGCGGCGCTCATGCGGGCATATTGACGTCGTTCTTCGAAGGCATGCCCTGCTACCTGCTCGAGACGCTTTCCAGCGGCCGTCCCATGGGCGCCATCCGCCTGCCGCAGTTCGATCCACTTGTCGTGGATGGCGAAAGCGGTTTCCTGATCGAGCGTGGCGAGGCGGGCGACGATACGGCGAGCCGCCTCACCGAGCATTTCCTGGCACTGTTTCGAGCCATCGCGGCGGGACAGCTCGACCCCGCCATGATCCGCCGGAAGGCCGTTCCCTATTCGACCGCCGTGCAGATGCCGCGCCTGTTCGAGCGGCATCGCAGCCTCGCGGCCGGCGACCGCGGCGACGGCAAGCTCGCTGGCAACGGACGGCTAGCCTGAGGCCCTTTCAGTGGCGATCTCGTCCAGCAGCTCCAACCACGCCTTGAACCCCGCCTCGACCGAAAACGTCTTGGCCCTTTCTATGCGCGGAGCAGGATCTCCCGGATCGCCGAGCGCCGCGTCGATCGCGGCTGCCATGGCATCCACATCTCCCACTGGCACGATGCGGCCATAACGGCCGGCGTCCAGGATCTCCCGCGGCCCATCGCAGTCCGTCGCCACCAGCGGCAGACCAGCGGACAGGGCCTCCGCGGCGACCAGTCCGAAGGCCTCCGAGCGGGAAGGGATGACGCAGAGCCGGGCGACCGCGTAGAGCGAGGCGGGTACGACGAAGCCGACGAGGCGGACGCGATCCGAAAGCCCCCGCGCCTTGATCCGGGCCTGAAGCGCATCCCGGTCCACGCCCTTGCCGGCGATGCTGAGCGTCGCGCCCTCGGTCTTCACCTTGGCGAAGGCGTCGATCAGGACATCGAAGCCCTTGTCGGGGGAGAGGCGGCCGAGAGCGACCACATGCGGCGGACGGGCGTCAAGCGCGGCGCGGCTCGCCACCGGCGTTTGCGAGGGAACGGGATTGTAGATGCGCTCGGTCTTGGCCGGATCGGCATGCCAATCCTTGATCATGGTCCGCTTCAGCCCGTCGGAGACGCAGACAATCCGGCTCGCCGAGCGGCTCAGAAGCGGCAGGCCGTAGAGCGCGGCGGCCGAGAGCTTGCCGGTCTTGTGCTCCAGCAGACCGTGCACGGAGAAGACCAGCGGCGTAGCGGTTCGCGCCAGCCTGTTGGCGGCGGCGAGCTTCAGCGCATTGGCAGCGATGGCAGAGAGCGCCGCGTCCGGCTGGATCTCTCGTAGAAGCCTGGCAACGCCGCGCACGCCCTCGACTGCGCCGGTGCCGACGATCTCGACACGCAGTCTCTCGCTAGGTGGCACGGCCGGTTCGCCGCGCTCGTCGAGGGCGAGCACGACCTCGTCACCGCGCTCGGCGAAGAGCGAGGCGAGCAGGGCCCAGACCGGCTCCGCGCCGCCGCCGGAGAAGGAGCGCGTGTAGAAGAGATACTTACGTTTTGCCAATAGGCTCGATCCCCGATGGCGGCGGACACGCCGTCGTACGGGCCATCCTGACGCCAAGCCGTAAAGCCGGCGCTAACCGAACGGAAATCTGACGCCATGCTGATCGAGGTGAGGCTCGACCCGGACGCGCTTCGCCTCTGGCAGCACCATCTGATCGCCGAACTGGCGGTGCTGCCCGGCGTGGCGATCTGCCTAACCTTGTCGCCGGGCCGCATCTCCTGGCCGCGCGGCATGGAAACGCTTCTGGCGCTCGAAGATCGGATCGGGGGGCGTCCGGCGGACCGCGCGAGCGAGAGGGTCACGTTCGACACGATGCGCCCGCTGGCCCGCGGATCCGGAACGGCGGATCTCGTAGTCGATCTGGCCGGCGGCTCCGCCAAGGCTGGAGATCCTCCCGTCCTCGAACTTCTCTGCGACGCCCTGCCCTTCGAGACGGGTGCGATCGCGGCGGTTCTTTCCGGCCGCCACGCCCTGTTCGAGACGCAACTCGTCGAGGATGGCTCCGCGACCGTCCTGTCGCGCTGGCGACCGGCGACCGAAACGCCGAACCGCGCTGGTTCGGCGCTGGACATGCTGTTCGGGCGCGCGGCCGACATGCTTGTCCAGGAGGTGACTCGCCTTCGGAAGGGCCGCCCTCCGGCTTTGCCACCCTCCCCGGCGCCGTCCGTCCGTCGCGGTTCGCCGGCAGCGTTCTTCATCCGCTCGCTCGAAGGCCGCATCCGCGCAAAGCTCGCCCGCCAGCTTGGGCAAGCGCCGGACTGGCATGTCGCCCTGCGACGGCGTGTCGGAGGCGACGGCCTGCCAGACCTTGGACCGAACGGCTTCCAACGCTTGTCCGATGACGGACAGCGCTTCTATGCCGACCCCTTCCTGTTCGAGGCCAGCGGCGAGACGTTCCTGTTCGTCGAAGAGTTCCCCTATACGACGCAGAAGGGCATCCTTTCCGTCGCGAAGGTCGCGGCCGATGGCAGCATGTCGAAGCCGCAGCCGGTCCTCGAAGGCCCCGACCATCTCTCCTATCCCTTCGTTTTCGCGGCCGAGGGTGCGATCTGGATGATCCCCGAAACCTCGGGAAGGCGCACGGTCGAACTCTACCGCGCCGATCGATTCCCGGATCGCTGGACGCTGCATCAGGTGCTGATCGACAACGCCGATCTGGCCGACGCGACGCTGCTTCGGAAGGATGGCAAATGGTGGCTTTTCGCGGCCTCCAGGGCGCGCTGGACCTCAAGCTGGGACGCGCTGTCGCTGTACCGGGCCGAACACCTCACCGGACCGTGGCACCCGCATCCGGGCAATCCGATCCAGGTGGATCTCGCCTCGTCGCGGCCGGGCGGGCGCATCCTGGACATCGGCGGCCGGCTCATCCGCCCGGCGCAGGATTGCGCCGGTGGCTATGGCGCGCGGCTTGCCTTTGCCGAGATCAACCAGTTGGATGAGGACGGCTTTCAGCAGCGAATCGTCGAGGTCGCGCGGCCCTGGCGCTCCAATAGCGGCCTGCACAGCTATGATCGGACGCGTGCCTTCGAAGTCATCGATCTGTTTGGACCGCGCTGAGCGACCTTAGCTCTCATATTTCTCGAGGAAGGCTTCGATCGGCAGCGCGCGGAAATCCGGCAGAGCGGTCCGGAGCCGCTCATGCTCCCAATCCCACCATGCGAGCGCCTGCAGCCGGTCGGCAACGGAAACGGGAAAGCGGCGCTTCACCGTCTTCGCCGCGACGCCAACGGCGATCTCATAGGGTCCGACATCCTTCGACACTACGGCACCGGCGCCGATGATCGCGCCATCGCCGATCGAGACGCCGGCCAAAACGACGACCCCATGGCCGATCCAGACGTCATGGCCGATCGTTACACGGCTTGAGCGACGCCAGTCGAAGAACGCCGGCTCGTCGGGTTCGCCGTCGAAATAATACGAGGCGCGATAGGTAAAATGCGATTGGGTAGCCCGCCAGTGCGGATGGTTGCCGGGGTTGAGGCGCACCTGCGCGGCGATCGACGCGAACTTGCCGATCGCGCTGTAGATCACGTCGCCATCCTCGGAGATGTAGGAATAGTCGCCCATTGTGGTCTCGGCGATCTTGGTGCGCGCCCCGATCTCGGTATAGCGCCCGAGATGACAGTCGCGGAGGCTCGCCGTCGGATGGACAGTCGGGCTCGGGCCGAGGCGCATGACGAAGTCTCCGCAGGCTTGGATGGCGTGCGGACAAGGTGGAGAAATTCCATGACGCGTCCATGACAAAGCCGGCGAACCAACAAAGTCAAAAGATGCCGACGGCTTATGGCTTCGTCCACAGGCAAAGAACTCTGTCACAATAGATTTGCATCCACTGAGCAGTATCTCCAAAAATCAGGAGGTCCTTGCATGCTCGTCCTTGACGGGGTGGATCGCTATTACAACAACAAGGCGGCTGTGTCCGGCGTCAGCCTCACAATTCCGACCGGCAGCTTTGTCGGCGTGATCGGCCGTTCCGGCGCGGGCAAATCGACATTGCTGCGCATGATCAACCGTCTGGTCGACCCGACCGCCGGGAACATCCGCTTCGACGACATCGACGTGACTCGGCTGAAGGGCCAGGCGCTGCGCGACTGGCGCGCCCGCTGCGCGATGATCTTCCAGCAATTCAATCTGGTCGGCCGTCTGGACGTTCTGACGAATGTACTGATGGGCCGCCTCAACAAGGTTTCTACACCGCGCTCGCTGATGCGGATGTGGACCGACGAGGACCGGGCCATCGCGCTTTCCGCGCTGGAACAATTCGACATCGCCGGCCTGGCGGCCCAGCGTGCCGACAGCCTTTCCGGCGGCCAGCAGCAGCGCGTCGCCATTGCCCGCGCCCTGGTTCAGGAACCGGACGCGATCCTCGCCGACGAGCCGATCGCCTCGCTCGATCCGCGCAATACCAAGGTGGTGATGGATGCGCTGCTCAGGATCAACAAGCATTACGGCATCACCGTCCTCTGCAATCTCCATTCGCTGGAGCTCGCGCGCGGCTATTGCGACAGGCTGATCGGCATGTCGGCCGGCCGGCTCGTTTTCGACGGCGCACCCGAAGCGCTCACCGACGACGTAGCGCGCGAGCTCTACGGACTTGAGGCCGGCGAGGTGCTCGACCACGCGCCCGCACCACACCCCCGAGAACTACCCGGCGAAGCTATCGCCGTGGCCATCTGATGCCCTGAAGGGCATGCCAATCGGCGCCGTAGCGGCGCCGTCAACGCCTGGAGAGACCCGATGTTCAACCGTCGTACCCTGATCGGTGCCGCCTTCGCCACGCTGGCGATCGCCGGCGTCGCCCATGCCGAAGACTGGAAGGCGCAGTATCCCGAGCTCACGATCGCCGTGATTCCGGCCGAGAACGCCTCGACGACGACCGATCGCTACCAGCCGCTCGCCGACTATCTCGGCAAGCAGCTCGGCGTTCCGGTCAAGCTCGCCGTCGCGACCGACTATGCGGCCGTGATCGAGGCGCAGCGCGCCGGCAATGCCCAGATCGCCTTCTACGGCCCGGCTTCCTATGCCCGCGCCGTGCTGACGGGTGTCGCCACCGAGCCGGTCGCCGTCTCGCGTCACTCCAATGGCCTCACCGGCTACTATTCGGTGATCTACACGCTGGCCAACGGCCCCAACAAGTCGATCGACGATCTGAAGGGCAAGAAGCTCGCCCTCGTCGACCCGAACTCGACCTCGGGCAACAATGCGCCTCGTTTCTTCCTGCATCGCGATGGCAAGGACGTCGACACGTTCTTCTCCGAGGCCATCTTCGCCGGCAGCCATGACAACGCCGTCCTCGCGCTCGCGCAGGGCACCGTCGACGCCGCGGCCAATTCCTGGAACTCGGAAGACGATTCCAACCTGACCCGCATGATCACCAAGGGCGTCCTCAAGGATGCCGATGGCAAGCCGATGACCAAGGAAGACTTCCGCATCGTCTTCAAGTCGGACTTCCTCCCCGAAGGCCCGTACTCGGTACTCGCCTCGCTCCCGGCCGATCTGAAGAAGCAGATCACCGAGGCCTTCCTCGCCATGCCGAAGAACGACCCGAAGGCCTTCGCCGGCCTCTCGGACGGCAAGGACATCGAGTTCGCGCCGATCACGGCGAAGGACTACGAGCCCGTCGTCGAGATGGTGAAGTTCAACGACGATCAGCGCAAGAAGAGCTGATCGAGGCTCTGTCGATCAGGGCGGCCGGAGCGATCCGGCCGCCCTTCTCGTATCCGGATCGCGGCGATCGGTGCCGCGATGGCGGGCCTAACACAGACGGAGTTCTCCTTGGCCACGGCGATCGCGAAACTTCCCGAGCACCAGGCTGCCCAACTGGCCGCGGCCTATGACAAGGCGGTTTCGGCCCGGCGCATGAAGGGGCTGATCGTCGCTGGCATCGTCCTGCTGCTGATCGCGATCAGTGCGCAGCTGGCCCATGTGCGTCCGTTGACGCTTTTCGCCAATCTCGGGAATTTCGGCAGCTTCATCGGCAAGACCGTCCCCGTCCTCACGCTCGGCAATTTCCCCGCCGACATGCGCGAATGGTACTGGAACTTCCCGAAATGGCTCGGCCTGCTCGGCCAGACCATATTGATCGCCTATCTCGGCACCTTCATGGGCGCGATCGTCGCCTTCTGTCTCTGCTTTTTTGCTTCGGCCAATCTGGCGCGGAGCCGCTGGACGCGCATCGTCGCGCGCCGGTTCCTCGAATTCTGCCGCACGGTTCCCGACATCGTCTTCGCGCTGATCTTCGTCATCGCCTTCGGGCTCGGACCGATGGCCGGCGTCTTCGCGCTCGCCATCCACACAACCGGCGCGCTCGGCAAGCTCTTCGCCGAAGTTGTCGAGAACATCGACATGAAGCCGGTCGAAGGTCTCTCCGCCGCTGGTGCCTCGTGGATCCAGACCGTGCGCTATGCCGTGCTGCCGCAGGTTCTGCCCGGCTTCGCCTCCTATTCGCTGCTGCGCTTCGAGATCAATGTGCGCGGCGCCGGCGTCATGGGCTTCGTCGGCGCGGGAGGCATCGGCCAGGAATTCCTCGTCGCGATCCGCAATTTCTATTATTCGGATGTGAGCGCGATCCTCCTGATGATCATCGCCACCGTCATCCTGATCGACATCGGCACCGAGCAGCTGCGCCATCGCCTGATTGGCATGGAGGGCGGGAAATGAGCCTTGGAGCCGTCCCCTCGGCCGGCCGAGGCCTGCGCGAAGCTGCCTTGGCCGATATCGCCGGTCTCAAAACCCGGCACGGCGCCTATTTCCGCGTTTCGACCAAGTCGAGGCTGATGGCGATTGGCATTCCCCTGGCCCTGATCGCCCTCGCCTTCCTGTCCATGGTGGTCCTGGGCTTCTCGCTGACGCGGATCCTGAACGGATTGCACCGGCTCGGCCAGTTTGCCGTGCTGATGGTCCCGCCGGAGCCGCAGGGCCGGTTCGTCGCCTTCTCGATCGCGCTCGGCGAAACGCTCGGCATCGCCTTTCTTGGCACGCTGACCGCCGCAGTCCTGGCGTTCCCGGTAGCGTTCCTCGCCGCCAAGAATGTCATTCCGAACCCCTTCGTCCATTTCGCGGCGCGGCGGAGCTTCGACGTCATCCGTTCGGTCGATACGCTGATCTGGGCGCTGATGTGGATCAATGTCGTCGGGCTCGGGCCATTCGCCGGCGTGCTGGCGATCGCCTGCTCGGACTTCGGCTCGTTCGGCAAGCTGTTCTCGGAGGCGATCGAAGCGACCGACGGCAAGGCTTCCGAAGGCATCACCGCCTCCGGCGGCAACAGGCTCCATCAGGTCCGCTTCGGCCTCATTCCCGGCGTGCTGCCGGTGATCGCCAGCCAGGTGCTCTACTATTTCGAATCCAACACGCGGTCGGCGACGATCATCGGCATTGTCGGAGCTGGCGGCGTCGGCGCCTATCTGACAGAGCTGATCCGCGTGCTCGAACTGAAGCAGGTCGCGTTCCTGATCCTGATGATCCTCGTCACCGTCGCCGTGATCGACTTCATCTCGACCCGGCTGCGCATGGCGATCATCGGCAAGGCCAAGATCGTCTGACGCGGCTCAGCTTTCTACCAGGATCTCGGTCCGGTCGGCGGAGAAGAGGGCGCGGGTGAACTGGATCGGGATGCCGTCCATGTCGACATTGGTGCTGTCGACGGTGAGGACGATCCGGCCGGGGGAGAGGTCCAGCCGCGCCGCCTCTTCGGCGCTGGCGGGGCGGGCGGATATCCGGGTCTCGAGCCTGCGGTAGTCCGAAATACCTCGCGATTCCAGCGCCTTGGTAATCGTACCATAGGCCAGGTAAGCGTCGTTCAGCCGTTCGAAGCGCGGCAGCGGAAAATAGCCGCTTCCCGTCGAGATCGGCGTCTCGTCAGCGAAACGGAGCGTATCGAGGCGGATGACCGGGGTCGCGAGTGCAACCCCGAGCGCCGCGGCGACCGCCGGATCGGCGGGCTGAATGATGGATTGGAGCAGCTTGCCCCCGGCCTCGCGCCCGGCGCGCGAGACAATCTCGGAGAAACGCGTACGGCGGCCAATCGGGTAGGGCAGCGGCCGCGCCTCGACGAAGGTTCCCCGACCCTGGGTCGCCCGGATGAGGCCCCGGGCCGCTAGTTCAGCCAGGGCCCGGCGAACCGTATGGCGATTGACGGCGAAGCGCGCGGCGAACTGGGTTTCCGTCGGCAATTGCGCGCCAGCGGCGAGCGCCCCGGTGCCGATATCGGCGGCGATCTCGTCGGCGATCTGGCGCCAAGCCGAGATTCCGGCACCGCGGGAGATTTCGCCGGCCGGTCCGACCTCGACCGGCAATGTCATCAAATCGTCACTGGACTGTTTCATGCAATCGTCTATACCATTAGACAATTCGAAGGGGAAGCCCTTCGCGATCCAAAGGTCCAACCGAGGCCTGATATGCCGACATCCACCCGTTCTCGTCCATCGCCGAGCCCCGACCTACGGCCCGATCCCATTGTCGCAGCGCGGCAAGCGCTGATGGCGCTGTGTGTCGCGGCGACGAAAATGGAGCTGGAACAAGCCTACGCCAATATCGGTCCGGGTCCGTCGGCCGAGGATTTACGCCGCTCCGAGAGCGGTCTCGTCATGCTGCGCGGGCGGATGGGCGGCGATGGCCGGGCGTTCAATCTTGGCGAGGCGACGGTGACGCGCGCCGCCATTCGTCTTTCCGATGGGCGGACGGGCTTTGCCTATCAGCTCGGACGGGACTCAGAGAAAGCTCGGATTTCCGCCATTCTCGACGCGCTTTGCCAGGGTGTCGAGCGTGAGGCCGTCGAGACGGCTCTTGCCCCGATACGCCGCCGCGTCGAGACGGAGGCGCTGGCCAAGGCGCGCCGCGTCGCTGCGACGAAGGTCGATTTCTTCACCATGGTGCGGGGAGAAGACTGATGTCCGCAGCTATCGCAACCTCGGGCCTTGCCGAGCCCGCTCTGGACGGCCAGGCGAATTTCCGCAGCCTTATGAATGCCCTGGCGCGCCCCGGCACCATCGAGCCCTTGTCGCTGCGTCTTGCCGCGCCGGCGCCGCTGACCGCGGGTCTTGCTGCATTGGCGCTGTCGCTCGCCGATCACGAGGCGCCGCTCTGGCTCGACGCGGCGCTGGCCAGCTCCAATGAGGTCGTCACCTATCTGCGCTTCCACACCGGCGCCCGGATCGTCGCCGATCCGCAGCTTTCCGCCTTCGCGCTCGTCGCCGATTTCGCCGCCATGCCCCCTTTGGCGACATTTTCTCTCGGCAGCGACGACTATCCCGACCGGTCGACCACGATCCTCGCCGCGGTTCAGGATCTGGGGACCGGCGTCCGCCTTGAACTCACGGGACCGGGCATATTGGGCGAGGCGCACGTCGCTGTATCGCCCTGGCGCGATGGCCTGACCGGCGAACTCGCCGATAATCGCTCGCTCTTCCCCTGCGGCGTCGATCTGGTGCTGGTCGCGGCCGATGCCGTCGCCGCCCTGCCCCGCACTACTCACGTCCGGGAGGTCTGACATGTATGTCGCGGTCAAAGGCGGCGAGGCAGCGATCGACAACGCCCATGCGCTCCTCGCCCGGAAGCGGCGCGGGCCGGCGACGATCCCCGAAATCGCGCCTTCGCAGATCGAGGCGCAGCTCACGCTCGCCGTAGACCGCGTCATGGCGGAGAGTTCGCTTTATGACCCGAAGCTGGCGGCGCTGGCGATCAAGCAGGCGCGCGGCGATTTGATCGAGGCGATCTTCCTGACGCGGGCGTTTCGCACCACGCTGCCCCGCTTCGGCTATTCCGAGCCGCTCGATACGGCTGCCATGGAAATCGAGCGCCGTATCTCGGCCACCTTCAAGGATTTGCCCGGCGGGCAGGTGCTGGGCCCGACCTTCGACTATACGCATCGCTTGATCGACTTCCTGCTCGAGGCCGGCGCTGAGCTACCGCCCGAGATCGAGGCCCACACGCAGCCCGAGCCGTCGCCGCGGGTGACCGACCTTCTGGATGGCGAGGGGCTGATCGAGCAGGAGAGCCGCGACGACGATGCCGAAATTGGCGACCTCACGCGCGCCCCGCTCGACTTCCCGGCGGATCGCGATCTTCGCCTGCAGGCGCTGGCGCGCGGCGACGAGGGCTTCCTGCTGGCGCTCGGTTATTCGACCCAGCGCGGCTATGGCCGCACCCATCCCTTCGTCGGCGAAATAAGGTTCGGCGAGGTGATGGCCGAGTTCGTCCCCGAGGAGCTCGGCTTCGCCGTGCCGCTCGGGCCGGTCGCGGTGACCGAGTGCCAGATGGTCAACCAATTCCATGGCTCGGCAGAGCTGCCGCCGCAATTCACCCGCGGCTATGGCCTCGTCTTCGGCCAGAGCGAGCGGAAGGCGATGTCGATGTCGCTCGTTGACCGGGCCCTGCGCACCCGCGAATTCGGCGAAGATGTCGTGGCGCCGGCGCAGGACGAGGAATTCGTGCTGTCGCATTGCGACAATGTCCAGGCGACCGGCTTCGTCGAGCATCTGAAGCTGCCGCATTACGTGGATTTCCAGGCTGAACTCGGCCTCGTTCGGCAGATGCGCGCCGACTACGCGAGCCGGCGGCAGGAAGCTGAGGGCGAGTTGAAGGAGGCGGCGGAATGAGCGCGGCAGCAACCGGATCCACCGGCTACAATTTCGCCTATCTCGACGAACAGACGAAGCGGATGATCCGCCGTGCGATCCTGAAGGCGATTGCCATTCCCGGCTATCAGGTTCCCTTCGCCAGCCGCGAAATGCCGATGCCCTATGGCTGGGGCACGGGGGGCGTGCAGGTGACGGCAGCGATCCTCGGGCCGCAGGACGTGCTGAAGGTGATCGACCAGGGCTCGGACGACACGAC